>CAVZPC010000020.1:0-256428 GCA_963777005.1 uncultured Acidobacteriaceae bacterium | reverse complement strand
CCGCGGCCAGCCCCACTCCAAACCAGCCGAAGAAGCGATGCCAACTCTCTTTTCGGATGCAGACCAACGTGGACTGAGCGATGAAAAAGACGAACGCAGCCGAAATGCGGCGCCGTGAATCCAGAGAAGGACGGGCCTGGGTATGGCGGCGTGAAAAAGACTGTCATTGACTGTGCGGCTGAAGCCCCACCCCACGAGAGCGGCGAACAGCAGCGACATACAGAAATAGAAATATTTGTTCACCAGCCCTTTGATCTGGGCCGTCTTGATCCTGGTCGTCGTGCTCGTTCCTTCTTCCTGGACCACGGCAGTCCCGACATGTTCCGCTTTGACGAAAGGGGTGGTCATGAAGTTCTTTCTGTCTGTGACTTCGAACGGCAGAGGTAAGTGAAGCGCCCGGTACAGAGGGCCCCCGACCGGCGCCACAGTTTAGCCTAGATAGAATATCCAGGTCGCGCAAAATCGCTGTCGTCAGGCGAAGCCGAAGGGTGGGAATCCAGGGGGCCGTCCCTCAGGGCTTCGATATGCACACCCACCCTGTGACATCTAACCTTGCCTTCCGCATCGAAATCAGCTCATCATGGTCAAGGCGAAGGCAGTATAGACAAATTCGGCAACAACGGGTCTAAGTCCTTTAATATCTGTATTTTGACCTCTAAGTCGTTTATGTTTTCTCTAGATTTTGCAGATGCCGTTTTGCCAACCCCGCGCCTAGCAGGATTTTTCGGATGGGAGGGGGGAGGGGTACCCACCAACCAAGCGATTTTTTCACCCGACTATTGGCACCCACCAGAGACGGATTCGAACTATCTTTACCTACAAGAATCCACAGGCCCACTTCGACACTGGCATCTGCCCACATCCGAAACTTCCCTGAGATTCGTAACTCTAATGGGGAAGACAGCAGCGAGTGGGGCTGCGGAGGGTTTATCTCGAGTGGGGCTGCGGAGGGTTTATGTCGAGTGGGGCTGCGGAGGGGTTATGTCCAGAAGTTCGGTGCGGATGGTGGCGATGGTTTTGACGGTGCTGGCGGGCGCGGTGGCCTGCCGGGCGGGGAGTGGGGCGAGCGCGGCGGTGCCTGGTCCGGCGGCGGATGAGGCGCGGGCGACGGCTCCGGCGGAGACGGCGGTGGTGGCGGGGGGATGTTTCTGGGGAATTCAGGCGGTGTTTCAGCATGTGAAGGGCGTGGTCAGTGCGACCTCGGGATATTCGGGCGGGACGGTGAAAAATCCGGATTACGAACGGTCAGCAGCGGCGAGACCGGGCATGCGGAGAGCGTGCAGATTGTTTACGATCCGTCGCAGGTGACTTATGGAGAGTTGCTGCGGGTGTTTTTCTCGGTGGCGCTGGATCCGACGGAGGTGAACCGGCAGGGTCCGGATGATGGGACGCAATACCGGTCTTTGATTTTCTATGCGAACGATGAGCAGAAACATATTGCCGAGGCTTACATTGCGCAGCTGAACCGGCGAAAGTTTTTCGCAAGCGATCGCGACGCAGGTGGTGCCGCTGAAGGCGTTTTATCAGGCGGAGGGCTATCACCAGAATTACGCGACGCTGCATCCGGATAATCCGTACATTGTTTATAACGATGCGCCCAAGGTGGCGAATTTGCGGAGGGAGTTTCCGGAGTTGTACACGGGGAAGTAGTAAGGGAAGCGAGTCCAAACGCGCCCTTCGGTCGCTTTCGCTCGCTCATGGGCAGCCTGCGTGGAGTTCGCGCAGCTCGCCAGATCCTGAGCGAGACAAAAAGCGTCTCGTCAGGGTGACAATTCGCTTGTGGGGGTAATTTGTGGAGGACTTATGTTTGAGTACGGATCATGGCGGGAAGGAAGTCAATTTAGGGCGGCGGGTGTTCCTGGCGGGATGGGGCGCGGCGATTGGCGGGGCGGCGCTGTTTTCGCTGCGGCAGGCCGCATGTGACAGCGGAGGCAGCGAATACGGAGCCGATGGAAGTTACGATTGTGCAATTCGACGACGCGGGTCAAGCGGCTGGGGACAGTGAAGATCGCGCGCGTGGTGAAGTCGGAAGCCGGAGTGGCGGAGGCAGCTTGCCTTCCTGGCGTGTTTGATATTACGCGCCGATGCGGATACGGAATTGCCATATACCGGCAAACTTCTGAATGAGCACGAAACGGGATTTTCCGCTGCATCTGTTGTAACAACGCGCTGTTCAGTTCGGCGACGAAGTTTGATTCCGGAACGGGCTGGCCGAGCTTCTGGGAGCCGATTGCGAAAGAGAATGTGCGGGAGATTTCTGACGGCAGCCTTGGCATGGAGCGGACGGCGGTTTCGTGCACTGAGTGCGACGCGCATCTGGGGCATGTGTTCGATGATGGTCCGAAGCCCACGGGGCTGCGGTATTGTATGAATTCGGCGTCGCTACGCTTTGTGAAGCTGGTGTAGAGCCTATAGGAAATTGAGGGACGGGCATTCATGCCCGTCCCTTCTTTTTGTTTGTTGCTGATCGTTCGGGGGGGGTCGGTTTTTGGTTTAGTGACTGTCGCCGGAACTGTTGGCTTTGCCGATGCTTTTCAGAGAAACAGTGTCTGAGGGTTGCGGAGCGCTTTTTTGCTGCGTGTGCTGAGGCTTGGGCGCGGCCAGTTTGGTGACTTCGTTGGCTTGGCTGACGTTGCTACTAATTGGATTGACCATACGGTTAGTGATCGGCGGTGGGATGTGAAACTTTAGGGCGCGCGCCGATTCGAGCGCCAATCTTTGGTAATAGTTACTGAGCGCTCCCATGTCCGATCTGACCGGCGCTGGAGAGCATGCGTCAGCAGCCGAAGCCGTCAGCCAGGTTGGCTGTCCATCGCACCGCTGAAAGCGTCGCGCCACCCAAAATCAACCGCTCCTTCTCAAGATTCCGCCGATATTGTTTTTCAGGCGCCCGTGACGAAGAACTTGTCGTCCGACTTTTTGTTGGGTTCACCCGTGTTCACGGCGGCGACGTCCTGGACGAAATCACGACGGCGCTCCGGGCCTTTGTGTTCGATTACGCGCACGCGGCGGGCGGGCATGTTGCTGGGCTCGAGGCTGAGGATGCGGCCGTCACGCACCTGAATGTATGAACGAAACCAATCGGTGCGGAACATTCGCCCGGAGGAATAAAAGGTCATGGAGGCGGCGATGGGGCCATCAAATTCTTTTCCGGTGCAGGCCAGGATGTGCTTGCCGAGTTCCTGGGTCCAAGTCATGCCGCCGACCAGCGGATCATTCAGACGGTAGCGCTCGAAGGGAACGGCATGCGAGATCTTGCGCAACTGCAACAACTGCAAGCAGGACGGAACTTTTGGCCAGATTGGTGACGATGACCCTGACCTGATTGGAAGAGACGCGCTCGAGTTTGATGTGCAGATCGGGTGACCATTCGCGCTCAAACTCTTCACGCGCCAGGACCAAGCTTTTGTCGGTCGCCTCGACATAGCGCAGAGTGGCGCGAGCGAGAATCACGCTGAAGAAGCAGGTGACGATGGTTGCAACGACGGGAACGTAACTGACAAGCGTGGTGAATGGAATGCGGAACGAGTTGATCCACTGCACGGGCATGTGAGTTCGGCTCCTCGGCGCGCTCGCAGCGCGACTTTGTGCAACAAGGGGGAAGGCTTTGCAAGGCTGAGTAATTTTCGGCACAGATGCTTGGTGTCGGGAAGAATGTAGAGGGAACGGAGCGGCTGATGTAGATGCGTATGGTGTGGGACCGAGATTCCGCCGGATGGGGCGACTTTGGTAACTGGAAAAGCTTTTAACACGGGGGACACAGAAGGGGCACAACGTAGATCGAGGGAAAATCAAGGTCAAAGGCAGCGGGCGAGGGCGCCCGCTCCACACTATTCCAGGACGCTGTCGTCGAGCTTTTTGCGTTCCCAGTCGGCGGCGGCTTGGACGAAGGCCAGAACTACCGGGTGAGGGTTTTTCTCGGTGGAGGACAACTGCGGCTGGAAGAGTGTGGCGATAAAGAAGCGGTGAGTGGGGATTCGATGGCGCGGATTTCGCCCTGCGCGCCGCGCGCCACTACCGGGAATCCGGCTTCCATCGTCGCCCATTCGTACTCCGGATTGACTTCGAAGTTGCAGAAATATTCTTCGCTGACGATTTCTTTGTCCTTGCCGTAAAAAGACTGCAGATACGAGCCGGGTCGCAGGCGGATGTCGGGCACAACGCCGGAAAGTTTGGGGGCGTTGCCTTTGCGGTCGGGAACGGCGCAAGCGACGGGATAGATGACGATGTTTTTCGATCCTGAATTGTTTTCGGCGCTGTCGGCGTCGGCGATGCCGAGGACATTGCGGGCAAACTCGATCAGGGCGTACTGAAAGCCTGCACAGGTGCCGAGAAATGGCCAGTCGCGGCGGCGGGCGAACTCGATTCCTTTCAACATGCCATCGAAACTTTTGAATGGGCTGCCGGGTGAGGCCCAGAGTCCGTCGAAACTCTCGAGAATTTTCTCCGCGCCCGGGGCAGTCAGAGAGGGCGTGGGAATCCACTCCGATTCGACTTTTAAATCCATTTTGCGGGCGGCGTGCTGCAAAGACTCGGGCGTGGCGTGGTGGGAACGGAGATTCAGTATTGAAGTCGCCGAGGATTCCGATGCGAACCGCGTTGCTCACGGAAGCATTGTACTAGAGGGGATGTAGCGGTTAGTTAGCGCATGAAGCACCTCAGCGGCTGAAGCCGAGCCCTTCCCGACCCGGCTTGCCCGATAGGCTGGGATAGGTTTTCAGATCAGATGCGCCAGAGTAAGCAGGCCATAGAGACAGAGCAGAGTGAGGACGGGACCGCCCCAGATCATCAGAGTACACTTCCAGCCCAGCGAGCGCGCGATCTCCCGCTGGCTCCTCCAGGAGATCAGGAAAGTTGGGTTATTTTCTCCCTTCATGAGGACGACTGCGGGGCGTGGTTCGAAGTCGTTGGTCGAAGCAACGTTTCCGTTTGACGAGTTCGTACTGACGGTAGGAGCGTGATGGCGTTATTCCGGCGGCGGACCAGGCGGCAGGATTCGAGACGCCCGCCTTCCTCAGAGCAGCGGCAATTTTTTGCTGCTGGGTCATGTCCGCAGTGCCTGGGGAATCGGAATGGGGCGAGAGTTGAATCACTTTGGCTGAGGACGCATGGCGCGATTCTTCTTCGAAATCGATTTGCCCAAGGGCGTCTTCTCGAATTCTGATGCCGAAGGGGAACCTCCGCCGATCATGAGTTCGCTGACAGACTGGTGGTCGAATGACGACGACGAGGCGCCAACGCCTCCGTTGGCGAACGACAGAATTTTTTGTCCGATCGGCGATTGCAGTGGGTTGAACCACAGCGCATCCCGAGAGGTCAGAGTGTTGTGCTTCGTCATCCAGAATCGGCTTCGGCGCGAGTTCGAGGCCGGGATTGTCACCGAGCGTTCCCAGCACGAATAGGGCATTTTTAGGCTTAATGCAGAACTCTTCCACTTTGATTTTGTTGGTGGTGCTGATGCCGTGACGGCTCAGAAGAGCGTGCACATTCGGAGGCGCTTCTTCTTTGATGGTGAAAAGAGCGTCGCAGAATTCCTGTTGGAAGTCGCGATGGAGATCGAGTTCGGCGCCGCGCGGGTCGACCATGACTTTGCCGGTGTTGTCATCGAGAAAGAAAGGGACGTGTGTGCACTCGGAGGCTACCTTCACCCACGCGTTGTTGCGGCCCTGGCGCTTCCATTCCCAGACAATCGTGCGGAAGTAGTAGCAGGAACGTTCGGTGATGGGTGCGATTACGGTATACGGTCCGGCTGCCTGGCCGCTCAGTTCGACCATGCCCATGGATGCGCTGCGAATTTTGGAAACTGGAGTGTCGAGAATGAGGTGCCGCCGCTGTAACAAGCGGAAGCCATTGAAAAAAGATAGAGGCCGGCGCAAAATCCGATAGCACACCAGGCGATGGCGCGGACGGGATCGTTGGAATGAAGCAGCAGAATGAAAGAAATCAAGAGATGACTCGGCCCGATAGGGTGATTTTTCTATGAGCACCCGCGTCTCAAGGCTAGCGGAGCAGGTGCGAAGCTGGCAGCAGAAAAGGGCAGAGCGAGCTTACGTTGGTAATACGGCGAATAATTCGAGATGCCGCGCTAGTTGGAGGAGCCAGCCAGCGGCTACGCTGCCCGATGCGTTCTAGCAGAAGTAAGCGACGGTGAGCACGGCGAAGAAGGCGAGTCCGCCGATCGCGTTGATGCGGGATGCGAAAAGAGTATGGAGAACGGCGGTGGAGACCAGGACGAAGCCGAGCAAGATCCCCAGATCCTAGAGGAGAGCGCATGGGAAAGCGGCGACTTGTCTGAGTGAGGCGCCAGCGGAAGCTAACGTGGGCGGCCAGGGATACGACCCAGGAGAAAATCAGGCCGGAGAATGCGGCTCCCATGATGTAGAGAAAGGCTTGCTTGCGGAGCCTAGTTTTCGACGATGAGCGCGGTTACGATTCCGTAGGAAGAGACGAGTAACGCGAGGCGGGGCGAGCCGGAGGCGTTCAATTTGCCGAGGCTGGCGGGAGCCCATCCGGTGCGGCCCATGGAAAACAGCAGGCGGGAGGCGACGTAGAGCTTGGCGTTGGCTCCGGAGAGAGCGGCGGTGAGGACCACGAAATTCATGAGGAAGGCGGCGGCTGGGATTCTGGCCACGCTGAGCACGCTGACGAACGGACTCTCGGAGACGCCGGCGTGATTCCAGGGCATGACGCCGACGAGAACAGTGATAGCGCCGAGGTAGAGGCCGGCGAGCAGGAAAAAAGTGAGGCGCGCGGCGCGGGGAATGTCCTTTGAGGAACGCGATTCGCCGGTGGTGACGGCGAGCATCTCGACGCCGCCGAAGGCGTAGATGGCGAGAAAGACGGCAGCAGAGGCGCGATTGGACCTTTGGGAAAGAATCCGCCGTGAGCCGTGTATTGGGGGCTACGTGGCCGGTAAAATAAAGGCAGCCCCGGCCAAAATGAAGACGACGATGGTGGCGAACTTAATCATGGAGAACCAGAACTCGAAGCGTCCAAAGGAGCCAACGCTGCGCAGGTTGACGAGTAGAAGCAAGCCGAGAACAAGATGACCCAAATTTCTCCGGGAACGGCAGGCAACCAATAGGTCATGTAGGTGGCGGAGGCCACGAGTTCGGCGCCGATCGAAAAGGCGATGGAGGCCCAGTATGCAGCGCGGCAGAGAAACCCAGGTATTGATTGAGGTAAATCTCGCCGTAGACGCCGAATGATCCGGCGGCGGGATGCATGCTGGCCAATTCGCCCAGAGCCATCGCGACGGTGTAAGCGATGAAAGCGGCGATGATGTAGCTGAGGATCACTCCCGGTCCGGCAATTTCGAGGGCTGCGGCGGAGCCGAGGAGAAGTCCGGTGCCGATGGAACCGCCGACGGCCACCATCGTCATTTGTCCAGCAGTGAGTTGGTGGTGGAGACCTTCTTCGTGAACTTGTGCCTGGACGATCTCCTGGCTCCGCGGGGCCGAAGGCATGGGGCACGATAACAAATTCCTGCGCCGGGGGCGAGTTCAAGATCTTTATCGAGAGCTTTATCGCAAAGATCCTTAACACCGCTACCTTTAACACCGACACCTTTTAACACGGGGGACACGGGGGTTCACAGGGTAGGACAAGAGCCCGAGCCAGTGACTTTCGTAATCGCTGGCGAACCCTTGCGGATTGCTGGCACTGAGGGGGACTTCTAGAATCGAAGCAGCGGTAGTCTGCCTACTTCCAACCCATGGCCGATACGACAACGCGCGCGGACCGAACCGAGATAACACGGAGGGTGGAGCGCGCGGGAAAACTTCTGCAGAAGGGCAAGGCTGCGGAAGCATTAGAAGAATATCTGCTGGTCCTGCGGGACGATCCCGAAAACGATAAGGTGCGAGAGCTTTCAGCGGATTTGTGTTTGTCGCAGAGCCGGGGGCGAGATGCGGTCCGGTTGTTCGGCGAACTCTTTGAGCGCCAAGTGAATGCCGGAGATGCTACGCGGGCCAGCCTGACTTATAAGAAATTAGCGCGCCACGGCAGTCCGACCTGGGACCAGAAATTTCGCTTTGGACAGTTGCTGGAGGGTTCGAACAAGAAACTGGCAGTGGGCACATATGAATCGGCACTGAGCGATCTGGCAAAACTGCCAGACAAGAAACAAGATGCATTGCAGGTATTGGCGCGGGTGGTGGCGCTGGAGCCGATTCAGGCAAATTTTCTGCGAGTGGCGGAGTTGTCCTCTGAGATTGGGGACAGCAAGGCAGCGGCGGAAGGCTTCAAGCGAGTTGCGCAGCTGACGGCGGAAGCGGGCGGGGATCCGGCGCAGTGGTATGAGCGGGCCTATCAAGAAGATTCGTCCGATGAAGAAATTGCGCTGGCCTACGGGAAAAGCCTGCTGGGGCAAGGTCAGATTGGGGCTGCCATTTTTATTCTGGAACCGCAGGTGAACGCGGGCAAGACCTCGCCCGTCTTACGGGATATTTATGCCGAGGCCCTGCTGGCGGCGGGGCGTTATGCGGACGCGGAGCCGCTGGTATGGCAACTGTTTGAACAGAATCCGAACCGGATGTCGCAGGTGACGGCGCTGATTGGACAATTGGTGGATGCGGAGCAGGATGAGGCGGCGGTGTCGCTGGCGCGCAAGCTGGGACAGTTCCAGGCCAAGCGTGGCGAGCGGCGGCAATTTGTAACCGTGATGCAGGATATCGCGGCCACGCGCCGCGCATCGCCGGGAATGCTTGAGTTCCTGAGTGAATTGTTCAATGCCTCGAACCGCGAGGCCGATTACTGCCAGACGCTGTTGAAACTTTTCGATCTGTATTGCAGCACGAGCGAATTTGCCAAGGCGGCCGAGTGTCTGGACCGGGCGGCGGAAGTGGATCCGTATGAGGCTGGTCATACGAAGCGGCTGGAGCTGTTGAAGGGAAAGATTGACGAGAAGAAGTTCGATGCGATTGCTTCCCGATTCACTCCAGTAAGTAAAGCGGCGGCGGAGCCAGCAATGGAACACGCTGCAACACTAGGGGCTTCCACGCTGCAGGATCTGATGCTGCAGGCGGAGATTCTGGTGCAGTACGGCATGCGCAATAAAGCAGTGGAGCGTCTGCAAAGAATTCAGGAATTATTTCCGCGCGAGGAAGAGCGCAACGAAGATTTGCAGAGGCTGTATCTCTCCGCGGGAGTAACGCCGAGCTATGCCGGATCGGCCCCGCTGGTATCCGCGGCGCCGGTTGCAGCTTCGACGCCAGCGGCGGCGATTGCTCCGCCCATGGTTGATCCAGCAGCGGAGATGCGCAACGTAACTCGGGTCGCGGAAATAACGCGCAAACTCTATCACCAGGCGACTGCGGCTGCGGTGTTGACTACGGCCGTGAACGAAATCGGCGGACACTGGGAAGTATCGCGATGTGTTGCGGCGATGCGCACGCCGGGTTCGGCGCCATCGGCGGTGCAGGAGTTCTGCGGCAAGGGAGCGAAGGCGGGTAGCAGCGCGGCCATCAAGGCCGTAATGTGCGCGCTGCAGGATTTAGCGTTAGCTTCATCTTCTGGCGAGGCTGTCATCCTCGCCGATGCGCAGAAGGCACCGGAGTTGCAAGCGGTCCGCAACGCGTTGGTTGAGTTGGGAACTTCTGCGGTGATGGCCTTTCCGCTGAGCAACGGCGAGGATTCGGTGGGAGTGCTGGCTTTATTGCACAACAAGCCGCGAGCGTGGCCGCAGACGGACGCGGTGGTACTAAAGACGCTGGCGGATCAGATGGTAATCGCGCTGAATAATGCGGGCCTGCGGCGTCTGGTAAAAAATCTTTCGGTTACGGACGAAAAGTCTGGATTGCTGAAGCGGAGTTCCTATCTGGACTTGCTGCTGGCGGAGAGCAAGCGAGCGGCGCAGAATGCGTCCCCGCTTTCGGTGCTGCTTTTGCAATTTGGGCGAAGCGCAGCGCTGCTCAAGGAATATGGCGAAGCTGCGATTGAAAGTGTGATGGAGAAGATCGGGCAACAGTTCGCAGCCAACATCCGCACGAATGATTTGGCGTTCCGCTACGATACGACGACCATTGCTCTGATCCTCGGGGACACAGCGGAAAAGGAAGCGCTGCTGGCGGTCGAAAAACTTCGGAAAGTGATCGCGGAAGTGCGGCTGCCGAGCAAGGATGACTCCAAGAAGGGCCAGGCGCTTGAGTTTTCCGCGGGTCTGGCGGAAGCCGTGGTGCGGGAGAGCTACGATCCGGTGGACATTGTGACAGAAGTGATCAACCGTGCCGAATTCGCGTTAGCCGCTTCATTGGGCCAGGGGCCGGGGAAGGTTGTGGCCTTGGGGGCAGCGCTCGCGGCCGGGGCCGTCGCGTAGAACACAGTCCGCGTTCAGCGTTTTTTTCGAGATCTAGCGGCCGACTTTTTTCGAGGCGGCACAATTCTCCACCCAAGTTCCTTTGCCATTCTGCGAACCTGGCTTTCCCTCGCCTGGAGTAATCTCTCGTCATCAGCTCGATCCCTCGCCTGAGGCTCATCGAGAGAATCCGCTTCGACAATGTTTACCTGAATCTTGTCACCTACAGCGAGGGGTCTCTGGTTTATCCATGAGACATGTTTGCCCTCAGGGTTAACGAGGCCTCCCACATTGACAAATAAGCTTCGGTTCATTGTTCCGGTGGACATCGTCGCCGCTGCCCAGGTCACAATTGCCGATAAGACACCGCTGTCGCCGACGCCCGCCCGGCACAGTTTCTGGTCGTTCAGGTGAATCTCGAAAGCAATCATAAGCATGATTTTACCCGCAAGCGATTAGCGTGTGACGCCCCACCCGATGGTCAAATCTCCTCGCGCGCTGCTACACTAACCAGTTTGATTATCACTTTTGATCCGCTCTGGGGCTGAGGTCTGTAAGGAAATTCTGTAAGGAAATCATGTTGAAACCGGGAGATATCGCGATCGTCAGTGGGGCGCGCACGCCCTTTGGCCGCTATTGCGGCAAGTTGAAGGACTTTACGGCGCAGGAATTGGGCGCGGTTGCGGCAAAGGGCGCGATCGAGCGGTCGGGGATCGATGCCAAGGAATTTGATCATGCGGTGTTTGGTAACGCGCAGCAAACTTCGGGCGATGCGCTGTATGGGGCGCGGCACGTGGGGTTGCGGGCCGGGTTGCCGATTGAGACTCCGGCCTTGACGGTAAACCGGCTGTGCGGAAGCGGGATGCAGGCGATTGTTTCGGCAGCGCAGATGATTCAGACGGACGAGGCGAAGATTGTGCTGGCGGGCGGGATGGAGGCTATGTCGCAGGCTCCGTTTACGATTCGCGGGCGCGACGGATTTACGCTGGCTCCGGGCGGCAAGATGGAAGATTCGCTGATGGTGGCGCTGCTCGATAGTTATTGCGGCCTGTACATGGCGAACACGGCGGAGTTATACGGAGAGCAGCAGGGCATCACGCGGCAGGCGCAGGATGAGTTCGCGCTGCGCTCGCAGCAGAAAGCCGATGCGGCCTATAAAGAAGGACGCATTCACGAAGAGTTGGTCCCCGTGCCGCTGCGGAATGCCAAGGGTGAGGCTACGGGAGACGTGCTGGCGGAAGATGATCACCGGCGTCCGCAGACCACGATGGAAGGGCTGGCGAAGTTGAAGGCGGCGTTTGGAAAAAACGGGACGGTGACGGCCGGGAATGCGAGCGGCATTGTGGATGGCGGCGCGGCGGTGGTGGTGATGTCGCTGGAAGAGGTTCGCAAGCGGAACATGGAGCCGCTGGGGCGAATTGTGAGCTGGGGCGTTGCAGGAGTGGAGCCGAAGTTGATGGGGCGCGGTCCGGTGCCGGCGACGAAGGTGGCGCTGCAAAAGGCTGGACTGTCTTTGGATTACATCGACTTGATTGAAGTGAATGAGGCGTTCGCGGCGCAGTATCTGGCGGTGGAGAAAGAGCTGGGGCTTGATCGCGAGAAGGTGAATGTGAATGGCGGGGCGATTGCGCTGGGGCATCCGCTGGGTGCGACGGGGACGCGGCTGGTGATTACGCTGCTATATGAATTGCGGCGGCGGAAGAAGAAGTATGGGCTGGCTACGGCTTGTATTGGAGGTGGGCAGGGGATTGCGATGATTGTGGAGAGCATGAATTGACGAGGCGAGCGACGGTTGGTGCCTTGATGATCGCACTGCTCGCTCTTGTTGGTCTCGCGGTGCTCATTATCTTCTGGCCAGGGCAGAAGGAACAAAAATCGGTCGCAGTCTTTTCGTACTTGCAGTTTTGTGGCACGTTGGCGCTCGTATTACTGACTTTCATTTATGTAAACGCGACACAGAGGTACGTCGAGGTCACGCAACAGCAGATTACGGAACAGAACAGGCAACCCAAGATAAGGGTGATCTCATGCTTTTACCCTCAAGTAAACCCGTTCGTCACCAGCTTTGAGGTTGAGATCGCCAATCCCAGCATAAAGACCACAAGCATCGCGATTAAAGAAGTCAACATCGATGCGCAGCCTGCGAGAGAAATCTACTTCGAGGTCTGCGAGAGGCATGAGGTCCGATTGGCTGTCCCGGCTAGGGACCTACTGAGCGTTCGGGTGAAGGCGGACTTCGGTGACTCTATTCCTATCTTGTGGGCAGGCGAGAGGAAGCCCATTGCGGCGTTGGTTTTTGAAGATGTTTACCACGGCATACTAGAGCCGGTGCGATATCAAATGTGAGGATGTCATGGAGATTAAGAAAGTTGGCGTGCTCGGTTGTGGGCTGATGGGATCCGGCATTGCGCAGGTTTGCGCTACGGCGGAATTCGATGTAACTGTGCTCGAGGTCGAGCAGAAGTTTCTCGACAGGGGATTTGCTGGGATTGAGAAATCTCTGGCGAAGTTTGCCGAGCGGCCGGTGGAGAAGGGCGGGATCACGGCTCAACAGAAGGATGCGATCCGGGCGCGGCTCAAGGGGACAACCAGCAAGGCGGATCTGGCCGATTGCGACATTATTATTGAGGCCATCATTGAGAACGTGGAAGAGAAGAAGAAGATGTATGCGTCGATTGATGGCGTAGTGAAGAAAGAGGCGATTTTTGCGTCGAATACTTCTTCGATTTCAGTGACGGAGCTTTTGACCGCGGTGAAGCGGCCGGAGCGTTTTATCGGGCTGCATTTTTTTAATCCGGTGCCGCTGATGAAGCTGGTGGAGGTGGTGCGCACGATCGCCACGGCCGACGATGTTTACGAGACGGCTTACGAGTTCGGGAAAAAGCTGGGCAAGGTTCCGGTGCGGACGTCGGATAAGACGGGATTCATCGTCAATCGGCTGCTGGTGCCGTATTTGCTCGACGCGATCCGGGCGTATGAGGAGGGCGTGGGGTCGATTGAAGATATTGATAACGCGATGAAGCTCGGGTGCGGGTATCCCATGGGACCGTTTACGCTGCTGGATTTTGTGGGGCTCGATACCACTTATTACATTACGCATTTGATGTATGACGAGTTCAAGGAGCGGCGGTTTGCTTCGCCCCCGCTGCTGAAGCGGCTGGTGATGGCCGGATGGTACGGGAAGAAGACGGGTAGAGGGTTTTACGATTATTCGGACCCGAATCAGCCGAAGGCGAATAAACTGTAGTATCGAAATCCTGAGATTGAAGCGCCATGTTTAAACGCAGAAAAACCGATCGGATGCCGGACGAAGGCAGCCCCCAGGACGTCGACATCTATCGACGGGCTTGGCATAGCTACGTGGCGCGACGGAATCTGGTGGTAGTGCTCTTTCTTAGTTTTATCTTTCTGGGCTTCATGATTGGGAAGCTCAAGCTGGGAGAACCCGCTGATTTCGCCATTTTAATGGGCTGGATCGCGGTGTACCTGGCGGGCGGGTGGTGGTTGACGGAGTGGAAGTGTCCGCGGTGCGGAAAAGTATTCGGGCACCGGATTTGGACACAGCGCTGCATCAGTTGCGATCTAAGCAAGGATGACATTGCGGCGGTGGTGCGGGCGAAGTGAAGTGATCGCCACCGATTTCGCATCACCACAGAGGCACAGAGGCACAGAGAAAATCCTCAACGATTTTTCGTTTTTTGCTTTCTCGGTGTCCTTGGGCCTCCGCGCTTAGAGCCGATTTGATCGTCATTCATTTATGACAGGTTTGATTTTATGAATTTTGAAAACATACTTCTGGAAAAGAAAAACGCGATTGCCTATGTCACCGTGAACCGGCCGAAGGTGCTGAACGCGTTGAATATGGCCACCATGGAGGAGCTGCGCGCGGCGTTTCATGACATCAAGAATGACGCGTCGATCCGTGTGGTTATCTTCACAGGGGCGGGTGAGAAGGCATTCATCGCCGGCGCGGATATTGCCGAACTGGCCAGGCACGATGCGGTTAGCGGAAAGGAATACACGCACCGCGGACAGAATGTTCTCAATCTGATCGAAAACCTAGGCAAGCCGGTGATTGCATGCATCAACGGATTTGCCTTGGGCGGCGGCTGCGAGATTGCGATGGCTTGCACCATGCGGCTAGCGAGCGAGAACGCGAAGCTGGGGCAGCCCGAGGTGAAGCTGGGGATTATTCCGGGCTATGGTGGGACGCAGCGGCTACCGCGGCTCGTCGGCAAGGGCATCGCGATGCAGATGGTGCTGGCGGGAGAGATGATGACGGCACAGGAAGCGCACCGCATTGGATTGGTGAACGAAGTTACTGTGGCGGCTGAGTTGATTCCCCGAGCGGAGGCAATTGCGGCGAAGATTATCGCCAATGCGCCGCTGGCCGTGCAGTATGCGATGGATGCCGTGAACAAGGGCATGGAGATGACTTTGAGCGAGGGGTTATATCTGGAGGCGGTGTTGTTCGGCGTGGCCTGCGCAACCGAAGATAAGAAGGAAGGGACTACCGCATTTCTAGAGAAGCGGGCGGCGCAGTTCAAAGGGAGGTAATTCTGGCCACGGATTTTCACGGATCAAGAGCGAACTCACCACAGAGGCACTGAGTCACGGAGAAAAAAAGCACAAAGGATTTTGTTGCGCAGGCACTTCCTGAGCCGGAGGTCCGTGCACTTGAGGGGGCACTGACTGCGTCCGGCAAGCGCTTCGCTATCGTCGTCTCACGATTTAACGCGTTTATTACGGAGAGGCTGCTGCTGAGTGCCATCGATGGACTGGTCCGCTCCGGAGCGAAAAGAAGCGACGTCTATCTGGCGCGCGTGCCGGGAGCGTTTGAGATTCCCTTGGCAGCGCGGAAGTTGGCCGAGACTGAAAAGTATGACGCGATCATCTGTCTCGGTTGCCTGCTGCGAGGGGATACGGCGCACTATGACGTGATTGTGAACGAAGTGACGCGCGGGATTGGGCAGTCGGCGCAGGAGACAGGTGTGCCGCATGCTTTTGGAGTGCTTACCTGCGAGACTTTGGAGCAGGCCATTGATCGCGCGGGACTGAAGATGGGCAACAAAGGTTTTGAGGCGGCGCTCGCGGCGGTGGAGATGGCGTCGCTGAAGGAAGCTATCAGCCATCAGGTGTCAGCTGTCAGCAAGAAGCAGGTTCCTCCCTACGCTCGGAATGACAAACCTAATGAACGGAATGACAAATCTAAAAGGCGGAATGACCAACTTGAAAAGCTGCATGAAAAACTAAAGAAACGGCGTGACGACAGTTCAGCTCGAAGTGTGAAGACCAAGCGCAAATAATCCCTCCTGTTACAGTAAACTGACAACTAGCAACTGGAAACTGGCAACTTCCCTATGGGGACACGTCGTAAATCGCGCGAACTGGTGTTGCAGATGCTTTTTCAGGCGGACATGGGCAAGCAGACTGTGGATCACGTACGGCAGACATTCTGGGCGGAACATGCCGGGACCAGCGCGGATATACGCGGGTTTGCGGACGATCTGTTTCGTGTGGCAACCGACCGCGGAGCTGAGATCGATAAGCTGATCGAGCGGCACGCGGAGCACTGGCGCATGGAGCGCATGGCGGCGGTCGATCGCAATCTGCTGCGCGCCGGAGTTGCTGAGTTTCTGGCTTATCCGGAGACGCCGCGCGCCGTAGTCATTAATGAATCGCTCGAGATCGCGAGAAAATTTTCCAGCCTGGAATCGGTGCAGTTCGTCAACGGCGTGCTCGATAGCGTGGCGAAGGAACTGCAGAAGCCGGCGTAGAAATTTTGTAGTTTTGCAATTGGGTAATTTTGCAATTTAGCCTCCCAGCCTGTTTGTGCATTTGATTTTCCAACCGCACAACGACCCGCTCTCCCAATCACTCAATTTTCAATCCCTACGGCTTGACCGCCACCAGGTTCAGCGCGCATGAGTAGGACGAGTAGCAGAAGTTGTTAGAAGAGTCGGTTAGTTGCAGGAACTGAACGTCCATTTGGTCGAGGGCCAGCAGCGTGTTTAATTCGTGCAATAACCCATCGCTGCCGGCGACGTAAAGCAACGTTCCGTCGATGGTCATGTCTGCAGCCAGAGGAACCGCATTTCCGTTGAGTGGGATCGCGCTTGTGGTCTGGGTGCTGAAGCTGTAGACCAGGACGCCCTGGTCACTGGTGACGATGTAGGCCTTGGTGGCGTCAGGGGAGAGAAAAAAACTGAGTGGGTGGAAGGTTCCCCTTTGCAGATCGATGTGGGTGGGTGTAAAGGTTGTCGGCGAAACAATCGTTGCGAGCGCGATCTGCTGCAGTGGGCAAAGACTCGTAGTCGGTGTCAGGGTGAGCGGAGTGGTGGATGTAGTTGCGATCACGTCAATACCGGTGTTGTCGACGCCCAGGAGAATATCGAGGCCTTCGGACTGCAGTGGAGTAGGAAAAATCGCGTTGCCCATGGGAACATTGCCGGGGGGGACCATCTTCAGAAAAATTGGTGTAGCGGGCAATCCTGTGATCGACAAACCTGCCGGCGAGTTGTCGCAAGTGTTGCGGATCGAGACGTTGGAACCTGCTAGTCCGCCAGCGATGAAGGCAAAGGCTCCAGTAGAAGAAAATGCGATGGCATCGGCAGGCGCGGTGAGGGGATAGCTTTGCAGTGCCTGCAGCGGCGAGTAGACATATAGAGTGTTGCCCGCATCGCCCAGGATGAAGGCCTTCGAGTTATCCGGCGAAAATGCGGCAGTGGTTGCGCTGTTGATGTTCAGGAAGGTAGACGCCGACGAGGAAGCCGTATTGACGACGTAGACCTGGTTGGGAGTCGAGATTGTGTCGGAGAATACGGCGAGGTTTCCGTTCGGGGAAACGGCGAGGACTTTGCCGGTCACCAGGCCGAGGGGCGTGCCTGCCGCAGGCAGGAATGCAAAAGGACTGGTCGAGGCAGATCCGATGTTGGCAATCGTGATGAGGAACGAACCATACTGGCTGCCGACGTAGGCCTTGTCTCCGGCTGGATCAAACATCAGCGAGTTGGGGGGCGTGGGCATTGAACTCGGCGTGCCAGCGACATTCGTGGCGGTCGAGACGTCATAGAGCGCGACGGAACAAACAGAGTTGCTATAGCAATCCTGGCTGGTTGCCAGAACACTGGCCGCCGTAGTGGCTCCGCTCACCAATCCGGAAATGGCCGTGACCGAAAAAATCGGTTGGGGGAAATAGAGCGCCGGCAGGCTCGGGGGAACATTCTGCGGGTTCAGTGGGAAGCCTACATTGCAAGTGGGTGGTGTACACGACGCTGTAATCGCCGCGGCCCCTGGCTGAGTGGTGGAAATGGTGCAACTTGACCCTGCGGTGCATCCGGCGGTGACGCTGCCAGCCGTGGCGGAAGCGGGTGCGGTCGATGTCCAAGTCAACGGGGGCTTCGGAACGACGCATCCCTGGACGTCGACCGCCGTCGCGGTAATGGTCTCCGATGTACCTTTGTTTGCAACGAAGCTGGTCGTGCCGATATTTTGCGAACCGTTCGTGCCCAGTTGCAGCGAGATGCACTGGACCGGGCAGGTTTCGGCAACATAAGGTTGGCTTGCCACTCCTGAAGCCGATGCGATGACCTGGGTTTCGCCCGGGACGTTCGATACTACGTTTGCCTGGTTGGTGGGAACGTTTACGGAAGTCGAGTTGCCAGTGGTTACGATCGGAGTAATCGTAACCACGTTCAGATTGGTTTGGCTCCAGGTGAAAGGTCCGACGGTGGCGGTGATATCGACGCCGTTGCTATAGGCTGTGGCCTGCAAAGTCTGAACCTGGTTTTGCGAAACACACTGGTTGGTGGGGTTGAAGGCGATCTTGCACTCGGCCGGAAGTTCCGTCTGACTAGGGCAAGCAGGGGGTGGGGGATTGACGGGCGGAACGACGCTGACTGCAATTGCATCGATGGGCGGGTGCACGAATACAACAGTGGGCGGACTGGTGGCCCCCAAAGCCGAGGCGGTGATCTCAGCTTGGCCAATACCGGCCGGCGTGCAGACGCTATAGTAGGGGGCGTTCCAGCTACCGGCGCAGGCGGCACCGCTGGGAGAAATGTCAACCACCCCGGGATTGCTCGAGGTGAAAGTGAAAGTTGGGGAGATGGCAGCGTTGGTCCCATTTTGAGCACTGGCAGCGAATACCATCGTGCTTCCGGCCTGCATGGAGGCACTGGTGGTCGGGGTCAGGGTAATTTTTGCGGGAAAGGGATTCGAGCCGGGTGGCTTGTGTCCTCCACATGCTGGCAGGAGTGAGAATAAAAAGATTGTGACGGCGACAAACGCGTACCGAACCCAATGCAACCTTCCCATGCACCCTCGTGTGGCGCGCCCTGACATCCGCCGGGCGGAGCCGCTTATTTTGGATAATAAAATTGAATGGAAAACTTGTGTAGTGTAGAGGCTGGAAGCGGATTCAGCAAGCCGACGAGGGATGCTTCCTCGCGATCTGGCCTCGTTTTCAGTGGGATGCAAAAACATGAGTTGACGATGTTTCGCCGGAGTTGCTATAGTAGTTTGGTTCCGCGAGTTAATCCAAGCTTGCTGTAGGGCCGTGAGTTCTGCGGAGTATTGCCTGGACTTGTGGCTGAGCTTTTGAGAAATGCGTTTTCGGCTTGCGTCTGAGTTCGAAAACTTTCCTCGCTGAAATGTTCCTGCGCTGCCTTTCGCCCTCGGGCGTCCGCTACGACTGAATCACTCGTACCGGTAGTCTGCGAGAGGATATGCAGGAAAGAGCTGGCGATACGGAGTACCCCCGTTAGCTTAGGCCGGGTGCCACCGTCGGCAGCGCAAATCTAGAACGGGAACCCAGAATCTCTCTCCGCGATTTGATGCGCGGCGAGAAGCATGGCTGGCCACTTGAGCCCGCCAGCCCCGGATCGTGAGATTAGAGACCGGGAAAGCGGATGACGCTGTGCGCTGCCCGCCTGCGAGGGCAAACTGCGGTGCGCGACGTTGCTGAGTGATAAGGAGCGGCGAAGAGTGCCTACTTTTAATCAATTGGTGGCGAAGGGCCGCAAGCGGCCACGGTATAAGACGGCGAGTCCGGCGTTGCAGGGATGCCCGCAGAAGCGTGGCGTTTGCACGCGCGTGTACACGCAGACGCCGAAGAAGCCGAACTCAGCGCTGCGAAAAGTGGCGCGCGTGCGACTGACCAATGGGATTGAGGTTACGACCTACATTCCCGGAGTTGGCCACAACCTGCAGGAGCACTCCATTGTGCTAATCCGCGGTGGCCGCGTGAAGGATCTGCCGGGGGTGCGTTATCACGTGATTCGCGGCACGCTGGATGCGGTGGGAGTTGCGAACCGCCAGCAGGGACGTTCGAAATACGGCGCCAAGCGCGCGAAGAAGGGTTAAGAGGAGCTGAACCGGAATGCCTCGTAAAGGACATACAGCAAAGCGGACCGTGCCAGCCGATGCCGTGTATGGCTCGAATCTGGTGACGAAGTTCATCAACTCGATGATGTGGCAGGGCAAGCGCTCGACCGCCGAGGGCATTTTCTACGAGGCTCTCATCAAGGTGCAGGAAAAAGGCGGCGACGAAGCTTTGAAGCTATTCACGAAAGCCGTCGAGAACGCGAAGCCGTTGCTGGAAGTGAAAACCCGCCGAGTGGGTGGCGCCAACTATCAGGTGCCCGTGGAAGTGAATGCGGACCGGCGCACGTCGCTCGCGATCCGTTGGCTGCTGACTTACGCACGCGGCCGCGCCGAACGAGGCATGGTCGACAAGTTGAGCAATGAATTGCTGGATGCTGCGGCTGGAAAAGGCGCGGCCATCAAGAAAAAGGAAGATGTTCACCGCATGGCCGAAGCCAATAAGGCTTTCGCGCACTACCGGTGGTAGGAAGAAATGCATAGGTCCTTCGCGGCAAAGAGCGCCGCTCAGGATGACAAGAGATAATTCGGAGCCCAGAAAGAGTTCATTGTCGTGCCCAGAACAGTCCCATTAGAACGCTGCAGGAACATCGGCATCATGGCCCACATCGATGCCGGTAAGACCACTACGACGGAGCGCATCCTGTTTTATACGGGAAAGACGCACCGCATCGGGGAGGTGCACGAAGGCACTGCGACCATGGACTGGATGGAGCAGGAGCAGGAGCGCGGCATTACGATCACGTCCGCGGCCACAACCTGCACCTGGCGCGACATTCGGATCAACATTATTGATACGCCCGGCCACGTGGATTTCACGGCGGAAGTGGAGCGCTCGCTGCGCGTGCTCGACGGCGCGGTTGCTGTGTTTGACGCGGTACACGGAGTCCAGCCGCAGTCGGAAAAAGTCTGGCGGCAGGCTGACAAGTACGGCGTGCCGCGGATTTGCTTCATTAATAAGATCGACAAGATGGGTGCGGATTTTGAACATGCGGTCGATACCATCCGCAAGCGGCTGAGTGCGAAGCCTGTCGCGATTCAGATTCCTATCGGGCAGGAAGATAAATTCAAGGGCGTGATCGATCTGATCAACATGAAGGCGATCGTGTGGAAAGACGACACGATGGGCGCTGAGTATGAGACGGAAGAAATTCCCGCCGATCTGAAGAAGAAAGCGGAAGCGTTCCATGCGCAGCTGGTCGAGAGCATTGCCGAAAACGACGACGAAATCCTGCACAAGTTCCTGGAAGGCGAAGAGATTACCGCCGATGAACTGCGTGGGTCGCTGCGCAAGTCGACGATTGCGCTGAAGGTGTTCCCGGTCGTGGTGGGAACGGCGTTCAAGAATAAGGGCGTACAGCCGCTGCTCGATGCGGTGGTGGACTATCTGCCATCGCCGCTTGATGTGCCCGAAACGCATGGAATCAATCCCGAAAATGGGGAGAAAATTTTCCGTCACGCGGATGACAAGGAGCCGTTTTCGGCGCTCGCGTTCAAAATCATGGCCGATCCGTTTGTCGGCCAGTTGACATTTATCCGCGTCTACTCGGGCCAGCTCAAGACCGGGGATTCGGTACTGAACACGAGCCGCCGAAGGACCGAGCGCATCGGACGTCTGCTCAAGATGCACGCGAACAAGCGCGAGGAAATCAGCGAAATTCTGGCGGGCGACATTTGCGCCGCCGTTGGCTTGAAGGGCGTGAGCACCGGCGACACCATCTGCGATGAGAAGCATCCCATCGCTCTTGAGTCGATTACGTTTGCGGTTCCGGTAATTTCTGTTGCGGTTGAGCCGAAGACGAAGGCCGATCAGGAGAAAATGGGCATGGCGCTCGGGCGCCTCGCCCAGGAAGATCCAACCTTTAAAGTTCACACTGATCCCGACAGCGGACAAACGATCATCAGCGGCATGGGCGAGTTGCATCTGGAAATCATCGTCGACCGCATGATGCGTGAATACAAGGTCGAGGCCAACGTCGGCAAGCCGCAGGTGGCGTATCGCGAGACCATTCGCAAGCACTCCGAAGCGGAAGGCAAGTACATTCGCCAGACTGGCGGACGCGGCCAATACGGACACGCGAAGATCAAGCTGGACCCACAACCGCCGGGGACGGGATACGAATTCGTTAACGACATCGTTGGCGGTTCCGTGCCGAAGGAATTCATCAAGCCGATCGATCAGGGAATTCAGGAAGCGCTCGAAGGCGGAGTGCTTGCTGGTTATCCGATGGTCGATGTGAAGGCGACGCTTTACGACGGCAGCTATCACGACGTCGACTCTAACGAAATGGCGTTCAAGATTGCGGGATCGATGGCGTTCAAGGAAGCTGCGCGCAAGGCTTCGCCGGTGCTGCTGGAACCGGTGATGGCCGTCGAAGTGGTGACACCGGAGGATTACGCCGGTGTGATCATGGGCGACCTCAGTTCACGTCGCGGACGCATTGAAGGCATGGAGCACCGCGCGGGATCGCAGGTGATCAAGGCGATCGTTCCGCTGGCGGAAATGTTTGGCTACGCGACTCACATGCGTTCGTCGACGCAGGGCCGCGCCGAGTACTCGATGCACTTTGCGCGCTATGAGGAGGCTCCGCGATCGGTGGCGGAGGAAATCATTGCGAAGGTGCAGGGGACTACGAAGTAGAACCGCGCTCAGGGAGCGACGCTGTAAAGAAGTTGCAGAGATCCTTCGGCGACAAAGAACGTCGCCTCAGGATGACAAGCTGAAGGGTGACCGTTAAGGGTTGAGGAACGAATATGGCTAAAGAGAAATTTGACAGGACGAAGCCGCACTGCAACGTAGGGACGATTGGTCACATTGACCATGGGAAGACGACGTTGACGGCGGCGATCACGAAGGTGTTGCAGAAGCACAATCCGAAGATCGTGTTCCGGTCGTTTGACTCGATCGATAACGCGCCGGAAGAGAAGGCGCGCGGGATCACGATTGCGACGGCGCACGTGGAGTATGAGACGGCGAACCGGCACTACGCGCACGTGGATTGCCCGGGGCACGCCGACTACATCAAGAACATGATCACGGGCGCGGCGCAGATGGATGGCGCGATCTTGGTGGTGGCGGCGACGGATGGTCCGATGCCGCAGACGCGCGAGCACGTGCTGCTGGCGCGGCAGGTAGGAGTGCCTTACATCGTGGTGGCGCTGAACAAGTGTGATGCGGTGGATGATCCCGAGTTGCTGGACCTGGTTGAACTGGAAGTGCGCGAGCTGCTGAAGAGCTACAAGTTTCCCGGCGACGATGTGCCGGTGATCCGGCTGTCGGCACTGGGCGCGCTGAATGGGGAAGAAAAGTGGGAGAAGCAGATTGACGCGCTGATGGAGGCGGTGGACAAGAGCGTGCCGCAGCCGGCGCGCGAATTGGACAAGCCGTTCCTGATGCCGATTGAAGATATTTTTTCGATTCAGGGACGCGGCACGGTCGTGACCGGCCGTATCGAGCGCGGCAAGGTGAAGGTGGGCGAGGAAGTAGAAATCGTGGGCTTCCGCGACACGCGCAAGACGGTGGTGACGGGCGTGGAAATGTTCAAGAAGCAGTTGGACGAAGGTATGGCGGGCGACAACGCGGGCCTGCTGCTGCGCGGCATTGCGAAGGAAGATGTGGAGCGCGGCATGGTGCTGGCCAAGCCGGGATCGATCACGCCGCACACCAAGTTCAAGGCGGAAGTCTACATCCTGACGAAGGAAGAAGGTGGGCGGCATACGCCGTTCTTCAAGGGATACCGTCCGCAGTTTTATTTGCGCACGACGGACGTGACGGGCGTGGCGGAGTTGCCGGCGGGTACGGAGATGGTGATGCCGGGAGACAACGTGAGTCTGGTGATCGAGTTGATCACGCCGGTGGCGATGGAGAAGGGCTTGCGCTTCGCCATTCGCGAAGGCGGACACACGGTGGGCGCCGGAACCATTGCGGAGATTGTGCAGTAAGGAAGCGCGCCAAGCGCGCGATTTAGCATTCTCGCAAAAACGCGAGAATGATCGCGCGGCGCGCCCAGGTCCTTTGCGAGACAAAAGGCATCTCGCTCAGGATGACAACTTAATAAAGCGGCTTGCAGCTTGCCGCCAGTTCTTTCCTTCCGGAGACGCCGGGAGGGGCAAAGAGAGTGAAACGTGATTGGAAAAGAAAGAATTCGCATCCGGTTGAAGGCTTACGACTATCGCATCCTGGATCAGTCGACTGGCGAGATTGTGGAGACGGCGCGCCGCACCGGAGCCCAGATCGCCGGACCGATTCCGCTGCCCACGATGAAGAATAAATACTGCGTGCTGCGTTCGCCACACGTGGACAAGAAGTCGCGAGAGGAGTTCGAAATCCGGACGCACAAGCGTTTGCTTGACATTCTCGAGCCGACGCAGCAAACCGTGGACGCGCTGATGAAGCTTGATCTGCCAGCGGGCGTGGATGTAGAGATCAAGGCATTCGGAAAAGAACATAAATAGTTTCTGGCTTCTGGCTGCTAGCTTTTGCCTGCAGCCCGAGCTCTCAGCCAATAGCCGTCGTGGACGAGCCAAGCTGAGTGGAGATAGAGATGGCGATAAGAGTTACAGGCATTCTGGGTAAGAAGGTCGGCATGACGCAACTGTTCGACTCGAAGGGCGACGTTCGCCCAGTCACAGTGCTGCAGGCTGGTCCTTGCGTGGTGACGCAGCACAAGCTGGCAGTGAAGGATGGATACGAAGCGGCCCAGATCGGTCTGGTGGAATTCGTGAAAGAATCCCGCTTGACCAAACCAGCGCGCGGACACCTGGCGAAGAATAATCTTCCGCCAGTGAAGTTCATGCGCGAAGTGCCACTCGAGAGCGATGGCGACGGCGACGGAGCAGTGAAAGTTGGCGACCGGGTGCTGGTCGAGATTTTCGAAGGCGAAAAGTTTGTCGACATCGTGGGAGTCAGCAAGGGAAAAGGTTTTCAAGGTGTGGTGAAACGGCATCATTTCGGTGGCGGCCCCAAATCGCACGGATCGATGTTCCAGATTACGGGATCGATTGGCTCGTCGGCGTTTCCTTCGCGCGTGTTCAAGGGGATGCGCATGTCGGGACACATGGGCCACGAGCGCGTGACGCAGCGCAACCTGAGAGTTTTGGGTGTGGACAAGGATGAGAATCTGCTGGTGGTGGAAGGCAGTGTGCCAGGGCCGCAGGGCGGGTACATCGTGATCACCAAGGCGAAGAAGCCACCCAGAGAGCGCCGCGGATTTGCGGGTTCGGCTACGGTCGATCCGCTGAAGGCGGCGAAGAGAGCAGCGAAGAAGGCATAACCCAGTGGCCAGTGGTTAGTGGCCAGTGGTCAGAGCGAAAGCAATATGGCATCCATTGATATATACGACTTGAGCGGCGCCAAGGTGGGGACGTTCGATCTTGCCGATGAGATTTTCGGCGCGGTGAATGAAGACCTGCTCTGGGAAGCGGTGAAGCATTACCGCGCCGGGCAGCACCGCGGCACGCATGCGACCAAGGCCCGCTGGCAGGTTTCCGGTTCGGGCAAGAAGCTGTGGAAGCAGAAGGGCACGGGGCGAGCGCGTATCGGCTCGATCCGGTCGCCACTGTGGCGCCATGGCGGCACGGTGCACGGTCCGGTTCCGCGCTCCTATGACTACGCCTTTCCTCGCAAGAAACTTTTGGGCGCGTTGCGTTCGGCGCTGGCGTCGAAGTTTGCCGATGGCAAGCTGACCGTGGTGAACGCGTTCGACGTAAAGGAACCGAAGACCAAGGAATTCCGGGCGGCACTGGAAGCGTTGAAGGTGGAATCGACGGTGCTAATTGTGGAAGCGCCGAACGCAGCGAATCGCAACCTGGAGTTGAGCGCGCGCAATATCGAAGGGCTCGAACTCATTTCGGGCAGCGAGGTTCATCCTTATCATCTGCTGCGCTATGATCGCGTGATTTTTTCTCATCCCGCGATCGAGAAGTTGCAGCTCACATTGAAAGATACTTTGCCCAGGCGGCAGCGCAAGGCGGCGAAAGAAGAAGACGAAGGCGCGAAGAAGGCGTCGGCTTCTCCGCGGAAACGCGTGCGGCATGAAAAAGCGGCGGAGGTGGCCTGATGAAATCCGCATACCAGATCATTCGCCGTCCGGTGATCACCGAAAAAGGTTTGGCGATCAAGGAGAACCAGAACACGCTGGTCTTTCAGGTAGCTCCGGGGGCGACGAAGACGGAAGTGAAGCAAGCGGTGCAGACGATTTTCAAAGTCAAGGTTCTTTCTGTCCGCACGGCGATGTATCCCGGAAAAGAACGGCGGCGCGGGAAGTTTGCCGGCTACCGTCCGGATTGGAAGAAGGCGTACGTACGGCTGCGGGCGGGCGAGAAAATGCCGGAGTACGCGCAGAATTTGTAAGGCAGCAAAAAGCAGGTTCCTCCGGGTCGCTTCGCGAACCGTCGGAATGACAAAGTTTCGAGATTTGAGCTTAAGAGCTGATTATGCCAATCAAGACATACCGACCGACGACGCAGACGTTGCGCTACCGCACGACGATCGTCAACGACGACATCACGACGCGGAATCCGCACAAGCCGCTGATCGAGCCCAAGCCGCGGACGGGTGGACGCCGCAACTCCGGCGACATGACGATGCGGTTCATCGGTGGCGGGCATAAGCGCAAGCTGCGCATCATTGATTTCAAGCGCGACAAGACTGGGATTCCGGCGACTGTGGTCAGCATTGAATACGATCCCAACCGTTCCCCGCGCATTGCCCTGCTGGCGTATGCCGATGGGGAGAAGCGGTACATCCTTCAGCCGGAAGGGCTGAAAGTCGGGCAGAAGGTAGTGAGCGGGCCGGACGCGGATATTCTTGTGGGCAACGCGCTGCCTTTGCGGAATATTCCTCCCGGTACGCAGATCCACAATTTGGAATTGAAGCCTGGGAAGGGCGGCCAAATGGTGCGCTCGGCGGGCGGAGCGGCGCAGTTGGTCGCCAAGGAAGAAGAGTACGCTCTGGTCAAGTTGCCTTCGGGGGAGACGCGCAAGATTTCACAGGACTGCATGGCGACGATCGGACAGGTGGGCAATCTCGATCACGAGAACGTCACCATCGGCAAGGCGGGGCGGTCGCGTTGGCTGGGCAAGCGTCCGCACAACCGCGGCGTTTCGATGAATCCGGTGGACCATCCCCACGGCGGTGGTGAGGGTAAGACTTCGGGTGGACGGCATCCGGTGACGCCGTGGGGCCAACCGACGCGTGGTTACAAGACGCGCAATAACAAGCGGACGGATAAGTTTATTGTGAACCGGCGCAGCAAGTAGAGGCTAAGAATTTATGGCACGTTCAACGAAAAAAGGCGCGTTTGTGGATGCCTTCCTGATGTCGCGGGTCGAAGGCATGAATTCGCGCAACGAGAAAAAAGTTTTGCGCACGTGGTCGCGGCGTTCCACCGTGGTTCCGGAGATGGTGGGTCACACCATTGCGGTGCACAACGGAAAGAAGTTTATTCCGGTATACGTCACCGAGAACATGGTGGGACACAAGCTGGGCGAGTTCAGTTTCACGCGCAACTTCAAAGGCCACTCGATGCGGGCGGCGACGGAAGTGGCGGCGAAGCCGGCGGGTATCCCGGGCGGTCCGGGAGCGATTACTCCGGCGGCAGCGCCGGCGGCGCCGAAGGCATAAGGGGAGACGCGAATGGAATTCCGAGCGGAAATGCGTTACTTGCGAGTCTCGCCGCAGAAGGCGCGCCTGGTGCTGGAACTGATCAAGGGACGCAAGGTGGAAGAGGCGCGAAACACGCTGCTGTTCACCAAGAAGCGGGTGGCGGCGCATGTGGGCAAGCTGTTGCAGTCGGCGCTGGATAACGCGAACTTTCTCAGCGCCGAGAAGAATCTGGATATCGAGCTCGACAATTTGTACGTGAAGAGCGCGATTGCCAACGATGGGCCGCGCATGAAGCGTATCCGCCCGGCACCGCAGGGGCGGGCGTTCCGGTATCAGCGGCGCATTTCGCATATCACGTTGGTGCTAGCGGAGCGCGGCAATGGCGCAGCGCATGTTTCCGGGGAGACGCGGGCTGCTGGCGCTGCGGCTCCGGCGAAGCGGCGGGCTCCAGTCGCAAAGAAAGCGGCGGGCAAGACCGGCAAGAAAAAGTTGGCTGCGAAGTAACTGAACATCAGGTTCCTCACCCGCGCTTGGCGTGTGTTGGGAATGACAAAAGGTTAGGGTTAGGGTTGGGTTAGGAGAAGCAATGGGACAAAAAGTCCATCCTTATGGTTTTCGCCTCGGCTACACCAAGCCGTGGAAGTCGCGCTGGTTTGTGGAGCGGGACTACGACAAGTTGCTGCTCGAAGACGTCAAGCTGAAGAACGAGCTAAAAGAGAAGCTCAAGTCGGCGGGCGTGAGCTCGATTGAGATCGAGCGGCCGGGCAACAAGCTGCGCATCATTATCAAGACGGCGCGTCCCGGAATCATCATTGGACGCAAGGGCGCGGAAATCGACAAGCTGAAGGCCGATCTACAGAAGCGCACGTCGCGTGAAATGTTTGTCGACATCCAGGAAGTGCACAAACCGGAACTGGATGCACAGCTGGTCTCGGAGGCGATCGCGCTGCAACTGGAAAAGCGTGTCGGATTCCGGCGCGCCATGCGCAAGGCGGTGGATTCGGCGCTGCGCTTTGGTTGCAAGGGCATCAAGGTTCGGGTAAGTGGACGGTTGAACGGCAATGAAATCGCGCGCTCGGAATGGTATCTGCAGGGACGTTTGCCGCTGCACACGCTACGGGCTGATATCGAATACGGATTTTCCGAAGCCAGGACCACTTACGGCGTGATCGGAGTGAAGTGCTGGGTATACAAGGGCGAAATTTTGCCGACCAAGAAGAAGGACCAGCAGCAGGGCGTGGGCGCGTTCTAGATAAGAGCTATCAGCCATCAGCTCTCAGCCGTCAGGTAAAGGCAGAGCGGATTGAGCTGAGAGCTGAGAGCTGAGAGCTGAGAGCTTATTTATGTTGATGCCAAAGAAAGTGAAGTACCGCAAGCAGCAGCGCGGGCGCATGACCGGCAAGGCGTGGCGCGGAAGCACGCTGGCGTTCGGTGACTTCGGACTGAAGGTGCTGGAGCCTGGCTGGATCACCGACCGGCAGATCGAAGCCAGCCGCGTGGCCATGACGCGCTTTGTGAAGCGCGGCGGAAAAATCTGGATCCGGGTTTTTCCGGATAAGCCCGTGACCAAGAAGCCGGCTGAGACCCGTATGGGTAAAGGCAAGGGCGCGCCCGATCACTGGGTCGCGGTGGTTCGCCCGGGGAAGATCCTGTTCGAGATGGAAGGGGTCACGATCACGGACGCGACTGAGGCGATGCGACTGGCCTCGCACAAACTGCCGCTGCGCACGACTTTGGTCAAGCGCGAAACGGCGCACTAGAAACTGGAAACTGATTATGAAATCCGACAAGATTCGCAACTTAACTGACGACGAACTGCAGCACCAGGGGCGAGACCTCGCGGACCAGCTGTTCAAGCTGAAGTTTCAGCTGAACATGGGACAAACCGAAAGTCTGAAAAAGATTCGCGGGCTGCGCAAAGACATTGCGCGCGTCAAGACGATCCAGGGCGAGCGCACGCGCACTGCTGCAACGGAGAAACGATAATGGCGGAAACCGCAAAGGCTACACCGCAGGCCGAGCACGTACAGGGCCGGCGCAAGGAAGTGGTGGGAGAAGTGGTTGCCAACCGGATGCAGAAGACGATCGTGGTCAAGGTGACGCGCAAGAAGGCGCATCCGTTCTACGGCCGCGTGGTCGCACGCAACAAAAAGTTTTATGCGCATGACGAAAAAAACGAGGCGCATGTGGGCGACGTGGTGCGGATTGAAGAGACCCGTCCGCTCTCCAAACTGAAGCGCTGGAAGCTGAAGGACATTGTGCGGAAGGCGGCGCTGGTTCCGGAAATCGCGGTTGAGCTCGAGAGCAAGTAGGCGCATCGAGCGTCGAGGGAGATTGAAGACATGGCTGTGATGATGAGAAGCATGCTGGAGGTCGCCGATAATTCCGGCGCCCGCAAGCTGCAGATGATTCTGCCGCTCGGCGGTTCAACCGGACTGAATGCCGGTCTGGGCGACATAATCACCGCCGCAGTAAAGGAAGCCGCTCCGGACGGCCAGGTGCAAAAGGGCAAAGTGGTGAAGGCGGTGATTGTGCGGACGCGCAAGGAGCACCGGCGGCGCGACGGTACCTATATCCGCTTCGATCAGAATGCTGCGGTGCTGATCAATGATGCAGGCGAGCCGGTAGGAACGCGCGTCTTTGGTCCGGTAGCCCGCGAGCTGCGCGAGAAGAAGTTTCTGAAGATTGTCTCGCTGGCGCCGGAAGTGATCTAGCGGCGAGTACGTGGTGCTAAGCGCCGAGAAGGAATTTAGGAACTGAGAATGAGAACCGTAAGCACAGTACAAAAACAAGTGGATATCCGCCGCAATGACAACGTGAAGGTCATCACGGGGCGGGATAAGGGCAAGGAAGGGCGCGTGCTGCGCGTGTTTCCGAACGACAACAAACTTCTGGTCGAACACGTGATGATGGTGAAAAAGCATGTGCGGCCGAATCCGCAGCGCAACATCAAGGGCGGCATCGCCGAGCAGGAGAGCCGGATTGCGCTTTCCAATGTGCAACTGGTCTGTCCGACTTGCGGTCCGGTGCGGATTGGCCACGAAGTGCGCGGCGATCGAAAAGTTCGGGTATGCAAAAAGTGCGGAACTACGCTCGATAAGTAGCGGCAAATTGCATCATCAATTCTTACGAACCGGCAACCACTCCGAAACCGTGAGAGGAAGTTGAAAAGCGAAAATGGCAAAGGAAAAAGAGAAGAAGGCATCGAGAGATTCGGCGCAGGAGCAGAAAGCTCCGCCACAGGCGCATCACAGCGCCAAGGAGCGTCCGCGGCTGCGGGCGAAATTCGAGAAGGAAGTGGCGCCGGCCTTGCTGAAAGAGCTGGAACTGAAAAACGCAATGGCGGTTCCTCGCCTGAACAAGATTGTCGTCAACATGGGCATGGGCGAAGCCACGCAGAACTCGAAGATTCTCGATCCGGCGGTGAATGAATTAGGCCAGATCACCGGCCAGAAACCGATTGTCACCAAGGCTAAGAAGTCGATTGCGGCTTTTAAAGTGCGCGAAGGACAGGCCATCGGAACGATGGTGACTCTGCGCGGCGACCGCATGTACGAATTTCTTGACCGGCTGGTGAACATCGTTCTGCCGCGAGTGCGTGACTTCAAGGGAGTATCGACGAAGTCGTTCGATGGCCGCGGCAATTACACCATCGGTTTGCATGACCAGTTGATCTTTCCGGAGATTTCCTACGAGAAGGTCGACAAGATGAAAGGCATGAACGTCACCATCGTGACCACGGCGGCGAACGACAATCAGGCGCGCACGCTCTTGAAGCATCTGGGAATGCCGTTTCGAGCGCAGTAAGTGGGCTTTGAGATTTTAGGTTTGCGACACAGATTCTTTCTAAGGAATGCATGACTACAGCAAAACGAGTTAAAGACGCGAAGATCGAAAAGAAGTTTGAACTGGCGCACGACAAGAAGGAGAAGAGGCCAAAGTTCTCCACGCGCCGGCACAACCGTTGCAAGCTGTGCGGGCGTCCGCGCGCTTACTTGCGCAAGTTCGGGGTATGCCGTCTATGCTTCCGCGGGCTAGCGTTGCGCGGGGAGATCCCCGGAGTTTCGAAGTCGTCGTGGTAGAAGCGTCGATTGTGTGACGCGGGAGATCCTTCGCGAGGCAAAAGACGTCTCGCTCAGGATGACAGTTGTACGGATGTGAGAGGTAAAGCGAGCTGCCGCAGGTTCTCCGCAAAACGCGGAGCGAACGGGTGGCTAGAGGAGAAGCAAACGATGAGGTTGACCGATCCGGTCGCAGATATGCTGACGAGGGTGCGGAACGCGCTGCAGGCGCGGCACCAGAAGGTAGACATTCCGGCCTCCCGGCTGAAGCTCGAGATTGCCCGCATTTTGAAAGAAGAGGGCTACGTCTCGAATTTCAAAGCCACAGAGGAAGAAGGTCACAAGGTCATCCGGATTTATTTGAAATACGGCGCGCACAACGAGGCCGCGATTTCAAAGGCGGAGCGCGTGTCGCGCCCCGGTTGCCGCGTCTACGTGCGCCGCAGCGAGATTCCACGAGTGCTGGGCGGCATGGGGATCAACATTCTCACGACCCCGCGCGGAGTGATGACCGGACGCCAGGCGCGTAAGGAAGGCGTAGGCGGCGAATTGTTGTGCGAGATTTGGTAAAGAAGCAGCTATCAGCTATCAGCCGTCAGCCTTCAGTAAAGGCGATGCGGTTATGAAGAAGCTGAGAGCTGAAAGCCGAGAGCTGAAAATCTATGTCACGAATTGGAAAAAAGCCGATCCCGATCCCCAAAGGGGTGACGGTCAAGATTGAAGGCAACACTGTGCTGGTGCAGGGGCCGAAGGGCAAGCTGGACACGGCTCTGCCCGAGGGCATCAAGGTTGAGCAGAAGGACGGGCACATTGTTGCCCTGCGCGAGAACGATTCGCAGGCGGCGGTGCACGGACTGGCGCGCGCGCTGGTCAACAATGCGGTGGAAGGCGTGACCAAGGGGTGGACGCGTGAACTGGAAATCGTCGGCATTGGCTATCGTGCCGAGATGAAGGGCAAGGGGATGATCGTATTTAACCTGGGCTATTCCCATCCCATCGAATATCCGTTGCCGACTGGAGTGGACGCAACCGTCGATCCCAAGCAAACCAAGATCGCGCTGACCGGAATTGACCGGCAGCAGGTAGGACAGGTTGCGGCTGAGATGCGGTCGCTGCGTCCGCCCGATCCGTATAAGAACAAGGGAGTGCGGTACGTCGGCGAGAGGTTGAAGAAGAAGGTTGGCAAGACCGGAGCGAAGTGATCGCGTTTGACGGGCGTCTGAGCCCGTCGCGATCATCCTGAACGAAGTGAAGGATCTCAGAGTAGCTGGTGAGGGTTACGCGCAATGCTTACGAGAATCTCAAAGAATCAGAAACGCGGGCACGTCCACGAACGCATCCGCAAGAAGATGCAGGGCACGGCGGAGCGCCCGCGGTTGAATGTGTACCGTTCGCTGAATCACATCTATGTGCAGGTGATCGATGATCTGCACGGGGCCACGCTGGTTTCGGCAAGTTCAGCCGAAGGCAAGAAGGAAGACCGGCGTACGGGTGGCAATGTAGCGGCCGCAAAGACCGTGGGCAAGGTGATTGCCGAGCGCGCCAAGGCCAAAGGGGTGACCAAGGTGGTGTTTGACCGCGGCGGCTACATCTATCACGGACGCGTAAAAGCGCTGGCGGATGCGGCGCGCGAGGCGGGATTGCAGTTTTAAAAGCAGCTCTCAGCTGTCAGCTTTCAGCCGATCCGCTGAGGCGACAGTTTTGGAGCTGAAAGCTGAAAGCTGAAAGCTGGGTTCAAAGAATGCCAACAGTAATTAAGAAGCTCGATGCGAATTCGTTTCAACTAAAAGACCAGGTCGTCGCCATCAACCGCGTCACCAAAGTGGTGAAGGGCGGCAAGAACCTTTCGTTTGCCGCGCTGGTGGTGGTGGGCGATCCCTCGGCCGCAGTAGTGGGTCACGGTTCGGGCAAGGCCAAGGAAGTTCCGCAAGCGATTCGCAAGGCGATTGAGTCAGCGAAAAAGAATTTGATCAAAGTGAATCTGACGCAGACCAGCATTCCGCATCTGGTGTTGGGACGCTATGGCGCGGGCAAGGTTCTGCTGAAGCCTGCCCCGGAAGGCACGGGCGTGATTGCGGGTGGCGCGGTGCGCGCGGTAATGACTTCGGCGGGAGTGCAGAACGTACTGACCAAATCGATTGGCACGACGAATCCGCACAACGTGATCAAGGCAACGTTCGCCGCACTGCGAGCACTGAAGAGCCGCGAGAGCGTGGCGGCCATGCGCGGCAAGTCGATGCAAGAGATTTAGGTGAAGAAGGATCAGCGATGACGGCAAAGAAAGCGACAACGGGCAGCGGAAAGATTCACCTGAAGTGGGTGCGTTCCGCGATTTGCACTCCAGTGAAGCACAAGCTGGTGGTGAAGGGGCTGGGATTCACCCGCTTGAACCAGGTGATCGAGCGCCCGGACAATGCGGCGATTCGGGGCATGGTGGCCAAGATTCCGCATCTGGTTGAGATTGTGCAGGAGTAGGTCTTGGGTGATAGGTCTTAGGCGCTAGGTTTTCCTATGACCTACGACCTGAAGCCAAGTCGAGAGAGAATCATGAATTTATCCAATATTCGAGCACCGAAGAATGCGGCGGAGAAGCGCAAACGCGTGGGGCGCGGTATGGGCTCCGGCATGGGCAAAACGTCTACTCGTGGACATAAAGGCCAGCGATCCCGCACCGGTATGCGGCTGATCCGCGGCTTTGAAGGCGGCCAGATGCCGCTGCATCGCCGGATGCCGAAGCGCGGCTTCACCAACATCTTCCGCAAGGAATTCAACATCGTTAGCCTGGAGCGGCTGGTTGCTCTGGGCGCGAATCTACACGCTTCGCCGATTACACCCGACGTATTGCGTAAAGCCGGCGTGATCAAGACCAAGCATCCGGTAAAAGTTCTCGGCGATGGCGAACTCACGGTGGCCATCACGGTACACGCGCACAAGTTTTCTAAATCAGCGCAGGAAAAGATCACCAAGGCGGGCGGCAAGGTTGAGGTCTTGCAGTAATGTTTGAGAAGCTGGCGAACATCTTCCGTATTCCCGACCTGCGCAAGCGGGTTCTGTTCACGCTGGCCATGCTCGCGGTTTACCGGCTGGGCGGACATCTTCCTACGCCGGGCGTGAACTTCCTTAAGCTGGAAGATGCGTTCAGCCACAATGCGGGATCGCTGCTGGGTTTTGTGGATCTGTTTTCGGGCGGCAATCTGCGCCGCATGACCATTTTTGCTTTGGGCATCATGCCGTACATCACGGCATCGATTATCTTGCAGCTGTTGACCGTAGTCTATGAGCCGCTAGCCAAGCTGCAAAAAGAGGGCGAACTGGGGCGTAAGAAGATTACCCAGTGGACGCGCTATATCACCGTGATTCTCAGCGCGGTGCAGTCGTTCGGAATCGCCATTGGCCTGGAGAAAGCTGGAGACTTCGTACTTCACCCTGGTCCCGGTTTCATCCTGATGACCATGCTGACCCTGACCACGGGTAGCGCATTCATCATGTGGCTGGGCGAACAAATCACCGACCGCGGCATCGGAAATGGGATGTCGCTGCTGATCTTCGCTGGCATTGTGGTAGGGCTTCCGCGAGGTGTGCAGGATCTTCTGGAAAAGGCCAGGAACGGAACCTGGGGAGCGATTACGCCGGTGCTGATGGCCGGCTTGGTCGTGTTCATGATCGCGGTGGTGGCGTTCATTGTGTACGTCGAGCGCTGCGAACGGCGGATCCCGGTGCAATATGCCAAGCGAGTCGTAGGACGGAAGGTGATGGGCGGGCAGTCTACCCACCTTCCATTGCGGGTCAATGCGGGCGGCGTGATGCCGGTGATCTTCGCGTCTTCGATTCTTACGTTGCCACAAACTGTCGGCTATGGTTTGCGCAACAGCCGCTATATTGGCGACTTGATGCGCATGCTGGGGTGGGGCGAGCCCCTTTATACGGTGCTCTATGCCGTGGGCATCATTTTCTTCGCGTACTTTTACGTGTCGATCGTGTTCAATCCCAGCGAAGTGGCCGACAATATGCGGAAGTATGGGGGCTTCATTCCGGGCATCCGCCCGGGCAAACGCACCGCCGATTACATCAATGAAGTTCTCACCCGCATCACGCTGGTGGGAGCGCTTTATCTGATCATCATCTCGTTCATTCCCGAGTGGATGATTACCGGTATTCACTTGAACCATTTACCGGTTTGGCTGGGAGGCTCGCTATTTGAGCGGCTTCCGGTCTGGGTGACGAATGGATTGGGAGTGAATTTTTATTTTGGTGGAACTTCGCTGCTGATCGTGGTGGGCGTGGCCATGGATACTGTGACGCAGATCGAGGCGCAGCTCATCATGCGGCATTACGACGGATTCACGCCGCGTAGCGGACGCATTCGCGGCCGCCGCAACTGGTCGTAGGCCAGGTATCGAGAGCTTTTGCGAGTGAGAGTTTTGGGGTTGCTGCACCTGGGCCGCCGTGTGGGAGGTCCCGGGAACACTGTTCGGGAGGCTTTGGCCAACTCGATGGCGCAGGAAACCTCACGCGACGTAGGTCCGGTGGTATTGCTTGGCCCGCCGGGCGCCGGAAAGGGTACCCAGGCCAAGCGGATTATGGAGCGGTACTTGGTACCGCAGGTCTCTACGGGAGACATTCTGCGGTACAACGTGGCACAGGGTACGGCACTCGGGCAAGCAGCCAAGGCGGTGATGGCTCGAGGGGAGCTGGTGTCTGACGATCTGGTTTGCGAGATGGTCCGGCAGAGGCTGATTCAGCCGGATTGTAAACACGGTTATATTCTGGACGGTTTTCCGCGAACCGCTGCGCAGGCCGGATGGCTTGATGCTTTGCTGGATGACAAGCTCTTTGACAACTCGTGGTCTAGCCGGGCTTGGCCAATTGTGATCCGCTTGAACGTGGATTATAATCAGTTGTTGCTCCGGATTACTGGACGCCGTTCTTGTCCCGCCTGTGGACGGATCTACAACGTCCACTTCCAGCCGCCCCGAGTCGATGAGCTTTGCGACTGTGACGGGTCGAAGCTGGTAACCCGCAATGACGATCGGTTGGAGGTGATTCAGCCCCGTTTGGCGGCTTATCAGGAGCAGACTCGTCCTGTGGCCGACTACTATGAGCGGACGGGAAGGTTGATCTCGGTGAATGGGGATCAGCCGATGGACGAAGTCACGAAACAGATCTTCCGGATCCTTGAGGATCGTGACGCGTAGCGCTTTCTTGATGAAGCATGGCAATTGTTTGCAAATCGGCGTCGGAGATTGAGCGGATGCGGCAAAGCGGCCACATCGTGCGCCAGGTGCTGGATCATGTGCGTTCCATCGTGGCACCCGGTCTGAGCACCATGGATTTAGAGCGATCCGCCGAGAAGAAGATCGCGGAACTCGGGGCCAAACCGGCATTCAAGGGATACTATGATTATCCCTGTGTGTTGTGCACCTCGGTGAATGAAGAGATTGTGCACGGCATTCCGTCGGAAAAACGGATGCTGAAAGAAGGCGATATTGTTTCGATTGATTGTGGAGTGGTGCTGGACGGCTATTATGGCGATGCTGCGATCACGGTTCCGGTGAGCGACACGGTGACGCCTGAGCTGCGCAAGCTTATGACCGTGACGGAAGAGTCGCTCTACCGCGGCATTGATCAAGCAGTGATTGGCCATACCGTTGGTGATGTGGGAGCGGCGGTGCAGGAACATGTGGAGGCCGCGGGTTTTAGTGTAGTCCGGGAATTTGTGGGGCACGGGATTGGGACGCACTTGCACGAGGAACCGCAAGTGCCCAATTATGGAGCGCGGGGTCACGGTGCTAAGTTGCGCGAAGGAATGGTCATTGCGATCGAGCCGATGGTGAATTTTGGGAAGCCCGAAACGCGCGTGCTGGGCGACAAGTGGACTGCTGTGACAGCGGACGGCAGTTTCAGCGCCCACTTCGAACACTGCGTCGCGGTGACGAAAGACGGGCCGATGATTTTGACGAAGTAGGAAGGCGGTTCTCAGTTCTCGGTTCTCAGTTCTCAGTGGGGAGCCGGGTGCTTTTTGACTGAGAACTGGCAACTGAGAACTGAAATTAATGAGCAAAGAAGACGCGATTGAAGTGATGGCCGTGGTCCTGGAGCCGCTGCCAAACGCCATGTTCAAGGTGGAACTGGAGAACAAGCACCAAGTGCTGGCGCACGTGTCCGGAAAAATGAGGAAGAATTTTATTCGTATCCTGCCGGGCGATAAGGTTGCGGTGGAGCTTTCACCCTACGATCTGAATCGCGGCCGAATTGTTTATCGCTACAAATAGAGAACTGGGAACTGAGAAATTGTTATGAAAGTACGAGCATCGGTAAAGAAAATCTGTGACAAGTGCAAGGTCATTCACCGCAAGGGTGTGGTGCGGGTGATCTGCGTCAACACGAAACATAAACAGCGCCAGGGCTAAAAGTAGGCTCGGCCTAGGAATCAAGGATTAACTATGGCACGTATCGCAGGCGTTGATTTACCGCGCCAGAAGCACATCAACATCGCGCTGACGTATATCTACGGCATAGGGCATCCGCGCGCCGGAGCCATTCTTGATGAGGCGAAAGTCGACCCCATGAAGAAGGTTCAGGACCTCAGCGAAGAAGAAGTGAACCGCATCCGCACCGTAATTGAGCAGCAGGGGATGGTGGAAGGCGATCTGCGCAAGGAAGTTTCGATGAACATCAAGCGGCTCATCGAAATTGGCTCCTATCGCGGCTTCCGCCACCGCCGGAACTTGCCGGTTCGCGGACAGCGCACGCACACCAATGCGCGCACCCGTAAAGGCCCGCGTAAGGGAACAGTATCGACCAAGAAGAAGGCGACGGCAAAAACGTAAAAACAGGTCTCAGTTCTCAGGTCTCGGTTGTCAGTTAAAACCGGGACTGCTGAGAACTGGGAGCTGAGAACTGAGAACCGATTTCATGGCGAAACCAGCAGCAGCGGGCGGCACAGCCGCACCGGATAAAAAAGGCAAGAAGAAGACGTTCAAGAAAAAAGAGCGCAAGCACGTTCCGCATGGATTGTGCTATGTGCAGGCGTCCTTCAACAACACCATCGTGACCATCACCGATATGAACGGCAACGTTCTGTCGTGGAAGAGTTCAGGATCGCTGGGCTTCCGGGGATCACGCAAAGGTACGCCGTTCGCCGCGCAGCAGGCGGCTTCGAATGCGGCCAACATGGCGCGCGACCACGGTGTGCGCAGCGTGGATGTTCGCGTCAGCGGGCCCGGTTCCGGCCGTGAGTCGGCAGTGCGAGCGCTGGCGTCTTCCGGGATTGAAGTGCGTTCCATCCGCGACGTGACGCCCATCCCGCACAACGGATGCCGTCCGCCGAAAAGACGTAGAGTGTAAGCGGCGGTTCTCAGTTCCTAGTTCTCAGTTCTCAGTAAGAGCGAGAGCCGAAGGATTTGGGTTTAACTGAGAACCGACAGCTGAGAACTGAACGGGACGAAGGGTGAAGCCAAACCTGTAAACCGGTCATCTAAAAGGAGAATAACTTGGCCCGTTATACCGATGCAGTATGCCGTCTATGCCGCCGCGAGGGCATGAAGCTGTTCCTCAAAGGCGCAAAGTGTTTTAGCGATAAGTGCCCTATCGAGAAGCGCAACTTCGCTCCCGGACAACATGGGAAGGACCGCAAGGCCAAGATTGTTGGCTACGGCCTGCAGTTGCGCGAGAAGCAGAAAGCCAAGCGCATCTATTTCACGCTGGAAGGCCAGTTCCGTAACTATTTCGAGAAGGCTGCACGCACCCGGGGCGTAACCGGTGAGTTGCTCTTGCAGCAGCTCGAGCGGCGCCTGGACAACGTGGTCTTTCGTTTGGGCTTTGCGCAGTCGCGGCGCCAGGCGCGACAGTTGGTGCGCCACGGACACGTAGCGGTCAACAATCGCAAGGTCAACATTCCTTCTTATGAAGTGAGTGCGGGCGAAGAGATCTCGATCCGAGAGAACAGCAAGAAGCTCACCGTGCTGGAACTGGCTAAAGAATTTGCCAGCCACGGGACGCTGCCCAACTGGCTGGAAGTCAATCGCGACAATTACACAGCAAAAGTGCTCTCGTTGCCGAAGCGCGAAGATATTCAGCTACCCGTGAATGAGCAGCTGATCGTTGAACTTTACAGTAAGTAGGGCAAGGTCAGATTTAGCGGTCCACATTTCGAGCCAGATCAGCCTGTGCTGGCGTTTGACCTGAGTCCGGACCGATTCAGGGAGCCAGAACTGAGCCAAACGGCCGAAGGAGAAACAAATGCTTTGGAAAGGTTTTCAAAAACCGAAACGTCTCGCAGTCGATACTTCCACCCTCACCGACAAATACGGAATTTTCTGGGCGCAGCCCTTTGAGCGCGGCTTCGGCACCACCGTGGGCAATGCCCTGCGGCGCGTGCTGCTCAGCTCGATCGAAGGCGCGGCCGTAACCGCGGTGAAGATGGAAGGCGTGCTGCACGAATTCCAGTCGATTCCCGGTGTGGTGGAAGACGCGACCGACATCATCCTCAACCTGAAGCAGATTCCATTCAAGCTCAGCGGCGACGCTCCGAAAGCAATCTATCTGCGCGCCGATCAGCCGGGCGTGGTGACCAGTGGAATGATCGAGGCCGACGGCGACGTGGAAGTGCTCGACAAAGATGTTTACATCGCGACCGTCAGCGAAGGCGGAAAGCTCGACATGGAAATGCGGCTGAAGCGCGGCCGCGGTTACACCTCCGCCGATAAAAACTTCGATGAGGATCTCGGCATCGGATTTATTCCGATCGATTCCGTGCACTCGCCGGTGCGCAAGTGTAATTACACGGTGGAAGCCGCGCGTCTCGGCCAGATTACTGATTACGACAAGCTGACGCTCGAAGTGTGGACCAACGGCTCGATTACTCCTGCCGATGCCATCGGTTTGTCGGCCAAGCTGATGAAGGATCATATGAACATCTTCATCAACTTTGAGGAAGAAATCGAAACCGGTACGTCGTCGTCGGACGACCGCAAGCCCGAGATTCACAACGAAAATCTGAACCGCTCCGTCGAAGAGCTCGAACTCTCTGTGCGCAGCTACAACTGCCTGAAGAATGCAAATATCCAGACCATCGGAGAGCTGGTGCAGAAGACGGAATCGGAGATGCTCAAGACCAAGAACTTCGGCCGCAAGTCGCTGAACGAAATCAAGGAGATCCTTTCCACGATGGGTCTCAGCCTGGGCATGAAGATCGACGAGCACGGAAACGCCGTGCCCGGTCCAACATCAAACCTAGTTCTGCCGGCATCGGCTTACGGTCCGGACGACCAACTGTAGGAACAAGTGGTCAGTGGCTAGTGGTCAGTGGTCAGAAAAGACAAAACAAAGACCGGCTAGCCGCTGACTTTAATATCAAGATACTGGCCACCGACCACTGGCCACTGACCAGTGAGGTTCAACATGCGTCACAAAGTTGCAGGCTACAAACTCGGACGGAACACATCGCACCGGCGGTCGCTGCTGCGCAATCTGGTCACGTCGGTGATCGTGGAGGAACGAGTCGAAACTACTGTTCCCAAGGCCAAGGCCGCCAAGCCTCTGGTCGAGAAGATGATCACTCTCGGCAAGCGCGGCGATCTGGCGTCGCGCCGCCTGGCCGCAGCATATCTAATGACCGATGCCGCGGTAGTGAAGCTGTTCGATACCATCGGTCCGCGCTTTGGGGACCGCAACGGTGGGTACCTGCGTATCGTCCGCACCGGTTGGAACAAAGGTGATGGCGCGGACAAGGCCTTCCTCGAAATGCTAGGCAGCGAGAAGGTGTTGGACGAAAAACGCGAGAAGCGCGCCGAAGCCCGCGCTAAGAAAGCCGCCGAAACCAGGAAGGCCATGGAAGAGGCGGAGGCGCAAGCGGCGCATGACGGTGGCATAGAGCCGGTGAAGGAAGAAGAAGACAAGAAAGAGTAGCACTTGACGAAATCCTGACTAGGCGCGGCTTTGGCCGCGCCTTTTCTTTTGTGGGAAGGCTGACCTTTGCCGCGGCAGTACATGTCCTCTTGCGTCTCCCGCCGGTAATCTTGCGGTAAGTTGCCATCCAGATAAAATTCCTCTCAGGATGGGGTTCACTCGCACACAGATCGGCATTGCTGTCGGCGTTGGAGCGTTGATGGTGTTTGGATTTCTTGGCTACATCTGGTGGCTGAGCAATCAGGGACCCGTGCTGGCGCGGTCCGAGGACCATGATCCGCTCACTGGCCTGCCGGTCAGCATCCGTATGAATCCGCTACGCGATCGCACCATCGAGCACAGCGCCAACAAGTTTCTGCACGAATTACGAGACGGCCACTGCGACCAGTTGCTCTCCGAGTGGGAGCACGACTACCGCAAGAAGTACGCCCACTTCATATGTGATTCGGAGGCGCAGCATCCGCTGCTTTCCTGGGAACTGGCGGAGTGGGAAAGCGCACCACCCCTGACTATCCTTCACTACCGCGGTAAGCGCCTGAACCATGCAGGCCAACCCGGTACGTATCAGGAACTGTTCACGGTTACGACCGAGAATAAAGATGGGGAGTGGGTGGTAACGAAGTACGACGCGATGTACTGAGCGTCAAGCCTTGGTTAATGGTCGTTAGCACCAAAAACTCTGCGCCTCCATGTCCCTGCGTGTTCGTGATAAAAACTAGCAATGCCCTCGCCCGCACAGCGTGAGCCCTCCGCTGCACGAAATATCTATGCCTTCGGCCTCACGTCTTTCCTGAACGACACTGCCACGGAGATGGCGTACTGGGTGTTACCGGCATTTCTGGCGTCGCTGGGGGCGGGGCCGGCGCAGCTGGGATTGATCGAAGGCGTGGCCGAGAGCGTGGCCTCGTTTGCCAAACTCTTCTCCGGATATCTTACCGACCACATCCATCGCCGCAAGCCGGTCGTGGTGGCGGGATACTTTGTCGCAAACTTAGTCAAGCCGCTGCTGGCGATCGTCAACGCCTGGCCGCAGATTCTGCTGATTCGATTTACGGATCGTCTCGCCAAGGGCGTGCGTGGAGCGCCGCGCGATGTGATGGTCGCTGAGTCGGTGCCCAAGAATCGGCTGGGCTCAGCTTATGGCCTGATCCAGTCGATGGACTCTGCCGGGGCGATTGCCGGGCCTTTGGCCGCGCTGGTGGTGCTTTCGCGATTTGGAATTCGCAGCGTGTTCTGGGCAGCTGCAATCCCCGGAGCATTCTGCGTGCTGGTCGCGCTGCTCGGGATTCGCGAAACGAGCCGCGCCGTGCGCGGCGGACAGACGGGGGCGGCTGTCCCCACGCCGAATGAGCACCAGCCGAGTGCGTCCCTGTCTGAGGGGGAAGGGATCACGTTGCCAATGTCTTTCTACTTCGTTCTCGCCGCCGTAACACTTTTCTCTCTCGGCAACTCGAGCGATATGTTTCTTGTTTTGCGAGCACAGAGTGCTGGGATCCGCGTGGTACTCGCACCCTTGCTGGGATTGGTTTTCAACATTACCTATACGCTGGCATCGTGGCCGGCGGGATGGTTCAGCGATCATGTATCGCGCCGTCTGGTCGGGTCAATCGGCTACGTGATTTTTGCTGCAGTCTATTTTGTTTTTGGGCGAGCGCCCTCGACGCTGGCGATCTGGATTGCGATGGCGGTGTATGGCTTCTACTACGCTCTCACGCAGCCGGTGCTGAAGGCCCTTGTGGTGGAGACGGTCGGCGAGCGGGTACGTGGTCGTGCGCTGGGTGTTTATTTTTTTGCGACCAGCGTTGCGACTTTGGCGGCGAGTTTGATCACAGGTGAACTGTGGAAGCACTACGGTGCTGGGATCCCGTTTTATTTCTCGGCGGCGATGGCGGTACTTGCCGCGTTGCTCCTGCAGGGCATCAGTGCTCCTCCACGACTGTGAGACCTTGCTCAAGAACTGGGAGCTGTGTTCTTTCCGAAACTCTTCAGCCAGAAGAAGAGAAGCAACTGAGCTGCGATGCCAGCGCACGAATCGAGAACAACATCCTGCCAGCGGCCGGTGCGCGATGGGATGAAGCTTTGGTGCCATTCGTCGAGGCTCGCGACGAAAATCGTCATTAACACCGCGATGCTGGCCCATCGCAAGCTCCACAAAACGTTTGCCGCCGCCGGGAAGGTTTCGCGCCAGGCGCGAAAGGCCAAGATGCTCAAGATGGCATAGCCGACAACATGTCCGCCTTTGCGGATGAAGAAGTGCCAGACCTCGAAGTGATCCCAATCCAGGCCGAAGAGGAAATGCAGCAACGGATAGAGAATCCGGCTGGTGTTGTGGGAAGAGAGCATGGCGGTGGATTCAATGGCAATGACGATAAGCCAGAGAATCGCGGCGATCCACGCCTTTATAAGATTGTGCCGGTGAGAGTTCAAACGTGCGGGTTACTCGATGGCATAGTTGGGTGCCTCGCGGGTGATCATGACGTCGTGGACGTGGCTCTCGCGGAGTCCAGCGCCGCTGATGCGCACAAATCGCGTCTTCTGCAGCAGTTCGCCGATGGTGCCGCAGCCGCAATAGCCCATGCCTGATTTCAGTCCGCCGACCATCTGGTGAACAATCATCGCAACCGAACCGCGATAGGGCACTCGTCCCTCAATGCCTTCGGGAACCAGTTTGCCAAGGCGGTTGGAATCGCCATCATTCGCGGAGACCGCAGCGGATGAATCCCCTTCCGTGCTTTGGAAATAGCGTTCGCTGGAACCTTGTGCCATGGCGCCAATCGATCCCATGCCGCGATACGATTTGAAGGAGCGGCCTTGATACAGAATCAGCTCGCCGGGGCTTTCATCGGTGCCGGCAAAAAGCGAACCGATCATTACTGCGCTCGCGCCCGCGGCCAGCGCCTTGGTGACGTCGCCGGAGTACTTGATGCCGCCGTCCGCGATGATGGGAACGCCAGCATCTTTCGTGGCGCGGTAGGCTTCGGCGATAGCGGTGATCTGCGGCACGCCGGCACCGGTCACAACGCGAGTGGTGCAGATGGAACCAGGACCGATGCCAACTTTAATGCCATCCGCACCGGCGCGAGCCAGTTCGCAAGCACCGTCGAAAGTGGCGACGTTTCCGGCCAACAGTTCCATCTCCGGCAGTTTCGACTTCACCAACTTCACAGCATCGAGCACTCTTGTGGAGTGACCGTGGGCGCTATCGATGGCGAGCACGTCCACTTTGGCGGCGGCCAGTTCCTCTGCCCGCTCCAGAAAATCGCCGGTTGCACCGATGGCCGCCCCGACCCGGAGGCGTCCCTGAGAATCCTTGGCGGCGTTAGGATATTTCAGTTTCTTCTGAATGTCTTTTACTGTAATCAGTCCCTTGAGGTTGTATTTGTCATCGACGACCAGAAGTTTTTCGACGCGATGCTCGTGGAGAATCTCTTCGGCGTCCTCTAGCGTAGTACCGACAGGCACGGTGATGAGATTTTTCTTGGTCATCACGCGATCGATGGGAATGTCGAAGCGGGTTTCGAAGCGGAGGTCGCGATTGGTGAGAATGCCTACCAGTCGGCCATGCTCGGTGATGGGCACGCCGGAGATTTTGTACTTGCGCATGATCTCGAGCGCGTCGCTGACTTTATCGGTTGGCGACATGGTGACCGGATCGACGATCATCCCGCTTTCCGAACGCTTCACTTTGTCGACTTCATTGGCCTGCTGCTCGATGGTCAGGTTGCGATGAATGATGCCGAGTCCGCCCTGTTGGGCCAGCGCGATGGCCATGTGCGATTCGGTGACGGTGTCCATGGCGGCGCTGACGATGGGAATATTCAGGCGGATGTTGCGGGTAAGCTGGGTCTGGGTATTGGCCGTGGCTGGAATCACATCGGAGTGCGCGGGTAAGAGAAGAACGTCGTCGAAGGTGAGAGCTTCGGGTACTGGAAAATGAATCATAAGGTTCTCGGAAATTCTCCCAAGCGATGAGGATGAATCTTTATTCTAGAGAGGGCGGAAGATTGAGGCAACTTGAAGGATCAAGAGCGGCGCTTGCGGTTAATCAAAGCGCACAACTTCAGCAGAAAAAATGAGAGTTCCGAGGTGATGCTGGGTCCATTCGTCTCGGCCAGTAGCTCGCTTTTAGACCCTTGCTTGACCTGCGACGTAGCTTCCCTTGCGGGACGCCGTGTGCGATCTTCGCTCGGGCTCCGGGCTTACCGCCAACCGGAAAAACCTACCCAACGCCTCGGAACTCTATCCTGCCTTCGACATTTCTTCTTGTTCTCCTCGACCAGCGCTTTGCTATAGACCCTTGCTTGCCCTCCCTGCTTCATTTTCATGAAGAGGGTGACTGCGCTTGAGTCCCGGACGCCGCACCAACCGGAAAAACTCCAGAAGCTGTCAAAGAACGACTATGTTTGTACTCCTTCTATTTTTGGAGTCAACAAATAGTTTGCCGTTGTAACCGGTGTATTTTCAGCCGAGTGCAGGCCGTCCACAGGCGGGTGACCGGAATTGGTGCAGTAGGCTCAGTTTCTTCCAGCAGGGTGAAGCTAGATACTGCTTTTCGCAGCTGCCAACTCGACAGGATGGAACTGCGAAGATCTCGCTGACCGTTTCGCGGGTGTGAAAATCACGCAGAACCCAGACTGTGCAAGGGATTCCGGATGGTCGGAGCAGGGGACAGCTAGCTGACTCCGATGCTCTCGTCGACGAGTTGCTTATCAGCCTCGTCCGTGCCAGTGAGCTCAAATGAGTTGGTGATCGCCGCTTTACCCTTTTCTACGCTGGTGATGACGTAGGAGCAGCCAAACCAGTGGGCTTCAGCAAGGTCGGTCTGCGACCAACGGGCGGGATGGTCGGGATGGGAGTGGTAGAAGCCGACAATGTCTTCACCGCGCTCGCGTCCTTCACGCTGGATGCGCACAAGTTCACGCGGATCGATGTTGTAGCGGTTCTGCGGCGAGTCAGTGCGGGTGTTGCCGCAGCGCGCCGTTGAGGTTACAACTCGGGCGCCGTCGCCCTCCACACGGCCGAGCAGCACTCCGCAGCATTCGTGTGGGTAGGTCTCTTCGCTATGGCGGCGAAGGGACTCATAATCTTTTGGAGAAATCTTCAGCATAAGGGAATGTAGAAGCCAGAGGTCAGGATGCAGGGATGAAGTCATACTTACCAACTTAATCTTAATTGACTTTTCACATCTGACTTCTGCCCTTGTTCATCCCTCCGTCCAGAATCTCTCGCTCAAATATTTGTCGCCGGAGTCACAGAGGATTGTGACGATCACCGCCTGCTGCTCTTTTCTCAGTTGGAGCTGTTGGGAAATTGTGAGACTACCGGCGATACCAGCTGCGGCAGAGATTCCCAGGAGCAGCCCGTTTTCACGAGCCATGCGACGCGCCATGGCGTAAGCATCTTCGGTTGCGATCTCGACATTATCATCTGCCAACGTTGGATCGTAAATCTTGGGCACGATGGCGGTGGCCATGTGCTTGGCGCCTTCGATGCCGTGAAAAGAGGAATCAGGTTGCAGCGAGATGCAGCGGATCGCAGGATTCAGTTCCTTGAGGCGGCGCGTGGTGCCCATGAAAGTGCCGCTGGTTCCGAGCATGGCGACGAAGTGAGTGATGCGGCCTTCGGTCTGCTGCCAGATTTCGTTTGCCGTGCCGTGATAATGCGCCAGCCAGTTGGCGTCATTGGAGTACTGATCAGCGTAGAAGTACAAATCGGAATGCTTTGCGGCCAGCGAGCGCGCCATTCGAATGGCGCCGTCTGATCCGTCGCCAGGATCGGTATAAAGAATGTTCGCACCGTAGGCGCTCAGAATCTTCTTGCGCTCTGCGGAGACATTACTCGGCATGCACAGGGTGACGGGAAATCCCTCAGCTGCGCCTAGCATGGCATAGGCAATGCCTGTGTTGCCGCTGGTGGCGTCGAGCAGAATCTTGCCTGGAGTGAACTGGCCGCTGCGCCGGCCTTCGGCAACGATGTTGGAAGCCGCACGATCTTTCACCGAGCCGCCGGGATTATGCCATTCGGCCTTGCCCAAGAGTGTCACGCCAGGCAGATTCGCAGTGAGCCGGTCAAAGCGTAAAAGCGGAGTGTTGCCAATGCGCTGCAGCAAACTCTGCCCTGGGCGCGCGATCTCGCGGTCCGGGGCCTGATATGCCGGAAAAGTCCCCGTCCACTCGGTAGAACCCTGACCCATAACTGAACCATTTCCCCGTGACTATCGTAATATGCAAGAACGACCGAAACACGCTATGTAGTATGGTGTCCTTAGATGATTCGAATTGCAAGTCGATGCAGCCGTAAATAGCTACGCAGCAATTTGCACAGAGCTGCATCTAAACGAAAGAGTGGAAGCGGGGATAATGTCGAAAGCGATTGAAGCACGAACCTATGAGGAAGCTCTGGCCTGGTTGCGCGACCACGGTTTCGATGTAACGGAAGCGCCAGGAACGAACGGGCGGGTGTTTCTCAGAAAATATAATGTGTCGGCCGCCATTCAGAAGACCGACGAAGATGGTGTGAAGATTTTTGCGTATCCCGGTTACCTGATCGGCAGCGAGATCTCGAAGCTGGTCAACCGTGGCTACCAGCAGTTCCTAAAGAACTCGAAGACGGAAGTGCCGGCGACGGCTGACCATCTCAAAGCCCTGCAAATGTTTGCGGAAGAGCTCAAAGTTGGGCTTGGGCTGCCGAGTCTCTACAACGAGTCGCTGGGGACGGTGAGCGACTCCTACCACTACGATCGTCTTAAGGACGACGATAAAGCACCGGTAGATCGGCCTAAGCGTCCCTGGGAAGTTGCCGGGAAAGCAGTTAAGGCCGTTGCCGCCAAGAAGGGCCGCGCGTAAGTTTTTAGTCGGCTCGCGTCCGAAAGCCTCCCATCAAACTCTTGCCTCGTGCGAAACTGGTGCGCTCTGGTTCGCCAGACGCTGAGGCTTGCATGCGCGTCATTCTGCTCGTCCTATCTCTCTTCATTTGTTCCATGATGTCCGCGGACGCTAGTCGTGCGGGCGCACAGACCATGCCCGACGTGAACGGCTACGGAAAATCTGAGGTCGAGCACGTGTTGCGCAAGCAGCAGGAGGCGTGGAACAGGCATGATCTGGAAGGCTTCATGGCGGGCTACTGGAATTCTCCGGAGCTGACATTTTTCTCTGGTGCAAAAGGGAAACGCGGATGGCAAGCCACGATCGAGCGATACCGCTTGATCTATGCCAGTCCGGGGCACGAGATGGGAAGGCTGGAATTCGCCGATTTGCGCATTGAGATGCTTGGCGCAGATGCGGCTTTCGCGCGCGGCTCGTGGCAGTTGACGCTGTCCGATGGGAAGACTCCGCACGGCTTATTCACGCTGGTGTTCCGTAAGTTCCCCGAGGGCTGGAAGATTGTGCACGACCACACTTCAGCGGCGGAGTGAAAGGAAGATTATAGCTATCCCAATGGCATCTCTGTTTCGCCACAAGCCATTTCTGCTTTATTTCTGGGCTCGCAACTTTTCGGAGTTTTCCTATCAGATCGCCGCAGTGGCGGTGGGCTGGCAAATCTATGCGCTTACAAACAGCGCGTTCGAGCTCGGCATGGTGGGGCTGGTGCAGTTCGTCCCCACGGCGGTTCTGGTTTTCGCCGCAGGGCACGCGGCTGATCGTTATAACCGCAAGCGCGTGGCGCAAGTTTGCCAGATTGTCGAGGGGCTGACCGCAGCGCTTCTGGCTTGGGGCAGCTTTGCCAGATGGCTGAACGTCCGGGAAATTTTCGTGGCAGTTGCGGTGTTCGGCACGGCGACCGCGTTTGAAAGCCCGGCGGCTGCGGCTCTCTTGGCCGGCGTAGTTCCGGATGGAATGCTGCAGAAGGGCACAGCGCTTTCCAGCGGTGGATTTCAAGCCGCGATGATCTGTGCTCCCGCATTGGGCGGGTTGGCTTACGCGGTGTCACCAGGCGCGCCTTATACGGTGATGGCGGTGTTCTGGTTGATGGCGGCGATGCTGAACGGAAAGATCAAGTTGGACCGGCCAGTGACGGCGAAAGAGCCTCCAACGCTGGCTGCATTGTTCGCAGGTGTGGGCTTCGTGTGCCACAACCCGGCGATATTGGGAACAATATCGCTTGATCTATTTGCCGTGCTGCTTGGGGGCGCGACGGCTTTGTTGCCGATCTATGCCCGCGACATTCTGCATACCGGGCCATGGGGGCTGGGCGTGCTGCGCAGTGCTCCTGCTGTGGGCGCGTTGTTCATGACGGCCGTCCTGGCCCGCCATACGTTGACTCGCCGGGTTGGGATACGTATGTTCCAAGCCGTCATCGTTTTTGGCCTGGCCACGGTGGTATTCGCGCTCTCGCATTCGCTCTGGCTCTCGATCACGGCGCTGATCGCTATGGGCGCGGCTGATACGGTAAGCGTGGTAATCCGCTCCTCCTTGGTTCAGTTGCGGACGCCGGACGAGATGCGCGGCCGGGTGGGAGCGGTGAACTTCCTGTTCATCAATGCTTCCAGCCAACTTGGCGAATTTGAGAGTGGCCTGACTGCAGCTCTACTCGGCGCGATGCCGGCGGCCGCACTGGGCGGCGTAGGAACCGTTTTAGTGGCACTCCTATGGATGAAGTTGTTTCCCACCCTGCGCGATGTGGAGCGACTGGAGTAGGAAGAGCCGTGGCAAAGGTTAACCTTGCCACCCGGGGGCTCCCGCGACTGCACTCACTTTCTGGGGCGGACCTGCACTCGGGTGCCTTCTGGGAGTTTGCCGTTTGTTAGTTCTACCACGCCGTTGCGGATGATGCCTTCCAGTTCCTGCGCCGGGTTGCCTCCGATGCTCGCGGGCGCGGATGCTCGCGCCACACTTCGGCCCATGCCCTTGTCCATGGCTTCATTCGCCAGGCGGTCTGCTTCGGTGTTTTGTTCACGAAGGGCGTGGCCGATGGAGAACCAGTCGAGTTGGGCGATCAATTCTTTGGCGCGTCCGTGGAGATCCTGAAGAATTGGGTTCTTGACTTTATAGATACCTTTAATCTGCCGGACCAGCAACTCGGAATCGCTGATGAGCTTGAGAGCCTTGGGGCCGTGCTGCAGAGCATATTCGAGGGCGGCGATGAGTCCTTGATACTCGGCGAAATTGTTAGTCTGGTGGCCGAGATATTCGCTTAGATGGGCAACTTTGTGGCCAGATTGATCCTGGATGACAACGCCGTAGCCGGCGGGACCGGGATTACCGCGGGCTCCGCCATCGCTGTGGGCGATCAGGTAGTGCTCCGGAGGATTGTCGCGGGGGGAGCTATCGCGCTGGGAAAAAAGAGACTTGGTTGAGTTGCTGCGCGGGTAAGGCATGCAACGAGTTTACAACGCTCGGACGAGGCGAGGAGAGATGGTATCAGCGGCCGGCGGCAAGGCGCGTTGCCAGGCGCGACGGGAGATTCGCGGCGAAGATGCGATCTTGGGCGGACTTCAGATTGTAGGGCGTGCGGTGAAAGTGAACGATCTGGGCGTCCGTATCGAAGAGGGCAAAAGCAGCACGCCAGTCTCCGTCCCGTGGCTGTCCGACGGAGCCGGGATTGATCATGTAACGCGTGGCGGATTTCATTTGCAAGGAAACGGATTCGGCTTTGCCTACGGTGCGATATTCGGGACGGAAGCCGTCGGCGCTCGAACCGTTGGCGAAGAATCCGCCCTGCAGGTGGGTGTGGCCGAAGAAGGTGATGGGGGTGGCGATGGTGACGAGCGGGACCAGCGCATCGCCGATCGAAACCACGTAGGCGTCTTCATCCTCGGGCGAGCCGTGCACGAGTTGCACATGGGGAAGGTCGTCCAAAGGGCGCGGGCCTTGCGGTAGTGAGCGCAGCCATTCAAGATGTTCGGGCGTGAGTTGGTCCCGGGTCCAAACGGCCGCGGCCGCGGCCATGGGATTGAAGTCGTCGAGTTCCAGCAGGCCGGTGGCGGCTTTGTCGTGATTACCGCGGACGAAAACTTTTCCTAAGTCGCGGGAACGCTCGATCACTTCGTTGGGAGAGGCGCCGTAGCCGACTACGTCGCCGAGGTTTGCGACAAAATCGAATGGAGGAGCTGCGGCGAGGCAGGCCTCCAGGGCTTCCAGGTTGGCGTGAATGTCGCTAAGCAGCAGTATTCGCAATGAACACCAGACGGATGGCGATTATAGAACAGCAAGCCGGAAGAGGATACATGGGGAGGTTTTATTCCGCCATCGCTATTTTGGGTTGACGATCGGGCAGCGAGCCCAATGCCCTGGGGCTACTTCTTCCAGCGGGGGCAAAACTCTGGCGCACTCGGCAACGCGGAATCCGCATCGCGGCTCGAAGGCGCAGCCGGGAGGAAAGGCGTGCAGCGGCGGGACCGTACCTTCGATCGTGCCGAGCGGCTGACTGCGGTTCGTTTTCAGGTCGGGCACGGAGTGCAAAAGTCCGCGAGTATAGGGATGGGCTGGAGAGTGGAAAATCTCATGTTTGGAGCCCAGTTCGACGACGCTTCCGGCATACATTACGGCGACGCGGTCGGCGACTTGCGAAACAACGGCAAGATCATGCGAGATGAAGAGCATGGCGAGGCCGAACTTGGAGCGGAGTTTGGCGAGCAAGATGAGAATCTGCGCCTGGATCGTGACATCGAGTGCGGTGGTGGGTTCGTCGGCAATGAGGAGTTGTGGATGGTTCACGATCGCCATCGCAATCATGATGCGCTGGCGCATGCCACCGGAGAGTTGGTGAGGATAGTCGCGGGCGCGACGGGCGGCGTCGGGGATGGCGACATCATTCATGGCATCGACTGCGCGCTGCCACGCCTGGCTCTTCGGCACCTGGTTGTGCGCCAACACGGCTTCCGCGATCTGATCGCCCACCCGCATGACGGGATTGAGCGCCGTCATGGGCTCCTGGAAAATCATCGCGATGCGCGAGCCGCGGAGTTGGCGCATGGAGTCGTCAGGAAGTTTGGCGAGATTGCTAGCCGCGCCATTCCCGGCGAAGTGGATTTCGCCAGAGACGTGTGCCTGAGCCGGGAGCAGGCGCATGATGGCAAGGGATGTGATCGATTTGCCGGACCCGGATTCGCCGACCAGGCCCAGAACTTCGCCGGGTGCGATGGAGAAGTTGAGATCGCGGACGGCAGGCAAGGTTCGAGCGGGGACAGCCCCGGGCTGTGCAGAAGAAAATTCTATGTTCAAGTGGCGGACGTCGAGAAGCGGGAGCACGATGTCATGTTAGCAGCGTTCGACAGGACCCTCGCCCCTGCGGACCATGGACAGCCGAAGCGGCTGTCCCCAGATGGGTTGTGATATCGAGGCTGAATCTTCCCATATCCTGAAGCATCTTTTATCCTTAGAGACTATGAGCAAGATTCACATCCCTACTCCTCTGCGGCAGTATGTTGGAAAACAATCCACGGTAGAAGTGAAAGGCGCGACCGTGGGTGAAGCTATGGGCGAACTGCTGGCGCAACATCCCGAGCTGCGGCGGCATCTTTACGCGGACGATGGAAGGCTGCGTGCGTTCGTAAATTTGTACGTGAACGACGAGGACATTCGCTACTTGCAGAAAGAAGCGACCGCGGTGAAGGAAGGTGATAACATTTCCATAGTGCCTTCCATCGCCGGAGGCGCTGGGTCACCAAGGATCCGGCAAATTCAGGAATTTGAGAATTGATTCCTTCCCTCACAAACCGCCGCTGTTGTTGTCGTGCTTTGTGCTGCTAGCGGTTCGTTTTTGACGCTCCCGAATATCCACACTTTCAATCGAGGATTTTATGGCTACAACCACCACCGAAATTCCAGTGACTCTGAGTAGAGACGAAATCCTGCGCTACTCCCGGCATTTGATCATGCCGGAGGTCGGCATGGAAGGACAGCAGAAGCTGAAGGCCGCGCGCGTGCTGTGCATTGGCACCGGAGGACTGGGATCGCCGCTGGCGTTGTATCTTGCTGCGGCGGGCGTAGGCACGCTGGGCCTGGTAGATTTCGATGTGGTGGATTACACCAATCTGCAGCGGCAGATCATCCACTCGACTGCCGATGTGGGACGGAAGAAGCTGGATTCGGCGGCGGATAAATTGACGGGAATCAATCCATTCCTGAATCTGCGGAAGTTCGATACGCGTCTGAGCAGCGAGAATGCTCTGGAATTGTTTCGAGATTTCGACATCATTGCCGACGGAACAGATAATTTCCCCACGCGCTACCTGGTGAATGATGCATGCGTGCTTACGGGAAAGCCGAATGTTTATGGATCGATCTTTCGCTTCGAGGGTCAGGCGAGTGTTTTTGCCACGGAGGATGGACCGTGCTACCGCTGTTTATACCCTGAGCCGCCACCGCCGGGGCTGGTGCCGTCTTGCGCTGAGGGTGGAGTTCTGGGCATTCTGCCGGGGCTGGTGGGCGTGATGCAGGCCACGGAAGTGATCAAATTAATCCTGGGAATCGGCGACCCTCTGATTGGGCGGCTGCTGCTGATTGACGCTCTCGGCATGAAGTTCCGCGAGCTGAAGCTGCGCAAGAATCCCGATTGCCCGGTCTGCGGGACACATCCGACGGTAACGAAGCTGATAGACTACAACGAGTTTTGCGGAATTCGCGGGGAGGAAAAGCCGGTGTCGAATGGAGTTCCTGAGATTCAAGTCGAGGAGTTGAAGCGGCGTCTGGATGCGAAAGAGAATCTGTTTGTCCTCGATGTGCGCGAGCCGCACGAGTATCAGATCTGCAACATTGGTGGACATCTGATTCCACTAAACGATTTGCCGAAGCGGGTGAATGAATTGGACTCCAGCCGTGAAATCGTCGTCCACTGCAAGATGGGCGGACGCAGCGCGAAGGCGGTCGCGTTCCTGCAGCAGGCGGGTTTTAGAAAGGTACACAACCTGGTGGGCGGGATCACCGCATGGTCGGAGAGAGTGGATCCGAAGGTGCCGAAGTACTAAATCTGGAGCTGGAAAAAACTTCGCCCCAATAAAATAGTATTCACGGGTGAAACATTGGAGGGGGAGCAACAGAGCTCCCCCTAATTGTTGTTCACGGTTTGTCTTCGAGCTATTTACTTGCTGGAACCGCTGGCTTGCATGTTGTCGCTGCTATCTCCCAGTTCCAGAGAGAATTTCTTTCCCTGGAAGCGGATGCCGGCGAGCGAGTTTGGTCCGCTGGCATTCTGATGGGTTACCGCGGCATCATTCGAGGAAGGCGTTTGCAGCTCAACCACGTGGGCTGGAACTTTCGCGACTACATCCTTGCCTTTCAGGATACTCAGTTCCACGTTCGGACCGCTGCCTTCCCACTGGACCTTATAGTCGCCTGGTTTCAAGGTTGTTCCGTTGACCGTCACGGGATTGATCAGTTCCAGATTGGCTTTGCTGGAGGCGAAAGCGCTCGATGCCATCAGTAATGCCAAGCCCAGTACCACATTCTTGGAAACTTTTGCGAACGTCATGACTGCTCCTTTTTCTTTCCCGAAATCGCGTCGGGAAACGGCTAGGGCGGCCCGGCTCACGACGTACGCGAGAAAACATTGGTGTTTTGCCGCGAATCGCCTACAATGCAACCGCTGGGGTTCAGCCGACAAGGCGCGAGTCTTGTCTCGCTGTGCACGGGGATTTTCTCACCTGGGCCGCCAAACCGACAGTGAGAGAATCCCCTAAACCCCTCTAGATATGCCTGCTTCGAAAGATCCCCGCGCAACCTAAACTCTGCGCTGCTGCTACCCACGTCTACTACTACGAAGGCGCCTCGCCGAAAGTTCCATGGTTCTGGATCGACGAAGCAGCTTCCCATCATGCATCTTTGGACGGCGAGCGCAGATTTCCGGTAGCAGGAAACCGCGATGAAGTTGGCTTAGGAAACCATGTACAGAGCAGAGGTGTTGTGTCTTGGCTTTAGTCGGAAATAGTAGAGAACGTGCAGAACAACCGCGTGGTGGGTTGTGCAGGACGGCCGAGGGCGGCCGTCCTGATACGGAGTTAGTCTGCGTCGCCGTGCTGACGCTCGACGGACCAGACGCTCGCCTGATCTTTTTCGAACGGGTAGACGTGCACCATCCAGTTGAAGACTACCGGACGGAAAAATCCGCCAGCGGCATCGCAGGCCGCTTGTGTGGTGATGGATCCCTGCATTCCGAATTGCGGATTTGGCGAACGCAGTTCTTTCCATCGTCCAAGCGGAGGAATACAGAAGTTCACATGTTCGTGCCACTGCGCCACGCTGAGCGGTATGCGCTGGTCGAGTTCATCTTCGGTGAAGCGTTTGGGCGCGGTGTACATCACGCCAACGAGCTTGTAGCCGTCGCCATGTTTTTCATAGAGCAGCGAGGTGGGATGCTCGGGGTTGAACCGTAGCTCGGCTTCTATGGCATAGGCGCGGCTGGTGAAGTGATAGAGCTTCTGCGGAATTTCAGGATGAAAAATTTTGAAGCCGTCATCCAGCGCGGCGTGATAGTCCAGGTATTTTGAGGATGCTTTGCGAGCGGCCTCCACCACATCCTGCGCGCGCTCAGCGTCTCCGGGCTTCATCGGGCGAAGCGCGGTCATCTTCATGTGTGGACCCATGTCCATGTGGCCTTCCATGGAATGCATGGCGTGCATACTGGCATCAGTATCCTTGTCGTCCTTATCCCCGTCCATGGACATGCCCTTCATGTTCGACATGTCATGGCCAGACATATCCATGCCCGGCATGCTCTGCTGCGCGCTGGGCTGGGTGTTGCTGCCGGCTGGCTGCTGCTGGCCCCAGGCCACGCTCGCCAGCAAGAAAAGCGAACTCAAAAACAGAACTCGGTCTCGCATGGTAAATCTCCCCACATTCTCGGTATGTATTAACCCTGTCGCAGCTTGATTGTTTCTGCAAGATTTTCGTGGTTACCTGGGATTACAGAGGTAATTACCGCTCACTCCGAGGCCGCTCGATTCAAGCGCCAGATTCCGGCATTCAAGTATGTTGCATAAGTAACCCATGCCAGGTACGGGAGAAGAAGGGCGCCGGAGAATGTTGAGATTTGCCAAAACATAATGACGCTGGCAAGAATTGCAGCCCACAACAGGATGATTTCGAGCAAGGCCCATGCCGGGGAGCGTAATCCGAAGAAGATGGCTGACCACGCAGCATTCAATGCCAACTGGATAAGAAAGACAGTAATCGCCGGTGAGGCGCCCGTCCAGCCGTCGGCCACGCGCCAAACGTTCCAGGCAGAAATCGTCATCAGAAAATAAAGGACAGTCCATACGGGGCCGAAGTAGGAGGTTGGCGGATTTCCCGGCGGCTTGAGAAGTGTGGGATACCAGGTACGAACGGATCGCGCCGTAAACGCCGCTGCGATGGAGGCAGCGGAGAAGGTTAGCGCTACGAACGCGGCGAGCGCGACGAGCAAGTTTCTGGACAAGCAACCATCCTATTGCAGTGGCGCAGAGACGTGTTCGTGGACGATCAGCCACTTGCCATCCTGATTCTCCCAAACCACGGTCCAGCGAAAATTGCCCATCTCCACCTTGCCGGCTTTCGTCGTCATCTCTTCTTTCACCGTTGCGGTGCTCCAGACCAAGTCGCCGTGCGGATGAATCGCGGCATCGTCGTTAACCGTGAACTTTGCGCTTTTATAGCCGGAGAGAACGTTCTGGACTCCTTTCTCGTAGGCGTCCCAGCTGTCGTATTTCAAAGGGGCGATATCGAAGAAGGTGTGTGGGCCGCTGGCGTAGAACTTGGCCACGTTTGCAGTATCCAGTGTGGCCCAGCCGTCCCAGATTTTCTGCATGTAGGCGCTGTCGGGGGCGGGACCGGCGGAGGATTTCTTGGCCGTTGACTTCTGGGGTTCCGCAATGCTGGACAGGGTGAGGGCGAGCACGCACAGGGCAGTGGCGAGAATGCGGTTCATGTTGGAATTCCTCTCTAACTCATAGCGGGAGCGATCCCGAAGTACCCAAGACCGGCCGAATTCTCGCACATGGCAGGTGATCTGAAAAGCGTAAGATTGACCGATTTCCACAGCACACGCTAAAATAGTTGAGTTTGCCTGTACTCGCCGACCCGTTCTGGGGACGCCTGCCTTGGCTGCTGAAGCGCCGTGGCGGAAACACAGCAAGCAGAGAAAGTTCAGCGGGTGCCAGCGTGCATCTGTGTGCGCGGGAAACGCGCTTGATGAACTGATTTCACGACATTTTGACGGAGGCAGACGTATGTACGCGGTCATCCGCGCCGGTGGAAAGCAGTACCGGGTGGCGCCCGGAGACGTGATTCGAGTGGAGAAGCTGGCTACGGGAACCGATGGCCACGTGGACTTTTCTGATGTGTTGGCGGTGTCGGGTGGCGAAGGAAAGATCGGCAAACCGGAAGCGGAAGCGCGCGTTGTCGGGGAAGTGGTGGAAGAAGGCCGCAGCCCGAAGATCTTGGTTTTTCATTACAAGCGGAAGAAGCAGTACAAGAAACTGCGCGGGCACCGGCAGTCGTACACCGCCGTGCGGATCACGGAGATTGCTTTTGACGGGCAGAGCTTCAAGGCCCCGGCGTTGGCGAAGAAGGAACCGAAAGTAAAGAAAGCTGCGCCTGCGGAAGAACACGAGTCTCACGCTGAGGTGAAGACCGCCAAAGGGCAGGCGAAGGGGCACGCAGCCAAGAAGGCAGCTCCGAAGAAAGCAGCGAAGAAATCCGCAGCCAAGAAAAAGAAGTAAAGCGAAGTTGAAAATCGACTGAGAGTTGAGAGAGTTTATCCATGGCACATAAAAAGGGACAGGGAACATCACGAAACGGCCGCGACTCGAACGCGCAGCGGCTTGGATTCAAAGCCTTCGGCGGGCAGATCGTCCCGGGCGGAACGATCATCGTGCGGCAGCGCGGAACACGGGTGAAGCCGGGGCTCAACGTTGGCCGTGGCAAAGACGATACGCTTTTCGCCAAGATCACGGGACGGATCAAGTTCTTGAATAAGGGCTCGATGGGCAAATTCGTGATGGTTGAGCCGATGGAAGTGGCGGAGTAGTTTTCGTCCGTCTGCTGGATCGGCATTGCGCTTCTGCGGCCGTGCGAACTGTGCGAAGCGGCCTGGGCCTCGCCTTCGGGACGAGGCTTTTTGTTTTGTCGAATTTATCTGGGCCCGTCAACCTGACCGCCTGGCCATATTTATCTGACCAATGTTTATCGATGAGGCAAAAATTCGGGTGAAGGCGGGGGACGGTGGCAATGGCTGCATGGCCTTTCGCCGCGAGAAATTTGTTCCGCGCGGTGGGCCGTCGGGCGGAGACGGCGGCAAGGGCGGCGACGTGATTATGGAGTCCAGCGAACGGCACAACACTCTGGTGCATTTCCGCTTCAATCCCGAATACAAGGCTGAGCGCGGACGCCACGGCGAAGGCTCCAACAAAACGGGACGCGAAGGGGAAGATGTAGTTCTGAAAGTTCCGGTGGGGACGATTGTGTACGACGAAGAGACCGGTGAGAAGGTATTTGATTTTTCCGGGCCGGATCAACGCATGGTGATCGCTCGTGGCGGCCGTGGTGGACGCGGTAATGCCCGCTTTGCCACCTCGGTGCATCAGGCTCCGCGGGAACACGAACCGGGACGTCCGGGAGAAGAACATAACTACCGGCTGGAGTTAAAACTGCTTGCCGATGTCGGGCTGGTCGGCTATCCGAATGTGGGCAAGTCCACGCTGGTCTCTCGTATTTCGGCGGCGCGGCCTAAGATTGCGGACTATCCATTCACTACTCTAGAGCCAAATCTCGGCGTGGTCGCGGTTGGTGACCCTAGGAATGAAATCAGCTTTGTGGTGGCGGATATTCCTGGACTGATCGAGGGCGCACACGCGGGTTCCGGGCTGGGCACACAGTTCCTGCGGCACATCGAGCGTACGCGCTTGCTGGTTCATCTGGTGGATGTTTCGGACGCAAGCGGGCGGCCTGACGTTGTGAAAGACGTGGAAGTGATTCTCGGGGAATTAGCCAGCTTCGGCGCCCATCTGGAAGAGAAGCCCATGATCATGGTCGCTTCGAAGATCGATGTGGTCAACAAAGACAAACTGGCTGCGCTGAAAAAATATTGCAAGAAACGCAAGTTAAAGCTCTACGAAATTTCAGCGGTAACCGGCAAAGGGATCGAAGAATTAAAGTACGCGATGGCTAAGGAAGTGGATGAGCTGCGCGAGCAAACATTGCAGAAGGCCGAAAGCGTAGAAGGCCGAGTCGGGTAATCGAATTCCGCGAATCCGCTTTCATGCCCGCGGAATCTGCGACCCGTGCTGAAAGTGATACTGAAGAATCTTGGCCGCTAGCGCGGGGTGCATTTCTTCTCCAGCAGACTTCACGGTCCGCACGATTTGTCCCCGGCAAACTACTTCTGTAGGCGAAAGGCCCGCGATTTCAGCCGGCAACACGAGATTGATCTCCAGTTGCACGTTGGGCTGCAGAGAATCTTCCGCCTGGAACAACAATCCGGAGCGGCTGATATTTCTGGTTTCGCCGTCGTGCCATTTTTCCTCATCCAGACGCCGATACTTCAAAGGTAAGTGCAGTTGAAAACGTGGAGCGCGGGACAGCGGCTGTTCCGGCCCCTTCGCCGGCGAAGCTTGAGCGGTTCGAACCGACATATCGACCTCACTACCGATCGGAGTGGAATCCAGCACTTCGCGAACTTTGCTTTTCAGCTCACGAAGGGTGAAGGGCTTCTGCAGCAGACGTACACCGGCGTCCAGCGTGCCATTGTGGCCAATCACATTTTCTGTGTAGCCGGACATGTAAAGCACTTTTGTGTTGGGACGAATTTCCGAAATCCGCTGCGCGAGTTCGCGCCCGTTCATACCGGGCATGATGACATCGGTTAGAAGAAGGTGAATCATGCCCTCATGGGCGACCGCGATCTGCATGGCCACGGCTCCGTCGGCAGCTTCGATGACACGATAGCCCTGCTTCTCCAGGAACTGGCGGGCCAAATAGCGCAGGTTGGTCTCGTCCTCCACCAGCAGGATGGTCTCGGTTCCCGGCTCGGTCGCAACGGACTCCGCTGTCGACACCACAGCGGGACTCTCGGTTCTTTCCGGGACGCGGGGCAAATAGATTTTGAACGTAGTGCCCTTGCCGGACTCACTGTAAACCCATATGTAGCCGCCGCTCTGCTTGATGATGCCGTAAACCGTGGATAACCCCAGACCGGTTCCTTTCGTTCCCTTGGTGGTGAAGAAAGGCTCGAAGATATGGGACTGAGTCTCGGAATCCATACCCATGCCGGTGTCGCTGATGGTAAGCATCACGTAGTCTCCCGGCCGCAGGGGGGCGTGGAAGCGGGAATACTCTTCGTCAAGCGAAACGTTTGAGGTCTCGATGGTGAGCTTGCCCCCGGAGGGCATGGCGTCGCGAGCGTTCACGGCAAGATTCATGATGACTTGATCAATCTGTCCAGCGTCGGCGCGAACGGCGCCGAGCGTGGCTGCAGGAACCATCACGAGATCGATATCCTCGCCGATCACGCGGGTGAGCATCTTCAGGTTTTCCGTGATGACTTCGTTGAGATCGAGAATCTTCGGCGCCATCATCTGCTTGCGACTGAAGGCGAGCAGTTGGCGGGTGAGCGAAGAGGCGCGCTGTGCGGCCCCGGCAATCTCCTGCGCCGGACCACGAAGGGCCGGGTCTGGGCCAAGGCGATCGAGCAGGAACTCGGAGTAGCCTGAAATTACCATCAGCAGGTTGTTGAAGTCGTGGGCAATGCCGCCTGCGAGTCTGCCTACGGCCTCCATTTTTTGCGATTGTCGGAGTTGCTGTTCCAGAGCGCGGCGCTCGGTCACATCCTCGGCAAACAGCTCGAAGGCGGTTCCCGTATCACCATCCGAGACGGCGCGGCCAGAAACCCGAACCACGGTGCCAATTCCATCTTTCCTTTTCCACTCGGCGATCAGTCCGTTGAAGGCCGCAGCCGAGCGCAGGTAGTCGGCCAACTCGAACCACTGATGCGTGTCTAAGTAGAGGGCTCCGAGATGCTGTCCTACGAGATCTCGTGCGGAGGAATATCCCAGCATGGTCAGCAGAGCGGGATTCACATCCAATAATTGGCCAGCGGAATCGCAGCGGCAGATGCCGTAGGGAGCGTTGGTCACCAAAGAACGAAAATTCATCTCGGAGCGCCGCAATCCTTCCTGCGTGGCTCGCAGTGCCGCGTTGAACCAGCAGATGAGAGCCGCCAGCACCACGAACAGGGCCAGTCGCATCATGGTTGAACGAAATTGAGCTGGAGTGCGTTCGCCGGAGAATGAGAAGTAGGCGCTGACGGTCAGAGCGAACGAGGTGGCGACCAGACCTGGCTTCCAGCCGCCATACCATGCACTCACCATCACGGCCACGGCGAAGACCGCCAGCCGGCTCTCCGTGATGTTGGGAAGCAGCACCGCAGGGATAAGAGCCAGCGTGGTGCTGAGGACAGCAACGCCGTAGCGCAGAATCGGCGCACGGGCCGGTTGAATGCGCAGTAGGGGGAGGGTTACTCGCATGTAACGGATACTAACTGCACATTTTTAGATGCACGAGATTACAGGAGTTCATCCTAAATTCGCGGGAGAAGATGTTTCCTTGGCAGATAACTCCCGGCCAATCGGACAATGCCCCATCGGCCAAGTTCCGACCAAAGGCAGTGGCCGGATTCTGCCGGAAAGGTTGAACTTGCCAACCGAGGCTGGAAACGAAGACACTAGCGGCTCATGAATGTAGGATTATTTGGCGGAACATTCGATCCGATCCATCGCGGTCACCTCGCTATGGCGCGTGCGGCGCGTGAACGCTACAAGCTTAACCGGATTCTTTTTGTTCCAGCAAATATTCCTCCGCACAAACAGCGCCAACCTTTATCGGCCTTTCCTCACCGCTATGCCATGATTGCTCTGGCCACCTCACAAGACAAAGATTTCACGCCTTCCCTGCTGGAAGCGCCGGAGGAGCTTGAGACAGATAACGCGGGCCGGAAGAGAGAAAGAACGTGGGGCAAAACCCAACTACACCATCGATACCGTCCAGCGCGTCAAGCAGTCGTTTAAGAAAGCGGACCGGCTGTTCCTGTTAATCGGCATCGATGCCTTCGCGGACATTGCCAAGTGGCACCGGTCCGAGGATCTGTTTCGAGAATGCGAGTTCGTGGTTGCGAGCAGGCCGGGGTACTCTCTGGCAGACGTGGCGAATGCGCTACCGGCAAAGCTGCGCCCGCGCGAAGAGGCGACGCAGCCGTTCCACAAGCAGGCAGCCAAGGGGGACTTGGTGCTTACAGGGGTTAACGTCCATATGCTGGATGACGTTTACCAACCGATCTCTTCCACGGCGATCCGCGAGGCCGTGGCCGCCGGCAAACCGCTGGGCCGGTTCCTGGAACCGGCAGTTGCCGACTACATCAAGAAAATGGGGTTGTACAAGAGTCGCTAGGGCGGGTGTTCGATCGCCGACTGTTTTGCCTAACGACGGTGATCGCGACGGAAGAGTCCGTGGAGACCTTCCGTCATTTACAATGGAAACTCAATCCGAGTTGAACTTACCATCACCCATGACGAACGGGCAACGACTGACACTCTCTGCATGAAAAAAAATGAGTTGAAACTACAGGTAGCGGCAGCCATTCAGGCCTGCCTTGACAAAAAAGCAGAAGAACTTTCAATCCTGGAAATGGAGAAGGGCTCGGGGGCATTTACCGACTACTTCGTCTTGTGTAGCGGCACAAATCCGCGACAGGTGCAGGCCATTGCGGACGAGGTGGAACTGCGCCTGAAAGCGGCGGATTTGCGGCCGACACACGTCGAAGGATATAAGCAGGGTGAGTGGATTCTGGTCGACTATGTGGACTTCGTGGTGCATGTTTTTTCAGAGAAAGCGCGCAAGTTCTACGATCTGGAGCGCCTCTGGAAAACAGCCAGGCGCCTCGAACCTTCGGAATTGAAGCCAGAGCCGAAGCGGAAGGCTGCACCCGCGACCAAGACGAAGACAAAGAACCCCAAGTCTCCGAAGAAGCATGCAGTCGCTCCTCGCCGACACAAAGCGTAGCTCTTCCTCCTTAGATGGGCGATGCTTGCTGTCTATGACGACTTCTTCCAAGCCGGAATCCGAAACAGGGCAGGGTTGGGGAAATTCCTACCGGCTCGTCGCGTCCGACAAGTGGAAGGCGAAGTCGGCGGTGATGGGCAAGGCGGTGACGGAGGCGCTGGTGGAATATGCACAGCCGATACCGGGAATGCACGTTCTGGATTTGGCCAGTGGCACGGGCGAGCCCGCCATCAGCATTGCGATGAGGGTTGGAGCGCAGGGGCGGGTTACGGCTCTGGACCTGAGCGCCGACCTTCTTGAGATCGCGAGCAGGCGTGCGCAGGAGCGCGGTCTGCAGAATCTTTCCACCCAGCAGGCGGATGCACAGGCTCTGCCCTTTGAAGACGAGAGTTTTGATCTAGCCACTTGCCGCTTTGGAGTCATGTTCTTTCACGACGCCGCGCTTGCCCTGCGAGAGCTGCATCGCGTTCTCCGTAAGCATTCTCGTGCCTGCTTTCTGGCGTGGGGACCGTTTGAGCAGCCGTATTGGCAGAGCACGATGGGCGTGGTTCACCGTCACGTCGGGGGACCATTGTTGACGGCAGGCGGTCCGGATCCATTTCGCTTTGCGGAACCGGGCAGTCTCGCGGCTATTCTGCGCGGCGCCGGGTTTCGGGAAGTGGAAGAAGAAACGAAGACATTGCCCTGGACTTGGCCCGGGACGCCTGAGGAAGTGTGGGAGCAAGCGCAAGGCGTGGCTGTGCCCTTTCGGCCTATGCTGGATCGTGTTCCCGCAGACATGTGGCCACGGATTCATGAGAGAGTGCAAGCGGCCGTCGGGCAATATGTGCGGGGGGAGAATATTGAGTTCGGAGCGCGAGTCGTGCTGGCCTCCGGAATCAAGCAGGGTTGATTACTGCCGTGAAGATCAAGATTGCTTGGGTAGGGAAGACGAAAGAGCCGGCGATTCAGCAGCTCACGGACGAATATCTTAAGCGGATCACGCGTTTCGTGCTGGTGGAAGGAATTGCGCTACGCGACGAAGCTGCACTCTTACAACTCTGCGGACGTGCTTCGTCGGGTAAAACTAGCAGGCCCACCAGTGGCAAATCGACTCTGGTTCTGATGGACTCTCGCGGGAAGCAATTGTCTTCCGAAGAGTTCGCGCAGTTTCTGGGCGAGTATCAGGACCGCAATCCGCTACCGCTGGTCTTCGCGGTGGGGCCGGCCGATGGATTCTCCGATCCGACACGCTCTGCGGCGCAGCATACAATCTCATTCGGCAGGATGACGCTTGCACATGAACTGGCTCGTGTGGTTTTGCTGGAGCAGGTGTACCGGGCGTTCACGATTCTGAAAGGTCACCCGTATCATTCGGCGCACTGAGTACGCCGCGAACGCGGCGTGTACCTTCGTGAGTTGTTCTTGAGAGCTGCACCACCTACAGTTTCGAAGTACGATAACCCTATCCTCCAGTGACGCAATGATAGAGATGACGGAGTAGATTTTCGGAGAGCATTCATGAAAGATGTGATGGAACTGCTGCGGGCCAAAGAACAGGAATTATTGAAAGTGAGGCGGCAAGTGGAAGCCTTGCGGGTCGCGTTGCCGTTGTTGAGCGATGAGGATCCAAACCATCCCGCGAACAGGCCCACTAGTCTCGTACCAGGTAGCAAAGGATCAGGGAATCTCAGTTGAAGCTGTACCCTCCGTGACAGCAGTCTTCGAGATGCCGGCTCAACCCGCCACATTTTACTGGGTGACGGTCGCCTGATAGCTCACGATTTGCCACTGGCCGTTGCGGCGAACCCAGACCCGGGTGTAGCGGTAGGGTCCGCTGAAATCCTCGCCAAGCTGGTGGCCCTTCACGTCGGCGCGAGCCGTGACCACTGCGGTATCGCCATACACCCGCACTACCATGTCCGTAATATTCATGGCTTCATAGCGGAGTTGTCCGCTCCGGCGAGCGGAGATTGTCTCCTGTTTCGTGGTGACCTGTCCGAGTGGGGTTATGGCGACATAGTCGTCGGCAAGCGTGTGAAGGGAAAAGTCTGAATCGCGACGGAGGCTGGCCTCTTTCGATTGGCGTTCCATATCGACGATCTGGCGAATGATCTCCTGCTCGGCGGCATTGAATCCAGGTCTGGGATGAACTGCAACGTGCTGAGCGGAAAATGCAGGCAAGGCCAGAAACAGGCAACACAATAACGTCCAACAATTGTTGATCACGACGAGACCTCCGCAGTCTGCCAGGGGAGAGATCTGCTCGCACACCAATACGCCAGATTGGATGCAGGAGTTCCGTGGAAAATTCATCTACCGTTAAAAGTACACCGCAAGTTGAAACTGAAGAGTAAAGACGGTCGATATTTGGCACTGGCAGGGCTTACGTCCGCGCTCGGAGATGCCTTCTAGTAGAATCGAGTCTTCCACTATGACTGACGCACGCCGCGGTCTCATCATGGTAAACACCGGCCCGGGCAAGGGGAAGACGACCGCGGCAATGGGCACGGCTTTGCGCGCCGTGGGCCAGGGCATGCGAGTGCTGATGCTGCAGTTTCTGAAGGGTTCCTGGCACTATGGGGAACTGGACGCAGTGCAGGCTTTTGGCGACAAGTTTGTGATGAAGCAGATGGGGCGCGGATTTGTGAAGGTGGGCGCGGAGAAGCCCGATCCGGAAGATGTCAAGATGGTTGAGGACGCGTGGACCGAGGCGGAAAGGGCGATTCAGTCGGGTGATTGGGATCTGGTGGTCCTGGACGAGATCAACTATGCCATCAGTTACGGCATGCTGGACCCAGCTAAGGTGGTCGAGAGCCTCAAGAAGAAACCCGAGATGGTGCATGTCATCTTGACGGGAAGGAACGCACACCCCACAATCGTTGAGGTCGCCGACACGGTCACAGAGATGCGGCAGGTAAAACACGCTTACGAAAAGGGCGTCATGGCGCAGAGAGGGATTGAGTACTAGTTCTCGTTCCCTGTTCTCAGTGAAGTGTGACTGGGTAGAGACACGGTTTCACTGAGAACTGACAACCGAGAACTGAGAACTGTTCTTATGGCTTGGTTTAAACGGGAATCCGGGGATCTCGATAATTCGGGTAAGAAGACGGTTCGCACCGAAGGGCTGTGGGTAAAGTGCGAAAGCTGCCGGCAGATCATCTGGAAAAAAGATCTGGAAGAGAATCTGAACGTGTGTCCAAAGTGCGGAAAGCATTTCCGCATCGATGCCCGGACCAGGTTGGCGTTGTTGCTGGACGAAAATGAGTATGAGAGCTTGGACTGCAATCTGTCGTCGACCGATCCGCTTGAAATTTGTCGATTTGAAGCCCTACTCGACCCGCCTGCGGCAGGCGCAGCATGACACCGGGCTGAAAGACGCGGTAATCAACGCCCAGGGCAAACTGCTTGGCCGGCCCGTGATTGTGCCAGCGCAATGGAGTATGCGCTTCATTGGCGGCAGCATGGGCGCGGTGGTGGGCGAGATGATCACGCGAGCGGTTGAGCGGGCGCTGGACGCGAAGGCGCCGCTGATCATCGTTTCGGCCTCGGGCGGGGCGCGCATGATGGAAGGCGTGGTCAGCCTGATGCAACTGGCCAAGATTTCGGCGGCTCTGGCTCGGCTGGACAAGGCGAAGGTTCCCTATATCTCCGTTCTGACGGATCCGACCACGGGCGGCGTCACCGCGTCGTTCGCCATGCTGGGTGACTTGAATATTGCCGAGCCGGGGGCGCTGATCGGGTTTGCCGGCCCGCGGGTGATCGAGCAGACGATCCGGCAGAAGCTGCCCGAGGGATTTCAGCGCAGCGAATTCCTGTTGGAGCACGGAATGCTGGACGCGGTCGTGCCTCGCAAGGAACTGAAAGCGTATATCGCGCGGGCGCTCGATTTTATGGCGGCGTGAGGGCTCCTCTGCCTTCGATAGTTAAAAGCACGATGATCTTCTTCCGGTGCGACAGCGCTCGCCTGACGCTGACTCAACAAATTTTTCTGGTTGTCGTAGGCTATCTTGTCGTTGCTCTATGTGAGTTGTTATTGCACTGGATGCTTGGCCTACAAATTTTTCGATCTCTGCGGTGGTTTTATTTGCTTCGGACCGCCAATAGCGGCATGGCACTTTTTCCTGATCTGATCTTCCCGGCTTGTTTGCTCGGCTGGTGGAATGGGTCGGTGGGAAGAGGAGTTTCGTTTGGCAGGGCAGGGGCTCTTGTTTTGCCACTAGCTGTGGGAGTTGTGGGGCTGTTCCCCATCTATGCGATCCAGGTTGAACATGAACTGATGTGGTCGTCGAGGGATCCCATCTCTGCGGGTTATAGTTTGGTGATTGGCTTTTTTTCGACGGCAATGTTCGTCACGTTCTTTACCTATGGGTTTCATAAAAGCGTTTGGAAGTAGAGAAATTTCTGTCACAGATGTACCGATGTCCTACGAAACCGCGGTGTCGCGCATGTTTGCGCTCGGGCACGAGTTGGCCCAGACGCCTTCGCACAAGTTCGATCTGGTGCATATGCGCGTGCTGCTGCAGGCCCTGGATCATCCCGAGCAGCGGTTTCCGAGCGTTCTGATCGCGGGCACGAATGGCAAGGGCTCAACGGCCGCGACCCTGGCCTCCATCCTGAGAGCGTCGGGATTGACAACTGGTTTATATACTTCGCCGCATCTGGTGCGGATCAACGAGCGGATTCGCATCAACGGCAAAGAGATCAGTGACGATGATTTCGCGGAGCTGCACGGCAGGATTGATCGCGTAGCGGAGACCCTTGTGAGAAGAAGGAACTGCCGTGGCATCCCAGTTTTTTCGAGATGATGACAGCAATTGCCTTCGAATATTTTTCCCGCGAGCAGGTAGATCTTGCGGTGCTGGAAGTGGGTATGGGCGGGCGGTTGGATGCCACGAATGTGGTTGAGCCTCGGGTCAGCGTGATCACGGACATTTCGCTCGATCATCAGAAGTTTCTGGGGAACACTGTAAGCGAGATTGCGCGCGAGAAGGCGGGGATTATTCGTCGTGGCGGCGCGGTAGTGACGTTACCGCAACAACCGGAAGCGAATGACGTCATCGGGAACACGATCCTGGAAATGGGGGCACGGGCTGTGAACGCGGTGCCGTTTGTGCCACCGGTATCTCCCGGGAGTCGCGAGTACCTTATACCGAGTTCCGAGCCGGGCAATTCCAGGCACGTTTACCGCTATCCCCTTCAGGTGATGGGAGAGCAGATACTGGTGGAGACGCCGTTGGTGGGGCGGCACCAGTTACGCAACGTTGCGCTGGCCATTGCCGCGGCAGAAGAGTTGAACCGCCAAGGATTCAGCAGCATCAAAGCGAAGAGCATCGAGAGCGGCATCCGTGAAACGTATTGGCCGGGACGGTTTCAGGTGATCGCGGCGCGCCCGGGATGGCCTGAGATCGTTATCGATGTGGCGCACAATCCGGCGGGCGCATGGGCGCTGCGTTCAGCCCTTTCGGAGCGGTATGAAGACCGTCCGCTGATTTTTGTTTTTGGCGCGATGCGGGATAAGGCAATCTCCGAGATGACGGGAATCTTGTTTCAGCTGGCGGATCGAGTGATTGCCACAAGGCCTGGAAACCCGCGCGCGGCATCGCCGGAAGAAATCCAGCAGGCTGGGGCGCGGACGGGCGTTGAGATTGACGCGGTGGAAGAAGTGGATGCCGCCGTGGAGCGAGCCAGATCACTTGCGAGTGCGGGAACTGTGGTGGTGATCACGGGGTCAATTTACCTGGTCGGCGAAGCGATGGGCCTCGTGAAAGCCGAACTCTGAAGGAGCGTTCGCGAGGGGTTTCCCCTAAAATAGAAAAGTGCAGGAAGTAAACTCATCGGTGGAAGTAGAAAGTGGCGCGCGGGCGGTGCCGCTGGTTGCGACGCGGAAAAGTCCGCACGCAATTCCCGGGAAGAACTACGGTTGGCTGAGCCGCCTTCGATCCTATTTCATCCTTGATCCGCTAATCTGGCTGTACACGCTGGTTCTGGGCCTGCTCGCGCTGCCTGGAGGACTGTTTGACCAGGACGGGCGCCGCCTGCACTGGTTTTCGCGGGCCTGGTCGTGGCTCATCATGAAAACGATCTTGTCGCCGGTGAAAGTCACCGGTCTCGACAAGATCGATACATCGAAGCCCCATGTCTATGCGGTAAATCACGCTTCGGCCATGGACATTCCGGTTCTCTACGTTTACCTGCCATTTCAATTCCGCATCGTTTTCAAGAAAGAATTGTTGGCCTATCCTGTGGTGGGCTGGCAGTTAAAGCGCTCGGGACAGGTGTGTATCGATCAGCAAAAACCGACCAATTCGATTGCCGCGATTCGCTCCGCAGTGAAAAGTCTGAAAGCCGGGATGCCGCTGGTCATTTATCCGGAAGGTGGCCGTACTCCAGATGGAGAAATCAAACCCTTTCTGCCGGGAGCCTTTTTTCTCGCGATCAAGGCGCAGGTGGATATTGTCCCCGTGGCTTTGGTCGGTACCTATGAACTGCTGCCGATGGACACCTACCACATCAAGTGCCGCCCGCTGGAAATGCGGGTGGGAGAGCCGATCTCGACCACAGGGCTGACAATGCGGGATTTGGAAGCGGTGTCGGCCAAGGTGCAGAAAGCCGTCGAGGATTTGTATTACCCACAAAGTCCGGCTAGCGCCTAAGTTTTTCAGCCGTAACTTTTTGTCGTTTCTTGCCGTTATCCCTGTGTACGTCAACTCCGCGCGGAGAATTCGTTGAAGGCTCTGAGGAAAGAAGCGGACGAACGGCTTCTGATTGAGGAGGCGCAGAAGGATCCTGCGCGCTTCGCGGAGCTTTACGAGAACAATTTCGAGCGTGTCTATGCGTACGTCGTACGGCGAGTGGGAGATCGCGCGGAAACTGAGGACATTACTTCCGAAGTCTTTCACCAAGCGCTGGCGAACCTGAAGAGATTTGAGTGGCGAGGGATTCCCTTTGCGGCATGGCTGTTCAGGATCGCGGGCAACCTGATTTCGGACCGTTGGCAGCGATCGAACCGGGAACAAGTGGCTGCCGAGCCGGAACAAATGGAGTCGGTGCCTGCGCGGAGCGTGGAATTCGAAGAGGTGGAACGGAGAGCGACGCTGTTTCGCCTGGTGGAGACTTTGCCGGCGGAGCAGCAGCGAGTGGTGGTGCTGCGGTTTGTGGAGCAGAAGAGTATCAAGGAAGTGGCGCGGGAGATCCGCAAGACCGAGGGCGCGGTGAAGCAGTTGCAGTTCCGCGCGCTGACAAGTCTGCGGGCGCGCATGGAGGGTGCCGATGCCTAAGCGCTCTCTGAATCCGGGAAGCGGCGATACAAAGAAGATCGATCGACTGAACCAGGCCGTCGAAGCCATGCTGGCGCGGACGGATGGACGAGGCCCGAAAGTTGAGAGTGAAATCGAGCCACTGGTGCGCATTGCGGCAGAATTGCGCAATCTGCCGAGCGCAAGTTTCAAGGCACGATTGAAATCACAACTAGAAGGGAAAAAGAATATGGCTACTCTTACCGTGTCTACGCCCTCCGTGCCCGCAGCTGCCGCCGTCCGGCCACTTGCTGTACCGCGGCTGACTTTCAGAAACGCCGCCAGGGCGATCGAGTTCTACAAGAACGCGCTTGGCGCGAAAGAAAATTTCCGATTCGAAACGCCAACTGGGATCCCGCACGCCGAGATCACAATTGGCGACTCGACCATCATGCTGACCGAGGAATGGCCGGAAGGTGGGCGTTTCAGTGCCGAAACCTTGGGTCAGTCGCCGGTGTGGATATCGCTTCGTGTGGAGGACGTGGATTCGTTTGTCGAGCATGCGGCCGAAGCTGGAATGAAAGTTGTGCGGCCACCTGCCGATCAGTTCTACGGGCATCGCGATGCTACTTTGACGGATCCCTTCGGATACACCTGGGGGATTTACACGCTCAAAGAAGAGATGCCGGTGGAGGAGATGCATCGGCGGATGAAAAATCTCACCGCCGGACCTGAAGGCGGTCGCATGAAACCTGCGACTGGCGTGGACCCGGTCCCGCGCGGCTTCCGCATGGTGACGCCGTACCTGGTGGCCGAAGATGGCAACGCCTTGATCGACTTTGTCGTGAAGGCCTTTGGCGCAGAGGAGGCTTTGCGAATTCCAACTCCGACGGGCGTGCACGGCGAAGTGCGCATAGGCGATTCGATGATGATGCTCGGCGGCGGCATTGCCGGGAAAAAGTGGTCGGCTACTCTGCATCCCAACGCACTACATGTTTATGTGAAGGATGCGGATGCAGCTTACAAGAGCGCACTGGCGGCCGGGGCCACGTCACTCGACGAGCCACGCGACCAGGATTACGGTGAGCGGTCGGCTACGGTGAAAGACGCAGCGGGGAACTTCTGGTACATCGCCACGCACAAGGGCGAGAGCTACATTCCGAAGGGACTCAATAATGTGAATGTATATCTGCACCCGCGGCGAGCCGAACCTCTGATCGGCTTCATGAAGCGCGCGTTCGGAGCGCAGGAGGTTGCCAAATACGCATCGCCCGACGGAGTGGTTCACCACGCTGAAATTCGCGTTGGCGATTCAGTCGTCGAGATGGGCGAGGCTCATGACAAGTATGAGCCGATGCCTGCGATGTTCTACCTCTATGTGCCGGATTGCGACGCATTGTATCGCCGCGCTTTGGCAGCGGGGGCGAAGTCGCTCCATGAGCCAACGGACCAGCCTTATGGCGACCGCAACTCAGCGGTCACCGACCCGTTCGGGAATACGTGGTATTTTGCGACCCATGTGAAAGACGTAACCATGTAAGAGCTTTTCCTACGGAACGGAGGGCGGGTGAAACAACCTGCCTTCCGTGCTCTCTCTACCGGCTTCAGGTTTGACCCTCCGGAATCCCTCCAATAAACTGAAAGATTCAGTACATCTGTAGGTCCCAACTTATGGCAGATAGCATTCATGTGAAGCTTCCGAATGGAAGCGTGAAGGACGTTCCCAAGGGCACCACACCTCTGGAGATTGCGAAGTCAATCAGCCCCCGGCTGGCGGATGCCGCTTTGGCCGCTAAATCCAACGGCGATCTCATCGACCTGACCCGGCCGCTTGAGAAAGACACCGAGCTGCGCATTTTGATGGAGAAGGATCCAGAGTCGCTGGAGATTTATCGGCACTCCTCCGCACACTTGCTGGCTGCGGCGGTGCTGGAGCTTTTTCCTGAGACCAAACTGGGCCACGGTCCGGCCACCGAGAGCGGATTCTTTTACGACTTTTACCGGCCGACTCCGTTTACCCCTGAGGATCTGGAAAAAATCGAGAAGAAGATGCAGGAACTGGTGCAGCAGAACATTCCTTACGCGCGCGAATTTCTGCCCCGCGACCAGGGTTTAGCGGAATTCAAAAAAGAAGGCGACTTCATGAAATGCCATTTCATCGAGCAATTCACCAAGCCCGATGAAAAGATTTCCATCTATCGCACCGGCAAGTTCACCGATTTCTGCCGCGGCCCGCACATTCCGTCAACCGGGAAGATCAAGGCGTTCAAGCTGTTCAACATCGCCGGCGCGTACTGGCTGGGCGATGAGAAAAATCCGCAACTGCAGCGGATTTATGGAACGTCATTTTTCTCGAAGAAGGATCTCGATGCCCACCTGCAGCAGGTGGAGGAGGCAAAGAAGCGCGACCATCGCGTGTTGGGGCAGCAACTCGATTTGTTCTCGATCCAGGAACTGGCGGGGCCGGGGCTGATTTTCTGGCATCCCAAGGGTGGAATCATCCGCAAAGAGATGGAAGACTGGATGCGCGAAGAGTACCTGAAGCGCGGCTACTCGCTGGTTTACACGCCGCACGTGGCGCGACGGCAGCTGTTCTTCACGTCGGGGCACGAGGGCTATTACGCTCAGAACATGTTCGATGCCATGGAACTGGATGATGCCGAATACCGGCTGAAGCCGATGAATTGTCCGGGCCATATTCTGATTTACAAAGACTCTCTAAAGTCGTATCGCGATCTGCCAGTGCGGCTCGGCGAGCTGGGAACGGTCTATCGCTACGAGCGCTCGGGCGTGATGCACGGGTTGTTGCGCGTGCGAGGGTTTACGCAGGATGATGCTCACATTTTCTGCATGCCGGAGCAGATTGAAGATGAGATTGCCAGCTGCCTGGATTTTGCTCTGGATGTGTTGAAGGATTTTGGCTTCGATAAGTTTCAGACGGAGCTTTCGACGTGGAATCCAGCAGACCGCAAGAATTTTGTGGGCAGCGAGGAGCAGTGGGTCCATGCGACGCAATCGCTGGAGAAGGTATTGAAGGGGAGAAACATCGAATACAAGACCATCCCCGGCGAGGCAGCGTTTTACGGCCCAAAAATCGATATCAAGCTGGTGGACGCCATTGGACGGTTGTGGCAGCTCTCGACGGTGCAGTTTGATTTCAACCTGCCGCAGCGCTTCGGTCTCGAATACGTCGCGGAGGACGGTTCGCGGAAGCAGCCGGTGATGGTGCATCGCGCCCTCTACGGTTCGGTCGAGCGCTTCTTCGGAGTGTTGATCGAGCACTACGCCGGTGCGTTCCCGGTATGGCTTTCGCCGGTGCAGGCCGTAATGATCCCTATTAGCGAGCGTCACGCCGAGTATGCCAACAAGGTTGCCGATCAGCTTAAAGCCATCGGAGTGCGCGTAGAGGTTGATGCGCGCAACGAGAAGATGAATGCGAAGATCCGCGAGCATGCTATGCAAAAAGTGCCATTCCTGCTTGTCGTCGGCGACAAAGAGGCGGAGGCGGGCAAGGTGAATGTCCGCACGCGCGGCAAAGAGAAGACGGAGGACATGGCAGCGGCGGAGTTCGTGGAAAAGATTAAGAAACTGATCGTAGAGAAGAGTCCCGGGCTCTAAGTGCTTACCTGAGGCCGCCCCTGGTTGTCGGGCGAGTGCCAGCTCGCCGCCGGCTGTCCAAGCCATTCCGCCGTTGTACCATGTTTCCGTGCATTCACTTGCTGAGGGCTTATTGGGCCATATCCGTCGCGAAGAACTGCTGCGGGCTGGAGACCGCGTTGGCGTTGCCGTATCGGGAGGGATTGATTCGGTCGCGTTATTGCGCTTGTTGCTCGAACTGAGGAATGAACTCGGCATCGTTCTGTCTGTGGTTCATTTCAACCACAAGCTGCGCGGCGGGGAATCAGAACTGGACCAGGAGTTTGTTGCGAAGCTGGCGCGAGAGCACGAGCTGGAATTTTATGCCGAGACCGGCGATGTGCTCCACCTTGCCGCTGAGCAACATACGGGTGTGGAGGCAGCCGCGCGTGAGTTGCGGTATGAATTCTTTCAGTCACTGCTGGGTGCGGATGATGGCTCCGACCTGGAACTCGATCCATCAGCCGCGCATGTTTTGAACAAGATCGCCACCGGCCATACCCTCGATGATCAGGCCGAGACCGTCCTGATGCGGTTAATTCGCGGTACGGGACTGAAGGGGCTTGGAGGGATTTATCAGCGCATACTGCTGGAGGATGAGGATGACGACCGCCAGCGCGAAATCATTCGTCCGCTGCTGGGGATTAGGCGGCGCGAACTGGAGCGGTATCTAGCAGAGCTTAATCAACCCTGGCGGGAGGACTCCAGCAACACTGATTCCAAGTTCATGCGCAATCGAGTTCGCAAACTTGTGCTTCCGCTACTCGAACAGGAATTCAATCCCTCCGTGGTCGAAAGTTTTGCGGAATTGGCGGAGATTGCCCGCGACGAGGAAGACTACTGGGAAAACGAGGCGTCCGGCTGGTTGGGGACCGTGGTGCAGTGGTCGCAGCCCGAATGGGCGCGCGGGTTGCCGGGTTTCGAGGATTCTCAATCATTGGTGCAGATTTCGCCTTCACAGCCGAAACCTCATGATCCAGAATTGTTGGCTCGCCTGGAAGAGCCCGGTCCCTCGGTGATGAATGCTTCCGTAAGCCGCCCGTGGCTGCTGACTGAGCCGAGGGCCGTGCAGAGGCGCGTGCTCAAGGCAATTGGCGAGCAGGCTGGGATTCCACTCGAGTTTAAGCACATCGAAGAAATCCTGCGCTTCGCGGCGGAGGACGGTCCGTCAATGAAAGAGCTATCTCTTCCTCTCGGATGGAAGATTGTCCGCGAGCCCGAGGCGATGGTGTTCGTCACGCCCGATCTGCGCCGGCAGGAACGCCTGCCGGACTATGAATATCCGCTGCCTGTACCCGGGAGAGCCACGGTGCCTGAGCTGAGGGGAGTAATCGAGGCGTTGCGGGTTGTTCCTGAGGAGCGGATCGCGGAGTATAATCCGCAGCAACTTCTTCGTGCGGATTTATTGCCACGATCATTGATTGTTCGCAACTGGCGTCCGGGAGACCGGTTTTGGCCAGCCCACACGAAATCGCCGAAGAAAATTAAGGAATTGCTGCAGGAGCAGCATGTGGCACAACCCGGGCGCAGGCTTTGGCCTGTCGTGTTGAGCGGAGACGAGATCGTATGGATGCGAGGTTGTCCGGTTCCGGCGAGATGGTGCGCCAAACGCGATCAGGAAGCGGTCCTGATCCGAGAACTGGCAGCCGATGACTCGAGGGTTTAGCGAGTTAGTCTTAAAGCAGTCAGAGCCAGGCGGGAGGAGGCACACGGTTTGATGAGCACAACACGAGTCGAGCCACTTCGCCAGGTCATCGCCGCCGACCAAATCCAAAAACGGGTGAAGGAACTAGGGCGCCATATTTCCGATGACTACAAGGGACAAACGATCCAGGCTCTGGCGGTTCTGGAGAATGCATTCATGTTCATGGCGGATCTGGTACGGGCGTTGGATGTGCCCGTGGTCTGCCAGTTCATCAAACCCAAATACAGCAAGCAGCATAGTAAGCAGGCAGGTAACGACGCGGGCGAGATCATCGAGATCTTCTTCAGCCACGAGCCCGATATTCGCGGACAGCATATTTTGCTGGTCGAGGGATTGGTGCATTCTGGAGTCACCAGCGAATTCCTGATGAACGACTTGCGCGCTCGCGGCGCGGCTTCCGTGAAATTGGTGACGTTGCTCGACCGCCAATCCGCCCGCCGGGTGGCTTTACAGCCTGATTATTTCGGGTTCCTGGTCGATGACGTTTTCCTTGTGGGCTACGGTTTGGGCGCGGTGGAGCAAACCAACCGCAATATCCCTTATCTGGCCGCGGCACCGATGCCTCCGATGACTTAAGTTATGGAGAGAGCGACGCGCCTTTTTTGGAGGGACAAGGTAGAATAGGGGTCTTGGGGAATTTCCCCTATCCAAATTGGTTGAAGCGCATCTAATTTAGTGTCAGGAGCCTCGGCCGCATACGTTCGATCGGCCCCCGGTCTCTTTTAGGAGTTCTTGGTGAATTCAACAGTCAAAACCGTAGCTTTTTGGCTCGTGATTGGTTTGTCCGCGCTATTGCTGTGGCAGGTGATTCAAGCTGGCCGCAGCGGGCAGAAGGACAAGGAAGTCAATTTCTCCCAGTTCACGAGTGATGTGGATCAGGGCAAAGTGCACGATGTCCTGGTTGATGGCATGCAGTTGCACGGGAAATATACCGACGGCTCCGCTTTTCATACTACGGTTCCGGCAAATTATCCCGAAATGATCAAGGAACTGCATGACAAGGGTGTGTCGATGACCTTCCGGGACGCCAACAGCGGAAGTTGGCCCTTGCAGTTGCTGGGAACGTGGGCTCCGCTGATCTTGCTGGGAGCGCTGTGGTTCTTCATGATCCGCCAGATGCAGACTGGCGGCAACAAGGCGCTGTCGTTCGGGAAGAGCCGTGCTCGGCTGCTTTCGATGCAGCAGAAAAAGGTCACGTTTAAAGACGTGGCCGGCGTGGAAGAGGCCAAGGAAGAATTACGCGAGATTATCGAATTTCTGCGCGAAGCACAGAAGTTCCAGAAGCTTGGCGGCCGGATTCCCAAGGGAGTGCTCCTGGTTGGACCTCCGGGAACCGGCAAAACGCTTTTGGCTCGAGCGGTTGCTGGCGAAGCGAATGTACCGTTCTTTTCCATCTCCGGTTCCGACTTCGTGGAGATGTTTGTCGGCGTCGGCGCCAGCCGCGTGCGCGACTTATTCGAACAAGGCAAGAAGAATGCGCCTTGCATCATTTTCATCGACGAGATTGATGCGGTAGGGCGGCATCGTGGCGCAGGGCTGGGCGGTGGTCACGACGAGCGCGAGCAGACCCTGAATCAGTTGCTGGTGGAGATGGACGGCTTCGAATCGAATGAAGGCGTCATCCTGATGGCGGCGACGAACCGGCCCGATGTTCTGGACCCCGCACTGCTGCGGCCTGGACGGTTTGACCGGCGCGTCGTAGTCAGCCGTCCGGATGTACGCGGCCGTGAAGAAATTCTACGAGTGCATACCCGCAAGATCCCTCTTGCCGAGGATGTCGATCTCTCGGTGCTGGCGCGCGGAACTCCTGGATTCTCCGGCGCTGACCTCGCCAACATGGTAAACGAAGCGGCTTTGGCAGCGGCGCGGCAGAATCGCAAGGCCGTGCTGATGTTCGACTTCGAAGTGGCCAAAGACAAAGTCCTGATGGGCGTGGAGCGCAAGTCGCTGATTCTTTCCGACGAGGAGAAAAAAGTGACTGCGTACCATGAAGCGGGACACGCCCTGGTGGCGGCGAAGCTCCCCGGCTCGGATCCTGTACACAAGGTCACGATCATTCCCCGCGGGATGGCCTTGGGCGTCACCATGCAGTTGCCCATTGACGATCGGCACAACTACACCCGCGAGTATTTGAAAACCGACTTGGCGATCTTGATGGGTGGCCGTCTGGCGGAGGAGCTTTTCCTTAATCAGATGAGCACGGGCGCCGGAAACGACATTGAGCGAGCCACTGAAATGGCCCGCAAGATGGTTTGCGAGTGGGGCATGAGCGACCTTGGGCCTCTGACCTTCGGCAAGAAGGAAGAGCAGATTTTCCTGGGCCGCGAGATCAGCCAGCACCGCGATTACAGCGAAGACACTGCCATCAAGATTGACGGCGAGGTCCGGAAACTAGTCAACCACGGCTACGAAACCGCGAAGAATATCCTGGAGGGCAACCGCGATACGCTGCAGAAGATAGCAGCGGCCTTGCTGGAACGGGAAGTGCTGGATGCCTCCGAAGTGATGCTTCTGGTGGACGGCAAGGAACTGCCTCCCATGAAGTCACCTTCCAAGCCCGATGAAGGTGTGCAGCAGGTGCTGAAGCCGGAGCCGGGACGCGGAATCGTGAAGGGCGGGGAAAGCCCGGCACGAGCTTAGAATAGTTTTCAGCAGCTAGTTCAGAGGGCGGCCCTCAATGGGCCGCCCTGATTTTTGCGTACCAATTAACTATTCACCATGCTCATCATGTGCTCGGGATAGCGATCTCCAGCGGCAGCGCCTGTGGGAAAGATTTCGTCGATCCGGCGCAGCTCTTCCTTGGTGAGCTTCACATCGAGCGCGGCAACATTCTCTTCCAGATACTTGCGGCGCTTGGTGCCCGGGATAGGCACGATGTTTTCATCTTGAGCGAGAACCCATGCCAGCGCTAACTGTGCGGGCTTGCAGCCTTTATCCTTTGCGATTTCCTCGACCCGGTGCACGAGGTCGAGGTTCCTCTGAAAGTTATCACCCTGAAAGCGAGGAGAAAATCTGCGATAGTCGTCCTCCGGGAAATCCTCGAATCGCGTGAACTGGCCGGTAAGGAATCCCCGTCCGAGCGGACTATAAGCCACGAAGCCGATGCCGAGTTCGCGGCAGGTTGCGAAAATTTCTTTCTCCGGGTCGCGGCTCCATAGCGAATATTCCGTTTGCAAAGCGGTAATAGGATGTACCTTCACCGCGCGTCGCAGAGTTCGTGGCGACGCCTCCGAGAGGCCGATGTGGCAAATCTTTCCTTCTTTTACAAGTTGGGCCAGCGTGCCTACCGTCTCTTCGATTGGCGTGCCGGGATCGACGCGATGTTGATAGTAAAGGTCGATCGTTTCCACGCCGAGGCGCTTCAGACTTGCTTCACATGATCGCCGGATGTAATCGGGTTTGCCGTTGACGCCGCGGACTGACGGGTTTGCTGGGTCGCGCACGATGCCGAACTTCGTAGCCAGCACGATCTTGTCACGTTTGCCTTTGATGGCCCGACCGACCAGTTCTTCGTTCTTGTGCGGCCCATATACATCTGCCGTGTCGAGAAAATTGATACCGAGTTCGAGGGCGCGGTGGATTGTGGCGATGGATTCGTCGTCGTCGCGTCCGCTGTAAAACTCCGACATGCCCATGCAGCCTAAGCCCAGGGTGGAAACTTTGAGCCCGCTGTGTCCAAGTTCACGAAGTTGCATGATGATTTCCTTTCTGAACAACCTGCTGGAATTTATGAAGGCCGCCAGCTAATAGATCAAGTCAATAGATGCGGATGAGCGGCTTCTGGGATTCAGTTACATCGCCGATGTGACGTGCCGAAACGCCAGCTGTCTGCAATTCTAGGAGCAATTGCTCGCTGTGTTCCTCGGCGACGGAGATGAGAAGCCCACCGGCGGTCTGAGGATCAAAGAGCAGAGCCTTCAGCTCGTCGCCGATCGCGGCTTCGTAGCCGACCAGGCATTCGGTAAAGTCGCGGTTGTTCTTCAAGCCGCCGGGAACGTACCCCGCGCGAATGCACTGCATAGCTCCTGGCAAAACCAGGATATCTTTCGAAAAGAATTGCAGAGCTACGTTGCTGGCCAGCGCCATCTCACGAGCATGTCCGATCAGGCCGAAGCCTGTAACATCAGTCATGGAATGGATTTGAAAATCTCCCTGCTGAATTACGTCTGCGGCGCGCTTGTTCAGGGTGGTCATCGACCGGACGGCGGCGTCGATCCATGCTGGCTCTGCTTTGCCTTTCTTGATAGCCGTTGCAATCACACCTGTGCCCAGAGCCTTGGTAAAGATTAGAGCGTCACCCGACTTGGCTCCGCCATTGGTTAGAATCTTTTTAGGATCGATAAGCCCTGTAACCGAATATCCGAATTTGGTCTCTTCGTCGCGAATGCTGTGGCCGCCGATTACGGTGCATCCGGCCTCGATCATTTTCGAGAGGCCGCCAGCGAGTATCCGCTCGAGAATCTCGAGATCTGCCTTCTCGGGAAAACATACCAAAGCCAGTGCTGTGAGCGGCTTGCCACCCATCGCGTAGACGTCGCTCAACGCGTTAGTCGCCGCGATCTGGCCGAAAGTGTAAGGATCGTCCACGATCGGCGTGAAGAAATCGACAGTTTGAACCAGCGCTTGATCGGGCGCGATTTGATACACTCCGGCGTCGTCGGCGTGGTCAAAGCCGACTAGAACATTCGGGTCGTGTTGCCGGGCTAATTTCCCAAGCACCGTGTCCAGCGCCGCCGGACTCAGCTTGGACGCTCAACCCGCAGCTTTTACCGACTCCGTCAGGCGAAATGGTTTTGTTTCGGACATGAAGTCATTGTACCGATTATCGATGGTCGCTTGATGGGGAGGGAGGCTTCGACCGAGCTTACTTTACCGCGACATCGGTGACGCGAATGTCGGGATTTTGGCGATTCCATTGTGCGGAAATACTTTCGAAGGTAAGTCGAAAAGGTTCGTTCTGACCCGGGCCAAGCGGCGAAGTGCCGAACGGAACGGCTTCTGGATAGGGGCCGTTGGTTTTTAAAACTTGAAGTGGAAGTTCCTCCCGCTGGGCGACTTGTCCCATGTCATCTTTGAAATCCACTTCGACCACGACGCGCGTGACCGTCTTCTCCCCCGCGTTGGTCACAATTCCATCCACGTAACTGATGGTCGCTCCGACAAAATTCTGCTCGGCGCTGAGTCGTAGATCGGAGAGTTTGAGATTTGTCGCGTACGCCGGTGGTCCGGACGCGCCCTTCGGCTTACCTCGGAGGAGAAACGCAGCCACCACGGCGATGATGATGACGACCGCAACGGCGATGGCGATCGTGCGCCCACTGGAATCGGGCTCTTCGGTTACAGGAGTTGGCTGGATCAATCCGCCCATGCCACTCGATTGTACTCTGGAGGTCAGTTGCCAGTCTTGACGAATGCGGCTATAAACAGCACGCCGAATAGCAGATCGACGCAGCCGAGAGCCAAATCTTGCGAGTGCAGCCGATGTTGCAGATATAGCACGATGAGGGAAGCGCCGTAGCCAAATTTCTCAAGCACCGCAGGAATCATCATTGGGCGCAGGCGCACTGGATCTTGGGCAATCACGAAGAATACAACCTGAAAGGCCAATCCCACGCTGATAAAGCCATAGTAAAACGCAGGATGCGTGATCGGCGGTGGATCCTTTTGCCCGATCAGATCGAAGATGAAATACAGCGGCGTAAGAACCAGTACGCCCCAGATCGCTGCAATCCAAAATACGATCCTGGCGAATTTCATAGTTCAGTCCGCTTATTCTCCGCCTACCGTGAGGCCATCGATCCGGAGCGTCGGAGAGGCCACGGAGCCACGGAACTCAAGATCATTCGCGATCTCCGAGATGTTGAAGAACATTTCCTTCAGGTTTCCAGCTACGGTGATTTCTTCGACGGGGTAGGCAAACTCTCCACCCGAAATCCATAGGCCAGAGGCGCCACGGGAATAATCGCCAGTCACCAGGTTCGCGCCGTGGCCGAGGAACTCAGTCACGTATAGACCTTCTTTGATCTCAGAAATCAATTCCTTCGGTGTCCTGCTCCCCGGTTGCAGGAAGTAGTTCCCGGGTCCAATGCCCGGCGTGCCGGCAAGTCCGCGGGATGCATTGCCGGTAGTCTTGAGCCCCAACTTCCTTGCCGTATATGTATTCAACAAGTAGGAACTGAGGACGCCTCTCTCGATGACCACGGTGCGGCGCGTGGGAACGCCTTCGCCATCGAACGGGCTGGTGCCAAAGCCTCCGGGGATGGTGCCGTCGTCGATGATGGTGACGTTCTCGCCGGCGATTTTTTGCCCCAGCTTGCCCGCGAGAAACGAAGCGCCGCGATAGACCGAGTCGCCATTGATTCCCTCGAAAATATGCTCGAGGATCGACGTCGCCACCATGGGGTCGAAGATGATCGGCACGTGCGCGGTTTTCGCCTTGCGCGCGCCCAGACGCCGCAGCGTGCGCTCCGCCGCGACCTTGCCGACCTGCTCGGGCGACTCCAGTTTACTCATCGTCCGCGCGACGGAGAACCAATAATCACGCTGCATTGCGCCATCTTCGGTTTGTGCGATGGGCACGGCGGCAACGGAGCAATACGACCTACGATATTCGCCGACGAAGCCATGTGAGTTGGCCAGAACTTTATGACCGGTTGCAGCGTCGAAGGATCCGCCTTCGGAATTCTTGATGCGTGGATCGAAATCGAGCGCGGCCTTTTCGGCGCGGCGGGCGTAGTCGATACGATCGGGACCGGGCAGCGAATAAACGTCTTCGTGGTAAAGATCGAGATCACCGGTGAGCGAGCCTAATTGTCCGGCTTCGGGGATGCCTCCGAAGGGATCTTCTGACGTGATCTTCGAAAGCTCAAGCGCCGACTTCACCATGCGGTCGAGGCTGTCCGAGGAGAAATCGCTGGAATAGGTGCTGGCGGCGCGCTGGCCGTTGAAGACGCGGACGCCGATGGATCGCGATCCGGATTCTTTGAGCGTTTCGACCTGGCCGAGCCGGACCAGCGTAGAGAATTCATCCCCTTCGCGCACCACGCATTCGGCCGCAGTGGCGCCGCCATTCATGGCGCGGCGCACGATGTCCTGGGCGAGGGAGCGAAGGTCAGTTTCCAGTTTCGGGTTTCCAGTTTCTAGTTGAGCAGAAGACATAAGAAAATTCTTTACCACAGAGGCACGGAGACACGGAGAAAAGCAAGAGCTGTGAAAAAACTGATTTGAGAGTTCCTCTGCGACTCCTCCGTTGGTGAGTTCGATCCTACTGCATGAAGCCGCCGGGATCTTTCTTGGCGGTGCCACCGACCGTCAGGCGATCGATCTTGATGGTCGGAATGCCGACGCCGACGGGCACAGCCTGCCCATCTTTGCCGCAGGTGCCGACGCCCTCGTCGAGCTTCAAATCGTTGCCCACCATCGAGACCCGCGTCAGAACATCAGGCCCGTTACCGATCAACGTTGCGCCCTTGATCGGCGCCGTGATCTGCCCATCTTCAATCATGTACGCCTCGGAAGCTCCAAATACAAACTTGCCATTGGTGATATCGACCTGGCCGCCGCCGAAGTTCACCGCGTAGATGCCGCGCTTTACCGAGCGGATGATGTCTTCCGGATTGTCCTGCCCCGCCAGCATGTAAGTATTCGTCATGCGTGGCATGGGAATATGCTCGTAGCTCTCGCGGCGTCCGTTGCCAGTATCGGAGATGCCCATCAGTCGAGCGGAGAGCTTGTCGCTCAGGTAGCCCTTCAGAATTCCCTTCTCGATCAGCACGGTTTCTTGCGTGGGTTCGCCTTCGTCGTCCACGTTCAGCGAACCGCGCCGCCACGGCATCGTTCCGTTATCGATGACGGTACAACCTTCGCTGGCCACACGCTTTCCAATCAACCCGGCAAAGGCAGAAGTCTTCTTACGATTGAAATCGGCCTCCAGTCCGTGACCTACCGCTTCATGAAGCAGAACTCCGGGCCATCCCGGCCCGAGAACGACTTCCATGTCGCCGGCAGGAGCCTCGCGTGCATCGAGCTGAAGAATCGCCTGACGCGCAGCTTCTTTGGCGAAGTATTCAGGATTCTTGTCGCCAAAGAAAAAATCGAGAGCCACGCGTCCGCCGCCGCCAGAGCCACCGCGAGCGGAGTTGCCTTCGGTTTTTGCGATGCAGGAAACGTTCATGCGGGCCAGCGGCTGGGAATCTTCGGCAAACGTCCCATCGGAGGCGACGACGAGAATATTTCGCAGTTCGTCGGAGTAGCTGGCACGAACTTCCTGAATGCGTGGATCGTAGGCACGTGCAGCCTTGTCTGCCCGCATCACCAACTCAACCTTGGCGGTGATCTCGGCATCGACCGATGGCAAGGTCACGGGATATAAGCTGCGAGCTGCAGTCTGCTGAAACCCAGCCACGGGAGTCTTAGCGGGGGCGCTGGCAATCAGGGCCGCGGTACGCGCCGCGTGCAAAATTCGGCTGGCGGAAAGATCATCCGTATAAGCATATCCGGTCCGTTCGCCGGAGACCACGCGCACTCCACAACCAGCCGAAATCCCTTGCGAAGCGGACTTCACCATAGACTCGTCCACCATTAATGAGGTCGAGGACAGATATTCGAAATAAAGGTCGGCGTAGTCACCGCCAGCCGATAGAGCGGCCGCCAGGTAATGTTCGAGGTCGTTTTCCGTGACGCCGTAGTGATCAAAAAAGAAGCGCTGTTTATCTGCGAGATGTTGTTTTTGCAAGCTTTTACCCACGAGAGTTAGATGCCGCCGTGCCGGAACCGGACTCAGTTGAGCGAATGGTTCATTATCCCACAGGCAGATTGGCGGTAGCGGTTAATCATCCACATGCGCCGGGTGACAATGGTTACTTGTCACAGACTCGAGGTCTGTTCGCGCCGGACAATCTGCTATGGTCGATCCCAAATGCCAAACCTGACACCGCAGGCCCTTACGCGCACGGTGCAGGATTTTCTCAGCGAGGCGGCGGGAGCCGTAGTTTTGGAGAATGGCTCGGTTGCTTTTGATCTGGCGCGATCCAAGTATTCCATCTCCGGCGAGTACAACCGGTGCTTACTTCATCTGTGGTCGGCGGAGCGAAACTCCGTGCGCAGGGTGCTGGAGGCTGAAGTCAAGAATGGGACGTTGCGGCTGGCTGTACAAAGGCTGGGACAGGTGCGGCCATCGAAGCTGGAAATCTGCCGCGAACGCGATCGACGTTCACCATCCACTCGGAGGGCGTGCCGTGCCTCCTACGAGCAAAGGCTTCGGAGAACGGTGGAACGGAATTTCCCGGAGTTCAAACTGACGCGGCTGACGAGTGGGATGGATCTGGAGAAGTCGTTTGGGCCGATCTACGCGCGCGGCTTGATCCGCCGCGGGCGAACGGCTTTTGGATTGTTGGGAGTCAACGCACAGGAAACACAATCGTCGATCGATGCGGCACTCACGTTTGGCATTCTGTGGCTCGATGTCTGCCGACAGTCGCAGAGCCCGAATGTATTGGTGGAAGGGCTCAAGCTATTTGTCCCAACTGGAACTTCCGGGCTGGTGCGGGAGCGCATGGCAAACTTAAACCGCGATGCCGCGAAGTGGTCCCTGTTCGAACTGGACGAACGCCATGACGCATTAGTCGAGATCGACTGTGCGGATCGCGGCAATGTATCTACGCGGCTGGTCCACGCCGCCGATCGCGAACAAGCGCGCTCACGCTTTAGCGATTCGATCGCGAGAGTACAGGAAATCCTGCCGAATTGCGAAGTCAGCGTGCCGTCTGCTGCGGAAGTCGTTTTCCGATGGCGCGGCCTGGAGTTTGCCCGCGCTCGGCTTGGCGTTCTTCCTGGATCGTTTCGCAGCACGGAGGAAATTGTTTTCGGAGTCGGCGCTGAGGAACGGGTTCTGGAGAAGAACAACGAAGCTGAATTCGCCGACCTCGCGCATTGTTTGCGCGGCACCCGCCATCCCTATGGTCCGCGTCAACTTCCGCTGTGGCGTCTGCGTCCCGAAAGATGGCTGGAGTCGCTGGTTGTCGGCGATGTCAGCGTCGTAGATGACCGGCTGGATACCTCATACCAGTATTCGCAGGTTCCTGCTTTCTCTGCTTCGGATCGTGCCATGATTGATGTATTAACCACCACGCATGCGGGACGGCTGGCCGTTGTGGAGTTAAAGGCCGACGAAGATGTCCATCTGCCCCTGCAAGGGCTCGACTACTGGTCGCGCGTGGAATGGCATAACACGCGCAATGAATTTCCTCTCTTTGGATACTTCTGTGACAAGGCACTCTCGTCTGAGAAGCCACTTCTATTTCTGGTGGCTCCCGCCCTGCACGTACATCCCACTACTGATACGCTGCTCCGTTATCTGTCGCCCGAGATCGAATGGGAATTCGTGGGCATTGACGAGCGCTGGCGGGAGGGAGTAAAAGTCGTGTTCCGGAAGCGACCCAGCCGAAGCCCAAGGGGCGGACTCGAATCGATCGACCGTGCTGCCAGCTGAGCTTGGTAAACCACGCGGAGCTATCACCCCTTCCATTCCCTCAACAGGCGGCGCACATCGATTAATTGCGCAACGTGGTAAGCATTGTGGTCAGCCACGAGCAGCGCTTCACGCAGAATGGTCTGGCCGTCGCCCCAAGGGACGGGAGCATACAGATCGGTCTTCGGATTCTCGACCAGATCCTGCATACCTTTCAGATCATCGCGGAATTGCCGAATGCTCTTATCCCAGGCGGCCGTACTTGCAGGCGCCTCTTTCTTGGGCCAGTAATCTTCAGGCCACTTGGGAGCCTTATACTTCGGATTGCGGCTAAATTCGAGAATGTCCCACTGCGCCAGACGCAGATGCTCTAGCAACATCCAGGCGGAGTGCGGAAGGCCCTGCGGCCTTACGCCGCGTAACTTCTCGGGCAGGCTCTTCACCGCATCATCAAAAGTGGCATGAGCGCCACCGCCGGTGAGCAGGTAGACAACATGCTCGCGCAGCGATTTGTCTTGCGATTTTTGGGTCGCCATTTTCGTTTTCTTCCTCTAGCTTGAGATTTCCGTTCCCATCCGGGTCTGGTTGCGCAACGCCGAACCTTCTTCCGGGCCCTCACCTCGTAAGATGCGCCCGATGCCGCGTACGATGCGGCGCATCGGGTAGGCGCCTTTGTCATCCACAAGAAATATTTCGCCGATGCGCTCGCTGCGATAGTACCAGCGCTTGAGCAACGCAAGGTGTTCCATAGTCTCGAGCGGGGAATGTGCTTTTACAGCTGCGAACGAGTCAAGAGCTTGTTGCACCCGCGATTCCATCGATTGAGACTTCGTGTGCTCCGCAGTTTGGATGCAGAATGTCGTGGGACCAGAGATCACCCCGCTGTCGACGCGAAAAAAAGCGACCGAGTCCGCGAGATGGCAAGGTTGGACGATCAGTCCGGACAACCGGTCGAGTCGGCGGACAATCTCGGGAAGCTGGGATAGGATCGGCTTCAATTTTTCGAGTCGTACATGAATCGCGGCAGCTTCCTCGAAGGCAAGGTTCGCTGATGCGGCCTCGCGCTGCGCCGAAAATTCGCGAGCCAGAGAATCCCCTTGGGTATCGAAGTAGGCTTGCACCCGTGCCACTTCCCCAGAGTACTCATCGTCGCTGCAACCCTTGAAACAAGGGGCAAGGCACATCTTCATCTCGGAATAGATGCAGCCGGGAAACGCCGGATCGGGATGCAGATCCTCCACGCATCGCCGCATCTTGAAGAAATCGAGCGAATCATTCATAAACTTATCGGCGGCGGTGCGCGAAGGGAATGGACCGTAGTAAAGGGTACGGCTTTTTAGGCGTCCCGGTCGCGTAGTGACGGAAGCGCGAGGGTACTCGTTGTCCCGATGCAGCTTTACCAGGGGCGCGAAACGAAAGTGCAGGCGGTTGGAGTATGTTTCAGGAAAACAGGAACGCAGAAGTTGGTAGAGAACAAATCTAGATTCAAAATCGGAGCCGGTCGCAGAGTACTCGATCGAGCGGATGCGGCTTCGCAGGTTGAGCTTTTTCGTGTGCTCTTCCACCGGCCCCAGGAGCCTCTGCAGGCGGCGGCGAAGATTTGCCGTTTTGCTCACGTAAGGCTCGGCCCGTGCATCTTCTCCGCGAAGCGAAAAAACTGCTGACGCAGCCGGGACCGCCGAAAAAATCTCTGCGTCGCGTTCAGGCGCGAATTCCAGGCGATGGGTCAGCACCAAGTCATTGTAAGCAGGTTTTCACCACAGATCTTATGGAAAAGGAGGTTCAAAGACCGCCGTGGAGCTTTCCGAAATAGTGGGCGAGATTCAGAGACATGACGAGGAGGCCTGCCCCGAGCGCGAGCACGTGCGCCGTTTTGCGTAGATCGAATCGGCCTACACGACAGACAAGCAGGTAGGCGAGGGTAAGGTTAAGGAGGCCCCATAGGACATTGACCACTGACGAGGATAGGCCCACCCCGGGTGGTGATGCGAACGGACTCTGGAAGGCATGGCCCGAAACTCCGTTGCCGAGATGGGGCAGGGCGTTCGCAAGGAACGCTCCGCCGAAGAAGTACGATATGTAGTGATACCAGCGCATCGTCGCTCTCCTTCAGCCGCAAAACTGAATGTTAGCAGGCCTGAACTGAAGTCCGTCTCAGCAGATCCGTAGCGAAGATCACCGAAAGCTGGCGCTGCGGAATTTCTGGCGGAAATCTTCGCCTTCCATCTTGATGATGCGGCACATTTCGTGCAGTCGCGAGCGCATACGTTCTCCGATGCGGTCGCCGAGGCTCTCCGCGCGAGCGGCCGCCCGTACAACAGAACCGCCGCCATTTACTCCGGCGGCGGGCTGATCTTCAAAGTTCGTCGTTATGATGGTTGTGCGATTGTCGTTATAGCGCGTGTTGAGAATCAGGCTGACCGTATCCCAAACCCATTCGGTCGGCTTTACTGCGCCTAGCTCATCGAGCACCAGGACATCGGTCTCAAACACGGGACGAAGTACGTCCAATTCGGTGGTTTGAACCGTTGCGTTATAGGAATTCTGAATTTCCTTTAGCAGCTCACGGTAGTCGTAAAACAGGCAGCAGATGCCCTTGTTGAGGACGAGTTCCTTCGTGATGCCAACCGCCAGATGAGTCTTTCCGGTGCCAATCTTGCCGATGATTAGAAGTCCGGTGCCGTCGCGCGGATCATACTCCTGAGCGAACTTCGAGGCCAAGAGATGAGCCATCGCCAGCGACGGATGGGCGCCCGGAAAATCTGTGGTGTAGCTGGCGAGTTCGCAATGCTCGTATCGTTTTGGTATGCGCGCCGCCGCCAGCAAAGTCTGGTTTCGCGCGCGCAATTGGCAATCGCAGCGCGTAACCCGGCGATCTCGCGGTGCGTCGCCGCTGGCGGGGAGCGCCTTCCACCCCGTCCCCTCACAAAGAGGGCAAACCTCCGCCGCGGTTTTTATCACGTTCAACCCTTCAAGCCTTTCGAGAAAAGCGTCTGTCTGACTTTGCACCCAAAAGCTTGCTTCCCGCAAGGGTCAAAGACCAGGCTCCTGTGCACAACCTGTGAAGGCGTGCCCGCCTCTGTGGAGGCATGAGGAAAACTAGTGATGAGTGACTAGTGGCCGGTGGTCAGTCGAAAGTCCAGGGCTGTGACCTTCACTGGCCACTGACCACCTGCCACTGTCCCCCAAAACCCGCGCCTCCCGCCACAATCCGGGACCAGGGGGTGCGAAACAGGCTTCGGGCGCGGATTTTCACAGTTGACATTCTCCACGGAGAGAGGAGAATACCTCCCGTCAGGTTTCCCAACTCAGACACGAGCTTTTTGTCCTCCCGGTACTGTGCTGGGTATGAACGAGACCTGCGAGGAGAAACTATGAATAAGGCCGATCTGGTTGACAAGATCGCGGGCGCTTGCGAAATCAGCAAAGCGCAGGCTACAACTGCGATTGACACTGCCGTGAGCAGCATTACGGGTGCTTTGCGGAAAGGGGATCGGGTAGCTCTGATAGGTTTCGGCACTTTCTCGATATCGCAGAGAAAGGCACGGAACGGGCGCAATCCGCAGACTGGCGCCACTATTAAAATCGCTGCCCGTAAGGTCGCGAAGTTTTCCCCTGGGGCCGAACTGAAAAAAGCTGTTAACAAAAAGTAGGACGGAGAAATTTGTCTCGGAAACGGCAGGGGGTCGGCCCTGCCGTTTTTGCTGTCCGCTGGAAACGAGCGAAACCCGGGCGGCTACAATGGCTGGAACATGATTGCCCATCTGCGCGGAACATTGTTGTCCAAACATCCGAACCAGGTTGTGGTGGAAACGGCCGGCGTCGGCTACGAAATCAACATCAGCGTGCCCACGTACTCGGAACTGCCTGCAAACGGAGTAGAAGTAGCGCTCCACATCCATACCCATGTGCGGGAGGATTTGATCGCACTTTATGGATTTCTCCGCCCCGCCGAGAAGCAATTGTTTGAGAAGTTGATCACCGTCAGCGGCATAGGACCGAAACTTGCCATCACCATCTTGAGTGGCATGGCGGCGAGCGAGATGGCAGGCGCAATCCGCAGCAGCGATCTGGCGCGGCTCACCAAAATTCCGGGCATCGGCAAGAAGACAGCGGAGCGCATGGTGCTGGAACTGCGCGACAAATTACCCGAGACGGTGGACGCTTCCGCGTCTCGCATGCCGGCGATCAGCGCCCTGGAAGAAGATGTACTATCTGCGCTAGTGAACCTTGGCTATCAGCGGGCCGCCGCGGAAAAAGTGCTGGCAGCTATCGTCAAGAACGGTAATCGCGCATCGTTCGATGCCTTGTTCCGGGAGGCTCTTGCTGGGCTGTCGAAGTAAATGTTGAAATAGAAGATTGCGTGCCTAGTCGTGGGCGATCCAGTGAGGACACTGCAAATTTGATGTGGCCGATCTCATATTTCGTTTTAGCTGTGGCTGTAGTTGGTGTGTTGTCTTCCACGGTGTTCCTTGTCCTTGTGCTGTTGGGAGTTCTTCGATTTCACCGCGAGGCTCGCCGGCAGCTACACTCTGTTCCTGCCGATGCGCATCTTCCACCGGTCTCCGTGCTCAAGCCCGTGCACGGTCTGGAAGCGCAGCTCAGCGTGAATATCGAGAGTTTTTTCCGGCAGGATTATCCAGACTACGAGATCCTGTTCGCTGCCGATGAAGCCGACGATCCTGCGCTGGAAGTGGTAAGGGAAGTATGTGCGCGCTACCCGCATATCCCGACCCGCATTCTGGTAACCGGCACGCCGTGGCCGAACCCCGTCGTGTATGCGTTTCACTGCATGGCAGATGCGGCCTCTCACGAAATTCTGGTCACCACTGATAGCGATGTGGAAGTTGGTCCACGTTATCTGCGGGAAATCGTTCCGCCCATGCTCGACCCGCGAGTGGGGATGGTAACGTGCGTTTATCGCGGCAAGAATGCCGCGGGATTTTTCTCCGGACTAACCGCCATCGGCATGTCGGTGGAAATGACGGCAGGAGTGCTGGTGGCGAACCTGCTCGAGGGAATGAAGTTCGGGTTAGGTCCCTCAACCGTAGTCCGCAAGGATTCGCTGGCAAGCATCGGTGGCTACACTGCCCTGCGGGACTACATTGCTTACGATTTCGCAATCGGCAACCTGATCGCGAAGGCGGGCTATCGGGTTGTGTTGTCGGGTCACATCATCGATCATGTAGTGAATCAGAAATCGTTTCGACACATGTGGCAGAACCAGTTGCGCTGGGCGCAAACCACCCGCTATTCGCGCCCTTGGGGCCACTTGGGAAGTGGGCTGGTCTTCGCGATCCCCTACGGCCTGTTGGGCGTGTTCGCTGCGGGATTCCTGGGACACTGGAAAATCGGCGCGATGCTCCTGGGAATAGCGTTACTAAACCGCCTAGCCGAGGCCTGGCTCGTAGGCTGGACCGTGGTTCGAGATCCGGAGATACGGCGGGCGACGTGGCTTTATCCGTTGCGAGATTTGCTCGGCTTTGCTGTGTGGTTCGCCAGTTATTTGAAGCTTCGCTATGTGTGGCGCGACAGTCGTTTCGAATTGAGGGGAACGCGAATTGCTCTGCGTCAATCATCTTCGAACCGAAGCTAGCGGACATTCTTTCAACATCTAAAATCTTTTTTTTCTTCAGGAGGAGGAGGTCGAATTGCGGGTATTTGTCACGGGAGCGGCTGGGTTTATCGGCAGCAATATGGTCGATCGACTCCTTTCTGCGGGCCACAGCGTCGTTGGGTTCGACAATATGTCTACCGGACAGCAGCGCTTTCTAAATGGTGCCCTGCTTCGTCCCGAATTTACCTTCCATCAGGCAGACATGCTCGACCGCAAAATGCTGGCGCACGCAATGGCAGGCGCGGAACTTGTGATCCATTTCGCAGCCAATGCCGACGTTCGCTTTGGCACCGATCATCCCCGGAAGGATCTCGATCAAAATACGATCGCGACCTGGAATGTATTGGAAGCTATGCGTGAGCAAGGCTGCAAGCGCATCGTGTTCTCCTCCACGGGATCGGTTTATGGCGAGCCAGACATTTTTCCCACTCCAGAAACTTGCCCTTTTCCCGTTCAGACTTCACTCTATGGCGCATCCAAGCTTGCTGCGGAGGGCCTAATTCAAGCCTATTGCGAAGGCTTCGGGATGCAAGGCTACATTTTTCGATTCGTATCGATCCTGGGCGAGCGCTACACCCATGGACACGTCTTCGATTTTTATCATCAGCTTGTTGCACATCCCGAACACCTGCATGTGCTGGGCAACGGCCATCAGAAAAAATCGTATTTATACGTGCAAGACTGCATCCACGCGATCCTTGCCGCCATCGACAAAGCGGACAATAGAGTAAACATTTTCAATCTTGGCACGGACGAATATTGCGAGGTCAACGATTCCATCGGATGGATTTGTGAACATCTCGGCCTGCACCCAAAGCTGACTTACTCAGGTGGAGAGCGGGGATGGATCGGAGATAGTCCATTTATCCTGTTGGACTGCTCGCGCATCCGCGCTCTAGGTTGGAGGCCGCGACTCACCATAAAAGAAGCTGTTGTGGCCACGATCAAATTCGTCAGTGCAGATGCCCCGGTAGTGAGAACTGAACTATAAGCGCCAAGTTTCAGGTGCGTTATACTTACCCGCCTGTAGGGAACCTATCGTTTGATTATCACTCGAAGTCCGCTGAGAATTTCACTGGGTGGAGGCGGCACCGATCTTCCGTCGTACTACCGCAAGCACGGTGGCTTCGTGTTATCCGCTGCGATTAATCGATACGTTTACATCACTGTCAACGAGGCTTTTCGTCCGCGGATCATCTTGAAGTACTCAAAGCTGGAAGATGTGGAGCGGTGGCAGGACATTCAGCATCCCATCATTCGGGAGGCGCTGCAGTTGACCGGAGTGTTGGGCCCGTACCTTGAGATCGTCAGCCTTTCTGACATCCCTGCCGGCACGGGCTTGGGTTCGTCCGGGAGTTTTACGACCGCGCTGCTGCGCGCGCTGCACACCGTGAAACGGAATTTCGTGCCTCCCCAGGAGCTGGCCGAACAGGCCTGCCACATCGAAATTGACTTATTAAAAGAACCGGTCGGCAAGCAAGATCAGTACATTGCGGCTTTCGGAGGCATCACCTGTTTCGAATTTATGCCCGATGACCATGTCATCGCAGAACCCCTGAAAATTGCTCCCGAAACACTGGCCAATCTTGAAGACAGCTTACTCATGTTCTTTACCGGGGCATCGCGTTCCGCGGGCGAAGTTCTCCGCGATCAAGATACGCGGACTCGCGAGGATGCTCCCGCGATGCTGGAGAATTTGCACTTCACTAAACAACTCGGGCACGAAAGCCGGGACGCGTTGCTGGCCGGCGATCTGCGCAAGTTTGCCGAACTCATGCACATTCATTGGGAGCACAAGAAGAAGCGCTCGCCGGGAATGAGCAGTGGTTTTATCGACGAGATGTACGAGCTGGCGCGCTCGCACGGCGCGCTCGGTGGCAAACTGATTGGTGCCGGAGGCGGGGGCTTTCTGTTGCTCTACACGGAAGACAAAACTCGTCTGCGCTCAGCTATGCGAGGCGCCGGACTGCGCGAGGTCCGCGTCCAGTTCGACTTCAGCGGAACTTCCGTTCTGGCGCATTCCTAGAGGACCCATGCTACCTGTGGCCATACTTGCGGGTGGTCTGGCGACGCGTCTGGGAGCGTTGACGGAAAAAGTCCCGAAGTCACTGATCCAAATCGCCGGCGAACCATTCGTGGCGCATCAGCTGCGGTTCCTCCAAAGCAGCGGCATCCAACAAGTAATCCTGTGCGTTGGTCATCTGGGTGAGATGATTGAGGACGCCGTCGGCGATGGCAGCGCCTATGGAGTGAAAGTCGAGTATTCCCACGATGGGGCTGCGCTGTTAGGCACGGCTGGGGCCGTTCGAACCGCCTTGCCCAAGCTGGGAGAAAGTTTTTTCGTTATGTACGGCGATTCGTATCTAGCCTGCGACTACGGCTTGATTGAGAAGGAGTTTTCTCAGAGCGGTAAGCTGGGGCTGATGACGGTATTCCGTAACAATGGGCAGTGGGACGCCAGTAATGTGGAGTTTGAAGAGGGGCGCATATTGGCGTACAGCAAGAGGAGTCGCACCTCACGCATGAACCACATCGATTACGGCCTCGGAGTTTTCCGTGCGGAAGCTTTTGTCAGAACCCATGCACAGGACTTGGCCGACGTTTATGCAGAGCTCCTCGATAGCAGAGAATTGGCTGCCGTAGAGGTGCACGAGCGCTTTTACGAAATCGGTTCGCCTGCAGGATTGAAGGAGATGACAGATTTCCTGAGCCAACGAGGAGCTCTGCGGAATGAATAGCCGGAGCCTGCATAAGGAAAGCTTTGCCGAGGTTTTTCTCGCCGAGGCGGCCGAGGTCATGGCGAAGCTGGATGTGGCCAGCATTGAAAAAGCTGCGGGCCTGATCGCCGGTACGCGCGCTGCAGCCGGGCGATTGTTCATTCTTGGCGTGGGGGGAAGCGCCGCCAACGCTTCGCATGCGGTCAACGACTTTCGCAAGATTGCAGGGATTGAGGCTTACGCGCCCACCGACAATGTGTCGGAACTGACAGCGCGAGCCAACGATGAGGGTTGGAGTTCGATCTTCGACAGTTGGCTGCGCACCAGTCGCCTGCGAGCCGAAGATCTGCTGCTGATTTTTTCGGTTGGTGGCGGGAACGTTGAGCAGAACGTAAGCCCTAACCTGGTTGCCGCGCTGAAATATGCGAAGTCGGTCGGCGCAAAAATCATCGGCGTCGTAGGCCGCGATGGCGGCTACACGGCCACGGTTGCCGATGCTTGCGTTTTAATTCCTACGGTGAACCCAGCCCACATCACGCCGCACACGGAAGCCTTCCAGGCCGTCGTTTGGCATCTGCTGGTATCGCATCCAGCGGTAAAGATGCAGGCGACCAAATGGGAGTCGATGGCGTCGGGTGGGAAACGGCGCGCTGTTTTCCTTGACCGCGATGGGGTGATCAACCGGGCTTTCGTCCGCGAGGGTAAGCCGTTTCCGCCGCCAACGCCGCAAGAATTGGAAATACTTCCCGGCGTTCCCGAAGCTTTGCGTGACCTGAAATCGCACGGCTATGCGCTGCTGGTAGTGACCAACCAGCCCGATGTAGGCCGGGGGAAGCAATCTCGGCAGGCGCTTGACGCGATGCACGAGTCGCTGTTAGCAAGTCTTCCGCTGGACGATATTCTCGTTTGTTGCCACACCGATCAGGACAAGTGCGATTGCCGCAAACCCTTGCCCGGAATGCTTCTGGAAGCGGCGCGCAGGCACAAGATCGATCTCTCCGCCAGTTTCATGGTCGGCGACCGCTGGCGCGACGTCGAGGCCGGTTATAATGCTGGATGTAAGACTATTCTTATCGATTACGGCTACTCGGAGAGGCCTCCAGACCGTGTTCCCGACTTGCGCGTAGGATCACTCCGCGAAGCGGCTGACTGGATCATCCGTTCCACGCCCAAAGGAGCGCATCCCGCATGAAGTCTGTGTCCGACCTGCGTATACAAATCTTCGCGGACGGGGCCGACAAGGCCAGTATTCTTGAGCTCTATCGCCAACCCTATATCAAAGGTTTCACCACCAATCCCACGCTGATGCGAGCCACGGGTGTGAAGGACTATCGCGGCTTCGCCCTGGATCTTCTGGAAACAATTCAGGACCGGCCTGTCTCATTTGAGGTATTCGCCGACGAAGAAGACGAGATGGAGGAACAGGCGCGACACATAGCGGACTGGGGCAAAAACGTGTTCGTCAAAGTTCCGGTGATGAACACGAAAGGAAAGCCGACCTACGATCTCGTCCGCACTCTTTCCGGCGAAGGAATTCAGTTAAACGTGACCGCGCTGCTCACGCTGGAGCAGGTGCGGAAAGTTTGTGCAGCATTAAAGGGGGACGCTCCCTCCTACGTTTCCGTCTTTGCCGGCCGCATTGCCGATACTGGCCGCGATCCCGTGCCGCTGATGCGCGAAGCCGTGTCCATAGTGAACGATGCTAACGCGCAACTCATGTGGGCCAGTCCACGCGAACTGCTCAACGTTTTCCAGGCGGACGAGATCGGATGTCACGTGATTACAGCTACCACGGACATTCTGAAGAAGCTTCCCTTGATAGGGAAAGACCTGCATGAGTTCTCGCAGGAAACGGTGCAGATGTTCCGGCGAGATGCCGTGAAGTCGGGCTATTCTCTGCCCACCGCAAAACGGTCCGTTCCAGTCATCGCGCGCCGCTAAGGATGGTTCGTAAAGATTACTTTGCCTGAGGCTTCGCTGGCGACGTGCAGTGGTCTCGGTAGCAGCGCTTCCACTTTTTCCCGTTCGTATTGCGGCACAAAAAGAAAGACTCGTTCGTTCGAATTCCACGCCTGCAGCAGTTCCTGATCATCCAGAAAAATATGTGGCGCATCGGGATAGGTGGATCCCCACCACATGGAAGTTGTGTTCCCATCGACCAGTTCAATCGGCCGCCTCAAGTAGAACAATAGCGACGAGCCAAACGACTGGTCGCCATATATCATCACGCGGTCCGTAGGTTTTAGTTCAGGAGCAATTTTCCTAGCCATGATTTCTGAGCCAAGAAACGGATCGAAGCGGACGAGAGCGATGTGGGCTGCGATTAGGAACACCGCCATGGTGATGGCAGTCGCCCAGGTTGCGGCAAGTTGTGCGCCGCGTCGCCGCAGCCAGAATGCAAAAGCGGGCCCGATCAGCAAAACGATCGCGGCCAGGATTGCCGGCAGTCGCAGCGCGGCGAACGATTCCCCGGTCAGATCGAGCATGTGCCCCAAGGAAAGCGTTTCGGCTTCGAGATTCGGCTTCGCGAGCACGGTGCCAATGTCGGGCACAAATGGGAGGCTGCGCGAATTCCACAACCCCGCAGCCAGCACCGCCGAGATCGCGATACAGATTAACGCTAGCGCGCCCGCGCTCCAGGCCAGCCAGCGGCGCGAACCCAACTCTTCTTCATCGGCGAGCCTCGCAGCGACCAGTAACAAAATCGGCAAGTACGCCGGGAATGTGTAGTACTCCTGATTGGTCGAGACCGAAAAGAAGACGAGGGTAACTCCGGCCCAGGCTAGGCAAAGTAATTCAGTTCGGGAGCGGAAGTTCAGCGGCGGCCGCGGAGGTTTTGCTGCACCGAGCTTGCGGCGCGCCATCCACAGCGAAATCGGACGCCGCAACACCACCGGCAGGTACAAACTCCAGGGAAAGAGCCACACCAGGTGCAGCGTCCAATAGAGCGAACTGGTCTGCTTGTTGTAGTCCTTGGGAATGCGCTTGCCGAGGAAGCGCATAAAGTGTTCATTGACGAAGTAGAACCAGAAGAAATGCGGATTACGAATACCCGCGAGAATATGCCAGGGCGCGGCAATTGCTAAAAAGAGCAGTGTGCCACTGAAGAGACGGAATTCGCGCCAGCGCCTCCATTCGCCGCTGATCGCTACGTAAAGAAGTAAGGCCAGTCCAACCACTATGATGGCGAGCAGACCCTTGGTGAGCACGGCTAGCGCTATACAGGCGTATCCGCCATACCAACGCCATGCTTCGCCGTCTTCCAGCGCGGTAGCAAAAAAGTAAAATGACGCCGCGATGAAGAAACTCAGGATCGACTCCGGAATTAGAATTCGCGTGAAGAGATAACATCCCGCCGCAGTCGCAATAAACAGTCCTGCATAGATCGAAGCTCGATCACCAAAAGCACGGCGTCCCCAGCGCATGGCCAGCAGCATTAGCAGCAGCATCGATAATGCAACTGGCAGGTGCGCGGCGAATTCATTCGTGCCGAAGAGGAAGTAGCACGCAGAGACCATCCAGTACATTAACGGCGCTTTTTCCAGATAGCGGTTCCCGTTGATCTTCAACGTCACGAAGTCGTGCGTCACCAGCATTTCTCGTGCGGCTTCCGCGTGATTTGAGTCGGCGTCGTCCTGCAGTCCGGGAGAAAAGAGCGATCCGACATACACCACCACGAATAGAGCCAACACTCCGATGATCTGAGCCTTGGAAGCCCACAGAGACTGCGCTGGAAGTGTAGAGCTGAAGGCAGGGTTTCTCGTTGTCAACGGAAGAGAGTCCTCGAATCAAACGCCAACTTCATTGGGCTAACACCGTTTCGGAAAGCGCCATGTCTGAATTTATCATCCAGACAGCGGTTTACGGCAGGTTGGCCATCCTTTTCCGGTGCCCTATTTCTCTATGTTAGACTGCGAACCTAGGTGCAATAAACTCTCTCATCTGCCAAGAGCGGGAGTGTGCGGTGCGTTCGTCTTTCTGCCTTTTTTGCTTCTTAATCCTGATTGTCCTTCCTTGCGGCGCAGCCGCGCCCACGGACTACTACAACCACGTGGTATTCGATAACAGCGTCACGCCCGACTACTACTACTACAGCAGCGGAAGGGCGGTGTTTCCCAGCACGATTGAACTGCTGTCAGGGTCTCTGCCTGTCGAAAAGAAAAATTTCTTCACCGCACCCAATGCGTTGCGCCTGCAATGGCAATCGGTGGCAGGCGGAAGTTGGGAGACCGAGTTGCGAGTGGTCAGCATGCGCAATCGACCCACGGATTTTCGCGGCGATACCCTTTATATGTGGTGCTATTCACCCGAAGCATTTCCGGCCGCCGATTTGCCCTTCATACAACTCGAAGACGAAGAGCATAATTTCACAGCTCCCATTAAATTGGACGGTATCGAAGGGGATGTGCCCGCAAAGCGCTGGTTTCAGGTTCGGCTCCCCCTCAGCGAGTTTGAGACTGCTTCGATCCATCCTTTTCAGGCGCGTGAGTTGCACAGCTTGTACTTCAGCCAGGGCGCCGCAGACGACACGCCTCACACTCTGATCATCGATGAGATCAAGATCGATAATCGAACGGCTGCCACGCCCGTGGCTCCCGAGGTGAGAAGTCCTCCTCGATCGCCAAAGAATGTGCAAGCCAAAGGCTACGATCGTCACATCGACATCAGCTGGGATCCGGTTACAGACGCTAGTGATCTGCAGAGCTATGCCATCTATCGTTCGATCGGAAAGCACAAGTTCCAACCCATCGGGATTCAGAGCGCAGACACCAATCGCTACACGGACTTCATCGGAAAATCGGGAGTGACCGCGACCTATCGGGTGAAGGCCGTCGACCGATCATACCGGCAATCTGCTCTTTCGGGAGCGGCTACGGCGGCCACCAAAGAATTATCCGACGATGAATTGCTTACCATGTTGCAGGAAGCTTGTTTCCGTTATTACTGGGAAGGTGCGCATCCCGTCGCCGGAGCAACGCTGGAAAATATTCCTGGAGACGAGCGCATCGTCGCCACCGGCGCCAGCGGATTTGGCATCATGGCGCTCATCGTAGGGGCCGATCGTGGCTTCATCACGCGAGAACAGGGCGTCGAGCGGCTCTCAAAGATTTTGGATTTTCTGGAAAAAGTTCCTCGCTATCACGGCGCCTGGGCGCACTTTCTGAATGGCGACACCGCGCAATCCATGTTGGTATTCGGCATGTTCGATAATGGCGGCGATTTGGTGGAGACCTCGTTTCTGATGGAGGGATTGCTGGCTGCGCGCCAGTATTTTAAGGACGACGGTGAGGTCGGCCAAAATATCTACCAGAGGATTACCAAGCTTTGGGAAACAGTTGAGTGGGATTGGTACCGTCGCTCTCCGAACAATGACGCGCTGCTGTGGCACTGGTCTCCGCAGTGGTCCTGGTTCATCGATCACCGGCTGACGGGATTCAACGAAACCATGATCACGTATCTGCTGGCCATCGCCTCACCTACGCATGGCGTTCCAGCTAGCCTTTATTACAGCGGCTGGGCGGGGCAATCAGAGGCCGCGATCGCTTACCGGAGCGGTTGGTCTGGTTCCAATGAGGGAGACCGTTATATCAATGGCCACAGTTATTTCGGCATCAAACTCGACGTGGGCGTCGGTACCGGCGGGCCGTTATTTTTCACCCAGTATTCGTTCATGGGTTTCGATCCTCGCGGTATCCATGATCGGTACACCGATTATTTCGACAACAACCGGAATCTTGTGCTCATCGATCAGGCTTATTGCGAGTCCAATCCCGGCCACTTCCAGGGCTATGGTGCGGATGACTGGGGTTTGACGGCGAGCGACGATCAGTTAGGCTATTCGGCCCACGCTCCCGACCGTGCTACCGATAACGGCACGATCACTCCGACCGGCGCTCTCGCGTCATTTCCTTACACACCCAAAGCATCAATGGCTGCCCTCAAGTTTTTTTATCGGGACCTGGGCGATCGGCTCTGGGGAGTCTACGGTCCGCGGGACGCTTTCAACCTGACGCGCAATTGGTTCTCGCCCGTGTACATGGGACTCGACCAGGCTCCCATCGTGGTGATGGTGGAAAATTATCGCACCGGGTTGATCTGGAAGTTGTTTATGTCGAATCCCGAGATCCAACCTATGTTGGACAAGATCGGATTTCAGCCGGATAACGCCTCGAAGGCATCTGCCGACTCGCGTTGATCCTCGGCGTATCTCTTTTTATTACTGTTTTGCGCCGCCGCTGTTTTGCGGCAACCTCGTCAAGGGCGGCATTTCCTCATTTTCCGATGCAGAATGTGCTGAAAATCAAGTTGAGGATGTCATCGGTCGTGGTGGCTCCCGTAATCGCATCGAGAGCGCGGAGACCGCTGTAGAGATCCAGCAGTAACATCTCGTGAGGAACGTTGCCCGTCACTGCAGCGATAGCAGCGTCAAGCGAGCCCAGCGCGTCTCTTACCAGTCCCTGATGGCGAACATTCGTCAGGAAGCCAGCCTCGGCCTGCGCTCCCGTTTCGCCGCCGATGTGACGCAAAATCTCGCCGCGTAGTTCGGCGGTGCCTTCGCCCGTCAGCGCGGACGCTTTAACAAATGGAAGCTGGCCACTGGCCACTGACGACTGACCGCTAGTTGCTAAATCGCATTTATTGCCGACGACGATAACCGGTCGATTCTGTGTTTGCCGGAGCAATTCGTCGTCTTCTCCCGAGACCGGTTGCGAAATGTCCAGAACAACCAGAACTAAATCCGAGTCTGCCAATGCTTCTATGGATTTCTGTATGCCGATGGACTCGGCTTCGTCGAGCGCCTGCCGGATGCCGGCGGTGTCGACCAGTCGGATTGGAATGCCACCAACGGAGACGGTCTCGCTTACCAGATCGCGGGTGGTTCCGGGAGTCGCTGTCACGATGGCGCGTTCTCGCTCGGCCAGTCGATTGAATAAGCTCGATTTGCCGACGTTGGGGCGGCCAACGATGGCGAGCGTCAATCCTTCGTGGACTACCTTGCCATAAGCGAAACTAGCCGCCAGCTGCTCAAGCGGCTTGCGCACCGCAGAGATGCGGTCGAGAATGACGGGATCCGGCAGGATGGAGACATCGTCTTCGGCGAAATCGATGCCGGCTTCGAGCACGGCGACCAACTCAACCAGCTTTTTTTTGATCGGCTGCAAGCGTTTCGAGAGAGCACCCTCAAGCTGTTGCGCCGCCACCTTCGCCTGGTAGAGCGTCTGTGAGTCGATCAGGTCGCGCACGGCCTCTGCCTGGGTGAGATCGATGCGGCCGTTGAGGAACGCGCGCATGGTGAACTCTCCGGGCTCGGCGAGGCGGGCCCCCGAGGCAATGCACATTTCAACGATGTGCCGAAGCACAACCGGGGAGCCATGAGCCGCGATTTCCACGATGTCGTCCGTCGTGTAGGAATGAGGCTTCGCGAAGTAAGTGACCAAAACCTCGTCGATGCGAGTCAAGTTTCCGGCTTCGAGTTTCCAGTTTCCTGCGTTCGCCGTATTAGAAACTGGATACTGGACACTGGAAACTCCTTCTCCGTTGGTTTCGATCAGTTCGCCGAAGATTGCCCGTCCCGCCTCAAGATCATGTTTGAGCCGCAACATCGGCGACGCGATTTCCTGCGCTCTCGGTCCGGCAATGCGGACCACGCCAATACCGCCCCGCCCGGGGGGGGTAGCGATAGCGACAATGGTGTCGTCAAGATTCACCGGGCGATTGTAGCGGGTAAACTGGAGTACGACCAACGGCCAGCGCCGCGACAGAAGAACTCGTCTCGCGGGCTGGACAACTCAAAGCGAGGACCAAGAATTTGTCAGTCGCCGACGAACTGCTGAAAGCCAACGAGCGCTTTGTAAAGAACTTCAATCTAGGAAATCTGGCCGTCCAGCCGCGCCGTCGCGTAGCTGTTCTGGCCTGCATGGATTCCAGAATCCTTTTTGAGCGCTGCCTGGGCCTGCAGCCCGGAGACGCGCACATGATTCGCAACGCGGGCGGCATCGCTACCGAAGACGCGTTACGCTCCCTGATCGTCTCCCATCACCTGCTCGATACCCAGGAGTTCATCATCATCAACCACACCGATTGCGGTTTGCTGAAGGTGCGGGAATACGAGTTAAGGGCGCACCTGACGAACAAAATGGGCGCCATCGCCAGCGAGCCTTCCCAGTTCTATGGCTTCGACGACCTCGAAGCGAACCTGCGCCAGCAGGTGATTCGGGTGAAGTCGCATCCCTGGATTCCGAAACATATCCCGGTGCGGGGATTTATTTACGACGTGAAGACGGGAGAGTTGAGGGAAGTGGAAGAGAAAAAGTGATGGCTTGGCCTCCGCGCGGCGATTAGTGATACGGCGCGGAAGCCCGAGCATTGCAAAACTTGACCAAACTCATACGTTTGTTGACCACTTGCCGACTATGATGAGTAGCGTCTGGGTTCGCGTCAGGAGCCAAGAATCTCCGCGATGCACGATTCGACCTGGAGAAAGGATATGAAAACTGTTGCCGTGCTATTTCTCTTCTCGATTTCAGCATTGGCCCAGGATTTATCCGTCGTCGCCGCCGAATCCGCCTGCGACCCCACAAACACCCGATTCAGCCTAACGACGAAGGCTAACAAAGGTCAGCAGCCGATTCTGCGGCCTGATCCGGGGAAAGCTTTGGTCTATGTTGTAGAAGATCAAAAGTTCAAGGTGGTGAATGATGTGACCACAAGGGTCGGGGTTGATGGCGCGTGGGTTGGAGCCAACCGTGGAAATTCGTATTTTTCTTTTTCCCTTGAGCCAGGTAAGCACCATTTGTGCGCCGACTGGATCTCCGATTTCGTACCCAGCGGCCGCCTTGTCTCGCTGACCAGCCTCAACGCGGAGTCGGGCGAGGTATATTACCTTCGGGCGCGAATCAGCGCCAGTCCGACCAGTGGGGAAGCTGGGGCTGGAGCTTCTATCGATTTGGACCTCGTGGACGAAGACGAGGGCAGACTCCTTGTAGCATCCTCGGCACTCAGCATCTCGCAGCAAAAGAAATGACCTGGCCTCGGCTCCTGTAATCGATCACGCTCAGCGCGCTACGACTTTCTCAATCTCCGCCTTTAGCTGCTCATACGGCAACGCCCCCGGATGGTACATCGCTACCTTGCCTGTGCGGTCTAGCAGCACCAGCGTCGGCGTGGTCGACGCCCCGTACACGTCGAAGTTGTGCTTGCCGATGGGAACCGGCATATCGAGCAGTCCGGCATAGAAGCGATGCCGCACCGCGTCGATATAGGCGAGTTCATCACTGGGCGAAGCGTGCTCGACTTGCGCGGTATAACCGTAAAATCGGGTTGGACCGAGCACGGTCAACCCTTTGGGCGCAAATTCGGAGCGCAATTGGGTGATGATAGGAGCTTCCGCTTTACAGTCCCCGCACCAGTGCGCCCAGAAAAACAGAAGCACGGGCGAACCCTTAAGCTGGGCCAACACTGGCGGTTTCGATCCCAGAAATTGTTCGGAGCGAAGCGCAGGCGCCGGCCGGCCCTCGAACGAAAGCAGATTGAGATTCTTCTGGAGACGTGCCCGGATCGAAGTGCTGCCATAAGTCCGCAACGCGGTCTGCAAAACTGCAACGGCCTGGTCTCGCTGCCCGCGAGCGGCCAGCACCTGAGACTGTACTTCGATCGCCGCGCCCAGACCCGTCGCCAGATGCGGTTCCGCGTCGAGCGGGCGCTGTTTCAATTGCTCCAGAGCCAGAGCCTTGGTTTGTTTGGCGTATGCGGCTGCCTGGTCGTAATCGCCATCAACGAGCGCCGCGCGCGCCATCCAAGAGTAGGCTTCGACGTATTCAGGCGTGACGCCGTTTCTGGTCCGGTAAGAATTCAGCTCGGCCTCGGCTGCCGGGAAGCTATTTTGACCCAGCGCGCCGCGGACATCCTCCACCACTCCCGCCCACGCCGGGCTGAGTAGAGCAAGCAAGATTAGAACCCTGGGAAAACGCATACTTTAGATAATACAGACTTCGAGGTTGTCCTTCCGCTCCGCTCAAAGTCCCGGCCGCCAAGCTTCGATCGCCTCGGCGATTGCCTTGTAAGCCAATGAATATAAGTTACTTGTGGGCGAAGCAAAATAAAACTTGTAGCTATTTTGAGGCACTTGCAATACAATTTGGTTGCGTTTGACTTTAGAGTTTTTCGCAGTACTCAGTTTCTCCGCTTACCAGCGCGTGACCTGCCTGCAGAAGAACCCTTCCAAAGTTTCAGCGCTATATCACAACAAAGGAACATTGCAACACCATGGAAACAGGAACAGTGAAGTGGTTTAACGACGCCAAAGGCTACGGCTTCATCAGCCGCCAGAACGGTGAAGATGTATTTGTGCACTTCTCGGCCATTCAGGCGAGCGGCTTCCGCAGCCTCCAGGAGGGTCAGCAGGTGCAATTTGACGTGGTCAAAGGCCCCAAGGGCTGGCAGGCCGAGAACGTGAAGGGTGCCTAAACCGCTTCGCAGTTAACAATTCGAGAAAGGGGCGGCCAGCCGTGGCCGCCTTTTTTATTTGGGCGATCGGGTGATGACCAGCAGTTCACTTGTTCTGCCGCATCAGCACCACATCCGAGTCCGTATGTCCGCGAACCAAAGCCAACTGCTTGCCATCAAATGACCAATGGAAATCGAAGATGTGTTCGGCGGTGAAATTCGTAATCTGTTTGCCCTTGGAACCGTCCACCGGCTGCAGCCAAAGGTTATCGACGCCACTCTCGCGCACGGGATAAACCACTGCCTTGCCATCGCGTGAAAAGTGCAGCAAGCCAAAGCGCGAACGTTCGAACTCAATCTGCTTCGCGGTCTTATTGCCTTCAGTCTCGACCACGGCCAGCATTTCTCTATGCTCTCCCGAGTGTTCTATCGTCGGAAACGCTGCGATTTTTTCATCGGGCGAGACGTCAAAAGCACCGGACATCGGCAACTCTGAAATCGTTTGCGGAGTTCCGCCATCGATCGGCACTTTGACCAGTTTCTGTTCGCCGCCCCGCTCCATGAAGTACACCCACTTGCCGTCCCGTGAGCACACAGGATTCACATCCAGCTTGCCAGTCGAAACCTGCCTGAAATTGCCCCCCATCCCGTCCATACGCCAGATGTTTTGCGCGCCACTCTGAAATCTGACAAAAACCACAGAGCCGCCTTCAGCGCAAGCCCAGGGGGCTCCGCTTACTGTCTGGCCCGGAATCACCGTCTTGTTACCCGTTGCCGGATCGATCCGATTGAGCACGTTCGCCTGATCGGAAATCAACTGATTCTCCGACGTCCACGTAAAGTTTGTATAAGCATCCGCGGAGGCGATTTGTCGTGCCGTCGCTGATGGCTCCCCGGTGGACAGCAGCTGTAAACTCCAGCGGTCTTCATTCTGCACGGTGGCGAGAAGGTGTCCATTGCTCGCCACGCTCAGATCGGAGTAACTATTCGTATCGCGCGTGATCGGAGAGTAAACACCACCGGGATAGGAAACGAAACCGATTTGCGTGCGGGCGAAATTTGAACTTTGCTCTTTCCCCAGGACCAGCAATCCACTGCCATCGGGCAACCAGGAAGGCTTGTCGAAGATTCGCTGGTTGCCACTGAAAAAGGCCTTTTGCTCAGCGCTGGTCACATCCACGGCCACCAATCTGATCAATCCATTCGTCACATCCAGCATCTGGCAAGCAATAATCTTCCCGTCAGGTGACCAGGTTGGTTGATACAGTCCATCGCTGGTGGGTCCGCTGGTCAGCACCCGCTCGTCTCCCCCTTCTACTGGCCTGATAATGAGCTGGTACTTGCCATGTTCCGGATTGTCATAGCGCATGAACGCAAACTTCTTCCCATCAGGAGAAAACGTAATATTTGAGTCGACGTCCTCCGCGAGTTTCTGGGCAGTTCCGCCCAGCAATGGAGCCCGGTACAAGAACTTCAGTTCCGTATTCCCCGGATCGCTGCGTACAAAATAGAAGTAATTTCCGTCCGTAGAAAAGCGCAGACCGTTGTAATAAACATCGGCTGGGGGTTGAACCTGAGTGTCGCTGTTCGTGGGCACGTTGCGTAGCAACAGACTGGCCAGGCCATTGTCGCGCACCAGATTCAGAATGTAGTTGCCGTCAGGAGAAAGGGCAGCGAGCAACGACTTGCCACCTTCGGTCACCTTGGTGACAGATACGTCCTGGAACGGAACTGGGCGGGCACGGGTGAGATAGGCATAGATTCCGTAAGCCGCCGCCAGCAGCACCAGTACGACCCCCGCCGTAACCACGGTGCTCACTTTGTGCTGCCGGGCCGCGGAGATCACCGCCGAACTTCCGGAGGAGTGTTGACCAGAGGGAACTCCCGGAGCATCCCTGCTCGAGGACGGAGCAATCGCCTCCACTGGCGCGCTGATAGAAGCGGCCTGCGCTGGCTTGCGTCCAGATTCCGTGTCTCGCTTTAACCGCTTCAGGTCACCGCGCAGGTCTCCCGCCGAGTGGTAGCGCAGGTCGCGGTCTTTTTCCAACGCCTTCCCGATAATTTCATCGAGCCGCGGCGGCAGCGTGACATTCAGTTGCAGCGCCGGAACCGGATCGAGCTCAAGGATGGCGTGGAAGACTACGGCCGAAGTTGGACCGGAGAACGGCAAGCGCCCCGTTGCCATCTGATAGATGACCACGCCGAGAGAAAACAGGTCGGAGCGCGGATCCAATTCTTCTCCGCGCGCTTGCTCTGGCGACATGTAGGCGATGGTGCCCACGGTCGCACCTGGACTGGTGAGGTTCTGTCCCGGCGCATCGACGGTGGCCCCGATTGTTGTCATCTCCATCTCGGGACGCGCCAGTTTGGCCAAGCCGAAGTCCAGCACCTTCACGTGTCCACGCTGCGTGATGAATATATTCGCCGGTTTGATGTCGCGATGGATGATTCCTTTGGCGTGCGCCGCGTCCAGCGCATCCGCCATTTGGATACACCACTCCAGCAGGCGATCCAGTGGTAGGGGGCCGGCAAGCAAGCGCCGGTCCAGAGTCTCGCCTTCCAGCAGTTCCATGGCGATGAATGACTGGTCGCCAGCTTTTTCCACGGCGTAGATCGTGCAGATGTTGGGATGATTTAACGCCGACGCGGTGCGGGCCTCGAGCAGAAAACGATCCAGCGCATTTTGATCGCGGGAGAGTTGCGGCGGCAGAAATTTCAGCGCGACACGCCGGCCCAGATCAAGATCTTGAGCCTCGTAGACTACTCCCATTCCACCGCTCCCTACCTGGCCGGTGATGCGGTAATGCGAAATGGTCTGGCCGATCATAGGGAGATGGAGTGAGGAAATTCATCTTAGGAGGGATGGCAGGAGCAGTCAAACATCAGTGGTCAGTGGTCAGTGGTCAGTGGTCAGTGGTCAGTGACGAGTAAGCCCTGAGCATTTTCTGGTCACCGAGCCCTGACCACTGCCCACTTCTCAAGCTTCTTCCGCCGCACTCACGGAATCGAAGAAACGGAAGAATTGCTCGACTCGCGTGACCTGGAGCGCGTTGTGGATGCGCTCGCTAACTCCCACCAGCGCCAGACTTCGTCCACCATTCTGACGCGTGACGTAAGCTCCAACTAGGGCGCCTATGCCGGCTGAATCCACGTATGGCACGTTTGTAAAGTCGATAATGAGACAACGGGAAGTATCGGCGCGCACCGTCGACTGAAACTCAAACATGGTCGTCATCACCAGCGCGCCATTCAGGGTCAGAATACGCTGTCCTGACTGGGTTCCGGGCCGGTCTTCAATTCGGAGAGAGTCTTGAGCCATGAAAAAAATGTTAACCCGCGTGTAACGGACAATTGTTAACGCAGTATTAATTCTGCCCGATCGTTGCGGCCTGCTCGCGGCGTCGCGCCTGAATCTCGATGTAAACGTTCACCAGCGATACCGCCGCCGGCGTCACTCCTGGGATGCGCGAGGCTTGGGCCAGTGTGCGCGGCTGCACATGGGTTAGCTTTTCCTGCATCTCACGCGACAACCCGCTGACCGAACGGTAATTAAACCAATCTGGAATGGAGCGCTGCTCTGACCTCTTCATTTGATCCATGGCACGCTGCTGTTGCCGCAGGTAGCCTTCGTACTTGATCTCCGTTTCCACGGATTTGAGTTCGTTGCGAACTTCGGAAGAAAGCGCAGCCACCGATTCACTCGGATCTTCGCCGATTCCGTCAGTTCCTCTTGCAAAGAAGGCAGGGGCCAGTTCGCGCAGAACTGGCGCGAGTTGCTCGATCGTGATCTCCGGGCGCTTCAGCAGTTGCGCGTAAGTTTGACCGAGCGCCGAACTCCAGCCGTTGCCGGAGAGTTGCTCGTCCAGCGCGTCGCCAGTAATTCTTGTCTTCTCGAGAAGTTGCTTCAACTTTTCCAGCCGCTGTTGCTTGGCTTGAAAATCTTCCCACGCTTCATCCGAGATCAATCCCACGCGGCGGCCGTGTGGTGTGAGCCGACGGTCGGCGTTGTCAATCCGCAGGTGCAAGCGAAATTCCGCGCGCGACGTAAACATGCGGTAAGGCTCGTTCGTTCCCTTGGAAATAAGGTCGTCGATCAGGATCGCGGTGTAAGCCTCGGTGCGGTCGAGGATCAGCGGAGCTTCGGCTTTCACCTGCAAAGCTGCGTTGATACCCGCCATGAGGCCCTGGCACGCAGCTTCCTCATAGCCGGACGTGCCGTTGATCTGACCGGCCAGGAACAAGCCCCTGATCTTCTTCGTTTCCAAAGTGCGTTGCAGTTCCGTGGGATCGATTGAGTCGTATTCGATGGCGTATCCCGGACGCAGCATGTCGGCTGTTTCGAGGCCCGGAATCGACTTCAGAATGGCAAGCTGCACCTCTACCGGCAGGGAAGTGCTCATGCCATTGACGTAGATTTCGTGCGTATTCAGGCCCTCGGGCTCGAGATAAAGTTGGTGCATTTCCTTGTCCGGAAACTTCACGATCTTGTCTTCGATCGACGGGCAATAGCGCGGCCCGATCGACTGGATCTGCCCGCTATACATGGGAGAGCGATGCACATTCTCCCGGATGATGCGATGTGTCTCGGGCGAGGTCCACGCGATGTAGCAGGGAATTTGTGAGTCATGATGCGCCACCCGCTTCGTTCGGAAGCTGAACGGCGTCGGGTCGGCGTCGCCCGGCTGCAGCGTGAAGCGCGTCCAGTCGATCGAGCGTCCGTCAAGCCGCGGAGGCGTCCCTGTCTTCAGACGGCAGCCGCGTAGTCCAAACTTCTTCAGCGCCTCGCCGAGCAAAACCGCATTCGGTTCTCCGGATCGTCCTGCAGGATATTGCTGTTCGCCGCAGTGGATCAATCCGTTGAGAAAAGTGCCGGTGGTGATAATCACAGCTTGCGCGCCCACAGTTCGCCCATCGCGCAGCTTGACACCTAGTACCGAGTTCGGCGTACCGAGTTCCGAGTCATCGCCTTCGCTCGCTACTCGATACTCGATACTCGGTGCTTCAACAATCAAATCTGCCACCTCCGCCTGCTTGATTTTGAGATTCGGCTGCGACTCCAGCACTGCGCGCATCTTGAGGCGGTAGGCTTGCTTGTCGCACTGCGCTCGCGGCGACCACACAGCCGGGCCACGCGAAGTGTTCAGCAGACGGAACTGGATGCCAACCGCGTCGGTGATCTCGCCCATGATCCCGCCGAGCGCATCCACTTCGCGAACCAGGTGTCCTTTGGCAATGCCGCCGATCGCCGGATTGCACGACATCTGCGCGATCAGATCGACGTTGAGCGTATAGAGCGCGCTCTTCAGCCCCATGCGCGCCGCTGCCATTGCCGCTTCGCATCCGGCATGGCCTGCGCCGACCACGACGACGTCGAATTGTTCGGTAAACTGCATCTTCGCGATAATGAAACCCCAGACTGCAACGATTGCCGCAAGATCTCGTCGCGGCTTTCTGCTTTCATTCTAACAAGTTGCCGGCCATCGTGATTCCCATCACTTGCTGCCGTGCGACCTCGCCCGTATAGTAGGGTTTCATACCAAAAAACCCAGGGGGCCATCATGAATACCACCCAGTTCTTCGAGCGACTGGAGGCTACGATCGGCAGATACGATCTGCTGTCCCATCCATTCTACCGGGCATGGTCGGCGGGCGAGCTGTCGCGCGAAGATCTGCGCGAGTATGCGCGGCACTACTATCACCACGTGCAGGCATTTCCGTGCTACCTGGCCGAGTTTGCACTTCGTCTGGACGAGGGCGAACTGAGGCGAGCCGTGCTGGCCAACATGGTGGACGAAAAGGGCACCGCGGGAAAACCCGGGAAAGATGCCGTGCCGCACGCTGAGCTCTGGCTAGACTTTGCCGAGGGCATGGGAGCCAGGCGGGATATGCACTGGCATTTGCCGGTGAAGCAAATTGGTGAACTGATGCGCTATTTCCACAACGTGGCCAGTGATGGCACTCCGGAGCAGGCGCTGGCGGCGTTTTACGTTTACGAATCCCAGGTGCCGCGGATCGCCCAGGAAAAGGAGCGCGGTCTGCGCGAAATGTACGGCGCCGATGACAAAACCTGCGGCTACTTTGCTGTACACGCCAGCGCCGATATTCAGCACTCGAATGTCTGGCGCGAGCAACTGGCGAAGCGCATTGCGGCCGACCCGGAAAAGGCGGAAGGCGCATTGGATGCGGGCGAGAATGCGGCCAGAATGCTGTGGCAAGCACTGGACGGGATTGAAACCGCGCGTATGACATACGCGATGTGAGCCGGCGTTCTTAAGACAATATAGTGAGCCAATGATCGCTGCGCGCTTCCCGCGATCATTGGCTTTTTGCTTCTGCGTAGGGAAAATTAAGGAGAACGACATCAGCATGGCGCGAGAGATTCCGATTGGGGCAAGGGGTGAAGCGGAGGAAACCGTCGAGTTCAAACATACGCTGACCGCGCACCATCCTGAGCTGCCACCGGTCTATTCCACGCCCGACATGATCCGCCTGATGGAGACTGCGGCCTTTCTCGCGCTGCAGCCCTACTGCGAAGGCGACGAAATCACCGTGGGAACTTCGATCAACATCCAGCATCGCGCCGCGAGCGGCATTGGCGCGCACATTCAGGTGGAAGCCGTGCTGGAGTCATTCGACGGTCGTTTCTACACCCTTCGCGTGGCTGCGCGCGACGAGGTCCAGGAAATCGGCCGTGGCACCGTGAGCCGCGCCGTCGTAAGCATCGCAAGCTTTGTTGAGAAGATGAAGAACTGAGAACTGAGTGCTTAGAACTGAGAACTGCCTATCCTGATCGGCGTCATCTCCGATACCCATGGCCTGCTTCGTCCAGAGGCAGTCGAGGCGCTGCGCGGATCGGATCACATCATTCATGCCGGGGATGTAGGAGCGCCCGAAATCCTGGAAAGCCTCACCGCAATTGCGCCAGTCACTGCCGTGCGCGGCAATGTCGATAAAGCTGCGTGGGCCCGACGCCTACCTGAAACCGAAGTCCTCGAATTCGGCGGCATTTCACTTTACATCTTGCACGATTTAACCCGATTGGATCTCAAGCCCAAGGCTGCAGGATTCGCCGCTGTGATCAGCGGCCACAGTCATGTGCCTAAGCAAGAGAGCCGCGACGGAGTTCTCTATTTCAATCCCGGCAGCGCAGGTCCACGACGATTCAAGCTTCCTGTGAGCATTGGCAAACTCCGCATTGAAGGTGGGGATGTGAGGGGCGAGCTCGTAACTTTGCTGACCACTGACCACTAGCCACTGACCACTGTCCCGTTGCTACAATCGCCAGAATGTCCATTGAGTTCCATGTCGAAAGCCGCAGAAATGCGGCCCGGGCCGGACGCCTGCTCACGCCGCATGGCGAGATCGAGACCCCGGTGTTCATGCCTGTGGGTACGGTCGCGACCGTAAAAGCCGTCCCGCAGGATGTTCTCGAAGAACTCGGGGTGCAGATTCTCCTTGGCAATACCTATCACCTTTATCTGCGTCCTGGAGTCGAAACCGTCCGCCAGTTCGGGGGCCTGCATGGTTTTATGGCGTGGCCGCGAGCGATCCTCACCGATTCTGGCGGTTTCCAGGTCTTCAGCCTGAACGATCTGCGCAAGGTTACCGACGAGGGCGTTACATTTCGCTCGCACCTCGATGGCTCCTCGCACTTCTTCAGTCCGGAGAGTTCCATGGCCGCGCAGATCGGGCTTGGCGCCGATATCATCATGGCGTTTGATGAGTGCACGGAGTATCCTGCCGATCGCTCCCGCACGCAGGCTTCGATGGAATTGACCTTGCGCTGGGCCGAGCGCAGCAAGAAATACTTCGAGGAACACAAGCATGAGGTGCCGTGGGGCAGTTCTCAGTCCTTAGTTTTCAGTTCTCAGCAAACCCGGATTCCTCGCTTCGCTCGGGATGACAAACCTAATGCTGAGTCGACTCAATCTCTCTTCGGCATTGTTCAAGGCGGCATGGACCTCGCTCTCCGCAAAGAATCCGCCGAGCGCACCATCGAGATTGGCTTTCCCGGCTACGCTATCGGCGGGCTCAGCGTCGGCGAGCCTCGGGAGCGAACCCGCGAGGTCATCGAGGCTACACTCGAGCATCTTCCTGCCGACAAGCCGCGGTATGTAATGGGAGTGGGTACGCCCGAGGAGATCGTCGAATACGCTCGCCTCGGTGTTGATATGATGGATTGCGTTTTGCCGACCCGCGCGGCGCGCCATGGCCTCCTTTTCACTTCCCAGGGAAAAATTTCCATCAAGCAGGCGCGCTACGCGCAGGATGCCGGGCCGCTCGACCCGAATTGCGCCTGCCGCGTGTGCCGGCGCTATTCCCGCGCGTATTTGCGGCATCTTTATGCCTCCAATGAAGTGCTGGCCCAAGTCTTAAATACACTCCACAACCTGAGTTTCTACCTTGACACTATGCGGCGGGTGCGTCATTCTATTCGACTTGGGGAAGAGTCCCGTTTTTTCTAGCGCTTGGTCTCGAGCGAAGCCGTAGACCTCCCTGGACAGACCTTCCCGGATTCAAGCCTCTACACTCGGGTTAAAGAGTGAGGAACCCGGCCGGAATCGATTGTCACCCCCGTCGTGAAATGACAGGCCCGTGGCGCTAGTAGGCGTAGGCGGTTGTTCGCGGATATGGGTACGGGAGTCCGGCTAAGCAGGTTTGAGTGAATTTTGGACGATCTTTTTTGAACGAGCGTTGGTGAACGAGACTAGATGAATACGCATTTTCTTTTGGCCTTGCAGGCTGGCGGTGGAATGGGGTGGCTGAGTGTTGCCCCGCTTATTTTTATTTTTGCGATCTTTTATTTTCTCTTGATCCTTCCCCAGCAGCGTCGTCAGAAGAAATGGACGGCCATGCTGGATGCGCTCAAGACCGGCGACAAGGTAGTCACCAGCGGCGGCTTGCGGGGAACGATCATGGCTCTGAAAGATGATTCGGTTCATCTCCGGGTGCCTCCGAATAATCTCGTACTAGAAGTGACCAAAGCCTCCGTAACCCAGGTCACAACTGCGGATGAAGAGGCCAAGACCAAGTAATTGCGGCATAACCTAATTTTCGGAATTTAGTTTTCCATGAATAAGAATCTTCTTTGGCAGCTGGTCCTCATCGTCGGAGTCCTGCTCGTCTTCCTGTTCGGGATCTTCGGCATTCCTCAGAGCTTTTCTGGCCAAGGCTTGCTCACGGCCATGACCAACCGCATTCACCTTGGTCTCGATTTGCGCGGCGGAACTCACTTGATCCTGCAGGTCCAGGTCAACGACGCCATCAACGTGGATTCCGACAACGCGATCGAAATTCTCAAAGAGCAGCTCAACAAGCGCAAGATTTCTTTCGCCGATATCTCCAAGCCCGACCCGCAGAATAATCCCGACAAAATCGTCCTGAAGGGTGTTCCTGCGGAGTCGCGCAAAGACTTGCTGGATATTGCGAATGACCGCCTGCCGGAATACAACCTGACTTCGGGAGCGGACAACAGCTGGACGCTGGCCATGAAGCCGCAGATCCTCACCGACCTGAAGAACAAGGCCGTGACTCAGGCGATCGAGACTATCCGCAACCGTATCGATTCGCTCGGCGTCAGCGAGCCAACCATTCAGGAGCACGGCCTCGGCCAATATCAGATCCTGGTGCAGTTGCCCGGCGTTGACGATCCAGCCCGCGTGAAGGACATCATGCAGTCCACCGCCATGCTGGAAATCAAGCAGGTTCTGCCCGACGGCGGACCATTTCCGAGCGAGCAGGCCGCGCTGCAGTCTAAAGGGGGAATCTTGCCGCCGGATGCAATCCTGCTTCCCGGGCACGCCGCTCCGGGAGCTCCTGCAGACGAACAGGCCTGGTATCTGGTCTCGCGCGTTTCCGCGGTCCGTGGAAAAGACCTCCGCGATGCGCAGCCCAGTACGGACCAGAACGGCCAGCCGAATGTGCGCTTTCAATTGACGGGCGAGGGCGGGCAGCGATTCTACAACTTCACCTCGGCGCACGTGGGCGATAGTTTGGCCGTGGTTCTCGACAATAAAGTTCAGGAAGTCGCCAACATTAAAGAGGCCATCCGCGATACCGGTGAGATCAGCGGTGGCAGTATGAACCAGCAGCAGGCCAAGGACTTGTCCATGATCCTGCGCTCGGGCGCACTCCCCGCTGGCATCAAGTATCTGGAAGAACGGACAGTCGGACCATCTCTCGGCACGGATTCGATCCGCGCTGGCGTTCGAGCGGCCGTTGTCGGCATGCTAGCTGTGCTGATCTTCATGCTGATCTACTACCGCGCGGCGGGAATCAACGCCGACGTCGCTCTGTTGTTGAATCTAATCATCCTGCTCGGATTTATGGGCTACTTCGAAGCTGTGTTGACCTTGCCCGGAATCGCCGGAGTGATTCTCACCGTCGGTATGGGCGTGGACTCGAATGTGCTGATTTTCGAGCGCATTCGAGAAGAATTGCGTAACGGGAAGACGCCGCCATCCGCAGTGGATCAGGGTTTCAGCCACGCTTGGATCACGATTGTGGACACTCACGTCACCACAATCGTTTCGGCAGCGATTTTGTTCCTGTTCGGAACCGGCCCAGTTAAGGGTTTTGCGGTCACGCTCACCTTCGGTCTGCTGGCAAATCTGTTCACGGCCGTATTCGTTTCGCGCGTGATCTTCGACTGGGTACTGAGCCGCAAAGAGCGTGGCGAAGCGTTGAGCATTTAGGGAAATTCAGTTTTCTGGTTTCCAGGTTCCGGTGCGCCAAGTCTGGAACAGGAAGCAGGAAACCCGAAACTAGAAACTTTAAGGGGCAACAACCGGTGGAGTTCTTTCGCAATACAAACATAGATTTTCTTGGGAAAAAGTGGTATTTTCTCGCCTTCTCGCTCGTCTTCAGCGTGGCGGGCATTCTTTCCATGTTGTTCTGGCACGGCATTCCGTACGGTGTAGACTTCCGCGGCGGTACTCTGGTCTACGTGAAGTTCTCGCACACACCCAACGACAACGCCTTGCGCGCGGCCATGGACCGTGCCGGTCTGCACAACGCCAAGATTCAACGCTACGACCAGCCTTCCAACAACGAAGTGCTGATTGATCTTGACGTGCAGGAAACCAGTGAACAAGCACTGGACAACGGCAAGGTTAAGATCATCAACACGCTGGAGACGAACGCCCCCGCGGGCAAGATGGATCTGAACAACTCGAGTTCTCTGGCCATCAAGAACTATCTGATGGACAAGGACCCCATGCACCTGGGCTCAGATGCCGATCAGAAATACACCCAGCAGGCTCAGGCCATTGTGGATGATCGCGATAAAGGCCAGGGCGGCGTGTTGACTTCGTTCGACCAGCTCAAAGGCTCGGTCGATCCGTCTGTGGTGGCTTCTTTGCCGGATGGCTTCTTCCTCTCCGATTTCAGCGTGCGAAATGTTGAGATTGTCGGTCCGCAGGTAGGTGCACAATTGCGCCGCCAGGCCTTGCTGGCCACGGCATATTCCCTCGCCGGAATGCTGATTTACCTTGGTTTCCGCTTTGAGTGGATCTACGGTGTAGCCGCGGTGGTCACAGTTTTCCACGATACCTTGATCACTGTAGGCGCTTTTTCGCTGCTGAATAAAGACATCTCTCTCACCGTGATCGCAGCCATTCTGACCTTGATTGGTTACTCTAATAACGACACGATCGTGGTATTTGACCGCATCCGGGAAAACATCAAACTCATGCGGCGCGAGAAGCTGTCGGACATTGTAAATCGCAGCATCAACCAAACTCTAAGCAGAACCATCTTGACAGCGGGGCTAACCTTCCTTACCGTACTTGCACTCTATTTGTTCGGCGGCGAGGTGCTTCGCGGCTTCAGTCTCGCGCTGGTCATCGGCATCTTGATCGGAACCTATTCGTCGATCGCCATTGCGGCTCCGATTCTGGTGGCTTATCAGGATTGGCGGATCAGTAAGGGCAAGCGTCCCGCGGCCATGCCCGTCCGGACCAAGTAATTGCCTGATAGCGCTGCAGCAAGTTTTGTGATACGCCTTTGTTCGTAAGAGCTATGGTTTGTAAGGGTTTGGAGTGCCAGGAAGGGCCTAAATGGTTGCTCTTGGCAATGGGGTCGATTTCGGGAGCAAAGGGGAATCTGTCGGTGTCTAAGTTTAGGTAGGCTCTAACTGGGGAGAAACGATTATGTTTGAAGATAGCCTTCTGGAATCCGGTGGCAGGCTGAAGACGAAGCGGGGGCGGACGACGACCTTCGCGATCATTCTTGAGATAGCTCTGATCGGCGTCATGGTTTTGATGCCCCTCATCTTCACCGAAGCTTTGCCCAAGCAACAACTCATGACTTTCCTCGTGGCCCCTCCGCCACCACCACCGCCGCCACCCCCGGCAGCCGCGCCCGTGCACGTGGTGCATCAGATTCAGACCGATATCGTGAACGGCGCTCTGCGCACGCCCACCAAGATTCCACAGAAGATTCAAATGATTAAAGAAGACGAAGCCCCGCCCTCCATGGCCTCCAGCGGAGTCGTCGGCGGCGTTCCGGGTGGTATTCCCGGCGGCCAGATGGGTGGTGTGATCGGCGGCATTATCAGTTCCACGCCCGTCGCCGTGCCTAAGGTCGCTGCCCCGCAACGCGTGCGGGTTTCCCAGGGCGTCTCACAAGGCCTTCTGGTCCGCAGAGTCAACCCGGTTTATCCACCGCTGGCGCGGCAGGCTCGCATTTCGGGAACGGTCATCCTGCGTGCCGTCATCGGCAAGGATGGATCCATTCAAAACCTTACGTTGGTGAGCGGGCATCCAATGCTGGCTCCAGCCGCCATCGACGCCGTAAAGCAGTGGAAGTACAAGCCTTATCTGCTCAACGGCGAACCGGTTGAAGTGGATACAGAAGTTCAGGTCAACTTCACCTTGGCCGGAGGCTAGTCCCGGCGGCGGTGAAGCAGTAAGCCGTTATTTGAAATGCAATTGTTGTGCGCGACGACGTTCGGAAGCGCCAGCGAAATGGCCCTCCCCGTTCCCACCCGAAATGCGGTGGCCGGGAGCGTCTATTCTGGAGATCCGGCCGCCTTACTTTTTCAACGCCGATGTGCGCAACCGCGATTTCTGCGGTCAGGCTTTGCAAGGTGTATAAATCTCGCATCAAAGTTTAAGAAGTTCCGAGGAGGGAAAAGCAACTCATGTTAGCTAACTTTGCCATAGCAGCATTTCATCACGTTCCCCGAGTAGCCGCCTGGATTGTGCAGGAGGGTGGCGCAGTGGGTTGGGACCCGATTTCGCTCTGGAAGCAGATGGGTATCATTGCGAAGATCGTGGTCATCATCCTGTTCATCATGTCAGGCTGGTCGATCGGCGTCATGATCGATCGCGCCATGGCATACAATGCGGCTCGCAAGCAGTCTCGCGCCTTCGCTCCAGCAGTTGCCGGAGCCCTGCGCGATGGCCGCATCGACGAGGCCATCAAGGTTGCCGAGCGCAACAAGAAGAGCCATCTGGCCAAGGTTGTTACTGCTGGCTTGATGGAGTTCAAGGCCCACCAGGATAGCCCCGGCGCCATCCCCGGCGAGACCATTGAAGCTTCCAAGCGCGCTCTGGAGCGCACTGAAGCCATCGTCCACGCCGAACTCAAGCGCGGACTCGGCGGTCTGGCCACCATCGGTTCGACGGCCCCCTTCGTGGGCTTGTTCGGCACCGTGATGGGCATTCTGAACGCCTTCAAAGGTATTTCCGAGCAGAAGGCAACCGGTCTGGGCGCGGTCGCAGGCGGTATTTCCGAAGCCCTGGTGACCACGGCGTTCGGGCTGCTGGTGGCTATCCCGGCCGTCATGATGTTCAACTACCTCACCGGTCGCGTCGAAGCGTTCGATGTGGAAATGGACAATTCGTCCAGCGAACTGATCGACTACTTCCTGAAGCGGCGTGATGTTCGCCGTTCCTAGGTCCGCCCTCTTTTAGGCTGGGCCTCCGTGGTGAGTTGCTTTTGTCCGGCGTCGGGCTGAATCCTGGCGCCGGCCTTCCCGACTCTCGCGGAAACTTTGGAAGTACTGGAGATTCACGTTATGTCAATGGCAAAACGAAACGAAGGCGCCAAGGTCAACTCCGACATCAATGTAACTCCGATGGTGGACGTGATGCTGGTGCTGCTGATTATCTTCATGGTGATCACGCCCATGTTGCAGAAGGGTATCAGCGTGGATATGGCTAAAGTGAACAATCCCACGCCGATGGCCGATGCAGACAAGGAAGACGCTCTGCTGGTTTCGGTGATGCGCGATGGAACTGTCTACTTTGGCTCCGATAAAGTTGCAGTAGACAGCCTGACGGGCAAAGTGAAAGACCGTTTGACCAATCGCACCGACAAGCGCGTCTACGTGAAGGCAGATGCCCGCGCCCACTTCGGCAACGTGGTCCAGGTAGTGGACAGCGTTCGCGCCGCTGGTGTGGATGATTTGGGCTTGCTCACCGACCAAAGGAAGAGCACTCCAAGCGCTCCACCCGCCGCCCCGGCGCCCGGGCAGTGAGCGACATAAGAGGAGATCAACTATGAGTATGGCAATGGGGAGCGGCGGAGGCCAAAGTGCAAATATCAATGTCACCCCGCTCATTGACGTGCTTCTGGTGCTGCTCATCATTTTTATGGTGATCACGCCGCTGACGCCGAAGGGTCTGGATGCGCTGGTGCCTCAGCCGCCTCCGCCTAACGCACCCAAGAACAACACGCCCGACCGCACGATTGTTGTGCAACTTATCGACCGCGGCCCCGGCCAGGATCCCGGCCTGAAAATCAATCAGGAAGATGCTACCTGGGACAATCTGCAAGGCCGTCTCGCGGATATCTACAAGACGCGCGCTGAGAAAGTTATGTTTGTGAAGGGCGATGATCCTATCCCCTTTGCCGACGTGGCTAACGTGATCGACATCGCGCACGCCGCGGGAGTCGATAAGGTCGGCCTGATCACGGCGAAAATCGAAGCTGGCGGCTAAACCGCTCGTTCCTTTTTATCAGTAAGCGCCCGGAAGGTCGCGCATCGCACTCCGCCGCGCACGGGAGTCCCTGCTCCCGTGCTGCGTCTGCCAATGAACATGCGGCCTGCGCTTGTCAAACTGCTGTCTCTGGGCCTAGGATGCTGTGTGGCAAGGGAGACTTATACCGCAATGAATAAATCCATCCGACTGTTTACGCTGGCGGCCGCTATGCTAGCGATCATTTCTTCCGTGGGCTGCGGCAAGCTGCGCGCCCGCGATCAACTGAACAAGGGCGTCACGGCTTATAAGAACGCCAAGTACGAAGAGGCTATCGACCACTTCCAACAAAGCGTGGCTTTGGATCCTTCGCTGATCAACGCCAAAATGTATCTGGCCACCGCTTATGCGCAGCAGTACATTCCCGGTGCCGATACGCCGGACAACAACAAGATGGCGGAAGAAGCTATCAAGCAATACCAGGCTGTGCTTGATATGAACCCGGCCCGCGATCAGAAAGTTAACTCCGCCAAGGGCATCGCCTATCTTTACCTGAACATGAAGAAGTTTGACGATGCCAAGAAGTATTACCGCATGGCTGCTGATATCGATCCCAACGATCCTGAGCCGTACTACTCGGTGGGCGTTATCGATTGGACCGCCTGCTATCAGCCCCGCATGGAAGAGCGCGCCAAACTTGGCATGAAGCCGGATGAGAATCTCAACCCCAAAAACAAAGACCAGAAAAAGGTCTGTGCCGAATTGAAAGAGAAAAACGGGCCACTCATCTCGGAAGGCATCGAAAGCCTGAACAAGGCGATTCAGCTTCGTCCTGATTACGACGATGCTATGGCTTATCTGAACCTGATGTACCGCGAGAAGGCCGATGTGGAATGCGATGACCTTGCCGCCCGTCAGGAAGATCTGAAAACCGCCGACCACTGGGTAGACCAGACGCTGCTCACCAAGAAGGCTAAGGCCGAGAAGCAGCCCGGAAATCAGGGCATCACCATGGACCAGCCCAAGTAAGATCAGCAGAAATTAGGATCACGCGAAATAAAGAGCGGCGATTCCCAAACCAAAAATGCCCCGCCCGTTGTCGTTTCTCGGGCGGGGCATTTGTGTCTCCAGCGGTTTCGTTCTCGCGTCTACCATCCAACGGCTGTCGCGGGGCGAGCTACTGAATTTTCTCCGTCTTGCTGTCGTACTTGACCTGGCCGTTCTTCTGGTTTTGTCGCGTCACGTCGTCGTTTGAAAAACTCCGAGCGGCGTGTCGCTCTGTTGCTGCTTCTCCGGAGCCGGAGGTCGGTTGTCCTGAGCTGAAATAGATCCATGCCACCTGTGTAGCTGGCTCAGTGCGCACTTCCTCTGTCCTTTCCGCCCTCTCCAGATGTCGCATCTCCCGCTCATGGACAGGAGCGGCCATGGGTGGTGGTCCTTGCAGCCAGGGCGATCCCGCTACGATGGATGAGATCCGTGGTGTCTGGCCACCGGAATACCAAACCGGCAGGGTGTAGACCGCGTCGGTATTGCCGGAGACCTCGGACAGCGTGGAATCTGGTTGCTCCCGCGATCAGTCCGCCCGTGGCATTGGTGGCCCCGACTGGGTTTGGCGAAACGGTTGCGAATGACAGGCTCGGCGTTGTGATTAGTGGAACATACGGCCCACAGCCGTAAGGACAATACCTCGCAATAGCTCGCTCGTTCTGCCCGAAACTTAGAACGGACAGCAGAAGAATCGAACACAGTACCGCAAACCTAGGCATACAAACCTCCCGCGAAACTAGATATCTAGGTTCGTAGCAGGTGGTCTGCCACCAATTCGTTCGGGTTCTATACGTGTATCTCCTGCTATTTGGCCTGTTTTCTGGGACCTGTGGTCTTTCGACCGGCGGCCCAAGTGCAAAGACTTGCGCCAAAGGCGCAGGATTTTGTTTCAAGTTGAAGTTCATGGGCCACGAAGCTTGGGTCAATTCCTGCTATAGACTTGCACTTCGACTCGGGGAAACTGCTTCGTCTCGATGCGTGGAAAGGACGCGCCCAGAACCTGGTTGAGCATCAGCGTAGTGGCATCAGGCTGGCCAGGATTTCCATTGCTCATGAGAACCAGCCATACCCGAGGATGGGTGCCAGCTAGGGATTGGACGAAATCACTCGTCGGCTTGCCCGTGAAATCGCGATAGTCGAGGCGATCACCGTGACGGGGATAAACGATTTCCGGGCCCGCCCCGGCCCTACTCGACTCCTGGATCGAGGCGCGTAATGACTTGAAAAATTCATAAGGCACGCGCGCCTCCGCAATATGAAACAGAATGGCATCGCCCGGCTGTGCTTGATCCAGAATGTAGTTCGCGGCAGCCTCCGAGTCATCCCGGTCAAGGTCGAAATCATGATCGTAATAGGAAAATGTTCCCTGCAGCGAGAGCAGAAGGATCGCCGCAAGAGAGGCGGCAAGCAGCAAAGGTGAACGCAGCCTCGCGAGACCAGCCGCCGCCAGAATCACCAGCGCGGGCAGGCAGAAGATGAAGTAGCGTCCCAGAAAGATCGGACGAGCCAGCGAGAGCAGAAGAGTCAATGCGACTGGAAAGACCAGCCAGATCAATAGAAAGCGAAGCCGCCAGACGCCCCAGATGCCTTCAGTCACTTCAGCTTCCGGGCGAAAAAGTCCCCCCCTTTTTTTCAGTGCCATGAGCGCAGCGAAGCAAGCCACCGCATACAGCAGCATCAGAGCCAGTCCATCGTTGCCCGTAAGATGCTCCGCGAATTCCAGCAGGTTATGAAAGCCCGGACGCTGAATCCATCGGATCGGTCCCGCCCCGGTCTTCGCCGCGAAGATCAGCAAAGGCAATGACGCAACTCCGATCCAGATCCACGCACGCCGCAGCGCGTGCGAGCACAAGCGTGTGCTGCGCCTTCCTCGCACCGATAGCCATTGGGCCCCCAGCAGCAGCAAGGCGTAAAGATGAGCATAGACCGCCAGGACGCTGGCAAGAACGTATCCCGCCCGGCAACGGCGCGAGGGCTCCCGCAAAGTGGCAACAAAGAAGCCGACCGACAGCGTGGCCAACAGCACAAACAGCGAGTAGCTGCGCGCCTCTTGCGCATAGCGAATGTGATAGGCGTTGAAGCTCATCAGCGCGACTGCAATCAGGGCCACGCGGCGATCGTAGAGTTTACCGGCGAGCCAAAAAATCGCCGGCAAAGTGGCAAGAGAAAAGATCACCGACAAACTGCGAATAAAAAACGGACTGGATCCAAAGTGTAGCCATCCGCGCAGTAGCAGGTAATACAACGACATGTTGGCCTCCCGCCGCCATAACAAACGCACCATGTCGTGCCAACTCAGCCGGGCGACTTCTACGCTGAAGCATTCATCAAACCAGAAGGGTTTTTTCGCGAGGAACAGGAATCGCAATGCCGCGGCCGCCCCGGTCAGCAAAACTAACGTAAACCCTGAGGCGCGGTTCCAGAGCGGCTGCACAGAGTCGAGCCGCCCCTTACCGCCGTCCTCGCGTACGCTATTCACCGAGATTTTCGCTTGCAGCATCCTGGATATGGAAGCAAAGATGAAGAATCCAAATGATATATGCTAACTTCGGCCGGAGCATGCAGTGGAAGAAAAGCATCGCTGGCCCGATCAAGCTGGCTGCGCCATTTCCAGTCAGTTCATGAGGCCACCTGCAGCGTCCGCTCCGTCGGCTCCTCCTGATACACTTCCGCTCGATGGAAAAGCCATCCCAGTCGCCGATTCCCCGGTCCATATGCTGGCTCGTGCTGTGGTCGTTCGTTCTGCAAGTGGCGATGATTGGCGTCTTCCACGAATATCGCACGCGGCCGCAGGAAGATCATTTCGCTTTTGGTTGGGAGATGGGGCGGGTCGCTCGCTCTATCGCACTGGGACAGGGCTTCAGCAATCCTTACGGCGATAATACTGGCCCCACGGCTTGGGAACCTCCACTCTACCCTTACTTGATGGCCGGAGTCTTCAAAATCTTCGGCATTTATAGCTACGCTTCCGCCTGGGTTCTGTTAACGATCAACTCCCTCGCGGCCTCGCTCACCACCATTCTGATTTTTCTGATCGCACTCAGAACATTCGGCCAGCGCGTCGCCATCTGGTCAGCCTGGGGATGGGCGCTCAATCCTTACATTTGGTACTGGTCAATCCACTGGATTTGGGACACAACATTTACGCCGCTGATTCTCAGTCTGATCTTTCTGGTGGCTCTGAACCTGCAGGAGTCGCGCGGCTTAAAGGGCTGGATGCTATTCGCAGGCTTGTGGGGCGTGGGCGCATTGGCGAATCCATCGATGCTCGCGTTCCTGCCATTCTGCGGACTATGGATCTGGCGCCAGAGATACAAGAACGGCCTGCCTTCGGTCGCTGGTATTGTGCTCTCCTCCGCGATTTTCTTTCTCGTGCTCGCCCCGTGGCTGGTTCGAAACTATGAAGTCTTCGGGCGGTTCGTCTTTCTGCGCGACGATTTCGGCCTCCAGTTTCGCCTAGGTAACTGGAACGGTGCCGAAGGGATGCTGATGGCCTATCTTCAGCCCAATCTCAACAAGCTTGAATTCGAAAAGTTCCGACGCATGGGCGAACTGGCTTATGCGGAAGATTGCAAGCGGCTGGCATTCGAATGGGTCCGGGAGAATCCTGGACGCTTCGCGGTGGTGAGCCTGAAGAGATTTTTCTACTACTGGGACGGCGTGCCCAAGCCGACCGACAGCCGTACTCCCTGGGACTTTCGCAACTCGTTGTTTCTGGCATGGTCCGTTCTTGCCATCTGGGGAGCGGTTCGAGCGGTGCGGCAGAAGGTGTGCGGCGCGTGGCTCTTTGCCGGACTGATTCTGACTTACCCCACCACTTATTATTTCGTTTTCCCGCATGCGCGGTACCGTCATCCTATTGAGCCGGAGCTCCTGATACTGGCGGTATTTCTGTTGTTGCAAGCGGGGAAGCGATCTCGCATTGAATCGGCCGATGCAGCAGCCCTCCCCGAGGGTTGAAGCGAGGCTCTATTCCAGAGCCGACTACCACCGAGCCATGCCCTTCTGCATAGGATTCTGGTCACAATGCCATGTGATTCAGCCAGATAGAAAAGAGACCCATCGGGGCGCGGAATCTCCGGTAAAATCGTTGGTTCGTCAAACGATTCATCGGTCCGCGGGAATGTTCAAGAAAATTCTCATCGCCAACCGGGGAGAGATCGCGGTGCGCGTCCTGCGTGCGTGCCACGAGATGGGGATTGCCGCGGTAGTGGTTTACTCCGATGTGGACCGCGCCGCGTTACACGTGCGTAAAGCGGATGAGGCTTACCCGATTGGCCCTGCCGCCGCTTCTGAATCGTATCTGAATATTCCCAAGATTCTCGACGTGGCCCGCCGCTCGGGCGCCGATGCCATCCATCCTGGCTACGGATTTCTCTCCGAGAATGCGAAATTCGCGCAGGCCTGCGTCGATGCTGGAGTGAAGTTCATAGGCCCCACTGCCGCGGCGATGAATGCGATGGGATCGAAGACGCGCGCGCGGCAAGCCATGGAGAAAGCGGGCGTGCCGTTTGTACCGGGCACTTCACGAGGGCTGGAGTCGTTCGACGAAGCCCGCCAGGTGGCCGAGAGGATCGGTTATCCGGTGATGTTGAAGGCTGCCGCAGGCGGTGGCGGCAAAGGCATGCGCCTGGTGCACGCACCCGATCAGCTGAAATCGTCACTGGAAGCTGCTCGCAGCGAGGCGGAACGATCCTTCGGCGACAGCGAAGTTTACATCGAGAAGGCGATCATCAATCCACGACATATCGAAATGCAGGTGCTGGCCGACGAGCATGGAAGCACGGTTTATCTCGGTGAGCGCGAGTGCTCGCTGCAGCGCCGTCATCAGAAAGTCATGGAGGAAGCGCCTTCGCCCATCGTCGATCCCGATATGCGGCGGAGGATGGGCGAGGTCGCCGTTCGGGTGGCGCAGGCGGCAGCCTACACCAACGCGGGCACGGTAGAATTTCTCGTCGATCAGCAGAAGAATTTTTATTTTCTCGAGATGAATACCCGGTTGCAAGTGGAGCATCCGGTCACCGAGTTGATTACCGGACTTGATCTGGTTCATCTACAGATTCGTATTGCAGCCGGAGAAAAGTTGCCGTTTACGCAGGACGATGTACGCATCCGCGGCCATGCCATCGAGTGCCGCATTTACGCAGAAGATCCTGACAATAATTATTTTCCCAGCCCCGGTAAGATCACGCTCCTCCTCGCGCCTTCGGGGCCTGGCATCCGGCGCGACAGCGGCATGTATGAAGGCTGGAACGTGCCGATTGACTACGATCCGTTGCTGGCTAAACTCATCGGCTATGGTACTGACCGCGAGCAGGCCATCTCGCGGCTCACGCGTGCTCTCAGCGAATATTTTGTCGGCGGGATCAAGACAAACATTTCGCTGTTCCGCCGCATCCTTCGCGACGCGGATTTTCGCGCCGCCAGACTCGATACTGGATTTCTCGATCGAATGTTGAAGCGAGCTGAGGACAAGGCGGTCGATTCCAACGCCGCGGACGTGGCCGCGATTGCGGCCGGCATGTTCGCCGAGCTTGGAGCGGCGGTGCCCGGAATGGGCAACGGCAGCGGACCCGTGCGCAGAGCTAGCCAGCCTGCCTCCAACTGGAAGAGTGCCAGCCGGCGCGAGGCTTTGCAGTAAGCGCGAACCTGGATTCGAGTACTTTTGCATGGTCTACGATGTAACCATAGACGGGAAGAATTACCGGCTCGATCTTAACCGCGCCGAAGGCCGCTGGTTCTGCCGGCTTGACGGGCGAGAACTGGAAGTGGATGCCGTTCTGGCTCGCCCCGATGTGCTTTCACTGCGCATCGGGAACATGGCTTTCGAGGTAAAGTCCGAGCGCGTCGCCAACGATTTACATCTCTGGGTAGGCAGCACACGCTTCGCCGCAGAGGTTCGCGATCCCCGCTCCCTGCGCGGTCGCGCGCGGGCTGGGGACGAGCAGGGTCCGAGGAAGATAGTTGCTCCCATGCCCGGCAAGGTTGTGCGCTTACTCGTACGTGACGGAGACCATGTGGAATCGGGCACAGGTGTCGCCGTCGTAGAGGCCATGAAGATGCAGAACGAAATCAAATCGCCGAAGAAAGGCTCCGTCCAGAAAATCTTAGTGATTGAAGGCGCCGCTGTGAACGCGGGCGATGTGCTCGCGATTGTAGAATGATCTCGCCGTTAACGCCCAGCGCTGTTCTTCACTTCATCAGCCCGTTGCTATCCAGAATTCTCTTCGCGTAGTAGTTTTCCACTTTCGCGGAGTCGCGCAACAACTCGTAGTAAGCGGCCTTCAGCAACTGCTCGCGTCGATCGTGAAGTTGCGAACGAATAGCCTGCTGCACACGAGGATCGGATAGGTCGCGCTGGCCCGCTGGTTCTTTCGCCACCAGCTTCACAATGCGAAAGCCCACATCCTGCTTGTTCGCCGGGTTCAACACGGTGATGATCGGGCTGTACTGGCCAGGCTTTAATTTCATCACGCTGTCACGCGTGCTGGGGTCGGTGTTGCGCAGCGAGGATTCAGGTACGGTTCCCAGATCGCCACCGTTGCCGGAGGTTTCGGGATCCTCGGAATAGTTCATTGCCAAGGTCGCGAAGTCATCGCCGCTGTCCAGACGGTTGGCGATCATCTGAATCTTCTTGCGAGCCTCGGCCTCGTTCTGGGCCTTGTTGTTCTGATTGTGCACCTGCGGATTGGGCGTGGGCGTTACGAAAATCTGAGCCAGGTGGTATTGCGGTTCGATCAGATTGAATTCGGATTTGTGCGCGGCAAAATAGTCGTTGATGTCCTGGTCGGTGACGTTGATCTTCGAGGACACTTCCTTGTTCATTACTTTCTCGACGGTGATCGAACGGCGAATATCACGCTTGAAGTCTTCCAGGGTGATCTTTTTTTCCTTCAGTCGCTGATCGAATTCCTCCTGCGTGTAGGGAGACTTGATCTCGTTGAGCTTGCGGTCGACCTCTTCCTCAGTGGCCAGCAAACCGAGCTTCTCGGCGCGGCGCATGACCATCTCGTCGTCAATCAACTGGCGCAGAATGTTGAGCCGCAGGATGGTGGCTTGTTCACCGGCGGGTGTTTGCTGCGCGCTTGCTACCTGGTTGTCGTAATACTTGTCGACGTCGGAGCGAAAGATCTTGCGGCCATCCACTGTGGCCATGACGTCCCCGCTTACCTGCGAGTTGCAGCCCAGCAGCGTTGTCAGCAAAACGGCAGCCATCAGGAGTGCCGTCAGGCGGACAAATTCCGGATTATTTTTCAAAAGAGTTTCTCTCCTCAAACTGTTGCGTTGCCGACAGATTCTTCCTCACTTGCAAGCGATCACTTTGCGACTGGCGCCGCCGACGCTGCCGCGTGATCCGGTATGGGCAAGTTAGCGTCTTTCAGGGCGCGATCAAGAGCGGCGCGCAACTCGCTCGGTGGCACCGCGCCGTCAATCTTTTCACCGTTCACGAACAGCGTAGGCGTGGCTTCCACTCCAATCCCTTCCGCTTCCTTCATGGACGCCTTTACCGCGCTGTCATCCTGCGCCTTGATGCAAGACTGCAACTTCACCGTATCGACATTGTGTTTTTGGCCTTGTAGCATCGTAAGACGGTCGAGAGCTTCGAACCGCGCCGCCGACGTTTTCTCGTTGCTCACGTCGTGCTGGTTGGCGTGAATGTAGTCGGCGAAATCCCAGTAGGCATCACTGTTTTGTGCAGCCAAACAGTTCGCATCCACGGCAGCATGCGTCGCCCAGGGATGGATTTCGACCAGAGGATAATCCTTGTAGACGAATGTGACGCGGTCGCCATACTCCTTGAGAATTTCCGGAAACAGTTCCTGATGCATGCGTGAACAGAATGGGCACTCGAGGTCGTCGAAGTTGACCACTACTACCTTCGATGCTTTCGCTCCTCGCGTGGGCCGGCCAGTGGTGTCGATCTTACTCATGGTTTCCGCGTACGGATCTTTATTCAGATCAAACTTAACCATGCGCATCATCGACGTATGATCTTTGGAGACCAGGAATTTGAGATCCTGTTTCTTGTCTCCGCTGTCGACGGTCACTACCACGGATTCGTAGTTGGGAAAATCCGGGCTGGGTGAGGCTGGTCCCACAAGCACTTTTAGATCCGCCGGAACCTTGTAGTATGAGCGTACCTGGCGCTCGATTTTCTGCGCTAACTCGGGGGAAACCGACTGGGCGGCACAGCCCAGGCAAACGACCAGCAGCAGTAGAAAAGAGCGTCGAAATAGAATCACTAAAAACCGCCTGAACATTGCAAGATAGACGTTGATTATCTCACAACGGCAAGGCAGGCGCGGAAAGGTCACTGCCCGGAATGAAGAGTATCCGCGCCTGACTCCGGGCTGTCGTCTTCAACCGGTTTGGCGAAGCAAATCTTCCGTGCTGAGTAACGCGTTCATCGATCCGGACCGGAAACCTTCCAGATCGAGGGTGACAAACTTGAAGCCCAGCGATTTGAAAATAGCGGTGAATTGCTCAGCCATGGCCGGATCGAGGGCCCGGGGCAATTCCCCGCGAGAGATTTCGATGCGGACGATCTCGCCATGATGACGGACGCGGAACTGACGAAAACCCAGAGCGCGCAAGGCATCTTCACCTTTCTCTACGACGGCTAGAGCCTCACGCGTAACCGGACGTCCGTATTCAATGCGGGAGGAAAGGCAAGCCGAAGCGGGCTTGTCCCAAATGCGCAGGCCAGCCTGCCGAGCGAGGGCGCGAATGTCATCCTTGCTTAGGCCGGCATCGAGAAGAGGCGCTACGACGTGATGATCGGCAGCGGCCTTCTGGCCTGGACGGAAATCGCCTTGGTCGTTCAAGTTCACACCGTAAGCGATAGCGTCGAAGCCGCGGGCTTGGCGCAAATCTTCCATCAGCGTGAAGAGTTCATCTTTGCAGAAGAAGCAGCGCTGCGAGTCGTTGCGGATGTAGTCCGGACGATCCAGTTCCGCGGTCGCGACTACCTCTAGCGGGATGGACTGTTCATCAGCGAAAGCGATTGCGTCCGAGAGTTGGGTACGCGCCAGGCTGGGAGAGTCGGCGATAATCGCCAGCATTTTATCTCCGAGCGCACGGTGGGCTGCCCATGCCAGGTACGCGGAATCAACGCCGCCCGAGTAAGCGACGAGGATGCGCCCGAGATTACTCAGGTTCGCTTGCAGCAGCGAGCTCTTAGTCTCAAGATCGGTCACAGGGAACACAGGGGTATGTTAGCAGGCTTAGATGCGTTCGCGGCTTGATCCTGGTGTCACGAAATTTCTCAATACAGCCGTCCTTGCTGCCGCAGGCTGCCGAAGCCGCCAATGTTGGCCAGCGTAAAGTTGAAGAGGAACAGATTCTCATTGCGCACGTTGGCAACTGTGTAACTCCGATATTCCAACGTCATGCCGCAGCAGTCCCAATTGTAGGTGGCCTGCGCGCTGACGAACTGCAGTTGGTTGACATCGGCGTCAAAGCCAAAGCTCCCGGCGGCGCTGAAGCCACGCTTGGTGGCGTTACCGTATCCCAAGGCGGCACGAAATTGGTTGAAACGCGCGGGCTCGGCCGAACCTGAAGACGTGGTTGCAGTTTGCCCAGGTATCTGCAGAATCGCATCGCCTCCACCAACCGTCACCTGCCCGATGTGGTAGTTCAGGAGCAGAGTGCTGGCATTGAAGCGATTGCCCTGGAAGTCGTAGTCCATGTCCCATTCCGCGTCCGTGCGCGCGCTGGTCTCCACGCGCAGTCGCGACACCAGAGGCGAAAGGTGTCGTGGCTCGGTGAGAAATGCAATTCCCGTCAGGTCTGCAGTTGTTGTGAACACGTTGCGCTGCCCGGGAATCAGCGCTCCGCCAAACGTAGGATCCAGGAAGTATTTCTGGGCCAGTTCCCAGGTTATAAGCTCGCGCACAGGCGGCCCGGGCTGACACCCGGGACCAGCCAGCGGATTGGTATGTTGCCAGGGAACCGTCGCTTCCGGCGCTGGGCCGCCCACGGTGATCGCCGACATAATTTTGCTGCAATCCTCCGGCTGATCCGATGTTCGCTTGGCATAAAGCCGGGTCACGAAACCGTATTCAACTTCGTGGGTGTCAGTGAGAATATCTCGCTCGTCGAATTTGACAACGTTGCTGAAGTTATTTACCCCAGTCACAAAGCGGTACACAGCGCGCGGCTCAATCACGTGCTTCCACTTGCGGCCCAGAAATTCTTTGTCAAAGACGCGCTCAAGCGCCGGTGGCCGTAATTCCACGGACGTCTCTAGAGCGTGCCGATCGATGGGATCGTCGATCGCCTGTCCTGGATTTTCACCACTCGCTCCCACCAGTCTCTGCGTGTAATAGGTTTCATGCAAAGTCAGATCGGGACGCAGAGACCATCCGCGGAATGAGAGAGGCAGCGAGATCTCCGGCATGAGGTCGAATCGCCCGAGCAGATTTGCCGTGCGGAACGCCGGCGTGCACGACTGGACCGACCCCACTGTTGAACATTGCTCTGGTTCGCTGCGTGACAGACCTGCACTTGAGGCGTCGAAGGACCAGTACAGTGGCGTGTTCCACATCTTCCGGTCCACGCCGGAAAAATCAAAACTCGGAGCATGCAATATGGTGATTACCTGTCCCGGAGTAGTGCTCAAGAAGTTCTGATAACGCTCGGTGAATCCGTTGAGGCTGAAGCCGTCGGCTGACTTGGAAAGAAAGGCCTGCGATTTTACTTCGGAAAAGACCGCCTGGGTGAAGACTTCATTGAAGGCCAGGCGGAAGAGAAATGAACTCAAGTAGTCGATGTTGGTGACGCCCCGGAAGCCGTCGAGGTTTCCGGCAGCGTTCAGGCGAACGTTCTCGCCGCCTTCTTTCAGCGGAGGCGTGCCGATGCCGCGGTCAATTACTCCGAAATAGTTCAGATCCACATAGGAAGTATCGCTGGGCCGGATCCGGAACTCGCCGCGCTGCGACCCTCCCCGCAGAGAAAAGTACTCGCCTCCCACGGTAGCGTCCATCATCCGGTTGATGGCCCAGTAGTAAGCATCGCCCACCATGTACCCGTTAGTGGAAGAGTGCCCCACCGATGGCATCAGAAAGCCGGATTGGCGCGACTCCTTTTCTACCGGATGCGTGGCATAGGGAAAGTACAGCATCGGAATCCCGTGAAGCTCGAACGCACTGTGATAGATCTTGGCATTGCCCCCTACGTCCACATCGATCTTGCGCGCGTCAAATTGCCATTTGGGATGCGGCAGTTCGCAAGTCGTAATGGTGCCGTCATACACCAGGTAATGATCGGGACTGATCTTGTCGACAACTTTGCCGGTGAAGGCGAAAGGAGCGGTCGAGGTGAGAATCACTCGGTTAGCGCGAAAACGCAGGCCAGTGGTTCCGATCACATCGTAAAATTTCCCGGTTTCCAGGGCGAAGTTGTAGGTGCCGTGCGACGCGCGAATGTGGTCGTCGTTGGGACCGCCATCCAGGGCGAAATGACCGCTGGCGGTAGCCTCATTGGTATCGGAGTCGAAAGTAGCTTCATCGGATTTCAATACGTAAGTCTCGTAATAGATTTCCACCGCGCCGTGCAATTTATAAATGTCGCCATCTCTTTCTTGCTGAATCGCGCAAATCGTCGGCCGGTTATTGGATTGTTCCGCAAACGCGCGCCCACAAGGCGTAGTCGGAGCCACCACCGATTTTTCCTGAGCAGCGCCGGTCTGGCTCCTGGAAGGAGGATTCGTAGGCGGCAACTGGCTGGTAACTAGCGGCGGGACGAGAAGCAGATGACAAAGCAGCGCCGCCGTGATAACAAATCTGTTGCGAAGAGTCATCGGAAGAAGATCATTGGAACATAATCGTCCGAACGCACGAAAGAAAGCGCTCTGATGTTTCCAGCGGCAGCAGTCGTCGTGAACTTAGCACGCCTGTGCCTCGCGAGGCAAAGCCGTTCGATGGATTGGATTCCGGCTAGGTCTTCGCGGTTATCCGGCTGCCTCAGACTTGTAGCGTGCTCATAAAGTTTTATTCATGCCTTGTTCGCTTTGTGGTGACATTTGCCGCTGCTCTTCTCCAGAGGTTCCTGCCGCTTCTCCGCGTCCCCAGACAGAGCGAGTTTCGGATTCTGGTCCGTCCTCGGGAACCCAGGAACTGCAGGAAGTGTGTGAGTCGAACCCGCGAACCGCCGTAGAAACTACCTTACCGCGCAGCGGCGCCGGAGACGCAGTTGAAGATGGCTCTGCGTGGCGTCAGGAACTCTCGGCGCGGCTGAATCGCTATCACTCGCGGCGTAAGCCACGTCCACCTCGTTATCCCTCGCTGCGTCTGCGCTTTGAGGGGGAAGACTCTTCCCGCGCCGACAATCGTGTTTACCCCGAGTCCTCGGCTTTTCCGCAAGTGCTGGTCTCCAACCGGGCATTGGCTCTGGAGCACTTCACCGCGAGCGGTCCGCTGGTGGAACCGTTGACACCACGCGAGACGCAGCTCGCTACCGAGACGCCAGCATTACCTCACGTGGAGCCGATCCCCGATTCTGCGCCCTCGGCCCCCCTGGTTACAGCGAAGATTATCGAGTTTCCTCGCTCCTGGACTCCGCCGTCAGCTCCGCTCGACGAACTGGCCGAGCCGGTATTCGTTCGACCTCGTATCCTGGAAGCGCCAGAGATTGTTCCTCCGCCACCGGCTCTCGGCGGTATCACCATTGAGCCCGTCCCGCAGCCAGAGTTCGAGAAACGCCTGGGCATCGATATTCCGTTGCAAGGCGCGCCTCTTGCGCGCCGAATCCTCTCTGCCCTTATCGACGATCTGATTTTAGCGGCAGCCTGTGCTCTGTTCGGCTTCATTTTTTGGAAATTGACAGCGATCCAGCCGCCCCGATTCCAGATGCTTGGACTGGCCGCCGGACTAGCCAGTATCTTCTGGGCAGCCTATCAATACCTGCTAATGGTCTATGCCGGCACTACACCCGGTTTGCGCCTGGCGCGACTGGAACTCACCCGCTTTGATGGAAGTCCTGCGGGCCGCCGGCTTCGGCGCTGGCGCGTGCTGGCATCCTATCTCTCAGCCATCTCTCTTGGCATGGGATACGGCTGGGTTTTCCTCGACGAAGATTCGCTGTGCTGGCACGACCGCATCACCCACACCTATCTGGCGCCTGTCTCCTTCAGGCGAAGCCAGCAAGAAGCCAACGCCGCGAAAGATTAACTAGCTGCCAGCCACACTTCAGTATGAGCCGTGAGAGTCCTCCCGATCCTCACGCGCTGTGCTATCTTCAAAGTTTGTTCGTATCTGCGACCCAGCATTCCTCCGAAGCATGGCTACATCCGTCGAAGGTTCAAAACCGGCCATAAAGGTCTTCGTCGCCACCACGGTGATGCTGACCTTCATCTCCTTCTGGCGAGCTTCCGCCATTGTTCTCTCCGACCTCGCCTCTTCCGCTTACTACGCCGGCGGCGACGCCGAAAAGGTGATCGGCAAGAGTGCTCCCTGGTTCATCCTCGCGGTCATGCTGTTCAGCTATGCCGTGCGGGCTCTCTACATCGAGTCCAGCAGCATGTTCGTCCGCGGTGGTGTCTACCGCGTCGTCAAGGAGGCCATGGGTGGCACCCTGGCCAAGTTTTCGGTATCAGCTCTGCTCTTTGACTACGTGCTGACCGGGCCAATCAGCGCCGTGTCCGCCGGGCAATACCTGGCGGGCTTTATCAAGGACATGGGAGTGTACCTGCATCGTCCCTTGCACTTCTCTGACGACCATTTCGCCGCTGGTCTAGCCGTGATCGTAGTGACTTACTTCTGGTGGAAGAATACGCAGGGTATGCACGAATCCAGCCAGAAAGCATTGCAGATTATGGCGATCACCACGGTGATGGTGGTGATTCTTCTGATCTGGTGCACCATCACCGTCCTGCGCGCGCCCGTTATCTTACCGCCCAGTCCACTGCATGCGGGGGTAATTCCGCTGAACAAGGAATCGCTGGGCTGGCTGAATGGAAGCTGGTTCAGCCACATCACCTGGATCATTCTTTTCGTCGGCTTCGGACACTCGGTGCTGGCGATGAGCGGCGAAGAGACCCTGGCGCAGGTCAACCGCGAGATCGAACATCCCAAGCTGAAAAACCTGGAGAAGACGGGGCTGGTCATCTTCATTTACAGCCTGTTGTTCACATCGCTGGTTTCGTTCTTCGCGGTGATGATCATTCCTGACAAAGTTCGGCCCGACTACTTCGCGAACCTCATCGGCGGCATCGCCATGTATCTGGCCGGGCCCGAGAGTCTGAAGCTGCTCTTCCATGCCTTCGTGGTCCTGGTGGGGGTTCTCATTCTGGCCGGCGCGCAGAATACTTCGATCGTCGGCGCGAACGGAGTTCTGAATCGCGTAGCAGAAGATGGAGTCCTCACCAGCTGGTTCCAGAAGCCGCATCACCGCTTCGGAACCAGCTACCGCATCATCAACCTCATCGTGGGTATGCAACTGCTCGTTATCTTCCTCAGTCTGGGGAACGTGTACGTGCTGGCTGCGCTCTACGCTTTCGGCGTGATCTGGAGCTTCGCGATGAAGTCTATCGCCGTGCTCGTTCTGCGCTTTACCGAGCCAGGGAACCGTGCCTGGAAGGTTCCGGGCAACCTGCACTTCGGTAAGACGGAGATTCCGGTGGGGTTGATCCTTATCTCCGCCGTTTTGTTGATCACCGCTATCGTCAATCTGTTTACCAAGTACGAAGCCACTATCGCCGGAGTTATTTTCAGCGCAGTATTCTTCACGATCTTTTCGGTTTCCGAGCACCATGTTGCGAAGGAGCGCATCGGCAAGCCCGAACAACTAGATCAGTTCCGTGTTTATGGCAATCAGGAACTGGGCAGCGGAGCTATGGGAGTGCGGCCAGGAAACATTCTGGTCGCAGTGCGCGACCCTCGTAATCTCTACTACCTCCGTCAGGTGCTGGCCCACACCAATACCGCCAAGCAGGATGTGGTTGTGATGAGCGCCCGCCTGTACCATCGCGAGCCTACCTTCGGCGGCAGTTCAGTCCTTGAAGCCAGCCAGGTCTTCGACCACTACGAGCAGGAACTCTTCACCGCGGCCGTGGCCGTAGCCGAGAAGGAGGGCAAACCGATTTCTCTCCTGGTAGTCCCCGCCACCGACGTCTTCGAAGCCATCATGGTGACCGCGCAGCGTCTGGATTCCACTCGGGTCATCTGCGGGCTCTCGAACAAATTAACCTCCGATGAGCAGGCCAAGCTCACCGGGGATGCCTGGGAACGCATGCCCGAACCGCGTCCGCGCTTATGTCTCGAGGTTTGCGCTCCCGACGGAACCGTGCGCGAATACACCATCGGACCGCACAATCCACGACTGCGCCCGCAGGACGTAGAACTGATGCACAAGCTCTGGCTCGACATCACCACCGATCCCAAATACGCTGGTGCGCACCACTACCACATCGTGGCCCTGGCATTGGAAGAATTGCAGCGCGAACTGACTACCGACCAGCGCGCCGAACTTCTGCAGAAACTGCAGAAGGAGATGAACCGCTCCGAACCCAACTGACTTTCAGCGTCCGAGAATCGCTTTCAGCGACGCTTTCAGCTCGCGATAACGGAAGGGATAGCCGCTCGCGATCAATTTACTAGCCTCGACTCTCTGGCTACCGAGCAGCACTTCTTCACCCATCTCCCCGAATGCCAGCTTTACAGCGAACGCGGGCAGAGGAAAGATTGCCGGACGCGACAGCACGCTGGCCAGCGTTTTCGCAAACTCCGCATTCCTCACCGGCTTGGGAGCGACCAGGTTCACCGGTCCCTGGATCAGGTCATTTTTTAGAATATGGTGGATTGCGCCCACCATATCGCGCACATCAATCCAACTCATCCATTGCTGCCCATTGCCCGTTCGGCCGCCCAAGCCCAGCTTGAACGGCAGTACCATCGCTCCCAGCGCGCCGCCCTTGGGGCTGAGCACAACCCCAGTTCGAATATGCACGGTGCGAATGTCGGCTTGGACGGCGGGAGTGGTGGCTTCTTCCCAATCCTGGCAGACCTCCGCCAGAAATCCCGTGCCCGGCGTGCTCTCTTCGCTCAAGACTTCATCACCGCGATTCCCATAGTAGCCAATCGCCGATCCGCAAACGAAGACGTTTGGCTTCTCTTCCGCCTGCGCCAAGGCAGACGCCAGGTTGAAGGTCCCGACCACGCGGCTGTCTCGGATCTTCGATTTCTTCGCTGCCGTCCATCGTCCAAAAATGCCTTCGCCCGCGAGATGAATCACAGCGTCGAAACCGGAGACCGTCTTCGGGTCAAGCGGGACGGCCGGATCCCACGAGATCTGCTCGTCGCCCACCGCCGCGCCGCGTACCAACCGGACCACGGAACATCCATTCGTTCGCAGGGACGGAAGCAGAGCAGCCCCAATCGGCCCGGAAACTCCGCTGACAAGAAGTCTGGAATTCATGAGTACCGACCGTCACTCTACCAGTTCGCCGAGCGTCCCAACAAACTGTGGAAGGATTTGAAATGTTTGAACCCGGCGAACCGGCAGATTGGCTTGCTACGCAGCCGCTTCAAAGCATTTGAGTTAGCGCTGTGATAGCGCTCACTGCGGGTATTCAGCCATTCAGACTATCGTAATCTGCAAGGGGATTACCAATGGTTGAGACATCTCTCGGGGCACAATATCTGAAAGCTTCCCTCGCTGAGTGGCGCAAGGCGAACCCATGGGCCAATCACATTCCGTGGGAAGCAATACCGTCGCTATACAGAAAAGAGATCGAGCAATCGGCCCGATGGTCGATCGCCAAGAGCAATCCCGTAAGCCCAGCGGAAGGCATCATCCGGGAAATGGATGAACTAGCCGCCTGATACCCCCCTTGCCGGTCTGCTGCGCTTGATCGCCATGAAGTGGGGCATTCCCCTTCTCCGGCGGAAAGCCCGGTCAACGAGTGTAACGCCTGATTGCGTCAACGAAGGTCGGGAATATCCACCAAGAGGTTGCTTCTATTTGTCTTTCACCTCGCCAAATGGATCAGTAGGATCGCACGCCTCTTCAAAGCTCTTAGCCCAAAAATCTCGGATGGTCACCAGACCGCCTTCACGTCCATGCCGCTGCCGTATTACGCAGTGGAATTCCTGCTTGACGGGGTCGAAGTCCTGATTGACTGTGATGATGGGCACTGGGCGATTATTTTCGACAACGTATTTTGCCGCAATAATTGCACCCACGCCGGAGTGCCCGCGAGTGGCGATCGTCTTTGTCGCCGGGTCTATGCTGTACGTGCCAAGCTCACTGAATTCCTTGCTGAATTCGAAGCGTCCCTTCTCAGGGTTGAACAGCCACACGCATCCACCTTCATTCCCAGTAGCGCCCCAACTGGTCAGCACAAAGATGTCCGCGTATCCATCAAAGTTCATGTCCTCAGCGCGGAACCAATCGGAACCTTTGTACGGAGCCTCCATCCCCAGCCACTCGCAACCTGCAAGGCTCTGCAAAGGCTCACCGGACTTGCCGCGAAACACCTGCACATCGTGAATGGTCGATTGGGGATTTCCCTCCGGATCAGGTTTCTGAACGTCAGGGATGACCTTGAAAGTGAACTCGGGCAGATCAGGGGCGATCTGAAACGTAAACCTCGCACCCCGCGAGAGGTCTTCCGTTATCGGTTCGTGATCAGACTCTGATCTTGGTGATGATGATTGTTGCGCGACGAACGTTGAGGCAGAGAACACGATCAATACAGAAAGCATGCATCTGCAAGACATCGAAAGGAAGTTTCGGCGCATGCTAGGAGCCTGCCACAGATCGAAGTGGGGGAATAGGGGAGAACCGAGTGCTCGGTAACTGTTGTAACATCGCCACTACACTCATTGGCCCTAACGCAGCCAACTCCCTCGGTGTGCTCCTGCACCCACGAATGTGACGCTCCTCACAGATTTCGCCGCTCGCCAAGGCCTAACCTTGCCATGGAGGAGGACCAGAAGGTCTCCCTTGATCCGGCCCAGCGTCGGAAGGTCGTTCTGTGCGTTCACATTCCGTCTCGTAGCGCAGTTCGTCGGCCCAGAGAATGGCTCCTTCTCAACCTTCCTGCTTTTCCAGATACACAGCAATCAGTTCTAACCTTTTCGTTCCAGGAGAGATTCCATGTTGCATCTCGATACTGGCAATACAGGCTTCATGATTTTATGCACCAGCCTGGTCATGCTGATGACGCCCGGCCTTGCCTTCTTCTACGGCGGCCTGGTCGGACGCAAAAACGTCCTCGCCATCATGATTCAGAGTTTTGTCTCTATGGGCTGGACGACCGTCATCTGGTACCTCTACGGATACTCCCTGTGCTTCAGCGGCGACTGGCACGGAGTCATTGGCAACCTTCACAACGTTTGTCTGCGCGGCATCGGCCTCAACACGCCGTCACCGAATGAGACGATCCCGGCATTCGTCTTCATCGCTTATCAAATGATGTTTGCAATCATCACTCCTGCCTTGATCTCGGGCGCGTTCACCAACCGGGTCACCTTCAAAGCCTACATGTTGTTCCTCACCGGCTGGTTGACCTTCGTTTACTTCCCATTCGTTCACATGGTTTGGGGCGGAGGTTTCCTGCAGCAGTGGGGCGTCAAGGATTTTGCCGGCGGCATCGTCGTGCACAATATCGCTGGCATCGCCGCGCTGGCATCCGTGCTGTACGTAGGCCGGCGCCGCACCGCCGATCGCGGCCCCCACAGCATCCCGCTGGTTGCCCTGGGAACTGGTCTCTTGTGGTTTGGCTGGTACGGCTTTAACGCCGGCAGCGAAATGCGCGTGGATTCGGTCACCGCCACCGCATTTCTGAACACCGATGTCGCGGCCTCATTCGCGGCCGTTGCATGGCTGCTGGTGGCGTGGTTCAACGAGAAAAAGCCAAAATTCCTCGGCCTGCTGACCGGGGCCGTTGCGGGATTGGCAACCGTCACCCCAGCCGCCGGATATGTTTCTCCCACCACCGCCGTCATCATCGGATTAGTCGCCGGCGTGGTTTGCTACTACGCGGTCGAGATGAAAAACAAACTGCAATGGGATGATGCACTCGACGTTTGGGGAGTTCACGGCGTCGGAGGCTTCCTCGGCATCGTAATGCTGGGAATCTTCGCCAACAAACAATTCAATCCCGAAGGGGCGAACGGGCTGCTCTATGGCGATCCCGTCTTCCTGCTGAAGCAAGTCGTGGCCGTGACCTTCTCATCAGTATGGGCGTTCGTCTTCACCTACGGCATGTTGCGAGTCATCGATATGTTCACCACGGTGAAGGTCAGCGAGATGACAGAAGAAATCGGTCTCGACGAATCCATCCACGGCGAGCACGCCTACGAAGAAGTTTTCTCCAGCGATGGCCTGGCGCATGTGGTCAATCAGGCGCACGCGGAGGTGCTGGCCAGTCAGAAGTAAGAAGTTAAGAGTAAAGGCACGAGGGACTCGGCGAATGCCGATTCCGGTAAAAGCTGGGCTTGGCAGGAGCGATCGGGACGTTGCTCCTGCCGTTTTTTCAGGAGCTGCCGCGGGGACGCCCAGGCCCGTATCCGCTCCACGCGGGCATTGCGGGCTATAATCCTACATGGCGAGCTTGCGCCAACAGATCGCGACCACCGCTCTCACGCTCACCAAGTTCCGCGAGCTGATGAAGCGGATCCAGGAAAACCGTCCTCAGGACGATCTGTCCATTGTCAAGAAAGCCTACGACTACTCCCTGAAACACCACGAAGGGCAGACCCGCGCCTCGGGTGAGCCTTATCTGGTGCACCCCTTGGAAGTCGCACTGGTGCTGGCTGAGATGAAGATGGACCCTATCGCCATCTCCGCCGGCCTACTGCACGACTCCGTTGAAGACACCTCCGTCACCATCGTCGACATTCGCAAGGAATTCGGCGAGCAGGTGGCGCACATCGTCGAGGGCGTCACCAAGATCAGCAAAATCGACTTCGCCACCCGTGAGGAAGCGCAAGCCGAAAACCTCCGCAAGATGATGCTCGCCATGGTCGATGACATCCGCGTGGTGCTCATCAAATTGGCCGACCGCCTGCACAATATGCGCACGCTAGAGCACCTGGCGCCGGACCGCCAGCGCAAAATCGCCGAGGAGACGCTCGAAATCTACGCTCCCATCGCCCACCGTCTGGGGATGGGAAAAATTCGCGGTGAGCTCGAAGACCTCGGTTTCCGCTTTCTCGATCCTGCCGGCTTCGAGCAGGTGGAAAAGGCCGTCAACGCTCGCCGCAAGGAAGGCGAAGCCTTTCTCGGAAAAATGCAGTCGATCCTCAGCGACAAGCTGAAAGAGGCTGGCATCCAGGCGAAGGTAGAAAGCCGCATCAAGCGCCTGTTCAGCATTCATAAGAAATTGCAGCGGCAGCGCATCTCCGTCGACCAGGTCTACGATCTTTTTGCCATGCGCGTGATCACTCGCTCCTTACAGGATTGCTATGCGGTCCTCGGCATCATTCACAACATCTGGCGGCCGGTGCCCGGGCGTATCAAGGATTTCATCGCCATGCCGCGGCCCAACTTTTATCAATCCCTGCACACCTCGGTGATCACCGAAGATGGCACGCCTTTCGAAATCCAGATTCGTACCGAAGAAATGCACAAGATGGCGGAGGAGGGAATTGCCGCGCACTGGAAATATAAAGACGGCCCCGTCTCCGCGCAGGATGAGCAGCGTCTCGCCTGGCTGCGGCAGGTGGTCGAGTGGCAACGCGATGTGAGTGATCCCAATGAATTTCTTTCAGCGCTCAAAGTCGATCTCTATCCGGAAGAGGTTTACACCTTCACGCCTAAAGGCAAAGTAGTAGTGCTTCCCCGCGATGCCACGCCGGTCGACTTCGCTTACACCATCCACACCGAGGTCGGCCACACTTGCGTGGGCGCCAAAGTCAACGGCCGCATGGTGCCTCTGCGCCACAAACTGCATTCCGGCGACATTGTCGAGATTCTTACCCAGGCTGGACACAAGCCCAGCCGAGACTGGCTTGGCCTGGTCAAGTCGTCTCGCTCGCGCAACAAGATCAAGCACTGGCTGAACGTTCACCAGCGCGAGCGTTCCATCGAAATCGGCCGCAAGGTCATCGAGAAGGAGGCGCGCAAGTATCGCATCGCGCTGAAAGAGATTAAAGACGAAGAGCTGCTGAAAGTGGCGTCCGGGTACGGGCTGGGCAAAGTTGACGACCTCATGTCCGGCATCGGCTACGGAAAATATTCCGCGCGGCAGGTTCTGGCGCGCCTTCTTCCGTCGGGCGCCACGCCTTCCATGGCAGGCGATATCGAAGCCGAAGGCCTCTCCAACAAGCCCGGTGCTATTGCCAGCGTCGTCCGCCGCGTTTTTGGCGACCACAATGCCATCATGGTCAAAGGCCAGGGCGATATGCTCGTCTACCGCGCCCGCTGTTGTAACCCCATCCGTGGCGAAAGTATCGTCGGCTACATCACCCGCGGTAAGGGAGTCGCGGTCCACGCGATAAGCTGTCCCAATGTCACCAACCTGATGTACGAACCGGAACGTCGCATCGATGTAGAGTGGGCCCGCGACGATAGCACTCCCACGGCCTATCCAGTTAAGCTCACGGTCTATTGCGACGATCGTTTCGGCATGCTGAAAAACATCACCAGCGTTATCGGTGACGCCCAAAGCAATATCCGCAACATTGGTGCCCACACCGCCAACAGCCAGGCCAGCGTGGAAATCGTCCTCGACATCTCCGACCTCAAACACCTCGAGCAAATCATGGCCGGCCTGCGCAAAATCCCCGGCGTGCACGAAGTGCAGCGACTGCAGAAAATCTGACGCCAGTAAGTCTTTTGATTTGAACGCGTTCATTTTTGGCTTGACATCTCTCCGGGTGCGCTTTTATCTTATATTTGAACACGTTCAAATCGTGATACGGAGGGATTATGTATATCGTCGGATGCTACGCTGCATACCTGCTGATCAGTCTGGCCGTAACCGTCTGGGTGGCACGGACGCTTCATAAAAATGGCCGGGTATTTCTGGTCGATGCCTTCCACGGAAACGCCGAGCTCGCCGATTCAGTGAACCATTTGCTGGTTGTTGGCTTCTACCTCATCAATATTGGCTACGTCACCCTTGCTCTGAGAACGGACGGGAATCTGGTGACACTCCGATCGGCCATCGAACTCGTGAGTGACAAGATCGGCATCGTATTGCTCGTTCTCGGCGGGATGCACTTCTTCAACCTTTACGTCTTTTCCCGCATGCGCAAGCGCTCTCGCTCAAACTCGAGCTTGGACGTTGCCTTTGCGAATCCGGCGCCCCGGGCATAATGATGACGCGAGTCGCCGCCACTCCCACCAGGAAGTCCGAAGAGACGCGCACCCGCATTCTCGAAGCCGCGCTCGCCCTGTTCCGCGAACGGGGCTTCGAAAAAACCACCATGCGTGAGATCGCCCAGGAATCGGACCTTGCCTTAGGCGCTGCATATTATTACTTCGATTCGAAGGACGCACTGGTGATGGGCTTCTATGAGCGAGCGCAGCACGATCTTTCTCCTCTGCTCGAGGATGCTCTCGCAAAAACCCAAGGGCGAGGTCTGGAAGAACGTCTGCTAGCGACGATTGATGTTAAATTCCAGTACTTCGCCGCCAACCGGAAACTTCTGGGAGCCCTTTCTGCGCATATCGACCCCCAACATCCTCTATCGCCCTTCAGCGAAGAAACCCGTGCTATTCGCGAACGGGATATTGCATTTCTGTCGGCCGCCGTTGAGGGATCGAAAGTCCGGATTCCTGGCGACTTGAAAAACCACCTCCCTCGTGTGTTGTGGCTCTATCAAATGGGGCTGATGCTCTTCTGGGTGTACGACCGTTCGCTGGACCAGAGACGAACCCGGGAGTTGTTTCACAAGAGTCTCTCGATTGTTGTGAACCTTATTCGGTTCTCGGCTCTGCCCCCGATGCGGCCAGTCCGAAAACTGGCCACCGACCTATTTGACATCGTTTATGGCGAACCAGAGCTCTCGTCGCCCAAGGCGTCGTCATGAAAATCGTTCTAACGGGCGGAAGCGGACAGATTGGCACGCTGCTCGCTCGCCATTTCCTCAAGTCCGGTCATCAGGTTGTCGTGATCGCGCGGTTGGTTCACCCCGCCCCTTGGCGACTTGTTCCCTGGGATGGAACCACACTGGGTGAGTGGGCCCGCGAGCTCGAGGGCGCTGACGTACTCATCAATCTCGCCGGCCGCAATGTGAACTGTCGATATTCCCCAGAGAATCGAGAGACAATCAAGCAATCGCGGGTTCAGAGCACCCGGCTGCTGGGCCGGGCCATGGCTCGGCTGGCCTCTCCTCCGCGCTTGTGGATGAACGCCAGCACCGCCACGATTTATCGCCACTCTTTAGACCGCCCCATGGACGAAGATACCGGCGAGATCGGCGGCCACGAACGAAACTGCCCATCCAGCTGGCGCTTCAGCATCGATGTCGCTACCAGTTGGGAAGAGGCTTTTTTCTCGGTCGTTACGCCTCGCACCCGTAAGATCGCTCTGCGCAGCGCGATGACAATGAGCCCCGACCAAGGCGGTATTTTCGCCACCTTGTTGCGGCTTGTTCGCTTTGGCCTGGGAGGCTCTGCAGGTTCAGGGAAACAATTCGTTTCGTGGATTCACGATGCGGACTTCATTCGCAGCATCGAATTCTTGATCGCTCGCGAAGAGCTCGACGGTCCGGTTAACCTCAGCGCGCCGAGTCCACTTCCCAACTGCGAATTCATGCGGGCACTGCGGCAAGCCTGGGGGACCCGAATCGGGCTGCCTGCACCCCGGCCGATGCTCGAACTCGGTGCCTTGTTTCTGCGCACGGAAACAGAGCTCATTCTGAAGAGCCGCCGTGTCGTTCCCGGAAGGCTGCTGCGGGCTGGATTTGATTTTCGTTTCCCAGACTGGGCCGACGCTGCCACCAACCTGGTGGCGCGATGGCGAGGAAGCAGTAGCCTGTAGGCTGCGCAACGCTTCGACCGCCGTCTACCAATTCGTGACGTTTGACTTCCGCCGAGCGCATCTGCATTAATCACCTCGGAGATTCCTATGCGCGAAATCGTTTCCACCAAAGACGCTCCTCAAGCAATCGGTCCTTATTCGCAAGCCATCAAGGCCAACGGATTCATATTTACCTCCGGGCAAATCGCCATCGATCCCGCTACGCAGCAGGTCGTTACGGGCGATGTGGCCGCGCAAACCGATCGCGTGCTGCGCAATCTGTCGGAGATTCTGGAAGCTGCCGGCAGCGGGCTCGGCAAAGTAGTTCGCTCCACCGTCTTCCTCAAGAATATGGACGACTTTGCCGCCATGAACCAGGTCTATGGCAAATATTTCAGCACCGCGCCGCCGGCTCGTTCGACCGTAGAAGTGGCACGCCTGCCCAAGGACGTGCTGGTGGAAATTGATGTGATCGCGATACAGTAGGAAACGTCTCAACCAAGAAGACACGGACATCGCCGAGGGTGCGAAACCCGTGCGTCTCCGTGCTCTCTAGTGATTAAGATTCTGAAAATGTGAAGGAGATCAGAATGATCAGGTGCATCGCGGCTCTCACAATAATTCTCGCGTCGACAGCCGGGTTTATCATGGCGCAAAGCGCTACCAGGAAATCTACCGCCAGTACCAACGCTCCCACCAAAGTCACCGGCGACGGTGTGAAAACTCCCTCCGGACTCATCTATTGGGACATTCGGGTTGGCAACGGCGAAGTTGCCAAAGAAGGCAACCGCGTTCGTGTGCACTATACGGGCTGGCTTACCAACGGCAAGAAGTTCGATAGCTCGGTCGATGCCGGGAAGCCGTTCGATTTCACCATCGGCAATGGTGAGGTCATCAAGGGATGGGAAGAAGGAGTTGCCGGAATGCGGGTTGGCGGCAAGCGCCAGTTGCGAATTCCACCCGCTCTCGGTTACGGCGCAGAAGGCACTCCCGGGGGCCCGATTCCACCTAATGCAACTCTCATCTTCGATGTGCAGCTGCTGGGCGTGCAATAGAACGTCCACCGCCGAGCGCGCAAAGAGCGCCAAACGAATACTTAACAAAAACCGAAGACTGGAATAGCTTTCTTGGCGGGCTCGGCGATCTCGGTGGTAATCCTTCTCACGCCTTGACTACTTTGCCGCTGCGAATGCAGGCGGTGCATACTCGCATGCGCTTGGTGGTCGCGCCCACGCGGGCGTGCACCGGTCGCAGATTCACGTTCCAGCGCCGCTTGGTGACGTTATGCGCGTGGCTGATGCGGTTTCCGGATTGCGGCTTCTTGCCGCAGATATCACACTGTTGTGCCATGACTGCCTGGATCCTTTCAGAACTCTGCTTGAATCCCATATTGTAACGGATTCAGGCCCTCCCCGACAATTTGTGCCGCACGGGCCGGCCATGTAAACTTGCATCTCTATTCCGGAAGAGGAAGGCGGAGGTATCTAGATGTCAAGCCGTGGCAAATCGACTTTAGTGGAAAGCGCCTTGGTTCTGGCCCTGATGGGCATTGTAGCCGGAGCCGTTGGAGGGTTAGCGGTCGGCGTCGTTACCAGTCCCAAAGCGCAGAGTTCTACTACTTCCAGCACCGGTAAATAACGCGAGCCTTCCCGCGCCTTCCTTCACATTTCATATGCGATACTGAAAACATGCAGTCCCCGCTTCAGTCGCCCACTTCAGCCACGGATCCCAAGTCGGTCAAAGTGAACCTGACCACCGGCACCGGCATGGACATCGAGTGGAAAGACGGGCACATTTCGCACTACGATTTTGTCTACCTGCGGGACGCCTGCCCTTGTGCCATGTGCAACGAAGAGCGCGACAAGACCAGGCGCAGACCCGGCGAGCCTGCCAAACTTGCTCCCGGCATGCTTCCCATGTTCAAAGCTGCCGCTAGGCCAATATCCGCCGAGGCAATCGGCAAGTACGCCATCCGCTTTGCCTGGAATGACGACCACGATCTTGGCATTTATTCCTGGAAGTTCCTGCGCGAAGTCTGTCCGTGCAACGAGTGCAAGGCCTCGAACCTGTAGTAGAGAAATAGCTTTCCAGCGCCGAGTTTTGCCCCGCTGGGGGTGTCCGAGTCGCAACAATGCAAGAAGGCAAATTCAGTCGAACAGCCCACCGCGTCGCCATTCGCCGGGCGGCGCATCAGCTTCTTGACGAGCCCAGGGTTCTTGACGATCCCCTGGCCCTGCTTATTATCGGCTCCGAAACGGCGCAGGAGCTTCGATCCAACCCTAAAGAGCACCACGCCTTTTCTCGCTCTTTCCGTGCCTTCATGGCGGCGCGGAGCCGCTACGCCGAAGACGAACTCGCCCGCGCCGTCGCACAGGGCGTCACTCAATACGTTATCCTCGGCGCCGGACTTGATACTTTTGCCTACCGCAATCCTCATCCCGGTTTGCGCGTTTTCGAAATCGACCACCCCGCCACGCAAGCTTGGAAGCGCGAACAACTACAGTCGGCGGCCATTCCGATTCCGCCGTTCTTAACCTTCGTTCCAATCGACTTCGAAGAGCAAACCCTTGAATCAGGGCTGAATGATTGCGGATTTAATAGAACCGCGCCAGCATTCTTTTCCTGGCTCGGGGTCACGCCGTACCTCACTCACGCCGCGTGCATGACCACGCTTTCCTTGATCGCCCGATTGCCCACAGGCTCAAGCGTGGTCTTCGATTTCGCCGTCGATCCCGCGCTTCTCAACCCTGGGCAAAGGCAGGCGCTCGACGCTCTCTCGAACCGCGTAGCCGCAGCCGGCGAGCCCTTCCAGTTATTCTTCGATCCAGAAAAATTGCAGGACGAACTCAAAAGTCTGGGATTCCATCGCACCGAATTTCTGCAAGGCAAGGAACTCAACGCGCGCTACTTCAAAGACCGCACCGACGGCCTTCTTGTGCGCGGCGGTCTGGGACATCTGATGAGCGCGTGGGTGTGAACGCGCCCGAAAAGACGAAGGCCCCGATTCCTCGGGGCCAATCAAATGTGGGCATCTACAGCACCCTGCGACATCTTCAGTATATTCCGCCCAAATTGTCAGTCGAGTTACTTTTGTAGGGAAGCTATCCCTGCTTCGCTCCCCACAGAACCCGCGCTCCGAACTGGAGCGTGGACCCGACGGGATTCGAACCCGCACTGCTACCGTCGCAGGGTGCTGTGTTGCCTTTACACCGCGAGCCCTGCCAGAAGTCTATGCGCAATAAGTCAGGACGATCTCAGCGGGATGCCATATTTAGATCCCTGATATTTCAAAACGGGAAGCGCGGAAGTTTCAGACACCCGATGAGCACACCGGCGATCCCGTAAACGCTTGAAAAACGATCTCCTATCCCAATCCTGTAAAATTGATCCATTGGCTCCGGAGCCACTTCCGCATTGTCTTTTCTCGATCAACTCAACCCGCAGCAGCGCGAGGCCGTCGAAACTACCGAAGGTCCGGTGCTGATTCTCGCTGGTGCCGGTAGCGGCAAGACGCGCGTCATCACCTACCGCATCGCCTACCTGATCGAGCACAAGGGCGTAATGCCGGAATCCATTCTGGCTATGACCTTCACCAACAAAGCCGCCGCCGAAATGGGCGAGCGCGTCGAGAAGCTTGTCGGCGGCCTCAGCATCGCCAAGCCCGTCATCTCGACATTCCATTCTTTCTGCGTGCGCGTTCTTCGCCGCGATATTGAAGCCCTGCAGATTCCATCCGCCACGCCTGGCCAGCCGCCGATCGGCCACACGAAAAAATTTGTCATCTACGATGAGAGCGATCAGCAATCGGTGGTCAAAGGAGTCATGAAGCGCCTCGGCGTCGACGACAAGCAACTCACTCCGCGCACCGTGCTCTCCCGTATTTCCTGGGCAAAGAACCATATGCTCGATCCCCAGGAGCTTTACCTGCAATCGGCCGATCCCAAGAACGAAAAGATCGCCCACTTGTTTGAGGAGTACGGCAAAGAGTTGCGCAAAGCCAACGCGCTCGACTTCGACGACCTGCTGCTCGAAGCCACGCGCCTGCTGAAAACCGCCGCCCCCGTGCGCGAGTATTACAACCGCCGCTTCCAATATCTCCTCATCGACGAATACCAGGACACGAACCGCCCGCAATATGAGCTCATGCGGATGCTTGCAGGTGACCGTCACAATGTCTGCGCCGTCGGCGACGAAGATCAATCGATTTATTCTTGGCGCGGCGCCGATATCCGCAACATTCTCGAATTCGAGAAAGACTTTCCCGAGGCGAAGATCATCCGCCTCGAACAGAATTACCGTTCCACGCAAAACATTCTGCAGGCGGCGTCTGCAGTCGTTGCTAACAACATTCGTCGGAAAGGCAAGAACCTCTGGACCTCGCGCCAGGGCGGGACAAAGATCGGATACTACGAAGCTCCCGACGGCGAAAACGAAGCTCTCTTCGCCGCCGATCACGTCGCAAAATATCTGCGCGAAGCCGCACATGCTGGAAACTCAGGCGGCGAAACTCCTCGCGCCGCGGTCCTCTACCGCACCAATTCGCAGTCGCGCTTGTTTGAAGAGGCCATGCGCCGCTACGGCCTGAAATATAAAGTGGTCGGCGGATTTTCTTTCTACGAGCGCGCCGAGATCAAGGACATGATCTCGTACCTCAAAGTCATCCAGAATCCTGATGACTCCATCTCGCTGCTGCGCGTGATCAACACCCCGACCCGCGGCATCGGCAAAAGTACGATCGACACCCTCGAGCACCTCGCCCTGGAGACCGGTCTGTCGCTCTGGGGAGCCGTCGGAGAAGCCATCCGCCGTCAACTGCTTCCTCAACGCGCGCTGTCAGCGCTGAAAAGCTTCCAGCAACTTATCGTGGACGCTCAAGCCATGATGTCAGGAAATTTTGTCGAGCATGTGGCCGCAAGTGCAGAAGAGACGACTGAAGCATCTGAGCCTACGTGGGGACAGCCACCTAAGCTCGCCCTGAGCGAAGTCGAAGGGGCTGTCCAGCGGGGCGAAGCCCTGCCGTCTGAGGCGGAGCCGGACGATGCAGCCGCCTTCGATCCCAACGAATTCGAAAATACCGCTTTCGATTTTGGCGGAGCCTACACCGGCGAGGAGGCTGAGAGCAGCGCTGGTGTCCCGCCGGGCCCAATCGAAGAGCGATCAACCGCGCCGCGAGCAGAAACGCCAACCCCTGCCTCGGACACATTTCCCTCTCCCACGGTCAGCACTGCCGACATTCTCAAATTCCTCATCGACCGCACCGGCTACATCAAGCTGCTCGAAGCCGAAGACACGCCCGAAGCTTTCTCCCGCATCGAAAACCTGCGCGAGTTGGTGAACGCTGCCATGGATTCGCGCGACCGCGGCGAATCGCTCGATCAGTTCCTCGACCACGCTGCCCTTATCAGCGACGCCGATGATTACGACGAGCGCTCCCAGATCACCCTCATGAGCCTTCATGCCGCCAAGGGTCTGGAGTTCCCGCTCGTATTTCTGAGCGGCCTTGAAGAAGGATTATTCCCCCACTCCCGCACCATGTTGCAGCCCGACGACGTCGAAGAAGAGCGCCGTCTCTGCTACGTCGGGATGACTCGCGCCATGGACCAACTCATCCTCACCCGCGCCGTCTACCGCCGCCGCTACGGCACCGATCTCCCCGAAGCCAGCGTCCCCTCGCGCTTTCTTGAAGAGGTACCAATCCGGTTGATCGAAGAGCTAGGCACGCGACGGACTGCCGCATCTCGTGTAGGGACGGCCGCCCTCGGCCGTCCAACGGGGCGAAGCAGCGCATCTTACGCGGAAGGCGTCCACTACTCCTACGAGGACGAAGATCAAAGTGCCGACTGGAAACGCAGCGACGTTCCGGCAAACCGCCAAAAATCAACGCCGCCTGCCAAGCCCTACAATTCCATCGAGAACATCGCAGAGTTTTTCGCCAGCCGCGGCAAGAAGTTTACCGTTCCCAAGATCCCTCTCGAAGAGCCCAGCGGCAAGCGCGGATTCCGCCCCGGCCAGAAGGTTCGCCATCCAAAATATGGCGAGGGAACGGTCTACCAACGAGAAGGAGAAGGCGAAGAAGCCAAGATTACTGTACAATTTCCTCGCTTCGGCTTGAAGAAGCTTGTGGAGAAATACGCGCAACTAGAGCGGGCTTGATGCCGAGAGCGCCCGTCGTGACTCCGCGAAAAGTGGGCTTGGGACTGGCCTATGTTTGCGACCTATGTGGCGCAGATTTGACCAGGTTCATTCGCGAAAGAAGCAGGCTGGGTGGGCCGTTGGTCGGGCAGGAGAATCGTCTGTGCCGCTGAGGCGAATACTCCACGGGCCGGATCGAGTGGGATCACTGCAGTATTGAACAGCGGCGCTCGATCTTTAAGAGAACGCTTTTCAGTTGTCTCGTCTTGTTGGGGGTCTTCGCCTTTGCAGGCACTGCCCGAAGCAGCGAGGGCAATAGCGTCTTCACGGGCAAAGTTGCGGACGGCCTTATCGAGGGGATTGTCGTTGGGTGCGCAGTCAGTGCCGTTCTCTGGCTCCAACTCGCTCTCCTCGTTCGATCATCGCTGCGGCGAACACGAAGGCCCGGCGGTGCGTAGAATTTTAATGTGCAGAATGTGGCAAGTTTGAATAATCTGTAGGCGAAAGAGGAATTAATCTAACTCATGGCAAACACAGCAGAATTAACCAAAGAGGAACGCAAGAAATCAAAACGCGCCGCCCGCAAGAAATCAAAAGCGGAGAAGCCCAAGAAGCCCCGCGATTACGCCCGCGGATCGAAGAAACGCAAGGTGAAGAAGTTGGCTCGCGGCCAGTCGAAGCGGTAGAACGCCTGGCTTAAGCAATCCGGGCATGGACCGGCTACCCGCGGTCCATGCCCGACTCCGCTGTGAGGAGACAACTACCACTTGTCACAATCATCCACGGAACCAACCGGCACGGTTCGCACCTCCGACAATCAGCTTTTCTGCTGCAAGTCGATCGACAAGTTAATCGCCGAGTCCGAGGCTCCCGGACAGCGGCTGCAGAAAACCCTGGGCCCCTGGTCGCTGACCGCGCTCGGCATCGGCGCCATCATCGGCTCGGGAATTTTCATCCTTACCGGCACCGCTGCCGCGGGCGAATATTTCCAGGCCCCATCCATCCTGCATGCGCAGGCGCTCGACGTGATCGTGAATTTATTGCGCACTGGCAGCATGGCCGGAGCGCTCATGCACGGGCGCCCGCCCGCTGGGCCATCGATTGCGATTTCGTTTTTCCTGGTCGCGATCGCCTGCAGTTTCGCCGGTTTGTGCTACGCCGAACTGGCCTCCATGATCCCCATCGCCGGCAGCGCCTACACCTACTCGTACGCCACGCTGGGTGAGATCTTCGCCTGGATCATCGGCTGGGACCTCATCCTCGAATACGTCGTCTCGAACGTCGCAGTCGCGGTTGGCTTCGCCGGTTATACAAAAGCGCAACTGGCTGTATTCGGCATCAACTTGCCGGAAAAATTTGCCAGTCCGGTCTGGGCCGGCGGCCAGTGGACGGGCGCCTATTTCAATCTCCCCGGCTTTCTCATCGTTTTCATTCTTACGCTGCTGCTGGTGCGCGGAGTGAAGGAGTCGGCGGAGACCAATAACATCATGGTGGCAGTCAAAATCGGCGCCATCCTGACCTTCCTGGTCGTCGGTGGAATGCTGGTGAAGCCCGCGAACTGGCATCCCTTCGCGCCTTCTGGCTTCGCCGGAATCGTTACCGGAGGGGCCATCGTTTTCTTTACCTACATCGGATTTGATTCAGTCTCCACCGCCGCCGAGGAATCGCGCAATCCGCAAAAAGATTTGCCCTTCGGCATCATCATGTCGCTTGTGGTCTGTACGCTGCTCTATGTCGGCGTTGCCGTCGTCTTGCTGGGCATGATGAAGTACACCACCTTCGTGTCCGGCGCAGCCGCCGAAGCGCCAGTGGCCTACGCGATGAAGTATCTGGGTGTGCACCCGCTCTTCCGCTCGGTCATTGTGATCGGAGCGCTGACGGGCATGATTTCTTCGTTGCTCGTGTTTCAGTACGGACAGGCACGCATCTGGTATGCCATGTCCCGCGACGGCTTGCTGCCGAAGCTGTTCTCCGCGGTACACCCGAAATTTAAGACGCCGCACATTTCCACCTGGATCGCCTGTTTCGCGGTAGGAATTCCCGCTGGCCTCGTGGATATTGGAGATGCCGCTGACCTCGCCAACATCGGAACGTTGTTTGCCTTCGTTCTGGTTTCGCTGGGAGTGATCCTTCTGCGCCGCCGGCAGCCTGATCGCAAGCGCGCTTTCCGAGTCCCGTTTGTGCCGTGGTTTCCACTGATTTCGATTGTTCTTTGCGGCGGCCTAATGATGGGGCTCACCATTATTACCTGGCTGCGGTTTGTGATCTGGCTGGGCCTTGGGCTGATGATCTACTTTTTCTACAGTAGGCACCGGAGCGAGTTCGCGAAGAGGTAGCGAAGAAACTATCAGCCATCGGCCGTCCGCGAAAACCCATTGTCATCCTGAGCGGAGCGAAGGACCTATGCATTCGTACGCTGCACCGCAGCCTCGACGTGGTGAATGTCCTCCCTCGCAAATCTCCTCCCAAGAATCTACAATCAGAAAGTGATGTCCACACCGGACCGCCCGCCGAGCAGTTTCCTTCGTCAGCTTCCGAAAGCCGAGCTGCACCTGCACCTCGAAGGCGCAATCGACCCAACAACAATGTTCGAGCTCCGCCAGCGTCACGGTGACCGCGTCACCCAGGCCGAAGTCGATGCCCTCTACCGCTATGAAGATTTCCCCGGATTCCTGCTGGTGTTCAAGAACATCACCGAGCACCTCCGTACCCCGGAAGACTACGAGCTGATCACCTATCGCCTGATGCAGCGCTTGAAAGAAGAAAACGTCCTGCATGCCGAAGTTTACGTCTCGGTCGGAGTCTGCCTCTGGCGTCAGCAAGATTTCGCAGCCATCTTCGAAGGCCTGGATCGTGGCCGCGCCCGTGGCGCGCACGACTTCGGCATCTCCCTGCTCTGGATCTTCGATGCCGTTCGTCAATTCGGCGCCGAACCTGCGCAAAAAGTCTTCGAGCTGGCCGTTCGCTATCACGACCGCGAAGTAGTCGGCGTCGGCATAGGCGGCGACGAGCAAAAAGCCCCGCCCGAACTTTTCCGTGACCCCTACGTCTGGGCCGCCGATCACGGTATGCGCCTCACCGCCCACGCCGGTGAGACCGGCCCTCCGGAATCTATCTGGGGAGCGCTCAACCTGCGTGCCGAGCGCATTGGCCACGGCCTCACCGCCTTCCACGATCCCGATCTTGTCGAAGAGCTTGCCCAGCGCCAGGTTCCGGTCGAAATCTGCCTGACCAGCAACCTGCGTACCGGTCTTTGTCCCAACCTCAATGACCATCCGGCGAAGAGTTACTTCGACCAAGGTGTGATGATCACACTGAACAGCGATGACCCCGCGATTTTCGGCACAACGCTCGCCCGCGAATACCAGATCGCCCAGCAGTGCTTCGCTTTCACCGACGAGCATCTCCGCGAACTTGCCCGCAACTCCTTCGAAGCCTCATTTCTGCCCGCAGAAAAGAAATTGGAGTTCCTGAACCAGTTCGACGCCGCCGCCGCACGATGATGGGCCATGTATGGACGGCCGCCCTCAGCTGTCCAGCCGGGCGAAGCCCGGCAGCTAGCGCCCATCATTGTTGTAAAATCGCCAATCGAAAATCAGAGCCGTCGCATCGCATTAACTGAGAACTATGAGAACTGAGAACTGAGAACCGCATGCCCCTCCACATCGGGATCGTCGCCTGCAGTACCGAAGGAGCCGCGCTCTGCTACCGCACGATCTCACTCGAAGGCGCGCAGATGCTGGGCCCGCACGATCATCCCGAAGTCTCGCTGCACTCCTATTCGCTCGCCAAATACATGCAGTACATCTCCGTTAGCGACTGGGCAGGCGTCGCCGAACTCATGCTTTCTTCCGCGGACAAGCTGGCCCGCACCGGCGCCGATTTTCTCATTTGTCCCGACAACACGATCCACCAGGCGTTCGACCTGATCGAGCACCGTTCGCCCCGCCCCTGGCTGCATATCGCCAGAGAAGTTGCGAAAGAGGCGCAGCATCGCCAGTTCAAGCGCCTCGCCATCCTCGGCACACGTTATCTGATGGAAGGCCCCGTCTACGGCGAAGCGCTGAAAGCGGCCGGCATCGAGCACCGCATCCCAGGCCCCGAGCAGCGCGAGCGGCTCGACCGCATCATTTTCGACGAACTGGTCGACGCCCAGTTCTTGCCGCGCTCCTTGGCGTATTACGTGGAGGTGATCCGGTCATTCAAGGATGAGGGCTGCGACGCAGTCGTGCTCGGCTGCACCGAAATCCCGCTTCTGGTAGCGCCGGAATCTTCGCCGCTCCCCACGCTGGACTCCACGCGCCTCCTGGCCAAAGCCGCGGTGCGCAAAGCTCTGGAAGACTAGCAAGAACCGTGTGGCGCGGGCACTCCTGCCTGCGAACTCCATCCACGAAAACGATGTATTAAACTCGCCTCATCCCATGTTGAAGTTCTGCCAACTCCCTGGTCTCTACGCAATCGTTCGCCTTGCTCCGAACACGCCCGTCCCCGGCTGGGCCACGCAAGGCGACTTTACCTCGATCACCCGCACCGCCGAAGAACTCTCCATCGTCTGCCTACTAAACAGCATCCCGAAAGACATCAGCCCCGGCCCGCGCTGGATCTGCCTCAAGTTGGAGGGCCCGTTCCCCTTCTCGCAAACCGGAGTTCTCCTCTCCTTCATCGAGCCGCTGTCGACTAACGGCGTCCCGATTTTTGCCATCTCCACTTACGACACGGACTACGTTCTCGTGCAGAAAGGATTTCAGGATGCGGCACTCAAAGCTCTTCACTCCGCCGGGCACGATTTACAGGCCGAGATGCGCGATAAGGGATGAGTCTACGTCAAGGAAAGAGCCGCGGAAGAGTCTCCGCGACACGAACACAATACACGCCATTCAACCCGCCAATTTCCCCAAACAGCGTCACCTCCCCTGACACTTGCCCCACATCCGTGCTGTAATAAGAGTATTCAATCGATGCCTTCAGCGATCACTAACCTGCGCCGCCGCGCCAAAGCCCTGCACCGCAACCTGCGCGGAGCCGCCATGGCCGCTCGCGCCTTCGCCTCGACCGACCATCCCCTGCTGGCGCACATTATCCCCGTCCGCCGCTGCAACCTCGCTTGCACCTACTGCAACGAGTTCGACGATTTCTCGAAGCCCGTCCCGACAGAAGAAATGTTTCGCCGCATCGACAAGCTGGGCGCGCTCGGCACCGCGGTGGTCACGATCTCCGGAGGAGAGCCGCTGCTGCATCCCGAACTCGACGACGTGATCTGTCGCATCCGTTCAAACGGCATGATCGCTGGCCTCATCACCAACGGCTATCTTCTGGTTGCGGATCGCATTCAGCGCCTCAATCGTGCCGGACTTGAGTGGCTGCAGATCTCCATCGACAACGTGAATCCCGACGAGGTCTCGAAGAAGAGTCTGAAAGTTCTCGACAAGAAATTGCAACTGCTCGCCGAGCACGCGGATTTTCATGTGAACATCAATTCCGTGGTGGGCAGCGGGATTCACCATCCGCAGGACGCGCTCGTCATTGGCAAACGCGCCCTCGAACTTGGATTCACCTCGACCATCGGCATCATCCACGACGGCAGTGGGCAGTTGCAGCCGCTGGGCGAAGAAGAGCGCCGCATCTACGACGAAATGAAATCGTGGGAAAAGCGCAGCTTCACCCGCATCAATGCCTTCCAGGACAACATAGCGCAAGGTCTGCCCAACGATTGGCGTTGCCGCGCCGGAGCCCGCTATCTCTACATTTGTGAAGACGGATTAGTCCACTATTGCTCGCAGCAACGCGGCTATCCCGGCGTGCCGCTCGCAACCTACACGCGCGATGACATGCGCCGCGAATATCTCACAGAAAAATCCTGTGCACCGCACTGCACGGTTTCCTGCGTGCATCAAGTATCGATCTTCGATAGTTGGCGCGCACCGCAGCACCTGGCCCCTCCGACTGCTGCGCCAGCGTCGGCCGCGGAACTCGTGCAAATAAAGTAATTGTCCACGCCATTCGCGCGATGAATGCAGGGTTGGAAACTCGAGACGAGCCAAGCGATCTTCCTGCCTTCTCTCACTTCGCCGTCGGCTTCAGCATGGCTCCTTGCTTCTCCCGGCGCATCTGTGCTGCAAGTTCTTTGATCTCCGTCAGGTCGCGCTGCATTTCGCTCCAGCCATACCACAAGGCGTAGTCCGGGCTGGCGTGGAATGTGCCCTGGAAGGTTCGCATGCGATGCTCCAGGTACATCACGAACAGCTTCTGCTCGACGACCGTCGGCGCATCGTGGAATGTCAACAGATTCGGGAACGGATAGGTATAGTTCGCGGCTTGGGCAGCACCCCGTCTTTGTAGAGACCGGCAACTATGTGAATGGCCTCGGCCATCAGATGATCGGCGTTCCTGATCATGTCGTCGCCCTGCTCCAGTTGCTGCTTGGCGAAGTTCACCGAGTGGCACTGGTTGCAGGTCTTGATCATCTTGTCGCGCTCGCGCTGCCAGTCTTCCTGAGTCAGGCGGGCGACGTCGGCAGCCTTCACGGTCGTCGACCAGCGCGGTCGGCTTGCCATCCGGGTCCAGCACTCCCAGCGCCTGCAGGATCGCAGCGCGGTCGGCGGCCCACTGTTTGTCTTCTGGCATGGCAGGCGCACGGCGAGAAATCCCCATGCGGTACGCACTTCGTGGTTGCCATCCTGCATGTGGCAGGTCTGGCAGGTTGGCGCGGCGGCGTCTGCGGGCAGGATGTGTGTCTGCTTCAGGTCGCTGCGCACCCCGTGCTTCGAGGAGGAATACATCTCCCACTGCGGGATGGTCGAAGCCCATGTGGCAGGTCTCGCATGCCTGCGGCTGGCGGCCTCTTCAACGGAAAAGGTGTGGCGCGTATGGCAGGCGTCGCACGATGCCGCGCCGAACCCGGTGCCGGCGCCGCACATCCGTAATTCCGCAGGACTTCTTGTCGCCGATCTTGTGGCAGCCGCCGCAGCCTTTCTCGCCCTCGTCATTGCCATCGGCTGCCAGTGGATTGTGGGCATGGCCTTCATCGCCGCCCACGCCATCGCGTGTTTGCCCTTCTTGAACTGCTCTACCTGCGTCTGGTGGCACTCGGCGCAGGTTTCCGGCGTCGGAATTTTTACCTTCGCCACATCGCTGGCAGAAGTGTGCTGGTCGCCGTGACAGGCGACGCACGTAACGTCCACGCCGCTGTGCTTGCTCAGTTTCCAGTCGGAAACGATGTTGGGCGTGATTTTGCTATGACAGTCGATACACTGTGCAGCCGTAGCCGCCTGCTGCCCTAACATCGAGCTGCAGTTTAGAATGAGTGGAGCAAGAGCGAGACGAACGAGGATAGGAAGGGCCCAGGAGAAAGCGGGTCGCATAAGCGCCTCCTGACTGCAGGCATTATAGGCGCCTCGGATTCGTCTTGGCCCAAGATTATTTCTTCGGCTGCGCCGACGGCGGCAGAATTCCATTCAGACGCAAATACATGGCTGCTGCGGCGTAATGGTCAGCCCATCCGCTGGCCAGGCCAAGCGCAGCCATGGCGCGGGGAAACTGATGTCCGCCGAAGAGTTCAACGGTGTCACCGAGTTTGGAGTCATCCATCTTTCCCAGCGCGTCCGCACAGAAATCGAACGACGCCGTCGCTGCTGCCAGCATCTTCTCCTTGGAGTCGGTTTCTTTGACTTCTTCAACTTTGGGAGCAGGAACGTCCGCCGCCTTGGCGCATCCACCGTTGTTCGAGCCAATAATGTGGACCACCAGGTGCGCAAAGCTCATCTGCTCGGGCGTGGGCTTGTAGTTGAATTTATCGGCGGGCATCGCGCCAATGGCGCCGAGGATATTATTCCGCGAACGCGGCAGCAGCATGCGAAGAGAGGTCGCCACAGGATCCTTCACCGGCGCCGGAGCTTGCGCGGCGGGTGGCGCGGTAGAAGGAGCCATTGCTCCCTGCGCAAATCCCGAACTAACACAGAAACATGCGAAAAAAAACGTGAGCAGAATGCGATTCATTGAAATCTCCTCAACCTGCCTGATCTTAAATAATGCATACCGATTCGTTGTCATCGCGCTAAGACCTCGCCGCCAGCGCGGCCGCTCCCAGCTTCCAGAATAGATACCACGCGGCCACGATCACAATCGCAGTCGTGCGTTTTACCTTGCTGTTGCAGGAGAATCCAATCCCCAGCAGTACGATCGTCCAGATGGCAATGATGTCCAGCCCCGAGGCCATGCCATAGAGAAATTTGTTGCCCGTCGGATCCATGAAGTACGCCGGGTTCGTCGCCACCGGATTGTTCACGTTAAAACCTTCTGGGTTCACGCCGGCAAACATCGATATCACCCCCAGAATCGAACCGATGATGCCCGGCAGTGCTGCATAAAAGACGATAGCGTATGCCGTTCTGTACGCAACATTCGCCCCCGCGCCAAAGTTGAATGTTGCCCACAGCACCCCGCTTGTGATCGCGAAGTAGAGCAGGATCATCACCGGAATTCCGTAGGACAGATAACGAACCAGACTGCTGGAAAACCTGATCTGTTTCCCCTGCTGGTCGGCCGTAAGTTTATCGAACTGATCGGCGCGCGAGGATTTCGCAATCTCGTTCTTGCTGATCTGCTCAAATCCGACTTGCCGGTCCATCGTATACACGAAGAGCAGCGAGACGACTGAGATCAGCAGCCACGGTCCCCACCAGCTCGCATTCCGGCGCAAGTCGGTGAAAGTTTTCGAGGGGGCAACAAAAGTATTAACGATGCGGGCGCCCTCCGAAAGCGGTGCAGCTTCAGGCGCGGTCACACTTGAAGTCACAGGCGGTAGCGGAGCGGCAGCCATGGTGTGCCTCCGGCGGCGTGCCAAGGAATTCTAGCTGCGAGGCTGCGGCGATACAAGCCTCCCGAACAATCGACCTAGACAAAACAGTGAGACACAAGCGAGTTTAAGATGGCCCTATGCAGAACGTGACCCCAGTCGCGATGGCAGCTCTCGCCCTGGAACTCGCTCCGGCGGTTCTTTTCGGCTGCGCCGCCGAGCGAGTTGCACGCGCAGTGGGGCGCTGGCCCTTGGCATTGCGCCTGAGCCTCCCTGCGCTGTTTGTCTTGCCCTATGTCATGGTCTCCATCTCCGCCCGCATCTTCCAGTGGACCTGGTTCGCGCTCTATGCCGTGCTGCCCGTGGCCATCGCATGGCTTCTGGTGCGCGCCGCCCGGTCCGACCCCGAGCAGCGCGGCGATTGGCGCGACGCCTTCATCCTGCTCGTGCTGGGCCTGGCCGTCGATCTGCGCTGGTTTGAGAGCGCATGGCCCAGCGGCTTGCGCGCGTTGAACGAATTGCTCCTGGTGGATGCTGGTCTCTACGGATTTCTGGCGATTCGCCAATTGAGCGGTGCCGGATTCGATTTTCATCTGCAATGGAGTGACTGGAAAACCGGTCTGCGCGAGCTTGTTTTCTTCGCACCTGTTGTCATCGTGTTGGGGCTGGCGCTCGGTTTCATCCATCCCCATCGCAACCTGCCCGGAATCGGCAGCGCGCTGCTGCGCTGGGTGTTGATATTTTTCTTTACCGCCGTGCCTGAAGAACTTTTCTTCCGCGCCTGGGTGCAGAACTTGCTGGAGCGTCGTGTGGGTCGCCGCGCTGCGCTTGTGATCGCGTCAATTCTGTTCGGCCTGTCGCACTTCAACAAACGCTCCGCCCACTTCAACTGGCCCTACGTGCTTTTAGCCACCATCGCCGGTATTTTCTACGGCCGCGCCTGGCGAGAAAATCGTCGCGTGCCCGCTTCAACGATTACTCATGCCACGGTGGATTGGCTGTGGGGATTGTGGTTTTAGACATTTCCGTTGGCCTCGACCCAACTGAAAACTTACCGCGTCCCGTGATACCGCACGTACCCGAGCCCCACCCGCAGATGATGGTGCAGCACATCCGGCACGCACATCGCGAAGCACAGCCCAAGTGCTCCCTGCGCCAAGCCGAGTGCCCACAGATTGCCATAGCGCCGGAACAGCACGCACGAAGCAATGCCCCAGACCAGCGTAGCCGCAGTGAGCACGAGGTTGGGCAGATGTGCCACGGCAAAGAGTGTCCCTGCGATAGTAACCGCAACAGATTCGTTCGCGACCAGCCGCAGCAAACGGTCCATAAAAAAATCCTGCAGAAGAAATTGCTGATAAACCGTCCACAGCACGTAGCCAGCGATGTGTTTGAAATCCCCTTTGTAGAGCGGATGCAGCGTGCCGAGTTTCGCCGCTATGAAAATGCTCACGCCTGAGAGCGCGATGGCCGCCGGAAAGATCCACAACGACTCCAGCAGTCCGCGCCGCCCCACGCCCAATTCATCGCGGCTCTTTCGCCGTGCTACCACCACCGCCAGCGTCAGCACCAGGGCGATAGGCGAGAGTATCCGCTGCAGCGAATCCGGCGTCCATATAATGCCCACGATCAACCCATAGCCCAGAATCAACTCAACCAGATCGCGAGTCCTGCCGGATTTGGCATGCGACATTAAACCCCCACCTCCGGCGTTGCCTCCAAAAGACTGCGGGTATAGGCATGCAGCGGTCTTTCGGTGATCTGCTCGGTCGGTCCGATTTCCACAATCTTGCCGCGATACATCACGGCAATTCGCGTCGAAAGATAGCGCACCACCGGCATCGAGTGCGAGATGAACAAATAGGTCAACCCGAAGTCACGCTGCAATTGTGCCAGCAGATTCACGATCTGTGCACCCACGCTGACGTCAAGCGCCGATACCGGTTCGTCGGCCACAATGAACTTTGGCCTCAGTGCCAGCGCCCGCGCAATGCCAATCCGCTGCCGCTGTCCTCCGCTGAACTCATGCGGAAACCTCCGCAGGATCGACTCATCCAAGCCAACGGCGCGCACCAGTTCTCCCACGCGAGCCCGAATTCCATTCTTCGTATTCTTGTCGCCGTTGGACCTTCGGTGTCGATGAATGATCAGCGGCTCCGCGATAATCTCCTCAACCCGAAAGCGGGGATCGAGCGATGCAAAAGGATCCTGAAAAATAATCTGCATATCGCTGCGCAACCGGCGCATCTCGCCTCCGCTGGCCGCACCTAGATCGCTCCCCTCAAAGCAAATGCTTCCTGAAGTCGGCTCAATCAGCCGCAAAATCAAGCGTCCCAGCGTGCTCTTCCCTGAACCCGATTCGCCCACCAGTCCCAGCGTTTCACCCGCATAAATGTCGAGCGAAACGTCATCGACCGCGCGAACCTCATGGCTACCGCTGAGCTTTCCACCCAGCAGTGATTCCCCCTGCGCGTAAATCTTGGTCAAATTCCGGACTTCCACGAGAGCCATAGCTCTATTCCAATTCTAAAGTCTGCAAGACTCGGTCTTCATCCCGCTGCAATCATCGGCACCGCCGCCAGCGCCGCTAAAAGCCCGACAAATCTCCAGCGCGTGAGATGTTCTTTTAACAACAGACGGGCAAGCAGCACTGTCACCGCGGGATACAGCGACGAGATCACCACAGCTTCGTCGAGACGGCCAGTCTGGCTCGCGCGTACGAACAACATCGTGCCAATCGAATCCACACACCCCGTTAGGACGCCCCAGCGCACGCCCGCGGCGGTGATGTCGCGGAATTCTCTTTGCAGCAAAACAATCAGGCCGGTAATCACCAGGGCCCCAGTTCGGGTCAAGGTTGCGATCCAAAACGGTGACGCGTCGCCGGCCTGGCGCACGCAAAGATAAAAGCCCGCAAACCCCGTGCCCGCGAATAACGCCAGCCCAATGCCCTCCGGAGTGTTGCCGTCTTCCGCGCGCGTGATCAGCCAAAGCCCGATCGCGGCGAAGAAAAATCCGACGATCGAAATTCTTCCCGGAATGCCCTCCGTGAACATCGAAAAAACCGTCGGGATCGCCGCGCTAAGCACCGCAGCCACGGGCGCGGTCAGTCCCATTCTTCCCGAGGAGAGCGCTCGATAGAAAACTGCCAGCGAGGCTCCCGCAGACAGGCCTCCGGTCAGCACCCATGCCACGCTTCGGCCCGAGGGTAAAGTGGCATGACTGGCCGCAGCCAGAGTCCCGACCAGAAGCAGACCGCCAATATTCACCACCGTCGTAAACAAAAAAGCGTTGGCGCGCCGGGTGGCGTATCCGCCCAGAAAATCGCTGGTACCCCAAGCCAATACGGCAGCCAGCCCGTAAACGGCACTTGCGACCTGGGGCGCGGCAGCCATGTCCGACGAGGTTAACATGCGCAGTTTTGATCTTCGCACCGCCCGTGTATCAGCCCGCAACCATCCTCACTATTCGCCAAGACCGTTCGCCTGCAATCACTGTCAACCCCGCCCCGGGGATGGTAAACTCCTTACAAGGTTTCCGACCACGAGAGCCCAGGTTTTAGAGACAACGCTTGATTGAACTAGCACCCTCGATTCTTTCGGCGGACTTTGCCCGTCTCGGCGAGCAGGTGCGCGCCGCGTGTGAAGGTGGGGCCAGTGTCATCCATGTGGATATCATGGACGGCCACTTTGTTCCCAACCTCACCATCGGCCCGCCAGTGGTCCAGTCGCTGCGCAAGGTCACCAAGCTGCCGCTTGATTGCCACCTGATGATCGAGAATCCCGACGAATTCATTCCCGCATTTGCCGAAGCCGGCGCGGATTGGATTTCGGTGCATCAGGAAGCCGTCCGTCATTTGAATCGCACGCTGCACCTGATCAAGAGCCATAATTGCATAGCAGGTGTCGTGATTAATCCGGCTACCCCGGTCGATACGCTCACTGAGGTGCTCGATATTGTTGACTATGTTCTGGTGATGTCGGTAAATCCCGGCTTTGGCGGCCAGAAGTTTATTCCCGGCGCGCTGCATAAAATACGCCGTTTGGCGGAGATTCGCAGCCAACGCCGGCTGGCCTATCGCATCGAAGTAGATGGTGGTGTCGCCCTCGCTACCGTAGCCGATGTGGTCCGCGCCGGGGCGGAAATTCTGGTGGCGGGCAACGCCGTGTTCGGCAACGGTAATCCAACGCAGAATGCTGAAGCATTGCTGAAAGCAGCAACCGAAGCGGCGTTGCTGAAAGTCTAGAAAGTTCAACTGCCGAGTGCCGACTTTCGAGTGGAGAACGTGCACGGCCGTAAGCCGGTATTTGGAAATCAATAATTGGCAATCCTGATCCGAGGTCTTATGTCACATCGCGTTTCATTGCTGTCGGTGCTTGCAGTGCTGCTGATGATCACGGCGGCTTGCACTAACAAGAAGGCTACCAACCCGCTGGCCAACGTGGGCTCGAAGCAACCGGACAAAGTTCTCTTCGACAAGGCCATGGACGCGATGAAGCACAACCGCTTCGATGTGGCCCGCATGACGCTGCAAACTCTCATCAACACTTACCCGGATTCCGAATTCATCGCCCGCGCCAAACTGGCAGTCGGTGACTCCTGGTACGCCGAGGGCGGCACCGCTTCGCTTGCTCAAGCCGAGCAGGAGTATCGCGACTTCGAAACTTTCTTTCCCAACATGCCCGAAGCCGCCGAAGCGCAGTTGAAGATCGCCAACATTCAGTACCAGCAGATGGAGAAAGCCGACCGCGACTATACCCATGCCAAGCGTGCCGAGGATGAGTACCGCAATCTGATCATGCAGTATCCCGATAACCCCAAGCTGGTGAAGGAAGGGAAAGAACGTCTGCTCGAAGTGCAGGAAGTCTTGGCCGAGCGCGAGTTCGACATTGGAAGGTTCTACTTCTATCGCCAGTCCTATCCCGCCTCCATTGCCCGTCTCAAGACGTTGGTGGAAAAATACCCGCTCTACAGCAAGGCCGATGAAGCTCTGTTTCTGCTGGGTCAGAATTACGAAGGCCAGATCACCCAGATGCGCGCCCGCGTGACTTGCATCAAGACCAGCCCGCACCCGGGCTGCGTCCCCGAGCAGGTCAAAGCCAACATGATTGAAGAACTGACCAAAGAGGCATCCGCGGTCTATTCGCAAATTATTACCAGATATCCCCTCATGGATCGCGAGGATGACGCCAAGAAGCGGCTGGCTGCGCTGCATCAGCCCATTCCGCGGCCCACCAAGGCGGCCGTGGCGCAGAACCGTCGTGAGGAAGATAGCCGCCGCGAAGCTAGCACCTATGATCGCTTGATGAGTGTGGTAAAAAAGGGTCCTGATGTCGCCCAGGCCGCTAAAGTCGGAGACCCGACTCTGGTAGATCCAACGCCAATTGCCGCTAATCAGGACGCCGGAGCAACCGCCATGCGGGCGATGGGAATCTCCCGCGGCAACAACGGTGTGAGCGTGGAAACTGTGAATGCCGGAACGCCCGCCGCGAATGAACCGGCCCCGCGCTCCGATTCCCCGCCCCCGCCGCCCGCGGATCCGTTTGCCCATGCCACTACCGCGAATGCGCCAGACCCGAATGAACTGACGCCTGCCCCGGCTCCCGTTGCGTCAAAGCCTGACCCCAACGAGCTCACCCCCTCTGCCGATGCCCAAACCGCTGCGAGCAATCAGCCTTTACCGCCTCCCGTCCAGGTGAATGAGCTGCAGCAAGGCCAGCCATCCAGCAGTTCCGCCACAGCAAATGCGGCCTCCAGTTCCTCTCTGGCCAGTGATCAGGATGTTTCGAGCAGCAAGAAGAAGAAAAAGAAGGGCTTAAAGAAGATCATATCCTTCTAACCCGTCATTCATGGCCACAGGGCTCGCAGTCTCCCATCGGCCAACGCCGAAAGTGTTACTGCCCGCTCACTAGACGCTGACCCCTAGTAACCAGGTAACATCCCGTCGGATCATTGACTTACGTTGTCGCTCAGGTTACCTTCGCGATATCTCCCCTCATAAGAGGAAAAATTTCCTTGGCCCGGAAGATACTGCTTGCCGATGACAGCGTGACCGCCCAGAACATGGGGCGCAAGATTCTTGCGGACGCAGGGTATGAGGTCATCACTGTTAATAACGGCTCCGCCGCGCTGAAAAAAATCTCCGAACTCAAGCCCGATCTCGTTATCCTCGATGTTTATATGCCTGGCTATAGCGGGCTGGAAGTCTGCCAGCGCCTCAAAGAATCGCAGGATTCGTCCCGCATACCCGTACTCCTCACAGTTGGCAAGCTGGAACCGTTCAAGCCAGAAGAGGCGCAACGCGTGCGCGCCGAAGGTTTCATCGTCAAGCCGTTTGAGGCTAGCGAGTTGCTCAGCGCCTTATCCAAGCTGGAAGATAAAGTCGTGCCTCGGGCGGAATCCTCCAAGCCCGGTCGTTTTGCCCGCGCCATCGCCGCTGCCGAGGAAGCCGGTCGCGGTGGTAGAAACGATGCCGCCGGCGATGACGATGGATGGAAGAGCCGGATTTCTTTTCCGCACCAGAAAACGGATTCGGAAGAAAAAGAGAAGGAAAAAGACACCGACGCCGCCGCTTTCTTCAATCCTATAAACCGGGACCTCCGCACCGTTGTCGAAACCCCCGCCGAACTAGCCGCAGAGAGGGCGGCCGAACAGGAGCACAAGCTTCATCTGGCTCACAAATCGCCCGAACCCAGTGTGGACGTGGCCGCCTTAGTCCCGCCCGGCCTTCCCCAGGATGTTACTCCGGAAGAGGTGGCCGCAATTGCCGCCGCCGCTGCCCAGATACAAATGATCGGTGCCGTCGTGAAGGACGAGCCCAAGTCCGCTCCCGATCGCGTGGAACCCGAATCCGTAAAAGACGTAGCGCGCCATTCTGCAGCCCTCATGAACGCGGAAGCTACGCAGGAAAACAAGAAAATTGAAAGTACACAGGAGGAGAAGGATAAATCCGAGGAGCCGCGAGAGGATTCGCAAGACGTGCCCGTAACCATGGCAGCCGCCACGGAAGTGCCCGGCTCTGCAAGCCAGACTGGTTCGCGATGGAGCGCCGTTCCGGTTGCGCTCGAAGGCGACGAGGCCACCATCTCCCTCGACCAGGAAATGCAGAAGGCCTATGCCGCCTTTGTGGCGGAAGAGGTGGCCTCCACAGCCGGTGCGTCCTTGCCACAGACTCTACAGTCCGAGAACTCTTCCGCACCCGCGGAGCCGGAAATCGCCGTTGCCGCCATTTCGAATCCAGCGCCTGAGCCCGTATCGCAATCGCAAGCTGCCTTAACCGCTGACGCCGGGCAAATTGAATCGGTGCCACCCGCACCTCTCGCCATCTCCTCATCTGTGTCTATTGAGACCGCGAGCTTTCCTGAGACCGCGAGCGCATCCTTACCGCAGACTGAAGCCCAAGTTGCTCCTCCCTCTGTCACCGAACCGGTTGCATCCCGCGAAGTACAGAGCGATGTACAGAGCGAAGTTACACAGAGCGCAGCCACAGACAGTGAGGCCGCTCCTAGCCAGGCCGCACATTCCGATGCTCCGCTAATGGCCGAGCCCGCTCCCGTCACTAGTCAGCCCATCGCGGACTTAGTCTCTTCTATCGTGGAGACTACAGTCGCCAATTTTGCCAACCGTCCTCAAGAGGAATCGCATCCCGCTCCCGAAGCCGCCACACCTGAAGCCGTAGCGTCGAGCCACGTCTTTACCTCCTTCACCTCCACTCCTCACACCGAAGAACGCGAGGATGAGAATCGCAAGGAAGAATACAAAGAAGAATCAGAAGTCGTGAAGAGCACCGCCGCAGCCTGGGCAAGTTGGCGCCAAATTCGCGACGCCGGTGAAGCCAAGGCTGTCGCAGGGGAATCTCGCCAGGAATCCGAAGAGCCTGCACCCGTTTCCACTGAGTCCGCAGCTATGGCCGTCGCAGCGGGCGCCGAACATAACGCACAAGAGACTCCCGCTCCCGCATCAGAAAATCCATCCGACATCGCCGGCATCGTCGACAGCGTGCTCGCCGACCTCCGCCCCAGGCTTATGGCAGAAATCTCCAGGAAGATGTCGGAGAAGAAGTAATCCCACCACCTCACTGGCTTAGGTTGGGGCTAAGGCCTCAGACACTAACGTGGCAGCTTGGGGACATTGGCGCGAGCTAGGACGGCGCCCCAAGCATCCAGTACGTAGACGTCAGTCCAGTGTGCGCCGCGCTTGCTCCGATCGGAAGAGTCGGCAAGCGTGAAGGTGATGGTGGTTTGGGGCGAAGTGCAGCCCGTCAGTTGCCGGAGTTCAAAGTCAGGGTCTGGCTGCCCGGTGAAGCGCTCTGGCTGCGAGGCGTTCCGGGACGCCGTATCCGCGCGTAACACCACCTCGACTACGCCCGCCAGGTTCTCGCAGCGCATTGGAATCCGCATCTCCCATTCTTTCGACCCCGTCTTTCTCACTGTCGGCGCTGCAGCGAATACGACCACCGGGGGATTGCCGCCGGGCGAGGCGTACCATTCCTGCCAGCGATGTTCAAATTCAATGCTGGCAGCGATGTAAGTGCGGCTCAACTCACGGTCACGCTCCTCCAGGCAGGGGTGAATAGCATCGAGAGACGCGGCCGTCGAGTCAGCCCCTTGTGCGTGCAACAGATGGTGCAGCGCTGGGACGAAAGCGGGATGATAGCCGGCGCGGGCCATCAGCATGAGGCCTTCGCCGTCGGCTTCGACTTCCATCTGGCGGCAGAAGCGACCCAAATTCTCCGATGCTTTTTGCGAGTCGATCCAGGAAGCGGACGGTTGGCCGGGATCGCCCAGCACGATGGCTGCGGCGCCGCTGCTTTCTAGGGATTTCTGGTAAAGGTAGCGGCGCGCCCAGTCGCGGCGCGCGATGTGCGCGATCTCGTGCGACAGGATCGCCGCCCACAGGCCAGCGCTCGAACCCGCAAGCCGCGCGAGGCCGCTCTCTACATAGATGGTCCCATCTGGCGACGAGTAGGCGTTGAGCTGATCGTCGTCGACGATGCGCAGCTCCCACGCAAACTTTGTGACGGAGGGCCCGGGAACTTGCCCGAGGAGTCGCTCGAACACAAGGCCGCCTGTGGCGTAGCGTCCGGTAGGTGGCATGCTGTGCGCCATGAGTTGAGGACGCAGGCGGGCGGCGCGTTCCAGGTCAAAGTTGAAGTTGGGGGGGATCTGCGGTCCGTCGAGAATCTGCTGGCCAAAGGCGGAAAGCGCCCAGAATAAACAGAGGCCTAGCTTGCAGTAAAAACCATTCGGCACAAAGGCAGCGCGTACCACGGGGGCTCCTCCGCGGAATCGGTCCTTAAAGTTGATTATGCTCTTAATTGTTCACATGCGCGGGGAAAAAATTGAGGAATTTTCAACTACGTCGCGATGCGCGGCGCAAACAAGCGGTTTCCATGAATGCCCGCCCACAATTCTGGAGGTGCAGCATTTTTCCCTCAACGACTAATACCACCCTCGCTCGTTTGACTGGGTGCAAGGAAGGGACAGCAACGCTGCCACACCCCTTCTCGACGACCAGGAATCCGACGGACTGGGGCCCCGACGGTAACGACTGTGCTTGGGGGCTGCTACCCGGTAGCCGCAGTTTCCTTGGGTGGATCCGCGCGCCAAACGTACAGGTATTTCTCATCGCTCGACGTTTCTACGGGAATGTTTTTCTCGCGCGTTGCGCGGTTCAAAGCCGAGCGAAGGTTCTGCATCTTCTCGCCGTTCAGACTGTCCAACGGAATCTTCACTGCCTGCTGGGCCTTGAGCTTGGAAAGATCGGCCAGAATGTCGCCCACAACCTTCCTGTGTTTTCCTCTGCGACCCTCCGGAACATCGGTTCGATTCACCGTTCCATAGTGAGTATTCTTTCCATTTCCGTTTCGTCCCATGGGGCTCCTCCGTGTGTATCGTACCCGTACGCGTAAAATCGTATCGCAGAGAATCGTATCCTACAACTAAGAATCTATCTCAGCCCTAATGATTCCCAGCCGCTCCCCCGGCGTGCGCACCCTAACCCTAATATTGTCAATGAGATGGTTTGCTTTCGTTGCAGAAAGACTTGCTAAGACTTCACCCGTATCGAGGGAACATAGATACAGTAGTTCCACCTCTAGGTCCTCGAAAAGCCTTGAGAGAGCGTCCCGACGCCTTTGCAATCTGCTCAGGGGTTTTCCAAGGACAGAACGAGAAACATGATCAGAATTGCTCTGAGTAAGAAAGCGCGCAAGTTCGATCCCAACACTTTTCTCGCGACGATCGGAACAGGCAGGACGATCCTAGCTGTTCGGAAAAAGCAAACGATATTCTCGCAAGGCGAGCCGGCAGACGCGGTGTTTTATGTTCAGAAAGGTAAAGTGAGGTTGACCGTAGTATCCAAAAACGGCAAGGAAGCGACGATTGGCATCGTGAGTGAGAGTAAATTTCTTGGCGAGGGCGCCCTGGCTGGTCAGCTCTTGCGCATGGGATCCGCGGTTGCTCTCACGGATTGCGAGCTTCTGCGGGTGGAAAAGAAGGCCATGCTGGATGCTCTTCACCGCGAGCACACACTTTCCGATCTCTTCGTGGCGTATCTGCTGGCGCGGAACATCCGCTACGAGGAGGATTTAGTGGACCAACTCTTTAACTCCAGCGAAAAGCGATTGGCCCGCATTCTGCTGTTGCTCGCTCATTTCGGCAAGGAGGGCACTCCCGAAACCGTGATCCCCAAGATCAGTCAGGAAACGCTGGCCGAGATGGTAGGGACGACCCGTTCGCGAGTCAGCTTCTTCATGAACCGATTTAGAAAATTGGGCTTTATTCACTACAATGGCGGTCTGCAGGTCCACAGTTCGCTACTCAATGTCGTTCTGCACGACTAAACACTCTCAAGCCGCGAGCTTCCCGCAACCGATTTGCTCCCACTGAAACCCCGACTGCTCACTTTTATACATTCTGAAAACAACTCGCAAACCACACGAGCAATCCGGTTCCGCAAGTCTGTTTTCGCCATGTTCCACCCTGGTTGCGGCTTGAGGTCAGAGCGAGAACCTCCATTTTGCGCCTTGAGCAATTGTGAGCAGCTTCATGATTCCTGAAGATGCACAATACAGACAAGGCTCGAGAGTTTGTTTACGTCTCCCTTAGCCGCTCTCAGGAGGACACATGTGGATTACAAAGCATCTGAGGTTGTCACGCGCCTACTCCGAACTTGAAAGATTATCTGCGGAACGCACAGCAGAGCTGCAAAGACTGTCTCAGCGTCTGCTCAATGTGCAGGACGAGGAGAGGCGGAAGTTGGCGCGCGACTTGCACGACAGCACCGGCCAGACACTGGCTGCTCTGAAAATACGTGTGTCGCAACTACAGGAGGGCTACCAGGACGGCCCGCCTGCGCCGGAGATTATTTCTGAGGTTGCGCAACTGGCTGATCAAGCCATCGAAGAAATTCGAACCATGTCGTATCTTCTTCATCCGCCATTGCTGGACGAAGTGGGATTTGCCTGTGCGGCCGAGTGGTACGTTGATGGATTCTCCAAGAGAAGCGGGATTAACGTAACCCTGAATATCGCGAAGTCGAGTGGACGACTTCCCAAAAACGTGGAGGTCGCTCTATTCCGTGTGCTGCAGGAGAGCTTGACCAATGTACATCGCCACTCCGGAGCTTCTGATGCAACCGTCCATTTTGAAAACGTGGCCGAAGCAGTGATTCTGGAGATTCGCGATTTCGGGAAGGGTATACCGGAGGAGCGCTTGCGTTTGCTTCATGGTGTGACTGCCGAAACGGGAGTCGGTTTGGCCGGGATGCGTGAGCGAGTGCACGAATTAAACGGGACGCTGGAAATAGAATCCAACGGTCGCGGGACGAGTATGCGAGCCATCGTTCCACTCTCTGCAAGGGCTGTTTCCTTCCCGCCAGCAGCTTGCGGCGACGTCCGTGCGTCCGTATGCGCCTGACAAAATAAGCATCGACAATGTGCAAAGCCATCTGTGATGGAGGTGGTGCATATTCCATCCCGTCCTGTTCTCACCCCTTCGCTCGTTTGACCCTTCTTTTCTCGCGCCTGTAAGATCAAACTTCACCAGATTTTCGATGGCTGGCGTCCTGACTGCACAAAGCACATAGATAAACAGAAGAAACTCTACGCTGTGATGCCTCTGTGCCCCCTGTGTTGAAGGTTTAGCTGATCGCGAACTGCTGACTACGAACTCATGCCCCACGACTTGCCAAAATCTTACGAGCCCGGCGCGATTGAAACCCGCTGGGCCGACTACTGGATCAAGGAGAAGCTTTTCTCCGTCCCCACTCCGCCCGCAGGCGAGACCCGTCCCGTCTTTACCCTGTTGTTGCCGCCGCCCAATGTCACCGGCCGCTTGCACATGGGCCACATGCTCAACCAGACGCAGATGGACATCATCGTCCGCTGGCATCGCATGCGCGGTTTCATCACCCTCTGGCTGCCCGGCACCGATCACGCCGGCATCGCCACGCAAATGATGGTGGAGCGCGACCTCGCCAAGGAAGGCAAGAAGCGCCGCGACCTTGGCCGCGAAAAGTTCATCGAGCGCGTCTGGGAGTGGAAGCGCCACTACGGCGGCGCCATCCTCGACCAGATGAAGCGCCTCGGCGCCTCCGTCGATTGGGACCGCGAATATTTCACCATGGACGAGAATCTTTCTCGCGCCGTGCGCGAAGTCTTCGTCCGCCTCTATGAAGAGGGCCTGATCTATCGCGGCAAGTACATCGTCAACTGGTGCCCGCGTTGCGAGACCGCCATCTCCGATCTCGAAGTGAAGCACGAAGACGTTGCCGGCAAGCTCTGGGAGATTCGCTATCCCGTCATTGGCGGCTCTTCCTCAGAAAAACCCGAATTCATTACCGTTGCGACCACTCGTCCCGAGACCATGCTGGGTGACACGGCGATTGCTGTAAATGAAAAAGACGAGCGCTACACGCACCTCCATGGCAAGCATGTCCTGCTGCCTTTGATGAATCGTGAGATTCCCATCATCACCGACGAACTCGCGCAGCCTGAGTTCGGCACCGGCGCCGTGAAAGTCACGCCCGCCCACGATCCCAATGATTTCGCGGCCGGCAAGCGCCACAACCTCCCGCAGATCGACATCATGGATGAGCACGCCCACATGAATCAGAACGCAGGCCGCTATGCGGGGTTAGACCGGTACGAAGCCCGCAAGCGCGTCCTCGCCGATTTGCAAGAGCAAGGCTTCCTGGTTGCCGAAAAGGATTACGCGCTCTCCCTCGGCAAGTGTGACCGCTGCGGCACCGTCGTCGAGCCCCGTCTCTCCGAGCAGTGGTTCATCAAGATTCAGCCGCTCGCCGAGAAAGCCATCGAGGCCGTCGAGACCGGCGAGATCACGATCGTCCCCGAGAATTACAAACAGATTTATCTCAACTGGATGCACAACATCTATGACTGGTGCATCTCTCGTCAGTTGTGGTGGGGCCATCGCATTCCGGCCTGGACCTGCGAGGGCTGCGGCGAAGTGATCGTCGCGCGCGAGGCGCCCACAAAGTGTTTGAAGTGCGACTGCACGAAGTTGGAGCAAGTCTCCGATGTGCTTGACACCTGGTTTTCCTCAGGACTCTTGCCCTTCACAACGCTGGGCTGGCCGGAAAAGACGCGCGATCTTGAGGTCTTCTATCCCACCACGCTGCTCATCACTGCCTACGAAATTCTTTTCTTCTGGGTCGCGCGCATGGTCATGTTCGGTTGTCATTTCATGCAAGGACACGAGCAGGATCCCACTATCAAGAGAGCCAGCGGCTGGCTGGGCGGAAAAAATGGAGACAAGAAAAATGACAGCGTCCCCTTCCGTCAGGTTTATATCCACGCACTGGTCCGCGACGCCGACCGCCAGAAGATGTCGAAGACCAAGGGCAACGTGATCGATCCCCTCGCAATCATCGAGCGCTTCGGCACCGATGCGACCCGCTTCACACTCGCCGCCATGGCCGCGCCCGGCACCGACATCGCCTTCAGCGAAAGCCGCACCGAAGGTTACCGCGCCTTCGCCAACAAAATCTGGAACGCCGCTAGATTCATGTTCATGAATGTGGACCGCCTGGAATGTGCCGCGGGCACCCTTGCCCGCGAAATCTCGCCCACACAAACCGGCATATCTGGCTTTACCCTCGACACTCTTGAAGATCGCTGGATTCTTTCCCGCTTCAACCGCGTTACTGCCGAAGTGAACGATGCCCTCGAAACCTACCGCTTCCACGAAGCGGCGAATCGTGTCTACGACTTTTTCTGGGGCGAATTCTGCGACTGGTACCTGGAACTAATCAAACCGCGTCTGAACTTCGAAGACGGCGCGGACAAGACCCAAGCCTGTGCCGCTTGCTCCAATCTCGTTCGTTTGTTCGACTCCTCGTTGCGCCTGCTCCATCCTGTGATGCCCTTCATCACGGAGGAAGTCTGGCAGGCGATTTATGAAGGCCGGCCACCGTTGAAGTCGATTGCGTTCGCTGGCTATCCGCGGCCAAACGAAACTCAGATCGATCTCGCCGCCGAAACCGAAATGGCGATCCTTCAGGACCTCATCGTCAACATAAGAAATGTTCGAGCGGAATTGAAAGTCGAGCCCAAGGTAAAGGTTGAGGTCGAAATCTTTGCCCATGAGCCTGCGATTCGAGCGATGATCGAACAGAATCGTGGTGCGGTCGAGCGCCTCGCGAACGTGGCGAAGATCACATTCGTCGACGCCTCACTCGCCAAACAAGCCGGTGCTCGCAGCACCGCGCGCTTCGATGTCCACTTGATCTACGAACGAAAGATCGACCTCGCCGCCGAGCGCGAGCGCTTGAACAAAGAATTGGAGAAGATCGAGAAAGAGTACGCGAACAATCAGCGGCAATTAAGCAACGAACAATTCCTGGCAAAAGCCCCCGAGAAAGTGGTTGGTGGCCTGCGCCGTCGAGAAGGAGAATTAGTTGCCCTGCGCGAAAAAATAAGCCGTCAGTTAGATAGCCTGAACGGCGCCGGTCCCAACGCGGGAACTGAGAACCGAGAACTGAGAACTGGCAACCGAGAACCGTAGTCATGGACTTTAACAGTCGACGCATCACCGCGATCATCGAAAACGCGCTGCTCGAAGACCGGGCCACGCGCGACGCGACCAGCTACGCCTGCATCGATTCCAATCAGCGCGCCTCGGCCACCATCCTCGCCAAGGAAGATTGCATTCTCGCCGGCATCGGTGTGATTGCCCGCATCCTCGATGTCTACGCGGCCCTCGATGGAGCCGTCACTTCACACTACGAAGTCACGACCCATCCTGAAATCTTCGACGGTGTGCGCCTCCACAAGGGCCAGTCCGTCGCCGTGATCCGGCATAATGCCCGCGTGATTCTCTCCTGTGAGCGCGTCATCCTGAATTTTCTGCAGCGCATGAGCGGCATCGCTACTCTCACTCGCAAGTTCGTGGAGGCTGTCTCCGGCACGAAAGCGCGCATTCTCGATACCCGCAAGACTGCACCCGGCCTGCGCGTGATTGACAAGTACGCGGTCCGCTGCGGCGGCGGACAGAATCACCGCCTCGATCTTTCCGACGGAGTTCTCATCAAGAATAATCACATCGCTCTCGCAGGCGGAATTGCGCCGGCGCTGGAGCGTGCCCTCCGCAACCGCCGCGGCTCGCAGCCAGTCGAAGTCGAAGTACGTTCGATGGAGGAACTCGAAACCGCGCTCGCTCACGGCGCGGAGGCCATTCTGCTCGACAACATGTCTCCTGAGGATGTCGGCCGCGCCGTCAACCGCTGTGCGAAGCTTGAGCGCCGCATTCCGCTCGAATGCTCCGGTGGAATCCGTCTGGAAAATGTCCGCGCCTACGCCGAGACCGGCGTCGATTTTATTTCCATCGGCCTGCTCACTCACTCGCCACATGCTGCAGACCTGAGCATGCGCGTCTCCCCGGCCTGATCTCGCCCCAACCGTTTTTCGGCCCGATGCTGTATTGTCCCCTCGCCCGCCGCGGCTTGGCCATCCGTACACACCGCTCGTCCGTCGGAGAAGCATCCCACGTTGCACTTCTGTGTGAGGCGGAATTTCGCCGTAAGCCTTAGATTATGGGGGATGGAGGCCCTCCCCTTATGACTTCGCTCCTGCGTCCAGCCGCCCTTCTCTTCCTGGCATTGTTTGTCGTTAGCAATTCGTCCGGAACCGGAAGCGATTCGCAACTGAAATCCGGCGCTGCGGGCAGCGCAATCCGCACCACAGCTTCTTTCTCGGAAGCCACAACTCCCGGCACCACCAATGTCAGCGTCACGCTCGACGTTCTCACCAACCGGCATGCCATCAGCCAGTACGTTTACGGTGGAGCTTACCCGCAGGATGCGCCCACCATCACCGATAGTGGGCTCACAACCGTGCGCTGGGGTGGCGATGCGACCTCAACCTACAACTGGCAACTCTTCACCGATAACGCAGCAGCAGACTGGTACTTCGAAGATTTTGCTTACACCGAGATCGGTGACGGCGATTCGACCAAATATGTTTCGGACGTAAAAGCCGCCGGCAGCAATCCCCTCATGACCATGGTCATGCTGCCATGGGTGGCGAAAACTGCCGAAGACAACAACGGCCACTGGAGTTTTTCCGTCGCCAAGTACGGCCCGCAGTGCGACGTCGATCCGTACAATACCGACGCCGGCAACGGCGTTAAGTCCGATTGCGTCACCGACCTCACCGCCAATCCCAACGATGCCTACTGGCCGCTGCTCGACCAGCCCGGCACCAGCGATCCTCCCGGCAGCGTCTATCGCAATCAATGGGCAGCCGCGCTGGCCAAGGCCTTTGGCAGCGCTCCCCATTTCTACGACATGGATAACGAGATCGACATTTGGGGCAGCACTCACCGCGATGTCCATCCCAATCCTTCCGGGTATGATGAATTGAGCACCACCTATCTCGCCGAAGCCCAAGCTCTCAAGGGCTGGGACCCGAAAGCCATCCGCTTCGGTCCAGTGAGTTGCTGCTGGTGGTTTTACTGGAATGGCGCCAACAACAATGATAAGGCTGCGCACGCCGGCGTTGACTTTCTGCCCTGGTGGCTGAATGAAGTCTACTGGCAAGACAAGATCTCCAAGACGCGCTCCCTCGACGTCTTCGACATTCACGCCTATCCCGATGGCCCCGATACCTCGGGCTGGACCCAAGCACAACTACAAGCGCTCTCCGCGCGAATCTATCGCGACTACTGGGATCCCACCTACGTGAGTGAATCTGGCGACATCAATCAGGTCTGGACCACTTTCCTCCAGCCCAACAAAACGATTCCGTTCCGCCTGCCGCGCATGCGCGCCATCGTCAACATGATTTATCCCGGAACTCCTCTCAGCGTCACGGAGTGGAGCGCGGCCTTTGCTGGCGAATCTGATTTCTCCACCGCTCTCGCCGATGCCGACGCCTACGGAATCCTCGGCCGCGAGCGTGCCTACCTCGCCTCGCGCTGGGTGGCCCCTCTTCCAGCAAACCCGAATTATCTCGCCCTGAAGCTCTACCGGAATTACGACGGAAAGCACAGCACCTTTGCCAACATCTCCGTCTCAGCCACGAATACAGGCGATCCCGATCTCTTCAGCAGTTACGCCGCGCTCAATTCCACGGGAACTACTCTGACGGTAATGGTTCTCAACAAGGATCCCGGCAACAACGCGCAGGTTCAGTTTGCGGTAAACGGATTCACGCCTCAGCAAGTGACCACCTACACGCTTTCCTCCGCGAATCCAACTCAGATCGTAGCGACCTCCGCCCAGTCGTGGACGCCGACCATGAACTTTGCTCCGTACTCCGCCACGTTGCTGGTGATGACTGGAACATCGACGCTGCCGGGCGCTGAATGGGATCTGAACCCCGACACCACCATGGTCGCGGCGGGCGGCAAAGTTGTTCTCCATCCGAGACTCGTCTCCGGATCCGCCACTGTGACTCTGGGTACACCTCAACCCGAAAGCGGAATCACCATGGAAGTGACGCAGCCGACTTTGAGCCACGGCAAGGAAGGGAGCATCACCGTAACCGCGGGCCAGACTCCCGGCTTTTATTCCTACACCGTGCCCAGCGACGACAGTACCGGCGTGGCGCAAGTGCAGGGTGGCTGGATTCTGGTCGGCAACCCTCCCGCGTCTCTTACCAAAACTGGTGACAAGCAGAAAGGCGCAGTCGGAACCCAGTTGAATCTCTCCGTCACTCTCAACCCCGGACAATCGGGTGGAAACGCCGTTGGTGGCACGATTCTATTCACCACCAGCGCGGGCTCGCTATCCAGCCGCACGGTGGTCACAAATTCTTCCGGTATGGCTGCGGTTGTATTGACGCTGCCCGCGAGTCCCGGCACGGTACACGTCACTGCGGAAGGACAGTACGCGTTGGGACATCCGGAGGTGACGTTCACCGAGACCGCGCAGTAGCACGCGCGGTCGTTCCCGCGCGACAACGCTCATGCAGAGGTTTGTTGTTTTGTCGGAATTCCCGCATAATTCCGACATAACAAAGCTGCCCCAATCCGACGCAGCCGGCTTTCGCGGGCATTGGCCCCCGCGCCTCACGAGCAAGCCACCGACCTTCGCCTCGGCCGCATCGTGCGCCTGCTGATGGAACACGCCACTGTCGTTGTCAGCGGAACGAAGATCGCGCAGGAAATTTCCTCCAACCGTTCCGAAGTGTGGCGGCTGATTCAGCAATTGCGCGGCCTCGGCGTCGACGTCGCCGGCCATCCCGCCACCGGATATCAACTCAAGTCTGTTCCCGATCTCCTGCTTCCGGAAATCCTTGGACCGCTTCTTCATGGCACAATCTTCGACACGCAGCTTCACCATTTCTACAAAATCGGATCCACCAACACGACGGCCATGGCAGCTGCGGCAGAAGGTGCGCCAGAGGGCAGCGTGTTTCTCGCCGAAGAACAGACCGCCGGCCGCGGCCGCGGTGCGCACTCCTGGGATTCGGCACGCTCCGCCGGAATCTACTGCTCCGTCGTGTTGCGGCCGCAGCTCTCGCCCTCCGACGTGCTGGTCCTGGCGCTGGCCGCCGGGCTGGCCGTGCGCGCCGCCATCGAACAAGTCAACTCCCGCGTCACTCCCGACTTGAAGTGGCCCAACGATGTCCTCATCGATGGCAAGAAAGTCTGTGGCATTCTCACCGAGATGAATGCCGAAGTCACGCGCGTTCGCTACGTCGTCGTAGGCATCGGCATCAATGTCAACCATCTGAGCTTTCCCGAAGGCTTGGAGAATCAAGCTACTTCGCTGCGCCTCATTACCGGCAGCGAGTGGTCTCGTGTGGAACTCGCCGCAGCTTTGTTAAAATCGCTCGGTCAGGAATATCGTCTGCTGACGCAAGCAGCCGACGCACGCCAGTCCATCCTTCACCGTTTCGCCGAGCAATCATCTTGGGCGCGAGGGAAACGAGTTCGCGTCGAAGAGAATGGTTCGAAAATCGAAGGAACCACCGAAGGGCTCGACAATAGCGGCTTCCTGCAGGTTAGAACGGCGGAAGGCATTCAAACGATTTTGAGCGGGACAGTAAGAGAGAAGACATAAGCAATGGGCAATTAGCAATTGGCAATTAGCCTTTAGCATCGAACACGCAATTCTGTGTGATCGAAACGCCAATTGCTAACTGCTAATTGCCATTCGCCAGTCAGAGTCAACCATGCTTTTTGTTCTTGATGTCGGCAACACCAACACGGTCCTCGGAGTCTTCGCTCGGGTCGCGAAAGCTCGTCCCGATGGAGAAGTCAACGATCCTCCGCGCTACGAGCGTCTGGTCGCGAACTGGCGCGTCGCCACCAAACAGGGCAGCACGGTGGATGAATACGGTGTGCTCTTCCGCAATTTATTTTCCATGGCCAGCCTTGAGGCCTCGGGCATTCGCGGCATCGTGATTTCCTCCGTCGTGCCGCCGCTCGATCCCGTGCTTCGCCAGGTCTGCGAGCGTTACTTCAATTCCAAGCCGCTCTTGATTGAGCCCGGTGTGAAGACGGGCATGCCCGTCCACTACGACAATCCAGCGGAGGTCGGTGCCGATCGCATCGTGAATGCCGTGGCCGCGTTTGAAAAATACGGTGGACCCTGCGTCATCGTTGATTTCGGCACTGCCACCACCTTCGACTGCGTTTCTGCGAAGGGCGAATATCTTGGAGGAATCATCTGTCCCGGCATCGGCATTTCCGCCGACGCTCTTTTTCAACGCACCGCGCGCCTGCCGCGGGTCGAAATTCGCAAGCCCGCCCGCGTGATCGGAACCAATACCGTGGGCAGCCTGCAATCCGGCCTCTATTACGGCTATCTCGGCCTGGTCGATGGCATTCTCGAACTCTTACTCGCTGAACTCGGCAAGGAAACGCAGGTGATCGCCACCGGAGGTCTCGGCCCGATGATCGGCACCGGATCGAAATACATTAAACAGGTAGATGATTTCCTGACCCTCGAAGGTCTGCGCATCATTTGGGAGCGTAACGTCGCTGCCCGCCCCGCCGCTCCCAAGGCCCAACCAAAGATTTCTAAGCCGGCTACCCGCTGACCCGCCGTGAAGGATCAATTTAATTATTTCAACTATTTCACCGAGATTGAGGAACAGTTCCTGCGCCGCCGAGGCGCTGGCTTGCTCCTCACCACTCTCGACTGGGCTCTCATCGAAACCTGGAAAGACGCTGGCATTCCTCTCGAGGCCGCACTCCGCGGAATCGATGCTGCCTTCGACCGCTATGACGCCCGTCCCTCCAAAACCAAGAAGGTGAACAGCTTGGCCTATTGTTCCCAGGAAGTGCTGGCCGCCGCCGAAGACATGAAAGAAGCCGCCGTCGGCGCCACTGCCGGAGAAGCGCCATCCACCAAGCCGGGCTCGGAACAGGGCTTTGAACCTGGAACCATCGCGGCTTTCCTGCGCCGTAACGCCGATCTTCTCGACACAGCGAAGTTGCCGCACACTGCGGGAGTTTCGGTCCACGCCGTTGCCCAAGACTCCGCCGCCACCCTCCGGAAGTTGGCCGACGACTCCGAACGCACGAAAGCAACGTCAAGGATTGAAGACTTAGAGCGCCATCTCACGGTGCTCGAGGAAAAGTTATTTGCCGCTCTCCTCGCTGCCACTCCTGATGAAGAGATCGTCAGCGTCCGCGCTCAGGCCGATCGTGAACTGTCCCCCTACCGCCGCAAGATGGCAGCTCCGCAAATCGAGCAACTACAAAAACAATACATCCACAAACGCCTTCTGGAAAAATACGGCCTGCCGCGCTTGAGCCTGTTTTATATGTAAGAGCTTTGAATCGCGATTATGCTGGGTTTCACGGTTTGCCTCAGGCCGCATGCTCGTGTTCCGAGCTGTCAGCAGGTTCGGGAAGGGCACGACTTCCAGTCGTGCCATCATCCGCGGCTACGGCTGCGGGCTTTTGCCCCTGAGGTGTCCGTCGATCTATGATCCACTCCTTCGACGCACTCGTTCTCGGTGGCGGCGCCGCGGGATTGATGTGTGCCATCGAAGCCGGCAAGCGCGGACGCCGCGTGGCCGTCCTCGAACATGCCGATCGCCTGGGAAAGAAAATCCTGATCTCCGGTGGAGGCCGCTGCAATTTCACCAACCTTCATTGCCAGCCTGAAAACTTTCTCTCCTCAAATCCGCACTTCGCCAAGTCAGCCCTGGCCCGCTACACCCCCGCGGATTTCATCGCGCTCGTCGAAAAGCATCGCATCCCCTACCACGAGAAAACTCTGGGCCAGCTTTTCTGTGACCGCTCCGCCAGCGACATCCTCGCCATGCTCGAAGCCGAATGCCGCGATGCCAACGTCACCATCTTTCTGAATACGAAGATTCAGCAAGTCGAGCGAACCCCCGACTTCGTTGTTCATTCGAAAATCGCCAGCTCCGAAGACGCGAAATTCCGAGCGCCAACTCTCGTAGTCGCTACTGGCGGCCTCTCCATTCCGAAAATCGGCGCCACTTCGTTCGGATACGACCTGGCCCACCAGTTCGGCATCGCCATCCGCGCCCCCTGGCCTGCGCTTGTACCCCTGACGCTTAGCTCCGAAGACTGTTCTCACTACTGTGATCTTGCTGGCGTCTCCACCGAAGTCATTGCGTCGACCATCACTCAGGATCGCACTCAGCAATTTCGCGAGAAGATGCTGATCACGCATCGCGGCCTGAGCGGCCCGGCGATCCTGCAGATTTCTTCCTACTGGCAAAAGCCGCTGCCGATCCTGATCGATCTCGCTCCCGGACGCGAAATCACCGCCGCCTTCCGCGATCCGAAGATGCCAAGAACCCTGCAAACATTGCGAACTGAATTACGAAACTTCCTGCCTCATCGCCTCGCCGACCGCTGGCTCGATCTCCACACTCCCACTTCCTGGACGAATCAAGCCCTCTCCGACTTGGAAAATCAAGCGCACGCCTGGCCGATCTTGCCCGCTGGAACCGAAGGCTACGAGAAAGCCGAAGTCACCGCCGGCGGCGTCGACACCGTCGAACTCTCCGCCAAAACCATGGAAAGCCGCAAGGTCCCCGGCCTGTTTTTCATCGGCGAACTCGTCGACGTCACCGGCCAGCTGGGCGGCTTCAATTTTCAGTGGGCCTGGGCTTCAGGCGCCGCCGCCGGTCGGGCGCTGTAAGGCACGAAACTTCCACATTGCTGACAGCACCACCCTCTCACCGACGTAATCTTGCCCCTACCTCGAACCCACAGTAACGTGCTCGGAAGGGACGTATTTCGTCCGATGGAGCATCATCCCGTGACCGCTGAAATATGCAAGGAATCATCTACAGGCTCTGTTCTCCGTTACCTCAGCGCCTCTGTTGTCCGAATTAGCGTCGTGGGGCTCCTGCTCATTTCCGCTGCCGGGCTTGCCGTCGCGACGGATCAAAAATCGAGCCCCAACCCATGCAAGGTAACAGAAGAAGAAGCCGCCGGCCTGAGCGGCGACCTCAGCACTGACGTCCACGCGGCGAGCAGGTACGCAGGCGCTATCGCGGACATGCTCAAGGCAGAAAAGTTCGAGGAACTCGATTGCCTCGCCGATCGCGCCCGCTCGAACAAAGAAAGATTTTCCGGCGGCACGTGGAAGATTCACGAACTCTACGGAGGGCTGTATCAGCCGGTTCAATATCCGATGCACGCCACCCATGAGGATTGGATCGATCTTCTGCAGCGGCTCCAGCATTGGGTAACCGCGCGTCCGAAGTCCATTACCGCGCGCGTAGCGCTGGCTCGCGCCTACATCTCATACGCCTTCGAAGCGCGGGGCAGTGGTCTGGCCAACACCGTCAGCGACAGCGGATGGAAGTTGTTCGGAGAGCGCATCGCGGAAGCCGAGCGAATCCTCGATGAAGCCTCAACCCTTCCCACCAGGTGTCCAGAGTGGTACGTCGACATGCTGCTGGTAGGGCAGTACCAGGGTTGGGATGTCGCCAAAGAGCGTGCTCTCTTCGAGGAGGCAGCCAAGTTCGAGCCCGGTTATTACTATTATTCCCGCGTTCTTGCTGCCTATCTGCTGCCCAAATGGCAGGGCGAAGAAGGGGATACCGAAAAATTCCTGCAAGAAACCGCCGACGGCATCGGAGGCGACCAGGGCGACATCCTCTACTTTCAAGTCGCCAGTGCAAACTATGTAATTTGCTGTTGCGACGACAATCCCCATCTGTCCTGGGAAAGAATCGAGCGCGGCTTCGAGGCATCCGAGAAGCGATATGGAGTCTCGATGCTCAACTTGAACCGCATCGCCTATCTGGCCACTCATTTTGGTAAGACCGACCCCATCCTCGCGGACAAAATCCTCACTCGAATCGGCGACCAATGGGACGAGGAAACATGGGAAACAAAAAAGGACTTTGACATGGTGAAGAAATGGGCGGCTTACATGGCCCCATTTGCGGTGAAGCTCCACGCCCTGGAAGCCAGCGCGGAAGCTAACATACACACACCGGAAGGCCCCGCTTACAAGGCTTCTTTCGAAAAAACGTATCGCGAATTCGTGCAAGAATGCGTGCGCACCGATGGCGGCGCTGTCGACAAGTGGACGGGCACTTTCGAATCGTTGACGAGCGTCGGGGCAAAGGGCACGGTCGAAGACACGAAGATTTATTCGATGGGTCCCGTGGTTACGTGTCTCTACAATAAACTGCAGGCACTCCAGCAAGAAAAAGCGACGCCGTTTCCACCGCCTCCACAAGCAGGTTATTGGGTACGGGTCGATTTTGACTGGGCCGAGTTCGCTCCCGTCGCCGCGAAGTAGCCACGAGGATTCGACTCAGCCACTGGACCATCGCTCGCGCCTTACCCGGACCGCGGCCCGTTTACAATAAGAATACTGCTCAATTCCAGACACTCTCGCCTAAACTCGGCTTCTCGCTTAAAATGCCGTCCATGTCAAAGAAAACGGAAATGAGCAGTTCATCCCTCTGGGTCGTCGTAATCGTCTTGGTGGCATTGGCCGCTTGGATGTATTTCAAAAAGTAGCTATGCGGCCGAGGTCAACCCGTCTCGCTCCTCGACGCCGGTTGGTGAGCGGAATCGCACGTTGACCTCAGTAATCTTGCGTGCTGTTCACCCTCTCCTGACAATAGGATCTATGCGAGATGTTCGGCCGCTAGGAGGGCCTGGATGTGCAATCTGCTCAGGGTGATTGGTGCAGTCAGCTTACTAGCCGCACTGTACGCTTCCGCGCAGGCAGGGGAGAGCACGCGCAGAATCGTGCTGCCGAATCCACAATTAATCCATTGCCATTCCGCCGAATGCTCGCAATTGTGGAAGCAAGACTCGGCTGATAGTGGCGCAGTTTATCCGGCACAAATCCTGACGGACTTGGTAAACGGCCAAGTCGTCGGACTTACCGCAGTTTACGACAAATCAGTGTCCGCAAGTGAACTCCGCGCTACCATCGATGCGCTGTACGGAAAATCGACGTTTCATAGCCATTCAATCTCAGGCTGGCGAGTCGAATCGCAGCAGTTCGCCATATCGGTATTCGATGGAAGCGACGGAGCCAAACAGGTCACTTACTTGAAATTCGGTACGCCCGGCTCTCTCGTGCCCTCTGCCCACATCGACTGCCGTAAGTGACCGTTAAAGTTTCGCCACGTCACCAGCGTCCCTTTAGGGATAGCTTCCCGTCGGCCCACAGAGATTGAATCTTCGCACCCCGCTCCTCGCCCCTCCCATGCCGTAGAATCAACTCTTGCTCCTCAACATTGAAAAGCTCATCTACGGCGGCGATGGACTCGCTCGCCTTCCTGCCGACTCTCGCGGACGCGGCAAGGCCGTCTTCGTTCCCTTCGTTCTAGCCGGAGAGAAAATCAAAGCCGTTCTCACCGAAGAGAAGCCCGGCTTCGCCCGCGCCCAGGCCACTGCAATCATCGAACCATCACCCCACCGTATCCCGCCGCCCTGCCCGCATTTCGGCCGCTGCGGCGGATGCCACTACCAGCACACTGCGTACGATCAACAACTCGAAATCAAGAAAGAAATCCTGCGCGAAAACCTGCGCCGCATCGCCAAGCTCGAACTGCAGAGCGAAATCCAGCTTCATCCCTCGCCGCCGTGGAACTATCGCAACCGCTCGCGCTTCCAGGTGCGAACTCGTCCCGACTTCGCCGCCGGATACTTCAAATTTTCCTCGCACGAACTGCTCCCCGTCGAAGAATGTCCCATTAGCTCCCCGCTGATCAACCGCGCCCTGGCCGCCCTGTGGCAAGCCGGACGCACTGGCAAAGCCGTCGAAGGCGTTCGCGAGGTCGAGTTCTTCGCCAACGGCGATGATTCCCGCATTCTGCTTGAGTTCTTGTGCGCTCCGGAGGCTCGACGCGCCGCCGTGCGCGCCTGGGCGGAAGAATTATCCGCGTCCATGCCCGAGATCGTTGGCGTCGCCGCGTTCCGCGAGCCGCAAAAAGGTGTGCAGGAACCTCTGGTCGCGGTTGGCACCTCGGAATTGACCTACCAGACAAAGATGGCCGCCTACCGCGTAAGCGCCGGAGCCTTCTTCCAGACCAACCGTTTTCTTATCGATGAACTCATCAATATCGTTACGCGCGCTTATTCGGGCGAACTGGCGCTCGATCTTTACGCCGGGGTTGGCCTGTTTTCCACAGCCCTGGCCGGTAGCATCCGTCACGTCGTTTCTGTTGAGTCGTCACAGACTGCCGTCGGCGATCTTAAATACAATCTGGCCTTGAATGCGGAAGTTTTTCATACCACGACCGACCAGTACTTGGCTCAGTGCGGTGATAACGGTCGGGCCGGGAATGGTGCAGTCCTCCCCCAGTTGCTCCATCGGCCTGATCTGGTGGTCGTGGATCCGCCGCGTGGCGGCTTGGGAGATCGCGTGGCGCGTCTACTCACGGAAGTGGACGCGCCTCGCGTGACCTATGTCTCCTGCGACCCCGCGACCCTGTCGCGTGACCTGTTGCCCTTGAAGGCAGCTGGCTATCGCGTTGAGGAGGTGCACCTCGTCGACCTATTCCCCCAAACCTACCACCTCGAAACCGTCCTGCACTTAGCGCGCTGATTGCAAGGCCACAGAAGAGTTGATTCGCCGACTTTGTCTTTGGGTGGCGCAGCGCTTCTTAGCGCTGCGATTCGTCGCACTGCGAAAGACAAGGGCTTCAGCCCCTGAGGTGCCTAAGGGCGTTTCCGCTGTCGATATCCACCTACTCAACCGCAGGCCCCACGATGCCGCCCCCGCTCCCACTCCCGCCGCTTCCCGCTTCGCCCACTCCATTAGAATTCCAATTCAAGCCCGCTCGCCAACCGATGTTCTGGGCCGCAGTCTCCTATGCCGCGGGAGTAGTTGTCGCAATGTATGTCTCGCGCCCGCCCTCATGGTGGGCCCTGGCAGGATTGGCATTCGTCCTCGCGGCCCTGTATTTTACGCGCAAACGAAAATGGCTCGCCCTGACTCTGGCTCTCGGTGCACTGTTCCTCGCTGGTGCTCTTCATCTCCAATGCAAAGGGGCTTCGGGCACCCTCGACCACACTCTGGATCCCTTTGCTTACGGCCCGGAAGTCGAGATGACAGCGCACGTCATCCGCGAAGGCAGATTTCGGGAAGCATCTGCCGGCGAACTTGCACAGACCCTCGATGTCGAGACGGAAGAGATCGTCACCGACGACGGTACTCAATTTCCTGTCCACTCGGGCGTCCGCCTCGGCCTCTACAGCGCACGTCAAAGCACGTCGTCGTCCGACGCTGTCTCCGTGTCTCCGATGCGCCTTTTCCGCTACGGCGAACGCATCTGCCTTCCCGTCAAGCTGAAACTTCCTCGCAACTTCCGCAACCCCGGTGCTTTCGACTATGAAAGTTACCTGGCAGCGAATGGCATTGCCGCGCTGGCCTCCGCCAAAGCTGAGGACGTGCAACTGCTCCCGGGGTTCACCGGAAACCCTCTCGAACTTTGGCGCACTCGCATTCACTCCAGCATCATCGCCAAAGTGCACGCCCTCTGGCCCGCGCCCCAGGCCGCTCTCATCGACGCCATGGTCATCGGTGAAGAGGCCTTCATCGACCGCGACACCCGCGTCGATTTCCAGCGCTCCGGTACTTATCACATCCTCGTAGTTTCAGGCATGAACGTCACCATCCTTGCCTTCGTCGTTTTCTGGACCCTTCGCCGCCTGCGCCTTGGCGCGATTCCCGCAACCTTCTTAACCATCCTCTCCTGCGTTGCCTATGCTTTCTTGACGGAAGTTGGCGCTCCAGTATGGCGAGCCACACTGATGTGCGCCATCTTTCTGGGCACACGCCTGCTTTATCGCGGCCGATCCATGGTCAACGCGCTCGGAGCGGCTGCGCTCGGCCTGCTCGCATTCGATCCCCGCCAGCTCTTCACCGCCAGCTTCCAGATGACTTTTCTTTGCGTCCTCATCGTCGCCGCCATCGGCCTGCCCCTCATAGAACGCACCTCGCGCCTCTACCGCCGTGCCCTCGCCCACTGGGATTCCGATGATTACGGTGGATCGCTGCCTCCGCGGGTCGCACAGTTTCGCTCGGATCTCCGGCTCATTGCGGGTCGCCTCGCGCGTTTCGTCGGTAAACCATGGTCGTTGCGTCTGGTGCGTGGCGTGATCGTATTTTCTCTTCGCTCATTTGAGCTGCTACTCGTCTCCGCCGTGATGCAGATGGGGCTCGCTTTGCCGATGGCTTATTATTTTCACCGCGCCACCACCATTGGCCTTCCCGCCAATACCGCAGTCGTTCCTCTCACCCAACTCCTTATGCCCGCAGCTATCCTGGCGATTTCCTTGGGATACATCTCTCCCCTACTCGCAAAGCTTCCTGCCCTGCTCACCTCCCTTGCGCTCCAAGCTATTACCGGAACCGTGCATGGACTCGGGACCCTCCGCCTCGCCGATCTTCGCGTAGCCACTCCATCGCTCGTGATGATCTCTGCCGCCGCTGCGGCGTTGATCCTGGCGATGATTCTCGTGCGCCGTCGCGCCCTGTGGGCTGTCTCAGGAGTCGTAGCGCTCTTGGCAGCTTCCTTGGCGCTCGCCCTCCTGCCACCCCAGCCCCAAACGCAAGCAGGAATTCTCGAAGTAACTTCGATCGACGTCGGCGAAGGCGACGCCATCCTGCTGGTAATGCCGCAAGGCCGTACTTTGCTCATCGATGCCGGAGGTCCCATCTGGGGCGGTGCTTCGCAGCTCGACTTCGGCGAAGACGTGGTCGCCCCGTACCTCTGGACGCGCCGCATCTCCCGCCTTGACGCCGTCGCCATTTCCCACGGCCACTCCGATCACATCGGAGGCATGACCGCCGTCCTGAAAGATTTTCGCCCGAGGGAATTGTGGGTTGGTCTCCTTCCGCCCAGCCGCGCTCTCGATAAATTAATCGCCGAAGCTCACTCCTTGGGAATCAAGGTTGTGCGCCATTGGGAGGGAGATGAATTCGATCTGGGCGGCGCGAAAGTCGACGTTCTGTTTCCGCCGCAAGATTGGCCCGTAGGCCTCGAGCCCAAGAATAACGACTCCATGGTCCTGCGTGTCACCTACGGTTCAACTTCTGTGCTACTGGAGGGCGACGCCGAGAAGGCCGTCGAGCGCCGCATCGCCAGCCTTCACCCGCTGCATTCGGATCTCTTAAAGATAGGTCATCACGGCAGCGCCACGTCCACCACGCCGGAAATATTAGCGGCGGTGAAACCCACCTTCGCCGTGATTTCCGTCGGATTCCACACTTCCTTCGGCCTTCCCAAACCCGAGATCCTCGCACGCCTCCAAGCCGCTGGAGTCCGCACCTACCGCACCGACCTCAACGGCGCCGTCACTTTCTACCTCGACGGACACTCTGTCATCCCGTCGCTACCATCGAGCAATTAGAAAGATTCTGTCTTGAGAGGTTACCGTCACGACAAGATCGTATGAGTCGGCGGGATATGCCGCGAAAACTTCGGACCCCGGTGCGACCGTGGAAGAGCAGCACTTCAGCGTCGCGTTAGCAGCTAAAATCAACCCGGCTTTAGCCCCTGAGAGCCTCAGCCCTGAGTCTCGTCATCATCCGCCGAGTCCGCGGCCGTACCCGACTGCCGATACTCCTCAATCAGACTCCGCGCTTTCTCCGCATCTTCTTCCCGCACCAGAATAATCATTCCCCCCAGTCCGGGAAACGCGTCCTGCAAAAGGCTGGCCGACTGGAGATCATTGTCAACTCCCGCTGAATCCAGCAACCCCTTCACCACCATCGCCTCCGACTCCTGCTCGCTGTCAAACACTTTCACCAGCTTCTCATTCGGATCAGGTCGCGGTTCCGCCGCCGTTGTATTCGACTGCTCTGCCATGGTGATCTCCATTCTCGGACTCGCCCGCTAGGCCGCAGGCTCCGACTCCGCATCTCTCAGATTCTACCTCTTCTCCCGAAGTTGCATTTTGGAACCGTCGCACGCTACTCCGGTTGGCGTCATTCCGACCGCAGCCGTTCTCAGGTAAACGAAGAATCTCGCGAGGATCGCCAGCGTCATTGAGATAATTTACATTCAGTGTTATTAAATTCCGGTACTCGTACCCCTCAATGTCAAAGCCTCGTCGCAACAAAACTTTACGTTCGCTCGATGATGCCCTCTTCGCCCGTAAGCCGCGTAAACCCGTCCCCCATCAATTCGTCCTCGATGCGCTTGCTTCCCTCTCGCCCTGGACTCGCCCCATGTTTGGCTGCCTCGCAATTTACGTTGGCGAGAAGATCGTTCTCATCCTTCGCGACAAACCCACTTACATGGCGGACAACGGAGTCTGGCTAGCCACAACCGAAGAGCATCACCCAAGCTTGCGCCCCGAATTTCCCAGTATGCGGTCAGTCGGATTGCTTGGCAAGAAAGTGACCGGCTGGCAGGTTCTTCCCGTCGATGCCCCGGATTTCGAGGAAGCCGCGCTCCACGCCTGCGACCTGGTCCTCGCCGGCGATCCCCGCATCGGTAAAATCCCAACCTCTCGGAGAACTTCGGCACCGGTCAAAAGGAAGGCGAGACCCTCTGAACGTCCGCCATCGCCCGGAAAATCCACGAAATCGCGCCGCAAGAAATCCCGCCGCTGATCCCGCCACTTCGAGCCCTCAGCTAGGCATGCCCGAAGAACCAGCACTTTCGGGCCGTTTCTTTTGCGCGCCGACAGGCGCATCATGCTCCCAGAGCAGCGCAACATCCAACTCCGTCGTATCATCCAATCTGTGGGTTCGCAAAAAGCGTGGGACAAAAAGGATCGCTATGAATTCTGGGGAGCAATCAGATCGTGAAAATAACCTATCTCTGAACGGCGTCGAATCCGATCAAAATGCCGCCGAGGAAGAAGCTCGCCGCATCCGCCGCCTCCAGTTGATGATCAGCATGGTTTCTTCCGTCATCAGCCAGGATTCCAGCCTCACCGTGGAAGAAGCCGCCGAACTCGCCGCCGGCGCCAAGCGCGCCGCTCTCGCCATGTTTCCCGACAAAGAACTCGCCTACGACCTTCTCTACAAACCCCGCCTGCAGCGCCTCATGCGCGAACGCTTCCGTCTGCAATAGGCTGTCGGCACAGTCTGTCATCCTGAGCGGAGCAAGCCGGCGAGCGAAGCGAACCGGCTTACGCAGTCGAAGGATCCCTATTCCCTCATAAGTGCGACGCTCGGATCCGCGTTAAGCATTGAAATGTTTCGGGCTTTAGCCTCTGTGGTCGCCCCTACTCATCCACCACCGAATTCCTCAGCGTCCCCACTCCTTCTACGCTGATCTCCATCACATCTCCCGCCACCACCGGCCCCACGCCTGCCGGTGTTCCCGTCGCAATCAGATCCCCCGGCAGCAGCGTCATCGCCTGCGATATAAAACGAATCACCACATCCAAAGGAAATATAAAATCCTTCGTATTCCCCGCCTGCCGCACCGCGCCATTCACCCGCGTCTCCACGCCCACACCCGCCCACGGATCCAGCCCATCCACCACCACCGGCCCCACCGGACACGACGTATCAAACCCTTTCGCCCGTGCCCACTGATCCTCTTTTCGCTGGATGTCGCGCATCGTCACATCATTCAGGCACGTATAGCCCAGAATGTACGGCCGCACATCTTCGCTATCCGTCAACAGATGGCATTTCTTTCCCATCACCACACAAAGCTCGCCCTCATAATCGACGCGCTCGGAAATCTTCGGCCGCTTCACCACCCCGCCCGGCGCCAGCAGCGCCGAGTTCGGCTTGAAGAACAGCAGCGGCTCCGTCGGTACATCACTGCCCAACTCCGCCGCATGCTCCCGATAATTCCGCCCCACGCACACAATCTTCGACGGCCTCACCGGCGGCAGCAGCGTTGCCTCGTCCAGCGCAATCGGTTCAATCCGTCTTGTTCGTAGACCCTCCACGTCGCCATCGGATTCCTCCGGCGCCGTCAGCAGGATCCTCAAAATCGAATCGCGTCCCGCCACCGATTCGACCAGCCCATAATGAGCCTCTCCGTTCAGTTGAAAGCGGCAATATTTCATCGTCTTCTATCTAACCACGAGTAATGGAAATCCGCAGAAATTTTTAACCTCCATCCGTTCCTCCAACCAATGCGTTGTCATCCTGAACGAAGTGAAGGATCCCTGGCAGTTCCCCGCTACCGGCGGCTCTGCAAGGCGTTTGTACCACTGCCCTACGGCACGCTCTCGCTTGTCTCCTCTGACCTCCTACTCTCATTTCCCCGCTGATCCACCGCCGACACCGAATAAAAATAAGTCTTCCCCGCCGCAACCTGCGTATCGCGAAACGCAGGAGTCTTCACCAATTCTGAATTCACCTTTACCGGCACCGCTCCCTCCTCATGCCGGTAAACGTTGTAGCCGTCCAAATCCGCATCCGCCACCGGATTCCATATCAAATCGATGAACGCCTGCTGCCCCGGCCCCGAAAATACCGCCTGCAATCCCGCGGGCACTGCTGGAGGAAAGACATCGTGTACGAATACCTTCACCTCAGGGGTGTCATCGCCCTCTACCTCAATCGCCGGCTTTCCCGCCTTCTCAATCACGCTCACCACAGTCCCCCGATAAAAATATGTCTTCTCCCACTCGAAGGATTGGTCAAGGTAAGAAGTGATAGCTTTGCTCGAAGCCACTCCTGCATCCAGCGCGCACTCCGCCGCCTCCACGTCCGCAATCTTGCTTTCGCTTGGGCTCGATGCCTCACGCCGGAAAATCCGGAACAAATATTGAATATCGCTGATTCCACCCGGCGCTTCCGGACACTTCCACGAAATCAGCACTCCCGGAGCAGTGGCCTGGGCGGCGAAATCGTTGAACGGAGCCAGCGCTGGCACCAGTGGCACACGCGTCTGGTTCGATATCCCAGCTCCGCGTCCTGCCTTATTCAGCACCTCCACCGCGTAGGTGGCAAACTCTGTCGGATGTTCCTGCCCGAGTGCAGCTGGCAAAGTGTCGGTGAAGGTTCCGCCCAGTTTTTTCCCGGACGCCTTTTTGGCCGTCTGCTCGAAATCCGCTGGCGGCGCAGCTTCTCCCACCGGCGTTCCACACTGCTTCAGCGCTCCTGCGGCGCTCCTGCATATAAGGGTTTTTCCCAGATACCGCGTTCTCTGACGGTCCGTGGTCCGCGGCGATATCGTCCAGGTCAGCGTCACCTTTTCGCCCTTCCGTGCAGCCCGCAAGTCCGTTGGCGGCTTCGGCAACTCCAGCGAAGGCGCCTCCGGCGGCCCAATCGACGCGCACCCGCTCATCCCCACTAGCGCCCCGGCCACCAGCACCAATTTTCCCCTCAGAATTCTCATGCGGAAACAACAGACTACATCACTTCCCGGACGAGCTCCCAAACTATGCCAGGATCGGTTTTGAAAGGGCGCGGCTTCAGCCGCGCCGTAGCAGAGCCACGATCGATGGGAATCCTGTGGAAGAGCGGCGCTTCAGCGCCCTAAATACATGCGGGCTCCGGCCCTGCGGCAGCTACAGAATATATCTCGACAAATCCTGATCCTTCACAATGTCCGTCAACATCTTCCGCACATAATCCGCATCCACGGTCACGTGCTCGCCCTTGCGCTCCGGCGCATCAAAGCTCAACTCATCCAGCACCCGCTCCATGATGGTATGCAGCCGCCGCGCTCCAATATTTTCCGTGCTCTCGTTCACTCGAAATGCAAAGTGCGCAATCTCTTGCAGCGCCTCCGGAGTAAATTCCAACTTCACTCCTTCGGTCTCTAACAGCGCCGTGTACTGTTTCACCAGAGAAGATTTCGGCTCGGTCAGAATTCGCACAAAATCTTCCATGGTCAGCGACTGCAACTCCACGCGAATCGGAAACCGCCCCTGCAGCTCCGGAATCAGATCACTCGGCTTCGAAACGTGAAACGCGCCTGCGGCGATAAATAAAATGTGATCCGTCCTCACCATCCCATAGCGAGTATTTACCGTGGTCCCTTCCACAATCGGCAGAATGTCGCGCTGCACGCCTTCGCGCGAAACATCCGGACCATGCCCGCCCTCGCGCCCCGCAATCTTGTCAATCTCATCCAGGAACACGATCCCCGAATTCTCCACCCGATCAATCGCCACCCGAGTCACCTGATCCATGTCGATGAGCCGCTGCTCTTCTTCCTGAATCAGATATTCGAACGCCTCGTTCACCTTCATCTTCCGCTTCTTGGTGCGCGCGCCAAAGATGTTGGGCAGCATGTCCTTGATGTTGATGTCCATCTCTTCAACACCCTGGTTGGTCATGATTTCAAAAGAAGGGAAATTCCGCTCCCGCACATCGATCTCAACCTGCCGCTCGTCCAGTTTTCCTTCGCGCAACTGCTGCCGTAACTTCTCTCGTGTCCGCGAAGAAGATTCCGTCAACGCCGTATTGCCATCGATCACCACTCCGCCCGCAGTCGTCGATTCCGCAGGCCTTGACGGAGGCGATGGCGGCAGCAGAATATCCAGCAGCCGCTCCTCTGCATTCAACTCCGCCTTGTCCGCAACATCTTCCAGCTTTTCTTCGCGTACATTGTCGATGGCAATCTCCACTAGATCGCGCACCATCGACTCCACATCGCGACCCACATATCCCACTTCCGTAAACTTCGAAGCCTCCACTTTCAAGAACGGAGAATTCGCCAGCTTCGCCAACCGTCGCGCAATTTCCGTCTTCCCCACCCCCGTCGGTCCAATCATGATTATGTTTTTGGGGATGATTTCTTCGGCCAGGTCGGGAGTGAGTTTTTGCCGGCGCGTGCGGTTGCGCAGGGCGATGGCAACGGCGCGTTTCGCGTCCTTCTGGCCGATCACGTGTTTGTCGAGTTCGACGACGATTTCACGAGGAGTGAGTTCGTCGAGGGCGAGTTGTTCTTCTTCGGCGCTGCTGGGTAAGTAAATGGCCATATAAAGTCTCAGTTCTCAGTTCGCGGTTCTCAGTTGCGCAGCGAGGTTTTGCTGAGAAATGGGAACCGGGAACTGAGAACTCACTACAATTCTTCTATCGTTACCGCGTCATTGGTATAGATGCACATTTTGCCGGCGATCTTCATCGCTTCCTCGGCGATTCTGCGGGCGGAGAGTTCGGTGTGGCGTGCGAGCGCTTCGGCCGCAGCCTGCGCATACGGACCGCCGCTGCCAATCGCCGCTACACCGCCATCGGGCTCGATCACGTCGCCTTGTCCGCTGAGCAGGTACGTTTGTTCTTTGTCGCACACCAGAAGCAGCGCTTCCAGATGGCGCAGAAATTTATCCGTCCGCCAGTCTTTCGCGAGTTCGACGGCGCCTCGTCCGAGGTTGCCGTGGTACTGTTCCAGCTTCGCTTCGAACCGGCTGAAAAGGGTGAAGGCGTCGGCGGTGGAACCAGCGAATCCAGCGAGGATTTTGTCGTTGTACAGGCGGCGGATTTTTTTGGCCGTGTGTTTGATAACGGACTCGCCGAGCGTAACCTGGCCGTCCCCGGCCAGAACCACGCTGCCGTTGCGGCGGATAGATAAAACTGTTGTGGATCGAATCAGTCTTTTCGTGGACATGGGCGCAATTCTTTATTATAGCAGCGCGAAAGATTGAACCTATGGCCAGAGCCGGGCCCGCAAACTCTCACGCGTGCTTTTAGTCACTGACGGGTAATGAGTCCGAAAGCGTAGAGTGAACTGTCTGAAGAGAGCACGAGGTGTACACGTGAAACTTCTGGTCATTGGTTCGGGCATGATGGGATCGGCGGCGGCGTTCGATATGGCGCGGCAGCCGCAGGTGGAGTCGGTCTCACTGGCCGATAGTGATTTGAAGCGGGCTCGCGAAGTCGCGACGCGAGTAAACAAAATTACCGGCGATAAGAAAGTGCGCCCTATCAAGCTCGACGCCAGCAATGAGAAGTCCGCGGCCAAGCTTATGCGAGGGCATGACGGCGCCCTTTCGGCGGTGCCCTATCGCCTGAATCTTGGATTGGCGAGAGCCGCCATCGAAGCGCGCTGCCACTTTGCCGATCTGGGCGGAAATAATACCGCAGTGCGCCAGGAACTCGCACTGGCCAGCAAGGCGGAGAAACGTGATGTCGCCATCGCTCCGGATTGCGGGCTGTCCCCGGGCATGGCTTCCATCCTGGGTGGAGAGTTGGTGCGCCGTCTGGGTGGCCGGGCCGATGCGCTGAAACTTTATGTTGGAGGACTGCCGGAAAAACCCATGCCACCGTTCCACTACCAGCTGGTTTTTTCCGTGGAAGGCCTGATCAACGAATATGTCGAACCGGCGCGCATTCTCCGCAAAGGCAAGCTGGTGACGATCGAACCGCTCACCGAGCCTGAGGAATTTCACATGCCGGGATTCGCACCTTTGATTGCCTTCCAGACTTCCGGTGGCACCTCGACGTTGCCGGAGACTTTCGAAGGAAGAGTAGGCGAGTGTTTCGAGAAAACGCTGCGCTACCCGGGGCACTACGACCTGCTCTGCGAACTGAAGGCGCTCGGACTTTTCTCCAGCGACAAGATGCAAGTGAATGGAAGCGAGATTACGCCGCGGGCCGTGATGTCCAAAATTTTTGAGGGAAAATTTGCGGGGAAGGGGCCGGATGTCTGCATCATGCGGCTGGAGGCGCACGAATCCGTGCGTTCGCCGGGCGTGCGCGGGTTGCTGGGTGGCCGCCTGAAAGGCCGCGTGGCCGCCTTCACTTTGGTCGACCACTACGACGCCAAAACTGACATGAGCGCGATGATGCGCACCACCGCATTTCCGGCATCGATTGTCATTCAAATGCTGGCGTCGGGAGCGATTACAAAACGCGGCGGCGTATTGCAGGAGCGGGACGTTCCTGCCGATCTGTTTCTGGAGGAGATGGCGAAACGGGGAATCCACGTCGAGTACACCATGGAATAAAAAGGATCAAAGGCAGAGCACAACAGTGGCGCGGCTTAAGGGCCGCGCCTTTTGTATTTGGGGCGGAGAGGCTAGCCGAGCTTTTTATAAAGAGGACGCAGCACCCTTCAGGAACGATGATGGAGGCGTTGAATTAACTGTGGTTTTATCTCCGGCCACTCGGCGGCGATGATGGAATAACGGACCGAGTCCCGAGGGATGAAGTCTGCGGCCATGCGGTGGGCGCGGAGAACACCTTCGAACTTCGCACCGATGCGTTCGAGGGCGGCGCGGGAGCGCTGGTTGCGCGCATCTGTGTGAAAGCACACGCGGAGCACCTGCCAGGTCTCGAAGGCGTACGTCAGCATGAGCAACTTGGCCTCAGTGTTGGCTGCCGTGCGGATGGCGGAGCGTGTAAACCAGGTGTAGCCGATCTCACAGGCGTCGGGAGAGTGACGGCCGTGACGCGGATGTCCCGGCGGCCACGACCATCGCTCGATGTTCCAGAAGCGCGTAGAGCCGATGACGCTTCCTTCATTCACGCTGACAATCACGAACGGGACGGCGGTGCCAGCATCGCGCCAAGCGAGCGCGATGTCGATGTAGGTGGTGGCTTGAGCTGTGCCTTGCGGGACTGGACTCCATTGGTAGAGCGAGGGGTCCGATGCGGAGGCGGCTGCGAGTCCGGCGACGTGGTGGTGGCTGAGCGGTTCCAGACGGATGTGCGTGCCTGACAGCGTGGGAGTTGTCGGTTCCATGACTTTCAGTATGCGATGAGGCACCGGAGCGCGGCAACGCGATTCCAGCCTTCGAGGCTGAAAGTGGTCGACCTGTCGCCCTATCGGGGCGACAAGCCCTTCAGTTTCGTTTCTGCCGATGAAACGGATTCCGCTCCTCGAACACTATCTGTCAAAGGAGTTCGGGCTGCTCGGAGAATGCGTGGGGTAAGCGGGCTTGCCGAGAACTAATTGCAGTCCCTTTCTTGCACCAACCGTTAGCGGTACCGGCCCTGAGAAAGCAAATTCAAAAAGTCAGGAGCGCGTTATGCCGACCACTACAGAACAGGCGGATATGCCTGTCGAGAAAGCCATCGATACGTCCGTCGACAACTCACTTGAGGAAATCCCTTCTGGACGATTTACGCCGCGGAACGTGAGCGCCGAACTGGGGCTTCTCGCCGATCTTGCCGGAACTTGGGAAGGATTCGGATTCAATTTGATTGCCCGTCCCGCATTTCACTTCGGAACGGATCTCTATTTGCAGCTGAATAGCACCCGCGAAACTCTGAAGTTCGATCCCATCGGCTCGGTTATTCCGAATCGCGGTTTCGGACAAAAAGACATTGGCTTGCATGGTCTGACCTACCTGCAGAAGATCAGCGATGCGGGCAAGGATGGGGCTTTGCACATCGAGCCCGGCATCTGGATCCGCCAGCCGAATACAACTTTTCCTACGGAAAAGGCCGCGCCGGAAGGGCAGGAGTTGGTGGGTCGGATGGGATCCATCCCGCACGGCAACGCGCTGTTGGCGGAAGGGATAGCCAAGCGTTTCTCGGGGCCGCCAACTCTTCCCTCGGGAGGCGTGAACTATCACGGGTCGATTTTTCCTTCGTTCAACAGCACACCGTTCGGGGTGCCACCGACGGCGCCGGCCATTGCGGTGAACGCAGCAACGTCGTCGGAGGCATTGACGGCTCCGAACCTGGTGCCTCCAGCGGTTCCTTTTCCCGAGTACAACCTGGCAAATCCACCGGGTCCGGCAAACACGCGCACTCCTTATGCGACGTCGCCGCCGGAGCCACCGATCCCCAACACTCCGGAAAACCAGGCGATGGTGGACGATCCTATCGTGCTTTTGCAAAATGTGGTCAGCCAGCAGGTACGAGAGGGGTACACGTTCGAAGGAGTTGCGCTGAACATTGCAACGCAAAGGCGGATTTCCTTTCTTACGACTCCAAACCAGCCAACGGGCGCGACAGTGCCCGTGGACGTGCCGCAATTTGGCGGTGGCATCGAAAACATTCACTTCCTCGACGGCAAGTCAGTCATCGTTGCAGGCAAGCCGGAACAGGAAGAAAATGCGAAAACCGCGCTGGTATATGCAACCTTCTGGATCGAGAAACTAACGCACAAGAAAACCGGCCACAGCTTTATGCAGTTGCAATATGCACAGATGGTCGTCCTGAACTTTCCGATCCGGCATCTGCTGCACCCGACACCTCCGGTGCCGCCTGTGTTCGTGAATCTGGGATGGCCTCACATTTCGGTCGCGACCTTGAAGAAAAACTTCGGTTAGAAAGACGGGCGGTAAATGTCCGCATCTCTGCGGCATGATCGCTTGAGTAAAGCGGGCTGCCCCACTTCTCGCACAGAAAGGGAGAAGTGGGGCAGCCCAAAATCTACTGTCGACCCCACTCCTGGATGTCACGCCCTGCCGGCTTCGTGGAGTCCCTGCGAGCAACTGTGCCAGTCCACCCTGCAACATGCTCCCGGGAACCCCAAATTGTCTCCGATGAAAAAATCTTCTTGACGTGACCATATAGTCACGTTATTATTGGGTCACGTAACTGAAATGGTGAAGGAGACGACAACCATGAAAGTGGAAGACCTGACGCTTGAAGTTGAGCAGCACATCGAAATGAAAGCCACGCCCGAGAAGGCGTTCGCGGCAGTTTTGTATCGGCTCGGAAAAGGCAACACCCGGCCCGACGGGCAATCGCTGGACCTGGAACTGGAGCCGAAGGTGGGCGGGCGCTGGTATCGCGATCGCGGAAACGGAGTCGGACATTTCTGGGGATTCGTGCAGGTGATTAAGCCTTCCAGCCTGCTGGAACTCAGCGGTCCGATGTTCATGTCGTATCCCGTGATAAATCACGTGGAGGTCAAGATCGAACCTGTCTCGGGAGGCTGCCGCGTCGCGCTGCGGCATCGCGCGATCGGGATGATCGATCCCGAGCACAGAAAGAATGTGGGCACCGGCTGGAATCACATGTTGAGCAACGTAAAGAAAGACTGTGAGCAGCGGTGACGGAGCGGTCCGGGCCAGCAGCCGAACTCGACGGCGTCTGGAAGGCTCTTTCCGACCCGACACGGCGAGCAATTCTGGATTTCTTGCGCGCTCGTCCGCGGACCACGACCGAGATCGTGGATTCGTTTCCTTACCTGACGCGCTTTGGAGTGATGAAGCATCTCGAGGTGCTGCGTCAGGCCCAGCTGGTACACACCCGGGAAGTGGGAAGGCAACGGGTGAATTCCCTGAACGTCGTGCCCATCCGGCAGATTTACGAACGCTGGGTCGGCCCGTTTCAGGAGCTTTGGACAAACGAACTCCTTCGCATCAAGGAGATCGCCGAGAAAGACAGCGCAGGCGCAGGCCAGGGAGCTTCGCGCAAACGAAGCAAGCATTCGGCCGCGAGATAGCGATTTTGGAGACCGGGCAACAACAAATTCACACAAAGAACGCCAACAAAGAGGAGAAGACGCATGACCACACTAGCCACCAGCACGGGAGTTCGGGGACACGAGGTTGTGTCTCCCAAAGAATGGATTGCAAGTCGAAAAGAATTGCTTCGTAAAGAGAAAGAGTTCACGAAGTTACGCGATGAATTGAGCCAGCAACGGCGCGAACTGCCGTGGGAGAAAGTCGAAAAAGAATATGTCTTCGATGGACCCCAAGGCAAGGTGACGCTCGGCGACCTGTTTGGCGGCCGAAGCCAGTTGATTGTGTATCACTTCATGTTTGGTCCGGGATGGGAAGCGGGTTGTCCAAGTTGCTCATACCTGGCCGATCATTTCGGCGGAAGCCTGGTTCACCTCGCCAATCGCGACGTCACACTGGCCGTGGTTTCCCGCGCGCCGATGGACCAGATTGAGGCATTCAAGAAACGCATGGGCTGGCAGTTTCGCTGGGTGTCGTCGTTTGCAAACGACTTTAACCGCGACTATCACGTGTCTTTCACCAAAGAAGAGATGGCGAGCGGCAAGGTGAACTACAACTACGAAGTCGCCGAGTTCCCCAGCGAGGAAGCTCCGGGAGCGAGCGTGTTTTACAAAAACGATGCGGACGAGATTTTTCACACCTACTCCACTTACGCGCGCGGCCTCGACATCCTGGTGGGCGCCTACAACTTCCTCGATCTCGCGCCGAAAGGCCGCGACGAAGATGGTCTCGCCTTCACCATGGCATGGGTTCGTCATCACGATCGCTACACGGAAGGTTACGTCGTCGATCCCAAGGCACAGTACGTTGCTCCCAAAGGTTCCGGTTCGTGCTGTGCGGGGGAGCACCACTCGTGAGCGGTTATGCTTGCTGTCGAGCGATTTCGAATCGCGAAAATCGCTCAGGGCCGCGGATCACCAACCATGGTCCGCGTCCTTCGATGCTGACGCGTCGTGTTCCCGACTTTGCCAGATGGATTGTTCCCAGCGGCGTTCTGGCACTCTTGCCCAAGTGCCCCGCGTGCCTGGCTGCTTACTTTGCCATCGGCAGCGGGATCGGAATCTCCGTCTCAACCGCAACTTATCTTCGGGTCGGGCTTGTCGTGCTCTGCGTGGCCTCGCTGTCGCATTTCGTAGTGGCTCAAGGCCGCCGCTTCCTGGCGCGCCGCCCCTTGACCACCCAGAAAAGTTGTCAATAGGCAGAAACCGCATCGCCGCATTCAAGTGGCTCACACCAAAGGGAAAATAATTCTCGAAAAATGTCCCAACCACCCCTCCCAACTTGATATAATAGAACTATAGAGTAAAACTTTAAGTAAACGAGGCGCGGCCCACAGGTCGCGCCTTTTCTTTTGCGCCTGATCCTTCACCCTCACCGGAGCCAGATGGATGAATTCAAAGTTTTCAAGACTTTCAAGGAGCGCGGCGAATGGGTCGAACTCTGCTTCATGGCCGAAGCCCTGCGCCACGGCTACAAAGTGCTCAAGCCCTGGGGAGACTCCTCGCCCTTCGACGTCGCCCTTCACTTCGGAGCCCGCATCGTCCGCGTCCAGGTCAAGTCCACTTCCTGTCGCGTCGGCACCGGATACTTCTGCCAGTTCAAGCCCAACTACCTCGGCCCGCCCTACACCCTCAAGCAACTCGATTTCTTCGCCGCCTACGTCATCATGCAGAACGCCTGGTACCTCATCCCCGCCCGCATCCTCCTCGGCCGCGAACGCAAACAAGGCCTCATGCTCTTCCCCATGCAGCCCCTCCAGAAAAATCGCTACCGCTACGAGACCTACCGCGAAGCCTGGCCCCTCCTGACCCCGCGTGCCGTAAGACGCAAGAAGTAACCGCCCATCAAGTTGTCATTCGGACCGAAGCCGGAGCGATCTTAACCCTGTCATTCCGAGCGCGCCGAAGGCGGGCGAGGAACCTGCTGTTCCATGCGCCCGAGATGGCCCGTGTGGAGCGGACACTCCCGTCCGCTGCCTTTGACCTTGATCCTATAGCCGTTAGGATTTCAATACTCGCGGGTGCCCCGTCCTTGTCTCTCCGTTCTTTGGAGAGACAGGACGGGGAATTTGAACTTTACTAAAGTGAAACCCCATGTGGAGCGGACACTCTTGTCCGCTGCCTTTGACGTTGATCTTACGTTTTCGCCCCAGCATCAAGAGAACAGATCGAATGCCGGCGCAACCGCTGAAGATTGGCACTTCAGGGCGCCGAAACATGCTTATAGCGCGACCAGGGACTCCTCAATGAGCTTCAGTATTTCCCTGGTAAAGCGGTGTGGGTACACCAGAACGAAGAAAGTGACGAATCCGGGTCTATGGACGAGTAGCTCGGGTAATACGGATGTGTTTACGCCTTCCACCTCGCAGATCAGCCCTGCCCAGCTTTGCGGTGATCCGACGAAGCGCGAGTTCAACGACCCAGTCTTAGCGCGCCATCGGAACCATTCCCAATCCTGGCCAGGGCAGAATGCCTTGAGCGAGTTGCCTGTTATCGGATACCACAGGCCCCTAAGGGCTTGCCTCCGAAGACGCCGGACGAGGAAATCTATCAGAGGATAAGCCGTGTAAGACTCGCCAATGAAGTCCTCACGGCAATCTTGGTCCAGCCCGTACAGGATGCGTAAGGCGTTCTCGGGGGAATAATAGGGGGACGGCAATCCCTTCGACCCATCCCGCTTCCCGCTTGCCTCCAGTAAGAAGCCAAGTAAGGAGGTCACGAACGATTCGGCAACGATCTGCTCCCCGAAGGACTCTAGGTCGAGAGCGCCCATTACAAAACATGGTGTGGCGGACTCTCCCCACGCCTTGGACTTAGGCAGCCACTTTCGAAGGAAGTCGCGAACGCCGTATTCGCGAGGCGCCGTCGGGTGATTGATGCGCCGATGCAGGTCCCACGCGCTTATAAGCCCGACCAGCAGCGTAACTCGAGCGTGATAGAAATGCCCGTCCGTGAATCCATCCCCTTCGATCAGGTACTCGCGGTCCTGACACTCGGGAAACAACCTAGACAGGGCTTCCGTCGCACCACCCTCGCACAGCTCAAACGAAGCGGACCAGAACGCAGTAGGCAGATCGTATTTTGTCGCAGCTGCAAGTATGTAGGAAGCAGTCATCGTCCATCCTTCGAAGACCGCCCAATGATTTTCTGCGGAGTAGGCCTGTTGCAGAACATAGCCAGCTACAAGAACGGCGCTCGCGATCGCCCTTTTCAACTCCGTGTGGCTTGGCGTCTTGCCGCTTTCAAGCGGCAAGATCGACTCTAGGAGACGGGAAAACTGATCCTTGTCCAAGGGCTCCCGCCCGCCGCGCAAGACTAACTCCATAAAAAGAGTGAAGTCTGAGAGCTCCTTCGGCAAATAGGAACCGTGAACCGCCAGAAATCGTTTCAACAACTGGCCCTTGGACACTGTCCGAAGAGCAGCATATCTGCGCTTACACCACGATTGATTGGACGAGTTGATCGCCTTGATCGCAGTGTCTTTGATCTCTCCGTTCGTCACCAAATAAGGAGTGTGTTGGCGAGACGTGGGGACACCCGGGTGATTGATTGGCATCTCAACAAGATCGTTGATCTCGCCTTTATTCTTTCGCCATTCGGCAAGGCCGATGTCGCCGCATTTCAGCTGATAGGCGCGCACTTTCCCGATGTCGTCAATTGTGACAACGTCTTTTCCCTGCTCGAACGGCCCGTGCGGTGATACATAAACAACGGTTTCACCCTCGGCCGCAAGAAGCTGGCAAAAAGGAACCTGGTAGGAACGCTCGTTCGAGCTATTCAACCAGTTTTCGATTACTCTCTCGATCACGCCAGTCATTTCGTTTTCTGTCTAACAGTTCTTCATATCTGGATCTGAACGCAGGATCATCTTCCCATTTCCCAACCACCTCAGCCAGGGCGGGCGTAGTGTGCCAGACAAATGTAGGCAGGTTGTCAGGGCCAAACTCCATATCCATTCTCTCCAGCATTGTGAAGAAGGCGTCTTGGGTGAGGGGCGCGCCCTTCATATCCATCGCGTTCCCCACCTCCTGTGTTACTTCGTTGATCTTCCTGTAGAACATTTCCATGCTTTTGCGGGCCAAAGCATCCCCAACAGCGTCAATCTTCGCGGCCAGCTTCTCGCCAACCAGATCCGGTATCTCCGACACATCAACGATGACCGGGACCCCAATCGGCTCGAACCCCTCGTTCGTCACGGCCTTCGCGCGTATGCGATCGTAGGAGTGAGACGTGCCCTCGTGCTGCGCAAAACTCTTTATCCTCGCCAAGAGCGGTGCCTTGGCGCGTTCCGCCTGTTCAGTGGCGCGAAGGATGTGCTTGCGGATTTCGGCCTTACTCGTCGGAAAGTCGGGCAGCATGATTGTGGCAGAACTGAAGCCTAGTCGATTCCCCTACACGCTCACCGTCTGCGCACTTGGCTTCGCCGCCAGCAACTGTCGCAACACATATTGCAAAATCCCGCCATTGGCGTAGTAGAGCGCTTCTTGCGGCGTGTCGATGCGGACCAGCGCCTGGAACTCGATGACTCCTGCTTTGCCTTTGGCGCGAATTTTTATTTTCTGACCGGCGGCGTAGTGATCGATCAGTTTGCGGATGCCGGTGATCTCGAACACTTCTTCGCCGGTCAGCTTGAGAGATTCGGCATTTTGTCCCGGCTCGAACTGCAGCGGTAGGATTCCCATGCCAACAAGATTGGAACGGTGGATGCGCTCGTAGCTTTCGGCAATGACGGCGTGGACACCGAGCAGGCGCGGGCCTTTCGCCGCCCAGTCGCGGGAGGAGCCCGAGCCATATTCTTTTCCGGCGAGAATGATCAGCGGAATGCGCTCGGCCTGATATTTCTGCGAGGCGTCGAAGATCGACATCTCCTGATTCGTCGGCAGGTGGCGAGTGAAGCCACCTTCTACGTTCACGAGTTTGTTGCGCAGTCGGACATTCGCAAAAGTTCCGCGAACCATCACTTCGTGATTGCCGCGGCGCGAGCCGTAGGAGTTGAAGTCACCGGGCTTGACGCCGTGCTCCTGCAGATATTTTCCGGCCGGGCCGTCCTTCTTGATGGAGCCGGCGGGAGAGATGTGGTCGGTGGTAACGCTGTCTCCCAATACCGCTAGTACGCGGGCTGAACGAATTTCTTCCACCGGCGAAGGTTTCAGCTTCATGTCATCGAAGTAAGGGGCGCGCCGGATGTAGGTGGAATCTTTCTCCCACGCGTAGGTCTGGCCTTTGGGAATGGAGAGTCCGCGCCAGCGCTCGTCTCCCGCAAACACTTCGGCATAACTTTTCGAAAACATTTCCGCGGTGACGGAGTGCTCGACGGCCTCTTCAACTTCACGCTGCGTGGGCCATATGTCGGCCAGGTACACGGGCTTGCCTTCTTTGTCTTTGCCGATGGCATCCTTACGGAGATCGGTGTCGATGCGTCCCGCGAGAGCGAAGGCGACGACCAGCGGAGGCGACATCAAATAATTGGCGCGGACTTCGGAGTTGATGCGTCCTTCAAAGTTGCGATTGCCCGAGAGGACGCTGGCGACCACGAGATCTTTTTCGTCGATGGCCTGGGAAACTTCGGTGGGCAACGGTCCGGAGTTGCCGATGCAGGTGGTGCAGCCGTAGCCGACGATGTGAAATTTCAATTTCTCGAGATAGGGCGTGAGGCCGGCGTTCTCAAGATAATCGCGAACGACTTTTGATCCGGGGGCAAGCGATGTTTTTACCCACGGCGGAATCGTCAGGCCTTTTTCGACTGCCTTCTTCGCGAGCAATCCGGCGCCAATCATCACGGAAGGATTCGAAGTATTCGTGCACGAGGTGATGGCGGCGATGACGACGCTGCCGTGCTTGAGTGAATTCTTCACGGTCGCGGGCACGTGCTCGTGCACGTTGGGATCTTCGACGCCGATGGCGGTGGGGCTCCCACCTTCCTGCTCCCAGCGCTGGGAGTTCGCCGCTGGCGCGGTTTTCGCCGCCGACTTCGGCTTGATCAATGAAGGCAATGCTTTCTGGAACGAATCTCCCGCTTGCGAAAGCACAACGCGATCTTGCGGACGCTTGGGCCCGGCGATGCTAGGTTCGACGGTCGCGAGATCGAGGGTGAGCAGTTCGGAATATTCCGCGTCGGGAGTTTTCTCGTCGTGGAACATTCCTTGCTCGCGGCAGTACGCTTCGACCAGCGCGATTTGTTCCGCGCTGCGGCCGCTGAGTTTCAAATATTTCAGACTCTCTTTATCGACGGGGAAGATGCCGCAGGTCGCCCCGTATTCAGGCGACATGTTCGCGATGGTGGCGCGATCGGCGAGCGGGAGTTCGCGCAGCCCCGGACCAAAATACTCAACAAATTTTCCAACGACGCCGTGCTTGCGCAACATCTCAGTGATTGTCAAAACAAGATCGGTAGCGGTCGCGCCTTCGCGCAACCGTCCCGTAAGCTTCACCCCAACAACCAGCGGAATCAGCATCGAGACAGGCTGCCCGAGCATCGCGGCTTCGGCTTCAATCCCGCCCACCCCCCATCCCAAAACCCCAAGCCCATTAATCATAGTTGTGTGACTGTCTGTTCCCACTAATGTGTCGGGATAGGCGGTGTTTTTTCCTTCTGTGCTTTGCACGAATACGACGCGGGCGAGGTATTCGAGATTGACCTGGTGGACGATGCCGGTGTCGGGAGGGACGATGGCGAGGTTGCGGAATCCGGTTTGGCCCCAGCGGAGGAAAGAATAACGCTCTTTGTTGCGCTGGAATTCGAGGAGGGCGTTCATGTCGAAGGCGCTCGGGGAGCCGAATTCGTCGACCTGGACGGAGTGATCGATGACGAGTTCGACGGGCTGCAGAGGATTGATGAGGGAAGGATCGCCGCCGAGTTGTTGCATGGCATCGCGCATGGCAGCGAGGTCGACGACGCAGGGGACGCCGGTGAAATCCTGAAGGAGGACGCGGCTGGGAGTAAAGGCGATCTCTTTTTCGGGCTTGGAATGCTTGTTCCAGGCGGCGAAGGCGCGGATGTCCTCCTGCTTGACGTTGCGTCCGTCTTCGGTGCGGAGAAGATTTTCGAGAAGGATGCGCAATGAGTACGGAAGATGTTTGGTGGAGATGCCTTGCTGGTCGAGGGCGTCGAGGCGGTAGATTTCGTACTCTTTGTTGCCGACCCGGAGAGGGGAACGGGCTTTGAAGCTGTCTAAGGACATGATGGCCTTCCTGATGAAAAATGCCGCGAGACGGCTGGCGCCGCATGGCGGGCTGCAACTGATATCGGAACCCACTAGTTTAGTCGTTTTGGCGCAGATTGCGTAGTGGGAGAAGTTTGTGCACCGAGCTGAGTTGCACAGGTCACTCGCCCGGAGCCGCCCCGCTTCCTCATGATGACAATTGGGTTTCGATGATTCTTCTCGCTGGGAAGCTGACCTCAGGGGCTGAAGCCCGATCTTTGTGTGGTCCTGAGCGGCACGACTGGAAGTCGTGCCCTCCCCGGTTCGTTCAAAATCCGGATTTAGCGCGCGGCGACCCAGACCTGGTAGGCGACGACGGCCATCATGAAAAGGAGATAGAGGCGGAGGGACCAGAGGACAACGAGCTCGGGACCTTTGAGATGGCGGCGGGGGATGTGGTGCTTCTTGGCGCCAACGAGTTGGTCGTGCTCGAGGGAGGCGAGGACGAGGGTTTCGTCGGCGGAGGAGATGTGTGCCGGAACGGTCTCGATTTTTTTTGTCATGCGGCGCTCTCTCCTTGACCGAGTCGGTTATCCGTTGAGCTGCAAGCGAAAAGCAGGTTCCTCCGGCCTGAAAAACGGCCTTCGGAGTGACAAACGGGAACCTTGGGGTTCATCTCTATTTTCCTCCTAAGGCGGTGAAGATGTTGGGGGCAACGATGCTGATGCCGAAGAGGATGCCGGCGGCAGTCAGGACGAAAACGACGCCGCTGGACAGGATGTTTGCCCAGAGCGGGCTGACGAGATTGCCCATGATTTCTTTGTCGTTCACCAGCATGAAAAGAAACACCAGGGCCGGAGGCATGGCGAGAACCGCGACCACGTTGACGATCAGAACGACGTAGACCAACGGGAGGCCGGGGATCAGGACGATAGCGGCGGCAGCCATAGCGCATAGAGTGAGCACGGCGTAGAACGATTTGCCTTCTCCCATGGGGAGATTGAGGCTGTGCGGTTTGTGGGTGACCTCACCGAAGGCGTAGGCGGAAGACGTAGAGATGGTGATGGCGGCGACGATACCGGCTTCGACCATCCCGAGAGCGAAGAGGGATGCTCCGAAGCGACCGATCAGAGGCTGGAGGGCTTGGGCGAATTGGGCGGCTTCGAAATTGTCAGCTGTCATCTGATGAGCGAAGAGAGGAGCGGTTGCGAGAATTGTGGCGATGGCAGCGGCGGTGGCAAGGGTAGCGCCGATCACGGTGTCGGCGCGGCCGAAGCGAATGTCTTTGGTGGTCATGCCTTTGTCGACGGTGGCACTCTGCTGGAAAAAAAGCATCCAGGGCGTCACAGTGGCGCCGATATCGGCGAGCACGATGAGCAGAACATCTTTGTTAAAGCCGGGAAGTGGCTGCCAGGTGATCAAAGCATGGCCGACCGAGGGCCAGTTGGGATGGGCCATGAGAGCGACGGGAACGAAGACCAGATTGAAGGCGGCGGCGGCGAGAGTGATGCGTTCCCAGGTCCAATAGCGGTGACTCATCAGGGCGGCGTAGAGGATGACGAGGGCGATGAGGATTGCGATCCAGGGGCGGACTCCGAAGAAGCCGAGACCGGCGCGGATGGCGATGAATTCGGTGATGAGCGTGAGGAAGTTGCCGATGCCAAGGTCGATCATGGAGAACCAGCCCCAGAACGGACCGAAGCGCTCGAAGATCAGTTCAGCGTGGCCACGGTGGGTTGCGGCTCCGAGGCGGACGGTCATTTCCTGGACGACGATGGCCATGCAGAAGGTGAGGGCGACGAAAGGGATGAAGAAACCGATGCCGAACTTTGCGCCGGTGGCGGCGTAGGAGAGCATGCTGGGGCCGTCGTTTTCACCGAGCATGACGAGGACACCGGGGCCGACGAGCAACCAGAGGAGCCGGGCTCTGGAGGAAAAGCCGCGCTGGGCGCGGGCGGCCGAGACACGAGAGCGATCGTGGGCGCGATCGACATCTTCGTGTGTAATAACGACGACTTCGTCTTCGTTCTGGGCGGCGACGGGCTTCATCGGTTGGAGCGAGTGCAGCTAGTCTTCTCCGGTCGGTTCGGCGGGGAACCCCAGCAGAGATTAGCGTAAGTATACACGAAGAAATAAACTATAGTTAAGGAGATTGTGCGGCGGCCAAAAATGCGACGATCTCTTATGATCTCAACGGCACGAGCGGTCGCGCAAGGGTAGAGATCCTTCGACTGCAGTTGTACTTCGCTGATGCGAAGTACAATTTCCGCTCAGGATGACAATATTATTTGGTAGTTGCTCCGCACCTCATCTGCTGCGCTCAGGACGACAAGGTCATTTGGCGGGGCGGGGGTCGGCGGGGGAGAGCCAGACGCGTTCGGCGGCGGCGCGGCCGAGAGAGACGTTGCCGGAGGTGGTGGAGAGAGTGAGGGTCTGGTCGTAGTTGCGTTCGAGGATGCGCACCTTGGCGGCGGGACGGATGCCGCGGGCTTCGAGGAACTCGAGCAGGCGACGGTCGCGTTCATAAATTCCGCTGACGGTGTAAGTGTTTCCGGTTTGTGCATCGGCCAGGAGGAGCAGGCCGCGCTGACGGCGGCTGGTGGGGCTTTCCATCTCGCTCATATTGCCGTGAGGGCACACGCCTCCCTTGCCAAGCTTGGCGAGGAGCTTGGCTTCGAAGTCGGGGGAGACAGCGTGCTCCAGGCGTTCGGCCTCATCGTGTACCTTCCACCATTCCATGCCGAAGAGTTCGGCCAGCATGCGCTCGATGAGGTGATGACGAAGAGTGAGCCGGCGCGCGATCTTGCGGCCAGCGGCGGTGAGGCGGACGTGGCCATCGCCCTGGACGCGAACGAGCGCATCTTTCTTGAGACGGCGTACGGCCATGGTGACGGCAGGAGGTGAAACCTTGAGCCAATCGGCGAGGCGGGCGGAGATGACGGATTCGCCTTCACTCTCCGCCTCGAGGATAGCTTTGAGATAGTCTTCTTTGGAGACGGTGATCATTGGGGAGATTATACGACGGAGTTAAGTGCGGTTAACTGTAGAGCACGCAGGGGGACGGGGGACGCGGCCGCAGGCAGCATGCAACTAAGGGTAGGGATTCTTCGACTTGCGTTCGCATGCGCTCACGCTTCGCTCAGAATGACAGTGTTCTATCAACAAACGGGTTTGACAGCGTTGCTGTGGTCCCCTAACCTTGATTTTCGCGATTATGAAAATTCTGGTTCTAGGTAGTGGTGGGCGGGAGCATGCGCTGGTGTGGAAGCTGCGGCAGTCGGCGCGGGTTTCGAAGGTTTACTGTGCGCCGGGGAATGGAGGGATCGCGGAAGAGGCGGAATGCTTGCCCGTCGATTTGAAGAGTCTGGATTCGATGGTGGCTTTGGGAAAGCAACTGCAGCCGGACTTGACGGTGGTGGGTCCGGAGTTGCCATTGATGCTGGGAGTGGTGGACGAATTCACGCGACGAGGGTGGGCGGTGTTCGGGCCGACGAAGATGGCGGCGCAGCTGGAATCAAGCAAGAGTTTCGCAAAAGAATTCCTGCAGCGGCATCGGATACCGACAGCGGCGTATGCGATCTGCGATTCGCTGGATGAGGTTCGCGAAGCATTACCACACTTTCATTTGCCAGTGGTGGTGAAGGCGGATGGATTAGCGGCGGGCAAGGGAGTGGTGATCGCGGCGAGCAAAGAGGAGGCGGCGAGGGTTGCGTCAGAAATGTTGAGCGGAAACATGGTGGGAGAAGCCGGGGCGCGCGTAGTGCTGGAAGAGTGTTTGAAAGGCGACGAACTTTCATTTCTGGTGTTGAGCGACGGGGAGCGAGTAGCGCCGCTGGTGGCGGCGCAAGACCACAAACGCGTGGGCGATGGCGATACGGGACCGAATACCGGAGGGATGGGCGCTTACTCGACGGCAAACATGGTGGATGACACGATGCGGGACTGGCTGGTGAATCACATTGTGAAGCCCGTGGTGGCGGGAATGAAGGCGGAAGGCGTGGAATATAAAGGCGTTCTTTATTGTGGGCTGATGATGACGGCGCGGGGTCCGATGGTGCTGGAGTTTAATTGCAGGTTCGGAGACCCGGAGACGCAGCCGATTCTGATGCGGCTGGAGAGCGATCTGGTGGATGCACTGGAGGCATCGATTGCGGGACGAGTGAGTGAAGGAGATTTCAAATGGTCGAAAGATGCTTCGGTGTGTGTGGTGATGGCGTCGGGGGGATATCCTGGAACATATGAAATGGGGAAGAAAATTAGCGGACTGGATGCGGCCGCGGGGGTTGAAGGCGTAAAGGTGTTTCACGCAGGGACTTCGAAGAGAGATGGAGAGTTTTATACGGCAGGGGGGCGTGTGCTGGGAGTGACGGCGCGGGCGGCGGAGTTAGAATCGGCCGTAGGACGGGCGTATGAGGCTTGCGGGAAGATTGGTTTTGATGGGGCGTGTTACCGGAGGGATATTGCCGGGAGGGTGTTGAAGAAATAAAAGGTGGTCGAGTACGCCCGGGACATGGAAAGGCAGGGATCCTTCGACTGCGGTTTTGCTTCGCGATCGCGAAGCAAAATCCTCGCTCAGGACGACAACTTCATAGAGGCATTTTGATTACGAGGGAATGAATGAGCAAGATATTGGTTTCGATTGTGATGGGGAGCGATTCGGATTTGGAGATCATGCGCGAGGCAGGGAAGGCGCTGGGGGAATTTGGAATTGCTTACGAGATGGATGTTACGTCGGCACATCGTTCGCCGGACCGGACGGCGGACTTTGCGCGGAAGGCTGCGGGGCGCGGGATTCAGGTGATTATTGCTGGAGCAGGAGGGGCGGCGCATCTGGCGGGAGTGATTGCGGCACACACAACATTGCCGGTGATTGGTGTGCCGATTCCTTCGACGTCGCTACAGGGGATGGATTCGCTGTTGGCGACGGTGCAGATGCCGGCGGGGATTCCGGTGGCGACGGTCGCGATTGGGAAGCCGGGCGCGACGAATGCCGGGATTCTGGCGGCGCAGATGATAGGGCTGAGTGATGCTGCGGTCGCGAAGAAGCTCGAAGAGCACAAGGAAAAGTTGGCGCGGGGCGTGGAAGAGAAGTCGAAGAAATTACGGGAAAAGTGAAATTCAAATTTCCCCACCCTGTCGCAAGAGACGCGACAAGGGTGGGGCACCCGCCGAGAATTCTACAATTTCAATCCTTTTAGATATTCGCGGAATGGGTCGCCGAGGTCTTCGCGCTTCAGGGCGAATTCAACGGTGGCTTTCAGGAAGCCGAGTTTGTCACCGGTATCGTGACGGCGGCCTTCATACACGTAGGCGTACATTTTTTCTTTTTGCAGGAGAAGGCGCATGCCGTCGGTGAGCTGGAGTTCTCCTCCGGCGCCGGTGGGAGTGTTGGCGAGGCAGTCGAAAATTCCTGGGGTGAGGATGTAGCGGCCGATGATGGCGAGATTCGAAGGAGCGTCTTCGGGTTTGGGCTTCTCGACCATGTTTTTGATTTCGAAGAGGCGATCGCCGAAGCGGCCGCCCTCGACGGGCTTTACGTCGAGCACGCCGTAGGAAGAAATCATTTTGCCTTCGATGATTTGAGTGGCCAGGACAGAGCATTGGGTCTGGTCGAAAACCTCGACCATTTGTTTGAGGCAGGGGACCTTGGCATCGATGACGTCGTCGGCGAGAAGGACGGCGAAGGGCTCGTGACCGACGAGTTCGCGGGCCATGAGGACGGCGTGACCGAGGCCGAGAGCTTCTTTCTGGCGAACGTAGGCGACGTAGATCATGTCGGAGATGGAGCGCACGATCTGGAGCAGGTCCGTTTTGTTGCGCTCTTCCAGCATGCGTTCGAGTTCATAGCTGACATCGAAGTGGTCCTCGATGGCTTGCTTGCCGCGGCCCGTGATGATGAGGATCTGATTGCAGCCGGAGGCCATGGCTTCTTCGACGCCATACTGGATGATCGGCTTGTCGACCAGCGGAAGCATCTCCTTGGGCTGGGCTTTAGTTGCAGGCAGGAAGCGGGTGCCGAGGCCTGCGGCAGGAAATACGGCTTTACGGACTTTCATGGTCATAAGGGCGGTAGCGGTCGTTCGTTGTTGGACGAATGTTGTTAGTGGTTCGTCGGACGAGTTCGGTTGCCGGACAATTGTAAATGGTGAGGTTTGTGAGTGGGGGCCCTAGGAAGCCCGAGCCCCATTTTTTCGTGAGAAAGAGTGTGTCGAGCTTTGCGCGACCGGGCAGCCGAAGGCGGCTGTCCCCACGAAAATCTAACTCGGTCCGCTGGCAGATCGAACTTCTGATGCAGTTTCGGCACTTGCCAATTGCTCTAGTACGGTGCGGAGAGCACGCAATACTTCTTCCGCGGTTGTGGCCTTCAACACAAATTTCAACATTCCATCCGGAGTGAACTGCGCGCCGCGTTGTGCGGAGACGAAGCGGGCTAACTGCTCGGGATCGACGGCGGCATTCTGCTGGAATTTTAGCGTGATGAAGTCGCGTTTGCGTTCGATTGCGTTGACTCCGACTTTCGTGCACAACAATTTTAGCGAGGCGTAGTCGAGGAGATTGCGCACAGCGGGCGGAGGCGGGCCGTAGCGGTCTTGCAGCTCGGCGGTAACATCCGTCAGTTGCGATTCGGTTTCGACGCGGGCGACGCGTTTATACATTTGCAGGCGCTGATTTTCTTCCGGGACGTAATCAGCGGGGATGCGGATGTTGAGGCCGAGATTGAGTTGGGTCTCGGCTTCGTCGGGGGCAGCTTCGCCTTTCATCTCACGCACGGCGCGTTCGAGCATTTGCGTGTAGAGCTCGAAACCGATGGCCTCGATGTGACCGCTTTGTTCGCCGCCGAGCATGTTGCCAGCGCCGCGGAGTTCGAGATCGAGAGCGGCGATTTTGAATCCAGCGCCGAGATCGGAGAATTCTTTGAGCGCCGCGAGACGGCGGCGGGCGATGGGCGTGAGTTCGACTTCCGGCGGAAGCATGAGATAGGCGTAGGCACGGCGATTGGAGCGGCCGACGCGGCCGCGGAGCTGATAAAGCTCGGAGAGACCGAGGCGATCGGCGCGGTTGATGAGGATCGTGTTACAGAGCGGGATGTCAAGGCCGTTTTCGATGATGGTGGTCGAGACCAGAATGTCGGCTTCATGATGCATAAATTTCAGCATCACTTTTTCGAGTTCGCCTTCCGACATTTGACCGTGGCCGACGATGATGCGCGACTTGGGAACGAGGGCCTGGATTTTCGCGGCAATTTCCCAGATAGTGTCGACGCGGTTGTGAACGAAATAGACCTGGCCACCGCGTTCCAGTTCCTGCTCGATAGCGGACTGGATTAATTTTTCGTCCCAGCTCGCGACGACGGTTTGAATCGCCATGCGATCTTTGGGCGGAGTCTCGATCACGCTCATGTCGCGCAGGCCAACGAGAGACATGTGGAGGGTGCGCGGGATGGGCGTCGCCGACATGGTGAGTACGTCCACTTGCTTGCGCATTTGCTTGATGCGCTCTTTGTGGCGAACGCCGAAGCGCTGTTCTTCGTCGACGATAAGGAGGCCGAGGTCGGAAAACTTGATGTCTTTCGAAAGGATGCGGTGCGTGCCGATGAGGACATCGATTTTTCCGGCTTCGGTTTTTTGCAGGATTTCTTTTTGCTGCTTCGGGGAACGAAAGCGACTGATCATTTCAATGGTGATGGGAAAGGGGGCGAAGCGCTGCTTGAAAGTTTCGAAGTGCTGGAAGGCGAGAACGGTTGTGGGCGCGAGGACAGCGACTTGTTTGTTGTCGGCGATGGCTTTAAAGGCGGCGCGCATCGCGACTTCGGTCTTGCCGTAGCCGACATCGCCGCAGAGCAGGCGGTCCATGGGCTGGGAAGACTCCATGTCCCGAATCACGTCTTTGATGGCCTGGGCCTGATCTTCGGTCTCGTTGAACTCGAAGGCGTCTTCGAACTCGCGGAACCATTCGTTGCCGGGCGGGAAGGCGTGTCCGACGGCGGTTTTGCGCTCGGCATAAAGTTTGAGAAGCTCGTCGGCCATATCTTTCATGGCCTTCTTGACGCGAGCCTTTGTCTTTGACCAGGACTGCGTGCCGAGATGACTCAGAACTGGTTTGGCGCCTTCCGACGAACGATATTTCTGGACGAGATCCAGACGCGTGAGCGGGACATAGAGGCGTGCCGCTTCAGCGAATTCGAGCAGCATGAATTCCGCAGGGCCATCGCCGTGGTTGATTTCCTTCAGGCCTTGATACTGGCCGATGCCGTGCTCGACGTGGACGACGTAGTCGCCGACCTGGAGATCGCGGAAGTCGGAGAGGAAGGCGGAGACCTTGGATTTGGAGCGCTGGGGACGGGAAGCGACGGCGTCGGATTCGTCGAAGAGATCGCGCGAGCCGAAGATGGCGAGGTTGGCATCGGGGAGAAGAACACCATCGGGGACGTAGGCTGCGGCCAAGGTGGTGGTGAGGACCTCGCCGGCGAAGTAGCTGGTTTCGTCGGCATAGCTCTCGCCGCCACGGGTGCGGCTTCCCAGGCGAAACGAGACATTGTATTCGGTGAAGACATCGGCCAGGCGTTCGACTTCACCGGTGTTGGGTACGGCAAAGAGAACCCGTTTGCCCTCGGCGTTGAGCTTTTGGACTTCTTCCAGCATGGAAGGAACTGCGCCGTGGAAGCGGGGCGAGGGCTGGGTGAGAAAAGAAATTTCAGACAGATTGTTTTCATCCGGGCCGCGGGTGATGCCGAGGTGCTCGAGGTTTGCGCCGGGAAGGGCAGATGTTTTTTGCCACCAATCTTCGGGAGGGAGATAGAGATCCTCAGGGCGCACGAGATTGCCGACGCCGCTGCGCTCGTGGACTTCGGAGACGCGGGACCAAAAACGGTCGAACTCCTGAGTGAGTTGATCGGGTTCGTCGAGGAGAACAGAAGCTCGCGGCAGGAGATCGAAGATGGTTCGATCGGCTCCGGCGACGGGAGTGTAGAACTCCCAGCCGGGAAAAACATTGAGGCCACCGGCACGGACGGCGGCTTCGACAATCTCTTCGTTGCCGGTGATGCGCTTGCCGCTGAGGCGGGTGTGGATGGCGCCGAGAAGGTGTTCGCTGATGGGAGTTTCGGTGAGCGGAAGCAGCACGGCTTCATCGACGGGATTCGAAGAACGCTGGGAGGCGGGATCGAATTTGCGGATAGAGTCGGCTTCATCGCCGAAGAACTCGATGCGCAGGGGGCGGTCGGCTTCGGGGGAATAGACGTCGAGGATGCCGCCCCGCAGGGCGTATTGGCCGGGCATCTCGACTACGTCGGTGGAGGTGTAGCCGACGGTGTTGAGGTGCGTGAGCAGGGAATCGAGATCGAAAGTCTCGCCACGGCGAATGGTGCGAGCGAGATCGGCGTAGTAATCGCTGGAGCGGAGGCGGATCGCGGTGGCTGCGACTGGGGAGATGACGATGGAGGCCGCGCCGGTGGCGATCTTCCACAAAGCCGTGGCGCGTTCTTCCTGAAGTTCGGGATGCGGAGAAAGATTCTGGAAAGGAAGGACGTCGCGCGCGGGGAGGGAGATGATCGACTCCGGATCGCAGGCGGAAGTGAGTTCACAAAAGCCGCGGAGGACGGGAAGAAAGTCTTCGACGGTGCGGTTGTCATTGACGACGAAGAGGAGCGGGCGCCCAGCGGAACGCTGAAACAGCACGAGCAACAAGGCTTTGGCGGTGGGAGTGAGGCCGGAGACACGAATACGCCCCGTGCCCTCCTTGAGGTGGGAGGCAACACGCGCGAAGGCGGGAAGCTTTTCTACGTCCACGAAGAGCTCGCGGACGAAGGGAAGAAGCATGCAGAATCATTTTAACAGGAGAGCGGGGTGGTGGGTGCTCGAGAGGACGTGCCGCGGCTTGCGCAGAGATCGCGGGAAGAGTGAAATTCAAATTCCCGACCCTGTCGCAGAAGGCGCGACAAGGGTGAGGCACCCGCGAAAGTGATAGAGCTTTTTTCTTTTAAAACATCGGCGGAAGGCTCGCCGAGATTGTCGCGTGTTGTGGCACGGGTTGCGTAGGCATCGGGGGAAAAGTGAAAATCAAATTCCCCACCCTGTCGCAGAAGGCGCGACAAGGGCGGGGCACCCGCGAGATGCGGCGATCGTGTTTATAGGGTTCATTTTGACTTATCCGCGCAGGAGGGGGCGCGTAAGGCAGGTGGGGCCGCCGCTGCCGTTGATGCAGAGTTCGCTGCCGGGGAAAGTGCGGACATCGAATCCCGCTTGGCGCAGCCGAGCGTTGGTGTTGCGGTTCTCTTCGATCGCCAGCAAGCGATTATTTCCGAGAGCGAGAACGTTGCAGGCGAGGGAGTCGCGCTCAGAGGGGTCGATTTCGACGAATTTGAATCCGCGAGAGTGGAGCAGTTCGACGGTTTCGACGGCGAGCCAGGGGAGATCCAGTAATGCAGTGTGGGCGTCGAGCAGGCTGATCAAGGACATCAGATGCAGGCAGGCAGACGGGCCGGGGCCGTAGGGAAGCGGGCCCGAAAGAACTTCTACGCCGTGAGGGGCGAGCAGGGCGCGCATTTGCGCAATACCGTCGGCGTTGGTGCGATAGCCGCGGCCGATGAGTAAAGTTCTAGAGTCGAGCCAGAGGATGTCTCCGGCTTCGGTAGTGCCGGGAGCGGTGATTGCGCCGAGCGTGGGGATCTCCAAAGAGGCGCAAAGCGAGGCGTGGTGCGGGCCTTCAGAGACACGGTTTGGCTTGCCGGGGCGCATGATGATCAACCCGTAGTCGGTGGGAAGAGAGGCGTCGTGGGCGTAGACGGCGTCGAGGGAGAGATCGGTACTGGGAAGCATTTCGAGGAGTTCGACTCCCGCCGATTTCAATTCGCGGCAGAGAGTGTCGTGCTGCGACTGAGCCGTGGCGAAATCGGGGGCGTGATGAAAGCCTAATTCTTGCCAGTAATTTGCACGATCTGGCTGATTCCATCCGGCGGTGCTCGGGGAACACACCATGACGCGCCGCATTGGGGCAACCATTGAATGTCCGTTGAAATGAGTTTTCGGGAGCGTCTCCAGCATTTGTTCCTCGAATAACGTTGTGAAGCGGTTGCGGCTGTTAGGAATCTATATGGGCATTATGGCAAAAGCAACGTGGGAAGGCACAGTACTGGCGGAGAGCGGTGCGACGGTCGAGGTGGAGGGGAACCAGTATTTTCCACCAGATGCGATTCGCAAGGAGTATTTCAAACCGAGTGATGCACACAGCATTTGTCCTTGGAAAGGGACAGCGAGTTATTACGATGTGGAAGTGAATGGGCAGCGGAATGAGGGGGCGGCCTGGTACTATCCGGAGCCGAAGGACGCGGCCAAGCAGATCAAGGGGCACGTGGCGTTTTGGAAGGGCGTGAGGGTGGAGAAGTAGTGGGAGTTCACCTCAGAGGCTGAAGCGGCAGTCCGATCGGAGAGGCTTGTGGCGCGACTGAAGTCGTGCCCTTCCCGATCTCGGAAGCCCGAATATTTCAGAGCAGCAGGTCGAACATTAGAACTCGACATGGAGGCGGAAAGAAGGGACGAGAACGGGACCGCGGTCGCGGTTGTAGCCGGGGTCATTGATGTGCTGCAGGCCGGGCGCGACGTAGATGCCGCGCCAGACGTGGGCTGTATAGTAGGTTTCCAGAATATTTTCCCGGCCGTAGTTGAGGGCACCGTCGCCGAGCAGGAAACCCAGACCGCCATCGGTGAGGTAGGTCTGATGATCCTTCTTGATCGCGTTCGAGATGAAGGCGATACCGGTGCGATCCTGTTTGCGATGCCACCAAGAGCCGTTCGCGCCCACTCCTTCGGCGAAAGTCTGGTCGACTTCGGTGTAGGCGAAAGACTCGGTTTTGCCATTGTCCCAGCCGAAGCGGGCGAACGCGGTTAGATAGTGGGTGATGTTCTGCTCGAGATTGATCCCGAAGCCGTACTTGCGAGTGATGTGCCAGGGATGATTTGTGATTTCCGGAATGGAGGTCAGGCCATCTTCGAAGTTGGCGATGGCGTCGCGATAGATGCCCATATTGGCGTGGTTGGTGTACGCGAGGAGGCGAACCACGCCGGCCTTCTTCGGAATCACGCCACGCCGTAATTCATATTCGAAATTTTCGGCGTGGACCTGCCAGGGCCGATATACCAGATCAATTCCATTCGCTACTTTGGGCATTAACGCTTCGGCGAAACGGAAACCCCAGTTGCGATCTTCGTAGTCAGCGGTGAGGCCGACGGTGTAGCCGCGTGTGTCGGCAGCATAGTCGTAGGCGCCGTTATTGTCGGTGGTCCAGTTAATGAACTGGAAATGGGTGTCGGAGCCGACGGAGTTCACGTCGAAGAAATCGGGCATGCTGAATTTGCCGAAGCGAAGCTCCAGGCGGCGGCGCGGCAGTTCGTCGAACAGCGAGAGGTAGCTGCGCTGGTTCTCGACTTTGTCTTTGCTTAGTGCGAAGACCTTGTGAATCACGCCGCGGCCCAGGTAAGGAGCTTTGCTCAGTAGAGGATTCCGCACGATGTCCAGATCTGTGTTACCGGCGAGCCCGAGGCCCAGGCTGAGAGCCTGTCCGCCGGCCTCTTCGATGTCGACCAGAATCTCGGTGGAATTATTGAGGCGCACTCCGGTGTAGAGCGTGAGCACGCGGGAGGTGGCTTTCTCGTAGTTTGGGCTGAGACTATTCTTGCCGTTGTAGTCGGCGTGGAACGGTGGATGAGTCTGAAAGATAAAGTTTGCTTGACCGGAGAGCCAGAAGCGTGAGTCCTTGAAGTGGGGGAACATGGCTTCGGTGGATTCGTCCGGGGGCGGATCGCTAACGTTGGATGGATCGGACTGCGGCGGGGCATCGGGTGCAGGGGTGGAAGGGCTGTTGATTTGTTGTGCGAGCGCCAAGGGAGTGCTGGCGAAGACGATCAGTATTAAGAAAACCAGCGGTAAGGGGACGAGGCAGGCCTTAACGGCAAGTAGAATCGCGAAGGCGGAAAGTTCCGCGCTTGCGGCGGAAATCGATGAGCGGCGTGCTGCGGGCCTGGCAATATTGAAAATGAAGTTCGCATTCATAATTACACGTCAGCCGGGGCAGAGAAATCAGATCGTTGCTTGATGTCACCCGACTGTATTCACGTAGGTCGACTCGCGATGAGACCCCAGATCCAGCGTCTCCATCGGTTAGTTAACGCCACCATACCATGGATAGTTAATCACAGTTAATAGCTCCGCGCGGCTGCAGAGATGGCGAACCATCTAAAATACCAAGGACGGTTCGGCCAATCCACTGAGCCTACGCAGAGACCGTTACAGGAATGTTAAAGACTGAGCGACGACGCCTCAGCGGCTTCCCGAAGGCGTCCACTGCATCCGGAGCCGCCGGGTGCCATTCTTGTCGGTGACCACGACCCAGTTCATGCGCAGAGGTTGCCGTTCGGTGGTTGGTCCCGATTGCCACGGAGCGGACACTTCGTAACGAATTACGCGCGCGAGCTGCGTCGTCGCCATCGCCACTGGTGATGCGAAGAGAGTGATGCACGCCATTGGTGTTACCCTCCTTTCGAGCAGATTTGGTGAATTTTCCCATCGATTTTGTTATATCATACCCCCCTAGGGTACATGCAATCAAAAAACTTCGAGGAAAACGAAAAATGCAAGATAAGATTCCGGTGATTTCAAAGGAAAAGCAGAAGCTTTTATTTCGGATCAAGCGGATTCGTGGACAGTTCGCGGCAGTAGAGCGGGCACTGACAGCCGGCGACGAATGCGCCGATATTCTGATGTTGCTGGCGGCGATTCGCGGGGGCGTGAATGGGCTAATGGCGGAGATTCTGGAAGATCATATACGGCTGCACATGATGAATCCAGATCATGAAATGGAGTCGCCGGAAGAACTGGGCGAAGACTTGATCGGGCTGGTACGCGCTTATCTGAAGTGACCGACACACGGATGGATGTCACGAAAACGAAAAGAAGGACAGCCCGGAGCCCCCGAAGCCGTCCTTGAACCCTCCCGGTTAGAAGGGCAACTTGATGACCTTACGTTACCGGAGCCATGTTGCAAAATGATGGCTGCCGGATGAATATCTGGTTAATTCGTTTCGCAGCGCGCTGGTATAGTAATCGGTTGCGCGCAGGTCCTGAGTGTCGACATTCTTCTGTGTGGGAGCCTTGATGCCATCCACAACCTCTCGAAAAGCCGAGCAGTCGCGCCGTTTGCAGCAGCGTGCCGAAAGCATGATCCCGGGAGGAGTGAACTCGCCGGTGCGGGCGTTTGGTTCCGTGGGAGGCGAGCCACCGTTTATTGTGCGCGGAAAAGGATCGCACATTTGGGATGCCGATGAAAACGAGTTCATCGACTACGTGGGATCGTGGGGACCGTTGATCCTCGGCCATGCCGCGCCGGACGTGCTGGATGCGATCGTGGGCGCGGCGTGTAATGGCACGAGCTTTGGGGCGTCGACGCCAGCGGAGGCGGATCTGGCAGAGTTGGTGATTTCGGCGTTTCCGCATGTACAGAAAGTGCGGTTCGTGAGTTCGGGAACCGAAGCGACTATGTCCGCTATTCGCTTGGCGCGGGCTTATACCAAGCGCAAATACATTGTGAAATTCGAAGGCTGCTACCACGGACATTCCGATTCGCTGCTGGTGAAGGCGGGGTCAGGGGTGGCTACGCTGGGAATCCCAGGATCGGCGGGGGTTCCGGAGGAGTTCACGCAATTCACGCTGGCGCTGCCTTTCAACGACACGAAGGCGGTGGAGTACGCGTTCCAGAAATTCAAGCATCAGATTGCGTGCGTGATCGTGGAACCGGTGGTGGGAAATATGGGATGCGTTCCAGCGGCGGACGATTATCTGGTGGCGCTGCGGCTGATTACGGAACGGGAAAAGTCTGTACTGATTTTTGATGAAGTGATGACCGGGTTCCGCGTGGCCTTCGGGGGAGCGCAGGAGCTGTACAGCATTCGTCCTGATCTGACGACGATGGGAAAGATTATTGGCGGAGGATTGCCGGTGGGCGCGTATGGCGGGCCGAACGAGATTATGAACCTGGTAGCGCCACTGGGGCCGATGTACCAGGCTGGGACGCTGTCGGGGAATCCGCTCGCGATGGCGGCGGGATGCGCGATGTTGAAGCATTTGCGCGAGCACAAGCAGGAGATTTATTCGCGGATCGATAAGCTGAGTGGAGAATTGGTGGAGGGCGTGGCTGCGGCGGCTAAGGACGCAGGTGTATCTCTTTGCTACAACCGCGTGGGATCAATGTTTACATGGTTCTTTACACCGGGACCGGTGACGGATTGGGATTCGGCATCGAAGTCGAATACGGAGGCATTTGGGAAATTTTTCCGAGCCATGCTGGATAGCGGAGTGTATCTGCCGCCGTCACAGTACGAGGCGGCGTTTTTGGGCGCGACACATTCGGCCGACGATGTGCAGCAGACGATTGCGGCGGCGAAGGGGGCGTTTGCCGCGGTGAAGGGATGACAGGGCGGGGCGGTGGTGAAAATCTTTTCGAGCTTCGTCTTCCTCGCTGGCGGGTATGGGGTCCTTCGCTCCGCTCAGGATGACAGGGTCGAGGTAGTTGCCATCATCTGCGGTATCGTTACGAATTCATATCCTTCAGATTTATAGCGGGAGATGAGGTGGTCGGTGGCGATCACGGTTTGGGAACGGTCTGCGCCGATTTGCTTGTGGCCGCCGTCGTGAAGGAGAATTACGTCGCCGCCGCGGATGTGGCTCGCGACTTTGCGCTCGATCGCCGAGGCAGGCGGAGCATTCCAGTCGTAGCCGGTTACATTCCACATGATGGGTTCTAGTCCAAGGCTACGTGCCACGCGGAGCACGGCGGGACGGCGTCCACCAAAGGGTGGACGGAAGAGATTAGAGGGCTCGCCGATAGCGTCTTGCAAGGCGGTGCGGCATTCAGAGAGTTGCTGTTTGATTTCGGTTTCGCTTTGGAAGATCAAGAGCGGATGGGAGAAAGTGTGGTTGCCCACGATGTGCCTGGCTTGAACAATTTCGCGAGCTATTTCCGGAAGCTGCTTTACGTGGCGACCGATCAGAAAGAAAGTTGCGTGGACGCTGTGTTTGGCGAGGACATCGAGCAATCGAAGAGTGTGCGGCTCGTTGGGGCCGTCGTCGTAAGTGAGAGCGATCTGGCGAGAAGGGCGAGTGAGCCCGGTGAAAGTTTTGCCATACCATTGACCGGTCGGCGCCATGGACTGATAACCGGCGGCTACGGCGGCCGCGGCGGAGACAGAGCCAGTCAAGGCGAGGGCGAGCATGTGGGGATTGTAAATGCAAGTTAGAGGTTAAGATTTACAATGCAGAAGTAAACCTTGATTTGCATACGCCTTGAGTTTTATTTCTTCAATTTGAATTCTGACTTCTGCCTTCTTCTAGCTGTTAACTCTTCCCGCAATTGCGACTTGGCGATAGACGAGCTATCCTGCCAATTCCGAAATATTGCGAGGCCATGGCGAATCTTTTCGAACTCCCCCGTTACATTGCAGTGGAAGGTCCGATCCGAGTGGGCAAGAGCACGCTGGCCCGCATTCTGGCGGAGCGGCTGAATGCGCAGCGAGTGATGGAGCCGGAGTCGAATCCTTTTCTTGGGGCGTTTTATGAAGGCGAGCGTGGGGCGGCATTTCAGGCGCAGTTCGCGTTCCTGGTGCGGCGATTCGAGCAATTGCAGGCGCTCGATTTGGGTGCCAGTTCCCAGAAGACCGTGGTTGCCGACTACATCATCGAAAAAGATAAATTGTTTGCCTGCCTGAACCTTACCGACCAGGAACTGGATACCTACAACCGTTACTACAACCACTTCCGCGAGAAGTTACCGACGCCTGACCTGGTGATCTACCTGCAGGCCACCCCCGAGGTGTTGAAGAAGCGGCTGAAGAAAAAAAATGCGCCGGGCGAGCGGGCGGTGAGTGATGAATATCTGGAAGAAGTGGTGAAGGCGTATGAGCACTTCTTTTTTCATTACACGTCGTCGGATCTGTTGATCGTGAACACGTCGGATATTGATTTTGTTGACCGCAACGAGGACTTACAGGAGCTGCTGCGGAAGGTGACGGAGCCGATTAAGGGGACGCAGTACTTTTTGCCGCTGGGCGGGGAAGCCGTGGGAGCGTAGGCTTGTCGCCGCGAGAACTTGATTCCTGGACAGTCTCGCTAAACCCTTCTGGCGCTGGCAACTAGAACAGTCGACGAACGACCCGTTTGACGTTACAATAACGGCTGAAGTATCCAAGAAGATGCAGACAGGCTCTATCCGGCCGAGCCGGAGGGGCACTGGAGGACACAGTGAGTCTTACCCCAATTGGCGGGCCTCCCCATTCGCCAAGATCACAACCGCTTCTCTGCGGGAACAGAAACTCCACCACCAACCTATCAGCTGCTTAACCGCTTACGATTACGCGACCGCACGTCTGGTGGATGAGGCCGGAATCGAGATGATTCTGGTGGGCGATTCGCTGGCCCAAACCATGCTGGGCTATGAGAATACGCTCTCTGTGACGGTCGACGAGATGCTGCATCACGTCAAGGCCGTCCGACGGGGCACGAAGAATGCGCTGCTGCTGGCGGATATGCCTTACGGGTCGTATCAGATCGACGCCAAAATCGCCCTTGATAATGCCACGCGCTTTGTGAAAGAAGGCGGAGCGGAGGTGGTGAAGATCGAAGGCGGCGAAAAGCGCGCCGACCTGATTCGCCGCATTATTGACGCCGAGATTCCGGTGGCGGGGCACATTGGGCTGATGCCGCAGTCGGTGAATGTGATGGGTGGATACAAGGTGCAGGGGAAAAATCTTGGTGGCATTGAGCAATTGATGCGAGATGCCATGGCGCTGGATCGTGCGGGAGTGGCGTGCCTGTTCCTGGAGGGCATTCCGCGCGAGGTGGCGGCGATGATTACAGCGGAGGTTGCTGCGCCGACGATTGGGATCGGGGCGGGTCCGGAATGCGATGGTCAGGTGCTGGTGTTTCACGACATCATGAATCTGACGTTTGGGCCGCCGGCGAAGTTTGTGCGCCGTTATGGTGACGCGGCGGCGCTGATCACGAATGCGGCGCAGGCGTTCCGGGCGGACGTGAAGTCGCAGAAGTATCCGTCAGATGAGGAGTCGTATCATCTACCCAAAGAAACGAGGGCGGGGTTGGATACCGTGTTGTCGCGAAAGCGGGCGATGGCGCGGTAAGTGGGGCACGGATTTTCGCGGATCGAGACGGATAGGGCACTACAACGTCTTAGCAAAATCCCTCGCGATGGTGCTAGCCTATTGAGGCGGAGGTTCTATGCTTCTACCAGCGTTTTTCCTTCCATTCTTCGGCTTTGGCTTCGTGATGTATTTCCTGCCGTCGATTATTGCTCTGGCCCGGAGCAAGCGGGACATTACGGCGATTGTGCTGCTGAATTTTTTTCTGGGCTGGACCATGATCGGATGGGTGGTTGCCCTAGTCTGGGCGGTGAAGACGGACGTTCCCATGGTTGTGCGGTGAGTTCTGGGGTTTTGGTCATGAATTTTCAGCGCGGGGGAGTGGCGACCGTTCTGCTGGTGATGATGGCGAGTCTTTCGATCGCGTCCTGCTCGGGACCAAAAGCGCAGCCGGTGCCGGACGCTGAGAGGGTGCTGCAGGCCGTTGCTCCAGCCGATCCGGCGAAGTTTCCGGCGTTGCAGGAGACGAAACATTGGAGCAATCCCTATCTCGTGATTCGTCCGGCGACGGTGGGATTGCTGACGGGAGTTGCGGCGAACGAAGAACAGATTCTGAAGCCGGAAGAAGTGTTGAAGGCGCTGGCGCAGTTGCCGGCATCGGCGTGGCCATATGGACGCGCGGTCGCAGTGCTGGTGGATGCGAAGCCGACCAGCTCTGAACAGGACAAAATCGCGTTGCGGCGAAACCGCGGCTTGGTGGCCGGCGAGCTGCAGAGCGCGCACGTGACTATCAACTGGATCCCTTCCTCCTAAGAAGACATCCCAGAAAAATGAGAATCTGCAACACCATCGAAGATATGCGTGCGGCGTGCCGTGGTGTGCGAAGTGGTGGCAAGCGATTGGGATTTGTTGCCACCATGGGAGCGCTGCATGGCGGGCATTTATCGCTGGTGCGGGCGGGCAGGGCTGGGTGCGATGTGGTGGTGGCGTCGATTTTTGTGAATCCGACGCAGTTTGGGCCGACGGAAGATCTGGCCAAGTATCCGCGGACATTCGATCATGACCGGGAGTTGCTGGAAAAGGAGGGTGTGGAGTTGCTCTTTGCTCCATCGGTGGAAGAGATGTATCCAGTGGGGGCTATGACATGGGTTACGGTGGAGGGGCTAAGTGAAAAGCTGGACGGACGCTCACGACCGGGACATTTTCGCGGCGTAACCACGGTAGTGGCGAAACTGTTTCAAGTGATCGAGCCGGATGCGGCGTTCTTTGGGCAGAAGGATGCGGCGCAAGTGGCAATCATCCGGCGGATGGTGCGCGACCTGAATTTGGCGGTAGAGATTGTGGCATGTCCGATTGTGCGGGAGGCGGATGGATTGGCCATGAGTTCACGGAATGCCTATCTCGATCCGAAACAGAGAAAAGAGGCGCTGGTTTTGCATCGGTCACTGATGCGGGTGAGAGAAACGTGGGAAGGCGGGGAACACTCCGCGAAAAAACTGCTGGCTGCTGGCCGGGAGGAACTCGTCAGGGAAAGTTCAGTCAGGCTCGACTATTTTGAGATTGTCGATCCTGAAAGCCTCGATCCGGTTGGAAATGTCGGGAAGGGCGCGCTGGTGGCGGTCGCGGCGTTCGTGGGCGCGACGCGGCTGATTGACAACATCGTGCTTTGAGATTTCTAACGGCTCGACTGCGTGCGGTCCGATGGAGAGACGGCGACGGACATGGGTTGCGGAGAGAGGCGTTCAGTTACCATGTTTTCGATCTGCGACCAGAGGCGGGGATCGCACTCACTCTGCATGTGACCGGGGGTGAAGACTCGCTCCCACCAAGCGGCTTCGGGGCACTCGACCGGAGTCTTTTTGTAATCGATGCGATAGTTCCCAAGAATTTGAGTGCTTGCGGGATTGGCGGCGGTGACCTGCCGACGGCCGTGGAGGATGCCTGCGGTCTGATAAAAATTCACGGCTTCGGAAACGTTGTCGGAAATGACAGAGTCGTTCTGCCACCATTTAGCGACACTGTCCACTTGCACGGTCAATAAAACCGGGATACCTCGCTCTCCCAGATCACGGGCCAGTAAAACCGCGGCAGCCGCTCCCCAGCTGTGGCCAAAGAGGATGATGCGGGCCCGAGTTTTTTCTTCGGCAGAAAGTACACCGTCGCGATTTGTGTCGAGCAGACGAAGAACGGCGTTATAGGCTTGCTTCCTATGGCGGTTCTCGAAAACTCGGACGTAGGTTCCCTGGGGAACGGTTCGCCGTATGCGCTGGGCAAGTTGAACCGGACCGTGGTGAGGGTTGTCATGGGCCACGAAGCCGCCTACAAAGCCGATCACGATATTGGAAGCGGAATTCGTCTTTTGGGATAGGAGAGTCGCGTTCAGTTGTTGCGAGAGTCCGGGCAAGGCCGCAGCTAGAAGGGCTAACGCTGCGAGGGAAGCGCGAAATGCGAGAGAACGGCGCAAAGCCTGACTCCTACCACTGAGATGATTCATCCCGCCGGGAGGATGCGGGGAGGAGAAACATTTGCAATCTCGATTCGGCGGACAGTCGGATCATTCCGCCGACTGACCGCCAGCAGCTCCGGGTACAAGCAGCGATTGAGCCAAATGCCTTTACCAGAGCGGCTTTTCGCCCATTTGACCCGGGCGACAGTCTACACCCATTTGTCAAGTCCCGGCAGGGTTTATTGGGGCTTAGGGGGCCGCGGTCCCGAAACAAACGGGTTTCCTGCAAGGATGTAGCGCAGCGGCCGGTCGATAGCCTTGCTGATGCCGATGCGGGGCGTGATTTGGATGCGGGTTGCGCGGAAGCCATCTTCCGCGATCCACAGGCCGGAATTGGGTGAGGTGAGATCGCGGCCGTTATCGCGGGCGCGGGTGATGCCAAAGGCTTCGGCGAGGCGGCCGGGGCCACTGGTGAGTCGAAGAAGATCGCGGGGGCCTTGCAGGGTGATGCCTCGAGCGCGGGCCATTGCCTCGGTGCCCAAGAGCGGTTCGAGCGCTCGGAAGAGGACGGCTCCGGCTTTGCCTTCGCGCTCACAGGAGACGTTCAAACAATAATGATTGCCATAGATGAAATAAACATAAGCGTAGCCGGGTGGTCCGAACAGGACTGAAGTGCGGGCAGTATTGCCGGCGGCGGCGTGGGCAGCGGGATCGCTTTCGCCGAGGTAAGCTTCGACTTCGACGATGCGGGCAGTGAGGCGAAGCTTGCCAATATCACGGATGAGCAATTTGCCCAGCAGTTCGCGAGCGACGCGGCGTGGACTGCGGGCAAAAAATGAGCGATCGAGGGCGTGAATCAGCGGGTGCGAGAGAGCACGGTCCACGGTCATGGGAAAGTTCAGCTGTGGAAGGCGCGGTATCGTCTTGCTAACAACCGAGAAGGAAGATCAAAGCGCACGGTCACGCGGCGCCTTTCGCCGATTCCTTCAAGTAGGCTAATACTTCGACGGCATGACCTTCGGGCTTTACCTTGGGAAAGATGTGCTGGATTTTGCCGTCGGGGCCGATGATGAAGGTGGTCCGGGCAATACCCATGACCTTTTTGCCGTACATATTTTTTTCCTGGACGACGCCGTAAGCGTTGGCGACTTTCTTGTCGGCGTCGGCGAGCAGGGAAAAGGGCAGCTTGAATTTGTCCTGAAATTTCTTCTGTGCTTTGGGCGTATCGGGAGAGACACCGAGCAGAACGGCACCGGTTTTCTGGATTTGCTTATAGGTATCGCGAAAAGCGCAGGCTTCCACGGTGCATCCGGGGGTATCGGCGCGCGGATAAAAATACAGGACCACCACTTTGCCACGCAAATCTTTGAGGGAGAGTTCCTTTCCGTTCTCATCCTGCAAAGTAAACTCAGGGGCCTTATCATTGATATTCATGGGCATCTCATTTCCAAGGGAATCAGGGTTGAAGGCGGCGTCCGCGACCTCAGCGTTAGTGAAGCCAAGGCTGGGACGGGGAGTCTCCAGAAGTTGTTTATACCGCAGATGGGGCGCATTCGTCATTGTCATGGCGGGGCTTTGCGCAGTGGGGAGTGTGCGAAGCGCGGCGCAACAACCGCAGCTTAAGCGCCGGAATGACACGCCCACGGAAAAGCCCGCCGAAAACAAGAAGCCGAAAAAGGTGAAAGGGCCGCGGGCGGTAGGACTGGTGCAATTCAACGGCAATGGGAAGGCGACGTTAATTCCAGTTGCAATCCTGGTCGACGGGAAGTTTTACGATGCGAGCGCTTACAAGGCGGACCCGATACCGATGGCGCTGGAATCGGGCACGGTGTATGAGGCTGAGCAATCCGGGGATTCGCAGGGGTTATTCACGGTGAATGGAGCGTTGCACAGCAAGAGCCCGGCGAGCCCGCAGCCTTGGATCGGCAGCGGAACGTATTTGCCTCAGGGAGCGGAGGCTCCGAAGGCGACCCGCAAAGCGGAAAACGTCCCGGTGGGGCTGAATGACAGCGGGGATGAACCGCCTCGGCTGACAAGGACATCCAAGGCGGGCAGCGCGCCGGATTCGAGTTCTGGTACTGCTCCGAGCGGGTCTGGAGCAGGGGATAAGATGGGTGCGAACAATCCGGCAGCAACGCAGCCGGCGGGCGGAGCGTCTACGGGGTCGACTTCCGGGCAACAAACGCCGGCGACTGCGGGTAAGCCAACGGATACGAGCAGCAAAGAACCTGTGCCGGTCGCGCAGACGGGGCCGGGACAAGTTTCTCCCGGGCAGGCAGCGCCGAGCCAAACGTCGCCAACGCAAGGCTCAACAGCCCCGACATCGGGGAGCAAATCGTCGTCCGGTCAAACATCGGCTGGTGAAGCGGAAGGCAGCTACTATCGACCGACGTTGCGCAGGGGCAAACCGACGGCACCGGCGCCACCGGATGAAGACGACGCTGGGACGGTGAAGAGCAGCAAAGTTGATTCCAAACCTACGGCGACGTCAGCGACGGCAAGTTCTAACGCAGTTCCGCTTCGGACGGTCGCGGCAATTTCCGATGCCGGAGGTCCTGAGCCACAGTCGTACAAATTCTTTTGGAAAACTGGCGAAGAGGAAGAACGACGAGGTCAGATGTTGGCATTGGCAGGGAACGAGGTTCGGGCCTATGTAACTGCGCTGGTCAAGAACCAGATTCTGGCGCATCCGGTTGCGCCGAAGGCGGGTGCAGGCGGGCGCAGAACGCCAGTAAAGCAAGCGGAGCCAGTGTTTGAGAATGTCCAATTCCATGGCTTCGACGTGTGGACTACCAGCCAGCCGGTGCTGATCTTGAGCGGAGATGCTAGGATCCCGGGTTCGACGGGTGTTGCGGCTGCGGCGGAGCCGTTTAGTGTGATGCTCGTGGCGCGGACGGATATCTACGGCAATCTGCGCAAACTATATTCCGGAGTCACGGACAAATATCACCTGGATGTAACGCCGCGGCTGGAATTGATCGATGTTGTTGATGCGGACGGAGACGGTCGGGGAGAACTGCTATTTCGCGAGACCTCGGATGTGGGAAGCGGATATATGATTTATCGCGCCACGGCCGACAAGTTGTGGAAAATGTTTGACAGCCTGAACGCGGAGTAGGTAAGCCAGTTCTCAGTTCTCAGTTCTCAGTGAGCAGTAGATGCGTCTGGTGAAGACCGCGCAAGAAAAACTCTTTCCTAGGTTTCGATGCCGACGTGGCAGACACGGCCGACCAGATAGTCGGACGGAGATTTGCCCTCTTCCATAGTCATCACCTCGATGGGATAAGCCTGATTGTGGGGCCGGAGAATGAGGTGAGTACCGGCAGTTTCCACGTACTTTACCGTACATGTGCCATCTTTGAGGACGGCGTACATGTTGAACTCTCCTTTGCGGTAGGGCTTGAGAGAGTTGTAGTGACGGTCGATCAGGAGGGTAGCGCCAGGGAGGAGTCGCGGGTACATGCTCATGCCTTCGCGGCCATCTACTTTAATGATTACGAAACGTTCCCATTGTTCGCGCTCGGCGCCTTCGGTTTCCGGTTTCAGCTTCTTGAGAAACGTCTTCTTGAATTTCAGGATTTCCTTGACGTCCATGCTGGTGACGAGCGGTTGGGTGGCGGCGACGGTTCCATCGGTGAGAAGGACGTTTTGAAATTCATCGTTGCTGGGAGGCAGGATGGAAGCGCGCTTGTTAATTTCAGAAGGGTCGAGAAGATCCAGCACGGAAAGATGCTGAACGGCGAGGACCCGATCCATGCCCTCGAGGCTGAGGCCGCGCTTGCGATTCAGGAAGTTGGAGATGTGAGCCTGTTTAAATCCCGTCTGTTGCGCCAGGCGGAGGCCGGTCAGTTCGCCTTCTTCGATGCGCTCCCAGATCGTGTCACGGAGATTATCTTGCAGCACCCGGAATTTCATGAATGGGAGTATACCACGCGAGGTATAGCAATTCGCTAAGTTGAATGGGTTTTCCACAGCCTTTTGGGTATAACGACCTTGACGGGTAAAATTGGGAGCTATACGATCGGCTCATCGTATAACTCAAATTGTTTTTCAGGAATCAGCGTACATGAGTAATGTGGAGAACTGTAACGAAGCAAAGAACTTCGTCGAGTTTCGCCGGAAAGTGCGGGCAGCCGAGGTGCTTTCCGCAGCCATGGAGCATTTGCTGAAATCGTTGAACTTCAGCGGGAGGGTGAGCGTGATGGTGCAGAACGGACGGGTATTGAAATCAGGATATGAGGAGGGATTCTTCCGGCAATCGCAATCCGGATCGATGCTGGCAGGCGACACTTCCGTGGAACCTTAAGCGGTTGAAGAACGATAACGGTACGGTTCTTTCGCAAAATTAAATAGCACAAACAGGTCGTCGTAAGAGAAACGAGCCCTGTGCCTGGTATCCGCTGCGGAAGCGGGAACCAGCACAGGGCTCTTTTTATTTTCAGCGGAGGGCGTAGGGATTCGGCAAGAGCGCCACACCCACCCCCGAGTCGGCGACACAGAGCTGGGAACCTCAAGGAGGAGCAATGAAAGGGCAAGGAAGTGAGACGAGGGAGAAGTTGACCTTAGAACTGAAATATTGCGAACGCTGTGGAGGGTTGTGGCTGCGTCCGACGGGAGGGGGACAGATTTATTGCGTGGGTTGCGCACCCAAAATCGCCGAGTTGCCCCCGGCTTCGCGCGAGCCAGAAAGGACATGGGCGCCGCGCGGGTCGCAGCGAGGGGAGGGAGATCGCACATTCGACGAATACGGAGAAGACGATGACCTAGATCTGGATGCGGCGGGAGGTGCGGCGTGAGCGGATTCGTGCAGTGGATAGCAGCGGAGGCGGACAGCGACTACCTGAGGAAAGCCGGTCTGGGCGCGCCGAGTGGTGCGGAGAAGCAGGGGCATCCCGAGGGTGAGCGCTTTGCAAAAGCGCAGGAGTGGCGAGATTTGCCGGCGCACAATGTTCCGACGCAGAGCGCGGGATATGAGGAGCGACAAGCGGAGAGTGCGCTGGACCGAAACCCAGACCTGTGGCTTTATCAGGGGCGTACTAGGGCGCTACTGCGGCGTTATATGCGGTTGTCGCTGGAAACGGGACGATTGCCATCGGTGCTCGGACGGGAGCTTTTTCGGGCAAAGGTGACGAGCTATACGTCAGTAACGTTCGAGGATCGGGTGATCTTTGTGCATGATGTGGAAGGTTGCCTGGAGCGGTTGGGGTCCTTCGACCAGGAAATCATCGCGCGGGTGGTGTTGCAGGAACATGACCACGAACGAGCGGCGCGGCTGATCCACTGTACGCGCAAGACGATCGAAAGGAGATTGCCGGAACTGCTCGACGAACTTAGCGAAGAGTTTCTAAAAGTGAGATTGCTGGTTCCGCTGCCGAAAGTGGAGCAGGGGAAGACGGCGAGGCCAGTTTGAGCCCCGAAAATCTTGTCAAGGGGGGTGTGAGAGCATTTTTGCCGCAAGTGATTGAAAACGCGGCGAAAATAAATTTCAAAAAATGTCCCAATCACCCATTGCGAAATGCTATTCTGAATATATAGAGTAAAGAAAAAAGCAATACTAACCGAGGGCGCGCTGAAAAGCGCGCCTTTCGTGTTTTGGGGAGAAGAGTGGAGATCTTCCAGTTGCGGGCCAGGGAGATCCCGATGGGCTTACCGCCGTGAGTCAGAGCCGGGATTGTCTCGGGGAGGGTGCGCAGGGGGTATGAAGAAAGCAAAGGGCGAAGCGAGACGAAAAGTTAAAGCGAGGAAAGCGACGGGAAAAAGCAAGTTGGGCAAGATCGCGGCGAAGAAAGCCACAGGCAAGAAGACTGTTGCAGAGAAGGTACAGGACAAGATTCCGGCGAAGGCGGTGAACCCAGTCGATTTTGGTACGGTGCGGAAAGATATTGCTAATCTGGTCGGAGGTGCTGCGAAAGATATCGCGGCGAAAGCGATCGAAAAGGCGAAGAGCGGGCAACTGGCTCCGGCCAAGTATTGGTTTGAAGCGGTAGGGCTCTATCCGGCTGCTGCTGAAACGGAGGCCAGGCCGGAAGATTCGCTGGCATATACCTTGCTGAAGCGGATGGGCTTGCCCACTGATCCGGTGATTCGTGACGAGGATGAGGAGATCCCCTTGTTGGTGAGCGGGGCGAAGAGAATACCCGACAAGCCGATCACAGAGAGAGACGAAGAATCGCCACCGCGGCAAAACGAGGAGCAAGGGGATGCCGTAAAATGAACCGAAGTTGCGAACGGCGGAAGCGCTCGGGTCGGGCGGAAGAATACTGCCGACAAACATTGCAATTAATACTTTCCTGATGAGTTGGTTTTCCGAAGGAATGCAGCGGACAGAAAGGTTTGCGTCAAACGACGCAGGATGGGAATGGATATCACGTGGCTGACCGATCGGATCGCGGTGGGTGGCGGAATATGGACGGCGGAGAATATGGCGGCGGTATCGCGTACGGGAATCACGCACATCATCGACATGCAGATTGAGTTTGACGACACGCCGCTGGCGGAGCCCCATGGAATTGCTGTTTGCTGGAACCCGGTGGACGATGATTTCGAACCGAAGCCTCCAGAAGTGTTCGCGCGGGGCGTGGAATTCGCGCTGTTGGCGCTGAAGGATGACGAATCGAAGTTATATGTGCATTGCGCGGCGGGAGTTCATCGAGCGCCGATGATGGCACTGGCGTTGTTGGGGGTGATGGGTTGGACCGTAGAGGACGGCATGGACCTGATTGAGGCGCGACGACCGGTGGCAGACTTTGCCGAGGTTTATGTGCGGAGCGTAGAAAATTTTTTGCATGGACGATTTTGAGAAAGATCCTTCGAACGAATTTGAGGAGGAAGTCATGTTTCAGGAATGCCGTCCAGCTGGGCGGCTTTTTTATTGGGTGCTGGCAGGGGTAGTGGCAGTTTCGGGCGTCTGGCTGGGAGCGCGTGAAGTTTCCGCGAGAGGGCTGGAGAAGCCTGCAATTTCCCCCAAGGCGAAGTCGCGCGCATCAGATGCTGAGATGGGCGCGGCTTCGCCGACTCCTCAGAGCGGTCCGACGATGACGAGCGTAGTTGACACAGTGTACACAGCGGATGGAACGCCGGCCCAAGGAGTCCTGATCATCACTTGGCCAGCGTTTGTGACGGCGGGCGGAACTGCGGTGGCAGCTGGGGATACGAATGTCACGTTGGGAGCGAACGGCGCACTGAATGTGGCGCTGGTGGCGAATGCGGGAGCGACACCTCCGGGGGAGTATTACTCCGTGGTATATCAGTTGGGGCCTGGGGAGGTACGAGCGGAAAGTTGGCTGGTGCCGACAAGTTCCCCGGCAACGCTGGCACAGGTGCGGACGACGCCGGGAGCGGGGACGGCGGCTCAACCGGTGTCCGCGCAATATGTAAATACAGCGTTGGCGACGAAGGCGAATGACAACGCCGTGGTGCATTTGGCGGGGGCGGAGATAGTGACAGGAACGAAGACTTTTTCGACTCCGCCGAACGTCCCGACGCCGGTGGGTACCGGAGACGTGACGAATAAAGCTTATGTGGATACTTCGATTGCCGCTGTGGGAGCGGGAAATTATCTACCGACGGCAGGGGGCGCGATGACGGGGCCGCTGACGTTGAGCGGAAATCCGACAGCACCACTTCAGGCAGCAGCAAAACAGTATGTCGATTCCAGTACGGTAGTGAAGGCGGATCTCATCAGCGGGCTGGTGCCGACGAGCGAGTTGGGGAGCGGAACAGCTTCGGGGCTGAACTGTCTGCTGGGAAGCGGAGCGTGGGGACCGTGCGGATCGAGTGCGAACGCCACCGCGATTCAGAGCGTGCCGGTAGCGACGGGCGTGCCGGGGAATGGACAAGTCCTGACGTATTCCTCGACCTCGGGGCAGTATGCTCCAGCGACGCCGAGCGGAGGAACGGGAAGCGTGTCGGTAACGCCCGCGGCGAGCCAGAGTATTGCACAGCCGTTGGGAACGCAGTTCACCGTCAATAATTTCAGCGGCATTCGATATGTGACGGCCAGCGATAACTGGAGTGTAAGTCCGAGCGGGAGTTTGACAGGAGGAACGCAAGCGACAGTCACGCTCTCGCCGTGTCCTGTGGGGATTGATACGTCGGGATACTCGATGTACTACGTTTATGTGAGCGCGCAGGGCACGCCAGAACCGGCGATGGTGACGGGAGGAACGTGCGTAGCGGGGGCGGCGTCTGGAACCATTGTATTCACGCCGAGGAATTCGCATTCGGCGGGATACAAGGTGACCAGCGCGACGAGCGGGATTCAGGAAGCGATCAACGACGCGTGCGGACTGCCGGGTCCAGGCAACGCGCAAAACCCAAACGGACACATCGTTTTACCAGCCACGGGCGCTGCGTCCGGAGCGCTGCCGGTCTACGGAACGATATGGGCGCATTGCAGCCGCGCTTTGATTGAGGGCCATGGAACGCTGCTGTCCTGCTCGACTCGGGATCGATGCATGTTCCTGGGAGACCAAGTCAGCTCAAATCATTATGGCGGGTTGACCGTCCGGGGAATCAACTTCACTTCCACGGTGACTGCCGATGGTTGTCAGATTGTCAGCACGCAACGACAGTCGAACGTGGTCACAATAACCACTGCATCGGCATGTCCGACGATCCAGACTGGCGATACCATCGTTGTCGATTTCACAGATAGCCCGGCATATTGGGGAGAACACGGGCCCGTCACGGTTTCTGGGACTGCAATCACCTATGCGTATACAGGCGCGAACATCGTGCTCGCATCTACCCCCGGAGTTGTCTCGATCGAGAACGCGGCGATTGAAGACAATGCAATGCCTGGGACAATTGATGACATAAAGTCTTCCCTTGGCGGCGGGGGGAGGTTTAATGAGTTCATCGTCCCCGATGACGATGAAGCGATGACGATCCGGAATCTTGATGCGGATGGGACCGAGGGCCTGCTCTGCGACGGTAACCACTGCGGATCATTTATCTACGCGGTGAACATGGGCGCGCCGGTAATCTGGATTGACAAGGCCAACATCAGCCCGCAATGCGGTGGAAACGGCATTACTGTGTTGAACGACAACACGGTAAAGATCACTGACAGCGTAATTCAGGGCTGGGGGATGTGGGCGGAGAATACTCAGACGATCCTCGGCAATTATGGAGGAACGACCTCCGATAACGTGTACATGGAAGAGGGCTATGGGCCCTGCTACCACCCGTATAACCCCTCGGGCGCGGGCTATGTTTTCAGCGCTGCGGGAATTATATGGCAGGGCGGTGCTTTGAATATCCACGGGGGCGAGCAACCTGGTGGGCGAGTTCCGCAATTCGCCGCTACTGGTTCAACGACCTATAACTACTACGTCATCGCGAACGACACGACGGCAGGAGCCCACAGCTTCCCCCTGTTAGCAGGTATTGCGGCGACGAACGGAAGCGGGACAATTACCGGGAACTTCCCGCACATACCACCGCAGAATCCCGGCGACACTGTCACTTACGACATTCTGCGAATGGTTCCGTCTACGGTTGCCGCTAACGGGCCAATCTTCCCCGTGAAGGGTTCCTGTACCGGGGGAAGCGCGTCAGCCTGTGGAAGCATAGTTCTGGCGCAAGCGCAATGCCCGGGACTGGTGTGCACCTTTACCGACAATGCTGCGGCGAACACGGCGAGTTACGCGATTCCGAATACAAGCTGGTCTGTAGAATTGCCGTTCTGGCCGGCGACGATTCTCGTCAACGGCAACGGTAGCACAGGCAATGCATCCCCGATTTTTGCTGACATCGATCCGGCGAATGTAGTGGACGCAGCCAATGGGCTTGGCTACCCGCGTGTTTTCTCTAAGGAGTGCAACTTTTCCGACTCGGCAGGCTCGGCTGGCCTTTCTGGTGGAGCATGGAAGTCCTGTCAGGGCTTTGGCACAAACGGCACTGGAGAAGGCGCAACCGTCATCGAGAACGCCTCAATCATCGGGGCGAAAGGTAGATTGAACTTCGTGAGTACCGGTCCTTATGGTGTTTTCGGAGTGAATCCAGGGCATCTGCTCACGCTTGTCGATTCCACTCCTACGACAACGCTAGCTACCCCGGGATTCCGACCTCCTGCCAGTGCAAATGATACGTGGATCGGACTCGACAATTCCGCGTATGCGGCGTTTGCTTCTGCGCAATTGGCTTTCGGCGCTCCTGTTTCCATTTCCAACTACATCGGAAACAAGGGAGACAACACAAGTTATCTGGAGCGGCTAACGGCTACGGGAAAGACGTTCGACGTTCCAGTAAGCATTAATGGAAATCTTACCGTGACGGGAACTTGCACGGGTTGCGGAGGCGGGGGATCGGGAACAGTGAACAGCGGGACGGCCGCACAAGTGGCGATGTACTCGGCGAATGGATCTACCGTGAGTGGGGACAGCGGACTGACGGACAGCGGAACGACGCTGAGCTACGCGGGAAGCAACGGGATTTCGGCGGCGTCAGGAAATTTCAGCGGGAATCTGACGGTAAATGGGCAGTTGCTGGTAGCTGGACCGTGGACAGTGAGTTCGCCGGTGCCGGGGACCGCGATGGCGGCAGCGGGAGCGGGTACTTCGGCGTTGGGGATCTCAAACGACGGATATTTTTATATTTCCGCTAACGCGGGAAGTCCGCAGAAAGTGGCGACGACGGCAACGAGTTCATTCTTCTCGAACCTCTTCCAGGAGGATGCGAACGATCTGGGGGAATACAACGGAACGACGGTGCAAGGTTTGAATGTTTACGGCACGCGGGCGGATGCGAGCGATTATGAACGGCTGGTGCTCACGTACGACATAGTAAATACGGGATTTTTTAAAATTGATGCGCAAGCATTGGGAAGCGGGACGCATCGCGGATTGGCGTTCTGGGTGAATGGAGCGGCGCGGTGGGGGATCGATCAGGTCGATATGTTCAAGCCATTTGTGGATAACACATACGATGTGGGATCGAGCACATTTCGGGTAAGGAATGGATATTTCGGGACGGGACTAGTGACACCGAGTTTAACTTTGAATGGGACAACGCTCTCGAGTGTGATCGGGACACCGTCGGCCAACCTGATGACGGCGGGGACGGTAAGCGGGACAGGAGAACCGCTCTGCACGGATGGAGCAGGGAATCTAACGATCACGACGGTAGGTTGCCCGCCGGGGACGGGAACGATTGGAGGGAGCGGGGCGACTTCGCAGATCGCATACTGGACCAATACGAATGGGCTGGGAGCCGCGCCGCTTTATGTGACTAGTGCGAACACGGTGGAGGAGTACAACGGAACGAACGTCCAGACTTTCAACGTGTATGGAACGTTTCCGAGTGCGGGCAATTATGAACGGGCGAGTTTGGCCTACGTTCCAGCGGATACATATTACGAACTGCAGACACAGCAGGCGGGAACAGGGGCGCAACGTGGGATTTGTTTTGGTGTAAACAACTCCTGCAAATGGGCGGTGGATACGACTACGGCATTCAAGCCGTTCAACGACAACACGCGCGATATTGGGACCTCATCGTTGCGGGTGCGGGACTTCTACCTGGCGCGGAATTTAATCATGAGCGGGACGGCAACGACGTACAACGGGAAAGCGACGGCGGGAATGGGACTCGCTCCGGTGTACGGGACGGTCTCGTCTACCGGGCTGACAGCGGCGGTGGCGTCCACGACGGTCTGCGCCAGCGCGAGCTGCGGAGCGGGGCAGTATGTCGTTAATTATTACCTGGACTCAACGGTGAGTTGTACTACGCCGGGAAGCGCGGCGGCTTCGCTGACGATTGGATGGACGGATGAGACGAGCGCGAAGACGTTGCAGGTGCCACTGAGCGGGGCTGGGATCACGGGCGGAAACTCGATGGCGCTGGGGAGTACGGCGAATTTTGGAAGTGGAGCGATGACACTGTGGTCGGCGGGAAGCGGGAATATTACGTACTCGACTTCGTACACGGCCTGCACGACGGGGACCGGGACGTATGCGGTCCGGATTGCGGTGAGGCAGCTGCAGTGACGCGGGGCAGGATACTCCAGTTGTTAGTCGACAAGCGAGTTGCAGCGATGAAAGCGCGCCACTGGGAAAATTAGCGCCGTCTTTTTTGTAGAGATACAGATTGTTTGGTAGGCCTCGGGGCTATCAGCGAAAGCTGGTGGCCTTTTTGTTTGTGTACGGTCAGCCATCAGAAACTTCTCAAGGAGAAAACAATTCATGAGCAACATGATTAACCCCGAAGCAGCAGAACCATCCACTACACAGGCATCTGAACAGAGTGATCGAAATCCGCAGGTGACGGATTGGGGAGGAATCGAGAGTAATGGTGATCAGTTATTTACGCCTGCGCTTTCGGAAAGCCTAGTGACCCAGCCCGGCGCGGCAACTTCCGCCGGTGCGGGGTTAGTGAATTATGACACGGGAGACAGCGCGAGCAGCGCTCAGGATGAGGCGGAGCGAGAGGGGTGACGGTTCGTCGATCAGCATGGATCGTTGCTAAAGAGCTTACATAGGCAGCGGGGCAGTTGCAGTGGAGCGCTTTGAAGACAGGCCATTGGCGAAACCAAGTGGCCGTTTTCATTGGACAAGCGTTAGTCACACAGAGAGCACTTAGGACAGGAAGTTCATGAAACACATTTTGACATTCATCTTGCTAGGGTTTAGCCACTTGGCGGGCGCGACGACTTACTATGTCAGTTCGAGCTCTGGGAGCGATTCCAGTGGCGGAAGTTTGTCAGCTCCGTGGCAGACGATTGCGCATGTGAATGGGCAGACATTCCAACCTGGGGATTCGGTTCTTTTCAAGCGAGGAGATGTTTGGAATGAGAGCTTGGCACCTGCTTCTTCAGGCAATTCGGGGAATCCGATTACGTTTGATGCCTATGGCGCTGGGGCGGCGCCGAACCTGACGGGATACTACGCGGTACCGGCGACGTCATGGGTGTTGGTAACGGGCAATGCATGGAAGGCTGCGCTACCGGCGACGTACACCTCGATCAACTTCTGTCTGTTCGGATCGGTGTGGGGGCAGAAGGTGGCGGCCGCGACATCGAACCTGGCGGCGAAAGGCAACTTCTACCTGGCAAATGGCTACATCTACATTTTTTCCTCGGGAAGCCCTTCGAGTTTCTATAACGAGCCGATTGTGCCGATGGCGCTGAGCAATGCTCCTGTGATCGACGTTAACGGGCAGTCGTGGCTGACATTCCAGCATTTTCTGCTGAACTGGTTCGATGAGTACGGAGTGTACGTGCAGGGGAACAGCGATCACCTGGTGTTCGCGAACATGGAAGCGGATTCGATGATTCCGCAAGGAACGCAGCCGCTGGGATTTTACGTGAATGAGAGCGCACCAGGGCCAGGAGACATCAAGATCTATAACTCAGAAGCACATCTTAATTACGACGCGTTCCGATTTGATGACGCGGCCACGGCGATCACGATGGTGAACGACAAGGCCTATGGGAACCGGGACGGAGCTCTGGTCGACAGTTCGTCGCCGCCAAAATATTCGAGGTATTCGGCGGCCTTGCACGTGGACTATCCGCTATGAACGAAGACGAGTTCCCAGGTAGGCAGAGACTACGCTCAGGTCCGGCGAAACAGTTTGCGGGAACGCAATATACGGCAAAGGACTTCCAACTTGACGTGCTCGGAAAGCTGGAGGAGACGCAGACAAAGCTGGAAGCTATGCAGGAGCTGTGGAGAAAAGATTCCAGGGCTGTAAGGGACGAGCGATTGTTGAAGTTTGATGGCCGAACCCTGGTCGCGGTGGGTGCCATCGCGCTAAGTTTGACCGGGTACGTGCTGCAGGACGCGCGGAATACTTCAAAGCAAGGCGCGGAGATTGAGACCACTAAGACGCGAGTCACGCGCCTGGAGCAGATTGCCGAAACCAATACCGAAGGGCGAATTCGGACCGAGGTTGAGCTTGGCGAATTGCGCGAAGGACAAGGCGAGATCAAGCGCCTGATTAATGCGCACGATAAAAACGCGAGAGTAGCTTCCGGGTATGACCGTCAAAAAGACGAGGTGCGCCATGCAGGCGAAACACCTGAACACTCCCGCTAATGAGAGCCATTTGAGACGGTGAGGCTGATCGACCGCGAACTTCAGATTTTTCTGAGAGACGATTCATTTTCAAGACAATGAGGAGAGAACCATGAGCACCGTACCGAGCACCACGATTATTACCAATCTAAAGACTGCGACCACACCAACCGCAAACACGATGAAGAGCGCCGGCGCGGGAGGAATCGACATGCCGGGCATGCTTGCGCTGGCGTTTAGCAAAGCTACCGAACTCAAGGCTTGCCTGACGCTGATCGTCAGATCCACCGACGGAGCAGATCCTAACCTGACCGCGCTTAACGATATTTTGGCCAGCCTGACCTAAGCCATGCGGCGGCTGCGCGACAAGAGTTGTGCAGCTGCCGCTCGTCTGATCAATCTGCTGAAAACTAGTTAAGGAGGGAGATTTATGAATTTTCTATCTCAATTGCTGCGTGCGATCGCCTTTGTCCCGGCTCTAGTAAGCGGCATTGAAAGCATGTTTGGGGGCAAACCGGGAAGCGAAAAGAAGGACGCCGCGATGCTGTTTTTGCAGAACGCTCTGTCCACGGTGGACGCTGTAGCAGCGCGGGAGATTGTCGATCCAGAACAATTCAAAAATGGAATCTCGAAAATAATAGACGGAACGGTTATGTGCCTAAATGCGTCCTCCTGGTGTAAGCAGCAAGCGGCTACAACCGTCGCGCCTTCAGTCCACTGACTGCTACCCGATCTCTTCGTTCCAAGTCTCCAGCGTCTTCTTCACCAAAGCCATGAACTGGTCAGCGACAGCGCCGTCGATGAGGCGGTGATCGTAGCCGAGAGTGAGGTGGACGACCGAACGAATGGCGATCGAATCGTTGCCTTCCGTGTCGGTGATGACCAAGGGCTGCTTGGTGATGCCGCCCACGCCCATGATGGCGGAGTTCGGCTGGTTGATGATGGGCAGACCGAAGACAGCGCCGAACTGGCCGGGGTTAGTGACGGTGAAAGTGGAGCCTTCGACATCCTCAGGTTTGAGCTTCTTGCTGCGGGCGCGCTCTCCGAGATCGGTGATACCCCGCTGCAGGCCGAGAAAGTTGAGATCCCCGGCATTTTTGAGAACGGGCACGATGAGCCCCCAGTCGAGGGCGACCGCGATGCCCACGTTGATATTGCGATGGTAGCGGATGCTCTCGCCTTCGATGGCAGCATTAATGATGGGCCACTGCTGGACCGCGATGATAGCCGCGCGCACGAAGAACGGCATGAAGGTGAGGCGGACTCCGTGGCGTTGCTCGAATCCGTTTTTGTGCTTGGCACGGAGGTTGACAATGCGCGTGAAATCGACCTCATACATGCAATGGACGTGGGCGCTGGTGCGGCGGGATTCGATCATGCGCTGGGCAATGATTTTGCGCATGTTCGTCATGGGGACGAGATCGCCTGGGTAAGCGGCGGGGGCTGGTGGAGTTGCAGGCCGCGAGGTCGGAGCTGACGGCGCGGGTGCGGCCGCACTCGCTGCGGCGGGCGATGGGGCGGACGATTGTCCCTCGACGAATGAGAGGATATCCTGCTTTGTGATGCGGCCGCCGAGGCCGGTGCCGGAAATCTGCGAAAGACTGACTCCGTGCTCACGCGCGATCTTGCGAACTAGTGGCGAGGAGCGTGCCTCTTCTTCCTCATGCGGTTCGGCTGACGGAGCGCTGACTGCTGGCGCAGCCGCTGCTGCACGGGCAGGCTGCTTAGTCTCTTTTTTCTCTGAAGCCGGTTTTTCTGAAGCTGTGGTTGGGGGTGCAGGTTTGACAGGCGCAGCTGCAGCCTCGCCGTCCGCCGAAATAGTTCCCACGATTGTATTCACACCAACCGTCGTGCCCTCCGATACTCTGATCTCTTGCAGGACACCTGAGGCAGGCGCAGGAATCTCGGCGTCCACCTTGTCGGTGGATATTTCGAAAAGCGGCTCATCGCGCTGGACCTTATCGCCAGGCTTCTTCAACCACTTCGTAATAGTGCCCTCGACGATGGATTCGCCCATCTGGGGCATGATGATGTCAGTCGGCATGATTTCCTTCCACGCGGCCACAGTTCTGTAAGGAGGGCCAGACGCAAAGAGATATTATAGCGTTCATGATAAAGAACTCGGAACCCTCAGGAAGTGAAACACACCGCTAGGGGTGCTTGGGCTCCTCTTTTCCCTCGCCGCCCGTTGGGGCGGGCACTCCGAAACTCGTCTTCCAGTAATCCTGGACCGCAGGGGGCAGCTTTTCCATGTGCGACAGGAGGCTGGTGATTTTCCAGATATCCTGCTCGCTGAGAGTTTTATCCCACGCCGGCATCCCGGTGTAACGAACGCCGGTACGGATGGTATAGAAGACGTGCCATTCGGGATCTTCGGGCGGATCGGAGACGAGATTCGGAGCGGGTGGATAAAAGGAGTTGCCGAGCGACGCGGGCTTGCTATCGAGTCCGCCGTGGCAGACAGCGCAATTCATGGTGTATAGCTTCATTCCGTCTTCGAAATTCTGATCGGTTGGGGACAACGGATTGGTGACATGAGGAGCGTGGCGCTCCATGGAAGCGTCAACCGCCCCGTTGGCGATGCGGCGCTCGAGGTGTCCGGGCGCAACATTCGCGTTAGTGGGAATAAAGCCCAACATAGCGAAACCAAGCCCGCCGAGAACGAGTGCCAGAACGGTGACAATTACGCCGATAATGAATTTTCCCATCAGCTCCTCCGGACGCACTATTGTGGCAGATGATACGCGCGGGGCGCTACTTCAGTCTGGCACCAGGCCATGTTGGACGCTGGGTCAATAAGCCTTTAATCGGCGTGCTTCGCGAACCACGTCGCCTACTTGAGGGAGATAGCGCTCTTCTTGCGGCGGAGAGAACGGGATGGCCGAATCAAGGCCCGCGATCCGGACGATAGGGCCGTCGAGATCATCGAAAGCTTCTTCGTTAACGATGGCGGCAATTTCGCCGGCTAGACCACCGGTGCGCGCGTGTTCGTGCAGGACGATCACTTTGTTTGTCTTTCTCACGGTCTGCGCTATGGCTTCGCGATCCAGCGGCGAGACGGTGCGCAGATCAAGGATTTCAACGTCGATCCCTTCTTTGCTTAACGTTTCTGCGGCTTCGAGTGCCGTGTGAACCATCGCGGCATAGGTGACGATACTGAGGTCGCGGCCCTCGCGCGCGAGGCGCGCTTTGCCGATAGGTACGACATAATCCTCCGAGGGGACCTCACCTTTAATGCGGCGATAAAGATATTTGTGTTCGAAAAAGATGCACGGGTTGTTATCGCGGATGGCGGCTTTGATTAGGCCTTTGGCATCGTAAGGCGTGGCCGGGCAGATGACTTTGAGACCGGGATTGTGGACGAACCACATCTCGGGATTCTGCGAGTGGAACGGTCCACCGTGAACGTACCCACCGCTGGGTCCGCGCAGGACGAGCGGAGCGGGTGCGCCCCAGAGGTAATGCGTTTTCGCCACCATGTTGGAAATCTGGTTGAAGGCGCAGCCGACGAAATCCATAAACTGAAACTCAGCTACGGGACGCATGCCAGTGAGTGAAGCTCCAAAAGCAGCGCCCACGATCGCGGACTCTGCGATAGGAGTATCGATGACGCGCTCCGGGCCGAAGCGGTCGATGAAACCATCGGTGACTTTGAAGGCGCCGCCGTAAATGCCGATATCTTCGCCGAGGCAAAAGACGGTTGGATCGCGATCCATTTCTTCCCAGATTCCCTGGCGGATGGCTTCGAGGTAGGTGAGTTGCATAAGTCTGGTGTTAGAGCTTCAAAGTTTTTGCCTCGTGACTTCACGGATCAGGGCGGATCCTCTACTTCAAGTGCACCGCAGCTTCCGTTTGCCTGAAGCTGCCTGTTCCTTTCTTCACTTTCGGCATCTCGTACTTCGGCTTGATCTCGTGGCAGCCGTCCTCACAAAAGACGCCGCCTTCGGCGGATTCGGGCGTTGGCATCGGAGATTTCACCGCAATCTCTCTCTCCTCCTCGATTACGCGCTCAACTTCCGCAATCAAGTCTTCGTTCTCCTTTGCCGTCAGCCACTTCTTCTCTTTCACAAGATAATTCTCAAATCGCGCAATTGGATCGCGCTTCTTCCAGAAATCGAACATCGGCTTTGGGACATACGCGGCTGCGTCGTGGATGGCGTGGCCTTTCATGCGCATCATCTTCGCTTCAATCAGCGTGGGGCCTTCGCCGCGATGCGCACGTTCGACAGCGTCGCGGGTGGCGTCATAAACCTGACAGGCGTCGGTTCCATCAACGATCACGCCGGGAATTCCGTATCCGATGGAGCGCTCCGCTAAATCTTTTACGCGATATTGCATCTCCGACGGCGTGGAGTACGCCCAGAGATTGCTTTCGACGACCAGCACAAGCCCGAGTTTCTGCACGGCAGCGAAATTGATTCCTTCGTAGGTGACGCCGGTGGATTGGCCACCGTCGCCGATCCAGGTGAGCGCCGCGATGTTACGCCCTTGCAAGCGCGCGCCGAGCGCCACACCAGAGAGCACCGGGATAAGATCGCCGAGCATGGAAATGGGCGAAACCATGTTGTGCTTTTCGATGTCGCCGAAGTGCGAAGTACCGTCGCGGCCTTTGGTTGGCGAGTCCGCCTTCGCCATGTACTGCATCATCGTGTCAGCCGCGCGAAAGCCGCGAACCAGAAGTGCTCCCTGATTGCGGATCATGGGCGCGAACCAGTCGTCTTTATCCAGGGCGTAGGCCGATGCGCAAGAGCAGGCTTCCTGGCCGAGTCCGAAATACACTCCGCCCACGACCTTACCCTGCTTGTAAAGATTTTCGAGTCCGATCTCCATTTTGCGGTTCAGCAGCATGTAGCGATAAATCTCGATGCACTGTTTTTTGTCGAGATACCTGGAATCGCGAATCGGCGGGACGGGAGCGTCGAGATTGCCAGTCACTTCGTAGTGGACATGCTCCGTGCCGTCCATGCCCTTTTCTATCGTCTGCCGAACGGAGAGATCGGGATGCTCTAGGCGATAGTCGGGGATGGAATAGCTGCGTACGTCAGCGGTAACTACCGGCCTGAAGGTTTGGGCCGATCCATTCCGCGGACGATGGCCGTTCGAGCCCTGTTTGGATTTAGGTTTCCTGGTCCCCATGTGAAAGCGGCGCGCGAGCGCAATGCATTTATGGTAACGCGAGAGTGGTGGATAGGGCTAGCACGATTGAAAACGCAGCGTCTCCACTACAGGTCCGCCGAAAGATTGCCATGGCCACACCCGGCTAGATGCCAATATTATGCCCAAGTCGAGTCGTCTTCCTTATGAAGTTGGCGGAGTTCGACCGGATGTTGCAGCGGCGTCCCTACGCTGCGTCCGAGCAAAGCATCGAGCGTATCTACCCACAGCATCTGACTCGCAAAAACCGTCCCTACGTTGCGAGAAATGGATTCAGCGACCAGGTTTAAGTCGAGTGGATGCCCGAGTTCTCGTTCCATCGATGTCACCGGCTTCGCCACGATGCCGCACGGGACAATCAGATCGAAAAAGCTGAGATCCGTATTCACGTTGAGCGCGAATCCGTGCGAAGTAACGAAGCGCGAGATGTGAATGCCGATGGCGGCAATCTTCGACTCGTTGGATTCTTGATCCGTCCACACGCCGGTCAGGCCGGGACTCCGCTTCGTCGGGATGGCGAAGTCGGCACAGGAGCGGATCAAAACCTGCTCCAGGCGGCGCACAAACTCGACTGCGCCCAGAGTCTTGCGCTTGCCGTCCGAAGTGGAAAATCCGCGCAGATCAAAAATTGGATACCCCACGATCTGCCCCGGTCCATGAAAAGTGACATCGCCGCCGCGATCGCACTCAAAAAGCTCGACTTTGCGTTGCGCAAGCAGTTCCGGCGAAGCGATTACATTGGCAGCTTTCGCGCTGCGTCCCAGCGTGATGACGGGGGAATGTTCGAGGAGCAGCAAAACGTCGCCGATCTTTTCTGCTTTGCGCAGATCAATGAGTTGCTGCTGCAGCCGCAAGCCACTGGCGTAGTCAACGGTTCCGAGTTGGACCATCGAAATCAAACAGGACCTTTCCACTATTAAGACATAGAGGTGCTAAGAAAACTTTTCTTTTAATTCTTTCCGTGCCTCCGTGGTGAGTTCACGCGTTGATCGCCATGCCGTACACACTGTTGGATGCGTCCAGCATCGCTTCCGCCAACGTTGGATGCGCATGGATGGTCCACATCAAGTCTTCGACGGTGGCTTCGAGTTCCATGGCGGCGACGGCTTCGGCGATAAGCTCCGTGGCTTGCGGACCAATGATATGGACGCCAAGAATCTCTCCATAGTCGGCATCGGAAACAATCTTGATGAAACCCTCGTGCTGGCCAACGATCGAAGCGCGCGAATTCGCGGTGAAGGGAAACTTGCCGACCTTGACGTTGTATCCCGCTTCGCGCGCCCTGGTTTCGGTCAGTCCCACGCTGCCAATTTCAGGATGGCAGTACGTGGCTCCTGGGATGTGCTCCGGATTAATCGGCTTGCAAGGTTTGCCGGCAATCTTGGCAATGGCCACCAGGGCTTCCATTGCTCCAACGTGCGCAAGTTGCGGCGAGCCCAGCACGATGTCGCCGACCGCATAAACGCCGGGTTCGGCCGTATGCATCCAGGAATCAGTCTGGATGAAACCGCGCTCCGGTTTAATCTTTGTTTTCTCCAGGCCGACGTTTTCTGTGCGCGGTTTGCGGCCCACGGCGATTAGTATTTTCTCCGCCTCAATCTGCTGCTGCGTGCCGTCGACGGTTATGGTTACGGCAATTCCGGCTTTCGTCTTTTCCACTTTCTCGACCTTCGCGCCGGTGTAGAAGTTGATGCCCCGTTTGCGATACACGCGAGCCAACTCCTTGGAGACTTCTTCATCCTCGACGGGCACAAGCCGGGGCAGCATTTCCACGATTGTGACTTCGCATCCGAAAGAGCGATAGATTGAGGCAAACTCCACGCCCACTGCTCCGGCTCCAACGATCACCAGCGACTTCGGCATTTCTTTCAAACTCAGGATTTCGATGTTGGTGAGAACGCGATCGTCCGCCGAAAGGCCTGGCAGCATGCGAGCTTCAGAGCCGGTGGCTAGAAGCACGTTTTTTGCCTTCAGGTGGCTTGTCTTGCCATCGTTCTCGACTGCGACAGTCAGGATTCCATTTTGTGCGGGACCAGTCAGCCTTCCGTAGCCTTTTAGGGTATCCACCTTGTTTTTCTTCATCAGGAATTCGAGACCCTTCGCATGTTTCGCAACGATCTTCGACTTTCTTTCTTGGATGGCGGCCCAGTTTAGCTTGCGCGCGTCTACGCCCTCGATGCCAAATTCCTTGGCGTCTTTCAAGTGGTCCCAAAGCTCCGCGTTGAACAGGAGTGCCTTGGTGGGTATGCAACCCACGTGCAAGCAAGTCCCGCCGAGGAATCCATCTTTTTCGATGAGCGCAGTTTTCAGTCCGTACTGGCCGGCGCGGATCGCGGCCGTGTAGCCGGCAGGTCCACTGCCGATGATGGCGACGTCGTAAATAATTTCAGGCAAAGTGGTGCTCCTCTGTAAGAAGAGATGATGATGGGCAAACCAACGATTCTAGAACAGCGGTTTCGCAACCGAAAGGGAACTTGAAAACCGGAAAGGAAACGGCCGCCCCGAGGCGGCCGAGAGTCGTGCACGAGTCGAATTTAGTTGCCTTCGTTGCTGGCGCGCTTCCAGGAGATCAGCTCGCCGATGGTCGAACTGGTGCTGGAGACGGGTTGCTTGTAGGCTTCCACTTCCGACCGCGAAGCCTCTTCGCCAACCGCGCGGATGCTGAGTCCTACTTTTTTATCTTCCGGACTCATCTTGATGATTTTGAAATCGTGCTCCACGCCCGGCTCCAGATGCAGCGGCTGGCCGTTTCCATCCACGGCTTCTGATTTGTGGCACAGACCTTCCACACCTTCCGCAATTTCGACGAACGCGCCAAATGCAGCGACGCGAAGCACCTTGCCATGAACTACATCGCCGACGTGATGGGTCTCGAAGAAGGTTTCCCAGACATCGGGCTGAAGCTGTTTCACGCCCAGAGACAACCTGCGTTTGTCAGGTTCGATGGCCAGGACGATAGCCTTTACGCGGTCACCTTTCTTCAGCACTTCAGAAGGATGCTTCACCCGCTTGGTCCAGCTCAAGTTGCTCACGTGGACCAGGCCATCTATCCCATCTTCAATTTCAATAAACGCGCCGAAATCCGTCAGGTTGCGCACCCGGCCTTCCACCGTCATGCCCACCGGATACTTATCGTGCAGCGCATCCCACGGATTCGCCGCCAGTTGCCGCATGCCGAGCGAGATTCGCCGCTCAGCAGGATTCACGTTGAGTACGACGCATTCCACCTGATCGCCGACGTTTACGAGCTTCGACGGATGCTTCATGCGCTTCGACCACGTCATTTCACTGACGTGAACCAGTCCTTCGATCCCTTGTTCGAGTTCGACAAAAGCGCCGTAGTCAGTTACGCTGATCACACGCCCGGAAACATGCGCGCCCACCGGATAGCGGTGTTCCGCATCTAGCCATGGATCAGGCGTCAACTGTTTGAACCCCAGCGAAACGCGCTGCTTTTCTTTGTCGTACTTCAGAACCTTCACTTGAATCTGATCGCCCACGTTCACCAAGTCGCGCGGGTGTGTCAGTCGGCCCCACGACATATCGGTGATATGCAGCAGACCATCGAGTCCACCGAGATCCACGAAAGCTCCGTACTCAGTCAGGTTCTTCACCACCCCCGTCAGCACCGAGCCTTCTTCAAGATGCTCGAGGGTCTTATTGCGTTTCTCGCTCTGCTCGCCTTCCAGCAATTCCTTGCGTGAGACCACGATGTTGCCGCGCTTTTTGTTGAGCTTGATCACCGTCACTTCAAGCGTCTGGCCCTTCATGCCCTCCAGGTTCCGGATGGGACGTAGATCTACTTGCGAGCCCGGAAGAAAAGCTCGCGCTCCCAGGATGTCGACCGTCAGACCTCCCTTGGTTCGCTCAATCACGGTGGCTTGAATCGGCCGCTTCTCATGGTGAGCTTTTTCCACTTCTTCCCAAGCATGAATGCGCGCTGCCTTCTGGTGCGAGAGGTTGATGTACCCTTCCTCGGTGTGTCCCTTCTCTCGCATTACATCAATTTCATCGCCCGGCTTTACCTTCGGCTTGCCTTCGTGATCCAACACTTCCGAGAGCGGCAACATGCCTTCCGACTTGGCGCCCACGTCGACCACCACATGGGTCGAGGTCAGCTTCAACACCGTGCCTTTGATGACGCGGTCTTCTCCCACGGCCTCTTCGGTCTCCGTAGTGAAGCTCTCCAGGGCTGAGGCAAAATCCTCGCTCGCAGGCTTCTCTTCAGAAGCGGCGTGTGTCGCTTCCCGCGTGGATGCCACGGCTAGGGCCTGATTCGGCTCGGGTTGATGTGTCGAGGTTGGCTCGGTTGCCGTCGGTTCTGCTTCGGTTGCGACGGCGCTGTTGGATTCGGAGTTGTGGGCGGTGGTGTCGTCGAACAAGGTCATGCCTCTCTGCTGAAGCCTCGCACTAAGTGCGGGGAGGATGCGGGGCCTGCTTGGCGGACTGCTGGAGTGAGTCGTTTGGTTGTGGTGGGCTCACCCTGGCGAGTGAGCTTGGACAATCCCAGCTGCCGGACGTTTCACAGAAACCCGCGTCCAAAGGGAACTCTTCGACTATAGCAACGCCTCGCAAACAGTGTCAAACGCAAATCTTGCATGTTACGAGAGTGTTTCAAACTCACCGTTATTCTTGAGTGGCGCAGCGCTTCCCGCGCTGCCAAAAACTATCTCGCATTGGAGGCTTTAGGCTCTGAAGCTTTCAAAGTGCGAGTTCAGCGCATGATCCGGATACTTTCTGAGGCGTCGTTTTGCCACCGACCTCCAATCTGCTACCCTTGCCCCTTGCTATGGATTACCTCTGGACCCCGTGGCGCTATGCCTATGTCACCGCCGCCGAGAAAACCCTCGGATGCGTTTTCTGTAATGCCGTGAAGGCCGGGGATGATGCTAAGAATCTCATAGTTCATCGTGCCAAGCATTGCTTCGTCATCCTGAATGCCTATCCCTACACGCCCGGCCACGTGATGATCGTTCCCTACGCGCATCTGGACGAACTGCAGAAACTCCGGCCCGAAGCGGCCGGCGAAATGATGGCCCTCTCGCAACGCATGGAGTCCGCGCTGCGCGAACTTTACCATCCCGACGGCATCAACCTCGGCATGAACATCGGGAAAGCCGCAGGGGCCGGTATCGCCGGACACATCCACATGCACGTCCTCCCGCGCTGGGTTGCGGATGCGAATTTCATGTCGGTTGTGTGCGAAACGCGGATTCTGCCGGAGACTCTGGAGGAGACGTGGAAGCGGATGACGGCGGCGATGAAGAGGTAGCTGTGAGATTTTCGTCTCGGACGGCTTGAACTTCAGTTTCCTTCACTTCACCAATTCCTTTATTCCCTTTTCGTCGATCACTTTCACCCCCAAATCCTTCGCCTTATCCAGCTTGGACCCAGCGTCCGCTCCCGCGACCACGTAATCCGTCTTCTTGCTGACCGAGCCCGTAACTTTGCCCCCGGCATCTTCGATCATCTTCTTGGCTTCGTCACGCGTGAAATGCGCCAGTGTTCCGGTCAGGACAAATGTCTTCCCCGCAAGCTTTGTCCCGCGCTGCTTCTTCTGGCCGGTTAACTTAAGTCCTGCCTCGTGCAAACGCTCGACCAGCTTCCGATTGGCCGCGATGCCAAAAAACTCCACAATGCTTTCGGCAATGCGCGGACCAACTTCATTCACATCCTGCAGTTCATCCACGCCAGCCTTTTCAAGCGCTTCCATCGATCCAAAATGTTCGGCGAGAAATTGCGCGGTGCGTTCGCCAACCATTCGAATGCCAAGTCCATAGATCACCCGTTCCAGCGGCAGCTTCTTCGAATTCTCGATCTCATCCAGAATGTTTTGCGCCGACTTATCGCCCATACGCTCCAGGCTAAGCAGATCGGCTTTCGTCAGCTTGTAAATGTCCGCGACATTCTTCACCAGCCCGCGGTCTGTCAGTTGGTTCACTAAAGCGTCGCCCATCCCATCGATGTTCATCACCCCGCGCGACGCAAAATGGAGGATTGTTTCTCGCAGCTTTGCTGGGCAATTCGCATTGACGCAGCGATAATCCACTTCGCCTTCGGTCCGCGCCACCTTGGTGCCGCACACAGGACACTTCTCCGGCATCTGAAACTCTCTTAGGTCGCGCGGGCGAGGGTGCTCTTTGTCCTCGATCACCTTGGCCACCTTCGGAATGACGTCTCCGCCGCGCTCCACCTGCACCCAGTCGCCAATCTTTACGCCCAGCCGCTCGATCTCATCCATGTTATGCAGCGTGGCATTTCTTACCGTGGTCCCGCCAATCAATACGGGAGCCAAAATCGCGACCGGCGTGAGCTTGCCAGTGCGGCCAACTTGCACCCGAATATCCTCCAACTTCGTAATCCCGGCCCGCGCCGCATACTTATAAGCAATCGCCCAGCGCGGAGCTTTCCCCGTGAACCCAAGCTCATCCTGCAGAGCAGTTCGATCCACCTTCACTACGATGCCGTCAATTTCGTACGCCAGCGATTCGCGCTTCGCCGCCCACTCCTGGATGAAGGCCCAAACTTCCTCCATAGTGTGGACCAGCTTGCGATTCTGGTTCACTTTGAAGCCTGCCGCGTCGAGCGTCTCCAGAGTTTTCCAGTGACGATCAAAGTAAGTTCGCCCGTCCTGCAGCAGCATGTAGGAGAAATAATCCAGCCGCCGCTCCGCCGTAACTCTGGACTCGAGCTGTCGAACCGTGCCCGCTGTGGCATTTCGCGGGTTCGCAAACAACGACAATCCTTTACTCTCACGCTCCTCGTTCATTCTCTTGAAGGCGGCCAGCGGCATGAGCAGTTCGCCGCGCACCTCAAAATCCGGAGGAATTCCCGCCTTCTTCAACTTCTCTTTCGAGATCGAAAGTGGCACCGACCGTACCGTGCGCACGTTCAGCGTCACGTCTTCACCCACACTCCCATCACCGCGCGTGATCCCACGCACCAGCTTCCCGTCCTCATAAATCAGCGCCAGCGACATGCCATCCAGCTTCAATTCGCAAACATAATCCACGTCGCTCCGGCCACTGAGCTCGTGCACGCGGCGCTCCCAGTCGCGCAGTTCTTCCTCGCTGTAGGTATTGTCGAGAGACAACATGGGCGAAGAGTGGGGCACTTTGACGAAGCCCTCGCGGGGCTTACCGCCTACCCGCTGCGTCGGAGAATCCGGCGTGATCAGTTCGGAATGTTCCTCCTCTAGATCCTTCAACTCGCGCATCAGCTTGTCGAACGCAGCATCGCTGATTTCCGGCTGGTCGAGAACGTAGTACAAGTATTCGTGGCGCCGGATCTTCTCGCGAAGCGCCTCAATGTATTTTTCAATTTCTTTGCTCGGGGAAGCCATCGCGCAGATTATAGTCGGAGACCGGATTACGAAACACTGGCGGAGACTATGCAAATTCTCGAAACTCCACGCCTAATCCTGCGCGAGTTCTCCTTAGACGATGTGGACGCTCTCTCGCGCGTTCTCTCCGATCCCGAAGCCATGCGCTTCTATCCGGCGCCGTTGGATTCCGCCGGCGTCGAACAGTGGATCGCGCGAAACCTTCGTCGCTACGCCATCAACGGCCACGGCCTCTGGGCAATGGTGTTGAAGGCAAGTGGCGAACTCACCGGAGATTGCGGTCTGACGATTCAGGAGGTAGACGGAGCAAACGAAGTCGAGATCGGTTACCACGTGCGCCGCGATCTTTGGGGCCAAGGTTTGGCAACCGAAGCCGCCCGCGCCTGTCGCAACTACGGATTCGCCCGCCTTTCTGCCGATCGCCTTATCTCGCTCATCCGTCCCGAGAACCTGGCGTCACGCCGCGTGGCGGAAAAGAACGGCATGCTGGTGTGGAAGGAAGTGCTAAGAGTCGGCTTCCCGCACCTTGTCTACGCGGTGCGAAAAGATCAAACGGACAAGCGATAAAGTACAATCCATCTTCGATCCTCCATGCGAAAGGCAGCCCTCCTCTACAACCCCGATTCCGGCGGCAGCCGCAACCGACGCCAGTCGGAACTGGAGTCCGTGGTTGCCCTGTTGCGCGAAGCCCGCATCGAAGCGAACCTGATACTCGCGCACTCGCGCGCCCATGCTGAAGAAAATGCGCGTCAGGCCCTGCTTTCTGGTTGCGACACCGTTTTCGCCTGCGGCGGGGACGGCACCATCCATAACATTGTTCAGATCCTGGCCAACACCCATATCGCACTCGCAGTTCTGCCCATGGGCACGGCGAACGCGCTCGCACACGACCTCGCCCTACCCATGAACATCCTCGCCGCCGCGAAGGCAGTTCTTCAAGGTAAGCCGCGCCGCGTCGCGCTCGGCCGCGTTCAATACCGCGATTTCGATGGAAATACAGCCACTCGTTTCTTTGTTGTCGCGGCTGGAATTGGCGTTGATGCCCACCTCTTCTACAAGCTTCAATCCGGAACCAAGCAACGACTGGGCATGACCGCTTATTACGCCAAGGCTTGGCGCCTCTGGTTCACCTATGCCATGACGCGCTTTCAGGTCGAGTACGCCGAAACCGGCTCGAACCTTCCTCAGCGCGCCGAACTCACCGAACTTCTCGGTGTTCGCATCCGCCACTTTGGCGGAGTGCTCAACGAACTTGCGCCCGGAGCCTCGCTTGATCGCAGCGATGTCCGTCTCGTCCTCTGCCGCACCGCCAGCCGCCTCGCTTATCTTTCTTACGTGACTCGCGCACTCCTTCGCCGCCACTGGAGAGTTCCCGGGATCGAACTTGTCCACAGCAGCAAGGCAGTGTGCCAATATCTGCCAGCGAAACCAGTTGGATCTCCGCAGCCGAATATCTACGTCGAAGCCGACGGCGAACTTCTGGGCACGCTTCCCGCCGAAATCACCGTGTCCTCAGACGCCCTAACAATATTGTCGCCTTAGAATTCTGGGCAATCGCTCCGGGTCCTGAGGCATCTGCTGTTTGATCGCTTGAGTCCAAAGCGTAAGGCACGCATCTAGGTACGCATGGCAAGCTCGACGAAATTTAACCTAGCCGAGGCCGTCGCCGTTCTCACTCGCACCCCCGCAACTCTGGAGGCACTGTTGCGCGGGCAGCCCAACCTGTGGGTGCGCAACAACGAAGGAGAAGATAGCTGGAGCGCGTTTGACATCGTGGGGCACCTGATTGTTGGGGAACGCACTGACTGGATGCCGCGGGCACGAATAATTTTGGAGAATGACGAAACGCGGCCCTTCGATCCTTTCGATCGGTTCGCGCAGGCGAAAGGGAGTCAGGACCAGTCTCTGGAAGGACTCTTGGACGAGTTCGCTCGCCTGCGTGGAGACAATCTAGCTGCCCTGCAGCGAATGAATCTACAGCCGGAAGATTTGAAACGGCGAGGAAGGCATCCAGTCCTGGGAGTCGTAACGCTATCAGAATGGCTGGCGACGTGGGTCGTTCACGACCTGACACATCTGCATCAACTTTCCCGAGTGATGGCGCACCAGTATCGTAATGCGGTCGGTCCCTGGAAGCGCTCACTGAGTAAGACCCAACGGAACCAAGTAAGTACACAACATA
>CAVZPC010000019.1:0-275190 GCA_963777005.1 uncultured Acidobacteriaceae bacterium | reverse complement strand
TACGGCATCGCGCATCTGCTCAGCAGATTCCACACGCGTGATCTCGGCCGCTCCCGGCGGCGTCAGTGCGGTTGGCCCGCTGACCAGCAGCACATGCGCGCCACGGCGCAAGGCGGCCTCAGCCATGGCGTATCCCATGCGCCCGCTTGAACGGTTGGTCAGGTAGCGCGCGGGATCAATTTTCTCGCGCGTGGGCCCGGCAGTGATCAGCACGGTTTCGCCGGCGAGGTCCTGCGTCGCGCCCAGCGCTTCGAGCAACGCGGCAACAATGGCTTCGTTCTCGGCGAGCCGGCCGGCTCCGGTCATGCCACAGGCAAGATATCCCGAACCCGGTTCAACGATTTTCACCCCACGCTGGCGCAGGATTTCGAGATTCGCCTGGGTCGCCGGATGATTCCACATGTTAACGTTCATCGCCGGAGCAACCACCACGGGAGCGGTGGTCGCTAGATAAAGCGTGGTGAGGAAGTCGCTGGCGATGCCTTGCGCGAAATGCGCCAGAACATCGGCGGTGGCGGGAGCAATCAGCAGACCGTCAATCGATTGCGCGACGGCAATGTGCTCAATGGCAGAATCGATGTTGGGAGTATGCTCTTCGCCGGTCGAGAACATTCCCGTGATCACTTTCTCACCGGAGAGCGCAGCAAAGGTCAAAGGGCGGACAAACTCCTGCGCCGCGCGTGTCATCACCACTTGCACGCGAATCCCGCGGTCTTGCAGGAGGCGCACAATCTCAGCCGCCTTGTAAGCCGCGATTCCACCCGTCACTCCAAGAGCAATTTTCATAACGGTGGAAACGTCGCTGCTCCGGGCAACGCGTTAAGCATCGTGCCCGAAGGCCTGATCCAGAACTTCCGCTGCTTGCTCGGCAGCGCTGCGGGTTTCAGGAATCTCCCACTTCACCTTGCCCGCGCGAATTTCGTCTTGCGCAATGCGGCACGGCTTGCGGGAATTGGTTTGAACCACCGGCGGCGCTCCGGATTGCAGTTGCCGGGCTCGGCGAGCGGCCACCAGAATGTAGCGATAGTTGCTGTCGAAGCCTTCGATCAATTTCATGGGCTCTCTCCCTTTTTTGGGGGAAACAAGATTTTGATTGCCGAAAGTCGGTACGCTGTGTTCTTCGCCAGCGAAGCCAAGAACTACGCTTCCTATTTTCCCACGAAATTCAACATTGCGGGGGCCAGCGGGCGTCTGAAGTGGTTACCGAGGACTAACCCTCCCGGAATCGTCGGGCGGCTTGAAGGAATCGAGAATCCGCTTCAGGCGGCCACGAACGTTGGCGAGGCGGCAACAATCCGCCAAGGCGACGGTTTTCGCTTCTTCTTCCGAAAGCGGCCGACCTGCGCGCAGCAAACGTTCTCCGCGTACGACCGCACGCAACAACTTGATGGAATCTTCCAGCTGATCGTTGATCAGAATATAGTTGTATCGCGGGTAGTTCTCGATTTCGCTCGTCGCCTTATCCAGACGGTGCTGGATCACTTCGTCGGAATCTTCACTACGCTTACGCAGACGTTCCTCCAAAATCTTGCGATCCGGGGGCAAGATGAAAATGCTGGTGGCATCAGGTAGTTTGTCCTGGATTTGCTTGGCGCCCTGCACATCGATATCGAGCAGCAGGTCGCGGCCGTGTTGCTCGGCCTCATCGAGAAAACGGCGGGCGGTACCGTAGTAGTTTCCAAACACTTCCGCGTATTCGAGGAATGCATCTTCCTGAATCATCTTCTCGAACTCAGCGCGCGAGACAAAATAATATTGCCGACCGTTTATTTCACTGCCGCGCGGAGCCCGCGTGGTGTAAGAAATGGAAAACTCCAGGTCACTTACCTTCTTCAGCAGTTCGTTGACCAGCGTGGATTTTCCCGAACCGGACGGCGCCGAAATAATGTAGATCAGCGGCTTGTGAGGAGAACTCATTCCAGGTTCTGCACCTGCTCGCGAGATTTTTCAATCTCCGCTTTCATGCTGAGTCCAGCCTCGGTGATCTTCAGCGCCTCTCCCGCCAGGCCGGAGGTCTTCGAAAGCAGTGTGTTCGCCTCGCGATTCATCTCCTGCAGCAGGAAGTCGAGTTTTTTCCCGACTTCGCCGTGTTCATCGAGCAAGCCTAGAAAATGCTGGACATGATTTTCCAGACGAACAATTTCCTCCTGGATATCGCTGCGGTCGACCAGCAGCGCTGCTTCCTGAAGCACTCTCTCGCGGTCCGGACTGGCACCCAGCAACTCCTGAAGCCGCGACTGCAGCCGTTCCAAGTAGCTATGCAGCATCGAACGCCGGTGCTCCTGCACAATCTTGACGGCTTCGCGAAGATGCTTCATACGCTCACGAAGTTCAGTTTCAATCCCACGACCTTCCTGCTCCCGCATCTGATTCAGTCGATCGAGCACCTCGCTAACGGCGGCCATCACTGCCGATTCCAGCGCTCCATCCACGGCATTGCCGGTAGAATCAAGCGCCCCGGGAATGCGCAGGATGACGTTGAGATCAGGCTCGGCGGGGACGGCAAATTCGCTGGCCGCCGCCCGAAATGCCGCAATGTAAGCGCTCACTAGTGGACGGTTCAGCGCCAGGGTTTCACTGCCGCCGCGCTCCAGGCTCAGCGTCACTTCCACGTGGCCACGAGCAATCTTTTCCTTGAGCAGGCGGCGCAGTTGCATCTCGATCGAGTCCGCGCCCGAGGGCAAGCGAAAATGCAGATCGAGGAAACGGTGGTTCACGGACTTCAAGGAGAGCGAGAAGGCGAGCCGGCCGCTGCTTTGGGCAGTCGATCCTGAGAGCTGCGAACCCGCACTTACTTCACCTTGGCTTACCAGTTCGCCTTTGACCTGCGCAAAACCCGTCATCGAACGGAGAGGCATAAGTAACTTTCCAATTCTGGAATCAGACGCTAGCTCGGCCGCGCCGGCTCCAGTTTCTGCTCAAGATCAGCGAACTGCAAATCGTATAAACGCCGGTAAGTGCCCAGCTTCGTCATGAGGTCCTCATGGGTGCCAATATCGGCGATGGCGCCATTTTCGATGACGACGATGCGATCGGCGCGGCGCACCGTGGAGAGTCGGTGAGCGATCACAAACACGGTACGGCCCGTCATAAGATTATGCAACGCTGACTGCACCAACGCCTCCGATTCGCTATCGAGCGCCGACGTGGCCTCGTCCAGAATCAGGATGGGCGCATTTTTCAGGATGGCGCGGGCAATGGCGATGCGCTGCCGCTCGCCGCCGGAAAGGCGCACGCCGCGCTCGCCGATCACTTCATCGTAGCCAGCGGGCAAAGCTTTGATGAAGTCATGCGCCAACGCCGCCCTGGCCGCGGCCTCCACTTCCTTCAGCGGCACATGCGGTTGGCCGTAGGCGATGTTGTTGCGAACCGTGTCGTTGAACAAGACGGTTTCCTGGGTCACGATTCCCACCTGTTCGCGTAATGAAGCCAGAGTAACGTCGCGCACATCATTGCCGTCGATGAGCAGCCGGCCCCGCGAAACGTCGAAGAATCGAGGGATGAGATGAACCAGGGTACTCTTTCCCGAACCACTGGAGCCAACGATGGCCACCACTTCTCCGCGGCGAACTTCGAGGTTGACGTCGTGCAGTACAGCGGCGTCTGCGCCATCGCCGTAGGTGAAGCTCACGTGATCGAATTGAACGGTCTTCAAGAAAGCGGGCAGGCGCGCGGCGCGCGGTTTTTCGCGGACGTCATCTTCGATGTCCATGAACTTGAAGATTTCGCTGGAAGCGCCCAGGGCCTGTTGAAAATTATTGTTGAACTGGGCGAACTTGCGGACGGGATTGTAGAGACTGAACACAGCCGTTATGAAAGCGACGAAAATACCCGGGGTCATCTCGCCATGCGCGATCCGGCCGCGCCCGAGCAGGAGCAGCAGAGCAATTCCGATCACGCCGAAAATATCCATCAATGGAGAGCTGATCGCGGTGGCCGCGACGGAACGGAGGTTGGCACGAAACAAGCGGCGTGCCGCTCCGCGAAAACGTGAGATCTCCCATTTCTCGCTGTTGAACGCCTTCACGATCCGGTTGCCAGTAATGGTTTCGTGCAGAATGTTTTGGATTTCCGCCAGTTTGTCCTGACCTTGCCGCGTCGTGGTGCGCACACGGGAACCGATCTTGCGCGAAGAGTAAACAATCACGGGAACGAACAGCAACAGAACCCAGGCCAGCTTTCCGCCCAGAATCACGACCACGGCCGCTACCGACAAAAAAGTGAAGAACTGCTGCAGAAATTCCGCCAGCACTGTAGACATGGCGTACTGCACTCGCTCGATATCGTTGATGATGGCGGAGAGGAGCGTTCCGGTGGTGTGTTTGGAAAAGAATGCCGCCGAGCGGCGCATGATGGCGTTATAGAGATCGTCGCGGAGGTCGGTGATCATGCCGTAGCCGGCGTGGTTCACCAGATACGTACCGCTGTAATCGCAAACTCCCTTGAGCACCGTGGAGCCGACCAGCGCTACTGCCACCATGGTCCATGCATTTGTGAAACGGGAAGGTACCAGTTGCTGCAAGAAAACCGGGTGATGCGTAAGCGGAATGACAAACAGCTGAATATCTTTCGATCCGGTCGAGGGATTCAACACCCGGTCAAAGATTGGACGAATGAGCAGAAACTTGAACGCGTCGAGCGCTCCCACCAACGCCATGAGGACGACAGAACACAATATGTGCCACCAGTACGGAAGCGCGTAGCGGACCAGGCGTATCAGTTGGCGCATAGGGCTCCGAGCAGGCCGCGGTGGCTCACTGGCGCTGGCATGGGCATGGGATGCAAGGGCTTATTTTACTGCTCGCATCGGGAATCCCCAAGTGGCCGCTTAAGCCCCGAGCCTACTTCGGCATATCGCGATGCACAATCTTGACGCGATATCCAGCTTTATGCAGGCGCTTGCCGACCTCCTCAGCGATCATCACGGAACGGTGCTGACCGCCAGTGCATCCGAAGCTGATCGTGAGGTAGCTCTTGCCTTCGTGAATGTAGTGCGGCAGAAGATAAATCAGCAGATCGGAGATGCGCAGAATGAACTCCTGCGTCTGCGGAAACGACCGGATGTATTTGGCCACGCTGGGATGACGCCCCGTAAGCTGCCGGAATTCCGGCACGAAATGGGGATTGGGAAGAAAGCGGACGTCGAACACCAGATCCGCTTCTTCCGGCACGCCGTGGCGAAAGCCAAAGCTCACGCAGGAAACCAGAATCCCTTTTCCCGGCGCCTGCTCGCGGAAGGTCTCCGTGATATGGGCGCGCAACTCGTGCACGTTGAACTTCGAAGTATCGATAACAATATCCGCCAGCGCACGAATCGCGGCCAAGTGGCGCCGCTCGGCCTTGATCGAAGTATTGACTGGCGCGTCCGTGCCCAATGGATGGGGCCGGCGCGTCTCGCTGAATCGTCGCAGCAGCACAGCATCCGAAGCTTCCAGGAAAGCGACCTTGGTTGGAATTGTGCGCCGAACCGCTTTCAGAATTCCGGGAAGTTTCTCCAACTTGGAGCCTTCGCGCACGTCCACCACCAGTGCGGTGCGGCGGATCTCAGCCGACTGCAACGCCATCTCCGCGAAGCGTGGGATCAATTCGACAGGAAGATTATCGACGCAGTAATAACCCAGGTCCTCGAAGGCCTTCAGCACGGAAGCTTTCCCCGAACCGCTCATCCCCGTAATGATGACCAGTTCCGGAGCATGCGGGGCATCGTGAGGGATGACCTTCGGCGTTTTCTTCCCCGCGCGCGGCGGTTTCACGCGTTTCGCGCGCATCGACGATTTCCGTGGCGGCATGCACAGGATAGTAGCATCCGAGGCAGCATTCATGGGAGAAAGTCGCACTTCGAATTTGTCTAAGTAGGCGCGGAAATGTAAGCTACTAGGTCGCCATGAAGAAATTTCAAGAACTTACTGAGCGTGAAGTGCTGGCCCTGGCCATTTCTCTGGAAGAAGAGGACGAGCGGGTTTACTCCGATTTTGCCGAAGGCCTGCGGCAGGATTATCCCGCATCCGCAGCCATGTTCGAAGGCATGCGTGAGGAAGAATCGGGACATCGCCGAAGATTGATCGAACTTTATCGGCAGAAGTTCGGCGAACATATTCCCTTGATTCGCCGCCAGGACGTGCGTGGATTCGTCGAGCGACCGGCACTGTGGCTGATCCGGCCGATGCGCATCGACGCGGTGCGCAAGGAAGCCAGCACGATGGAAGTGGAGACGCGACGCTTTTATGAAAGGGCGGCGGCCATCACGCAGGACGCAAGCACACGGCAGCTTCTCGATGACCTTGCAAGTGAGGAACGGACCCACGAACATCGTGCGCAAGAACTCGATGCCGAGAAACTGCCAGGTAACGTGAAAGAAGACGAGGAGCGCGCGCAGCGCCGCCTCTTCGTGCTCCAGATTGTGCAGCCCGGTCTCGCGGGATTGATGGATGGTTCGGTTTCCACGCTGGCGCCGGTCTTCGCTGCCGCATTCGCCACGCACAACTCCAATGACGCGTTTCTCGTGGGCCTCGCAGCGTCGGCGGGTGCGGGCATCAGCATGGGATTTGCCGAAGCGCTATCCGACGATGGAAGCCTGACCGGGCGAGGCCATCCATGGGTGCGCGGCTTAATCTGTGGCGCTATGACCGCGCTCGGCGGCATCGGACACACGCTGCCGTTTTTCCTGAAGGACTTCCGCATCGCGCTGTGGGCGGCGGGCATTGTAGTGCTCGCGGAACTCGCAACCATCACGTGGATTCGCCACCGCTACATGGATAGCCCGTGGATTTCCGCGGCGCTCCAGGTTGGCTTGGGCGGAGTGCTGGTATTCATCACCGGCGCGCTGATCGGAAATTCTTAACCCGCACTACGGCCGCGTCTCGAGCGGGTGCTGACTCTTTTCGTAGAACTCATTCTGCAGCTTCAGGCTCTCGTCATCGGCCTTGACGGCGCGGATTGTCTTCGCCAGGGTATCGATCCACCAATCCATTTGAAACTTTCCGAGTTCCGGCGTTGCGGCTGCGCCATCTCCCGAATAATGATTGGGAAAGCGTGCGTACCACCAGATGCCAGTGTAAACATCTTCAGGAAGATTCTGGCGATGCTGGTCGGCGCCGGATTCGCTCGGCGCCCGGTCGATGTGGACGGTGTCGGGTCGGGCGATCATCATCTTTGAGGTTTCGCTCTCGCCGGCGTGCATGTCGATGGTGGTTTTCTTCGCTGGGCCGCCTGAGGATGGCGTGCGCTCATCGAAAACGTAGACCACGTAATCGTGCGGCTTATCGAGTTGCGTCTGGGCGAAGTAGGGCAGCAGATGCTCGTTGCCGCCGTGTCCATTGACGATGAGCACTTTCTTGCAGCCGTTGCGGGCCATCTCGTCGGTGGTTTCCTGCAGAAGAGCAAGTTGCAGTTCGCGGCTGTACGCCATGGTTCCAGGCTCGTGGCGAGCCTCGGCGATCTGTCCAAAATAGTATTCCGGAAAAACGACAGCATATTCCCGCTCGGCGGCGTGCAGCGCCGCGTAACGCACGTCCAGCAGATCGGTGCCGAGCGGCAGATGCGCTCCATGTTTCTCCAGAATGCCGAAGGGAAGCAGGCAAGTTCCTTGCGAACGGTGAATGCCTTCGCGAAAATCGGCGGCGGTGAGTTCTTCCCAGTGCACGGAAAGCTTCGCTGGCGGTGGGACGGCTTGCGCCGACGCCAGGCAGGAAGCAATCACAATCGTGAGCAGGATGGAAGAGATGGTGCAGATACGAGTCGTCATCGGCTAATTCTCCCCGGCGGCGAATTTTAGCACGCGGAATGCCTCTATTGAAACGTATGAATAGCTGAAAAACGCATGGGCCGGACGGATGGTCCGGCCCAGATGAGAAAAACTCTGTCGCCCCTATTTCAAGAAGACTTCCCTTAGCAACTCTGAGCTGATGATCTCCCGAATTTCCGCGCGCTGCTCGCTAAGCTTCTGCGCTGGAGCCTTGCCCCCCAGGATCTTGTCACGCACTTCCTCGCCCTTCGCCGACAGACCGTCCATGGCAGCGTAGTTCTTATATTGAATGGCCACGCAGATGTCCCAATCGTCGGGATTGTTCTTGGTCTCCTTGAGAAACACTTTGTAGTCGACGATCAACCCCTCCTTCTTCTCTTCGTCGATGAACGGCTTGCTCGACTTCTGCAAGCTGGTCAAATATTCATCCATATGCGTGGGTTTCACGCGGATGAGCTGAACCCGCCAGATGGGACCTTCGGTGTAATGCTCCTGCGCGAACAATGCCGGCGCCAGCAACACGAACACGACGACTCCATAGAACTTCTTCATAGGCATCTCCTGTTTTGGGTCAATTTACGGCGGGAGGATCATACGCTCAGGCGAAGAGATGAGGAAGCGCCGGCCTTTTGCAGGCTCGGCGAGATTTCGATCGGGTTCTTCCTGCGTCTCTTAGTTCTCTTCCTGAGGCTTCATCTTTCCGCAGCGAAGATAGCGGTTGTGCCAGCCGAGCGACTCGCCCAGCAGGTGCGGCGTGTGCTTGCCATACGACAGCCGCTCAGACCGGTTGAGATAGTCGAGGAGCAAAGGTTTGTAGTCCGGATTCGAGCACTTCTCGATGATCAGGTGCGCCCGCTGACGTGGCGAGAGTCCGCGCAAATCGGCGAGCCCATGTTCGGTCACAACGACCTGCACGTCATGCTCGGTATGGTCGACGTGCGAGACCATGGGAACGATGGTCGAAATGGTTCCATGCTGCGCGGTGGACGGAGCCATGAAGATCGACAGGTATCCGTTGCGGGCGAAATCACCGGAGCCGCCGATGCCGTTCTGGATGCGCGATCCCATGACGTGGGTGGAATTCACGTTGCCGTAGATATCGGCTTCGATCATGCCGTTCATGGCAATCACGCCGAGGCGGCGGATGATCTCGGGATGATTGGAAATCTCCTGCGGCCGCAGCACGATACGCTCGCGATAGCTGGCCATGTCGGCGTTCACTTCGGTCAGCATCTCAGGGCTGAGCGAGAAGGCAGTGGCTGAGGCCGAAGTGACCTTGCCTGACTTCAGCAGGCGAATCATGCCGTCCTGAATCACTTCGGTGTAGGAAGTGAGTCCTTCGAACGGACCTTCCTCAAGCCCGAATAAAACCGCATTGGCAATGTTGCCGACTCCGGATTGCAGCGGGAGCAGGTTCGCCGGCATGCGGCCTTTCTGCACCTCCCAGCTGAGGAATTCGAGGATGTGCCCGGCGATGAGCTTGGACGCGGCGTCGGGCGGTTTGAAGGCGCTGTTGCGGTCGGGAGAATCGGTGAGCACGATGGCAACAACCTTCTCCGCGGGCACTTCGAGGTATGGCGTGCCGATGCGCTGGCCCGGACTCACCAGCGGAATCGGTCCGCGATTCGGAGGCGGCTGGAGACCGTAATAAATATCGTGCATGCCTTCGAGCGCCGCTGGTTGCCACGAGTTGACTTCGAGAATCACACGCTCCGCTTGATCAATCCAGGTCTTATTGTTGCCGATCGAGGAACTCGGAACCAGGCGTCCGTCCTCGAGCACGGCGGTGACTTCGATCAGCGCGACGTTGAGCTTGCCGAGGAATCCATACTCGACGAACTGGGCCACGTGGCTGAGATGGATGTCCATGTAATCCATTTCGCCGGCGTTGATGCGCTTGCGGGTTTCTGGGTCGGACTGATACGGCAGGCGCAGATGAATGCCTCCGGCCATCGCGAGCGCGCCATCCAGTTCAGGGCCAGTAGACGCTCCGGTGAAGACGCTGACCTGAAACTTCTGGCCGTGAAAGTGGGCGTCCGCGATGCGGTGCGCCAGTTCGATGGGAACGACCTTGGGATAACCAGACCCGGTAAAGCCGCTCATGCCAATCTGATCGCCAGACTTGATCAGAGCCGCCGCTTCTTCCGCGCTCATGATCTTCTGCGCCAGAGCGGAATTCAAAACTCGTGCTGTAGTTGTAGAGACAACAGTAGCCATGCGCTAAGCCCTTCGACGGAGAATGACTTTACACCGCTTTAACTGTATTGGCGCCACTTTCGCCCGTCTGTGAGCCAGGTCACACAGGGAGACATCCTAGGTTTGCAGCTCCGGTCTGGGGACGTCACAGATTGCTCGTTACGTCCCGCGCCGCACAACGCGTGCTAAACTTTCGCCTCGATTGATCTCAGGGGGCTTCATGTTCCGACGGGTACTGGTGTGGATGGCTTCGCTCGGGTTGTTGACTATGGCTGCGGCTGCACAAAGTCCCGATGTTGCCGAGCCAGATATTCCAGAGCCCGGATCGGTTGAGGCGATCGCGGCAGCCACGACCGGTCCACATTATGTTTCGCCGTGGGTCGCTTATATTCCGCAATCGAGCACCGTCCCGTCGCCAGAGAAATTCCTGGGCCGGATCATGGGCGCTCCTGGCGAACTGCTGGGAACGGAGAAGGCATACGCCTACGCCCGCGCATTGGCCGCGGCTAGCCCACGGGTTCGCGTGTTCACCATTGGGCGGAGCGAAGAAGGTCGCGAAATTGTCATGCTCGCCGTCGCGGACGAGGCCGGCATCCGCGATCTCGATCGCCTGAAGGAAGCTACGGCTGCGTTGGCCGATCCCCGGCGAACCGATCCCGCGGCCGCGGATAAATTGATCGCAACCGCGCGTCCTATTTATTACTTCAACGCCGCACTCCACTCCGATGAGACTGGATCGACCGAAGCGATGCTCGAACTAGCGTACCGGCTGGCAGTTTCCGAGCAGCCGATGATCCATCGGATCCGAGAGCGCGTGGTGGTGCTGATCAATCCGATTTCGAATCCCGATGGCCGGGACAAAATGGTCGACTGGTTCTACCGATATCTCAAGGGTAAGACGGACCGCAAGACCTTGCCTCGCCAATCTCCTCCCTACTGGTCGAAGTACACCTTTGTTGACATCAACCGCGATACCCATCAGCAGACGCATGAGACCACGAAGGCGGTGCACCGCATGTTTCATGAGTGGCATCCCACGGTGGTGCACGATCTCCACGAAGGTACGCCGCTGATGATGACGTGGAACGGCACCGGGCCTTATAACCCGAACATCGATCCCATTACTTACACGGAATTTCTGGAACTCAGCTTTCACGAAGTCGAGGCCATGACGGCGATGGGCATGCCCGGAGTTTCGACATGGAATTTCGGCGAGGCGTTCGCACATCTTTATCTCGATTCCGTGGCCATGAATCACAACAGCATCGGACGCGGCTACGAAACTTTCGGCAATGGTAGCGCGGAGACAGAGAAGCGCGCGGTTTCGGCGTCCTCGGCAACCATGGAGTGGTACCGTCCTCTACCCGCGCCGCGGGAGGTGACTTGGTCGGCTCGCGACAATCTCAACTATCAGGAAACTGGGGCGCTGGCGGCGCTGGATGACACGGCCAGCCAGTCCAAGGAAATGCTGCACAACTTTTATAAGAAGGGATGGGATTCGTGGCAGAAAGGGCTGACGCAGCCGCCTTATGCATTTGTGATTCCGCAAGATCAGGGAGATCCGGAGCGTGTGGCGCAAATGGTTGGGCGGCTGATGGGCCAGCACATCGAAGTGGCGCGGGCGCAGAATTCGATTCAACTGAAAGATGGAAGTTTTCCGGCAGGAACCTATGTGGTGCGCCTGGATCAGCCGTATCGAAATTACGCGGTTGACTTGCTGACGCCGCAACATTATCCAAAAGATGGCGAGGCGCCATACGATGACGTCTCCTGGGAACTTCCCGCGCACTATCACTTGCAGGCGATTCCGACCGGCGACGCGTCGATCCGAGAGGCTGCATTGACGCCGCTGACCGATGTGCCGCATGTGGCCGGACATGTGAGCGGCACGGGGCCGATTTATTTGCTGAAGGATACAGGACAGGAATCGTTTCTTGCCGCACGTTATCGGCTGGCGAATTTTGAAATTGAAATTGCGGAGCGTGAGTTCGAGGCAGGAGGAACGAGGTTTCCTGCAGGCTCTTGGATTCTCAGCGACCAGCGCGGTCTGCACGATGCAATTGCGTCGGTCGCGCGGGAATTAGGACTCGACTTCACAGAAGTTTCCGCGCAGCCCGATGTGGCGCATCACATGGCCAAAGCCCCGCGCATTGGGGTGTGGGTTCCGTGGGCCGATACGGATTCGATCGGATGGATTCGCTACTCCCTCGATCAGCGCAAGGTTCCTTACACGTATTTGCGCGATGAAGATATTCGCGCAGGAAATTTGCGGTCGCGAATCGACGTGCTGCTTTATGGACACGTGGATTTGGAGCTGGCAGAGCAGATCGAAGGGCTGCCGAAAACCTGGTCGCCGATGCCTTTCAAGAAGACAGCGCAGACGCCGAGCTTCGGAACTCCCGCAGAGTCGGACGACATAACGGGAGGGATCGGCTATGAGGGGCTGGGGCAGATTCAGCGCTTCATCGAAGATGGCGGGCTGATGGTGACGTTGGGTAGCGGAAGCATGCTGGCGCTGGAAGGTGGCCTGGTGCGCTTTGTGCGGCGATCGTCGGGAGGGGTCCCGAGGAGCACGGCGGGCGGCGGCGGGGCGTCCTCAGCGGCATCGCAACATGCAGCGACGCGCACACCGGGAGCGCATGTGCGGGTTACATTCGACCGCCCCGATCATCCCATTGCGTACGGATATCCGGCGCACACTTATGTGTTCCGGCAGAATTTCCCTCTGTATGACACGCCGCGGCGGTGGATGCGTATGGCATATTGCACCACGTGCCTGGATGGTCCCGAGGATCGCAGCGGCGTGGTGATGGAGTGGGGCGACAGCGACGGGCAGCCATTCGTAGTGAGCGGGCAGGCGTGGGGAGAAGAGAATCTGATTGGGCGGCCGGCGATTCTGGATATGCCGGTTGGCAAGGGGCATGTGGTGTCGTTCAACTTCAATCCCATGCACCGCGATTTGAACCGTGGAGATCAGCGGCTCTTGTGGAACGCGATTCTGAACTGGCAGGCGATTGTTGTGGGGCAGCCGAAGAGCGCTGCGGTGGAATCAGAGCCCGCGCCTGAGCCGGACGAATAAGAGTCGACCGAGATGGGTTGGCGGAGAAGGTATCCTTCGACTTACGCGGCTGATTCTCTTCGAGAATCAGCCGCGTCGCTTCAGGATGACAGACTTTTTGGGTTGAAGTGATGGGTCAGCGCATTATGGGGCTTCGATCAGTTCCATTTTGCCGTCTCGCGTGCGGTGCAGGATCATGACTTTGCCCTTGGGATCCCGAAAGACGAAGACATCGCGATCGCGGAAATGGGCCTCCTTTATCGCCTCTTCCAGGGTCATGGGGCGCATGGAGACGGCTTCGTCGGAGCGTACCAGGTGAACCTCAGTGGTTTTAGCCACAGGAGGATAGCGGTGCACGGCCACGGGGACGGCCGTTTTTTCCGTTAGGCCGACTTTGGTATGAACTTCTTCCTGCGTCGAATGGCCGTTCCATTTCTTCACTTCTTCACTCTTGCGGGCGGAGCGCTTCTTCGATTGCCACTTGGTCTTGTATTTGACTGCCTGCTTTTCGAGGTGATCAAGGGCTCCGCTTACCGCGATCTTCATGTCCTTGGCCTGGGCCAGGCCGACCAGCGGGCCATTGCGCGGGTTGATGGTGATTTCAGCTTTATGACGGTGCTTTTCTACGGCAAGGATGGCTTTGGCTTCGAAGCGGTCGCCTAAGATTTTGCGGATTTTTCCGAGGCCGGTTTCAACTTCTGTGCGGATGGCAGGAGTTACTTCGTAGTGTCTTCCAGTGTATTCCACATTCATGAGCGCCCCTCCTTAGATTCTTGCGTGAGATAAATTGGGCACCGCATCTAACTCCTAGAGGCCGAAAGCCCCCTTTTAGTCGTTCTTCCCCTGATCATCGCTACCGATGCGTTTGAGTCGGAACACGTGATGTCCGTCAGGAGGGGCGCTGCCCGTAGCCGTCTGTGGTTCAAACCCCTGCTTTCGGACAGTTATGGTGTACTTTGTACTGGACGAGCCACTGATGTACATGAGGACGAATGTCCCGTTACTCGCTGTTACCCGTGCAGTCTTTATCGGCGTGATCCCGTCGTAGACTGGCGTATCCAGGTTGAGCACAACTTCCACATCGCTTAGCGACGCGCCGTCCTCGCTTGTCACAAAGCCCGTAACGCCGAATCTGTAGTCGTGATCGCGGCGCACGGCGCAGCCTGCTGTTAGAAATACGCAACCAAGCACAATCAGTAACACGAGTTTAATCTTCAATGCGCCGCCTGCTGTTTGCATCAATCTGCGGACAAGCTAGCCCCTTGTTTAATGTCAACCCTTGCAACGCTCCTCGGGAGATCCCTCGCTGCGCCTGAAGAACGGCTGCGCTCGGGATGACGCCGACGGGTGATTTCCGAATCCGATGCAAATTCTTCATCATCTCCCTTCCCGCACCCGGCGCTGGTGTGTGCTCGGGATGCGCATGTCTTCACGATATTTCGCCACGGTGCGGCGAGTGACTTGAATCCCTTGCGACTGCAAAATTCGGGTGAGCTGCTCGTCGGTCAACGGACGCGCCGGATCTTCTTCGTCAATTAACTTCTTGACGCGGCGTTTTAGGATGAGCAGCGACGTGTTGCCGCCCTCAGGACCCTGCACGCTCTCGCTAAAGAAGTAGCGCAGCTCGAAGACGCCCTGCGGGGTGTGCGCATACTTGCTGGCCACGGCACGGCTCACGGTGGAAGGATGCACGCCGATTTCTTCGGCGACTTCCTTGATCATCATGGGCTTCAGTTGATCGATCCCTTTTTCCAGAAAATCCTGCTGGCGAGCGACGATGCAATAGCAGACTTTGGTGATGGTCTGTTTGCGCTGCTCGATATTTTTGATCAGCTGGATAGCGCTCTTGTAGCGCTCCTTCACGTAGTCGCGAGTATTTTTGTCGTTGGTGTCGCGGGTGACCAGTTTCTTGTAAGCGGGATTCAGGCGAAGTTGCGGGAGGTCATCGTCGTTCATCAGGACCAGCCACTCATCGCCGTGTTTGACGAAGGCGACGTCAGGCTCGATCAGCCGCGCCGTGACTTTGTTGTATTGCAGGCCGGGCCGGGGATCGAGCGTACGAATGTAGTCGAGGGCCTGTTGTACGGCTTCGGCGGGGCGTCCGATGGCTTTGGCAATTTCCTTGTGCTGTTTGTTCTGCACGGAGCGGAGATGCTGGTCGACGATGGCGATGGCATCCTGCAAAACCTGCGTAGTCCCGTTTCCGTTTTTCTCTCCGCTTTTGTGATGCGTGAGCTGTTGCTGGTGGTAGCGCAACTGGCGCAGCAGGCACTCGCGCAGATCGCGGCAGCCTACGCCGGGAGGATCGAGTTGGCGAACCACTTCCAGAGCTTCGTGGAGATCTTCCACCGTGAAATTCGCGGTCTGGACCGGTCGCTGCGCGGGTTGAGGAGCAGGCGCGGGCTCGGGTGCAGACGCGGCTGCCGCGGCCCCGTTTCCATTGGAGGAGACGAACGAACTTTCCGGCGCAGTGGCGGCCGGGCGCAGATCATAAGCAGCCGTGAAATTTTCGCCGCGTGTATTGGCGCTGGAAAAATCTGTGGCGCTGGAATCCGAAAGCGTGGACTCGTTCTGATCGATAGCACCAAACGCAGCGTCGCTATTTTCTTCCGCCGAGGTTGCTTCGGCGGGAACTGTTTCGCCCGCGGCAGCTTCGTCCAAACCCAGCGCCTGCGCTTCAATGACGATGTTTCTGGCCGCCTCGGCGTCGGCTTCCGGAGATGCAGGCGGGGCCACGCCCAACATTTCCTCGTCGCTGGCGATCAGATAGCCGTCTTCGTTGAGGTTGCCGATGATCTGCTCGGCGGCTTCGCGAACCTGGGGCCGCAGGCTCAAGGCTCCGATTTGCCACGCCAAGTGATCGGTGAGAGTCGTGGGTTTGGAGAGGAAGTTTTCAAACGACGGGCGCTCGATCTCCTCCATTTCGCCGCGGGTGCGATAACCGGGATCGAGATAATCCTGAAAGAAGGATCCGAAGTCGATCTCTTCGAACGGGTCTTTCTTTTCGACCGCGGTGATGGGGTTTTCTTCGGTGGAAGTCTTGGTGGTGGCGCGGTCGAGGTCTTCTTCCTTGCGGCCAACCTCATCGATCAACGGAACGGAATCTTCGAGCTCCTCGAGGACCGGGTTCTCGACCATCTCGGAATTGATCATGTCCTTGAGCTCAAGCTTATTGAGCGCGAGGACGGAAACCATCTGCACCAAGCCCGGGGTGAGGATCTGGCGCTGCGATAGTTTGACGCTTAGTTTGTGCTGCAACAGGACCATAAGTTCGGGCCGAAATTCTTTTTACCTAAACCGCCTGTATTGTCATTCCTCGCGAAGCGAGGAACCTGCTTTGTGCCGGCTGAAGCCGAGTTCGGAATGACAAGAAAAATCTCACACCAGCGAAAAACTCTCTCCTAAATACACCCTTCTCACTTCCGGATCGCCAGCCAATTGTTCCGGCTGGCCGTGACGGAAGATTCTGCCGTCGTCGATGATGTAAGCGCGATCCGTCACCGTAAGCGTCTCGCGCACGTTGTGATCGGTGATGAGTACTCCGATGCCGCTGGCCCGCAGGCCGCTGATGATTTTCTGCAGGTCGAGAACGGCAATGGGATCGATCCCGGAAAAAGGTTCGTCGAGCAAAATGAACGTTGGATTGATGCACAGGCAGCGGGCGATTTCCACGCGGCGGCGTTCGCCGCCGGAAAGCGCATAGCCCCGGTTGTGCCGTATGTGCTCCAAGCCAAGTTCATCGATAAACTTCTCCATCTTCTCGCGGCGCTCGTGCCAGGACATAGGCTGCGCCTCCAGCACCGCGAGGATGTTCTCCTCAACCGTGAGTTTGCGAAAGACCGAAGCCTCTTGTGGGAGATAACTGATACCGTACTGGCGTGCCCGCAGGTACATAGGAACGTCAGTGATATCCTGACCGTCGTACAGTACCCGGCCAGTATCAGGGGGGATCAGGCCAACGATGGCGTAAAAAGTTGTAGTCTTCCCTGCACCGTTAGGGCCTAATAAACCAACAACTTCGCCCTGCTCCACGCGCAGGCTGACACCATTTACAACGCGACGACCGCGGTACGACTTGCCAATTTCATCGGTGGCTAGGGTACGCATTTAGCTTGCCATTTATCTGGCCACTCGCGTCTGTGTTACCACAGGAGTACTTGCTTCGCCTTCTACGAGCACCCTATCATCGGCCCTAAAGAAAGTCAACGAAACCCCGGTAATCTTGCCCCGTTCGGCATCAAAAATGCTAGGCGGTCCACCTGTGAGGACGAACTTGTCGTCGGAGGACGTATAAACCAGGGTTTGGCCGTCGGCATGGCGGCCGGGCTGTTGGATCAAGACGTGGCCTTGCGCGACCATCCGATCCAGCCGGCTCGGACCGGCAAGTGACTCGGCGTTCGAGCTTTGACTTCGGGCCACAAGATAGACGTCCATCTCGTTGGCGGTGGCTTGAAAATCTGTACCGCGGGCGGTGACTCCTCCGTCATAATGGGCCCGGCGGTCAGCATCGGCGTAAGTAAGCCGCCCTGAAGTGATGGTAATGGGGCTGGCTCCGCCCAGGTTATGTGCAGACTGAGAATTCGCTTTACGCTTGTCTTTGACCTGGATGTTCCTAGGCTTGGATTCGTCCGGTTTTTGATCGGCCTGACCCAGTTTCTCCTGAACAAGCACAGTCGAGACCGGATGGGCAGCCGTTCCTTGCGCGACCAGGGACCGATGATCGCGGTCAAATTGGATGGAGGGAGCTTCAATCAGGTTGGCGTCCTGCCAGAGGCGGGCGTTGCCCTCGTATAGTGCAATGGAGGGAGAGTTGTGCGCAGTCATGGTGGCCGCAGTCACATGGATCGGAGAGGAAGACGCGAGCAGGGCGCCGCTGGGTTGCTCCTTAAGATCGTTATAGGTACTTTTGACATTTCCCTGGGCAATGGCGTCATCGGTGGTTCGATTGATGCGAATGGTATTGGCGGTCGTCATCATGCCGCCATCGGAAACGCGGGGACTGCCGGTGAGCAGCAGAATTCGGTCGGCCGGGGTATAAAGGGCTTTGTCGGCCCAGGCTTGCGTCCGCTTTTCCGGGGCCTGGCCGTCCGTGTAGGCGACACCTCCCTGCTGAACGATGGATGCGATCCCTCCCGCGGGAAGAAATACGGCGTCGAGCGTCTGGCTCGTACTAACGCGGTCAGGCAGGCCCGGCGCGAGGTTGACGATCTTGGCATCGGGCGCACCGCGCATCGAGGTCAACTTGCTCTTGCCGTCGGGAGTGGCGGCAAATTTTGCTTCGAATCGGCCAGCGGTGATCACGGTGCGCTGACCCGGCGCGCTGGCTCCGCTTGCTGATTGCGCCGGTGAAATCGTGATCTCAGCCGCGCCTGACGTTTGCGCGAAGTCAAGGCGGCGTCCATCGGCAACGAAAAAGTCTATGACCGGCGCGGTCAGATCGAAGTCCTGCGGCGCGGACGCATCTGCCGTCGTGCTGGTGTTGGTGCCGGGGCTATGCTGCGCCAGGTGCACACCCTCGGCGGCGTGAACTTTCTGGAGATCATTCTGCCCACGGAAGAGTCGACCTCGAAAATCGAGGATCACGAGTCCGGCATCGCCTTGCATGGGTTGAGATCCGGAGCGCTCGAGGTGCACATTGCCCGTCAGCGTGGCCGTGCGTAGCAGGTTTTCCTTTCCCGTGAGTTGGAGTTCGGCTTGATCGGCACGGGCTCGCATCGCGTCGGAGTCTTCGACAGCAGAGTCTGCATTCACGTTGCCCATCGCCAAGACGCGCTGCACCTCGTTCTCAGGGCCCAGAAAAAATGTCGCCGCATCCGACTGCACGCTTCCGGTTTCGCGCTTCATGACCGGATGGTCGAGCACGATTTCCCGGGGCTCGCGGGTGATAGTGCCGTGGGCGGCAACGATGGTGGCAGCATTCTCTCCGCTGATCGTCACATGAATCTGCGAGGCCAGCGTGAGCGTCGCAGTCTTGGCGGCATAGCGAACACCCACGGCCCACCCGGTCGCTTGCGGAGTGCTGAAATCGACGCGCGAATCGGTGGAGGCGTTCCCGGTATCGCGATTAAAGACCAGGTCGCTGGTCTTGAGATGAATGGGACTCTTCAGTTCTTGCGGAGCAGCCTGATCGGGTGCGGTAACACCGGCAGGGTTGGCCTGCAGATCGATCTGCACTTCACCGCGGGCGGTGACGTTGCCGGATTTTGGATCGAAGGTGAAATTGTCGCCGTAGATCTGATCGAAGCGCGAAGTGTCGCGTCCGTAGAGGACGATATTCACATCCTGCAGATCGGCGCGGCCGTTGAGCTTGAACTCCTTCACGCTCTTCGCCCGGATGGTAAAGACCGTGCGTCCGGCCTCGGATTTCGAAAACTGAAAGCCGCTCGCGGTTTGCTTTATGTCGTAGGAGATCTTCCCGGGGAGACCTTTGAGGATGCTGTGCTGGCGCAAGCGGGCATAGAAATACATGCCCGCAACCACCGCGATGAACAGCACGGTGATGACAACCAGCCAGCGTCGTAGGCGGTAGACCGGGAGAGGCATCGCAAGTCCAGTCTAATGCAGGCCCCGCGAGATTTCGCAGAGACAAAGACTCCTAGAAAATACAAAGCTTTGACTTTCACGTGACATGGGGCCACACGAGCGCAAGCTACTCTCCGTTTACACCGTGACCGATGCAAGCAGTGGATGCGGTGAAAGAGAGGAAATCATGAAGCAATTCACGGAATTTCTGGAACGCTCCGCAAACCGGCGCGCGTTCCTCAAGAACAGCATGGTCGCTGGAGCAGTGGCGACTGTTGGAGCTGGCATCCTGGGTAGCGGGCTACCTGCCTTCGCCCAGAGCAGCAGTACAACCATCACCAAGGGAGATATTGCGATCCTTCGATTCCTCGCGGCCGCTGAACTGATCGAGTCCGACCTGTGGACGCAGTATGCGGAACTCGGCGGTATCGGCAATAACCCGCCCATTGAAGTGGACCCGAACCAGGTGCTGAACCCTTACCAGGTGGCTTTGTCGAACCTCGATTCCGATGGCCCGCAGTATGTCGCCAGCAACACGCTGGACGAAGTGAGCCACGCGACCTTTCTCAACGCCTTTCTAGAGTCCGTAGGCGCCGAGCCGGTGAACTTCCAGGAGTTTGTAACATTGCCGGGAAGCACGGCGCAGGGGTCGACGGGGAGCTCGCGGCTTACGAACCTTATGAACCTGAATGTCGACACCAGCTGGTTCGTTCGCTACCGTAGCACAGCCAATCCCGACCTCGGCGCGACCTTCCCGCAGGCAGTCACTCTGAACGGAGTTACCGCCATTCCGAGAACCGATGCCGATTATGAAGGCAAATCAAACCCCAATTTTCCGGGCAACGATCACATTCAGGCGATTGCGAATGTGGCGGCCTTCCACTTTGGACAAATCGAACAAGGCGGAACCAGCCTTTACGCGGCGATGAGTCAGAAAGTGACGAGCCCGCAAGTGCTCATGATTACCCTCGGCATTGGTGGAGACGAGATTGCTCACTTTCTGGAGTGGGTTGATTTTTCGGGCAACGGGGTGCAGGCTCCGATCGCACCGTTCAAGGACTCGATTTCCGGTCTGAAATTCCCTAACTTTTTCAGTCCACTCAATCCGCTGGTTCAGCCCAGCCTGATTTTCCCGGTCCCGTTTGAATTCAGCCCCAACCTGCCTCGTGTTTCGATGATTCGTCCGATCACCGATCAATTTGCCGGCGCCATGGCCGCGGTCCAGGGCCTTACCGCTAGCGGGCTGTTCATCGGTCAATCGCCGCAGTTCTTCAGCACTTTGAGCGCTCTGGCCGCCGCTGCCGACGCAGCGAAACGCGGGGCCTAAGGTTCGCGAAATCGCGTGAGAGCTTTCGGGGGATGGCTTGTTACGCGGATCGCGCTGGCGGGCGCTGTGGACTAATTCATCGGGTCGCAGCGCCCATTTTTTGCTGAAACGTTCACTACGTTGTTTATTCGATTGGAGGAACACCGATGTTTGAAGGCTTGTTTCAACCCATGCATTTGCTGATTGTCGCAGGAATCGCTCTGCTCATCTTTGGCCCCAAGAAGCTGCCCGAACTAGGAAAAGGCATGGGCGAAGGTATCCGCGGATTCAAGGCCGCGATGCAAGGAAAAGAGGAGGCTTCGGTACTCGTGCCGACGCCGAAAACGACGGAGGAAAAATTATGAGCTTGTCAGAAATGTTGTTTCTGGGATTGCTGGGTCTGGTTATTTTTGGGCCCAAGAAGCTGGCCGAGGTTGCGCAACAGGCCGGGAAACTGCTGGCCCGGTTGAAAAATGTCAGCCGCGAATTCCAATCGCAACTGGCAACGGAGATCTCCGCAACTGCGAATGATCTAAAGATGAAGCATGCACTGGCCGAGGCAGGCCTGGTTGAAACCGGCCTGACCCAGACTGTATCGGAGAAATAGGGCGGCAGTGACGTCTTCGATACCCACTTTCGTGCCGGTTGACGCTGCACAGGATTTCGTACTAGTCTGCAATTACACCGGAGAGGAGGTGGTCGAATGACAAGTTCTGATTGTAGTGGTAAACGTTGTGGGAGTCTAAGACCAGGTGAGGTGGCTGAGACTTAGAGCTGGTTGCTCTAAGCGGGGCTCTGGGCGCGTGATTTGACGAGCGCCGGGAGCTACAGCCCGCACACTAGCCGGTGAGTACGGATGGCGGCATCGCGTCGGTCGCGCGAAGGCTTCCGTCCTTAGGCTTCGGCCTGACCCGGGAGTTGCCGTGAGAGGCCACGTAGAGTGACCACCTCTTGGTCAATCCCAAACAGTCCACCGGACGGCCCGCAAGCTTGAAAGAGCTTGCGGGCCGTTTGCTTTTTGGTGGCTCGAGATCCGGCTGACATTTGGAGCGTGGAAGTATCCGTTTGAACCTCGGAATCTGGCCCCTGGCGGAATTTGCTGAATGAAGCTAGTCGAAGTATCCTTGGCGAGTGTCACATCTGGACGAGTCTTTTCTTGACGCGCAACGCGAGCGCCGCAGGCTGGCGGAGAATTATGCCGGCATGACGGACGGTGAGTTGCAGCGACTGGCGCGGAATGCGGAGTCGCTGACCGAGTTGGCCTGGGATGCACTCGAAGATGAGATGGACCGGCGGCACCTGGAAGTTTCCGACGATGCGCCAACCGAGCCGCGGCAGGAAATGGAAGTGCGCGAGCTTGTGACCATACGCCAGTTTCGCGACCTGCCGGAGGCGTTGCTGGCCAAGGGCAGTCTGGAATCTTCCGGCATTGAATGTTTTCTGGCGGATGAAAACCTGGTTCGGCTGGACTGGTTCATTTCAAACTTTATCGGCGGGATCAAGCTCAAGGTGCGCGGCCCAGACGTAATCAACGCGCAGAAGATTCTCGACGAGCCGATTCTCGAAGGTCTATATGTGCACGGCATCGGACTCTATGAGCAGCCGCGCTGTCCCAAATGTCAGTCGCTGGATGTGAACTTTCAGGAGTTGGACCGTCCCATTGCGTACATGAGTGCGTTCCTGCGCGTGCCGATGCCTGTGCAGCGCACGGGCTGGCATTGCCACTCCTGCGATGCGGAGTGGGAGGGGGACGGCAACTGACGCCCGCGAAGCCACATCCCATTGCTGATTCGCAGATCCATAATCGAGTCGATCCCGAAGCAAAGGAAAGCCTCCAATGAGCAGCAGATCCGATGCCACGAGCCTGCCTAGTTCTTCCATTCCACCGGACAATCCCAGACGAAATCTAATCCTCGCTCGTTCCGACGACCAAACCCTGCCGCATATCGGATTGGTCGGCGATACGTACACAACTCTTTTGAGTGGCAAGGACACAGCGGGACGGTTTTGCCTAGTCGACATGCACATCCCGCCGGGCGGCGGGCCGCCTCCTCACCGGCATGACTTCGAGGAGTCCTTCGTTGTCATCGAAGGCGAGATCGAGGCTACGTTTCGCGGTGTAAAGTCCGTTGCGGCCGCGGGACAGACCCTTAACATTCCTGCCAACGCGCCGCACCAGTTTCATAACAAGAGCGACCGGCCGGCACGGCTGCTATGCATTTGTTCTCCTGCCGGGCAGGAAGAATTCTTCGCGAAGGTGGGCGTGCCGGTTGCAACCCGGACGACCGCTCCGCCGAAACTCGACGAAAAAGGTGAGGCTGAGTTTCGAGCCAAGGCTCAAGCACTCGCCCCGCAGTATAAGACGGAACTGCTGCGATCGGCCTGAGACGTTGCTCCGCCTGACTTGGTCAAAGTTGATTGACCCGGCTGACAATTATCGCAATCACCCGCTGTGAAAACAGCGCCTCATTTGCCGCTTGCCTTTATCATGACTACCATGTCCACCAAAATCCGCTGGGGAGTTCTCAGCACCGCCAACATCGGCCTCAAGAAAGTCATCCCCGCCATGCAACAGGGCGAGCACACCACCGTCGCAGCGATTGCATCGCGCAATCTCGCGCAGGCGCAGGAGGCAGCGAAGGCTCTCAACATTCCCACGGCCTACGGCTCCTACGAAGAGCTTCTCGCCGATCCCAATATCGATGCGATCTACAATCCCTTGCCCAATCAGCTGCATGTTCCGTGGACGACCAAGGCTGCGGAAGCCGGCAAGCATGTGCTCTGCGAGAAGCCTCTCAGCCTCACGGTGGCGGAAGCGAAGTCTCTGCTCGCGATCCGCGACCGTACCGGAGTCAAGATCGGCGAAGCTTTCATGATCCGCAGTTTTCCGCAATGGCTGCGCCTGCGCGAACTTCTGGGTCAGGGGCGCATCGGCGAACTCCGCTCCGTCATGGGATGCTTCAGCTACTTCAACGTCGATCCGGCCAACATCCGCAACCAGTTCGACTGCGGCGGTGGCGCTCTCATGGATATCGGCTGCTATCTCATTCACGCATCGCGCTACGCCTTCGCCCAGGAACCCAAGCGCGTGGTGGCTACGATCGACCGCGATCCCAAGATGAAGACCGACCGTCTTACATCGGCGATTCTCGAATTCCCCGGCGGGCACTCCATCTTTACTTGCAGCACGCAGCTGGTGCCCTACCAGCGGGTTCAATTCCTCGGGACCCGCGGACGCATCGAGATCGAAATCCCCTTTAACGCGCCCATCGACCGCCCCACCCGCATCTTCATTGACGATGGCGGTGACCTCTCCGGCAAGAACATCACCTCGGAAAGCTTTCCAACTGCCAATCAATACACCATGCAGGGCGATGCGTTCTCCAAGGCGATTCTGGAAAACAAAGAAGTTCCCGTTCCGCTCGAAGATGCGATCAAGAACATGGCAGTGATCGAAGCCATCCTCCGCTCTGCCGATTCAGGGCAGTGGGAAAGACCGTAGGAGGAGGGTCGGGCCGGCGAGCGTCGCGACGTAGTCCTATCTCACGCGGTTGGCTCCTCTTGCAAACGCGCGGAGAGCCTTAGAGGTTAGTTCGTCGGTTCTCTTAGCACCGATTACGAACCGAAGAAATTGATAGGCGATGAAGAGACAGACTCCAGCTGCCCAAATGTATTCGCCCAGAAATGCATGCAAGGGGAGCCGTCTTCCGAGGCCCCGGAGGTGACTGTTATGTTTAGCGGAAAGAAAAATTCCCGCCAACATTAGGCTCGTGACGCCGAGGGCGGTCACAAACAGTTTCACTCGGTCGTGGCGCGGCCGCAAACCTGCGAGCCGGATCATCACCAAAATGTAATGATCCTCACTACTAAGGACTCGGATACTAGCCCACCATTTGTCATAACTCTCACGGTCTTCTCTACATGCATGTCTATATGCTGCGCGAATAAGCCGCGCGATTTTTCTTTCGTACTTACCTTGGTTGTATTCCGCATCAAATTCATCGCTCACGGTAGCCATCTCGGGGAGCGTCCAGCCTGTCTCCGAAAAATACAGCATCTTGCGCTCGACTTCAGAGAGAACGACGTTTTCTCGCTGTGCCTCCAGAACGATCTGCGAGATAAGAAACTCTTTCGCTTGGCGCGCGTTTTTCATTAGCGATGGCCAGCTTTCAGGCTAGGACAAATTTTATGCATTGATGCTGACCGTCGCAAAGCCTTTAAAAATTACTTCCAGCGTATCTTTCGCAAGCTTCAGCGCCGGCAATTCTTCGCGTGCAAACCACCGAACTTCAGCGGCGTCGCTGGCGGCGGCGAGATCTCCCGCAACCCGGCGGCATAGAAAATCAATCAAAACGTAGTGATATTGCACGCGCTGTTGGGGATCGCGCAGGACACGATCGAAGACGCCGAGGAGTTCGCCGGGCTCGACGGTGAGTCCGGTTTCCTCGCGAGCCTCGCGGATGGCGGCTTCGCGCACCAGTTCGCCGACTTCGAGCACGCCTCCGGGGATGGACCACTCGGCCTGCAGCGGCGGATGCGCGCGCTTCACCAGAACCACGCGAGCGTCTTCGATGATGATTGCGCCGACGCCGACCAGCGGAACTTCGGGAAATTCGCGTTTCATGTGTCAAAGGATTCTAAATCGAATTGGGAGTTGAGGTCGGCGCTGGCAGCAGCCGAGCTTTGCCCGGCATGGACAGCCGAGGGCGGCTGTCCACACACGAGCAGATTCGCTCGTTGTCTCTGTCGCTGTGGTTAAATAGTTGCGCTATGGCACTGGAAGAATACAAACGGAAGCGGAAGTTTGATCAAACACCCGAGCCTCCGGCGAAAGTTGAGAGCAAAGCGGGGCACCGGTTCGTGGTGCAAAAGCATGACGCTACGCGGCTGCACTATGACTTTCGGCTGGAGATGGAAGGCGTGCTGAAATCGTGGGCGGTACCCAAGGGACCGTCGCTCGATCCGGGGGACAAGCGACTGGCCATGCAGGTGGAGGATCATCCGGTTTCGTATTTCGATTTCGAAGGCATCATCCCGGAAGATAACTACGGTGCGGGCACGGTGATGGTGTGGGATGTGGGTACGTGGCAGCCGCTCTCTCCGGTTGCCGTGGATGGAAAATATGTGCCTGGCACGGAGGCCGAAGCGGTCACCATGCTGGCCAAGGGTGATTTGAAGTTTCGGTTGGATGGGAAAAAGCTAAAAGGCGATTTTGCGCTGGTGAAAATGAAAGGGCGCCGTCCCGGAAGTAAAGGCAACGAATGGTTGCTGATCAAGAAGCATGACGACCACGTGGTGGAGGGATACGACATCGATGCCTATGACGAATCGGTCCTGAGTAAGCGCAGCCTGGCGGAAATTGCCGGAGACGCAGGATCAGCGGAGTGGAGAAGCCGGCCAGCAGGACGCGGTAAGTTAAAGGCAGCTTGGCTGGCGGATGCCGTGGCGAAACTCGATAAAAAGAAGCTGGCCGAAAAGCCAGTCGCTAAAAAAAAAATAAAAAACTAAACACAGGGAGCACTGAGGAACACAGGGTAGTCGAAACTCCAAAGAATTACCCTGTGTCCTCAGTGCCCGCTGTGTTAAATGATCTTCCTCCTGGCCCGGTCAAGCGTCCCATGCCGACCGCGATTCATCCCATGCTGGCCACATCGATCGACAAGCCATTTGACGGCCCGGAGTGGCTGTTCGAAATCAAATGGGACGGATACCGGGCTGTGGCATTTATCGAGAATGGCAAAGTGCGGCTGGTCTCGCGGAATCAGAATGAGCTGACCGAGCGCTATCCTGAACTGAAAGATCTGCCGCAATTCGTCAAGGCGAAGAATGCGATCCTCGATGGTGAAGTCGTTGCACTCGATGAGCAGGGACGAGCGTCTTTCAGCCTGATGCAGCAGCGAACTGGCTTTCGCCCCGGAGGCCGTCGCGGCGCCACGAATGCGGATGTGCCGGTGCTCTATTACGCCTTCGATCTGGTTTATCTCGACGGCTACGATTGGCGCCGGGTGCCGCTCGAAGAACGCAAGAAGAAGTTAGCGTCTGTGCTGGTCGCGGGCGATGCGCTCCGCTATTCCGACCACTACGAGCAGCAGGGAAAGGCGCTGTTTGAAATCGCGCGTAAGAAAGGGCTGGAGGGAATCCTCGCTAAGAAGCGCGACAGCATCTATCAGGAGCGGCGCAGCAGCGAATGGTTGAAGATCAAAATCACGCACCGGCTGGAATGCGTGATTGGCGGATACACCGAGCCGGAGGGCAGCCGCGCCCATTTTGGCTCGATCGTGCTAGGGCTCTACGACAAGCAGGGCCGGCTGATTCACGTGGGACAGGCGGGCAGCGGCTTTGATCAGAGGTCGCTGGAGGGAGTTTGGAAACTGCTGAAGAAACGGGAGACCAAGAGGAAACCGTTCTACGGCGAAGTCGAAGCGCTGCGGAAAGTGTACTGGGTTAAGCCCGAACTGGTCGCCGAGATCGAATACGCCGAATGGACCGAAGGAACCATCAGCGGCGCGGGTCCGAAGTTGCGGGCGCCCGTGTTCCTTGGCCTGCGCGACGACAAAGATCCGAAAGAATGTACGCTGGAGCAGGAACGACTCTGAGAAGTGAGAACTGAGAACTGGTTTTCGCTACTTGATATCCTTCATCGCGAGCAGCGTGCCGTAGTCGTGACCGTTTGGGTCCACGCCTCGCGCCACAACCCCCGTGAACGCATCGCGCAGCTCCGGGTATTTTGCCAGCAGCGCTTTCATCACCGCGATGTTGCTTTGATACGCGAGACTCGTATTGGAAACGTCCGGTACCTGATACTTCACAATTAAATCCAGATCGTTGCCCACGACCTCAGGGAAAAGGTCGACGAGCTTGTAGGTCGTGGTTCCGGCGGGAAGGTCTACCGTTTTGCCGTCCGCCGGCCAATCGGCCGGCTGCGCTTTCTGCGATTCGTCATACAGCTTGTCGGTCGCGGCCGTGCTCATGAATGGTAACGGCGAGATCAGCGAGCGTGCCTCCAGATAGTACAGCCACGCATTGTGGGCCTGTCCCTTCGTCTTGAATTCGCGGGCACGGGTGAGGAACCAATCGCTGTTGTGGCCGCCGGTCTGCGCGGCTTTGATGTAAAGGCCTCCCAGCTTCCAGTCGGAAGCGATCTGCTGCAATATGAACGAAACGGTGTACACGCCGCCCTTAGAGGACGGTGCATCGAAAATGACCGCCGCATACTTGCCGGGGGGAAGATTGTTCAGGTAGAAAGCCGCGCTGTCGGCGGTCTGGCCGTTCCTGCCAAAAACTCCGCAGTAAAATTCCGCGCGAGGGATTGGCGCAGTGGCATCGGCTTCCAGCAAAAATGGCGGACGGGCCGTTCCCTTGGATCCCGCTAATGCGGACTGGTTATCTTTGACCGTGGTTTCGATTCCGGAAAAATCCGAGGCGAGGCTCGGGATGGCACTTTGCCGGAGCGACGCGGCGTCGCCCTTCGCGATTAAGTCAAAATAGCGCTGACCGGCAGAGAGCAGGGCGGTGCGCGTGGCCGGATCCATGTCGCTCGCGGTGACGCAATTTTCCGCGGTCAAGTCTACGGCCCAGCAAGTCATTACTGCGAGTACGGTACCTCCGACGAGCCAGCGTTTCAGAAGCCAGCGAGCACAGAAGCTCTTCATTCTGCCCCCCCACGAGAAATTGTACGCTCCAGCGAAAATTCCAAGGAGCGCAAAACATTGCACACCGAAAGGTGTGCCCTGCCTAAAAGTTCGCCTCGCAAGAGCGCAAAGTCAATACGTTCTATCGGGTAAAGAAGCAGTACAGCGGCCGCAGCCATCTAGGCAGGGTGGAAAGCGGTGTTAGAATTGCTCTTAAGATAGCCACCGTCTCCCCAAGAATCAGTATCAAAGTGGAGGGGTTCTCATGAGTACGGGATTGAAGCTTACTGGCTTATTGGTGGCCGGCGTTCTGTGTTTGCCCGCAGTGGGGCGAGCGGATACGCAGAATGCGCCGACGACCCATCGTGTACACAGTAAGAAGAAGGCCGTCGTGCCGCCTCCGTTGCCATCAGGAACGCGAGGCCCCGTTCCCCAGGTTCCACTCGATGCTATTCCCGCGGTCGCTCCCGATGTCAGTTACCAGGATGGACTGCTCACTATTGTGGCGCCGAATTCTACGCTGGGAGATATCCTGCGTGGCGTTCGAAAGTACACCTCCGCCGATATCGATATTCCTGCAACCGCGAATGAACGGGTAGTGACGCGTCTAGGTCCGGCGCCGGCTCGCGAAGTGATGGCGGAGCTGCTGAACGGATCACGCTTCAACTACATCTTGCTGGGATCGCCGGCAGACGCCAATGCCTTGGTGCGGGTGGTATTGGTCGCAAAGACGCCGGACACTCCGTCTCCGGCCGATGCGGCCGCGGCCGCCAGCAACGGAGCTCCCGCGCAAGCCGCCAACGCGGCGGAGGCTGCTGAAGCCGAAGCCGCAGATGATAGCCCTGGGGATGACAGCGTGGACCAGAGCGCGGCCGAGGCTGAACAACCCGCTCCAGGGGACCAGCCCGGCGTGAAGACGCCTCAGCAATTGTTACAGGAAATGCAGCAGCGCCAACTCCAGATGCAACAGCAGGCAGGTCAGGCGGGAGCTCCCACTCCTCCCGGCGCGCCACCTCCGCACCAGCCTCAACCTGCTCCGGATCAGCAGTAGAACGTCCGGGGGCGGCTAGCTAGATTGTTCGTGGAGGATCGTAACCGGCAAGGCTAAGGACCAGCTCAGGGCCGGTTGCCCGTGGGAACCCAACGTAAAAGCGAGGCGGCTGGCAACGGCCTCAGGTCCCGCGCGGCGACCTGATTATCGGGAGCGTTCACAGCCTTTTGCAGCAGCGTCCAGTCGCGCTCGACGTCGTTCACTGAAACCTTGGGAGTTCCGCGGCGCAACTCTTCCTGCAGTCGGGCTTCCAGCAGCTGTTGCGCCAGTCGCCCCGAAGATGCCGCGGCGAAGATGTTTCCTTCCGCGACGCCCAGGTTTACCTCTTCGTCGCCGATATGCATTCGCAGCATGGGACGACCCTCGGAATCAAAACCAGGTGCGCCCGTGTTCATCATTCGGGCCAGGGTTTTCTCCACGTGCGTGGTGCTCGTTTTCAGTGTCTCTACCGCGACCAAATGGTTCAGTTCGAGTTCGTAGGATCGGCGATCTTCCGGCCCGATCGGCGGTTCCAGGCTGCGATCCGCGCTGTAAACCAGCGCTTTCTTGGCAGGGTCGAAGCGACCTGCTTCGGTGCCCACGTACACAGCTGCCACGCAACCGGCAAACACCGGGCTCGCCACTGCGCTGGGGACAATATATTTCTTGGACTTGAAAAACGACTCCACCACTCCGTGAACCGCTGTGCTGCGCGCGGCGCTACCCGGGACCTGCGGGATAACGTAGCGCGAGAACTCCAACTCCGGATGGCGCGCGCTGAACTTCACGATAGTCTTCGCCATCTGCTTGGGAGTTGCTATTCCTACGTCGGCTACGAAGCTGCGATGCAACGCCTTGGGGTAGTAGAAATTAATCACGCCTTTGGCAAAATCGGCGCAGTTGCGGGAAACGGTCCGGAAATGCGACCGATTCGGGGCTTCGTTGTACGCCTTGATGAAAGCTTCGTCCCGAGCCGTGGTAGTTTCGATTTCAAACGCGTAGGATGCCCGGTCATACGCCGTACCGACCAGTTCATACCAATTTCCGCCCGGAGCTTGTCCGGTGCTTAGATCGGGCGCGACCTCTTGCAGATATTTGCGCCGGTACTGATCGCGGAGAAAAGCAACCAGCTTCGGATCCACAAATAATGGAATGTCTTCCGGCTTCTCCACCGCATAAAGATATGGGATCAGCGGAATCGCCACCCAGTCGTAGCCGCCAACTCCGTCGTAGCGGCTGATCACCGAGCCCAGTTCACCCGGAGCGCAGGCGCGCAGCACCAGCGGCGTCTCCGCGCACACGCCGGATAAATACACGGCCGCGTGACCCGTAGCGGTGAAGAATCCCAGCTTCCCGTAGGGCTCTTCGAGCAGAAGTGTGGCCGAGGCATTAGCCAACGAGGACGAGGCGAACATCACCGCCAGCACCGAGACAGTGCTTAGCGTGCGCCGTAATCTCCCCAGACATGGCATAACCGTTCATTACCCAGAACTTGTGGATAAAAACCCCACCTGCAGAGATTAGTTGCCGCTAGTCATGGTTGCGAGTTACCGAAGTCAGGAGGTCACTGTTGAATCAAGCCGGGCGTCCTGTATGTCACAGAAACATAAGCAGATACGAAATTGTGACAGTACTATGAAAAGTTTGAATCAGGCGGATTTCACACCTCGGCGGAGCTTTTCGAGGGCCCACGCGGCACTCTCGGAAATTGCGGCGTCCTCATCGCTTTTCATTCGCTCGAGCAGCGGAATAAATTTTTCGTCTCCGCTATTGCCCATGGCGATGACTGCATTGCGCCGCAGGCCAGTGCGTTTGGTCCGGTTCAGCGGTGAGTCGCGAAAGGTTGCGCGGAATTCCTCTGCGCTTAACTCCGCCAGCCAGTCGAGTGCGGGATTCACCAACTCTGGACGAGGCTGAAATTCTTTGGCGACCGTCGCCGGGGCTCTACGGTTCCAGGGGCAAACGTCCTGACAAATGTCGCAGCCGAAAATATGCCGACCCATTCCTGAGCGAAGGTCTTCCGCAATCGAGCCGCGTTTTTCGATCGTGAGGTAAGCGATGCATTGATTGGAATCGAGTTGGTAGGGCGCGATAATCGCATCCGTGGGGCAAGCGTCAATGCAGCGAGTGCAAGTGCCACAACGATCCGGCGCCGGCAGTCCGGCTTCGAGTTCGAGCGACGTTAGGATTACACCGAGGAAGAGCCACGACCCGAGCTTCTGATTGATGAGGCAAGTGTTCTTGGCGATCCATCCGATGCCCGCGTACTTCGCGACCACGCGCTCCACAATCGGCCCTGTGTCCACATAGGAGCGAGTCACTACATCATCGTCGCCGGCGGCGTTTCTCACGGCGGTTTCAACCAGGCGAAGCCGCTCGAGCACGGAGTCATGATAATCATGACCGCTCCACGCATAACGTGAAATCCAGCCGCGTCCTGGCGCAGCTTGATCCGCAACCTGCGTGGAATAAGGTTGCGCTGTGTTGTAGTTGATGGCACAAACCACCACGCTGCGCGCCCACGGAGCAACGTGTGCCAGAGACGCGCGCTTCAATCGGCCTTGCTCATCGCGCCCCTCGAGATATTTCATCTCCCCGGCCCGGCCTTCGGCGATCCACTGCGGGAAGTATTCCAGCTCCGGCGAAGCATCCACCGGCGCGATGCCCGCGAGATCGAAACCCGCGTCCTTCGCAGCTTGCATAACGGTTGCCGTGATTTCAGTGCATCGGAACATCGTGGTTGAAAATACAAAATGAGCTTTAGCGAGGGGTGAAGTCGCGCAGTCTCAGTTCCAATTCGGAACTCTACTGCAATTTTAAATTGCAAAACTGTTCGCCTGCACGCGATCAGCGTATAAGCTTTTCACCACAGAGTTACGCAGCTTTAAGCTGCGTGTTCTCCGAATCAGTTTTCTAGGAGATAAGCTATATGCCGCAAACCACTCACACCCAAACGCCCACCATACAGATCTCAGTCATCAACGAGAGCACCGTTTTGGCCGACGCGGATGTCACGGCGGCCGTAGCCGCCCTCCAAAAACAAGTCACCAACGACTTCCGCCCGGTTTGGGCCACCGATGCCGAGCTCATCATCACTCCCAAAGGCACGCAACCCACAACCGGGAGTTGGTGGCTAGTGCTGCTCGACGATTCCGATCAGGCTAACGCGCTTGGGTACCACGATCTGACCACCGAAGGCTTGCCGATTGGCAAGGTGTTTGCCGCCAGCGATCTGAAAGCCGGAACTTCGTGGACGGTTACAGCCAGCCACGAATTACTCGAAATGCTGGGCGATCCCAACATCAATCTCACCGTCTTCGTGCAGAATAACAATACCGCTGGAATTCTTTACGCCTACGAGGTTTGCGACGCCTGCGAGGACGACAGCTTCGGCTATTCCATCGACAACATTCTGCTTTCCGACTTCGTTTACCCCGCTTGGTTTGAAAGCTTCCACACCGAAAGTTCGACCCAATTCGATCGCTTGAACAAGATTCAAAATCCGTTGCAGTTGCTGGCGGGCGGGTACATCGGAACCTTCAACGTGACCTCGGGCAACGGCTGGCAGCAGACGACAGCAGAGAAGCACCCCACCAATCTCCGCAACCGGGGCACGGTTGGCACTCGCCGCGAGCGCCGCAACATTGCGCGCGACTTGTGGGTCAACAGCCTGGCCCAGCGCAAGATCGTAGGCAACGCGCAGAAGTATCGTCAGCACCTGGAAACCATCCAGCAGCGGCGGGAAGCTGCATAAACCTTTGCTGGGTCCTCCTGACCCCCTGGCCTCGCGCGAAATGCGCGGGGCCTTTTTTGCAGCACTGCAGATTGTCCCTTGGCCTTGAGCGTTAACGTGTATACTTGCGCCGCCTCAGCACCCCCACACAAACCATTGTTTCCGGCTGTCGAGAGGTGCGAATCGCTTTCACGAGGCCTGGAGCCTACCTATGAAAAAACCGTTTCTGCTTCACCGATGTTTGCTGGCTGCAGCGGCATTGACCGCCTTCTGCATCCCAGCCTGGGGACAAGGCAACATCCGCACGGTTCTGTTCGTTAAAGTGAAAATGGGCCAGGAAGAAAACTGGAAAGCTGCGGTAAAAGACTATGCCGCGACGGTGAAAAAAGCGGGATCAGAACAGGGATTCACTGTCTGGGAGTCGTCTGCGAGTGGACCGGCGCAACACGCGGTGGTCTGGTACTCAGCGAAGTGGAAGGAGATCGATGAGCAGGACCCGAAGCTGAAGCCGGTAGAAGCCGACATGGCCAGGCTCTTTGAACGCCTGGACGCGGTGACCGAGAGCCTTGAGACCTGGGTCGACGAAATGCAGCCCGAGATGATGATTCGCTCCAATCAGATTCCCCCGATGGTGCGGGTTGCCAGGACGAAAGTGATCTCCGGCAAAATGGAAGAAATGAAGGCCGTCTTCCGCGAGCAGATCGTGCCGGCGATGAAGAAGTCCGGTGCCACCGACTACGGAGTTGCCGTGGCGCGGTTTGGGACTCCTTCGAATGAATTTCATAGCTACCTGGGCCTGAACGGTTGGGCGGACCTGGATGGACCGATCGGCACCGAGAAAGGGATGAGCGCCGCGGAATATAAGGCTTTTCTGGCTAAGGTGTCGTCGCTGATCGAGAGCACGGAATGGAGTATGTGGAAGTTCGAACCCGAACTAAGCTACGTCGTCGCGCCTAAGTAAACGCGGCAGAAGACTAGTGAAGACAGCACGCCCCGTGCGAAAACGCATGGGGCTTTTTTGTGGAACCATGTCAGGCCGCCTTCGGCGGCTAACGCCCCGCCGCTTCCGATCACCAGGCCCTGGGATTATCCATCTGTACGCGCTGAAGGCGGTTCTGCTCAACCGACAACTGAATCGCCGCGTTCAGCCTGCGCTCGTCGTCATCGTAGAGTTTGACGAACTTGAACGGCTGAGTGCCCCAGGAGATCGGACTCAACATTTCCGCGGCGCCAAGCACCGATCCTTTTCGGGTGAGAAACATAACCTTCACCTGGCAGCCCTGATCCAGGGGCTGAGGCAGGCAGAGCAGGCCGCCAGAGAGAGAAATCACCTGCAATTTGCCGGGTACGCGACGACCATCCTTGCAGCGCAGGACAACGGGGGTAGTTTCGGCGAAACTGGTGCGCGGGGCACGCCGGGTGGCGCGCGGCTGGGGAAGGTACGGCATGGAGGCTCATCTGAGTATGGGATCGATGGCCGGAAAATGGCAGGTTACGGAAGAACCGGTCTGGTTTACGCGTGGCGTACATCCGCCACTAGTAACCGATCCGTCCGCCGCATCATTCTCCAGTCATATTCGTAGGCCGTTCCACACAACAGGCATATCTGATAGTGGCGGCCGTGGTCGTCGATGCGCGGCCAGGTGAACCGATGCGAGCACCCTCGTCCGAGAAACAGCTTCAATAGGTTCATTGCTTTACTCCTTGATTCCGGCTTCTCCACGTATCGAGCCAATGGCTGAAAAAGGTTTTGGGTCGGGTGTTAAGTAGATCCTGGAGAGTTGACAAGAGCATGGTCGGCGGTTGGGATTTAGACAGGAAGGTATCCACGGCCTCGAGTTTGCTCTTCGGCAATGGTCCATAGGCGGAGAGCAACATGATCGGGACGTGCGACTTGACGCGCTTCATCTTTTTGGCAACCACGTCCCCGTTCATCCCGGGCATCTGGTAATCGAGAACGACCGCATCCACGGAGTGCGAGGCGAATAGCTTCAGGCCTTCGTCGCCGCCGGTCGCTTCGAGGACTTCGTAGCCGTTGTTTTCGAGCAACATCTTTCGGCCGATGAGCCCGTTCAGGTGGTCGTCAATGCAGAGAATGGTTGCTCTGAGCCCGGACATGACTGCTCCAACTTCTTCCAGTTGGCCAGAGTTGAGGTTTCGTGGAGGCGTGCTTCTGTCCGGGATGGACCAAAGTTGCCTAGTGTGAAGTGGCGGGCAAACTGATTTCACTACGGCGGGAGCTGGCTGGCAAATTACGAACGTCCATTCGGGTGCAAGTTACCAAGCCCGAGTCATCGCCCGATGCGATTACATCCCCAGCTTTTTCACTTCTTCGTTGTAATACTTGCGGTAGAGAATATCCCACTCCTGCGAGCCTTCGAGGATGGTTCGCTTCTGGCTTTCGATCTTCAGCCGGGCGGATTGGTCGATTCTTGCTTCCTGAGCCAGAAGGTCTTCGAGAATCTTGCGGGTTTCCTGCCGGATGGTATTGGGGTCCTCAATGAAATCGACTTCGTCCATCGTCTTCAGGGCGTCGGCGACGGCCCGCGCCAGCACGTTCACTTTATCGCGGCTCAGTCTCACAGCACCGCCTTATACTTGCGCACCAGCTCGCTCTTCACCTTGCGGAACATCTCCTGGTAGTTGGCGCCGGTCTTGTTCATCTCTTCCGCGTAGGCTTCGAGGATGACCCGCACTTCATCGTTAATGCGGTCCTCCAGGGTGAGTTCCTCGAGCAGCGCCGCGTGCACGCGCTCCGTCACTTTGGTCACGGCGGTGGTTTCGATCGCCTTGCCGGCAATCAATTTCTTGGTTACTTCGCGGGCCAGGTAGCCCACATATTCTTTGGAAAGAAGCATGTGCGGATAGAATGTCCTGTGTCAGCAGGGGTTTGTTTGTGAACCATAGAGTGTAACACGGCATGCTGGGGCCGGGAGGCCGCGTAATTCATGATTCGCCGCTGTGACGATCGCGACTTCGATTTGATCTGGACCATCATCAACGACGGTGCGCAGGCTTATAAAGGAGTTATCCCGGCGGATCGCTGGACAGAACCGTACATGTCTCGCGAGAAGTTGCGGCATGAAATCGACGATGGCGTGGTGTTCTGGGGTTGGGAGGAGGCCGGAGACCTCGCAGGCGTAATGGGAATTCAAGACGTACAGGACGTGACTCTCATTCGCCACGCCTACGTTCGCCCCGGCAACCAGAAGCAGGGAATCGGAGGACAACTGCTATCTCATTTGCGGGGACTGACAGTCGGACCGGTGCTGATCGGCACCTGGGGGGATGCGGCCTGGGCAATTCGCTTTTACGAAAAGCATGGCTTTCAAATGGTGAGTCCACAGGAGAAAGATCGGCTGCTTAAAAAGTACTGGAACATACCCGAGCGCCAGATTGAGACCTCAGTGGTCTTGGCCGATCAAAAGTGGAGAGAACTTGGGAAGAGCGCATAGCCGTTTCTACGCGCGACGTTTCTTTGCAGTCAGCCTCGCCGGCTGGCACCTTCCCCTCCAAACGGCATACAATGCTTTATCAGCCGAATTTGCTATGTCACCCACCCCAGAAGATTTAACCATCATTAAAGACGACATGATTGCCTTCATCGAAGGCCATGGCATGAGCCGCTTCCACGGCTACGTGGACTACGAGGAAGTGCAGTGCGTCATGTGGGAGACCGGGGACAATCCTGACGCCTGGAAGGATTTCGTCGAGCTGGCCAAGAGCGCGGGCGCTCCGTTCCTTACCATGCACTCCTGGAAGCTGGAGCGCGAAGAGCTGGACGAGTTGGTGCAGCGCCTTTCGCACTCCGAATTCTCCGACGGCGACGACGTGGAAGACGCACGCTGGCTACGCGCCCATACCGGCAAGATCGGATTTTTGCAGCTCGGCTGGGCCTATCAGGGATCGATGTTTCTCTGCGAAGTGAGCACCGAGTGGTACGAGCGCTACCAGCGCCTGCTGGAAATGTCGGAAGATTTCGGCGGCATCCCCATCGACGAACCGGACCAGGACGACGAGACCTAACCGTGCGAGGAAACGCCCGCTGGGAACTGGCTGCGGCAGATCCAGCGCAGGTACAGGCCTTGGCCGCGGCTCTCTGCGATCTGCCTCACCTTCCGTTTAACCGCAGCAATGCAAACGCTTCGCAACGCATCGCCGCTTCACGAACTCTGGCACGTCTGCTGATTCATCGCGGCTTGACCGATGCCGAGTCTGCCGCCCGTTTTCTAACGCCTTCTGTTGATCATCTTCACGCGCCCGAGCAAATGACCGGCCTGCGCTGCGCTGTCGATCGCCTCGATGCCGCCATCGAACGCAAAGATCCCATCCTGATCTACGGCGACTACGACGTCGATGGCACCATGGCCGTCATCATCCTGAAGACGGCGATTGAACTCTGCGGCGGCACCGCTGACTTCCATGTCCCGCATCGCATCCGCGAGGGCTATGACATGCGCGATGACGTGATCGAGCGCGCCGCCGCTGCCGGCATTCGGCTGATCATCAGCGTCGATATGGGCATTCGAGCCTTTGCTCCCGCCGAAACCGCACATCGCCTCGGCGTCGATCTCATCGTCACCGATCATCACCTGCCGGGCCCGGACGGCGTGCCGAACGCCTGTGCCGTCGTCAATCCCAATCAGGCAGGATGTGGATATCCCTACAAGCAGCTCTGCGGCGCGGGCGTCGCCTTCAAAGTGGCGCAGGGTTTGATGCAGCGCCGTCTCCCAGAAAAAGATCAGACGCGCCTGTTGCTCTCGTTCATGAAAGTTGTCGCCATCGCCACCATAGCCGACGCCGTCCCCCTGACCGGGGAGAATCGTGTCTTTGCCAGCCTCGGCCTCGAAGCCCTGCGCCGCGCCGTGAATCCTGGTCTCAAGGCGCTGCTCGAGGTCGCGCAGATTTCCACCAAGCGTCCGCCCAACTCCACCGAAGTTGCGTTCCGCATCGCGCCGCGCATCAACGCCGCCGGGCGCATGGATGTTGCCCGCGACGTGATTGAGCTATTCAGCGTGAAAGATGCAGATCGCGCCCGGCTGCTGGCCGGGAAACTGGATCGCTTGAATGCCGAGCGTCAGGAGGAAGAGCGCCGCATCCTGCTGTCGATCGAAGACCGTATCGCTGGCGATCCCGCGCTCTGTGAGGCCTACTGCATTGTGGTGGATGGCGAGGGCTGGCATCGCGGCGTCATCGGCATCGCCGCCACGCGCATCGTGGAACGCTATCACCGTCCCGCGATCGTGATCTCGAGCAATGGCGCAGAAGCCTTCGGCTCCGGCCGGTCCATTCGTCCTTTTCATCTGCTCGAAGCCGTCGAATCGTCGCACAATCTTTTCACCCGCTATGGCGGACACTCCCACGCCTGCGGCTTCGCCATGCCTTCGGCCAATGTTGCGCAACTGCGAGCTGAACTCGATGCCTTCGCCCGCACCCGCCTGACCATAACCGATTTCGATCCGGTGCTCGAGGTCGAAGCGGAACTGGATCTCAGCGAAGTCACTCCCTCGCTTTTCCAGATGCTGAGTCTGCTGGAACCCTACGGAACTGGGAATCACGAGCCCGCATTCGCCGCTCGCAGTGTCCAGTTAATCGCGCCACCAAAAATCTTGAAAGACAAACACATCAAGTTGAAACTGAAAGCCAATAGCGGTACGCAGGGACCGGGAACTGACAAGCAGCAACTGAAAACCGTCTTCGACGCCCTCGGCTGGAACATGGCCAACCGCCTGCAGCAATCTCCGCTGCTCGCCGGAGACGCCATCGACATCGCCTTCACCATCGGCCACAATGACCATCCGGATTTCGGCGGCCTCGAACTTACCCTGCGCGATTTTAAAAGTGAAAAGAAACCCTCAGAAGAAACCAAAAAGCATCTGACCTACGCCAGCCCCGCGGCCGATTAAGAAACTGCCGCGCTCACCACATCTGGTAAAAACCGTCGCGGCGCGCGATCTCCACCGGCGCGCCAAACACCTTCGCCAGTCGCTCGGCCTGCAGAATCTTTTCCTTCGGTCCATCCGCCACGATATGTCCCCGGCTCATCAGCACGACGCGCTCGATTTCTGGAATGATGTCGCCGAGTTCGTGAGTGACCAGAACAATTCCAATTCCCGAGTTGGCCAGCGCCCGCATGGTTTGCCGCACACTTTGCTGGGCCGCGAGATCGAGAGAATTGCAGGGCTCATCGAACAACAGCGCCCGCGGATTGTGCACCAGGGCTCGCGCAATCAGCACGCGCCGCGCTTCTCCTGAAGACATCTCACAAACCGGCCGCTCCGCCAGATAGGAAACTTTCAACTGCGCCAGCGCGGCGTCGGCCAACTCCCGGTGCCTGGGATCGACCGTATGGTGAGGGAAGACCCTGATACTGCTGAAGAATCCCGACAGCACGACATCGCGTCCGCTCGCGTCTCCAGTACAGGAGAGCATCAGATCATTCGAGACGACGCCAAGAAGTGTGCGGAGATCAAACACGTCCCAGCTTTCCTGCCCCAGGATCGCCATCGACGAGTTTTCCTGCACTACTGGATAACACTCGCGGGTAATCGTTTTGATCAGCGTCGATTTGCCGCAGCCGTTTGGTCCGAGAATCGCAATGTGTTCATCGGCACGGATGCCCAGGCTGAAGTCATCGAGCGCGATTTTCTGCCCACGCATCACACGGATGTGCTGCAAGTCGAGAAGTGGCGGCGCGTCCGGAGTCATCGGACTCTAAGTTTAGATCACCCTGCGGGAATAGGGAGTGCAGATCGGAAGTCAAAACCCGCTTCGATCCCACCGATTCAAGTGCTGCAGGTCAGGTAGTGTGCTATGCGGCTTGCACGGCTGCCCCTGGTGCTGACCGAGTTCGAGCGTAAACTGTGGGCAACTGACATTCGTTGGCGGATGGGTGCGGAATGGGTCAACACAAATACCGCGAACCAAATCGCAGCTCGGATTTATTCAAGTTGCTAGGCCTCGGACTCATCTTCATTGGTTAGGCCCGTCGGGACATTCTTTCGAAAGAAAAAGCGAGAACGCCACAATTAGATCAACACGCCGCCGGCACGCCCACCCCAACTCAGATTCGTCCCACGTTATAATCAGGGACTTACAAAATTACCCACATTTACGTGTCCACTTGCAACCCGCTCGCGTGGTTTCGCGTTCTTACTTAGTTTCGGCAATGGCACGGTGTGACGCGATCGGCAGAACCGTGCTCCAAATTCTTTGCGATGTTGATCTCCCGTATGCGCAGTTGTTGAAAGGAAAAAACTTCGAAATGATTCGCCTGGCCGTTGCAACCCTTGCTTTGATCGCCCTGATGAGCGCGTGTGCCTTTGCGCAGGACTCCGCACCGAAAGTGCAGGTGTTTGGCGGCTACTCCTTCGTACACGTGGATAACGGCGGCCTGTCGCCCAACACGCTCTACGCCGCGCTGCACGAGCCGAACAACCCCTTCGCGATCGGTTCCAACTTTAACGGCTGGAACGCGGAGGCGCAGTACAACTTCACCCGCATGATCGGAATCGTCGCCGACGTGAGCGGCCGCTATGGCACGCCCATCATCTCATCAAGGTTCGCGACGCTCACCGGACTCCCCAAGACCACTGCCTATTCATTCCTGGTTGGGCCCGTGCTCTCGTTGCGGAGCAAATCAAAGCTGACGCCCTTCGTCCACGTGCTCTTCGGTTTTGATCGAACCAGCCTGAACGCGACGACCATCTCGGGGCTGGCAAATCCTCTCTCCTCCACGGCCACGACTGACACCGACGCAACTGTCGCCTTTGGCGGCGGACTCGACTACCGTCTGTTCCGGCGGTTGGCTCTTCGTCTCTTCCAGGTGGACGATCTCCGCACCTATCACAATTTAGATAAACTCTACGACAGCACTTTCAATACCGGAGTGTTTTACAACCTCGGTCTTCACCAGAACAACATTCGGATTTCGACGGGACTTTCGCTACGCTTCTAACGCTTTTTTCTACGGCAGCCCGAATGCGTAGACGGCGCTGCCCGCCGCGATCGCCACATATTCTTTCCCGTCCACGGCAAAGGCCATGGGAGCCGCATACACGGCTCCGCCCATCTGGAAATGCCACAGTGCCTTGCCCGTAGCGGCATCGAGCGCGATGAAGTTTCCTTCGGCGTCGCCGGTGAAGACCAATCCTCCGGCGGTAGATAACACGCCCGACCACGTCGGCGACGTGTGCTCGAATTTCCACCTGATCTCGCCCGTCGCGGGATCGATCGCCTTCAGAAATCCGCGATACGGCTCGGCCTCCTCCGATGGAAAATACGCGCTGCCGTAATAGGCATGGCCGGCTTCATAAGGTTGTGGCGCGGTCGAGAAAATATCGCACTGATCGCGCGCTGTCACGTAGAACAGCGAGGTCTGCGGATCGAACGCCGGCGCCATGAAGTTGGTCGTGCCCAGCGCTCCCGGACACACCGTGTGTCCTTCGAGCGTCGGTGAAGCTTCCGTCTTCGCTATAGGACGTCCTTCCGCATCTTTGCTGTCGCTCCACGTGATCTTGCCGTAGGCGTTGGCTGAAATCAGTTTCCCGGTGGTGCGATCGATCACATAAAAAAATCCGTTCCGGTTGGCCTGCGCGATCAAATGTCTTCCGCCACTGTCGATCATTACCGGAACCTGCGTCGCATCCCAATCGTGCTCGTCGTGCTTGGTGAACTGGAAGTACCAGTTCATTTTTCCCGTGTCCGCATTCAGCGCCAGCAGGGTGTTGCTGTAGAGATTGTCTCCCGCTCGTCCCTCGCCCCGATTCGAGGGAGAAGGATTTCCCGTGGGCCAGAAAATCTGGTTGGTCACCGCGTCGTAGGTTCCCGTGTTCCACGCCGGAGCCCCACCGATCTTCCACGAATCGCCCTCCCAGGTTTCATGCCCCGGCTCGCCCGGCGCCGGCACGGTGTAGAAGCGCCACTTGCGCTCGCCGGTCGCCGCATCGTAAGCATCGATGAAGCCGCGCACACCGTATTCGCCGCCGGAAACGCCAATCACCACAAGGTTCTTCACCGCCAGCGGCGCGACGGTGAAGCTGTATCCCTTCTGATAATCCGCGGCCACAACATCCCAGATCACATTGCCGGTTTTCGTGTCTAGTGCGATCACGTGCGAATCGAGCGTTCCCAGAAAAACTTTATCGCCCAAAATCGCGAGACCGCGATTCACCCGCCCGCAGCACGGACGAATATCGCCCGGCAGTTGATGCTGGTACAGCCAGATCGGCCGCCCCGTGCGCGCATCCAGCGCAAAGGCGCGATCATCTTGCGCGGTGGCGTAGAGAATTCCATCCACCACCAGCGGCGAGGTCTCGAGCTTGCCTGTAGCGCCAGTCTGAAATACCCACTTCGCCACCATGGTGTGCGCAGTTGTGGTATTAATCTGACTCAGCGAACTGAAGCGCTTGCCCGAATAATCTCCGGAATACGTCATCCAGTTCTGCGGTTCTTTTGCAGAATTCAGCAGCCGTTCGAATGTCACCTGCGCCAGCGCTGGCGATGTGAAGACGCCAGAGGAGAAGAGAAATGTCACCCACAGGGCAAAATTTTTTCTAGCGCTCATTTCGCCCCCACGCTGACCAGGTACGCCACAATGTCCTCCAGATCCTTGTCGCTCAAAAGTTCCGGAGTATAGGTGGGCATCATCGAGTCGCGGCTCTTCTGAAATGACCGCAGCTTGTCCTTATCCAGCAGATAAATCTGCTCGCTCGCATCCATCATCTGCACGCTGAAGTTGTCTTCGTTCAGAGCCACGCCCTTGATTTCCTTTCCGTCGGCCGTCACCACGGTAATCGTCTCGTATTCCTGGGGAAATTCCTTCGTGGCCTCGGTCAATCCCCAAGCCAGCCTCCGGCTGGGATTCCTCACCGAATCGATGATCGCGGCCCGTGTCCGCGATCCTCCCACGCTCGTGAGTTCCGGCCCCACGCGTCCCCCTTTGCCCTCCACCATGTGGCAGAGCGAGCAATTCGCCTCGCCATAAAAAAGCTTCTTGCCGTGCGCCGCACTGCCCGTGGGATTGGCCGCAGCCTTCACCTCCACGCTGCGGATATACGTGATGATCTGCCAAATCTCTTCGTCGGTCATGCCTACGCCCTGCCCGTTGGTTCCGTTCGCCGGCATGACGGTCCCCGGGATTCCGTTACTGATCACCTGAAACAGTTCCGCGTCCGAGTGTGCATGCTTTTTCTGCGCTCGCGTCAGGTCAGGACCGCGCCCGCCCCCGTGCGCTCCCAGTCCATGGCAAAGCGCGCAATTGATGCGGAACTCATACTCTCCCGCTTTCGCAGCCTTGGCATCGCCCGCATAAGGATTGTGGTCGTCTGTGGCGTGGGACAAGGTGGTGGCGGACAGCAGTATCAGATAAGCTGTCACGGCGAGAAATGCCCGCCGTTGAAGAACGTTCAGGGACATGGGTCACCTATCAGGAAATTTGCCGAATTCTACGCTAAGCAATCGCGATCGTCGCTCTGGAAATCCGAGCCTCAACTCACGGACCGTTTCGGTACGCCCCCGCCGTACATGACCGCCGGGTATCTGGGACCGGGACCGAAGGCTCTCTACACTTAAGATTCCCTGACCTCAAAGCCGATCATCTGGTAAAGGGAGGAGTTTTTATCTGTAGGCGGATAAGTTGCTGATAATTCAGCCTTTCCATTGAAAGGCATCCGCCTGCGGAAGGCCCAGGTGAGACAGCACGCGATAGGCAAACTCGCGGGCCATGTCATCTAAAGTGGCAGGCCGGTAATAGAAGGCGGGGATGAGCGGAAACACGGTCGCCCCGGCATCGGCGGCCCGGTACATGTTGCGGATGTGGATTTTGTTGAGCGGCGTTTCGCGCACGCAGAGCACCAGCGGGCGCTTCTCTTTCAGGCTGACATCGGCAGCGCGCTCAATCAAGTGGGAGGCGACGCCGTTGGCAATCCGGGCCAGAGTGCCCACGCTGCAGGGGAGGACGACCATGGCGTCGGCGGGATAGGAACCGCTGGCCACGTTGGCTCCGATATCGGCGTTCGATTGCTCTTCGATCTTAATTTTTTGTTCTTTCAATTTAGACGCGCTGCTTTCGTTGAGCAGGATTTGCGGCACGAGATTCGCCCGGCCTCGAATGCCCAGTTCTTCGGCAAGCACGCGCAAGGCGGAGTCTGATGCGATGAAGTTCACAGTCTGTACTCGCGCATCGCGTTCGACGGCGATCAGGAATTGCCGGAGAAACACCGATCCACTGGCGCCGGTGGTCGCGATGGTCAGATTTTGTGGCGGATGATTCAGCAAGATTTCTCCGGCGAGGCTAAACCAGCGCAGCCTCAACTCCGGAGCATAGGGAGTCGTCCAAGTGGAAGTCAAGGTTTAGGAGCGGAGCCAGAAGCTAGGAGCCAGAAGCTAGGAGCTAAAAGCTAGAAGCTGCTTTTTATGGCATCGACGGCCAATTTACGATCCCGCCGCAGCGCAGCCGAACGCCACGCGCTGGCCGGAGTCGAGCGCGAAATCCGCGCCCAGGATTCGAACGGCCGTCGTAAATATCTGCGCGAGTTCACCCAGGCCTTCAGCCAGTACGATTCTCTTCTGGATCGCGAACAACTTCACAACGCTCTGCACGCAGCCGACGTCGTTCTCGTCGGCGACTATCACGCCTTGCCCGCGGCCCAACGCTACGCCGCATCTTTGTTTGAGGAGCGCGCGCTGGCTGGAGACCGGCCGGTGGTCCTCGGTGTCGAAACCATCTTCGCCCGCGATCAGCATATTCTCGAAGAATGGTGGCGCCGCGAAATCGATGAAGCCGAACTTCGCCAGCGTATCCGCTTCGATCTCGACTGGGGATACGATTGGGCTCCGTTTTACGAACTGCTGGTCGCAGCGCGCGACCACGGCGAGTCGATCTATGGTCTCGATTGCATGCCGCGCGAAAGTTTGCGCAAAATCGGCGCCCGCGATCGCCATGCTGCTGCCAAGATTGCCGAGATTCGCGTGCGTCATCCCGAGGCAGTGATCTTCGTTCTCTTCGGCGAATCCCACCTCGCTCCCGGACACCTCCCGCGTGTGCTGCAGAAAGACCTGCCCGGCGCCAAAACTCTCACCGTGTTGCAGAACATCGATGCCTTGTATTGGCGCGCAGCGGGCGAGCCGGTCGATAAGGTCGACGCAGTCCGCGTCAAAGAAGACGTCCTCTGCGTCTTCAATGCCACTCCGCTGGAGAAGTACGAAAGCTACCGCCTCTTCCTCGATCAATGGAGCCGCTGCGAGACCGGCCCTGACTTCGCGCCGACCATCTACAACCTTATCGATAGCCTGGCGAGCTTTCTCGAGATCAATCGCTATTCGCCGCACAATGGCACGCAACCCAAGTTTCTTGTCGACATGCTGCCCGAGGTTCACGGCAATTCGTCGGATGCCACCCTGCGGCGCCTGCTCTCGCGCAAAGCCATCAGCGAGCCGCAACTCCAAACCATGCTGGCCGGCGTGGAGGAACGTGGCTGCGCTTATTTCCCCGAAGTAAATGCATTTCACATTCGCGAATTTCAGCTGGTCCACGCGGCCGAGGATGCCGCCCGCTTTCTCCATCACGCCTGCCGCGGCCTGCCCCAGCGTTTGAATGGACACACCACGAACGGCGGCGGCCCCGGCGGAAATGACAGCGCAGTGGCCGCGACCGACGCTTTCTATACGCGGGTGATTGAAAATGCCGTCGCCTATTTCGGCTCGCGCGTGCTTTACCCTTCGCGGCCCGCGCCCGAAACCGAAGCACCAGCGTTGTCGCGTGCCACGGTTGAGAAAGCCGCGCAGGCGGCCATCCGCGCCGATGCAGCAAGATTTGAAGCGACCGCACAGGAATGGGGATACCGTCTCGGGAACCAGATCTATGAATCGTATCTCGCGGGCAAAGTGAAGCCGAGTGGCCTTCGCCGTCTTTTCTTGACCCATCTCGACGAACCCGGACTTCCCCGGAAAGTCTGCACCGCCGTGATTGCGCGAGTGCGCTCCTCCTCCTCAAACGCGCACCCTTAACCCTTCAATCGCCGCTCAGATGCTAATCTAGATTTCGCATCCTGATTTCGCGTCTTAAGTTTTCGCATCTAAGTCGGGCAGTCGACCACCGAGCACCGCCGTGAACGCCGAATCCATCCGCAAATTGTTCGAGCAGGTACGCCACGGCGAAATCACGCCCGACGACGCGGTGGAGCGCCTGCGTCACTTGCCCTTTGAGGACCTTGATTTCGCCAAGGTCGACCATCATCGCAGCCTGCGCGCCGGCATGCCGGAAGTGATTTTCGGAGAGCGAAAGACTCCCGCACATACCGCGCAAATCTTCGCGCGATTGGCCAAGCACGGCGGCAACGTCCTCGCCACACGCGCCGACAAGAAGCAGTTTGCTGCGGTCAAGAAAAAGGTTCGTGCCGCCGAATATCGCGAACTCGCGCGCGCAATTGTTCTGCGGCGCGATCCGCACACCTACGGCAAAGGGACGATCGCTGTCGTCTCGGCAGGAACCAGTGACATTCCCGTGGCGGAAGAGGCCCTCGTCACTGCCGAACTGATGGGCAATTCCGTGGAGCACTTCTACGATGTCGGCGTTGCCGGCATTCATCGGCTTCTGGCCAATCGCGAAGCGCTCACCAAGGCTCGCGTAGTGATTGTCTGCGCCGGCATGGAAGGTGCTCTGCCCAGCGTGGTCGGCGGTCTCGTCGGCGTGCCCGTGATCGCGGTGCCCACCAGCATCGGCTATGGTGCGTCGTTCAAGGGACTCACCGCGCTTCTCGGCATGCTCAATTCCTGCGCGTCCAATGTGAGCGTGGTGAATATCGATAACGGATTCGGCGCGGGATACGTGGCTTCGCTGATCAACCGGCTGTAAGGAGTTTAGGGAATGAAGTGTCTCTCGATCGCAATCCTACTTTGCACTTTTGCAAATGCTTCGTTTGTGGAAAACACAAAGACGATTCAGCTGGCCGAGGTCGCGCAGCGCGCCGTCGATCAATCCAAACTCACCTTGCCGGGGAGCACGCCATTTCATCTGAAAGCAGAAATTGTGGAGACGACGAATCCCGGCTCCGACTACAAAGGAGAAATTGAGGAATACTGGGTTTCCCCCGAAAAGTGGCAGCGGACGATCTCGTCGCCGAGCTTCTCGCAAACTCTGACCGTGAACGGCGATCAGATCTCGGAGGAGAACAAAGGAGACTATTTCCCGTGGTGGCTAAACGATCTTGTCACCGCTATCTTCGATCCCGTGCCGATGCTCGACAGTTTGCAAAAAGTAAACGCGCCGATGCAAAAACCGAGCGGCTCGCAGCGTTCCAGCAGCTGCGCCCGGCTGCAGATGAAAGTTGGCGCGCCTCCCGCCGAAAACAGCGCGTTCCTCGTATTTTGCTTCGAAGGCAGTCGCGGCCTTCTCGAATCGGTAATCACTCCCGCATATGACGCCGAATTCAAAGATTATGGCGACTTCCGGAACAAAAAGATCGCTAGACGATTTGTGATCAACCCCGAGCCAGGCACGACAATCGAGGCAAAGATAACCCAACTCGAGGAACTCGCGAACCCCGAGGAAAGCCGATTTGCGGTCCAGCACTCGACGCCTCCCAAGGATCGCATCGACCGCATTAGCGTTCCAGAAGCCACCGTCCGAGGCCTGTCGGAATACACCCCCGACGTCCTTTGGCCCCCTGTGCGCAGCGGCAAGACCTCTGGCGTCCTCAGCATGTACGTCTCCGTCGATCGTAGCGGGCGCGTTCGCGAAGCTTGGCCGCTGAACTCTGACAATGCTGGGCTAGAGAACGCAGCGCGCGAGCAAGTAATGAAATGGCGATTCAAGCCGGCCACCATGCACGATGTCCCAGTTCAAACGGAGACTGTGCTGAGCTTTGCCTTCAGCACAAAGATTGGAGATCCAATTCCCATCCTCACAGATGAAGAAGCTCGCAAGTTGGCCTTGAATGTACTCGAACCTGCGTTTCCCCCGGGAAGTAGGAAAGGAACCGAGGTGAAAGTACAGATAGGAGTTAACTTGGATGGGACGGTGAACGGAGTCGGAAACCCTTACGATGTCCCTACGCCGCTTTTCATGGCCGCAGCCGCGGCTGTGCGCCAATGGCATTTCCGACCGTACCTGCGTAAGGGCAAGCCCGATCTCTTTGGCGCCGATATCGTCTTTCGCGTGCAGTAAAAGACTTGGGAAAGAAAACGGGCGCGACTTTCGCCGCGCCCAAGGCTCACCCCCAACAATTACATCCCCGACAGGCTGGACTGATTCGCCTGGCGCGAATCTTTTTCCACGACCAGTTTGTTCTCTACGCTGAAGGCACCGAAGATTTGGTTGGCGCGAATGCCCGCAACATTCTTGTCCATGGCGCTATCTACCGAACCGTACAGCGTGATGTGGCCGTTGTCGACAATGATGCGAATCGGCCGCGCTGGATCGATCGCGTACTTGCTCAGCACAGAGTCGCGGTAGATCACCCGAGCCGCGCGCAAGCGCAGACCATCATCGAACAGGGAGACCGGTTCCAGTGAGATGTTCGAGATCACATCCTTCACCCCCGGCATGTTCTGAATGTCGGCCAGAGCCTCGTCCCGGCCCACTCCCGTTCGATCCTGTCCCTCCACCGTGACCACGCCATCCTTCACCCCCAGCGCGAAGTAGTCGAACGTGATGTCGTAGCCCTCCCGCACGTAGCGCAGTTTCTTCGCCAGTTGCTGTTCCAGTTGCGCATCGGATACATTCGGCCCCGCCACCGTGATCAGGTTACGCACGCCCTGCACGTTCGAAGCTTTTCGAGCGAGCCTTGCGGCGTCCAGTTTGCGCTGGTAAAGATCGACCGTACCCGTGAGAGTTACGATTCCATCTTCTGTGCTCGATTGCACGTTGCGGAACTGATCCTTCGCTGCCAGCTTCTGCATAACCGTTGTTTGAATTTGATTGTCGTAGCGGGTCGCCGTCACCGGTTCGGCCAGGAGCATCCCGCTCATGAGCCCTACCGCCAGCAGCGCACCCGCAATTTTCTGCAAGCCTGCTTTCTTCTTCATCACCACTGTCATAGGTCACCTCCGACCCAATTTTGACGAAACTTTACGAACTAACCACTTGGTTAATTCCTTCGATGCGGGCATGTATGCCGGAGATGCATTTGGTGGGTTGTCGCAGCCAGGCAAAAGCTGTCCGCAACTTCTTCAGGTCTGTCGGGTTAGACACAAACGTGGGAGGCGAGGTTAGCGACGAGTCCGCGTCCGCGGGGGGCGGGCGCCAGTGCTGGATTTCGCGCGGCTCGCCTCTTCAGTCTTGAACACGCGGGAAAAAATCTTGTCCACGTTCTTCAGCTGACGCTGCAGGTCGAACGCATATTCGATTTGCTTGCGCGGAACTTTTCCTGTGATCTCTTTGTCCGCAAGTATTAGGTCGTGAAAGTTCAGGCCTTCTTTCCACGCGCGCATCGCGTGCGTTTGCACCAGACGATACGCGTCCTCGCGAGACATTCCATGTTCCACCAGATCGAGCAACAGTTGCCCGCTGAAAATGAGCCCATGCGTGCTCTCCAGGTTAGCCAGCATCCGCTTGGGATACACAAACATCGTTTCGATCAAACCAGCCGCCTTGTTCAACAGGTAATCGATGAGTGTGGTGGAATCGGGCAGAACCACGCGCTCGGCCGAAGAGTGCGAGATGTCGCGCTCGTGCCACAACGCGACATTTTCAAATCCAGCCTGTGCGTTGCCGCGCACTACTCGCGCCAAGCCGCTGATCTGCTCGCTGGTCACCGGATTTCGCTTATGCGGCATCGCCGAAGATCCTTTTTGCTTTTCACTGAAAAACTCTTCAGCCTCGCGAACTTCCGTGCGCTGCAGGTGCCGTATCTCCGTGGCGATCTTATCCAACGTAGACGCGATCACGGCCAGCGTCGCCAGATAATGCGCGTGCCGGTCGCGCTGTATCACCTGTGATGAGACGGCCGCAGCCTTCAGACCCAGCCGCGCGCAAATTTGTTCCTCGATCTCCGGCGTGAGATGCGCAAAGATCCCGACCGCTCCCGAAAATTTCCCAACCCGCAAATCCTCCGCCGCCGCCTTGAAGCGAACAATGTTGCGCTGCGTTTCCGAATACCAGTTCGCCAGCTTGAAGCCAAACGTAATCGGCTCGGCGTGAATGCCATGCGTTCGCCCCACCATCGGCGTATCTTTGAATTCCCACGCCCTTCGCTCGAGCACCTCGGCCAGCCGTTCAAGATCCTGCGCAATCAGCGCCGACGCCTGCTTGATCAGCAGAGCCTGCGCGGTATCCACCACATCGTTGGAAGTGAGTCCATAGTGGAACCACCTCGCATCGGGGCCGACGATCTCAGCCACCGCCGTCGTAAAGGCAATCACGTCGTGGCGCACTTCCGCTTCAATCTCGTGGATGCGCTCCACGTTGAAATCGGCGCGTTCGCGAATGGATTTGGCCGCGGCCTTGGGAACCATCCCCATCTCGGCCAAAGTCTCCGTGGCGGCGACTTCGACTGTTAGCCACGTGCGGAAGCGATTCTCATCATTCCAGATGCGGCCCATTTCCGGGCGGGTGTAGCGCGGGATCAACTCGAACGCCTCCTGTCGATGCCGATGCAAGTAGGACAGAGGATTCTAACTGGAGCCGGAAAAAGAGGCCAGCGCCTGGGAATGGCCGGATTTTTCCCATTTCCCATATATATCGCCTTACGATAGACTATGAATGAAGTGGATCGCGGCACGATACAATCAGCGGGATGAAGAGGCTCACCTTGTCGGACTACCAGGCGCTGGCCGAGTTCCGTTACCAGATCCGCCGCTTCCTCCATTTCAGCGAGCAAGCGGTCAAGAAGGCCGGTCTGGAGCGGGGCCAGTACCAGCTAATGCTGGCCATCAAGGGTATGCCGTCTGGCATACGCCCGCGCATCCGCGAATTAGCCGGACGCATGGAAATCCGCCATCATAGCGCCGTGGAATTGGTGAATCGCCTGGAAGCCGGAGGTTTCGTTCATCGCACCCGGGCCCAGGACGACCGCCGCGAAGTGCTGCTCGCTCTCACGCCCAAGGGAGAGAAGGTCCTCGCCGAACTGGCGCTCCATCATCATGACGAACTTCGCAGCGCCGGGCCCGAACTGGTGTCCGCTCTTCGCCGCATCATGCGCGAGGGCAATGACCCCACTACTGAACATTTTCCTCACTCCCACGAAAAAGCCTCGTCGGAAAAAAGCTCGTCCGAAAGAGCAAAGACCACCAAGCATTCATGAACCTGAAAGCCAACCGCCTCCTAAAGCATCGCTTGCTTCACAAGTATGTTTCGCTCGTTCGTGAAGACCTTACTGCGGTCTATGCCCGCGATCAGCCCCAGCCTCGATCTTTACGCTGCCGTCGGCATGGCCTCCTTTCTGGCCGCGGGCTATAAAACACCACTTGCTGCAGTTGTTTTTGTTGCGGAAGCGACCGGCGGTCATGCTTTCATCGTTCCCGCTCTCATCGGAGCTGCCGTAGCCTACGCGGTTTCCGGCGCTGCCTCAGCCTCAGGCGACCAACGTCTGCACGAAGGCGAGAAGGTACGGGAGTATCCAGCGTCACACGCGTGAGATTAGCTTCCCGGCGATTTCTGCCCCAGGGTCACTCTCCGTGAATGTTCGCCTTTCCTGCATCGGCATCATGATTTCTGTTGCCAACAGTCGCCGTCTTTCAGTATTCTTCCGCAATCCCCAGAGCCACCCTCTGCAGGGAAGCGTGTATCCGATGGCGATAGCTGACCTCAAGCGATCACGTCCTCATCTGCGCAGCCCACTCCAGGGCTTAAGCGTGCAACACCGGCTGCGCCCATTCTTCTGTTGTCGATCCGCTTGTCCGCTCGCCATAAGTCCGATTCAGCAATAACCGACAATTTCAAGTCCGAACTCAGGGAGAAGCAATGCTGAAGCTACAAGGTAGGTTGATCTGGATTAGTTTTCTCGCGATGGCGTTCCTCGCCCAGGCCTTCGCCCAGGGCGGTGCGACGGGCGCGATCACCGGCACAATTCAGGATCCCAGCGGCGCGGTCGTTGCCAACGCCGACGTGCGCATCACGAACCAGGAAACCGGCGTGCTGGAGCGCAGCGTAACTTCTGGCGGCGACGGTTCTTTCACCGCTCCGCTGCTGCCGGTAGGTCAATATACGGTGAGCGTCCATGCGCCCGGCTTCTCCGAATCTACGTTTCGTGACATCGTCGTGCGCGTCACCGAGACCACGCGCTTGATTGCCAAGCTCAAGACCCAGGCCGTGCAGCAGCAAGTGGAGGTTCAGGCCGAGGTGCAGCAGGTCGACACCACCGACGCCACCACCGGGCAGGCCATCGAATCAAGCACCATCAAGAACCTGCCGCTCGCCACGCAAAACTTTCAGCAGTTGCTCACGCTTTCCAGTGGCGCGCAAGGCGAGTTGAATGCTGCCTCGCAGCTGGGACGCGGCAACGTCCGCATCGAAGTAAACGGCCAGCGCGAAGATAACAATAACTATCAGATCGAAGGCATCAGCGCGACCGACTACAACGTTGCTGAACTGACGACGACTCCATTGCCGAATCCCGCCGTCATTCAGGAATTCAAGGTACAGACCTCGCTCTATGACGCCACGCAGGGCCGCAACGGTGGTGGAAATATTAACGCCATCCTGAAGACGGGCACCAACACCTTCCACGGCGAAGCCTACGAATTTTTCCGCAACACCGTGCTCGACGCGAACGACTACTTCCTCAATGGCGCAGGCGAGCCCAGGCCAGTAATCCAGCAGAACATTTTCGGCGGCGATCTGGGCGGCCCTATCGGCACCGGCGGCAAGCTCGGTTTTTTCTTCGTGAACTATTCGGGAACGCGCCAGCGTAGCGGCGATTCCCCGGGGACCATCATCAGCACTCTGATTCCCTATATTCCTGCGGCCGATCGCGGACCCTCCGGTCAAGCCGCGCTGGCAACGGCTTTTGGCGTGGCCAGCATTGATCCCGTCGCTGCCTCGCTGGTCGCCTTCCAGAGCAATCAATTCGGTGCGGCGGGCAACGGCTATCTCTATCCCATGCCCAATGTTCCTGCCGGAACCGCGGCCGGAACCGTCGTTCCATTTACCACCAGCATTCCCGGCTCTTACACCGACGACCAATTCACCGCGACCTGGGATCGCGAATTCCGCAACTCCAACGACAAGCTTTCGATCAATTTCTTTTTCCAGAATTTCCAATCCGATGTTCCCTTCGGCGCGGGCGGTCTGCAAGCCTCTCTCGGCGGCAGCATCAGCAGTGGAGACCTCAACTTTCCCTACCAGCTCCCGGTGAACGACCGTGTCTTCTCGTTTACCGAGACTCACATTTTCTCTCCCGCCCTCGTCAATGACTTCCGCCTCGGCTTTATTCGCATCAACAACAGTGACATCAACGTTCCGCCGGTCACCGCTGCCGATGCCGGAATCACCCGCCCCACCAACAACCTCACCGACAACATTTACAAATTCACTTTCGTCAGCTCTGGATTTCAGTTCGGTCCCACCCCGCAAGCCAACCAGTACCAGGCGCAGAACAACTTCAATTTCATCGACACGCTGGGCTGGGTGAAAGGCAAACACAACTGGCGATTCGGCGGGGAGTTTACGCCGGTCGCCCTCAACAAAAAGTTTCCCGCAGGTCTTCAACGGCCAACTTTACTTCGGCGACTCCTCCGTGACGGATTTCGCGAATTTTCTGCAAGGCGCTCCGGAATTCAGCTTCGGCGGCGGCGGCGTTTACAACCACGACTACCGCCAGAAAAATTCCGCCATCTTCGTGCAAGACGACTGGAAGGCGACACAGAACTTGACTCTGAATCTTGGTCTCCGCACCGAATTTTTCGGCGCCTGGAGCGACAACGCCTGCCACATCGGCAATATGGAATCAGACCTTACCAAGTCTGGCCAGTATCCTTTCATCTATCCCAGCTGCGTCAATAAGCTCGGTGTTGCCGGCCTCACCGGAAATGCTGCTGGATCAACTTTCAAGAACAGTGTCTCCACCGGAATCGGCCCGCGCATCGGCTTCGCTTGGGATGTGATGGGCCATCACAACACGACCATCCGTGGCGGCTACGGCATCTTCTACGTGCGTGAAGATGTAGGCGCCGTTGACCAGCTCAGCTTCCAGTCTCCCTTCATCCCCATCGTATTTTTCGGACAGACCCCCGGCTTCACCATGTCTGATTTCTTCACCGGAACTCCCGCCACCAACTCCAACGCAGTGCCCGCCGCTGGGCAGTTATCCGGCGCATGGCTGCCCTGCCTGGCTCATCTCATCAGTTTCACTCCGAACAGTCCTTCCGGCCAGGATGGAACCTACGCCTGCACCGGCGGTCCCGGGGTGAATTCTACGCAGAACCTGTTTGTGCTGGAAGTTCCCCGGCACTTCGTGGTCCCCAACACGCAGCAGTGGAACCTAACCGTCCAGCGCGATCTGGGCCGCAAGTGGGTACTGGAAGTCGGCTATGTCGGCACTAAGGGCACCCACCTGCGGGAAACGCGTGACGCGATTCAGTCAGTCAACGCCACACCCGCAAATCCATTCGTCGTTACAGACACCAGCGGCAACACTTACACCATCACCAACAATACCTTTTCCAACGCCATCGCCCGCACACCCACGCCCGGCTTGAACGGCTATTCGGGTTATCAGATCTTCGCCAACGACGCCTACTCCATTTACCACTCCCTGCAGGGCACCGTCTCCCGGCGCTGGGACCGCGGCTACATTCAGGCTGCCTATACCTTTTCCAAAAATATTGATGCAACCTCAACCGGAAACACCGCCAACAACACCGCTTTCAACGATGAGAGCACGATCAACGCCTCCCGCGGAATCTCTGACTTCAACCGTCCGAACGTACTAAAACTCAGCTACGTTTACGAACTCCCATTCTTCGAGCACGCAGCCGGATTCAGGCGTGGCGCGCTGGGTGGATGGTCGGTCAGCGGCGTCACCAGCTTCCAGAATTCCTTGCCCTTTTCAGTTTTGGATTCCAACGGCGGCAACGCTTTTCTGGGAGCCGGTACATCGCCCGTGGCAGCAAGTTTGGCTTCCGGCGCCACCATTGGCAGTGGCATGAGCTCCGGCAGCGTCTCACAACGCTTAAGCGGATGGCTGAATCCGACGGCCTTCACCACTGCCCCCTTGCTATATCCCACGCAATGCGCCGCCAGCGCCGATTTCTGCACCACCGGGTTCGGCGACCTTGGCCGCAATATCTACCGCGGCCCCTTCCAGCAGAACTGGGATTTCTCTCTGATCAAGCACTTCCGAATTACGGAGCGGCAGGATCTCCGCTTCGCCGCCGATTTCTTCAACCTGTGGAATCACCCGAATTTCGGCACTCCGCTGGTCACCGACTATGAACAATATCTGGCCTGGTCGTCCGGCCCAAAGACCAGTCCGGATCCATTTGGCGAGATCGTCAGTACCACGGGAACTCCGCGCCTGATCCAGTTCTCGCTGCGCTGGGCATTCTGATCGCCGCCTAAAACAATTAGCCGGGAAGCATCGCTTCCCGGCTTTTTTCTTGCTTTGATTTCAGAGTCTTCGCTGAACTCTACGGTCGCTGCTCCGCCTCCGTAATTAGCGGCCGCAGCGCGTCCACCGAGAATCCCAGCGTACCCCCGGAAAATCCGTCGATGTAGGCAGAATTGATTCCAATCACTTCCGCATTGGAGTTGAACACCGGCCCACCGCTGCCGCCGTGCGCCGTGGGCGCATCATAAATCAGCTTGTCTCCCACCACATCGCCCAGATGTCCGCATGTGGTCGAAGGACGAATCAGCGACAACGCCGCCAGTTCACTCGCCGCCGTAATGTCGTTGTGTCGGTATGCCAGCCGCTGGTAAATCCCGCTCGGCGACTTGGCCACCATCCCCGCGATCCCCATCGGATAACCGATCACCGTCACCAGTTCTCCGGGCAGCGCAGTCCCGCGCGCCAGCGGCAGCACGGCAAGTCCCCGTACCGCGTCCTTATTCACAATCTTCAGCACCGCCAGGTCGCCCGTTGAAGAAACCGATCCGGGTGTCAAGCTGACCGGCGTCGCCGATCCGGGAAAGAACACGACCAGACTCTCCAGCATCGCCGCCGCTCCCCGATGCATCAAAGCTTCGGCCTCGCTATCGCCATACCAGGGCTCGGCCACATGCCGGTTGGTGGCGAGCAATCCGTCACCCACAAGAAATCCGGTGCCCGACACGCGCGCTCGAATCGCTGCCGGCTGGTTCGCAAACCCCACCTGATACACACCGTAAATGTAGCCAATAGAATTCCGGTACCGGTTCAGCACCAGCGCCGGCATGGCCTGCTCTTTTTCCAGCTGCGCTACCTGCTGCGTCAGCGCATGCACCTGCTTCTGCAGATCGTCTGGCTGCGGCCCCTGCGCCATTCCCGGCGCATAGTAATGGAACATAGCTACGGCGCCGATCAGCAACACGATCGCCAGGACGGCTTGTACCGCCTGCTGCCAGCTCTCGGTAACTTCGTTCGATTCCTGTGGAACTTCCGGTTCGGCCATGGATGTGGATACGGCACGCTCTTCCAACTCCTGCGCGAGGGGGAACACGCGCGCCCGGCGCTGAAAGCAGGCGAGTCGTCATCTTGCCTCGTCTGGCAAGGCTTTTCCACGGTACGGAAGATGATGTACAAGGGATACCAAAAGAGCGGTGAGAATGGCAGCCCGCGGCGGCCTGCCAAATGCTAGCAAGCTAAGGCTTTCCAAGACCCAGCCGCTTGGCCATTTCGTCGTAAAGAAAGCCTTTGCCCGCCTTATAGGGTTGCACCCATTCGCCATCGATCACGAATTGCGGCACGGCGCGCTTGCCCGTGCGCTTGACGATCTCTTCTGCCGCGCCCGGCGTGCTCTCAACGTCGATATCTTTGTAGGGTACGTTGTGTTTGGCCAGAAATCGCTTGGCCTCGCGGCAATCCGGGCACCAGGCAGAAGAGTAAACGGTGAGTTCCATAGATCGATTGGATAGTGATTTCAGACGATCTGTCGCGCGCAGCTAACTTGCTACGTTTCCCGATCGTATCCTACACGTGTTCCAGTTGCCTCACCGTACGTTCATTAACCACGTTCCCCGTATTCAGCGTGGAAGCTGGCTCGAACAAAATAAGCCAGCATTCCTCGTCTGCCACCGGCCGATGTTCCACACCGCGCGGCACCACAATAAACTCGCCTTCCTCAATCCACTCGTGCCGGTCCCGAAATTCCATGCGGAAGCGTCCTTTCACCACCAGGAACATCTCGTCTTCGTTCTCGTGATGATGGAACACGAACTCGCCCTTCAGTTTGTCGAGCTTCACGTGCTGGCCGTTCAACTCGGCCGCAATGTAGGGCTTCCAGTACTCCGAAATCTTTGCGAATTTATCGGCAAGATTGACTTTGGTCATGAAGCGCTCCCCCTGCTGACTTTTGACCGCACCCTACAGATTCGCAAAAAACCAAATTGGTCGCAAAATCCGGGTGCCCCGTCCTTGTCCCTCCGTTTTTTGGAGGGACAGGGCGGGGATTTTGATTCTCGCTTCCTCTCCCATTACCACGCATCGCTCGCCCTCTTAAATCTGGCCGGCCCCGCCGTCCACACCCAGGTCAACCCCGGTAATATACGACGCCTCGCTGCTGGCCAGGAAAAGCACCGCATGGCCCACTTCCTCAGGCGTGCCGAAGCGCTTCATGGGGTTGGCTGTCTTGATATAGTTGGCGAACTCGTCGACCGCTGCCTGCGGCAGTCCCGTCCTTCCGAAGATCGGAGTTTCGATCGGCCCCGGACTGACCACGTTCACTCGAATTCCTCGGTCCACCAACTCTCCCGCGAACGTGCGCGCCAGCGAGCGTACCGCCGCCTTGCTGGCCGCATAAACGCTGGTTGTGGGACTACCCTTTGCATTTACCACCGACGAGTTCAGAACGATTCCGGCGTTGTTATTAAGATGGGGCAGTGCCTTTTGCAGCGTAAAATAAAGCCCCTTCACGTTGATATCGAAGGTTTCGTCGAACAGTTGCTCCGTGCTTTCGCTCGCCGGAGCAAATTTCGCGATGCCCGCGTTGGCAAAAATCGCGTCAATCTTGCCGAACTTTCCGGTTACTTGCGAGTACAGCCGGTCGATGTCCGCCAGCTTGGATACATCCGCCTTCACCGCCAGCGTCCCGTTGCCGATGGTTTTGACCGCCTCATCCAGCGTCTTCTGGTCGCGCCCCGAGATCGCAACCTTCGCTCCCTCGTCATGAAACAGCTTGGCCGTCGCTAACCCAATCCCACTGTTGCCGCCGGTAACTACGACTGTCTTTCCTTCAAACCTTTTCGCCATATGATTTCTCCTTTTTTAATGAGCGGGCTGATCAGTTCCCGCGCCGAATGCTTCCGGTACTTTTGCACTTTGATGATCATCAAACTATGGTGGTTTCAATTTCTTCGCAGCGGCATGCTACATTGGACCTGACTCCATGGAAAGAAAAGAATTAGCGGAAATTTCCAAAGCTCTGAGCGATCCCACTCGCCTCCAGATCTACGAAGGGATCTCCTCCAGCAAGGAAATGTTTTGCGGGCAGGTGGTCGAGAAATATGGGCTGACCCCGGGCACCATCTCACATCATCTGAAAATCCTCGCAGATGCGAACCTGATCGAGACACGCCGCGAGGGGCAATTCATCTACCTCAAATCGCGGCCTCAGACGATCCGGGAGTACGCCAAGGCGCTGACCAAAATAACGACCAAAAGAAAAGCCGCCAGCAAAAGCTGACGGCTGAAAGCTGATAGCTAGCCCTACCTAACTGTTCTCATACAAGAGCACGCCCTCGGTCTTTTCCGCGTCCACCGGACGATAGAACAGCTTGTTGTCTTCCAGGAAGACCTCGATAAACGCCGGTCGCGTCGTAATCGTGCCCTGAATCAGCGCCTCCGACAGCGGGTCTTCGATGTATTTCTGCAATGCCCTGCGCAGCGGCCGAGCACCGTAGGAGCGATCCGTCAGCGTCTGGCTGAGGATCCACTTCTTCGCCTCATCCGCCACCGTAACCGTAATCGCCTTCTGCGCCAGGTTCGCGTTGAGCTGCGTGACCATGAGTTCCAGAATCTGAATCAGGTCGCTCTCGCTCAAAGCCAGGAACAGAATGATTTCGTCCAGCCGGTTCAGGAATTCCGGATTGAAGGTGCGTTTCACCTCGCCCTTAACCAGTTCCTCAACCTTGCCCGAAACCTGATCTTCCGCCGTTGACTGGAAGCCAAATCCTTCGCGCTTCTGCAGATGCCGCGCCCCAATGTTCGAGGTCATGATCAGGATTGTGTTCTTGAAATCGACCGTATTGCCCAAACCATCGGTCAGCTGGCCGTCTTCAAAAACTTGCAGCAGGATGTTGAACACATCCGGATGCGCCTTCTCGATTTCATCCAGTAGCACCACCGAATATGGCGCCCGCTTTACCCGCTCAGTAAGTTGGCCGCCCTCTTCGTAGCCCACGTATCCCGGAGGCGAGCCGATCAGCTTCGATACCGAATGCTTCTCCATGAACTCCGACATGTCGAAGCGAACCAAAGCTTTCTCCGTGCCGAACATGAACTGCGCCAGCGTCCGAGCCACTTCGGTCTTTCCGACGCCGGTCGGCCCCAGGAACAGGAACGACCCGATCGGCCGGTTCGGACTCTTCAACCCTGCGCGCGAACGCCGGATCGCCCGGGCCAGCGCGCTGATCGATTTATCCTGCGAAATAATCCGCTTGTGCAGCTCTTCTTCGATGCGCAGCAGCTTCTGCGTCTCTTCTTCCTTGATCGAAGTGATGGGAACGCCGGTCCATCGGGACACTACATCCTCGATGTCCTCGCGTCCCACCACTCCAGTCGACGATTCATCCAGATGATATTTCTCGCGCAGCGCGCGCAGGTTCTCGCGCTCCTTGCGTTCTTCATCCGAATAGAAGCGAGCCTTTTCGAACTCATGGTTGGCGATCGCATTCTCCATGCGGTGCACGATGAACTTGATCCGCTTCTGCACTTCCGTGATCTCTTCCGGCTGTGAAGTCTGGCGCAGCTTCACCCGCGCCCCAGCTTCGTCGACCAGGTCGATCGCCTTGTCTGGCAGGAACCGGTCGGGAATATAACGGTTCGAGTGCGAGACCGCGAAGTTGATGGCGTCGTCGGTATAAGTAACGGCGTGGAACTTCTCATACCGGTCCTTGATGCCGAACAGCACCTTCACCGCGTCCGCCTCGTTCGGTGGAGGAACTTTCACAGCCTGGAAGCGCCGCTCCAGCGACCGGTCTTTCTCGATCGACTTGCGGTATTCGCCCGGCGTGGTTGCGCCGATGCACTGAATCTCGCCGCGTGACAAAGCCGGCTTCAGGATATTCGCAGCGTCCAACGATCCTTCTGCCGATCCCGCGCCCACCAGCGTGTGCAGCTCATCAATAAAGATGATGGAGTTCTGCGACTCCATCAGCTCTTTCATGATGGTCTTCAGCCGCTCTTCAAACTGTCCGCGATATTTCGTTCCGGCAACGATCAAAGAGAGATCGAGCGCTAGAATTCGCTTGTCCGCAAGGAACGATGGAACCTCGCCGTCAGCAATCCGCTGCGCCAATCCTTCGACGATGGCAGTTTTACCCACACCCGGCTCGCCGATCAGCACGGGATTGTTCTTGGTGCGCCGGCAAAGTATCTGGACCACGCGCTCCAACTCACCATCGCGGCCGACCAGAGGATCCAGCTGGCTATCCATCGCTGCCTGCGTCAGATCGCGCGAAAACTCGCTCAAGAGCGAAGACTCGCGCTGCCGTTGCGGCTGCGCCTTCTCCTGGCTGGTTCGCGCCAGTTCTTCCCGAATGGTCGAGAGTCGCAGCCCGCGCTCGTGCAAGATCTCGGCGGCAAAGCACTTCTCTTCTCTCAATAACCCCAACAGCAAATGCTCGGTTCCGATGTGCCGGTGCGAAAGCCGCTCCGCTTCTTCCGCGGCATAGGCCAGCACGCGCTTGCACTCGTTGCTCAAGGGCAGGTCCACCGAGGTCGAGACTTTTTCCCGAATCGTCGTGTGACCCTCAATCTGCTTGCGGATCGATTCCACCGAGGCGTGCGAGCGCAGGAATCGATTGGTCAGGGCTTTGTCTTCGCGCAGGAGCCCCAGCAGCAGGTGCTCGGTCTCTATATAAGGAGACCCGAACTGGCTTGCTTCATAGCGCGCAAAAAAGATTACGCGCCTGGCTTTCTCCGTATAACGTTCAAACATAATGCGCTTCCCCCTGAACCCTTCTGGTCGAGAAGGCGCTAGCTCGGCTCGACCTACCTGAATCCCCGTCCGATTTCGTGTACGTCGTGCATTCTGATTTGTGTCACCCGGTCATTATGCAATCAAACGGCCACCAAACCCAAGTACCGAAACGTTACTGCAATGTTACCGAAGGAATCTGTTGAAATCTCCTTCGCGCTCCACTAATTCCAATTTCTTGCACTTTGTCTAACTAATCTTTCACTCACCGTGCCCAACTTATCAAACCGGCAACGACTCCGGACTAACCTCTTTCACGTGCCCTCGTCGTAGCTGCAACACCCGGTGGCAACGCCGGGCGAACGAATAATTATGTGTTGCAATGAGGGAGGTGAGTTGGTGCTCGCGATGTAATCGCGCAATCAATTCGAAAACCGCTTCCGCGTTCGGCCCGTCAAGGTCCCCGGTAGGCTCATCCGCCAGCAACAACTTCGGACCGGTAATGAGCGCCCTCGCCAGAGCTACCCGCTGCTGCTCGCCGCCCGAAAGCTCTCCCGAGCGGTGATGCGCGCGTTTCTCCAGCCCGACCTCGCGCAACCACCGCGACGCTTCCGGCGCGGCCTCTGCCCAGCTGCGCCCCCGCACCAGCAGAGGCATCGCCACATTTTCCGCCGCCGTAAACTCCGGCAGCAGATAGTGAAGTTGCCAGACGAAGCCCGTCTCGCGATTGCGAAACTTCGATGCTTCATCCGCCGACAACGTGTTCAGCTTCAATTCCGCGCAGTATACGTCACCCGCGGAAGCGTGATCAAGAGCGCTGAGGATGTGCAACAAGGTACTCTTCCCCGCTCCCGACTCGCCGACGATCGCGAGCATCTCGCCTCGCTTCACCTCGAACGATAAATTCTCAAAGAGCACCAGATCCGATTCGCCGGATCGAAAAACCTTCTTTAACCCTTCCACTCGAAGCAAAGTGTCCTGTTTCGCCACTTGTTCACTTAGATGCACTTTGCCCCCGCTTCGGTCCATCCTGTCCCGGCCCTAGGCTACCGCAGGCGGGAACAGTAGAAGCGGACATCTTCTCACACTAGACCCGCACTCCACATGGCACCTTTGCACCATATGGAAGATCCTGTCGCAGCGGCTCTGCCGATCATTAGAAAGCCGCCTACCGAAAACTGTACTCATTGTCCAGTACCCGCGATGTGACCTGCATCACGATGCACTATGCCAAGAACAGTGGCCAGTGACCGGTGGTCAGTGGCCAGTCTTTTCAAAACTGATAGCGGCGCCGCTCTTGCCTTTTCTGACCACTGCCCACTGCCCTCTGCTTTCTATACCTCGACCTTCGATTCCGCGCCCGCCAGTCTTTCCAAAGACTCCCGGTAAGGCTCACGCGCAACTCCGCGCTCCGTGATAATGGCGGCCACGTACTTCGCCGGAGTCACATCGAACGCCGGATTCTCAATCGATACGCCATCCGGCGTCATCTGCTTCCCCGCAATATGACTTACTTCCTTCGGATTACGCTGCTCGATCGGAATCCGGTCGCCGTCCGGGCACTCCAGGTCCACCGTTGAGATCGGCGCCGCCACATAGAACGGGATCCCGTTTTCCTTAGCCAGAACCGCGACTGTATACGTTCCTATTTTGTTGGCCACATCTCCGTTAGCCGCGATCCGGTCGGCGCCCACCACAATCGCTCCAATCCTTCCCTGCTTCATCATGGCGCCTGCCATGTTGTCGGAAATCACCGTGGTCGGGATGCCATCCTTCATCAATTCCCACGCCGTTAGCCGCGACCCTTGCAGGAACGGCCGCGTCTCGTCCGCATAGACATGTATCTTTTTCCCCTGCTCCACCGCCGCGCGAATCACTCCCAGCGCCGTTCCGTATCCAGCTGTGGCCAGCGCTCCGGCATTGCAGTGGGTCAGCACTCCACCTTCGCTCGGCATCAGCGTCGCGCCGTGGCGTCCCATAGCCTGGTTCGCGGCAATATCTTCCGCATGCATGCGCTTGGCTTCTTCCACCAGATCCCGCTTGATCTGCGCAATGGGACGAATCCGTATGCGCTCAAACTTCTCCTGCATCCGCCGGATCGCCCAGAAAAGATTCACCGCCGTCGGCCTTGTCTTCCCGATTACGTCGCAGATCTTATCCAGATCCTTTTTGAGCTCCGCGACCGTCTCCGCCTTGGAGTTCTGTACTCCCAGCGCGATTCCCATCGCCGCGGCCACGCCAATCGCCGGCGCTCCCCGCACCACCATCGTCCGGATGGCATCGGCAACCTGCTCGTACGTCTTGCAGGTCACATAAGTTTCTTCCGTCGGCAGCTTCGTCTGATCGATGAAGCGTACCCCCTGTTCCGTCCATTCCAGTGTCTGAATCATTATCTTCTTGTCATCCTGAGCGAGGATTGCGCTTCGCGATAGCCAAGCACAACCGCAGTCGAAAGCCTGCCCTGAGCGAAGCCGAAGGGGATCCGTGCAACTCTGCTCAACCAACGGCTCCGCAAGGCGTTTCTGTCACGACACCCTATGCGCCTCGCACAAATTCCGCGGATTGTTCGTCGCCGCCGGACGCCCGCAAACTTCGCAAACCGCCGCGACCGCAAAAATCGCGGGCTGCGTGTCATCCGTCTGCAGAATGTGCTGCGCCCGCACTTCGCTCGCCGTAAAGATCGACACAAACGGTGCCGGAGCCGCAGCCTTTTCTACATTCGGCCTTCCCTTCGCTTCCTCACGTTCCACCAGGCACATCGCTCCCACCACGTGGAAACCAAACTCGCGCGCCGTCTCAATCGCCTGCACCGTCGAAGCTCCCGTAGTGCAAACGTCGTCCACGATCACCACCCGCGCGCCCTTCTCGCGATAGCCTTCAATCCGCTGCCCCGTCCCGTGCTGCTTTTCCGCCTTGCGCACCAGAAACCCATTCAGCTCGCCGCTTATCACCGAAACCGCCACCACAATCGGGTCTGCCCCCATGGTGAGCCCACCAATGGCCTGCGCCTTCCAACCCCGCTGCTTGATTTCGTCGTAAAAAACCTGCCCGGTAAGCCGCGCGCCCTTCGCATCCAGAGTGGTGGTCCGGCAATCGATGTAGTAGTCGCTGGTGCCGCCTGAAGACAGTTTGAACTCGCCCAGCCGGAACGACTTGTGCGCGAGCAACTGCAGCAATTCCTGGCGCGATGAATTCATGAAATTCAACAATACCACGGGAAATCAGCCTCTGTGGCCCTCGCAACTCGCCCACAACGGCAGCCTCCACTCCCCTTGCCGTGATAACCTAACAGTTCCCCACAACGATGCCCAGAGGTATGAAATTGCACAGTACGCGAAAGCCTTTCTTCTTCCTTCTTATTGCTTTCTTTGTTACATGCATTTGTGGTTCCGGCCTGATCTCTACGGCATTCGCCGAAGGCACGCGTTCCTGGGAGCAGTCAAAGTTTGAAGATCTCACCAAAGGCACAGCCACCGGCGTAGCTATTCGCAGCGCCGGCGGCCTGGAGTTGGCCCCCACTTTCAAAAGCCTCTACGCCACCCCATCCACCTACATTTGGTCCATCGCCGCCGACGACGCCGGAAACGTCTACGTTGCAGCCGGCGCCCCGGCCCGTGTCTATCGCATCACGCCCGATGGTAAAGCCACCATCATTTTTGAGCCGAAAGAACTTCAGGTGCAAGCCCTGCAGATCAACTCCGCAGGCGCGATCTACGCCGCCACCGCTCCTGATGGCAAAGTCTACAAGATCGAACACAACTCCGGCGGCAAAGCGCAGCCCGCCAAAGCCGACTCATCTCCTGCTCCCGATCCTTCCTGGAGTTCTTCCGTCTACTTCGAACCCGGCACGAAATACATCTGGGATCTCGCGCTCGATAAGTCCGGCAACCTCTACGTCGCCACCGGCGACCACGGCGAGATTTTCCGCGTTATGCCCAAAGGCGAGCACTCGGTCTTTTTCAAGAGCGACGAGACTCACATTCGCGTCCTGGCTTTCGATGCGCAGAACAACCTGATTGCCGGCTCCGATGGCAGCGGGCTCATCTACCGCATCTCTCCCGCCGGCGACGGTTTCGTGCTCTACAGCGCGCCCAAGAAAGAAATCACCGCGCTGGCGCTCGATCACTCCGGCAACATCTACGCGGCCGCCGTCGGCGAGAAAAAGCCTGGAAGCGCTTCGACCTCCACAGCCTTCAACGCCGCCCTGTTGACCATGGGCGCGAATGTCCCCGTAGGCGGCGCGCCGCAGGTTCCCGGCATGACCATGACTACCAACCCCGCGGGCCCAGCGATCACCGGGCCTTTCCCGTTTCCCGGCGGCGGCGCCAGCAGCGGTTCCGATGTCTACCGCATCGCTCCCGACGGCTCTCCGACCCGCCTGTGGACATCGCATGAAGACATCGTCTACGCCCTCGCCTTTGATTCACAGGGACGGTTGCTCGCCGGCACAGGAAATCGTGGCCACATCTTCGCCATCACCGGCCTCGATGATTTCTCCGATCTGCTGAAAGCGGCGGCCTCGCAGGTGACGGCCTTCGCCAAAGCGCCCGGCGGTGGCGTCTACGCGGCCACCAGCAATCTGGGAAAAGTTTTTGTCCTCGGCCCGGGACCCGAAGCCCAGGGCACCTACGAGAGCGACGTCTTCGACGCCAAGATTTTCTCCCGCTGGGGCCGCGTCGAATTCCGCGGCATCGGCAATGTCGATCTCTACGCCCGCAGCGGCAACGTCGACAATCCCGACCGCAACTGGAGCCCGTGGAAGAAGGTCGACCTCGGCAAAGATGACGAAACCGGCGTTCCCGCCGCCCGTTACGCCCAGTGGAAAGCCGTGCTGCATGCGGGATCTCCAGCTCCAAATGTCGATAGCGTAGCCCTCAATTATCTGCCCAAGAATGTCGCTCCAGAGATCGACGACGTCACCGTGCAAGTCGGCGTAAAGTATCAGCCGCAACCCAAGAATACGGGCGTGAACCTGGGAACGGATTCGTCGACCTTGTCTTCCACAACCCACTTCGAATCTCCCCCATCCAGCTCGCATGATCGCGATTCCATCGGCGTGAAGTGGAGCGCGCACGATGACAACGACGATCAGCTCGTCTACTCCATCTACTACCGCGGCGACGGCCAGAAGCGCTGGCTCCTTCTCAAAGACGACCTCACCGACAAAGCCTATTCCTTCGACGCCAGCCTGTTGCCCGACGGCGGCTACACCGTAAAAGTGGTCGCCTCCGACGCGCCCTCGCACTCCCCGGGCGAGGCCTTGACCGCGTCGAAAGAGAGCCGCCGCTTCGAGGTCGATACCACTCCTCCGCGCATCGAAAACCTCTCCGCTACTCTTGACGGCAACCAGATTCATGTTACCTTCCGCGCCGTCGATGGTTTTTCTCCCGTCAAACGCGCCGAATATTCCGTCGATGCCGGAGATTGGAAGTACGTCGAACCCGTCGGCCAACTCTCCGACGCAAAAACCGAGACCTACGATTTCAAAGCCACTCCCGAAGCGGCGAAAGATGGCGCAGCTTCCTCCGAGCATGTAGTCGTCGTTCGCGTCTACGACCGTTACGACAACATGGGCGCCGCAAAAACTTTGATCCCGCAAAAATAGTTTTTTTTCGCGCGCTTGACATGCATTCAGTATCGTGGAAGAGCGACACTTCAGCGCCAAACCGTCCCGTAGAGTTGTCACCCTGAGCGTAGCCGATGGATCGCGAAGCGAGCCCTCGGCGGAGTCGAAGGATCCCTACTGCCCCAGCTCCGCCGCTTCTGCAGCGTCCTCAGCCACACCCTTCATGGCGCCAAGTTCCCCCGTGCGCCGCAGCTCCGGAAACATCCACGACCACAGCCCAATCACCACCAGCGTTCCCACGCCTCCCAGCACCACCGCTGGAACTGTGCCAAACCACTGCGCCGTCAGTCCAGATTCGAACTGCCCCAGCTCATTCGAGGTCCCAATGAAAACCATGTCGACCGCCATCACCCGCCCGCGCATTTCATCCGGCGTGCGCAACTGCACCAGCGTCGCGCGAATGATTACGCTGATCATGTCCGTCGCTCCCAGCAGCACCAATGCCATCAGCGACAGCACAATGCTGTGCGACACCCCAAACAAAATGGTCAGCACTCCAAACCCCGCCACCGACCACAACAGCGTCGGCCCCGCGCGCCCGCGTAGCGGCCGGTGAGCCAACGCTACCGCCATGATCGCGGCTCCCACTCCCGGAGCCGTCCGCAATAGCCCCAACCCCCACGGCCCGGTGTGCAGAATGTCGCGCGCGTAAACCGGAAGCAGCGCCACCGCTCCACCCAGCAATACTGCAAACAAATCTAGCGAAATCGCCCCCAGGATCAACTTCTCCCGCCATATGAAATGCAATCCGGCGAACACCGTCTTCATCGTCATCGGCTCGCGCTTTCGCGCCTGCTGTCGCGCCTTGATGCGGAACGTAGAGACCAACGCACCCACCGCCGTCAGCATCGCCGCCGCGTATACCGCCGACGGACCATGAAACGCCGCATACAGAATCCCGCCCAGAGACGGCCCCAGAATCGTAGCCGCCTGAAACGTCGTCGCATTCCATGCCACGGCGTTCGGGAAGTGCTCTTCCGGAACCAGTTGCGGCAGGATCGACCGGCTGGCCGTTCCGTTAAACGATCGCACCACTCCCAGCAGAATCAGCACAACATAAATAGGACGCACCGCGTGCGTTTCCCTCTGCGCCAGCATCAGCAGAAGCCCGGAACACAGCGCAAAGCCCGCGTAGCATGTACCCAGCACCCTACGACGATCGAACCGATCCGACGCATGCCCCGAAACAAGAAACAACAAGATGCCCGGCAGAAATTGCGCCAGCCCGACCAACCCGAGATCCAGCGCGCGTTTCGTAATGTCGTAAACCTGCCATCCCACCGCGACCGCCTGCATCTCCACCGCGGCCACAATCAGAAACCGCGCAATCTGGAACAACACGAAGTCGGGATGCGTAAACGCGATGCGTCCAGCTCTGGCGTCAGCAGGTGCGGGCATGGATCTTCTAATGTGCCATAGAAAGAAGTTCCGCGCATGACCTCCGCCCATGTAGGGACAGCCGCCCTCGGCTGTTCAGTCGAGCAACGCTCGACTACTCTACCCGCTAAAATTAAATGATGCACCCACTGCGCACCATCGGCTGGATCGCCTGCGTCGTCTACTCCACGATCCCCGCCTTCTGGATGCTGATTCATCCCCGCGTGGAATTCTGGCGCTCACGCCCTCGGTCGCCCTACAAAATCCTCCTGCCCATCTGGATCGGAATGTGGGCAGCCATGGCCGCGATCACCGCCCCGTGGCGCAGTGTCGTCCTCTACAAAAATAACTGGACTTGGATTCCAGCAGTCTTCTTATTCTGCGCCAGCCTCGTGCTCTACAAACTCTCGCACCATCACTTCACTCTGGCGCAACTCGGCGGCCTGTCCGAAATCCTCCCGAGGGATCGCGAGCAGCGCCTCGCCACCACCGGCATCCGCGCCCACGTGCGCCATCCCGTCTATCTCGGCCATCTCTGCGAAATGCTGGCCTGGAGCGCCGGCACGGGCCTGGCCGTCTGCTGGGCTCTGACAGCGTTCGCACTCGTAACCGGCGCAATTATGATTCGTACGGAAGATCGAGAACTGGAGGCCCGCTTCGGCGAAGGTTATCGCCAATACCGATCAACAGTGCCCGCCGTTATCCCCAAGCTAAGATAATGAACAGTGAGCAGATCCATCCAACCCAGTTCCAACTCGGCGCCCTCTGCGGTGAGATTTTGTTTTAGTCGCTATAATCCGACTTGGCTGAAAGCTGAGAGCTGACAGCTAAAGCTCCATGCGCTTCGAACTCTTCATCGCAACCCGCTACCTCCGCGCCAAACGCCGCCAGGTTGAGGCGTTTGCGCGGCGTCCGAGCCGCGCGCCGAAATCCCGAGCAACGCGAGGGACCTGTTAATGAGATTCGAGTTGTTCATTGCGACGCGATATTTACGAGCGAAGAGGAGGCAAGCCTTCATCGGCATCATCACCGGCATCTCCATCCTCGGAGTCGCCGCTGGCGTCGCCTCGCTCATCATCGCCCTCGCCATCAACAACGGCTTTCGCCAGGACCTGCAGGAGCGCCTCATCGGATCCACTTCGCACATCAGCCTGCTCCGCATCGCCGATGACGGCATCAAAGACTGGCCTCCACTCCTCGAACGTCTTTCCAAACAGCCGCACGTCGTCGCCGCCGCTCCTGCAATCTTCGAGCAGGTCCTCATCTCCCGCGGCCCACGCGCCCGTGGCGCCGTCCTCAAAGGTATGATCCCCGCCGACGAACGCAAAATCGGCGACCTGCTCAACACAATAAAGGAGGGATCAGCCGACGCTCTCGATGAACCGCCGGCTCCAGAGAATAACCAAGTAGGGACAGCCGCTAAGCCTGCCCCGGGAGCCTCAACCCCCGAAGACGATTCCCCCGATTCCCTCGCGGGCGTCCACGCCCGCATCGCCGCCATGCCTCCCATCATTCTCGGCAAAGATATGGCCGACAACCTCGGCGCGACCGTCGGCTCGGTCGTCCTCGTCACCAGCCCGCAAGGCGAACTCACGCCCTTCGGCATGGTTCCGAAATACAGCCGCTTCCGCGTGGTAGGAATTTTCAGCTCCGGCTTCTACGACTACGATTCGTCCTGGGCCTTCACGCGCCTCTCTGCTGCCCAAAACCTCTTCGGTCTCGGCGATCTGATTTCCGTCATCGAGTTCAAGGTCGACGACATCTACAAAGCCGCTCAGGTCTCGCGCCAACTCGAAGAGGCCGCCGGCAAAGGCTTCATGACTACCAACTGGATGGAGCAGAACCAGGCTCTCTTCCACGCCCTTCGCCTCGAACGCCTGGTCACCTTCATTACCATCGGACTCATCGTCTTCGTCGCCGCCCTGAACATCCTGATTTCCCTCATCATGATGGTTATGGAAAAAACCAAAGACATCGCCGTCCTCATCTCGATGGGCACGCGCAAATCGCAAGTCCGCAACATCTTCATCGCGCAAGGCGTTCTGATCGGCGTCATCGGCACCGCCATCGGCCTGCTCGTCGGCTACGCCATCTCCTACGCCGGAGGCCACTACCACATCATCTCGCTCTCGCCCGAGGTCTACTCCATCGACTACGTCCCCTTCGCCCCGCGCCCCATGGACGGCGTCCTCGTCGCCATCGTTGCGATCGGCGTCTCCTTCATCGCCACCCTCTACCCCTCATGGTCCGCCGGCCGCACCCTCCCCGCCGAAGCCCTCCGCTACGAATGATTTTTTTGGCGGAAATGTCATCCTGAGCGAGGTTTGTACTTCGCGACAGCGAAGCACAACCGCAGTCGAAGTATCCCTACCCCTCCAGTGCGACCGCGGGCTCCGCAAGGAATTCTCACAGGGAACTTTCCCCACACTCCCGCCGTACAATTAAATGGAAGGATTAGAAAGAAGGAGGTCTCCCATGTTCACGTTCCTCCTGTGGTGCATCCTCTTCGTAGTCTGCTGGCCGCTAGCCGTAATCGCGCTGATCGCTTACCCATTCGTCTGGCTGCTCCTGCTGCCATTCCGCATCGTCGGTATCGCCGTAAAGGGAGTGCTGGAAGTCGTTTTCCTCGCCATCACACTCCCATTCCGCCTGCTAGCCGCGCCATTCAGAATTTAGGTCTACGGGGATTTTGGGTGGCGCAGCGCTTCCAGCGCTGCGATAGAATGCCGCTTAAAATTGAATGGGCAAGCCCCTGCGGTTCGCCTGGCGGCGAACCTACCCCTCCATCACCTTCAACCTCTCACTCACCACCAAACTCGCCTCCGTCGCCCGCAGCACATCCTCCGCCGTCAGCCCCGGAGCCACTTCCTCCAGCACCAGCCCCCACCCCGTCACCCGTATGTAGGCCATCTCCGTCACAATCGTATCCACCACTCGCACGCCGGTCAGCGGCAGCGTGCACTTCTTCAAAATCTTCGGCGCACCATCTTTCGTCGTATGCTCCATCGCCACCACCACGCGCCGCGCTCCGGCCACCAGGTCCATCGCTCCGCCCATCCCCTTCACCATCTTTCCTGGGATCATCCAATTCGCCAGGCTCCCCGACTCATCCACTTCCATCGCTCCCAACACGCTCAAATCAATGTGCGCCCCGCGAATCATGGCAAACGAATCGGCGCTCGAAAAATACGACGTCCCCGCCATCTCGCTCACCGTCTCCTTACCCGCATTGATCAGGTCCGCGTCCTCTTGCCCCTCCACTGGATACGGCCCAATCCCCAGCATTCCATTTTCTGACTGCAACACCACTTCAATCCCCGGCGGCACGTGATTCGCAATCAGCGTCGGCATCCCAATGCCCAGGTTCACATAGAATCCATCGCGCAACTCCCGCGCAATCCGATTCACAATCCGCTCCCGCTTCTCAACATCTTTTCCCGGCTTATTCAACCCTTTTTCCATATGTCATCCTGAGCGAAGGTTTTGTGAGCGAAGCGAACAAAGCCGCAGTCGAAGGATCCCTACCTGCCAAGGATGCCTAAAATCTACCGCTTCCGTACCAAGTCGGTCGCTCTCTTTGGCGAGTCTTTTCTTACACTCCCTTGCCATCCTTGCACTCTCAGGCCGATGTCCCGAGCGGACAAGTCTCGAAGAAATGCTGGAGTGAAGTGCAGTTCGAAACATTCATCTCCCTGTTCCTTCTGTGGACTCACCGTATGATTGAGAATCAGTTCCACTTCCCCGTTTCCACCCGTGAAGTCAGCCCAGAAAGGAGCGTTCTTTCGCAGAAACCGAGAGACATTCTTCAAGGCACGTTCGTGGTCGGCGCACGCGACAGGCTCCAGCAAACGTGCATAGAAAAAGCTCCATTTCGCCCGGACTTTGCCAAGGTCCTCGCCCACCGGCCAGGAGCCCTTAGGCTTTAACGACAGTGCTGCCGCAATACTTTCCGGACTATATGAGGGGTGGCGGAGGACTATGTCGACACTGAAAGAATCTTTGGAGGTCTTCATTAGTTCAGCCAGCCTTCCTCACCGTCCGTCTCTCAATTCTCCGCTCGTACAGCTCCCCCTGAAAAATTCTCTTCACGTAAACCGAAGGCGTATGGATCGAATCCCCATCCAGTTCTCCGACTTCCACCAGATGCTCAACCTCCGCGATCGTCACCTTCGCCGCCGTCGCCATCACCGGATTAAAATTCCGCGCCGTCTTCCGGTACACCAGATTCCCCATCCGGTCGCCCTTCCACGCCTTCACAAAAGCGAAGTCCGCCTTCAGCCCATGTTCCATCACGTAAGTCCGTCCCTCGAACTCGCGGGTCTCTTTACCTTCCGCGACAATCGTGCCCACACCCGTCGGCGTAAAAAATGCCGGAATCCCCGCGCCGCCCGCGCGGATCCTCTCCGAAAATGTCCCCTGCGGCACCAGATCGAGACGAATCTTCCCCGTCAGCACCATCTCTTCCAGTAGCTTGTTCTCGCCAACGTAGGTCCCAATGTGATGCACAATCTGTCCCGCCGCCAGCAGCAGACCATTTCCCAACCCATCCACCCCAACGTTATTACTGATGGTCGTCAGGTTCTTCGACCCCTTCCGCACCAACGCGCGAATCAGATTCTCCGGAATCCCGCACAGCCCAAACCCGCCAATCATGATGCTGGCGCCGTCGCCCACATCGCGAATCGCCTCATCCGCACTCGCCACAACCTTATTCATAGCGCTGGAATTCTAAACGAAATGAACCGAGCAGACACACTAAATACACTGTCATCCTGAGCGAGGATTGTGCTTCGCGCCAGCGAAGCACAACCGCAGTCGAAGGATCCCTGCCCCTTCGGAACAACCTCAAGCTTCGCAGGGAATTTCCAGCACACTCGAGCACCTCCGGGTCTCCGTGGTGCACTACTCTTCTTCCCCGAATTCTTCCTCAACCCGTGCGCCCTTTCAAATTCCTCCGCCAGTTGCCGTGTCGCCAGATTTTCCCGGAGATGCGCCAGCCGCTGCTCCACCTTCCACAGCGCATCCTCCAGATTTTTCTTGTTCGTGATCGCGATATCCCGCCACATCGAATAAGGACTTGCCGAAATCCTTGTCATCTCCCGCAGCGCCCGCCCCCCAGCCGGCAGCAACGGCGCCTCCTCGCCGAACTCCTCCACCAGCGCCGCCGCTAGCGCGGTTGAAATCATCTGCGGCACGTGGCTGATCCACGCGCAGAGCTGGTCATGATCCTCCGGCGGCAGAATCGCCACCCGCGCGCCGATCTGATCGATCCATCCCACAAATTCCGCGAACAAGGGCTCTTGCAGATTCTGTCCCGGCAGCGGCGTCAAGAACCAAACTGCGTTCTGGAACAAGTCGGCGTCTGCAAAGTCCACGCCGCTGTTCTCCTTCCCCGCCATCGGATGCCCCGCCAGATATCGATGCCGCGCATTCTTTCCAAACACCTTCAGCGCCTGTTCAGCCACGGCGCCCTTCGTGCTTCCCACATCCGTCAGCAACGTACTCGCAGGCAGCGCCGGCCCCAATCGCCCAATCAAATCGACAATTGCCAGCACCGGCGTCGCCAGCACCACCAACTGGCTGCCTCGTACTGCATCGGCCGGCTCCGGAAATCCGCTGTCGATCACCCCGCACATCTTCGCCCTCTTCAACGCCGATTGCCGGTCGCACCCAATAATCTTCCCCGCAAACCGATGCCTCCGCAGCGCCAGCGCAAACGACCCGCCGATCAGCCCCGTCCCAACAATCGTGATTTGCCGAATGGCCATAAAGACTCTTAAACACTCAACCGCCGAGCGCGCCGAGGTCGCGAAGAAAGGAATTGTAGATCAAAGAAGATTAAGGTCGACGTGCATAGTTCGATCTGCCGACGTCAACGAGAATTCACTTAAGAATCTCGGCACGCTCTGCGTTCTCGGCGGTGAAAAACTTTACCCGATCTTTCTTCCCACCGCCGGCGCAATCATCCGCAACTCATCCATCAACTTCGCGAACTGCTCCGGAAACAGCGACTGCGCCCCATCCGACCATGCCTGGTTTGGATCGCAATGCACTTCAATCAGCAGCGCATCCGCTCCCGCCGCCACTGATGCCCTCGCCATCGGCGCAACCTTGTCCCGCCGTCCCGTCCCATGGGAGGGATCCGCCGTCATCGGTAGATGCGAGAGCTTATGAATGATCGGGATCGCCGAAATATCCATCGTGTTCCGCGTGTACGTTTCAAATGTCCGAATGCCGCGCTCGCACAAAATCACTTCATAATTCCCGCCCGCCATAATGTATTCGGCCGAAAGCAGCAACTCTTCCAAAGTCGCGGCAATCCCGCGCTTGAGCAGAACCGGCTTGCGCACCTTCCCCAGCTCGCGCAGCAGATTGAAGTTCTGCATATTTCGCGCCCCCACCTGCAGGATATCCACATAGGGCAGCATCATCGGAATCTGCGAGATCTCCATCACCTCGCTGATCACCAGCAACTTGAATTTCTCCCCTGCCTCGCGCAATAACTTCAGCGCATCTTCCCCATGCCCCTGAAATGAATAAGGAGAACTCCTCGGCTTGAACGCTCCGCCCCGCAGCACCCGCGCCCCCGCCTTCGCAACCGCCTCCGCCGTCGTGAAAAGTTGCTCTCTTGATTCCACGGTGCACGGCCCCGCCATCACCACCACTTCATTTCCGCCAATCGCAACTCCATTGGCCAATTTCACAATCGTCCCTTCGGGACGAAAACTTTTCCCCGCTAGCTTGTAGGGAGAACTGATGCGATGGACTTCCTGCACTCCCGGCAGCAACTCCAGGATGCGTATATCAAAATCAATCCCTGATCCCACCGCGCCCAGCACCGTCTGCCGCGCTCCCGACGACCGGTGCACCTCGAACCCCATTTTCACCAGGTGTTCAATCACCTGCTGAATCTGCCCCTCATCCGCCACATCCTGCATCGCCACAATCATAGGAAAGTCTCTGCTTCTAGCTTCTGGCTCGACAAACGTTTGCCATTCCGAAAAATCTCTTTGTCATTCCGAGCGCAGCGAGGAACCTGCCGTTCGCGTCCACCACCACCAACCCTGCTTCAGTCATTCACTTCCGAATCCAATTCCGTCTCGCCCTTCTTCGCTTCCACCTTCGTCACAATCTCTTCTTTCTGAATATTCCGCATCACATCCATGATCCGTTCAAAAATTCTCACCAGATCCTGCCCCGGCAGTGGACCTCGATTCATCTCCCGCACATTCTCAAACACAATTCGCTCCCGCTCCGGTTCATAAATCGGCAAAGACGTATCCCGCTTCAGTCGCCCAATCTCCACCGCCGCCCGCGCCCGCTCGCTCAGCAACTCCACCAGCCGCCGGTCAACCTCATCGATTTTCTTTCGCCAATCCGCAATATCCATAAAATATCTTGTCATCCTGAGCGAGGATTGTGCTTCGCGCCAGCGAAGCACAACCGCAGTCGAAGGATCTCTACCTTGCGTACTTCGTAGAGGGATTCCCTATGCCTTAGCTGATGGCTGAGAGCTCGCAGCTGTCAGCTTCCGCACAAACTCTCCTACCGCCTCCGCTTCCCTCCCGCGATTCCTCTCAATCGTCTCCACAATCGCGCTGCCCACCACCACCGCATCCGCAAATTCCCCAACCTCCGCAAACTGCTCCGCATTCGAAATCCCAAACCCCACCGCAACCGGTAACTTAGTCACACTTCGCAACCGCTTCACCAATTTCTCCGCGTCAGCCGCCAACTGTTGTCGCACCCCCGTCACTCCCGTCCGCGACACAGCATACACAAATCCTCTCGATGCCTTGCCAATCTTCTTCAGTCGCTCATCCGGGCTCGTCGGCGCCGCCAGAAACACCGGCGCCAGATCATGCGTCTTCATCGCCCGCAAATATTCCCCCGCCTCTTCCACCGGCAAATCCGTCACCAGCACGCCATCCACCCCCGCATGCCGCGCGATCATACAGAACTTCTCCATCCCCATTCGTAAGATCGGATTCAAATACGAAAACACCACCAACCCAGTCGACTGCGCATGCTGCCGCACTTCCGCCGCTAACGTCAGCACCTGCGCCAGGCAAGTCCCGTGCTTCAGCGCCCGCTCGCTCGCCCGCTGGATCACCGGCCCATCCGCCACCGGATCACTGAACGGCACCCCCAGTTCAATCACATCCGCTCCCGCCTCAATCGCGCTCAGCACCACCGCCCGCGTCGTCGCGAGATCCGGATCCCCGCACGTCACATACACTACAAGCCCCGGCTTTTTGTAAAACGTCAAAGGCATATTGTCATTCTGAGCGAAGGCTGCACTTCGCGGATGCGAAGAGCAACCGTAGTCGAAGAATCCCTTTCACGCCCTGACCGCCCGCGACGACGCCACGCATTTCAGCAGACCTTTCTTCCCTACAACCTTGTCATTCCGAGCGCAGCGAGGAATCCGCTGTCCCCTTCCATTACTCAATCCAGGTTCAAATTCTCCCGCATGATCCCAATATCCTTATCCCCGCGCCCTGACACATTCACAATCACCACATCCGATTTCTTCATTTTCGGCGCCCGCTTCACCACCTCCGCCACCGCATGCGCCGACTCGAGCGCCGGAATAATCCCCTCCGTCCGCGCCAAAAGCGTAGTGGCTTCTAAAGCCTCCGCATCCGACGCCGGCACATACTCCGCCCGTCCCGCATCCCGCAACGCCGCATGTTCCGGCCCAATCGAGGGATAATCCAGTCCCGCCGAAACCGAATGCGTATTCGCAATCTGCCCCGTCAAATCCTGCAGCACGTAGGAATAAGTCCCCTGCAGCACTCCCGGCGACCCTCCGCGAAACCGCGCCGCATGTTCGCCTAGTCTCTCGCCGCGCCCTCCCGCCTCCACGCCAATCAACCGAACTTTTTTATCCTTTATAAACTCATAGAAAATCCCAATCGCATTCGATCCTCCGCCCACACACGCAATCACCGCCGTCGGCAGTTTCCCCTCAGCCTTCAGAATCTGCGCCCGCGCCTCCCGCCCGATCACTCGATGAAAATCCCTCACCATCGTCGGATACGGATGCGCGCCCAGAACGCTCCCCAGCAAATAATGTGTCGTCCGCACATTCGTCACCCAGTCGCGCATCGCCTCGTTGATCGCATCCTTCAACGTTCGCGACCCCGACTCCACCCCGCGCACCGCCGCTCCCAGCAGCCGCATGCGAAACACATTCAACTCCTGCCGCCGCATGTCCTCCGTGCCCATGTACACCACGCACTCAAATCCCAGCAGGGCGCACACGGTCGCCGTCGCTACGCCATGCTGACCCGCGCCCGTCTCTGCAATCACCCGCCGCTTGCCCATGCGCTCCACCAGCAGCGCCTGCCCCAAACAGTTATTGATCTTGTGCGCCCCGGTATGCAGCAAATCTTCCCGCTTCAAGTAGATCTTCGCCCCACCCAACTTCTGCGTGAGCCGCCGCGCCAACGAAAGCGCCGTCGGACGCCCCGCATAATTCCTCAGCAATTCGTCCAATCTCTTCTGAAATTTCGGATCGCGCTTCGCCTTCTCATACTCCCCCTCCAACTCCCCGAGCGCCGCCATCAAAGTCTCCGGCACGTACCGCCCACCATAAACTCCAAACCGTCCCGGCTCACTCGTGATGCGCAGGGTGCCCCGTCCTTCTCGCGCCTTTCGCGAGAGGGCGGGGATTCTGACTTTCGCAGTTCCTGGAACCGTAGCCATTTTCTTAACTCAGCCCCTTGTCATTCCGAACCGGCGCAGCCGGTGAGGAACCCGTCCGGGGTGCCCCACCCTTGCGCGTTCTTTGCGCAGGGTGGGGATTTTGACTTCTGCAGTACCTGGAACCGTAGCCGTTTCTAACTCGTCTTCCGATCCGCCTCGCGCACAGCCCTCACAAAGGCCCGCACCTTCTCCGGATCTTTCTTCCCCGGCTTCGCTTCGACTCCCGAAGCCACATCCACTCCCCAAGGCTGAAGGATCGCAATCGCCTCGCTGACATTCTCCGGCGTCAATCCACCCGCAATAACCAACTTTACCCCGCCTTGCCGCATTCCCTCAGCAATCGGTACTGCCTTCTTCCAATCAAATTTTATCCCGGTCCCACCCGGCATTCGCAGATCCCCCGAGTCCAGCACAATCGTGTTCAACAATCCGTCGGGCCTCGCGAGACCCTTCGGCGGCTTCTTCCATGCCGCGAAACTCGAAGCCAAACCTCGTATCTGCTCCTCGCTCTCACCAAGAAAATTCATCGGCAGTGACAGAAGAAATCTAGTCAGCTTCGGCAAGAGGCTCAGGTCGACTCCACTATTCCCGCCGCTTTGCGCGCCACTTGTTGCGGACATGTAGGTCTGCCATCCAGTCAATCCGGCCTCAAGAACAATCTTCCATGGTTCAACCGCGGCGCCATTCACAAACACCCCAATCTTCTCCACACTCTCCGGCAGCTTCTCCACAATCTCCCGCGCCGCCTCCACGCTAACGTTCCGCGGACTCTTCTCATAAAACACAAACCCCGCCGCGTCCGCCCCCGCGTCCACGGCCGTCAGCGCATCCTCCAAATTCGTCATCCCGCAAATCTTGATCCACGTCATTTCAACTGTTGTCATCCTGAGCGAGGATTTTGCTTCGCGCCAGCGAAGCAAAACCGTAGTCGAAGGATCCCGTGCAACTCAACCCAACCGATATCCTCAATGGGAGTCCTCTTCACAGTTGCGTACGTTCATCTACCGTCCGCTCGGTACCCGGTACTCGGTACTAGCCACCAACTCCCGCAAAGCTTCCCCCGGGGAATCCGCCCGCATCAGCGACTCTCCAATCAAAAACGCCTGATACCCCACCGCCCGCAGCCGCGCAATATCTTCTCCCGTCCGAATCCCGCTCTCCGCCACTCTCACCACATTTTCCGGAAGCCGCTCTGCCAGCCGGAGCGCCGTCTCTGCATCCACCTTGAACGTTCGCAAATCGCGCGTGTTCACTCCAATCAAATCGCATCCCGCATCCAGCGCCCGCTCCAACTCGTCCTCATCATGCACTTCGCACAAAACATCCAACCCTTGCGATCGCGCGCCCCGCGCCAGCCCCGTCAATTCCTCCTGCTTCAACGCCGCCACAATCAGCAATCCCGCGTCCGCCGTATTCGCCCGCGCCTCCAGCAACTGAAATTCGTCCACAATAAAATCTTTCCGCAGACAAGGCACCTTCACCGCCGCCGAAGCCTTCCGCAAATTCCCCAGCGATCCTTGAAAGAATTCCTCGTCGGTCAGCACCGAAAGCGCCGCCGCCCCCGCAGCTTCCAGATCCCGCGCCAACTCCTCCACAAAAAACTCCGCCCGGATCAATCCCTTCGATGGAGAGGCCTTCTTCAACTCCGCAATTACCGCCACGCCCGCTCGGCTTTTTTCAACCAGCGCCCGCCGAAACCCTCGCGGCACGTGCCTTTCCGCCCGTCGCTCCAATTCCCGCAAATCGGCCGTTCGTCTGGCCTCTGCGACTTTCACGCGCGTGGAGCGGACAATTTGATCAAGGGAAACAGGCATAGGGTGCCTGAATTATACGGGAAGGCGAGACTCGAGAATCGAGCGGGCAATCTTATGACAATGTCACCATTACAGTGTCATCCTGATCGAAGGCTGTGCTTCGCGTAGGCGAAGCATAACCCCAGTCGAAGGATCTCTACCGCCACCACTCGAGCTGTGCCTTCGATAGATGTTTCCGCGCGGGCTATCCGGCCTTATCTTCGGCGTCCACGCCATCACTGGCAAACACTTTCCAACTCCTTGTAAGGCTTTTCGTCATGCGGAGGATCTTTGATTCCCTTTACTTGCATCCACTGGTCCAGCATCGTCCCCGCATCATGCAGTCCCATGTCCGGATCGCCATCATAGGCCGGATCGCTCTCCGCTTCTTCCAGCGTCACCAGCTTGAATCCCTTTTTCTTCAGCAAATCCAGCGCATCCGGCAGAATCGTGCTGCTATAGGCTCCCAGATGCATCAGCAAAACGTAGTTGATCTCGTGCCCATAAATCAGCTTCGCCTGCTCCCGCCCCAAGTCAAGAAATACCGAAGCCGTGCTCAAATAACTTGACCGCAGCCACTCCATCGACTTCGTTTCATTCTTCGCCACACACCGCGCATACGCCGTGTTCCACAAGTAGTCCTCCCAATCCAGCGTCACCTGCGCAATCCGATATCCGTGAGTTTTCAGATAGGCCCGCACCGCGCGCCGCTTCTCCACTGTGTCGCCCTCGTGCAAGTACGGATACCGGAACCAATGCCACGTATCTTTGCTCTGCAACAACTCCAGCGCCGGCTCATCCTCTGCAATCTCGCGCCCGAATGCCTCCGCTGTGTTCTGCTCCAGGTCCATATGCGAATACGTATGATTTCCTACCGGCTCCGCCGCTGCCCACACCTTCAGCCCATCGGCACCATCGGGACTCCCTTCCAGCTTTTTCGCATTGATGAATCCATACACCGGCGGCACATGCCGCTTCTTCAGGATCTCCACAACATTCTTCGCTGTCTCCGCCTGCGTCACTCCTGGCGGCAACTCTCCATTCCGCGGCAAATCGTCAAATGTGATGGCTAGCTTCTGCGCGGCACTTGCACCGTACAGCACCACCAACAAAAAACCCACTCGGCAGCTCACACTCACAAGATTTTTCATGGAAGAAGTGTACGGGACAGCGGCGTGCTCTACCAGTCAGGGATTCTGGGAATTCCATCTCTTGAAAGTCTTCTGAGAAGACTCTGAGCCCGGAACCTTACGACCAGCGCGAATGACTCAGGAAAGGTTTGCTTGGTGCCATCGAAGGGACTCGAACCCCCACACCGTTGCCGGTACATGGACCTGAACCATGCGCGTCTGCCAATTCCGCCACGATGGCAATCTGATTTGCAATGCAGCGGCGGCCCGAAGGCCGCCGTGTCAGGAAGATCAACACTTCTATTTTACAGCCACGTGAGAGACTGTCAAACCATTCACCACGGAGCGCTTCCCTATCCCAGCTTCGCGGTCATCGAAATTTTCGCGTTCAGCACCTTCGATACCGGACAGCCTTTCTCCGCCGCCTCCGCATATTTCTGAAATGTCGCCGCGTCCGCACCCGGAACCTTCCCCACCACATCGAGATGACTCGCGGTAATCGTCCAACCGGAATCCAGTTTCTCCATCGTCAAAGTCACATTCGTGCTGATGCTTTCCGGCGTCAGATTCGCTCCGCCCAACTGCGCCGACAGCGCCATCGAAAAACAGGCCGCATGTGCCGCCGCAATCAGCTCCTCCGGATTCGTTCCCGGCCCATTCTCAAATCGAGAGACAAACGAATACTGCGTATCCTTCAACACTCCGCCCGGAGCCGAAATCGATCCCTTACCGTCCTTCAGCCCGCCCTTCCACACCGCGCTCGCCTTGCGTTCCATCTCGTTCTCCTCATCATGATCAGGAAATAAAGTACCTGAACATTGTAGACGGAGTCCGCTCAGCCTGTCAGTCCGACTCCTTTGCGATAAACCAGAACGATTCCATCCCCTTTAATAAAAGTCCGAGCAACTCAAATAAAATCCGCACGCCGGACAACTCATCTTGCACCGGCTCTCCTTCAATTCCGCCGAACAGTTCGGACAAAACTGCTCCGGATGCTTCGCGCTTCGCTCCGTCTCTACCTCCCTCTCGCCCGTCCGATCTCCCTCAATCCGCCCTTGCTGGTTCACGCTCATCGGCGCAACATAACCTTCGCGCGCACCTGGGCACAAGTAGAAATCCGTCTTCCCGGCCCGTCCATCAAGGCTCCGCAAAATTTTGCGCTTTCCACAGCTACTTGCGCTAGAATGCCCTTGCACTCACGAGCGACCGATTGCCCCGGCACCGCTCTTGGCCTTCCCCCAGGAGGTAGTGTCCCGCCTCAGCTGGAAATGGAGAAAGCGTTCGTCCGTTAAGATAGCGGAGCGAACGTATGAGAAAAGAGCGCAAGCACTACACCGCCGAAGAGAAGGTGGCCATTCTACGACGCCATCTTTTAGACAAGGTCCCGGTTTCCGATCTGTGTGAGGAACTTGGGCTGCAACCGACCGTGTTTTACCGCTGGCAGAAAGAGTTCTTCGAGAACGGAGCGGCTGCCTTCCAATCGACAGAGCGTCCTCACCGCCAGGTGGAGGAGAAACAGAAACGGATTGAGTTCTTGGAGAAGAAGGTGCACACCAAGGACGAGGTTCTGGCCGAACTGATGGCGGAGCACATCGCGTTAAAAAAAAGCCTTGGGGAACTCTGACTGAGACCTGGGTGCCGCATGATGTGCGGGATCAGGTAGTGGATTTCGTCCGGTGCTGGTCGGAGAAGACCGAGATCAGGGCCGGACGATTCATTTCGTGGTTGGGCGTGACCGCCAGCAAGTTCTACGACTGGCGGCAACGCTATGGGCGAGCGAATGAGCACAACGGTTGGGTGCCCCGCGACTTCTGGTTGGAGACGTGGGAGAAAGAAGCCATCATCGGCTTCCACCTGAAGAATCCGTTGGAAGGTTATCGGCGGCTGACATTCATGATGCTGGATGCAGAGGTGGTGGCCGTCAGTCCGGCGAGCGTATGGCGAGTGCTGAAACAAGCGGGACTGCTGTCGCGCTGGAAAGGTAAGCCGTCGCGCAAGGGAACCGGCTTCGAACAGCCGCGGCAGCCGCATCAGCACTGGCATGTCGATGTTTCCTATATCAACCTGTCGGGCACGTTCTACTATTTGTGCAGCGTGCTGGATGGATGCAGTCGTTTCTTGGTGCATTGGGATCTGCGGGAGTCGATGAAGGAAGCGGACATCGAGATGATTCTGGAACGAGCCAAGGAGAAGTACCCGGAAGCCAAGCCGCGGATCATCTCCGACAATGGGCCGCAGTTCCTCGCCCGAGACTTCAAGGAGTTCATTCGCATCTCGGGGATGACGCACGTGCGCACCTCGCCGTTTTACCCGCAGTCGAACGGGAAGATCGAACGCTGGCACAAGTCGCTCAAACGAGAGTGCATCCGGCCCCTTACCCCGTTGACGCTGGAAGATGCGCGTCGCTTGATTCAAATCTACGTGGATCACTACAACACGGTGCGACTGCACACCGCTATCGGCTATGTGACGCCGCAGGATAGGCTCGCCGGACGACAGGCCGAGATCCACGCGGCTCGCGATCGCAAGTTAGAAGAAGCCCGTCGCCAGCGGCAACTTCGCCGGCAACAGGCAGCGTCTTCGACGTTTGCGCCAGGCGCAGCTACAATGACCTCGCCGGGTGAAACAGAAGCGGGCACTGCAGGGATGCAACCATGCTGAGGGATAACCTGGTGGGACTCATCGGGCCGATGTTCAGCCGCGCCGGAGCTTATCCTCTCGCGCTGTGCACTGCGAGGCAAAAGCCATCGGACGATAGACCCCCATGCCTTGAAAATCCCCGCCCCGGAGGGGCGGAATCTACACTAACGGAGAACGCCGCTTCTCCATTTCACGCTGAGCCAACACAGTAGTAGATGTATCGCTCTTACTCCAGTTCCTTGGCCGACTCTCGTCCGCCCTTGGATGTCCAGTCCCTGATCCGCGATCTCGCGCAAGACTTCGTCACCGCCTTCAACACTGGCAACTATGATCAAGCCGCCGCTCTCTTCGCCCCGGACGGCGCATTTCTCGCTCCGCATCACGATCCCGCCTACGGCCCCAAGGCCGTCGAGCACCTTCTCCACCTTCTCGGCGACGCCGGATATCAGGATCTTCGCCTCGAAACCGTCCGCGTCGAGTCCTCCGCCGACATGGCCATGGAAGTCGGCCGCTACACCGTCGCCCTCCACAATCCCGATGGCACCATCCAGGGCGACCGCGGCAAGTACGTGAAAGTCTGGCGCCGTCTCGGCGCCTGGCTCATCGTCGCCGATAGCTGGAACACCAACCTCCCGCTCGCTAGTTAGAACAGTGGAGTCCCACTTCTCGCAAAGAAGGCGAAAAGTGGGGCACCCGCTTCTTCTGACTTGAAAAAATTCTTGTCATTCCGAGCGCAGCGAGGAATCCGCGTCCTCCGTCTCATCCCAACAAGCTTGGATCGTGAGCCCCGTTTCGCCCCTTAACAACTCCCACCCCTCCTGATACTTCCCATACTTCTGCCGCTGGCTCATCGGCGTGAAGTGGATCGAACAATTCTTCCTCCCCATCACCTCAAACGGAATGATGTACCAGTCATCAATCGGTATCAGCAGGATCGCAAAAAAATCCACCGTCCCCGGCGCGTACGGCTTCCGCTTCGGCCCCATCACATTCAAGCTGTAACACTCCCCTCGCCGCTTGTAGATCGTCGACTTCACCTGCACCCGCAGAATCCTCCCCTTCCCTTCCACTCCCACGTCATACCTTCCCGCCTCTCCCCACGGCCTCGAGACCTTCAGCCCATGCTCCAGCGCCAGCATCATGAAATAAAGTTCCGCCCACTCCCCGCGCTCCTTGCACCCCTTGATCTTCCCGCCCATCCTCTTCCGATTCTCCATCAGCCCGCCTCCCATCCAGCCACAACGTCATCAGCAACGTATTCCGCACAAAAAAAATCGCGGCCCATAAGCGCCGCGATTCCTAATGTCATCCTGAGCGAAGTGGAAAGTTCGCAACGCGAACCTTCCGCGCAGTCGAAGGATCCCTATAGCCCCACGTCCGTCTGTCCTTCAGACTAACTTTCTACCCTATAATTCAATTATAGCCCTGCGCATACCCCCGTTGGGACACATTAGCCCAAACTATTTCCCCTTTCCTTTCATCACGATGACTCGATTTTGTATCGTGTCACCCCCTTGACAGGAAAATCAGCTGGGGTCGACAGTGGACGACCTCACGCGACTGCATACAACTTAAGCCCCAGCACCCGCCCATACCGCTCAAAGTCGCGATCGGTCGTGAAAATATCCCACTCCCGCCGCTGCGCCACCGCACAAATCAGAAAATCAATCGCCGACCCTGCGATCCCCCGTGCCCGGCACAAGTTGTGCATGTGGGCCGCTTCCTCATAGTCCGCCATCTCGATGCCCGGCTCGCCAAACGCCCGCAGATAATTCCGCAGCTTGTCGAACCCCTCTTCCTCGCGAATGCCCGAAAGCAACTCCTGCCGGATCGCTCCCATCATCTGTACCCGGCCCTCCCGAATCAACTCAGCTAAGGCTCCGGTCAGCACCCGCTCGCGCGGGTTCAGATCACCCGCCTTGCGCCGCAGCGCCAACGACCACACCGGAGTGTCTACCAAGACATTCATGCCCGCGCCTGGCGCTTGCGACCATGGCGTTCCGCCTTGTAGTCATATCGCGGATCAAACTCAAAACTGCCAAACGCCTCCAGGATGCGCATCTGCTTCCGCCGCTGTATGTACTCAGCCAGCGCCGCCGTCACGGCCTCTTTCTTCGTCTTGTGCTTCCCCGCCCGCCGCGCCTCTTCAATCAATCGATCGTCTAGAGCCAGGTTCGTCGCCATGTGTAGATTATTACACATTTAGATGTGTAAATCAATTCCAGAAACCTCGGGCGCGCCTAAGCCGTGTTCGGACTGGGTCCAGCCACACGCATCTATCTGGGCGCTGGATTACTTTTCCACGATTCTCCCCGGGCTTGCCGATCTCCCGATCCGGTGCCTTTCAGACCTTACTCCCTCCGTGTGGGTCGCCCGACATTCATAGAGATTCAAGCGACCTGGGTTTTAGCGTGAAGTGATTTTGCTACCTTTGGCATTACAATAGCGGGTTAAGTTGGCTGCCTCTTACTGAGAGGGCGTTGGCTCGGAATCGGAGGTGGTGCAATGAACCCCTCAGGTATTGACGCGAATGACTCGGTAGCCCATCGACCATCAGGGGCGTTGCCCCTGAATTATCTCCTACGCTACGGTCTTGCGTTTCTTTCCATCGGCGTCGCGCTCGGGATTTCGCTACTCCTTCAGTATTTCCACTTCCGCGTCCCTTCGTCGCTTTTGCTGCTGTTTGCGGTGGCCATAAGTTCCTGGTTTGGAGGGCTAGGGCCTGCGGTATTGGCAGTTGTCCTGTCCACGATCGGCTTCTACTGGTACTTCGTGGAACCCGTCCGCACCATCTACATCAACCGGTCCGAGATCCCATATTTCGTCATTTTCGTATCGTTCGCGGCGCTCCTGTCCTGGTTCGGCACTGTTCGGCGGCGGGGCGAGGCAGGTCTGCGCGAGCAGGCAGCTCTCCTTAACCTCACACACGACACTGTTTTTGTGATGGATATGGATGGCGTGATCAAGTATTGGAATCGTGGTGCCGAGGAGCGGTATGGCTGGGCTGCGGACCAAGCGGTGGGCAAAATCGTTCATGACCTGCTGAAGACAGTCTTCCCGGCGCCGCTTGACGAGATCAAAGCGGAAGTGATGCGTACCAGTCGCTGGGAAGGCGAGCTTCTCCACACGAGAAAGGATGGAAGCCAGCTGGTGGCGGCGAGCCGTTGGTCGCTGGAGCGAGGCAAGCGGGGTGAGCCGGTTGCAATCCTGGAGACCAACAACGACATCACCGAGCGCAAGCGTGCCGAGGAGGCGTTGCGTCGTTTGAATCGCGAACTGCGAGCGATCAGTAACTGCAACCAGGTCCTCCTGCGCGCCACCGATGAGCAGACCTTGCTCGAAAAAATCTGCCGCATCGTCTGCGAGGAGGCGGGGTACCGGATGGCGTGGGTAGGCTATGCCGAACACGACGAGGCCAAAAGCGTGCGCCCCGTCGCGTGGACCGGGGCCGAGGAGGGATATCTCGCATCCGCCGGCATAACCTGGGCTGACACGGACCGTGGACGCGGCCCCACCGGAGAGGCCATCCGGAGTGGGAGAAGTTGCTGCGTTCAGGATTTCGCAACCGATAACCGGCTCGCCGCATGGCGGGAGGGCCTCTTGCAGCGCGGTTTTCGTTCCGGCATCGCCTTGCCCCTCAAGGACGAAAACGACAAACCCTTCGGCAGCCTCACCATTCATTCTGCACAGCCCAATACTTTTACATCGGAAGAGATTCGGCTGCTTGAGGAACTGGCTGGCGACATGGCGTTCGGCATCGTCACCCTGCGTTCGCGGGCCGCGCGCAGACAGGCAGAGCAGGCACTGCGGAGAAGTGAGGCTTATCTGACGGAAGGGCAGCGGCTGAGCCACACCGGCAGTTGGGCGCTGGACGTGGCCAGTGACAAATGGACTTACTGGTCCGCGGAGATGTTCCGAATCTTTGGATTCGATCCGCAAGAAGGCATACCGGCCAGGGAAGCACTTTTTGGACAAATCCTCCCTGAAGATCGGAGCGGAGTAGAAGGCAACTTTCAGAAGTCGCTGCGCGAAAGAGTAGACACGTTCGACGACTACAGGATCGCGCTCCCCGACGGAACGCTCAAACATATTCACATCATCCGGCATCCTGTCCTGAACGAGGCGGGAGGGATCGTTCAATTGGTCGGCACCGCAATGGATGTCAGCCAGCGCAAGCGGGCGGAAGAGACCATCCGCCGGCACGAGGCGGAGTTGCGACAAGTCCTGGATGTGACACCACAGCTGGTCGCAGAGTTTGGCCCCGACAGACAACGTCTATACGCCAATCAGCCCACGCTCGATTACTTCGGCGTAACCCTTGAGGAATGGAAAAGTATTTCCGATCCTTTCCGGTTCTATCATCCGGATGACCGGGAACGCGTAGCGCAACATGTGTACACCGACCCCGCAAGCGAGGTTCCGCACGAATTCGAAGCCCGGATGCGGAGACACGACGGAACCTATCGATGGTTCTTAGTTCGTGACAATGTCCTGCGCGACGAACAGGGGCGCATCACGCGCTGGTACCTCGCGGGCACCGATATCGAAGACCGCAAGCGCGCCGAAGAGGAGCGTCAGACTCAGGTCTGGTTCCTGGAAAGCATGGACCGGATCAACCGGGCCATGCAGGGGACGAATGATCTCGAGCAGGTGACGCGCGATGTCATCGATGCCATGCTGTCTATTTTCGATAGCGAACGGGCGTTTCTGTACTACCCCTGCGATCCCGATGCCCCTTCATTTGAGGCGGTCATGCAGCGGACCCGATTGGAATATCCGGGAGCAACGGGCGTGAATCCCATGACTCCGGATACGGCCAAGGGCTTTCAAATCATGCTTGCGGCACGCGGGGTTGTAACGTTCGGTCCCGGATGTGATCACCCCCTGATAGGCGACTTCGCGAAGCGTTTCGGCCACAAATCCTCGATTGGGATCGCCTTGCACCCGAAGACAGGCAAGCCGTGGGTGTTAGCGATGCACCAGTGCTCCTACCCGCGCGTCTGGACGCCAAACGAAAGGAAGCTGCTGGAGGAGATCGCCCGGCGGCTGGAGGACTCGCTCACCAGCCTGCTCGTCTTCCGCAGCCTGCATGAAAGCGAGCAAGCCTTGCGGCAGAGTGAGGCTCATCTGGCGGAAGCCCAAAGATTGAGCCACACAGGCAGCTGGGCCTGGACTTCCAGCGAGATCCAATACTGGTCCCAGGAATGCTATCGGATTATGGGTCTTGATCCAGCAGAGGGTGTGCCGAGTCTGGAGAGATTTCTGGAGCGAGTCCATCCAGATGACTTGCCTCGACTGCGGGAGCGATTGCTGACAGTCGCTCGCGAGAAGACTAATTATGAGGACGAATACCGAATCGTACGTCCGAATGGCGAGGTCCGGGACCTTCACATAATCGGCCATCCTGTGTTCGATAGCGCCGGCAACCTTCTTGAATACATCGGCACGACGGCAGATGTGACGGAACGCAAGTGCGCCGAGGAAGCACTTCGCCGCAGCGAAGCTTACCTGGCGGAAGCGCAAAGGTTGACCCACACAGGTAGCTGGGCCACCGACGCCGTGCCCGAGCCATTGTACTGGTCGGAGGAATTGTTCCGGCTTTATGGATTGGACCCGCAAGATGGATTACCGACGCACGGCCAGGCAATGCAGCGCGTACACCCGGAAGACCGCGACAAGTACGTGCAGGCGTTCCATCGGGCAATCCATCAGAAAGTGGATTCCGACGTCGAGTTCAGAACCGTGTTGCCCGATGGAACAGTCAAACACCTCCATGGCATAGGCCATCCCGTTTTGAATGCCAATGGAGAGGTGGTTGAAGTGGTGGGCACGACAGCCGATATCACCGAACGCAAGCGCGCCGAAGACGCGCTGCGCGAGGGCGAGACGCGCTTTCGCACATTTGTAGACCACGCAGGCGACGCCCTCTTCGTCTACGATCTTGAGCAGCGGACCGTTGTTGATGTGAACCGGGCAGCCTGCGAGGGCCTTGGTTACCCTCGACAGGAAATCATCGGGAAGACCTCGCTTTTCTTCCACCTGGATTCGCATCAAGCAGAGATGGAATCAGTCGCGAAGCGGGCGGCGGCGGGCGAGATGGTATTCGACAGACACTGGCATCGGCGAAAGGACGGGTCAACATTCCCGGTCGAAGTACACACCAGCCTGGTTTCGTATGGCGGTCGTCGCTTCCTGCTGAAGGTTGCCCGGGACATCAGTGACCGCGTGCGTGCGGAAGAGCAGCGTGACCGGCTGCGGCAACTCGAGGCCGATCTGGCGCACATCGGCCGGGTAAGCATACTCGGGGAACTGACCGCTTCGATCGCGCATGAAATCAACCAGCCGCTTTCGGGCATTGTGAGTAGCGGTAGCGCGTGTCTGCGCTGGCTGGCCAGAGATGTGCCCAACCTTAACGAGGCGCGAGAAGCCGCAAGCCGGATTGTTCGCGACGGGAAGCGAGCCGGTGAAATCATCGCCCGGATTCGCGCCCTGACAAAGAAGGCCGCAGCGTCTAGAGAAAAGCTGGACATGAATAAGACCATCCGGGAAGTCCTTGCCCTCGCCGACGACGAAGCGAAGAGAAACACCGTGGTTATCCGAACCCAGTTTGGGGACGACGTTTTTCCTGTTCTCGGCGATCAGGTGCAGTTGCAGCAGGTCGTCTTGAACCTGGTCATGAATGCGATCGAAGCGATGAGCAGTGTAAATCAACGGCCACGCGAACTGGTGATCACCACCCGGAACATTGACCCGGACCAGGTGCAGGTAACCGTTGAAGACTCGGGGACAGGTATTGACCCCCAGATGATAGATAAAATCTTTGACTCTTTCTACACCACCAAGTCCGGCGGCATGGGCATGGGACTTTCGGTCAGCCGTTCCATTCTTCATGCCCATGGAGGCCGGCTTTGGGCGATGCCCAAGGATGGCGCAGGCACAATCTTTTGCTTCACTCTTCCGCAGTACCACGAAGAAGAATCCAATGCAGGAGTCACGGCAATCTAGCGCAACTATCGCGATTGTGGACGACGACCCCTCGGTGCGGGAAGGACTGAGCAGTCTGATTCGGTCTGCGGGTTTGAAGGTGGAAACTTTCGCGTCCGCGCAGGAATTCCTGGCGCGCCCCGACGATGAGACGCCAAGTTGCATCGTATTGGACTTGCAACTGCCGGGTCTGAGTGGGCTCGATTTGCAGAAGCGCATGGCCGAGGCCGGACTGGAGATCCCCATCGTTTTCCTTACTGGCCATGGCAATATCCCAGCTTCCGTGCAGGCCATGAAAGCGGGAGCGGTTGAGTTTCTGACTAAGCCGTTCGATGACGAGGAACTCTTACGGGCAATCCAGGAAGCCGTGCAACGCGATCGGCAAACCCGCCAGCAGCACGCCGACATCCGCGAGTTGCAAAATCGGTATCAGTCGCTGACGGCGCGCGAGCAGGAAGTCATGCAGCAGGTAGTTTCCGGGCTCCTTAACAAGCAAGTTGCGGCCGAACTGCACATAACCGAGTACACGGTCAAGATTCATCGCGGGCGCGTCATGCGCAAAATGCACGCCGAGTCTCTGGCGGATCTGGTGAGAATGGCGGAGAACCTCGGGATCCACTCGCCTAAGCGGTCTGCCGGTAGTTGAAATCAACAACTTACAAGCTTAACTCGGTCGGAAGAGAACTTCGGGCGATCTCCGTGTAGATGTAGCACCAAGATGTAATAGATTTCCTTACCCTCCTCTGCTATCCAATGAATGGAAGCCTCCCATGGCGCCTCTTATTGCAGTAGTCGACGATGATATCTCGGTGCGCGAATCGCTTGAAAGCCTGATCCGATCCGTCGGCATGGAAGTGAGAGTGTTCGCCTCGGCGGAGGAGTTCTTGAACTCAGTCCATCCTCGCAAGGCGGACTGTCTCATATTGGACGTGCGCCTGCCAGGCATGAGTGGCTTCGACCTCCAGCATCACCTGGTAGCCCGCAAGTCTGAAGTGCCGGTCATCTTCATGACGGCACATGGATATGACGACCGTGCAAGGTCAGAAGCTGCCTCGGATTGGACGGTTGCTTACTTGACCAAACCATTCAGTGAAGATGAATTGCTCGATGCCGTCCATGCGGCTTCGAGTTGGAAACCCAGCAATTAAAACATCACCATTCGGCAAAGGAGATCTCCTTATGACTGACAAAGGACCTTTGGTTTACGTGGTGGATGACGATCCATCGGCGCGCGAAGGCGTGGCGGGTCTGATTCGTTCCGCTGGACTGAGGGCGGAGACCTTTGCCTCAGGGGAGGACTTCCTGGCTGCGCCAAGGCCTAGAATGCCAGGTTGTTTGGTACTGGATGTGAATCTCCCCGGAGTAAACGGACTCGATCTGCAACAGGAGCTTGCCAAATCGGGCGTTCAGATCCCCATCATATTCCTCACAGGCTACGGCGACATCCCAATGACAGTGCGCGCGGTCAAAGCAGGCGCCGCAAACTTCCTGACCAAGCCTGTCGACGATGAAGAACTGTTGAATACCATCCAGCGATGTATCACTTCCGATCAAGAAGCACGGCTGCGCCTCGGATCGGACACACGGTCGGGCACCAGCTTTGAAGACATCGTCGGGGAAAGCACCGCTCTGCGCAAAGTGCTGGAACAAGTCGCCATTGTCGCACCAACCGACTCGACGGTGCTTCTGCACGGCGAGACTGGAACGGGCAAAGAAGTGATTGCGCGCGCAATTCATAATCTCAGCGCCAGGCGAGATCGCATGTTTGTGCGAATGAACTGTGCTGCGATTCCCGCGGGCTTGCTGGAAAGTGAATTGTTTGGACACGAAAAGGGAGCTTTCACTGGCGCGCTGATACAAAAGAAAGGTCGATTTGAGCTCGCCGATCATGGTTCGCTTTTTCTCGATGAAATCGGCGACATCAGCCTGGAATTGCAACCAAAGTTGTTGCGGGCCGTTCAGGAGCAGGAGTTCGAGCGTTTGGGGAGCGCTAGAACGATCCATGTTGATGTGCGAATCATCGCCGCGACCCATCGCGATCTTGGGGCCATGATTCGAGAGGAAAAGTTCCGCGAGGATCTTTTTTATCGATTTAACGTCTTCCCCATTGAAATCCCGCCGCTTCGTGAGCGACGAGAGGACATTCCTCTGCTGGTTAACTATTTTGTGTCTAAGCTGTCACGACAAATGGGGAAGAAGATCGAATCCATTCCCAGTCGCGACATGGAAGCCTTGGCAAATGCCTCGTGGCCCGGCAATGTGCGTGAGCTGCAAAACCTCATCGAGCGCGCCGTCATTCTTACGCCGGGGAGCGAGTTGTATGTTCCGATTGCGGAGCTGAAGAACCCAATGCCAGCGACTCGGGCCGGTTCCATGTGCACATTTCACGATGCCGAACGACAGGCCATCATCGATGCGCTCAAGGCTGCTTCAGGCAGGATTGCCGGGACGGGCGGCGCGGCAGAACGCCTGGGCCTGAAGCGCACCACTCTGCAGAACAAAATGCGCCGGCTCAACGTCTCGCACGCCGACTGGTCACGTTCGGCAGGTAAGATCACCCCGGCCTCTTAGGCAGTTTTGGGCTAAGTCAGGGTATCAACCAGGTTGAAGCTCTTGTTTCAACCGGCAGTAATCCGCGGTGAACGAAGGAACGAAGACTGGCCGGCTGAGAATTTGCTGCCACAACGCATGGTGATTCTGATATTGCAAGGCGCTTAAGGCAGTCCAGCCCGGGGCACATCGACCTCGGTCATCCAAATCGCGGCGCGGTGGCTCGCACATGCCTCGACCTCATTGAATGTGGCTGAAGCCGTGCCCTTTCAAAACCAGCAGCAGATTCCTCGGTCGCGCAAAGAACGCGCTCGGTCGGAATGACAAAAATCCAAAAGCTGCTCAGCCGCATCCGCCGGTGCGAAGCTCAGATAGCCTTCAGCACCGCTCGCTCCGCCGCCTGCGGCAACTTGATCGGAACGAAATATTCTTCCGGATACAGATAATCCTCGCCCGACTCGTCGATCACGCGCACCTGACGGTGCTTCGATGCCTGCTCATCTTTCAGCAACCGATAGACCTTGCGCAGTTCCAGAGACGCCGGGTAATCGCGATTTCGCACGCAGAGCACGAAGCGCGCTACGCCCGTATCGCGATCACTCGATGATCCGCTTGATTTTGTATTCTTTCGCGCCAACCCCATGAGCTTCGTACCAGTGAATCTCTGCCTCACACATCGTACCATCAGTGAATTCGACCTTCGCGATTCCCTTCAGCTTGCGCCAGCGCGCCTTGCCATAATTCTTCCAGAGGCGCTTTCGCTCGCGAATCGCGGCGCCGGTCGCGATGATCGCCACGTCGGTAATCGGACCGACAATCCTGAAGTGCATCCATCACCAGGGAGCGGGTGCCCCGCCCTTGTCGCGTTCTTGGCGACAGGGCGGGGACGTTGACCTCCCACGCGAAACTTTCCTACGAGCACCCGCTCGTACTCCCGCAACTGCCGCACCGATAGCACGAACCGTTGCGGGTCATGATGCTGCCGCAGAAGCTGCAGGTGGGAGCGTCGCCCAGGTCGATGATGTTGGCCAGCGCGTCGGCGGCGTGAATGGAGGAACCAGTTCTCAGTTCTCGGTTCTCAGTTCTCAGTGAATCTGCGGAACCGGCAGGCTCGCCTGCTACTGGCGGCTGAGAGCTGACCCCTGATTTCGGCCGCAGGTTTTCGAAGAGCAGCTGCTGCTGTCCGGTGAAGCGCAGCTGCAGCCAGCGGAAAATGTAATCCATGATCGACTTGGCAAAGCCGATGTCGGGATTGCTGGTCCAGCCGCTGGGCTCGAAGCGAGTGTGCGCGAATTTTTCGCAGAACAATTTCAGCGGCACGCCGTGCTGCAGCGAGATCGAGACGGCCAGCGCAAAGCTGTCCATCAATCCGCTGACCGTCGATCCTTCTTTCGCCATGGTGATGAACAGTTCGCCGGGCTCGCCGTTGGGATAAAGTCCGACGGTGATGTAGCCCTCGTGCCCGCCGATGTTGAACTTGTGCGTGATCGAGGCGCGCTCTTCCTGCAGCTTGTGCCGCACCGCGCGCGGAGGCGCATTCATATCCTCCGGCTCTTCGCGTGACGCCGCGGCAGAGAGCGTTGCGCGCATCGTCTTTGGTGGAGTTCGCCGTCTTCGTTCCCGCCGCGGAAAGTGGTTGCGCTTTCTTACAGCCGTCGCGATACACCGCGACCGCTTTCAGCCCGAGCTTCCACGCCTGCAGGTACGCGTCCATGATGTCCTCCACCGATGCGTTCTCGGGAAGATTGACGGTCTTCGATATAGCTCCGGAGATAAACGGCTGCGCCGCCGCCATCATGCGCAAGTGGCCCATGTACGCGATCGACCGCGTTCCCTTGGCCGGCTTGAACGAGCAATCGAAGACGGCGAGATGATCATCCTTGACATGCGGCGCGCCTTCGATGGTTCCCGTGGCGTCGATGTAACTGACAATCGCATTCGCCTGATCGTGGTCGTAGCCGAGCTTGAATAACGCCGTCGGCACGGTCTGATTGACGATCTTGATCATCCCTCCGCCCACCAGTTTTTTGTACTTCACGAGCGCCAAATCCGGCTCCACCCCAGTAGTATCGCAGTCCATCATGAAGCCTATTGTTCCGGTGGGGGCGAGAACTGTTACTTGGCTATTTCTATAGCCGTGTTTCTCGCCGTGGGCTAGGGCTTCGTCCCAGCAGGCTTTACTCGATTCGTAGAGAGCGATGGGGACGTTGTTTTTATTGATGTTGTTGACGGAGGCGCGGTGCATGCGGATCACGTCGAGGAACGGTTCGCGATTGATATACCAGCCGGGGCAGGCGGAGCCGGGCATCTTCGCGGCTTCGGTGATGCCGAGGCGAGTGGAGACGGTTTCGGTTGCGGGAGTGAGCGGTGCGCACTGTTCTGCGATGCGGCTCGATTGCAAATATGCTTCGCCGCACATGATGGCGGTGACGCAGGCGGCGTAGTCGCGGCCAGCGTCGGAATCATAGGGCAGGCCTGCGGCCATCAGGAGCGCTCCAAGATTTGCGTAGCCGAGTCCGAGCGGACGATAGTCATGCGAGTTGCGCATGATCATCTCGGTGGGATAGCCGGCGTTATCGACGAGAATTTCCTGCGCGGTGATGAGGACATCGACGGCGTGACGATAGGCTTCGACGTCGAAGGTACCGTTGGGCGCGAACTTCAGGAGATTCAGGCTCGCGAGATTGCAGGCGGAATCGTCGAGGAACATGTACTCGCTGCAGGGATTCGAGGCATTGATGCGGTCGGTGTTCTTCGAGGTGTGCCAGCGATTGGTGGTGGTGTCGTATTGCATGCCGGGATCGCCGCAGTGCCAGGTGGCCTCGGAAATTTTCCTGAGGAGATCTTTGGCTTTGTAGGTCGTCATCACATTGCCGTCCTGCACCTTCTTAGTGGAGAAATCGGTGTCGCGGAGGACGGCGTACATGAAGTCGTCGGTAACGCGGACGGAGTTGTTGGCGTTCTGGAAAAAGATGGAAGAGTAGGCGTCGGAATCGGGATGGGAGCCGTCGTATCCCTGCGCGACGAGCGCGTGAGCCTTGGCTTCTTCTTTTTGTTTGCACTCGATGAAGTCAACGATGTCGGGATGGTCGACGTTGAGGATGACCATCTTGGCGGCGCGGCGAGTTTTGCCGCCGGACTTGATGACGCCGGCGAAGGCGTCGAAACCTTTCATGAAGCTGAGCGGGCCGCTGGCCGTGCCTCCGCCACTGAGACCTTCGGTGGAAGAGCGCAGCGGAGAGAGATTGGTTCCGGTGCCGCTGCCCCACTTGAAGAGCATGCCTTCGGTTTTCGCGAGAGTGAGGATGGAATCGAGCGAATCTTTTACCGAGTTGATGAAGCAGGCAGAGCACTGCGGATTACTGTAGCCGGTGACTCCGAACTCGACTTGCTGCGTCTTAGGATTCCAGTGCCAGTTGCGGGCGTCGGAGTTGGGCTCGATGCGGTCGCAGCCGACGTTGAACCAAACGGGCGAATTGAAGGCGGCGTACTGGCGAACGAGGATGTGCACGAGCTCGTCGTGGAAGGTGGCTCCATCTTCGGGAGTCTTGAAGTAGCCTTGGGCCAATCCCCAGTTGCGAATGGTTTCGGCGACGCGGGTGACGAGCGCACGGACTCCAGTCTCGCGCTCGGGCGTGCCGACTTTGCCGTGCAGATATTTGCTGGCAACAATGTTGGTCGCGGTCATGGACCAATCCTTGGGAACTTCGACATCTTTCTGCTCGAAGATCACGTTGCCTTGGGCGTCGGTGATCTGAGCGAGGCGGAGATCCCACTCGACTTCGTCGTAGGGAGAGACGCCGGGCTTGGTGAAGAAGCGGCGGAAGGAGAGACCGGGGGCAGTCTTCTTCTGGTTCGGGGCGGGGGTTGCGGAATTGACCGCAGGGGTTTCAGCGGGAGTGGTTTTGACCTCGGGCATTGATCTCTCCATTAATAATTAGATTCTATCCAGCGTGGCCCGATTCGGCGTCCATGGGGGTGGCGGGGGGAATTGGGCCGTGCCCGAACGGAAATTGTTCGGGGTGAAGCGTGCGTTGTAAAGAACTTGTGCCCATGCGGGGGCTTGGTGCTGCAGGGGCTAAAGCCCCGGATCTTTATTTACTCTGTCGCGGCGTTGAAGCGCCGCTCTTCCACGGTTGCTCCGGTGTATCGGAACCAAGCGATTCAATCGTGCTCCATGCTTCCGGACCTCAGGGGCTAAAGCCCAAATTCAAAATCGCTCGCTAATCGCAGCGCTGAAGCGCTGCGCCACCCAAAAACCTTTCGCGCTATGCAAAACCTGCGCCCTCCAAAATCCTCCGCACCATGCAAGCCTGCACCGCCCGAAAACCTTCGCGCCACACAAGCTGTCGCAGCCCTAAATCCTCCGCACCATGCAAGCCTGCACCGTCCAAAAACCTTCGCGCCACGCAAGCTGTCGCAACCCTAAATCCTCCGCGCCATGCAAACTTGCACCGCCCAAAATCCCGGCGGGTACTGCGCGCCGGATCCCCCTCGGGTCAAAAACCGGAGGGGAGGGGGTGAGGACAGTGGAGATTTTTGTTGGCTCCGGAATCGAGATGCGGGAGCGAGCTTGCATCCGCTCCTCGCGGAGGCTCTGTTGCCGGGGCCGGAACTGGAACGATGTTGGCATTGGCGGACAAGAGTGTCCGCCCCACACGGGGTGTGCCGAGCGGATCTTCCGCGGTATTTACTTCCAGCGACGAAGAAAAGCCGGCGGGGATGCCGCTGGCTTTTTCGGCCGAGGTCAGCATCCATTGATTGAGCGCGGTGCAGATGCTGCGGCGCTGGTCCTGGTCTGCGATGACAACGAAGCGGAGAAAACAGCGTCCGGAGGAAAGGCGTGCGCGCATGGGATTGATGCGGGTAAACATGCGGTCGAGGGTGAAGGCCATGTCATCGTCTTCGGAGAACTGGAGGACGGCGAGCATGCGCTTTGAGGGCGGGACCTCAGCGGCTAAAGCCGCGTTCATTGGCTGGGGAGAATCGCAGCGCTGAAGCGCTGCGCCACCCAAAGGCGCGCTTCGCTTGCTCACGGCAGGCTCGGAACTAAAGTCGCGCCCTTCCCGATCAGTGTTTCCACCAGCGGGCGCGCAGATAGAGACAGGGGCCGAGCTTTGCTCGGCTGGACCGCCGGGGGCGGCTGTCCCTACATGAGGGTTGCCGAAACCCAGGATCTCTTCGGCTATCGCGAAGATGCCGGGCTTACTGGGGACGACGAGGAGACTGTGAGGGGAATCGCAACGGAACCAACGGGACCATTGCAGGCGGCGGGGGTCGATGGGACGATCGAAGCCGTGCCGGGCCAGCGAATCGGTAACGAGGCGAGTTAAAGCTTCCATCCTGGGCTCCTCAAAACTCAGATACAGCAGGGGGCTGAAGCCCCACGTCATTCTTGCCTTATTCTTGCCTTGGATGGCACGACTGAAGTCGTGCCCTTCCCGAGCGTGTCATGGGGACATGAAGCTGACTTAGCTCCTCCCCTAGTCGTTCACCCGGGGGAGGATCGGGGAACGGCCACCGCACTTTACTTTCTACTTTTGCTTTTGCTTTTACTTTTTGCGACCGGTTTGGGGCTTCCGGCTCCCGGACCCGCCCCAGATCGGGCTAGCCTTTATGGCTTTGTTTTGTTCGTTTTACGGAGGTGGCGCCGGGTCACCTCTGGCCTGGCGCCATCCCGTCCTCACTACTCTCTCTAGTTCACCTGCCGAAACTCGCCCCGTTCCCGCGAGGCGAATTTCAAAGCTATGGGATTGCAAAGTTACTCCCGCTTATAGTGCCTGTCAAGAGGGAAACACCATAGGTTGTATCTCCAGCAATGACGGGCTTGATGCGGGGATGACGGGTCGGTTTTCCACAACCGGAATTCATCGGGCGTTCATAAAAAATGGTGGCGTTATCTGCAGCGGCTAAAGCCGCTCTTCTTCCCGAATGCTTGAGGCACGACTGAAGTCGTGCCCTTCCCGAGCGGTTTGGGGGATCGCTGAAGAGATAGCCCGATACCGATTCTGTACGGAGATGCGGGCGTGGGAGTCTGTTGGCGGTGCGGGTGGTGAGTTTGCCGGGGTTGGTTTCTGAGGGCTTCGGTACCTCGGGGGCTGAAGCCCTCATTTCCAGCAAAGCAATTATCGCAGCGCTGAAAGCGCTGCGCCACCCAAAGGCGGCGGAGAGATTGGGTTCCGGAGCAACGCGGTTAAGCCCGCGCGCGGCCTTCACGTCCTGCAAACACCTCAAGGCAAGGGAGGGCTTGATTCCTGCGGCACTCACGACTGTTGTGAACCTTGATCCTTCTCGCCGTAATCCTCTTCCGCCTATTTTCCCCGGGTCTAATCGTAGAGCGAGCCAAGGTTGGGGGCGGGCGTGCGGGGACTGCGATCGGGTTGAGGAAATTTGCGCACCGGCAGCGGGAAGTGGATCGCGGTTTGGCGCCGCCGAGTTTCCGGCTGGGGCAGAGTTTCTTGCGATTGCGGAGTTTGAATCGGCTCGGGAGTTTCGCCGGCGAGCAAGGGGACGTAGATATCCTCGAAGATCTGGCGAGGAGCGATGCGAAGAACACCATCGGAGGACTCGACCAGATAGTCGCCCTTGCGTCCGGAGTGCTGACGACCGAGGACGTCGGTGAAGGTGAGGCTGGTGGTGAGTTGTTTTGCTTTGACCAAAAAACGGGTGCGGTAGGTGATCCATGGATTCGTTGCTTTCATGAGTGCTGGCCAGTTCTTGTGTTTCGATGATGAAGAATGATGGTTGACGGAACGGTACTAATGATGAAGTCCGCGTTTTGTCTCATGCCGGTGACAGTCTCGGCTGAGTGGTTCACTTTTTTTGCGGAGGGCGAGAACGAATGTACGAGCGAAAGGGAGAGTGGTCAATTCAGTATTTTTGGTGCAGTTGAGGAAAATCCCAGGAGCGGATTTTCGCGGATCAAAGGGATCAAGGAGTTGGGTGAAGATATCTGTCTAGGGCGCGTGGAGAGCGGGGGTTCGATTGGATGCGGACGGTGAGGAAAAACATTTGGGGAAGCGGGAGGGCGGATTGTCCACAGAGGGTGCACAGGAAATGCAGAAAGGGAGTGAGCAGATTTCAGTTCTCGGTTCTCAGTTCTCGGTTCCCGGTTTCTTGTTTCTGGTTTCAGTTTTTGTATCGGCGGTTGCGGGGTGCTGGGAGAACCAACGGAGCAGGCGCTGTTCGAATTGGTGCGGATCGGCGCCGATGGCGCCGCAGTGATCTGCGCCCGGGACTTGCCAGAGAACTGTCTTGGAGTTGCGGGCGTGGATGAGATGAGAGTGATGCAACGAAATATTGCCATCGATCTCTCCGTGGATGAGCAGAACTGGGACTCTCGTGGCGGCGACGGAATCTTCTGGCGAAACCTGTTGCATGTCGAGGTGATATTTCCAGCGAACATAGAGGAAAGCAAATTCAATGACGGGCCGGAGGAGGGTGCGTCCAAACCAAGGACCGAGGTGAAAGGGCTGACCCATGCGATCGTAGGCGATCTCGCGGAAGCTGGCGAAGGAGGATTCGGCGACGACCGCGCAGAAACGAGGCTCAACGGCGAGCGATTGCAAGAGTTCCGCAGCGCCCATGGATTCACCGAGTCCGAAGATACAGCGGGGATGATCGCGCGCAGCGATGAAGTCAAACCACTGATGGATGTCATCGCGTTCGAGTAAACCGTAGGTGGCGAGTTGGCCACCGCTGGCACCGTGGGCGCGCGCGTCAGGAAGAAGAACGGTGAAGCCGTTTGCGAGAAGAATCCGCGCGTATCCAGTCATGCCGATGCGATTGTCTCCGAGACCGTGAAGAAGAATTACGGCGTCGCCGTTGCTGCGATACGGGTGAATGATCCAGGCGCGGAGGGTGACAGATTCTGGGGTAGTGATGGTGACGTCGGTCAGGGCTGAATCAAGTTGGCGAGCAAGCTGGCGTGTGTTGGCTTCTTCCTCCGCCGTCAGGGGACGGCGAGCGGGATGAAGAGTTCCATCGGCTACGAACTTACCGGCTATCGCGCAAAAGATAAGGTAAAGCGCGAGGAATAAGGCTATTCGGCGCGATCGTTGCGTGAGGTGCACTGAGGATGGTACGCGTAGGTGAGGTAGATGGTTCCGCTAATTGGCTGCAGGGTCGGGATCCTTCGACTGCGTGGCCGCTCCGGTTAGCGGAGCGGCCACTACGCTCAGGATGACAGTTCTGTCAGCGGCCAGCCATTGCCGGCTCGTGCACTGCTTTGCCGGATTTGAAGGCTTCGTAACGGGAGTTGACTTCGTCCCAGTTGATGACATTCCACCAGGCGGCGAGATATTCCGGACGGCGGTTGTTGTATTTCAGGTAGTACGCGTGCTCCCAGACATCGTTGCCGAAGATGGGGAAATGGCCTTGCGTGATCGGGTTGTCCTGGTTGGGCGTGCTCATAATGTGGACTTCGCCGCCGGGCTTGCCGGCGAGCCAGACCCATCCGGAGCCGAATTGTTTGACACCTGCGTCGTTGAACTTGGCCTGGAAATCTTTGAAGTTGCCGAAAGTCTTGGTGATGACCTGGGCGATTGGGCCGGTCGGATCGCCGCCGCCTTTGGGTTTCATGATTTTCCAGAACATGCTGTGATTGACGTGGCCGCCGCCGTTGTTGCGAACCGCGGCGCGAATGTCTTCGGGAATGGCGTTCAGATCGCGGATTAGTTCTTCCGCAGTTTTCTTGGACAGCTCGGGATGTTTTTCGATGGCTGCGTTGAGATTCTTGACGTAGGCACCGTGGTGCATGTCGTGGTGCAAGGTCATCGTCTGCTTGTCGATGATGGGTTCGAGCGCCGCGTAATCGTAGGGCAGGGGCGGTAATTCATGAGCCATGATTTTTCCTCCAGAGTTCTTATTGTACTGATGACGGGATCGCGGGTACAGATTCAGACGGAAGGGCTGTGAGGGATTTTATACCTATGGGAGTTTAGCGAACAAACCGTGGCTATCGGATCTTACCTCCCTTTTTAAATGAAACAACGACGACGAACTTTGGTTTGGTTTTCGCGGGTGAAGGCTTATAGCGCCATTGCTTTACGGCAGTGGTTGCCGCTTCGACAAGCAGGGGATGTCCGTCGATGACATTGATCTGGTCGACGCTGCCATCTTCCTTGAGCGTGACATCCAATACGACATCGCCCCAAACATTTGCTTGCGCGGCCGCGGAAGGATAGACGGGGAGGACCTTGGATATCAGTTTCGGAACCGTTCGAGTTCTTTTTGGTATCAAGATCGTCGTTCCATTGGGGATGAATCCAGGTTTTGGGACTTTGTCCCGGTTGGCTTCGAAGATCGGCACCCACGCTTTAGGGTCGCCATAGACCAGCTTCGCGATACCCTGAAATGTGTTGCCGTCTTTGGCCTGTCCAACAACATACGTAAACGGTTTCTTCATCAAAAGCAGATTCTCCTCGACCTCCGCTGGCCCTACCTTCAAGGGCGAGGCGGCGTACTCGCAGCATCCGTAATCGTAAGCGACATACAGAGTGAAATCAGCACGCTGGCTGGCACCTGCCTGCAGCACGATTCCAGTCTGCTCGACAGCTTTGAAACCTGGCACTTGGACCTTGACGGAGTAGCGACCGGGCGGGAGAGCCTTGGCCACGTACTGGCCAGCCTGGTCGGTCGTCAAGGTTTGAAGTTGTGCGGTGTCGAGGTTGGTGATGGTGATCTTCGCATTGGGAACTACAGCTTTTGCGGGATCGGTGACGGTGCCCATCAACGAGCCCATGGAATTGTCTTGAGCGGCGGCGGAAGACGGTGGCGGGGTTTTGACCTCTTGGCCTACTGCCTGGTAGCTTCCAGAGGCTGCGGGTAATCCAATGGCAAGCACTGCGGCCGCAGCTTGTCTGGCTAATCTATGACTCGATCTGGAAATCGGTTTGTTTGGGCGCAGCTCATCCTTATGCGTGTAGCGGAACGTTTCCAGTTCTGCCCGCAGATTCAATGCTTGGGAAAGTAATTTCTGGCGGGTCCTGGACTCACGATCTCGAAGATCCGGTATGGCTTTGGTTAACTCCGCATCCCTGCTGTGCATCGCTAAGGTGCCAAGCTCTACCACTTCTTCCAGCAAGTCGATCGTGTCCAGATTGACCGATCTCACCCAGCTGGAGATAGCCTGACAGAGAGAGGCCTGTCGCGATCCCTGGCTAAACCGTTTGAGAACCGCTGCGATATGATCCAGGCCGATGGCGTTTTGCATCAGACTGTCACTGCTCCAACATCTGGAGTGAAACAGATCCAGCGATACGTTGCAGGCGAGATCAGCAACCGGATCAGCCAAGCTGTACACTCTTGCCAAATAATCTCCTCGGGCGCGTCCGAGTTGGATCATTCTTTTTTCCAGCGGAGTGCCGGCATAGATTTCGGCGCGGCAGAAGTTCAATGGATTCCGAGAAAAGCGTCGCATGAACGCCAGATCGGAACGCAGGGTGTCGAGCGTCGCATCCGGATTGAAAATCATCAGCGTAAACTGCGCGGAGATATCCAATTTGGAACATGCCTCAAGAGCACGTTCCGAATCTTCCACGCTTTGCTTCCGCTCTAACGCCGAAAGTCCACGGGCTGTGCTGGATTCGATGCCCATGAAAACGCGGACCAGACCGAGTTCCTTCAGGCGCCGAAGTACCTCTGGGCTGGCATCGGCTGGACGGCACTTGATCACCAGGGCAATATCCTCCAGAGTTCGGCGCTTTAAGGCTTTTTCGAAGGCGGACAGCCTGGAGTGATTCAGGTCCTCGGAAGGAACCAGGAAGTTATCATCATGAAAAACGAACTGGCGTGTGCCTCTTTCTTTGTAGAGTTCCGCCATTTCATCGGCGATCCGTTCAGGATCCCGCTGCCGAAAGCGCCTTCCGGGGGCCAGGTGGTGAAGGGTAGTAATGCAGCAATAAGCACAGCTTCCATAGCAACCGCGACTGCCCATGAGGTAGCTGGTGGGCACGCCTGCGATCACGTGGATAGGGCCACGCCGGTCAGGGAACGGCAGGGCATCCAGGTCGTCGAGGGTGCGGCGCGAACTTGTGAAACGCACCTGCGGTCCGTCCCGATAAGCTAAGCCGGCGATGTGTGGAAGACGTTCTTTCAGGTGCGGCATAGCGTCGGCGATTTCGACTAACGTCCTTTCTCCTTCATGAACCACGATGATGTCGATTCCTGGATGGTTGGCAAGGAGGGGTTGGGCTGCGCAGGAGGCATAGTGGCCACCCGCTACGACGAGCTTCTTTGGATAGCGCGACTTTATTGATTGTGCCAGATGAAGAAACTCTGCCGCTCTGGATTGAAAGCACATGGACAGCCCGATAATTTCTGCGCCCTCAGCCGCGCTAGCCACGTCCGGAATGTCAGCAGAAGAATTGAAAGCGGCAAGAGCCGCGTCGTGCCCGGCACTCAGAAGTGATGCCGATAGATAGCGAATGGAAAGATTCTCCTCGTAGTCGGGTCCTGCCAACAAGACTCTCATCTGCACCTCCTCTGCCCACGGAATCGGCCAGCGGGATTGCGCCGCCAGTATTCCGGCAATTCCTTCACGATTCTTCTGTTGTTCGCGCTGTTTGTCTGTGATTCGGGGCACCAAAGACGACGTCTCCCACCTGACGCAAGGTGGAGAAAAGACAGGGCTGTAAGTTGGACCTGTCACTGGGAAAAAGAATGTGTTGAGGATTTTGAAAGGGTGATAAAGAACGGGGTTCTAGTTGGCCGGGGGGCCGAGGACTTCGCGGACTTTACGGGAGAGGCTTTGCAGGGTGAAGGGCTTTTGCAGGAAAGTTTTCTTGCCGTCGGCGGGAAGCGGGCTGGCGAAGGCATCTTCGGCGTAGCCGGAAAGATAGAGGACCTTGGTGCCGGGGCGCGCGGGCAAGAGTTGCTGGACGAGTTCGTGGCCGCTCATGCCGGGCATGACAACGTCGGTGATGACGAGGTGGATCGTGTCGGGATGGGAGGAGGCGACGGCGAGAGCGTCTTGTCCGTTGCAAGCTTCGAGAACGTGATAGCCGCGGGACTCGAGAGTTTCGCGGACGAGCTGGCGAACGGATTCTTCGTCTTCGACGAGGAGGATGGTTTCAGTTCCGCCGACGGCGGCGAGTGAAGTGGGGACAGCGAGAGCTTCAGAGGGTTCGTCGACGCGCGGGAAATAAATGGTGAAGACCGTACCGCGGCCGAGCTCACTTTGAACGAAGACGTAGCCGCCACTTTGTTTGATGATGCCGTAGACGGTGGAAAGTCCAAGGCCGGTGCCCTTGCCTTTTTCCTTGGTGGTGAAGAAAGGCTCGAAGATGCGGGCTTGAGTTTCGCGGTCCATGCCCTGGCCCGAGTCGCTGACGGAAATCATGATGTAGGGGCCGTGCTTGATGAAAGTATTTTCGGGGCGGTAGGTGTCGTCGAGGGTGACGCTGGCGGTGCGAATGCAGATTTTGCCGCCGTTGGGCATAGCGTCTTTGGCGTTGACGACGAGATTCATGATGACTTGCTCGAGCTGGCCGGCGTCGGCGCGAGTGCAGCCAACGGCAGGAGCGAGATTGGTGGTGAGTTCGATATCTTCGCCGATGAGCGGGCGCAGCAGGCGCTCCATATCGGCGACGATGGCGTTGACGTCGATGACTTTGAGTTCGAGAAGCTGCTTGCGGCTGAAGGCGAGCAGCTGACGCGTGAGGGTGGTGGCGCGATCGGAGGCTTGCTGAATGGCCTCGGCCTTGGTGTGCAGCGGATGTTCGGCAGTGAGCTGATCGAGGAGAACTTCGGTGTAGCCGCTGACGACCATGAGCAGGTTGTTGAAGTCGTGAGCGATGCCTCCAGCGAGACGGCCGACGGCTTCCATTTTCTGGGACTGGCGGAACTGATCTTCGAGGACGCGACGCTCGGTGATGTCTTCGGCAATGGCTTCGAGAACATCGGCGGGTTCGTCTTCGGTGGCAACGGCGCGGCCGCTGATGCGGACGGTAATGGCAGATCCATCTTTGCGCTTCCAGCGGGCTTCAAAACCGTCCATGCGGCCGGTGCGGCGGAATTCGTCGACCAGGCGCGTGTACTCGTCGGGATGGAGGAAAACATCTTTTTGCGGATCGAGAGCCAGGACTTCGAGAGCGGAGTTGTAGCCCAGCATTCCGATGAGGGCGGGGTTGACGTCGAGAAACTGGCCTTCGAGGCGCGAGCGATAGATTCCGTAAACGGCGGTCTGGACGAGAGAACGGTAACGAACTTCGGAGCGGCGCAGAGCCTGCTCGTTGCGTTTGTGCTCGATGGTGGCGGCTAATTGACGCGAGATTAAAGTGAGAACTTCCTTGTCGCGCTCGCGAAGAGGAGTTTTTTCGGAGTAGCTTTTGAGGATGAGCGCGCCGAAGACGTGATGATTGGCGCGTAGGGGAACGCCCAGCCAGAACAGGGGAGACGGGCCGGCGAGTTCAATTTCGCGGCGCTTCTGCATTTGCCGCAAGAGTTCCGGAGTGCAGAGCAGCGGCTCCCCGGTGCGAAGAACATATTCGACGAGGCCACGCGCGGCGCGGGCGGGAGCAGGAGCGGACTCCTGCTCGTCGACGAAGTAAGAGAAGCTGAGCAGTTGCGACTCGGGATCGTGAATAGCGATGGAGAAATTGCGCGCAGGCATGAGTTCGTCGACGATGCTGTGGACGGCGGCAAAAAATTGCTGGAGGTCCTCAGTGGCGGAGGCTTTTTCGGCGACGCTAAAAAGCGCGGAATTCAGAGTTTCGGCGCGCTTGCGATCGGAAATATCCCGGTAGACGAAATAGTAAGCGGCGCTGCGGGCGTTAACGATCAAGGGAGCGGTGGAGAGAGAGACATCGAGCAGAGTTCCGTCGCGATGACGGCGCTGGGTTTCTAGGGTAAGCTGTTCGCCACGCTGCAGGCACTGCGCAATCCATTGCGCTTCAGCGGCGCGATCCGGAGGAAGGATCAGGGAATCGATGGGCTGGGATAAAATTTGTGCTTCGGAGTAGCCGAAGACGCGCTGAAATTCACGATTGACACACTGCGCGTGAAACGAAGAGTCGACCACAACCAGAGAGTCGGGAGCGTTCTGAAACAACTGTTCGAGATACTGACGGCGGAGATCGATGGGATCTTGCTCTGTGGTGACGCTGGGATTCGATTCCGCGGGATTCCACGAGAGAGACGATGGTTGCGCGGCGGTAGGGCTGCCGGTGGGAATGAATGAGGGCGACGCTCCGCACTCGAGCGCCTGGTGCAACGACTTGGCGCGCAGAAGTTCCTGGGACTGCGCTGACCGGGTGACACGACCACCCATTGATGGCTCCCCCTCTGAAGCCCAGCAGATTGGATAGTAAAACGCGAGAGGTTTACTCGAAAGTTACTGAGGTAATGGAATAAAAATTTTGAAAATTCGGTGATTGAGGAGATCCTTCGCTGCGCATGAAAAGCGGCTGCGCTCAGGATGACAGCGTCGGGCGGAAACGGCCGCTGCACTCGGGATGACCGCGAGGTGAAAAATTGATCAGGACTTGGTGGCGAGCATTTCGCAGACGCGGCGGATGGTCTCGCGCTGGGGTTCGCCGAGGGTAAGGAATTCGAAGCCGTAGCGCAGGCCCTGGCGATAGCGGACGATGGCACGAACTTTCAAAGGGTAGGGACTGAGAGGCAGAGGGATATCGAGAGAAACGATTTCGCCGGTTTCAAGTTCTCCGGTGAGAGTGGCTCCGATGCCGTCTTGCCCGAGTTCGGTGGAGCGTCCCCAGCAGCTGCGGAATTCGCCGGACTGGAACATGCGGACTTGCAGGCGAACGTCGATGGCGAAGCGGGGATAACGGCGCACATAAGCCGATGGGGGCGCGGGCGCGGTTTTTTTGCCAGGAGCTGCCATGTTTCAGTGGTCAGTGGCTAGTGGTCGGTGGTCAGCAACGAATCCTGATTTTTTCTGACCACTGACCGCTGATCGCTGATCCTTTCCGGTTTTAGTTGCCGTGCAGCAGGTAGCCGGGTTCGAGGGGAAGTTTGCCTCCGACCTTGACGACCGCGACGCTGCTGTTGATGGAGTACACATCCACCACGCCAACGGCTCCGGGAATCGAGGCCACATCGTTCACAAGTTCTTCGTCGGAAGTGGCGACCAGGATGGCCGGATGATTGGCGCGGGCGTGATTGGACGAAACGATGAGACTGCCGAGTTCGCTCTCCGACATGCCGTAGAGCTTTTCGAGAACGACCTTCATCTCGGGCGCGGAGGGCGAGCGCATAACAAAAGTGACGGGTTTGCCATCGGGCCAGCGATTGGTCTGAGCCTTGCAAACCTTGACCAGATCAGCAACTGTGATGGCGCCCACGGCGTTGGATTTATTGGAGACTACGGCGAGATCGCGTGCCGCGGCCAGCGAAGCGGCGAGGAGCACAAATATAAAGACACGAAGAAAGCGTTGGCAGAGCACTCTGGTTCTCCGGCGATCTGGACGTAAGTCTGGAGAGATTGTGCTTGATGAGGGGTCATTCATTAAAGGTAACTAAGGTCACGAAGAAGATGGGCGGATGGACTGGGGCGGGGGAAAAAGGTGGGCGCGGCTGGTGAGCCGCGCCCGGTGGTTTGAGTGATGTGTGAGCGAGTTAGTTTTTCTTCTGACGAGCGGCGTGCGGATGGAACAGGGGCCGGGCAACGGCGATGTGCGGACTGGCTGCCGACGAACTGCCTGCGGAGCTCTGTTGTTCCAGGATCCCGCTCGCGACCTGGCCGTTAGAATCCGTTTCGATGAAGACTAACGTGGTGCTGTTCACCGCGTAGAAGGTAAGACCGATCGATCCAATCACGCTGTTGTTGTTGGTTTGCAGATTAGGGAACGCAATGGTGCCGCGCCCGTTGGAGTTGTTGGCGTAGGTAGCACCGCTGCCCAGGCTTTGATCGGAAACGAGGGCGCCCTCGTTGTTGGCGTCATAGAGACCACTCAATCCGCCGCTGGAGTTGGTGGAGAACTCGGCAATCATATCGACCTCCGAGGAGCCACTAGAACTCACATCGGCCCCCGAAAGGTTTAGGCCGTAGCCCTGGGATGCAGCGAGGGAAGTGGAAGTCTGGGGATAGGCGGCTCCTCCGAGGGTCCCATCGTTGGCACCAGCGCTGTCAATTTCCAGCAGTTCGATGCCGCCGTTATAGGGATATGCGGCAAAACTAAAAGTGCCCGTAGCTACGGCGTTGCCCGCGATGTTGTAGATGCCGGTAAGAGTGAGCTCTGTGCGCCCACTCGCCGAGGCGAAGGTGCCGGTGACGTTGGGCGCGCTGTTCACGCTGCCGCCGATGTTAACGTCCTCAAGACCCCCGGTTATCAGGCTCGTGCCATCCGAAGTGAGCAAGCCGCCGGCTACGAACGGACCGGTAGTACTGTTGCCGCCTGACATTGTGAAAGCGAGTGCGCCGGAGGGAAAAGAAGTCTGGCCGGTTGAGACGAAGGCGTCGCCCGCGAGCACGGCGGTCGAATCCGTTTCGATCAGTTTGATATGCGATGCGTCGATCACCCAGGCATCAAAGGTCAAGCTGCTGAGTAATCCGGCGGAGGCGGTAAGGTTAAGCACCCCTGAGGGTGAGCCGACGGTAAGCGCACTGGGACTTGCCAGCGCGAGAGCCGTCAAGTTTGATGAGCTGCCATTGTCATTCAAGTCTTCTGTACCGGTGGCGTTTCCGGACGCGTCAAGAGTGATTGAGCCCTCGGCTCCGAGCGGATTGCCGGACGAATCTACGCCGGTAAGGCCGAAGGAGTAGGAGCCCACAAGGTTGCTCTGGGTGATGCCGGAGGCCTGCAGATCGAAGCTGCCGCTGCCGGTTCCGAACTGATCGAAGCGGGTGATGAGGCCGCCCGAACTGGAGGAGAGAACGAAATCGATACCGAGGGGCACACTGGTGCCATTCACGGATACGGTGATGGTGCCGGTGCCGCGGCCATCCGAGGTGACTTTGTAATTTCCGGTACCGGTTACGCCGGTGAAGACGTTCGTGCTGGCGTTTGTGGCCGCGGCCAACTCGGGATCGTTGATGTCCATGGTGGCGGTAAGGCCGCCACTGCCATTGGCGCTCAGGGTGCCCACGACCGCAAAGAAGCTCGCACCGGACGCAGAGCTGCTGGCTGTGATGTCCGTGCCTGAGAACGAAAAGACGTAGGTGCCATTAAAATTGGAGGCGGTAAAGCCGCCACTGGGAGGCGGGGTAGATTTATTGGAACTGCTGCCGCAGCCGGCTAGAAATAAGAGTGTGGAGAGTGCGAGGAGCAGGACGATGGCGTTGCGTGGTGACATAACTTCCCCCTGGGTTGAATCGAGCGTGGATCGGGTCAACTATTGATTCTGAGGTTAGCACAAGTGGTTTCAGTTGCCTTGAACCCGAACCATGAAAATAAGTAGCGCTCGGGGAAGAAAAATATTTTGCAAGTGCAATGTATACAGAACTTTACATTCTGAGATAGAAGGCGAGTTTGGGAGGGCGGAGGGGCGAGGTTGTCGGCATCGTAGTCGGAAAAGGGACGGATGGGCGAGCGGCTCTGGAATTCCGGTAGCATGGCGTAATGAGACTGTGGCCGCTGCTACCCGAGACACGTCCTCCATGGCGGGGATGCCTTGCTGGTTTGTATGACGTGCGAGGGATCCCCTTCGGCTTCGCTCAGGGCAGGCTTTCGACTACGGTTGCGCTTCACATCCGCGAAGCAACAGCCTTCGCTCAGGATGACAGGGTTTGTAAGATGATGGGCTTGGGGATTTCAGGATGATGAAGGTCGGACAGATTGGTTTGGTGTGCCTGGTCGCGGCGGCGATGAGCGGGGCGGGGTTCGGGCAAGCGCCGGCGGCGGACTCGACCGAACCGGGAAAGAACACGAATGATGGGTTGGTGATTGAGCCGACCGAGTTGCCGACGACGTATCCGCAGGGACAATATCAGGTGAATTTTCACGGGCGGGGCAATTTCGTACCGGTGCTGCATTGGCGGGTGCAGAGCGGCGCGTTGCCGCCGGGGATCCGGCTGGAGGATAACGGAGTATTGCATGGCGAGGCGGAGCGGGCGGGAGAATTTCAGTTTGTGGTGTCGGTGAAGGATGGCGGACAACCGCAGCAGGCGGTGCAGCGGGGATTCGTGATCAAGGTAGTGGAAGCGATCACGCTGGCGTGGAAAAATCCTCCGCGGGTGAACGTAAACCGGATCGAGGGCAGCGTGGAAGTTTCGAACACAACGGCGGATGACATCGATCTGACATTTGATGTGAAGGCAGTAGCGGAGAATGGACGGGCGACGGAGATCGGATATCAGCACTTTCCGCTGAAGCGGGGAACGGAACGCATGGCGTTGCCATTTGGCGAGACGCTGCCGCACGGAGCGTATGTGATTTATGTCAACGTGGCGGGTGAGGTCGCGAGGAGAAACGCGATCTACCATGAGCGGCTGCAGACACCGGCGCCGTTGCAGGTGGTGGTGGGGCCGTAGAAAAGTGGCCAGTGATCAGTGGTGAGTTTAGCGAGCGGCGGAGATTTGGTTTTACTGATCGCTGAACACCAGAACTGGTCTCAAAAATAGTTTCTCCGAACGGACAGTCCGCTCCTCAGGGGCTAAAGCCCCGCATTTTTGCCGGTCCTGAACGGCACGGCTGAAGCCGTGCCCTACCCAAAACCATTTATGAGGTCGGTTGTAGCCAATGATCCGCTATATGATGCTGGTACGATGGTCATGTTGACTTGAATTTGAGATTTTTGAAAGACTAGCCGCTGGGTTGTAGATCGATTCACCGTGTATGGAGTTGCTGCTCAATCTCGTGTGGCTGTTGCTACTATTGCCGGCCTATTGGCTGTGGCAGCGGGGCGCGGGAGCGCGGCTCGAACGCAGAGTGACGGCGTTGCAGTGTTTGCTGGCGCTGGGATGCGCGGTCGTACTGTTGTTCCCGGTGATCTCGGCCACGGATGATCTGCATGCGATGCGGGCCGAGATGGAAGAATCGGCCTCGAGCAAGCGCACGGTACGACAGGCTGCGAGCGAAAAGCATGCAGGCTGGGTGAACCGGCTGCAGGGGCCTCCGGCGCTGGCGGCGAGCGCGGTGCATGTCCCTGAGTTGGAAGCAGGACTGCTTGAAGTTCGTGTTTCGTATTTGGCGCCACCGGCGAGGCCTTGCGTTTTGCAGGCGGGGCGCGCACCTCCTAGTTCCCTCCTTGGGTAGTTTGCCGAATCCTAGTCGACTCATCGTTGTTAAATCATCGGTCGTGAATCGCTGATCGGATGCAGCAATAAATCCGCAGCGAGGATTCTCATCTTTAGAGAATCCTTACGAAAGAGCCGAGATACTCATTTCCGGGTGTGTTTGTGGAGCAACGCTTTGCTGAAGGGCGCATTGCGTTACATCTCCGCCGAGGCTTTAAGAGTTCGGAGACATTTGTGGAGTCACGATTTGTGGAGTCATTAATGCGAAGAAGATTGCGGAGGTGTAGTGGCGTGCTGATGGTGCTGAGTTGTGCCGCGGTTGTGGCCGGGGCGCAGGCTGCGCCGACGAGGCCGCAGGCTCCGCCACAGGCATGGACGTGGGAACAGGTGAAGGACCGGCTGGAGTTGAATAATCCCACGCTATTGGCGGGGAAGTTGAATATCAGCGAATTGCAGGCGGACGAGATCACGGCCCATCTGCGGCCGAATCCGAATCTGACGCTGCTGGGGGATCAGATCGATCCATTCAATGGCGGGCCATCGCATGGACCCTTTGCCTACTGGCTGCCTTCGGCGACTGTGAGTTATTTGCACGAGCGGGCACACAAGCGCGAGTTGCGGACGGAGAGCGCGAAGAAAGGGACGGCGATTGCGGTTTCCCAACAAAACGATCTGGAACGCGGGCTGCTGTTCAGCTTGCGCAGCGCGTTTGTGCAGACGCTGCAGGCCAAGGCGGTGCTGCAGGTTTCGAAAGAGAATCTGGAGTACTACGACCACGTGCTGAAGATCAGCAGCGATCGATTTCAGGCGGGAGACATTGCGCAGATTGATCTGGACCGACTGGAGTTGCAGAGGGTGCAGTACGAGTCGGACGTGCAGACGGCGATCGTCAATTTACGAACGGCGAAGATACAGATGCTGATGCTGTTGAACGACCGAACGCCGGTGGAGCAGTTCGATCTGGTGGGCGCGTTTGATTTCAACGATCAGATCGATCCGCTGGAGGCGTACCGGCAAATCGCGTTGGATAACCGCCCGGATTTGAAGGCTGCGATGCAGTCGGTGGAACAGGCGCAGATCAACTACAAGCTGGCGGTGGCGAACGGATCGACGGATCCGACGTTCAGCTTTGACGTGGGGCGGAATCCGCCGATCGATCTTTACTTTGGCGTGGACGTGAGTATCCCGCTGCGCATTTTCGACCGCAACCAGGGAAACAAGCTGCATACCAAGCTGGACATTACGCGCAACGAGAAGCTGCGCGATGCGGCGGAGGCGCAGGTATTCAACGATGTGGATTCGGCGTACGCGACGTTGAACAGCAACGTGATTTTGCTGCGGCCTTACAAGCAGAAATATCTGGCGCAGGCGGTACGGGTGCGGGACACGATTTTGTTTTCTTATCAGCACGGCGGGGCTTCGCTACTGGATTTCCTGAACGCGGAGAGCGATTACCGCAGCGTGCAACTGAACTACGTAAATCTGGTGGGTTCGTATTTGACGGCCGCGGCGCAATTGAATCAGGCCGTGGGCAAAGAGGTTGTGCAATGAAAAAGCGCTATTGGCAATACGCGAAAGCTGGATTCTGTCTGGCTCTCGCATTGATGCTTGCAGGGTGCAATGAGGGCAAGGCGGATCCGAAGGCCGAGGCTCCGCCTGCGGCGAATGTTCAAGCGGACCTGGACGCGAACAATTTCAAGGTCGATCATCCGGAATTATTTCCGCTGGCAACGGCGGTGGAGTACAAAGCGGCGCCGGCGTTGAACGTGACTGGCGTAGTGCAGCCGGATATTGCGCGCGCGGTGCCGGTGATTTCGCTGGCCTCCGGACGCGTGGTGGAGATCAAAGCCAGGCTCGGCGACATGGTCACAAAGGGGCAGTTGCTGCTGCGAGTGCAGAGCAATGACGTTTCCGGCGCTTACCAGATGTATGTGAAGGCGGTGAATGACGAGCGACTGGCACGGGTGCAACTGGAGCGGGCCCAGATTCTCTACGAGAAAGGTGCAGTCGCCAAAAGCGCGCTGGAGCAAGCGCAAGATGCGGAAGATGACGCCAAGGCTGACCTGACCGCGGCTACGGAGCAACTGCGACTTCTAGGCATCGATAAGGAGCACCCGTCTGGCATTGTCGATATTGTCGCGCCGATCTCGGGAATCATAACCGACCAGCAGGTTACGAATGCGGCGGGGGTGCAGGGGCTGGGTTCGCCGAATCCTTTCACCATCTCTGACCTGACTTACGTGTGGATTATCTGCGACGTTTACGAGAACGATCTGGATGCGGTTCACGTGGGCGAGTACGCCGACATCCACTTGAACGCGTATCCGAATCAAGTGTTCAAAGGGCGGATCGATAACATTTTGCCCGTGCTCGATCCCAATATTCGAACGGCGAAGGTGCGACTTGAAGTGGCAAATCCCGGGCTGATGCGCGTGGGAATGTTTGTGACGGCGACTTTTTATGGCAAGCAGGCGGAGACGCATGCGGCGATTCCGACGACTGCGATTCTGCACTTGCATGATCGCGAGTGGGTATATGCGCCGCTGGGCGGGGGACACTTTAAACGGCGGGAAGTGGTGACGGGAAAGACGCTGCCCAACAATATGCAAGCGGTGGTTTCGGGGTTGAAGCCGGGAGATCAAGTGGTTACGAACGCGCTGCAACTGCAGAACACGGTGGAGCAATAGATGATTCGCAGAGTCGTTGATTTTGCCCTGAACAACCGATTGCTGGTGCTGGCGTTCGCGCTGATCCTTTTTGCCGGAGGTATTGTCGCGTTCCGTGATCTTCCGATCGAGGCTTACCCCGACGTGGCGGATAACTACGTGGAGGTGATCACGCAATGGCCGGGAATTTCGGCGGAGCAGATCGAGCAGCAGGTTACGATTCCGCTGGAAATCGTGATGAATGGAATTCCGCACGTGGTGCATCTGCGGTCATTTTCGCTGTTCGGACTTTCGGACCTGAAGCTGATTTTTGATGATGAATCGGACAACGACTGGAACCGGGAGCGGGTGCTGGAGCGGCTGAGCCAGGTTACGCTGCCGCCGAATGTTGTGCCGCAGATGGGAACGGACTGGAGTCCGGTCGGGCAGATTTATTTCTTCACGCTGCGCAGCACGAATCCGGCGTACGACCCAATGGAACTGAAGTCGCTGGAAGACTGGGTTGTCGAGAAGAATTTCAAAGCGGTGCCGGATGTTGTGGACGTTTCAAGTTTTGGCGGGCCTACGCGGGAATACCAGGTGCGCGTCGATCCGAACAAACTGGTCGCTTACGGGCTGAGCCTGGCGCAGATCGAGCAGCAGCTCACCAACAACAATACGAATGCAGGCGGCAGCTTCATACAGGAAGGACTGCAGCAGATCAACGTGCGCGCCGTGGGATTGGTAGACCGCTCGCAGGACATTGCGGAGACGGTCATCCTCACGAAAAACGGTACGCCGCTTCGGATCAAGGATATTGCGGTGGTTTCGCAGGGTCCGAAGATTCGGCTGGGGCAGTTTGCTAAAGCGATTCACCGGGAAGACGGAAAGATTATTGATAACGACGATGTGGTGTCAGGCATCGTACTGTTGCGGAAAGGCGCCGCGGCGGATACAGCCCTACAGGGGATTCACGCGAAAGTGGCGGAAATGAACGATCACATCCTTCCACCAGGGGTGAAAATTGTTCCCTTTATCGATCGCAGCGACCTGGTTCACTTCACCAGCCACACCGTGCTGCATAACCTGACCGAAGGAATGATCCTGGTCTCGATCATTCTGTTCTTGTTTCTGGGGAATATTCGGGGCGCGCTGATTGTGGCGGCAACGATTCCGTTTTCGTTGCTGTTTGCTTCGATTTGCCTGGACTTGCGACACATTCCGGCAAACTTGCTGTCACTCGGTGCGCTGGATTTCGGCATGGTGGTGGATGGTGCGGTGGTGATGGTGGAAAACATTGTGCGCCACCTAGGATACAAAACCGAGGACGGCAAAACGCCGAGCGAAAGAATTAGCGAGGCGTCGCACGAAGTGCAGCGGCCGGTGTTTTATGCGATCGCCATCATTATTACTGCGTATTTGCCAATCTTCACGCTGGAACGCGTGGAAGGCCGGCTGTTTCATCCCATGGCGTGGACAGTGGCATTCGCGTTGCTTGGGGCGTTGCTGTTTTCGATTTTGATTGCACCGGTGCTGGCAAGTTTTGCCTTCGCGAAGGGAGCAAGCGAGTGGCGCAACCCGATCATGAATTTTCTGATTGAGCGCTATCGGGTTGCGGTGAGATGGGCCATTCGCCATCGAGGAGTCACGATCGGCGTGGTCCTGGTTATGGTGGTCATAGGAAATTATTTGGCCTTCAGCGGCGCCATCGGTTCGGAATTTCTGCCCCATCTGGACGAAGGCGCGCTGTGGGTGCGAGGCACGCTGGCGCCCAGCACCGGTCCGGATGAGGGCATACGGGTAGCGAATCAGGCACGGATCATTCTTTGTTCTTTTCCAGAGGTTCCGCAGTGCACGAGTCAAACGGGGCGGCCGGATGATGGAACTGATACCACGGGTTTTTTTAATACCGAATTCTTCGTCGATCTCAAGCCCAAAGAAGAGTGGCGGCCGGTATTTCACCAGGATAAGGACGAATTGATTGCGGCCATGCAACGGGAACTGGATAAAATTCCCGGCGCGGTGTGGGGATTTTCGCAGCCGATCGAAGACAACATGGAAGAGGCTGTGAGCGGGGTAAAAGGTGCGCTAGCGACGAAAGTTTTCGGCGATGATCTGAAGGTGCTGGAGCAGAAAAGCGACGAGATCGTGAATGTGCTGTCCAAGATCAATGGCATTGAGGATCTGGGAGTGTTTCGCGTGCTGGGCCAGCCGAATCTGAATGTGACGGTGGACCGCGCGGCGGCGGCGCGTTATCAGATCAACGTTGCCGACGTGCAGGATGCGGTGCAGACGGCGGTGGGCGGGAACGCGCTTACGCAGGTGCTGAAAGGGGAGGCGCGGTATGACCTCACGTTGCGGTATCTGCCGCAATATCGGGATACGCAGGAGGCGATCGAGAACATTCGATTGCTATCGCCGAGCGGAGAGCGCGTGTCTCTGGCGCAGCTGTGCAAGATCACGGAAGCGGACGGCGGCTCGGAAATCTATCGCGAGGGCAACCAGCGCTATATCGCGATCAAGTACAGCGTTCGTGGGCGCGATCTTGGGAGCACGGTGGAAGAAGCGATCAAGAAGGTCAATGAAAAAGTGAAACTGCCGATTGGCTACAGCTTAAAGTGGGAGGGGGAATACGCCAGCCAGAAGAGAGCTAACGCGCGGCTGCTGATCGTGCTGCCGATCACGATTCTGATTATCTTTATTCTTCTTTACACGATGTTCAAGTCGCTCAAATGGGCGCTGCTGATTATGGTGAATGTTGCGATCGCGCCCATTGGAGGGTTGCTGGCGCTGTGGTTCACGGGCACGAATTTCAGTGTTTCTTCTGGCGTGGGATTTCTAGCGCTGTTCGGCGTGTCGGTGCAGACGGGAGTGATCATGCTGGAATACATCAACCAGTTGCGGGCGCGGCGATTCACGGTGGAGGACGCGGCGGTGGAAGGCGCGGTATTGCGACTACGCCCGATCATGATGACGATGCTGGTAGCGACGTTGGGACTGTTACCGGCGGCTCTGTCGCACGCGATTGGGTCAGACTCCCAGCGGCCGTTCGCCATCGTGATCGTGGGGGGACTGATTGCAGCACTCGTGATGAGCGTCTTTTTGCTGCCGACGATTTATGTTTGGGTAGCCGGCGAACGGGACGTACTGCCGATGGCGGAAGAGTCGTTCGAACTGGGAGAGCACGTGGATTAGGGCGGTTCTCCGTTGTCAGTTCTCAGTTGTCAGTTCTGGCGTTCGGTTTCCCGAAGAAAACAATTCGGTTCGTTCGGGATGTGTGATTCCAAATGCTGACCTTGCTGGCGTGGTCGGTATATCCTGAGAAAGTATTGTTGGCTTCAGGAACTCAGATATGCCCGACGAAAACGGGGGCAGTGTCGAAGAGAGCTTGGCACGGCAGGCACTGGAAATCGAACGACTGAAGGACGCGTTGGGATTGTTGGGCGTCAATCCCTGCGCATGGTGCAAGAAGTTTGTTCGCCGAACGGAGCCTGGGTCGTTGTTTGATGCGGGCGAACTGATTTGTTACGGCTGCATTCCGGAATGGTGGGCGCAGCGCTGCGCACAACTCAGCACCAAGGAGCGTGAGAACCTCGAAGGCAAGCTGGTCTTTTGGCTGCGCGACTACCATCATGCCGAGTTGTTCAAGGATCCGGCCAAGCTGCCGGAGAGTTCGCAACAGGAGTTGCACATTGTGGCGAACTGCCTGGAGTGCCGAGGAACGGGAAAATCTCTGGGACAGGAGCGCTGCCGGTATTGCGATGGGCGGGGGACGGTGTGGGTGATTGTGGCGAGGAAGAGGTAGGTCTCAGTTCTCGGTTCTCGGTTCTCGGTTCTCGGTTCTCGGTTAGGGCGATGGGCGCTATCCGATTCGGGGTTGCTTGAGTTTCAGGGAGTTTGCGAACGGAGAGGCGCTTGAGGACGAGCCGGGGACGCAAAAGCGGGATTCAGAAACTGAGAACCGGGAACTGCCTTCAAAAAATTAAGAGTTCCGAGGTGGTGTTGAGTCCGTTCGTCTCGGCCAGTAGCTCGCGTTAGACCCTTGCTTGACCTGCTGTGCCGCTTCCCTTGCGGGTGCTCTGCACGCGATCGTTGCTCGGGCTCCGGGCTCACCGCCAACCGGATAAACCTACTCAACGCCTCGGAACTCTATCCTGCCTTCGACTGGGCTTCTCGTTCTCCTCGACCAGCGCTTTGCTATAGACCCTCACTTGCCTTCCCTCCACATTTTGCAATGTGGAGAGTGACTCAGCTTGAGCCCCGGACGCCGCACCAACCGGAAAAACTGAAGAAACTGTCAAAGAACGATCTTGTTGTACTCCTTTTAAATTTTGAGTCAACGAAAAGAGCGCGACTTTATGTAGTTTATTTTCAATCGAGTGCAGGTCGTCCACAGGCGGGTGACAGGATTTTGTGCAACCCGGGCAACAGATTTGCGCGATTTGGGGGACTGGGCGCAGGTTTGGCGATACAGGGTGCGACACGGGAGCGGCATTGCAGCTTCTTGCAGTCGAACGGAAGTTGTGAATATCGGGCAAAAGCCGCGCTGGACAAGGGATTTCACTGGTTTAGAGAGAAAGAGGGCTGGCGTTCGACGAGGCAACAGGGCGCGCGTTTAATGGCTTGACAATGCGGGTAAGTCTGCTAAAGTGCGAGAAAAGCTGCATAAACGACGACTCGCAGGTGCCCAAGCTTATGAAGAATGTTTATGAGGTTCTGAGGCAGAAGGAAATGGAGTTGACCCGGCTGGAAAAGGAAGTGGAAGCGTTGCGGCTGGTGGCTCCGTTGCTCTCCGAAGAAAAGGAAATCAACTCCGACATGGTGAAGCCGATGGCTCAGGCGGTGAACGGACCGCAGGCTCCCATTCGCATTCCATCGCCGCCCGTGGTGGCGGCGCAGCCGGTGCGGGCAGCCGGTTGGGACGATACGGCGAAGCGCTGGCCGTAGGTTCCGACGAAAATTTGTTGATCTGCTCGACGCGTGGGTTTGGCACGGTGGAGCGGCGTTCTTCTCAGCCTGGGGATTTTATCCCGGGCTGTTGTGTTTGGTACGGAAGGATTCCCCAGGGGCTAAAGCCCCGCGTCCTAATTTGCTCCAAGTGGCACGACTGGAAGTCGTGCCCTTCCCGGTCATGCCCTTCCAAGTCCTAGATCGAAGGGCTGCAGAATCCATCTCATCATCACTGCGCGGATTCCACAATCTCTCGGAGGGCGGCGAGCAGGCGATCTACTTCTTCGGTGGTGTTGTAGTGGATGAGGCCGATGCGGAGAAAGCCGCCGGATTTTTCCACGTCGAGTTGCTCCGTGAGGTTGAGAGCGTAGTAGTTCCCGTCCCAGGTGAAGAAGCCGCGGTCGCCGAGTTTGGTGGCGAGTGCGAGCGGAGTCTGATTTTCGTTTTGACCGACGACGCGAACGGCGAGCGTGGGGCAGCGCCAATCGAAGCACGTGGGATCGGTGATGCCGTAGATCTTCAGTTGCGGAATCTCGGAAATACCGGCGATGAGGCGCTCCATCAATCTGCGCTCGTGGCGGTGAATGGCTTCGAAGGCGGCGACGATGGCGGCGCGGCGAGTAGAGTGTCGAGCTTCGCTCGATGGACAGCCGAGGGCGGCTGTCCCCACATGTGCTGCCAGGTCGGCGAGGTAGTCGACGCAGGCGGTGATGCCGGCGATGCATTCGTGATTGAGCGTGCCCCACTCCCAGCGGTTGGGGACGGCGTCGGTGAGAGGGCGAACCTTGTAGGGGCGCAGGCGTGCGAGATGCTCGCGCTTGCCATAGAGCACGCCCATGTGGGGGCCGAAAAATTTGTAGGTGGAGCAGACGAGGAAATCGCAATCGAGGTCGGCGACATCGATCAAGCCGTGCGGGCTGTAGTGGACGGCGTCGACGTAGGCGAGGGCGCCGACGGCGTGGGCGAGGCGGACGATTTCTTTTACGGGATTGATGGTGCCGACAGCATTGGAGGCGTAGCCGATCGCGACCAGTTTGGTTTTCTTATTGAGCTTGGCGGCGAGGTCCTCGACATCGAGCGTGCAATCATCTTTGTGAATTTCTGCCCAGCGGATGGTCACACCTTTTTCTTCGAGAGCGAGCCAGGGGGAGACGTTGGCGTCGTGATCGAGGCGGGTGACCAGGATTTCGTCGCCGGGGGCGAGATCGCGGCCGATGGCGCGGGACATGGCGAAGGTGAGCGTGGTCATGTTGGGGCCGAAGACGATTTCGTCGGCGGCGCAGTGGAGGAAGTCGGCCATGGCGGCGCGGGCTTCGGCGAGCATGGCGTCGGTGTGGCGGCTGGTCGAGTAGGCTCCGCAGGTGTTGGCATTGTCGTGGCGGAGGTAATTGGAGATGGCGTCGATCACGCGCTGGGGAACCTGCGTTCCGCCGGGGCCGTCGAGGAAGACGGCGGGATGTCCGTTGACGGATTGGGCGAGCGAGGGGAATTGGGCGCGGATGTAGGTTAGGTCGAGGGCGGGAGCGAGGGTTTCGGTGGTGGGCATGGTCGTGACTAATTTCTATCATGACTCGTCTTCTTGCGGAATTCGTGGACGCGTGGCATCATGCCGCGTGCCTCGCCTGGCGAAGATAATTCTCATCGTTCTTGGTGTCTTTTCACTCGTGGTGGTGGTACGCGTCGCATATGCCTATTGGGAGCTAAAGGTGCAAAGTGCCGCTGCGGAACGCGTCCGGGCGGATAGGGAGGTGACGTTCCAAGCAGAGTTGGCGCAGTATCAGCGCGTCCTTCCAATCGCAATGCCACGCTCAGAGGTTAGAAAGTATCTGGAATCGAGGAACGTATCGTTCGCCGAAAATCGAGGGGAGATCACAGTGAACCTCGGTGACGAACCGGACGTCTTTCCCTGTGATCGTTGGGGGGTGTACATATCTCTTGAATTCGTTCAGCCGCAGCCGGGGAGCGATCCATCTCCAGCCGACCTACTGGCCGCGATTTCCCTGAAAAGAATTGGGCACTGCCTGTAGCGGGTTTCATGAGATATCCTTCCCTGCGCCTGAAGAACGGCTGCGTTCAGGATCATGTTGCAATCGTGGGGCCTAAAGGCGAATTAGATTTTTAAAGCTTTATCGCAGCGCTGAAGCGCTGCGCCACCCAAAATCAACCACGGGTGGATGCACTGAGGACAGCGGGCGGGACGCCGGAGCTACCTCTTAACTGCTCTTACGAAATCTGCGAGCATGCCGTAGGCGGTGGCGTAGAGGCCGGGATTTTCTTCGGTGAGGGCGAGGCCGGGGAAGATGCCGGTTTCGAAATGGATGTAGGAGGAGGTGCCGGAGATTTGCGACATGGGGTGGGTGAGCGGGATTTGTTCGGGGCGGACGGTGGCTTCGATTCCCTTCTCTGTTTTTTTGGCGCGGCAGATTAGTTTGTAGGGGCGGCCTTGTTTTTTGGCTGCTTGCACGGCTTCGGCGCTCAGGTTGCGGATTCCCTTCCGCTCGATTTCTTCCAACTTTATTGGAACGTCCATGAGGACGGTGACGAGGGCGGCGGTTTTTACGGCGGCGTCGTAGCCGTCGATGTCGTGGGTAGCGTCGGTTTCGGCGATGCCGAGGGACTGGGCTTTCTTTAATGCTTCGTCGAAGGTGAGGCCGTTTTCCATTTCGGTGAGGATCACGTTGGTGGTGGAATTCAGGATGCCGTGGAATCCGTGGAGATGGATGGCGGGGAGCTGGTCGAATAACGAGAAGATGGGGACGCCGTCCATGACGGTGGATTCGAAGAGGAAACGCCTGCCGCGGGCGGCGGCGAGATCGCGGAGTTCGCGGTAGGCGTGGACGATTGGTCCTTTGTTGGCGGTGATGGCGTGGGCTCCGTGAGTGAGGGCGGCGCGGATGTGATCGACGGCGGGCTGGCCGGTGGCGACGTTGAGGGAGGTGGCTTCGAAGAGGACGTCGGCGCGGGCGGCGGCGAGCCAGGTTTCAATATCCCGTGAGGTCTGAGTAGATTTTGAGGAAATCGCAGCCGAGGGCGGCTGCGCCACATAAGCATCCAGGCCTTCAGGGTTGGCGAGCCAACCTAGGCGGCGGCTTGAGATGCCGGTGATGCGAAAAGAAATTCCGTGGCGGGCGCGGAGTTCGGGTTCGCTGTGGCGCAGGAGTTCGACGAGGGTGCGATTGACGTTGCCGAAGCCGAGAAAGCAGAGGTTGCAGGTGTGAATGTAGGTCCCTCAGGGGCTAAAGCCCCACAGACTAGTAGTCGTTTATCGCAACGCTGAAGCGCTGCGCCACCCAAAACCCAGACCGCACGGCGCGGCCGGAGCCCCGATCAATTTGCGATGCTGAGGCAGCGCTAAAGAGCCGCTTTCCACGGTGCCCCAAGAAATCGCACTCTAGTTAGCGACCGCAGCGGCTAAAGCCGGTGCTTGAGATGGCCCACTGTTCACAGCGCTAAAGCGCTGTGCCACCCAAAATCCGCCCGCTGTTCAAAACCAGCGCGATCACAGCGTATGAAAGTCATGTCATACACAAGCAAGCAGGGCGATGACAAGCTAGCCCATGACCTGGGTGTGTTCGGGTTTGATTTTGTAGATCACACGGACTTCGCCGGGCTGGCCGTAGGGGTATTTGTCGACGCCGAGATATTTCTTGGCCATCTTGTCGATGTGGGCGCTGGCGCCGTCTTCGGTGATCTCGACGACGCGGCCACGGATCTCGAGATAGCGGTAGGGATTCTCGGGATCGATGAGGGCGAGCGAGACGCGGGGATCGCGGCGGACATTTTTGTCTTTCTGACGGCCCTTGGCGGAGTTGAAGATGACGTGTTGACCGTCGAAGTCGCACCAGACGGGGGTGACCTGCGGGCGACCGTCGGGCATGAGCGTGGCGAGACTGGCGAAGGCGCGCTTCTGGAAAAGGTCGCGATATTTTTCGGGAATAGATTCCGGCATGAGGATCTCCTTGCAGTAGTGCGGTGAAGTGACAGGACATTATAGATCGAAGCGAGAGGGTCAGAGGGGGACAGGTTGATTTGCGGCGCGGCGGCGATCCCAGTATTCTGGCAGACCATATTGCGGAGCGAGAGGAGTGTGGCGAATGAGTGTTACGCAGCAAGGACAAGAGATCCCTCAGGGGCTAAAGCCCGCATCTTTATCCAGCTTCAACGGCACGACTGAACGTCGTGCCCTTCCCTTTTTTCTGTTGGCCATTGCATGGTTGGCGCTTTCGGCGATGGCGTGGGCACAGACGGGAAAATATCCGCAGACGATTGTCTTTATGACGGACTTCGGCGTGGTGGATGATTCGGTGGCGCTGTGCAAGGGGGTGATGTATTCGATCATGCCGGAGGTGCGGATCGTCGACCTGACGCACCAGGTGACGCCGTTTTCGATTCGGGACGGGGCGCGGTTCTTGTACGGGGCGACGCCTTATTTTCCGGCGGGGACGGTCTTTGTGGTGGTGATTGATCCGACGGTGGGGAGCACGCGCAAGGCGATTGTGGCCAAGTCGAAGCGCGGGCAATACTTTGTGCTGCCGGATAACGGGCTGCTGACGCTGGTGGAGCAACGGGACGGGATCGATGGCGTGCACGAGGTGACGAACCCGGATTGGATGATTGGGACGAAGATGTCGTCGACGTTTCATGGGCGCGATATTTTTTCTCCGGCGGGAGCGCACGTGGCGCGGGGCGATGACTGGACGAAAGCCGGTCCTGAGGTGGCGGTGGCGTCGCTGGTGCGGCTGGACTTGAAGGCGGCGCGGATGGATGATCGCGGAATTTCGGCGGAGGTGATTGCGACGGATGGGCCGTTTGGGAATCTGGTGACGAATGTGGATGCGGAGGATTTTTTGAAGCTCGGCTACCAGCGGGGGCAGGAAGTTCCGGTAAAGATTGGCGAGAAGGAGATGAAGATCAAGTTTGTGCGGACGTTCAGCGATGTGCCGCTGGGGCAGCCGCTTTTATACATCGACTCGCGGGGACGGTTTGCGCTGGCGGTAAATCAGGGAAGTTTTGCGGCGGTGTATGGGGTGAAGCCGCCGGTGGAGTTGTGGATTCCGCGAGCGAAGTGAGAATTCGAAGAGAGTTGTGGCGATGATAGGGATTCCTCGCGCCAAAGGGCGGCGCTCGGAATGACAATGTTTTGCAGTGCAATCGATTGCGCTCCAGGCGAACAGCAGGTTCCTCGCTGCGCTCGGAATGACAAGGTAAACCCAGTGCTCACTTCGAGACATCTTGCGCCATGCGCGGCAAAACGGCACGGAGGAGGGCTTCGAAGCTGGACTTGACGCGCTCGCCGGTTTCCATGACTTCCTGGTGAGAGAGCGGTTGGTCGACGATTCCGGCGGCCATGTTGGTGACGCAGGAGATGGCGAGGACTTTGATTCCAATGTGGCGGGCGGCGATGACTTCGAAGGCCGTGGACATGCCGACGAGGTCGGCGCCGATGATGCGGAGATAGTTGATTTCGGCGGGGGTTTCGTAGCTGGGACCGAGCAGGGCGGCGTAAACACCTTCGTGTAGAGTCATTCCGAGTTTGGCGGCTTCTTCGCGGGCGATTGCGCGATAGTCTTTGGCGTAGGCGTGAGTCATGTCGGGGAAGCGGACGCCGAAGCGATCGTCGTTAGGACCGACGAGGGGATTGGTTCCCTGCAGGTTGATGTGGTCGCGAATCAGGACCAGCGCGCCTTGCTGATAGTTAAGATTGATTCCGCCGGCGGCGTTGGTGAGGATGACGGAGCGGATGCCCATGCGTCCGAAGACGCGCAGGGGGAACGCGACCTGGTGGGCCGAGTAGCCTTCGTAAAGATGCACGCGGCCTTGCATCGCGGCCACGGGGACGGTGCCGGCGTTGCCGATGACCATTTGTCCGGCGTGACCGATGGCGGTGGAGCGCGGGAAGGCGGGGATTTCGGCGAACGGGATGCGTGTGGCGTCGGTTAGAGCGTCGGCGAAGCCGCCGAGGCCGGAGCCGAGGACAAGGCCGATGCGGGGACGCAGCGGGGTTCGCTGCAGGATGGATTGGGCTGCGGTTTCGGCTAGGGCGAATTGATCGTTCATATAAAGGCACGCAGGGGCTAAAGCCCCCGGTTCATTTTAGGCGCATTGATCGCAGCGCTGAAAGCGCTGCGCCACCCAAAATCCGCACTGTGCAGAGCGGCTGAAACCGCGTCCTTTCACAGCTATTGCAGAATTCGTTTCAATATTTTTTCTCGAACTTGGCGAATTCGGATTCCAGAGTCCATTGGGCGCGGGCGCGTTCGTTCTCCCCAAGAAATTCTCCCACGCAAGCATAGGAGGGTTTATCGAACGTACTCGTTGCGCATTGCGGAACCATGCGGAACACCGGTTTTGTTTCGGTCCACAGGCTTTGGCCGGGAAGGAAACTGTGTTCCAGGCTTTGGCGAGCGAGGCGTTTCAGGTCGGCGTAGGAGAGGCGATAGGTCTCGACGGCGCGCAGGTATTCGTGAGTCATGTCGGAGCGGGAGACGCCTTCGTCGTCGGTGGCGAGGGCGACGGGAACACCGTACTTCATGTAGATCGGGAGGGGATGATCGTCGCCGCTGACGTTGAGGATCATGTCGTTGGAGGTCAGGGCGATTTCGACGAGCACGTTGCGCTCGGCCATTTCGTGGAGCAGGGCAATGGGATTGGTTTCGTTCATCACGGAAACGCCGTGGCCGATGCGCTCGGCGTGGCCTTTGTCAATCGAAGCGCGGATGTGGAAGGTGAGGTCTTCCGGCGGAACGAGGCCCATGGCGAGTTCTCCGGCGTGGAGAGTGATGTGGACCTTGGGATAGACGGTGTGCAAGTAATCGATCATGGCCATGTGCTGGTTGAAGTCATGGATGGGGACGTACCAGTCTTCGGGCATGACAAGATTCAGCCCGACGAAACGCGGATCGGAGGACGCAAGTTCGAAGCCGAGAAGAATCTGGGCGAAGACGATTTCGGGGCGTAGGCCGCGCAGGACCTGATAAAGATAGCGGACGGTGACGGTGCATCCGGGCGCGGCGTCTGGGGTACCGCACTTGAGAATTTCTTTGGCGCGGGCATCGTCGGCAGCGACACGCTTGCTGGTTTCGGAGACGACATCTTTCATGCCGGCGGCGAGGAGGGCGTCGCGCATTTTAGCGTAATCGGGGTTCCAGTCGACTTTTCCAGCGAGTTGCGCGGCACCACCGGCATCGGCGGTGTGCATGAACTCGACGTACTGGAGGTGATCCATGCCGGCACGATTGGTAGCGGCGGCGATGGCCTCGGCGACGTGAGTGTGGGAGGCGAGACCAAATTTGTCGAAGCTGGCGAAGAAATGATCATGACCGGATTCGTCGCCGGGGCGCCAGTTGCGCATGGACCACGCATCGACCATCTGGCCATAGAGTACGTGATCGAGGTAGGCGCAGCTAGCGGCGGGTTTGGCGGTGTAGGTTTCGCAGGAGTCACAGGGCGGAGCAAGCAAGTGGGAGGACGTGCGGTCGACGCACAGGTTGCCCGACGCGGCGAAATCGATGAGATCTTCGGCATAGATTGCACCGTCGAGATGGTTGTGGAGATCTCCGCCTTTGGGCAGGTCGCGCAGGAAGGCGAGGAGCAGACCTGGCTGTTTGCGAATGGAGTCGAGGTAATGGGCGGTGCGCTGCTCGGCGGTCTGGGCAGAGGCCAAGGAGGCCAGGAGAAATAGAAGGAAGAAAACTCGCTTTGGAGCGCTCTTGTTTGGCGGTATTGGCATGGGTGCTCCGGTATCAGTTGAGTTTCAATGAGGGATTGTAATTGGTTCGGGGCAGGAGAACCCGCACAAAAAGCGCCGACGGTCGCCCAGGGGCTAAAGCCTAGACTTTTTTTCAGGCCTTTATCGCAGCGCTGAAAGCGCTGCGCCACCCAAAATCCGAACTACTGAGGCTCCGCTCCTCCGCGGTTGTGCGGGCGGATTGTGTGGACGTCTGGATCACGATTGGCGGCAAGATCAAGAGCAACGTCAAGATCAGGAACAGCCGCAACGGACAGGAGTGTCCGTTCCATACGGTTGAGTCAGCGGAGCCAGAGGATGGCGGTAATGATGATGGCGACGAAGAGGAGAGCGCCCAGGATGTACTTGTTGGAGGCGAACCAGGATTCGGATGGCGCCGAGGCCAGAAACAATGTGGAGGAATCGGAAAAAGGGGCTTCGGCTGGCGCGTTCGCATACGATGCGGATGAAGGTTGCGGTGCGACGGCTGTTTCAGGCGCTGCCGGTGCGATCGGCTGAGAGATTAAGCCCTGAGAAGGGCTAGCGGCCCGAGATGAAGGTGCTGAGATGGTGAGTTTCGCGCCGGTCGGCGGCGAGGCCTGGAACGGAACATGATTGGGGAGAAAATCCTCAATGAAAGTACCATGCGTCTCAGTCTTTGTTTTTGCGATTACGGCGGGCGCTTTCGGAGCGGGAGAGGCAGCGTGATCTCTAACTTTATCTCTACCTTTCTCTAGAAGCTTTTCTTTCTCTTTATCCTTCGGCGACTTTACTTCGGGATGGGGAAGGCGTTGGCCACGCCACTGTCTCTCTTCGCACTCCACACAGAAGGCGCGGCCCTGGGATACGGGAAAGCCGCAGGCCTGGCACTTCTGCAGATTTCTTAAACCTGCGGGCACGGCGATGGCTTGGGTCTCTTCTTTTTCTTTCTCTTTCGGCTTTTCGACGCTCTGAGCGCGCATGGCGGCCGACCAGAACAGCGGCTTCTTTGCAGAGGGCGGAGCGGACGCGGCCTCCGGTTGTTTGGGAGGCAGAATGTTTTGGGAGGGCGCGGGAGCTGCCGGGGCGGTGCGGGTCTCACGGGGTTTCGATTCAGATTCCGAAGGCGCAGCTTTAACCGAAATTACATTCACCCGGATCTGACTTTGGCTTTGGGCAACGGCGCTTTGCGGAGCCGCGCTCTCCGGAACGACGAGCTCGGGAATCGCGGGCGTGAATTGAGCGTGCAGAACAGCGGTTTCCACCATTTCAGCCAGTCGCGAGAGGGCGGAAAGATCGCGCTCATCAAAGGCGCGGGGCTTGCCGGAAAGAAGCTCGAAGACTCCCAGAACCCGGTCTTCGCCGATGATAGGCATCACCACCACGGAAGCGATGCCCAAGTCACGGCAGACATCGCGGTTCACGCGGGGATCGCGCTCGGCATCATCGCAACGCAGAAGCTGGCGGGTGCGAACGCTTTCGCCGGAGAGTCCATATTCGGCGGAGAGCAGTGCGCCGAGTTCAGGAGCATTGGAGCCGCTGCTGGCCCGGCACAGCATGTGATTGTGAGCGCCACGGCGCAGGGCGATGGCGACTCCGCTGGCACCGGTGATGTATTGGGCACGCTCGGCGAGCAGTTGCAGGGCGGCGTCGAGGTCGGAATGGGCCATCTCAGCCAGGGAGCGGCCGCCGTCCTCTCCGGGGAAGCGTGGGCCGTTTTCCGAAAGCTTTGGCAGAAGAGCGTTGGCGGCGGCGATCCCTGCGGAAATGCTGGCGGTCGCAGATCCGTTTGAGGGCAAGTTTCCCTCCATCGCGAGCGATGAGGAACTGTGGTCGAGAATCGAATAATGATCCATGACGCGCGTCTAGCGATGAGTCGAGTGAGTCGAAGGCGCGATCCAGCCCGTCAAATCGCTCATTTCAAATTTCAGGAAGCAATAATTGGAGTCTCGCTCCGAGAAAGCATGGTGTCAAGAATCGGGGTAACACGAAAGTACCTAGTGAAATTCGGGGAGGATTGCAGAAGAAGGCTAAACGGGCCGCTCGCGCACGGCGAAGTTGGCGAGGCTATTGGCCTCCGCGTTATTCTCACGCGGCACGTGCGAGATGGAGAACCGGAGGGCGCGAGCCAGCTTGCGGCAGGTCCAGTGCAAGGAATAGAGGCGGGAGCTGCGACAGATGTACTCGCCGCGCATCTGGCGGACGACGACTTCGGAGTCGGAATAGACGTGCAGCGCCTTGGCTTTCAGGGAGACGGCGCACTGCAGGGCTTCCATGAGGGCGACGTATTCGGCGACGTTGTTATCCTGGTGGCCGATCCACTTGGCGATGCGGATGGGGCCGTCGGCGCAGCCATCGATGACGACTCCAATGCCGGAGGGTCCCGGGTTTCCCTGGGAACCGCCGTCCACATAGGCTACGAGTTCTGCCATCACTGCTGGCCCACTCTCAGCAAGATGCGCCGAGAAGGTTATAACGTCAAGATGAATCTTTGGTTCGCTCTGTGCAATTTTGCAGTTGCCCGAGAGTTGTGCAAGTTTTTGTGAAAAATCGGTCCCAATTCAAAATGCAAATTAATAAATGATGAAAATAGAATGAGTTGCATCTTCGGATATGCACAGGCTCGTGCCGCAGCAATGCACCAATTGTTTGCGTTGACATTTATGAATGCTCTGTTAAGGTTGCTTCCGTCGACGGTTGAAAGGGACAGCGAAATAAACCTTGCTGACCCGAAGTAGACTGGGTGATCAGCCAAGCGGGGTAACCTGCGGGGCAGCCAAACCTGAAAAAACCGACGGCTCTGCGAGGGGCAGTTGGGGTTTGGGACTGTGAAAGCAGTGATCGCATCAAGGGGCTGTGACGGTACATGCGTCCACGCGGTTGACTCCCTCGCAGGAGTTAGCAGCTAGAGCATAACCAATGTCACGGCCCTTTCAATTTTTTCCCGACGTTTTTTCTCAGCACAGACCCCGTTAACACAATTCATTGAGAATGTGCGTGAGGGTTTTCGTCCCGTCCCTGCGGGACTGGTTCCACGTTCGCACCATCCTTAGGCGTCGACTTCCCCGGCGATGATTTCATCGATGTAGCACCAGATCCATTTTTCTCCGGGCTCGATGGAGCGCATGACGGGATGGTGGACGTGGCGATAGTGTTTGGTGGCGTGTTTGTTCTTGGAAGAATCGCAGCAACCGACGTTGCCGCAGGACATGCACATGCGGAGGTGAACCCAGGTGTCGCCGAGTTTTACGCATTCTTCGCAGACGTGCGTGTCGGTCGTGGTGATTTTAATTTGATCCAGATGCTTGCATTTGGCTGACATTGTTTCTCTCCCGGTTTCTCTCTCACAGGTCGTTGTTCAAACTCGGCTCAGACTTTGTTCAAGCTCTTTCCAATTCCTTGCGGTCCCAGTGCGCGAGGTTCGCTGCCGCTTCGTAGGTGCTCTCGAGGAAGCTGAGCAGAGTCTCGCGCGGCGAAGCGGAGTGACGAACGTCGTCATACATCAGAAGAAACTCGCGTAGTTGTGGATGATAAAAGGCGGCCTGAGGGTGCACCGGTTGCTGCGAAAAGCCAGGAGGCTCAGGGGCGGCATAGGCGTAGAAGGCTGGTCCCTTGATTTCGCCACTTCCGGGCCAGAATCCGGCGCTGATGACTTCATGGGAGTAGGCTTCGCGGGTGATGGAATCGGCCTCTGGCCTTGGGGGAGCGCGGCGGCCGGAGAAGCGCGTGACAGCGAGATCGAAGCTTCCCCAGAAAAAATGTACTGGACTGTCTTTGCCGAGGAAGCCGGCGCGGAACTCCTTGAAGACGGTATCGGACAGAATCAGAATTTGCCAGAAGCGGTGGGCATATTCGGGATCGTAGGAGGCGTGCTGGGTGTCGGTCTCGAAGGGAATAGGGTTTGCGATCTCGACCGGCATGGCCCAGATTTTCACTTCGATGCCCAAAGACTTGAGAGCGGCCATGAATTCGGAATAGAAAGCGGCAACCGATTGGGCCTTGAGCGCGATGGTCTTCGATGAATTCCAGCTCGTCTGGATGGTCAGCTGGTGATCGATGAAGTCGAATTGCACTTCGAAAATTCCGTCACCATAGGGGATGGCTGAAGTGGTGAGGCCGCGAGCGTTGACGTAGAGCGCAACTTCCCACCAGTGATTGACGCGCGGGCTTAGGGCGAGGCGGACTTTGCCGACGATCTGGGTCCACATGTGGAGCGTGGCGTAGGTATCCTGCCAGGCTGCGAGGGGAAGGTCGAGCCAGGAGTCTGCGTTGGGGTTGCATGCGCGTACGGCCATAACGGACCCTCCGGATCGGGCATAGCCTCGAGAATTTTTCCCACCTAGGTAGCCATTGGAAAGATGGTAACACCGGCGCCGGTTCAGGCACAGCGCATAGCCATCGCTGCTTTTTCTCGCATATACTATACCCGGTATGGTATACTGGTGAATCATGAGTCATACCATCAAAGACAAGCAGAAGCTGATCCTAAGGGCCAAACGCATTCAAGGTCAGGTCGAAGCCCTGGTGCGTACGCTCACCGAAGAGCGCGAGTGCTCCGACGTTCTCCAGGTAATGAGTGCGGCGCGGGGAGCCATGAACAGTCTGATGGCTGAACTTCTGGAGGGGCACATACGCAGTCACGTGCTCAACGGAAAGCATAGACCGAGTTCGCAACAAGAGCGGGCTGCCGACGAAGTGATCGACATGGTCAAGTCCTATCTGAAATGACAGGCCGCAGTTCACTGGACAAGGAGCAATCATAATGAGCGCCTCTCCCTTACTCGAAAGGAATCACGCGACAACTCCTGGGACTGACGGCAGGGGTGAACCCAGGATGCAGCCTGCCAAGAACACCGAGCACACCGAACATGCGCACGGAGTCGAATGGACTGAACTGGTTCGAATTGCTTTCGTGACGTTAGCCGCCGCGGCAGTCTGGTTCAGGCTGTGGGAGCCGTTTCCGCGGATCAGTGTAATCGGCATCGCGGCTGCCCTGATCGGCGGGTATCCAATTTTCAGAGAGGCCTTCGAGAACATCGTCGAACGCAAAATGACGATGGAATTATCGATGACCATTGCCCTGCTGTCGGCACTGGCTATCGGAGAATTCTTTACCGCGCTGGTTATCACCGCTTTCGTGCTGGCTGCGGAAGTTTTGGAGGGACTCACGGTCGGGCGAGGACGGCGTGCAATCCAGGACCTGATCGACTTTCTGCCGAGAACGGTTTTGGTTCGCCGCAATCAGGAAGTGGTTGCCATCCCTGCGACAGACTTGCAAGTCGGCGACACGGTAATCGTGAAGCCGGGTGCCCGTATTCCGGTGGATGGCCTTGTGCTGGATGGGCGATCCTTTGTAGAGCAGGCTGCGATCACTGGCGAGGCAATGCCGGTTGAAAAGTTGCGTGGAGATGCGATTTACGCAGGAACTGTCAATCAATCGGGAGCGTTAGAGGTGAGGGCGGACAAACTCGGGCGCGACACCACTTTTGGACGGATCATCGAGGCCGTGGAACATGCCGAGAAATCGCGGGCTCCGATTCAGAAGACGGCTGACCGCCTGGCTGGCTACCTAGTGTACTTTGCCCTGGGCGCCGCAGTTCTCACCTTCATCATTACCCACAACGTTCGGTCGACAATTTCTGTTGTGATCGTTGCCGGCGCGTGTGGCATCGCCGCAGGAACACCGCTCGCCATTCTGGGGGCAATCGGCCGCGCCGCCCATCACGGTGCAATCATTAAGGGCGGGCTCTACCTCGAGGCTCTGGCTGAGGTCGACACGGTGCTGCTGGACAAGACCGGAACTCTGACTTTCGGGACGCCTCAGATTCGCGAGGTGGTCTCGGCCGATGGCTTTAGCGAACCACAGATTCTGGCTGCGGCCAGCATTGCGGAACGCAGGTCGGAACATCCTCTGGCCAAAGCGATTCTTGCGCGGGCGGTCGAACTTGCGGTTCCGGCTATTGAACCGGATGAATTCTCTTATACGCCCGGCAGGGGAGTCCGGGTAGCGTACCAGGGTGAAGAGATTCTGGTCGGCAGCCGGACGCTCCTAGTGGAACATGGGGTAAATGCGATTCCGTCCGCCAATGGCCACGGAGCCTCAGAGGTTTACGTTGCTCGCGATGGCCAGATGCTTGGCATCATTCGCATTGCAGATGTGCTGCGCCCGGAAGCGAAGGCCGCGGTTGCGGACATGCGAGGTATGGGCCTGAAGAGCATCCTGCTCAGCGGCGATACACAGGCAGTAGCTACTTCGGTGGGTCAAGATCTCGGCGTGGATGAGGCGGTAGGAGAGCTTTTGCCCGAGGAGAAGGCCAAATGGGTGCGCGAGCTTCGCGGAAAGAACCGAAAAGTCGCGATGCTGGGAGACGGTATCAACGATGCTCCGGCACTGGTCGAGGCAAATGTCGGGATCGCGATGGGATCAGGGACCGACGTTGCCAGGGAGAGCGCCGATGTGATCCTGATCGGAAGCGATCTCAGCAAGTTTGTGGAGACGTTGCACGTGGCGCGGCGTTGTCGCGGCATTATCATGCAAAATTTTGCCGGGACGTTGATAGTGGACAGCATAGGAGTGGGGATGGCGGCCCTTGGCTTTCTGAATCCGCTGCTGGCCGCGTCTATTCACGTTACCTCGGAGCTGGGTTTCATTCTTAATTCGACGAGACTGTTGCCGGGAAGCACGGAAAGCAGACAGTGACTCCTGACATTCTCGGGACTGGGTCTAGTGCTGTGAACTCACAGGAAGAATGCCCACTCAAGACGAAGCGCGTGGTGGTTGGGCAGATTACGATCTGCCGGGGCTGCTGTTGCGGCAACACGGAGCGCGGCCTGCCTGAGGTTCCGGTGGAGTGGCTCAAGAGTGAATGGAGAAGGCGCGGACTGCTGAAGCGGGTCCAGTTGACGATTAGCGGTTGCGTCGGGCCATGCGACGTGCCGAACGTGGTTGTGATTACGACCTCGTCCGGCACGAAGTGGCTGGGAAATGTCAACAGTTTCGAGCAATATCGCAGCCTGCTGGAATGGGCGGTCCGGTGCAGGGATGCGGGCGAGGTGGTGGCATTGCCACGGGAATTTCAGGAACGCAGAATCAGCCCCTTTCGTCCGTAAGGGTACACTATGTCGCTACTTCTTCGGCGGCAAGTACTTCTTTTCAATTGAGGCGACGACCACGTAGTTTGGGTCGACCATTTCGTTGAGGTGAATCTTCGCGACTTTAGACAGGAGCTCGTAGGCATCGAGTTCCGACAAGCCATAGTCTTTGTGGATCCAGTGGACGAGTTCGGTGAAGGCGATGCGGAGAGCGTCGTCGAGGGGGCGGTAGGCGCCGACGGTCATGATGGCGTCGTCGTTCTCGAATTGGGGCCAGGCGATGGTGCGGCCTTTGATTACGCTTAACTGCACGCGGGCTTTCAGCGGAACCTCGATGGCGGTGCCAGCGATTTCTCCATCGCCCATGGCGGCGTGGCCGTCACCGATGTAGAACAGCCCTCCTTTTACGTTCACGGGAAAATAAACCGTGTTGCCGACGCTGGCTTCGGGCGAATCCATGTTGCCGCCGAATTCGGCGGGAACGACCGAGCTGCGAGCTTCGCCCTCGGCGGGCGCGACGCCGATGCAGCCGAAGAACGGATGCAGAGGAATCTTGACGGAGAAATCGGTGTCGTGCGCCTGGAAGGTGGCGGTGTTGGCGGCGTGATCGATGTGGTAGTACCAGATGCGCTCGGGCAGCGGCGAATGCAGCATGGGCGTGTAATTGGTTTCGTTGAGAGCGCCGAAGCCGGGAGCAAAGGCGCCAACGCCGGTATCGCCATCGACATCGAGGGAGAGAATCTTGACGGCGAGCGTGTCCCCGGGCTCCGCTCCTTCGACGAAAAATGGTCCGGTCAGAGGATTATCGCCTTTCACCATGCTGAGCGTGTCGCCGGGCTTGCGGAGGACGTTGCCAAAACAATCGAGCGTGTTGGTATCGAGAATGTCGCCGGACTTCAGGTGAGCGACGGGCTCGGCCGTGGCGAATAGGTACTTCACGTTGGCATTGGTGGAGGTGTAGTGGACAGTGGTTTGGGCGGAGAGTGAGCCAGCCAGTAGCGCGAGAGTGAGAAGACGAGCGATCACGAGGAGCCTCCCGGGGTAGATCGCCAATTGTATAGAACAGTCGGGTCGGATGCCCATCCGGAGTTCGCGGGAATGAACCTCTCGGGGGCGGTTCGCTGCAATTCTGTTATTCCGATTAGCCCGTGCGCTGCCTGGCTCGAGCCAGTGCGGGCGGCCTCTTTCCCTCACTGTCCTCTCCGATGGCGGCGCGCACCATGTAGCCGGAGCGAGTCAGGCCAGCCGCTGCGGCCAAGGCATCGATTTTTGCCAGCTGGCTTTCGCGCGCGGTGATATTCACGCGCACAGTTGCGTCTGGAGGGTCGACGCTCACCAGGAAGGCGATGGCATGGCGTTTGGCTGCGTCGGCCGCAATATCGTCGACTTTCGAGGGCTCCGGCACCGTATCTCCGTCCTCGATCATGCCCTGGATATGGAGCGCCAGCGCTTCCCCCGCCATACGGGCCGCTTCATCGAGGGTCCTCCCGGCGGTGATGCAGCCGGGAAAATCGGGAAAGCTCACGCCGTAATCGGATCGGCGATCCTTGTGAAGATAAGCGATATATTCCATGACTCGCTGCCTTTGCTCCGGGGGTCACCTCAGTTTGATCCCCGCCTGTTGCTCGATACTTTTGAGAGTGCCGATCGGTATGTCGCGGTTCGGGTATGGCACTGTCACCCTACCCTTTTTTCTCGGGTGCTTGAATTGCTTGTGGCTCCCAACTTGATTCACCTCATACCAGCCGTCTTTCTTTAATGCCTTGATGACATCCCGGCTGTGCACGTTTCCTCGCGTTGCCTTCTCATCATAATACACACTTTATACACATTCATCAAGCACGGCGGATTCTCTAAATAACCCTATTCTTCGCATAGAACTTCCGTACTTTGGCGCGGTTGCCGCAGCGGCTCATGTCGCACCAGCGGCGGTGGTGGTTCTTGCTGGTATCGAGAAAGAACCACTCACATTCTTTCGAGGAGCAGGCGCGAACGAAAGGCAGTTGATCGGAGGCAAGAAGATCAACGGCGGAGCGAGCGATTTTCCAGAGAAGAATATCGAAGTCGTCGAGGTCGTCGAAGCGCCACTCGAAAGCTCCGTTGATTGGGACGAGGTGCAGGTGTTCTGCGGCGATGCGAGCGTCAGCGTTGAGTGTGGCAAGAGCTACGGCGGGCACGGCGCGGTGGTTGATGAGAGCCCAGAAGACATCGTGGATGGCTTCGCGCAATTGTTTCGCGCGGCGGAGGGCTCGCTCCGCACGCTCGGGATCCTTGGAACTGCGCTTGGTGAGTCGATCGGCCTGGCTGGGATCGAGCAGGCCAGTGTCTTCGCCGAAGCGGGCTAGATCGTCGTAGCGTTCGAGCAATTCCTTGGGTTGGGTGTGACGGTCGTCGAGCGTGTTGACGAAATCCAGAGACACGTTGCCGGCGATCAGGTCGAAGCGGGGCGGACGCGAGTCGGAAGGTTTCTTGTTTTCGCTGGTTTGCATCAATGCCGTTCTTTTCGGTTCGACTCCATTATCCAGATATTCAACTTGGCATTCATCGACCCACCTAATCTATATCACATAACCGTCAAAATTTCATTGACAGGTTACGCGATCGCGCGTAGATTGAGCCTAACCTTTATTTTATATTTTGGAGGTTAGGTTATGGATCTCAACCAATCAGCGCAAATCATGGCTCTCCTGCGCAGCGGCAAGATGATAAACATAGGAGGTAGACCGGTGATTGTGAACAACCCACGCAAACCCGTGAGCGCGCGCCACCGAGGACTCGGCGTCAAGCTGGCGCTGGCCTTTGTGGCGATCTATGTCATATGGGGATCGACGTACCTGGCGATCCGGTATGCGGTGGAAACGATTCCGCCGCTGGTGACGGTGGGAGTGCGGCAGGGGATTGCGGGCGCAATCATGCTGGCATGGGCGTGGGCGCGCGGATTCCGCCCGACGCGGCAGCAGTGGGCGGCTGGATTTGTGTTGGGAACGTTCTTCTTCCTGATCGGCCACGGGTCGCTTTTCTGGGCGGAGCAATACGTGGGGTCGGGGCTGGCGGCACTGCTGATCGCGACGGAGCCGATGTTCATTCTGGTGCTGGCCTGGATGATGGGACAGCAAAGGATCAGCCGGTTGAGCGCGCTGGGGCTGGGAGTAGGCGTGGTTGGCGTGGCGATGCTGACAGGCGTGGAGTTGACGGTGAAGGGTTCGAGCCTGCTGGGATTGTTGGCGGTGTTGCTGGGAAGTTTGTCGTGGTCGTTCGGTGTGGTGATTTCCCCACGGCTGAAGCTGCCTTCGGATGCACTGGGGCGAACGGCGTTGCCGACGATCTGTGGCGCGGTGATGTTGCTGGTGGCGGCCGGGATTGCGGGTGAGTTTCAGCAGACGCACTGGGCAAGCATCTCGATGCGGTCGTTGTTTGGGTTGGGGTATTTGATCACGTTCGGGTCGGTGGTGGCGTTTACTGCCTACACATGGCTGTTGCAGCGGGTTCCGCCGACGCTGGTGGCAACGCATACGTATGCGAATCCGATCGTTGCAGTTCTGCTGGGATGGTTTCTGGCGCACGAGCCATTGACGATGCGAGTGGTGCTGTCCTCGGTAGCGATTCTGGGAGCGATTGTGCTGATCCGGCGGGGAGAGCGGACAGTAAATGTGGAAGTTTCAGGGGCAGTTCCAGCAGTGGCTGAAGTTAAGGCGTCGCAGGAGTGCGCGTAGGGCACTGCCGATTGACTGAAAATATCCTTCAGGTGGCGTGCTTCAAATGAGCGTAGAAAGCCGCCGCAACAGAAAGCGCATGGTGACGGCCGATCCTACTTGGCGGCGCGCAGGAACTTACCCGAAGTAGCGTCGATGATGCCGACACCTTTGGAGTCGGCGTGGGAAGTACCGTACATAACCGCCCATACGAGTTGCTTGCTCCTGGCATCCCAATCCACCGAATAAAGGACCGGCTGCTGCGGATTCTTCTTGAGAATGCCAGCCCCGCCGTTTTCCTGCGCGGTGGCGAAGGCCTTATCAGAATCGACGATCAGGAGAAGCGACTGAAACATGGCCTGAGACATCTCGGGCGAGGAAGGGCTCTCGGGGCTGCCGGTCACGCCGAGCGCGGGCGAATCGTTCAAGCGGCTGCCGGAGCAGGTAAAGGATCGCCAAGTGCCGCGACTGGGAGAAGCGAACATGGCGCGCCAGACGGTGGATTTTCCGTCCTGGCCGGTGCTTTCGGCGTTGACATCGGACTCCAGGTGGACGGGCATGGCGTCGGGTTGCCAACGTATCGCTGAACTGGTCATCTGCGAGAAGCAGTTTTTGCCGGTGTAGAGCACCGGTTCTTTTTTCTCGGCTGCGGGCGACGCGGTTGGGGACGGCGTAGGGGGAGTCGAGCTGCAGGAGATAAGGAAAAAACTAGCCAGAAAAACGACCAGGGCTCCAGCGATAAGGGGAGCTTTCATGAATACACCTCCGCATCAAGCAGCGCGGCTCGACGCGAACCCATTCTAGGCCTGTAGTCAACCCATCACTGTGATCTGCGTCACCTTTGGCCGCCCGGAGAATCTGCCGAGAATTTTCTGAATTTTTGGGGAATAAATACCGCCTTCCTGAGTTATAGGCTGCGAGCACCACAAACTCAGGAGGGCACATGGAGCGGGAAGACAAGCAGTTAGCCGATCCGCACGACGACGGCGTCGATCGACGCGGCTTTCTGAAATGCATGGCATGGGCGGGAACGGGACTGGTGTGGACCATGAGCGGTGGCGTCCCGGTTTCGCGGGCTTTCGCCAAGAGTGTGGGAAAACAAAACAAATCTACGGATCTGACCTTTGTTCAGATCAGCGACAGCCACATGGGGTTTAATAAACCCGCGAACACGGATGTCATCGGGACGCTGAAGAGCGCGATCGAGCGGATCAATGGCTTGGGCACACAGCCGGAATTTCTACTGCATACGGGCGATATCAGCCACCTTTCCAAACCGGAAGAGTTCGACAACGTTGACCAGATTCTGAAGAGCGCCAACGCCAAGGAAGTTTTTTCCGTGCCCGGTGAACACGACATGCTCGACGACGGGAACGGGAAAGCTTATCTGGAACGCTACGGGAAGAACGCGAGGGGCGCGGGCTGGTACAGCTTCGACAAGAAGGGCGTGCACTTCATTGGACTGGTCAATGTCGTGAATTTGAAGGCGGGAGGTCTGGGCTCACTGGGGCAGGAACAGCTGGAGTGGCTGGAAGGTGACGTCGAACATCTCAAGCACAGCACGCCGATCGTGGTGTTCGCACACATTCCGCTGTGGTCGGTGTATCCGGAATGGGGCTGGGGCACGGACGACAGCGCGCAGGCATTGGGCTATCTGAAGAAGTTTGGTTCGGTCACGGTGCTGAACGGGCATATTCACCAGACCATGCAGAAGGTGGAAGGCAACGTGACTTTTCATACTGCCAGATCCACCGCGTTTCCGCAGCCTGAGCCGGGGAAGGCAGCTTCACCGGGGCCGATGAAGGTTCCTGCCGATCAATTGAAAAGCGTTCTGGGCATTACGGATGTGAACTTCGTCAAGCGGAAACATTCTCTGGCGGTAGTGGATTCGACCTTGGCATAAGCCGCTATTCAAACAAAAAACTTTGGGAAAGATGAGGAGATCGAGTATGAGGAGACATTTGCGCGCCATCGTTTTTGCAGGACCAGTGATGATTGCGCTGGTTCTGCTGGGAGGGGTTGGCTGGAGCATCGATGCTCAGCAGGCGACGACACCCGAGGTGAAGATCGACAACTTCAGCTTCGGGCCGGCAAGCATCACAGTGGCTGCTGGAACGACGGTGACGTGGGTCAACCGGGATGATATTCCTCACACGGTCGTGAGTGCAGATTCCGTGTTCAGGTCGAAGGCTCTCGATACCGACGAGAAGTTCACTTACACATTTTCGAAAGCTGGGACTTATTCCTATTTTTGCTCGATCCACCCGAAAATGACGGGACAGGTTGTAGTGCGGTAAGTCGCTGCAGAATCTCCAGTGAATCCAGAGGAAGGCATGCATCCGTTTGACCTCAAAGCCGCTTTGCTGGCGAAACACGCGCAACACGTGGTGCTGATCCACTTTCCGATTGCGCTGTTTCTGAGCGGAGTGGCTTTCGACTTGTGCGGGCAAAGGCTGAAGCGGACGGGCCTGGCGCATGCGGCATACTTCAACTTCCTGATAGCGGCGTTCATGACGTTGCCGGTGGTTGCCTCAGGGCTGCTTGCGTGGCAATGGCAGCTCGAAGGGCAAAGGCTGAAGGGGATTCTGCTGATGCATCTGGTGCTCGGCTGCGCTTCGAGCGTCATGATATGGCTGGTGTGGTGGATTCACTGTCACGCGCGAGGCCGCGCAAGCGGTGCGCCGAGTTACCGCATCCCCCTCGAGTTGCTGGGCGCCGGCCTGGTTGCGTTGACGGGACATCTCGGTGGGTTCCTCACCGGGGTCAACGGACCGGGCTAGGCGCCCGGCGTAAGTGGGCAGTGGTTAGTGGGCAGTGGGCAGTGCTTCAATTCATGGGCGAGCCTTGGGGCTCGCTTTTTTTCTTGGCGTAATCTATGGGCGCCGGCTAGCGGAAAGAGCATGTGGTGAAAGAAGGGCTTGCGAGGGTTGGGGCGCCGCAGGGATCCTTCGACTGCGGTCCGGCTTCGCATTCGCGAAGCACAACCTTCGCTCAGGATGACAGAGTTCCGGAAGCCGCGACCATGGCGGACGGGGGCGTCCGCCCTCCGACAACATCTTCCACATGGGTATTCTTGCTATGCTTCCCCACGAGGGGCGAAAGAAAAATGCAAGTGCACGAAGAACTTCTCCGCGAAATTCAGGAGTTTGCCAAAACCGCACCGACGGCAAAGGCGGTCATGGAACACATCTCGCAGCGTCTGCATGAAAAGATGACGCGCTACAACTGGGTAGGATTCTATCTGGTGGACGCGGCGGACCCGGGCGTGCTGCTGGTTGGGCCATTCGCCGGGAGCTTCACGCCCAATGCGCGCATTCCGCTCGGCACCGGGCTCTGCGGCGCAGCTGCGAGCAGCGGAGAGACGGTGGTGGTGCACGACGTTTCGAAAGACCCGCGTTATCTGGCGGGGTCGCCGCTGGTGAAGGGCGAAATTGTGGTGCCGATCTTCGTGAGAGGTCAGCTCGTGGGGGAGCTCGACATCGAGAGCTATTTCACGAGCACGTTTACGGACGCGGAAAAGGAGTTTGTCGAGGCCTGCGCCGGGGTGGTGGGAAAGTATATGAGTAAAGGCTAGTGGGATTATGCTTTCGATTTTGCCGCTTGGGCGCGACGAAGCACGTCGGGGGATTTCATTCGCCGACAGAATTCCTCAAAGTGCGGGTGCGGGCCATTCCATCGAAGATCGGCGACGGTGGCGAAGACGGGGACATCCAGGCGCAGAGTGGCGAGGGTGCGAAATAACAGGGCGTCGTTCCACCTGCTGAACAGGGATTCGGACAGCGCGCGGGCTTTGCGGATGGAGGGATGCCAGTCTCGCCAATCCTTGGGAATGTCCTCGAGATGGGGATAATGCGATAAGGTGCCAGCTGCAGCTTTTGCGCCCCAGCCGGGCACGCCGGGAAAACCATCGGCGCTGTCGCCGACGACGGCGAGGTAGTCGGGAATCGATGCCGGCTTTACTCCGAACTTGGCGACCACGCCGGCTTCATCGCGCACGAGGTCGCGGCGGCGATCGAGTTGAACAACTCTCTTCCCCGCGACGCATTGGCTGAGATCTTTGTCGGGCGTGCAGATGAACACCTGGTTTACTGTTTCGTCTTTGGCTGACTGGTGGGCGGCGGAGGCGAGAGCATCGTCCGCTTCGTAGTAGACCATGGGCCACACGACTACTCCCATGGCCTGGAGAGCCTCTTCAAGAATGGGAAACTGCGAGAGCAACTCGGGAGCGACACTTTCGCTGGTTTTGTATCCGGGATAGAGATCGTTGTGAAACGACTCGACGACGTGATCCGTGGCCACTCCGATGTGAGTGGCGCCGCGTTCGATCATGGACAGAACGGAGGTCACAACACCGCGGACGGCGCCGATCTCCTGACCGTTTGCATCGGTGGAAGAGGGCACAGCGTAGAAGTGGCGGAAGAGTTCGTAGGTTCCATCGACTAGGTAAACGTCCATGCGGGTCTGATTGGATTCTGTAGGGGATGGTAAACGATTCGGACGGATTTGAGTGCTCGGCGCAGGGTATGGGGTGGCGGAAGCCAACAGCAGGTTCCTCGCTTCGCTCGGAATGACGAAGTCTTTATTTGACAGTCGAGATTTTCCGGGAGTCAGGTTTTCTGACGGCCAGGTTCTCGCGGCACTTAGGTTTTCCGGCAGTTAGGGTTGTTCGCGGCGGCGGAGGTAGTCGATGAACATTTGTTCGACGGGCTTGTCGTAGGTTTTGAGGACGTGGCGGACGGTGTGGCCGCTTACGAAGTGGCAGACTTCCTCGGCAAGATTTTTGGCGTGATCGCCGGCGCGCTCGAGAGACTGGGTCATGAAGATGATCTGGAGGCTGGCCTGGCGGGCGATGTTTTCGGGATTTTCGATGTGGCGGAGGAAGATCAGGTTGCGGAGGCGATCGATTTCGGAATCAGAGCGAAGAACGTCGACGGCTTTGCCGACATCGCGGGCGGAGAAGGCGTCACCAACGTCGGTGAGCATTTTTTCGAGGATGGTGGCCATGTGGGTGAGGTCGCGGGTGTCCTCGGAATCGATGCGGCCGGCGGCGGCCTGAGCGCTGTTGGCAAAGCTGAGAAGAAGATCGCCGATGCGCTCGAGGCTGATCATGAACTTCATGCAGGCGAGGAGTTGACGGGCCTCGGTGGGTTCGACGTCCGTGATGATGGAGGTGACGGCACTGTCGATTTCCATATCGAGCGTGTCGAGTTCGCGCTCGCGCTGGCGCAGGGAGTTCAGCAGGAGGTTGGAGCCGGTAGCAATGCCCTCGGCGGCGGCTCCGGCGGCTTCCTTGGCGAGACTGCAGGCTTCGATGGTGCGGCGGACAATGTGATGCTGGGCCGGCTCGGGAGTGAGGCCTTCGACGCGGGCGGTACTCATGAGGGCATCCCTTTGGCGCGCACTGGAGCTGCGCGGGCCAATGATCTCTGATTTTGCCGTACCCATAGATAGAAGGTCAACGGCTAAGCATAGGATGTAATTTGGGGAGATGGGTTACGGAGCTGTGAATTCTTGGTTGTTTTTTTGTCAAAACCAACGAGGGCGATCGTTCGTCGAGCAGAGCGGAAAGCGAATCCCGCCGGGCTATTTGGTGCGGCGTTTTTGCTGCTTGGCGGCCTTGCGTTGGGCTTTCTGATACTTCTTCATGGCTTTGCGCTGTCGCTTGGCATTCTTTTTTGCGTATTTTTGCTGCTGCTTGGCGGCCTTCTTGGCTTCTTGCTGATTTTCGCCGATGCTTCGGTTTTCCTTCTGAGCATTCGCTGGCAGCGTCCATGCAACCGCGGCGGCGAGCAGGATAACAGCGGCGATTCGTTTCATTCACGTCTCCGACGGGAAAATCTTCCATTGATCTTAACACCGAAGGGTTGAGAAGCCGTGGTCTGTGCAGGTAGCGCCGGGCTTCGCCCCTTCGGCTTCGCTCAGGGCAGACTCGAGTTTGGACGGCCGGAGGCGGCCGTCTCCACAGGATTGGCGGGGGTTCAGGCGATGGGGAGAGTGAACAGGAAGGTGGATCCGTGGGCGAGTTCGCTTTCGGCGCGGATGGAGCCGCCGTGGGCGAGCATGATGTGTTTGGCGATGGCGAGGCCCAGGCCCGTGCCGCCGGATTCGCGGGAGCGGGCTTTATCGACGCGATAGAAGCGTTCGAAGAGGCGCGGTAGATGTTCCGAAGCAATGCCTGCGCCGAAATCCTGCACGAAAAACTCGACAGCGTGGGGAACCGAGCGCGCACCGAGGATGATGCGTCCGCCAGAAGCGCCGTACTTCAGCGCGTTATCGATCAGGTTGGAAAAAACCTGATGAATGGCTTCGCGGTCGGCGAGAACCACGGGAAGATTTTCCGGCAATGGATTGGGCCCGGGAAAGTTCCGGCTCTGTAAATGGTGAGCGGGAGAATCCTGAATCTGCAACTCGATACCGTGGTTGCGGGCGATCTCGCGGAAGCTCTCTTCGGCATCGTGCAGAAGTTCGGCGGGCGGGACAGGCTCGACCTCGAAACGAGTCTCGCCGGATTCGACCCTGGCCAGAGTAAGCAGATCTTCGGTAAGGCGAGACATGCGGGAGGAATTCTTGCGGATGATTTCCAGAAACTCGCGAGTGGGGGCGCCATTCTCGGGAGTGGAGTCAAGCAAGGTTTCCGCATAGCCCTGGATGGAAGTGAGAGGCGTGCGCAGTTCGTGGGAAACGTTGGCGATGAAATCGCGGCGAGTTTTTTCGACACGCTCGGTTTCAGTGAGATCGCGGAGAACGGCGACGGCACCTCCTCCGGGCAAGGGCGCGGCGGTCACGTCGAAGGCGCGGCCGGGAACGATGGAAGTGGCGCGCGCGGTCTTGACTTCGTGGGTGGTAGCGGCCTCCTTGACGCTGGCGAGGAAATCCGGATCGCGGATGGTTTCGACGACGGGCTGCTGCAGGCGAGTACCTTGCGGAACCAGGCGATTCATGGGGCGATTGGCCCACTGCACGAGACCATCGTCGCTGACGGCGATGACGGCGTCCTGCATGCTGTTGAGCAGGGTTTCGAGCTGGCGCTGGCTGGAGACGACGGCGGCGAAACTCTGTTCAACGCGGCGGGCGGTTTTGTCGATGGCTCCGGCGACGCGGCCGATTTCGTCCTGAGAATGTTCTAGGATGCGCGCCTGAAGATCGCCATCGGCGATGCGAGCGGCAACGTCGACGATGCGCTCGAGACGACGGGCCGTCCATTGGGCGGCGACAGCCGCTACGAAAAACGCGAAGAGAAACGCCAGGCCGGAAGCCAGTTCTAACCTGTGGCGAACTTGCAGTGAAACCGCGTCGACATCAGAAAGCGGATAAGCCAAGCGGACGGCGCCGCCAGAGATGGGTACGGCGATGTAAAGAAACGGAACCCCGAGGGCAGCGCTGTGGCGTTGATTGCTGCCAACCTTTCCGGAGAGAGCCGCGACGAACTCCGGGGACTTGGCGGCGGCCTGCATATTAGCGGGACTAGCTTCCGAATCGGCGAGCACATTGCCAGCGGCGTCGATGATAGTGACACGGGCGCCGGCGGCCTGGCCTTCCTCGGCGGCGATATCGCCGAGGGAATGGCCGCTGCGATCGGTTTCGACCCGGTGAGCGAGAAGTTGCGTCTTCTGGATCAGGTTGCGTTCAATTTCAGAACGCAAAGAAGCTTCCCAGGCACCGCCGAGCATCAAATCGAACATTATGGCGGCAGCCGCGATGACAACCAGGAAGGCTGCCATCAACTTAAACAGAATCCCATTTCTCACTTCGGGGCCTCGAAGCGGTAACCGGCACCACGCACGGTTTTAAGGTAACGCGGATTTTCCGGGTCCGGCTCGATCTTTTCGCGGATGCGCCGGACATAAACGTCGACCGAGCGCGGGGTGACGTAGGAAGTGTCGCGCCAAACGGAATCGAGGAGATGGTCGCGGGAAAAAACGCGGCCAAGATGGCGAGCGAAGTAATCGAGCAGCCGAAATTCAGTGGCGGTGGTGGGAACGGTCTGTCCGCGAACGGTAAGAACCATGGCGGAGGGATCGATTTCGATGTCGCCGACTTTGAGCGGGCTGGGTGGAAGTGGACGCTCAAAACGGCGCAGCACGGCCTTGACGCGGGCCACAAGTTCGCGCGGGCTGAAGGGCTTGGCGATGTAATCGTCGGCACCGATTTCGAGGCCGAGGACGCGATCGGCCTCGCTGCTTTTGGCGGTCAGGAAAATTACCGGCACGGCGGCGAGGCCTTGGGTTTGACGGACGTTGCGGCAGAGTTCGAGGCCATCTTTGCCGGGAACCATGATATCGAGCACGAAGAGTGCGGGACGCTGGCGCTCGGCGTCGGCGATCACGGTGGAACCGTTGGGATAGACGCGGACAGAAAAACCTTCGTTTTCCAGGTGATGGCGAACGAGGCGGGAAATATCGGGATCGTCTTCGACGACGAAGATGCTTGGTTTCACGGCCTTATTGTAACGAACCGAGTTGCGAGTACCTAGTACTGAGTGCCGAGTTCGTGGAAGTGAGAGCGGCTTTTCATCGGATTGTAACAATCAAGTTGGCGGCGGGATCGAGGTGGAACTGTTTGCGTGGCGGGATGACTGTGGTAGCGCTGTACTCAGTGATGATGGCGGGGCCGGGATATTTCTTGCCGGGCTTCAGTTCTTCGCGAAAACGGATTGTTGTTGCGAGTTTCTTGCCATCGAAGAAGACTTGGGCTTTGGGCGCGGAAGGCGAGCCGAGCTGCGCTCGGCTTGGATGGGCAAGAGTGCCGGTCTCCACACGGGCTGTGGTGGACTTCATGATCGCGCGGAGGCGGAGGGTGACCAGCTCTACTTCGCGGGTGGGGTGGGAGTAGCCGTAGCGACGCTGGTGTTCCTGGCGAAAATCGGCGAGCAGATTTTTTGTAAACGGCAGGTTGAGTTCGTATCCCTGACCGCGGTAGCGGAGGTCGATGCTTGCGAGATAGTGAACTCTTCCCTGCCAGGCTTCTTGCTGAAAATCTCTCGCGGCTTGTTTTTTCAGCGCCGCGAACTCTTGCGCGAGACGCTCGTGCGGAGGTTTCTCTGCGACGCGCCACAGCACCGTGCGGGAATAATCCTTGACGACATCGCTGGCGAGAATGCCGAGGGCGGAGAGCGCGCCGGGAAACGCGGGGATGATTACGTGCGGGATGCTGAGGGCGTCGGCCAAAGCGCAGGCGTGAAGGCCTCCGGCGCCACCGAAGGCGACGAGGGCGAAGTCGCGGGGATCGCGGCCGCGCTCGATGGAGACGACGCGGATGGCTTTCTCCATGGTGGCGTTCACCACGCGTACGACGCCGGCAGCGAACTTTTCAAGGGTGAGAGAGCTTTTGTGTTTCTTCAACCATTCCTGGGTGATGCGGCGAGTGCGGTCGAGATCAAGAGTGAAATCGCCGCCGAGAAAGCGAGTGGGTTGCAGGCGGCCTAGTAAGAGGTTGGCGTCGGTAACGGTGGGTTCGGTGGCGCGGCCGTAGCAGATGGGGCCAGGATCGGCGCCGGCGGATTCGGGACCGACCCGGAGAACTCCGGCGGCGTCGAAGCGGGCGAGCGAGCCTCCGCCGGCGCCGACGGTGTGGATATCGAGCATGGGAACGCTCACTGGAAATCCCGCAACTTGAGCATCGTTGGCGGTAGTTGGCGTGCCTTCGACGAGGGAGACATCGGTGGAAGTGCCGCCCATATCGAAGGCGATGATGCGGTCGAAGCCGCTACGGCGGGCGCTGGCGGCAGCGCCGACGACACCTCCGGCAGGGCCAGAGAGAACGGTGCGGACGGGCTCGCGGGCGGCGGAGGCAAGGGACGTGATGCCGCCGCTCGATTGCATGACGAAAATACGTGGGGCTAAAGCCCCAGCGTTTTTTCTGACGACTTTCGCGGCGCTAAAGCGCCGCTGTTCCACGGTGGTGCGGGCATTCGCGCTCACGGCAACGTCACGGGCAGCGGCGCGCTGGGCCAGATTCTCCAGGTAGCGCTGCATGATTGGCTGGAGGTAGGCGTTGATGACGACGGTGGAGGTGCGCTCGTATTCGCGGAATTCGGGGAGGATTTGGTGTGAGATGGAAATTGGAACGGCGAGTGGCTTGAGGGCTTCCGCGATTGCCAACTCATTTTTCAGGTTTGCAAAGGAGAAGAGCAGGGAGATGGCGACGGAGTGGGGATGCTTGGCCGCGATTCGGTCGGCGAGGGATTTCAAATTCGCGGGCGTGGGCGAGGTGAGGATTGCGCCGTCGCTGGCGGTGCGTTCTTCGAGGCCGAAGCGGAGATCGGCTGGAACCAGTGGTTCGACGCGGTCGAAGAAAAAGTCGTAAAGCTTGGGGCGGGCCTGGCGGCCGATCTCGATGGCGTCTTCGAATCCGGCGGTGGTGACGAGGGCAGTACGTGCGCCTTTACGCTCGAGCAGTGTATTGGTGCCGACGGTGGTACCGTGCAGGATAGTGAAGTCGCCATCGTGATCAATTTTGCGGAGCGCTTCGACGATGGCTTGGGAGGGATCGGCGGGAGTGGAAAAGACTTTCAGCATCTGCAGATGGCCGGCAGGATCGATCCAGACACAGTCGGTGAAGGTGCCGCCGGTGTCGATGGCGACGCGGAGTGGTTGGGGGCGGCGGGGCATGGATTGAATTTGGAAAATCAGGGTAACACTTTGCGGTCAGCGAGGTTGGAGTGCGTTTGCCAGGAGGTACCTCAGGGGCTAAAGCCCTCATCTGTAGTCAGGCTCTTATCGCAGCGCTGAAAGCGCTGCGCCACCCAAAGGCGCACAACCGTCTCGCAAAGCCGTTACACTCGCTCCAACTCGCTGTGCTCGCGGACAGCCGAGGGTGGCTGTCCCCACATGAGTTGTGGTGGCGACGGCGGACAGCAGGTTCCTCACCGCGGAAGCGGTTCGGAATGACAATACTTATCTCCGCCTCTTCGCATCGCCTCCACCTTTGTGCTCACCCCTTCGTAGTGAAGGCCAGCGTAAGGAGCGTTTTCTGTTCGACCTCGTGAGCTTTGGCGCTGCCGGTGGCGGGGCTGGCGCTGGAGCTGCGTTTTACGGACATGACGTGGCGAGAGCCGGCGATGCGCTCGAGGCGAGGGAGCATGTTGAATAACGCTCCCATGTTGGCGGGCTCTTCCTGTACCCAGACGATGTCGCCGGAGTCACCGTGGCGGGCGAATTCAGCGACGAGCTCTTTTTCCGGGAAAGGATAGAGTTGTTCGAGGAAGACGATGGCAGTGCTCGTGTCTTTTCTCTTTTTGCGCTCGGCCTGGAGTTCGTGGCCGATCTTGCCGGTGCAGACCAGGATGCGGTCGGCTTCTCCGATTTCGAGATCGGGGAGCACGTTCTGGAAATTCTTGTGGGTGAAGTCTTCGATGGGCGAGGATGCGTCGGGATGGCGCAGCATGCTCTTCGGCGTGAAGACGACCAGAGGCTTCCGCCAATGGCGCAGAGCCTGGCGACGAAGCAGATGAAAATATTGCGCGGCGTTCGAAGGCTGCGCGATTTGGATGTTGTGTTTGGCGGCGAGTTGCAGGAAGCGTTCGATGCGGGCGCTGGAGTGTTCCGGTCCCTGGCCTTCGTAGCCGTGCGGCAGAAGCATGACGAGGCCGGAGAGCAGGCTCCACTTGGCTTCTCCGGCGGAGATAAATTGATCGATGATGGCTTGCGCGACGTTGACGAAATCTCCGAACTGGGCTTCCCAGAGGACCAGTGCTTCGGGATAGTCGCGGCTGTAACCGTATTCGAAGCCGAGCACACCGGGCTCGGAAAGAGTTGAGTTGTGAATTCCGCAGCGGGCCTGATCGGCGGCGATGTTTTCAAGCGGAACGTATTCGTTCTCGTTTTCGATATCGATGAGGACAGAGTGGCGCTGATTGAAGGTGCCGCGGCGAGAATCCTGACCGGAGAGGCGAACGGGGATTCCGGCTTTCACCAGACTGGCAAAGGCGAGGGCTTCGGCCATGCCGTAGTCCACAGGGCGCTTGCCGGCAGCCATTTCGGCGCGCTGTTCCAGAAGCTTTTTCACCTTCGGGTGAATGTGGAAGCCATCGGGATAAGTGGTGAGATGAGCGCCGAGTTCGGATAACTCTTCGGGCGCAAGTCCGGTTTCGACTTCGAACTCCGGCTTGTGGCGGCCACCGTAGTATTGATCCCAATAACTGGGTAACTCGCGCAACGTGGGCTTCTTGGTGATCTTGCCGGCATCTTTCTGCGCGGCTTCGAATTCGGCTTTGATGGCGGCGGCTTGCACGGCGGCATCGGTCGCGCCGATGTCGTCGGCGTAAATTTCCCAGAGCGGCGGATGCTCTTTGATTTTTTTATAGAGCAGCGGTTGGGTGACGGTGGGATCGTCGACTTCGCTGTGGCCGTGACGGCGGTAGCCGATGAGGTCGATCACAACGTCGGTTCCGAACTGGTAGCGGTATTCGGTGGCGAGGCGGGCGACACGGACGACGGCATCCACATCTTCGCCGTTGACGTGGAAGATGGGAATCGACTGGCGGCGCGCGATGCAGGCGGCGAAACGCGTGGAGTGCTCTTCCGAGTAGCTGGTGGTGAAGCCCAGCAAGTTGTTGACGACGACGTGAATGGTGCCGCCGACGGTGTAGCCGGGAAGGTCGGCGTAATTCATGGTCTCGGCGAGGATGCCTTGTCCGGCGAATGCAGCGTCGCCGTGGACGAGGAGGGGGAGATATTTTTCGCGTCCACCTTCACCGGTGCGGTCTTGCTTGGCGCGAGTGCGGCCGACGGTGACGGGATCGACGGCTTCGAGATGGCTGGGATTCGAAACCAGGTGGATGTGAACCTTGCCGCCGCTGCGAGTGATGTATTCGCCGGTCGCGCCCATGTGGTACTTCACGTCGCCGGAGCCGAGGACGCTGCGGGGATCGACGTCTTCAAAGCCAGCAAAGATTTCTTCGGGGGGACGTTTCGCGACGTGAGCGATGACGTTGAGGCGTCCACGGTGGCTCATGCCCATGACCAGTTCCACGGCGCCGAGGCGAGAGCCGGTATCGAGAACTTCATCGACCAGAGGGATGAGCGCGGTCACGCCTTCGAGGGAGAAGCGCTTGCTACCGAGATAGCGCTGCTGCATGACTTGCTCGAAGACGTCGGCGCGGATGAGGAGATCGAGAATGCGAGCTTGGTCCTCTTCTTGCGGTTCGGACTCCATCCGCTCGTAGATCCAGCGGCGGCGTTCGGGAGCGTAGATGTGATTGATCTCGACGCCGATGGTCGAGGAGTAGATGGCGCGGGCTTCGCGGGTATATTCACTGTCGATTTGCAATTCGGGAGCGATGCGCGGACGGAGAAAGCCGAGAGGATCGAGATCGCCCTCAAGGTATCCCCACTGGCGGAAGGCGCTGAAGACGCGCTCGCGCTCGGAGTTCGATGACGTGTCAAGGACGGCGGCTCTCGCGCCGCCGTTGGAAGGCTTGGATTTCGGGGTAGGCATAGGAGTTCGTTACTAGGATAACGGATGCGGGACGGGGTGCGGGAGATTCGAGGGGTCCAGGCGAGGTTGCAAAACTTGTTCGGGACACAAGAGCGACCACAGGGGCTAAAGCCCACATCCGTTTGATGGGGTTACGCGGCGCTGAGGCGCCGCTCTTCCACGGTCGCGCCGACATTCCTGCGTGCTGCCGGCATTCCTGCGTACGCCCAGAATTTCTGCGCCCTGTCAACATCCCTGCGTGATGCCGCTGGGAGGTTTGGGGAGGCTACAGACGCTGTAGACTGCATGAATCCGTCGAGTATGGAGCGACGCGGGCAGATGCCAACTCTTCTGGGAATACCGCTGGATGTTAACTCGTCTTATCTACGCGGACCTGCGGGTGCGCCGGGAAAGATCCGCGAAGCATGGCGCTGCGATGCTTCGAATCAGTGGTCGGAGTTGGGAGTGGATGTAGGAGCTGCGGGTGCTTTTGGGGACGCAGGTGATTTGCAGTTGAGCAATTCGCGGGAGAAAGTTGCCGATGACTTCGCAGAGATTGAGAGGGCGGTCGGCGGGTTGCTGGAAAAAGATGAGCGTCCGGTATCGCTGGGCGGAGATCATTCGGTTACGTATCCCATCTTAAAGGCTTTTGCGCGACACTACCCCGAGCTGACGATCATCCATTTCGATGCTCATCCGGATTTATATGACGAGTTCGAGGGCAGCCGGGTGTCGCATGCCTGCCCGTTTGCACGGATCATGGAGGAGCGGCTGGCCAAGCGACTGGTGCAGGTTGGGATTCGCACCATGGTTGGGCATCAAAGGGAGCAGGCAGAGAAGTTTGGCGTGGAGGTGATCGAGATGCGGTCGCTGCCGGCGTACGATCGGCTCCGGAGCCAGGGACCGGTGTACATTTCTTTCGACATGGACGTGCTTGATCCGGCCTTTGCTCCTGGGATTTCGCACCGCGAGCCCGGGGGAATGACGGTGCGGGAAGCGATCGCACATTTGCATGCGATTGAGGGAAGCATTGTGGGAGTGGATCTGGTGGAGTTCAATCCCGAGCAGGATGTGGCGGGAATGACGGCAACGGTGGCGGCGAAGATCATGAAAGAAATCCTGGGGAAGATGATTGCCGGGCAGTAAGGGTGGCGATGGACGCGGGCTGTAGATCGAGACTTGTGCGTGAGGGTGGAGATCCTTCGACTGCGATGGTGCTTCGCGTTCGCGACGCACCATCTTCGCTCAGGATGACAACCGAGGAGAGTCAGGAGTATCTGCAGCAACGGTACGGGGTACCAGAGGAGTTGGTCAAGTGTATTGCGGGGATGGGAGCGCTGGTGGCAAAAGCTGTGGAATAATACGGGGCGCGTGGCCAGTGCTGTCGTTATCTCTTCATCTCGGAAAGCCAAGTGGAGAATTCCAATCGAGCGCGCGATCATTTAGCCAACGAACGCACGTTCTTAGCGTGGGTGCGGACCAGCGTAGCGATTGTGGTGTTCGGATTCGCGATTGGCCGTTTCGCGATCGCACTGAGGCAATTGGCAAGATTTCAGGGACAGGCGGCAAGGACAACGGGACTCTCGGTGTGGATGGGAATGATCTCGATTCTGGCCGGTGTAGTGATGGTGGTTGCGGGTCTGCTGCGCTATCGCAAGACGCGAACGCAACTCGATGAAGGAAAATTTGAACCGGCAGGATTTATTGTTGATCTGGTCACCATTCTGACCGTGCTGTTCGGGCTGGCGCTGGCAGGGTATCTGGTTTACGTGGAGAAGAGTTTGGGTTAGGCAACGAGCGCGGTCACAGCAGCGGAATTTATGGCCAACGAACTGGAAAAAGAAGCGGCGGCGCGGGCGAGCCTGAAGTTCGTCAAAGATGGTCAAGTGGTCGGGCTGGGCACGGGAACGACGGCGGCGCGCTTTATTCAACTGCTGGGCGAGCAGGTGAAGAATGGGCTGCGGATTCGCGGCATTCCCACCTCGGATCGCTCGCGGGAGCAGGCCGCCAGCCTGGGGATTCCACTGACCACACTGGATGAATGTCAGCAGATTGATGTAGACGTGGATGGAGCGGACGAGTTTGATCCCGAGTTGCGTTTGACTAAAGGTGGCGGCGGAGCACTGCTGCGCGAAAAAATTGTGGCGTCGGCGAGCAAGCAGGTGGTGATTGTTGCCGACGCGACCAAGAGGGTTCCGGTGCTGGGAAGGTTTCCGCTGCCGGTGGAAGTAATCAAGTTCGCGCAGGCGCTGGTGGCAAAAAAGATTGAGGCGCTGGGAGCTGCGGTCGAGTTGCGTCGGGATGCCAGCGGAAAGCCGTTCGTCACCGACGAGAACAATCACATCCTGGATTGCCGCTTTGGACAGATTCGGGATGTTGAGGGGCTGGCGCGGAAGCTGAGCGATACGCCGGGGGTTGTGGAGCACGGACTATTCATCGGGATGGCCAGCGTGGTGCTCGTGGCCAACGGTAGTGAAATTGTCGAACTACGGCCCCGAACGTAGGCTCGCAACAGAGAGTGCTTTCACCACAGAGTCACAGAGACAAAGACAAAAACTTTTTTGTTCTTCTCTGTTCTGTGACCGTGTGACTGTTGTGAAACTGTAGGTTCGTGGCATTTCCGCCGAGCAAGGACATCGAAATGGCAGCCGGGGCACAAGCGCAAGGACAAGATCAGCCCTCGCGGCGGCGAGGGTTGCGGTACTGCGTGCAAGCGCCGATAGATGTAACAGTGCTCCGTTCGGGCGTTCCGGATACCGTACCCGGGCGATCGGAGAATTTGGGCCCCGGCGGAGTGGCTGTGGTGTTAGCGGCGGAACTGAAGCCCGGGGAGTCTGTGGGAATTGAGATACGCCTGCCGCAGGCGGTGACACCGCTGCGCACGCGGGCAAGGGTACGGTATTACGACAAGCTACGCTGCGGGATGGAGTTTGTTGGGCTTTCCGCGGAGCAGCAGGCGGAAATCGGCAGGTGGACCGCAGAAATGAAAGCGGAGCCGCAGAGGGAGGTGAGCGCGAAACCTCTGACCGCGGCGGGCAAAGGTTCTGAAGGCGGAGGATCGGGCGGTACGCGGCCTCCTGCGGGGCGGTGGTTCGGGCGGGGATGGTTCTTCTTACTTGGGTCGATCGCGATCCTGTTGGCGGTTCTGTGGTGGCGCTGGAATCGCGGGTGGGAAGACCTGGAGTCCGACCTACGGGGAAATGAAACGGTAATGCAGCCGCAGGCTCACGTTCCGGCCGAGATAATGGAGAAGCTTGTAACCCATCGCGTGGATCCCGATTACCCCGCGGCCGCGCGGCCGGACAAGCTGCAAGGAGTGATTGTGGTGGACGTCATTGTCGGGCGGGACGGCAAGGTGGTGGCCGTGCACGCCCTGAACGGACCCGAGATTCTGGCGCAATCCGCAACGGATGCGCTGCGGTGGTGGCGATTCGAGCCTTACCGCGTGGACGGCCAACCGGTGGTGGCAGAGACGACAGTGGCGGTGGAATTCAAACCTTAGATGCTGCGTTTTAGACGCGGCGTTTGCGGAGAGCGCCGAGAACAATAATGCCGCTCAGTGCAAAAAACACGACAGCAATCAAGGCCGCAATCACCATTACTGCCGAGTTAAGGTGAAGAAAGTCAGCGCAAACCGCTCCCAGGGCGAAGACTACGCCTGTCCCGTTAAGCCAGAGCGGACCTCGTATGGAGGAAATGTCGGGGCGAAGGCGAAGTTGGAGAAGCAGCGCGGCAAAGCCGATGGCGGCAACGACGACCAATGCGAGGGGACTCAGAAACGCTCTGTGACTGGTATAGATGACGACGAGTGCAAGGGCCACGAGAAGCAAGCCGGCGGAGACGAGGGTCGGGCGGCGGCGAGGATCAGGACTTTGGTTGGGCGCGGTTTCGGGCACGAAGTTCCGTCCTCAGATTTATACAGGTCGCTGGGGAAGGTTTTCAAATTGACACAGGGGCTAGAGGTACCCGACACCCGCTTACGCGTCGGGAGTGGGAGTGGGCTGGCTGACGCCGGCAAGCCACTCTGCCGGGCGAGGATCGCTGTGGTGCACAGCGTAGAGAACCAGTTCGACTCGCGACGAGATACCCAGCTTGTCGAAGATGCGAAACAAATACTTTTTGACGGTGTGCTCGCTGAGATTCAACTCCTGAGCGGTGTCACGATTACTTAAGCCTTCGGCGACGAGAGCTACGACTTGTTCTTCGCGGGGTGTGAGCAGTTCCCGGCCACCGGAGTTGAAGACGCGCAACGAAGGAACCTCTGAGAGCAGTTCAAGCAGAAAGTTCATCTGTTCGGTGTTGGCCCAGACCTGACCTTCCGCGACCCGCTGAATGCAGCGGCAAAGCAAGCGAAAACGCGTGTCCGCGAGACAGAAGATTCCGCGGGCTCCCGAGCGGAAGGCGCTGACCACTAATCCCCGGTCGTAAGATTCCACTAAAACAACTTTGGCGATGGCCGGATGAGAAAGGTGAATCCGCCGCATGGCCGCCATCTGACCTGCGATTTCTATGGAATGGTTGAGAGAAAGAAGGAGCACTCGGATAGGAGCGCAGGCGAGTGCGTGCAGAATCGAGTCCACATCGAGAGGGCAGGTGAGGACATGGAACTCGGATCGCCTGCGCAAGGCGCTGGTCAGCAGGTGGGACTGCATTCGGTTCGAATCGGCTACCAGTACGGAAACAGCGGCCGAATGGACGACTGAGGTTGAACTCATGCTACAGAACCCCGAAACGAAACGACGGATGAAGAAGTAGTGTGATCTTCGGGCGACGCGGACGCTAGGACATAGGTCACAAAATTTAGGGACGATATTCAAATCGGGAAGACGAGTCGCTGTGCTGTGGAAAATCTTGGATTGCGAGCAGACTCTCAGTCTTCTGTTTAAGAGAATTCGGGGGAACCTTCGGAAACATCTGTTGGACCGGAGTGGATATCAGGGGCGTCAGGCGATTCCGTGAACATGCAAGTCCACTTCGGTAGATAGCCCGCGAGGGGATAATGCGCCGGCCGTACAAAAACATTCCAAACACCAATAACTGCCGTGGCACCGGGCGTCGACGCAATTCCACCGCCCGAGACAGCATGACCACGTTGGTGGACAGCACTTCCCATGTCTTGCGGCGAAAGCTACACGAAGATAGTTTGCTTGCAGAGGTCGAAAGGTGAGCGACTCTCAAGACCGGGCTGTGACATTGAGATGAAGCAACAAGACACACTAACGAGATTGTCGCTCCTGGCGATGTTGATAATGCAACTTTGCGTAGCCGCGTTCACCCAGGAAGAAAAAACGGAACAGGACCTGGGAGCAAGCACACGGTCTTCTCTAACTGGCCAAACCGGGGCTGAGGCGAGAAGCGGAGGAATGGCGGCTGCAAAACCCGGGAAGGCGGACGGCATGGGAAACCCTCAGCTCGGAGGGGAACGCCGTCCGCTTTACCGGCTGAACCGGAGCGACGTGGTGGCATTGAGTTTTACTCTGTCGCCCGAGTTCGATCAAACCCTTACGGTGCAACCGGACGGCTACGTCTTCCTGAAGGATGCTGGCCCGGTGCTTGCCCAGGGAGTAACCCTGGAGGAGTTCCGGATAGCGGTTCGGCAAGCCTACAAGGGATATCTTCACGACCCACAAGTAGCGGTGGCGCTGATGGAGTTTGAGCATCCCTACTTTGTGGCGGGCGGAGAGGTAGGACATCCGGGAAAGTATGAGCTGCGCGCGGACACCAGCATTATGGAAGCAGTACAAATTGCAGGCGGATTTACCCACGAAGCCAGGCATTCTCAAGTGGTCCTGTTCCGACACGTCAACGACGATCTGGTGGAGGCCCACGTGTTCGACCTAAAGAAGATGCTGAGGGAAAAGAACCTGAGCGAAGCCTCCCTTCTGCGACCGGGAGACCTGGTGTTCGTGCCGCAAAATTCGATTTCGAAGATCGAACGGTTTATTAGCAAACCTGCTTTAAGCATGTATGTGAGTTCCACGCAGTTCTAGCAAGCGGGGCAAGGGAATTCTCATGTCGGAAGAAGATCGAGGGTGCGGAGCGAAGGATTCACCGGCACCGACGGTACGCGAGCTGGCGATGGTGCTGTTCCGGCATCGAAAACTCTTCCTGGTCGTCGCGGGCCTGGTCTTCATCCTTGCAGTCGTCTACGCTTTCGCGGGTGCTACCTATCGCGCTCAAGTGCGGGTGCTGGTGCGCCGTGGACGCGCCGATCCTCCTGTAACCGCTCAGCCAAATGCGCCTCCGGACTTTTCCCGCGTCGAAGTGACGGAGGAAGAAATAAACTCCGAAGTTGAGCTGCTGAAAGACGACGACGTGCTGCGACGCGTGGTCGAGGCGAATGATTTAGCCGCCCATGATTGGTTGCGCTGGCTTCGTCCTCACGAAGAGCCAGCGGTACGGATACAGCGGGCTGCGCGACGGTTGAGCGATAGGCTGAAGGTCGAGTCCGTCAAAAAGACCAATCTGATCGCAGTGAGCTACGACGCGCCGGATCCTCAACTGGCGGCCAACGTACTGCAGTCCTTATCCAGCGTTTACCTGGAAAAACACATGCAGGTCCACCGTCCGGCGGGGCAGCTTCATTTCTTTGATCAGCAAACGGGAGAATCGCGACAGCAACTGGAGGACGCGCAAGGGAAATTGCTTGCGTTCACGAAAAGCCACGGCGTGGTGGAAGCCGCGCAGCAGCGTGATTTGTTGCTGCACAGGCTCGATGCGGTTGAGGCCAGTTACCAGCAAACTCAGGTGGAGATCTCGGAGACAGAGCGCCGCGTGCGAGAGCTGAACGCTGAAGTGTCGGAGTTGCCGGAGCGCACGACGACCCAGGTGCGGACCGCGGATAATCCCGAATTGTTGCGGGCTTTGAAGGCAAGCTTGCTGGATCTGGAGTTGAAGAAGACCCAGCTTTTGACCAAGTTTGAGCCGAGCCATCGACTGGTGCAGGAGGTGGAACAGCAGATCCTGCAGGCAAAGTCTGCGATTGCGGCCGAGGGAGCAGCGCCGGTGCGCGATGAAACCACCGATAAGAATACCAACTATGAATGGGCTAAAGCGGAGCTGCAAAAGGCTCGCATCGATCTAAAGGGATTGGAGGCACGAAGACTGACAACCAGCGCGGAGTTGAGCGAGTGTCGCAGCCTGGCCCGTGAGTTGGGAGAAGACGCGATTGCGCAGGATGCTCTGACGAGCAGCAAGAACGCGGCGCAGGAAAATTACTTGCTTTATGTGAAAAAACGGGAAGAGTCCAGAATGGGTGACGCGTTGGACGAGGGTGGCATCGTGAACGTGGCAATCGCAGAGCAACCCGTGGTGCCGGCGCTGCCGGTGTGGCCGGCCGGAGGAGTGATATTGGTCGGCTTTGTGGTGGCCCTGACAACCGGCACAGCGGCCGCGTTTACCACCGATTATCTCGATCCCGCCCTGCGCACGCCGGAAGAAGTGCTGACCTGTCTGGAAATACCGGTGTTGGCGTCGCTTCCGGCAAGCAACGGCAGGCGGTTATCGGCGTGAAGGAGACGGGATGAACGCGAGAGCAGAGATATTGCAAGGATCCGGGGTGGTTGAGACCGCGGCTCGGGAACCAGTTGTGCCGGAAATCGAGGACGATTGTAAGAACAATACCTGGAATCCGGAGGACTTCGCCCGCGAACAGATTCGAGGATTGGTGCGACTGGTGTTCTTTGGTGGTGGCGCCCGTCCGGTAAGAGAAGTTGTCTTCAGCGCGGCCGAAGAGCGCCTGGATGTGGCAAGTATCTGTGATCAGGTGGCTCGATCTCTGGCATTGGAGACACATGCCGATGTTGCGCTGGTAGACTTCGAGCCGAGTCTGGCGGGAGTTCGGAGTATTCGTGGTCCCGGCAAAGAGAACGCCGCGATCAAATCGCGGTCCGCCCAAATGACAGTCAACCTTTGGCGCGTACCGAAGAGCGCGGTTTGCGAACGCGGCGGCGAAGAGGAGCGGGGACATCGTTGGAGTTCCTGCCTGGTCCAGTTGAGGAATGAGTTCGAATATCTCGTAATTCAAGGTCCCGGAGCCGGGACTACCAGTGAGGCTTCACTGTTAGGACAGTTGACGGATGGGGTCGTTCTCGTGCTGGGGGCTCATAGCACACGGAGAGCGACAGCTCGAAAGATCAAGGAAGCAATTGAGGCGGCACGGTCTCGAATTCTGGGAACTGTGCTGAGCGAAAGAACGTTCCCAATTCCAGAAAGTATTTATCGCCGGCTGTAGCGATTTTGTTGGATTGTCGTTGTAGCGGACCTGAATTCCTAGAACGCTGTGCAAAACGAGACGAAATGGCGACGGGGCTCAATGAGCGGTAGCTATGGCATCGGGGCGCGGTCCGACGCCAGCGCAACGCCATCGTGGCCGGGGCGGGTTGCGGATGACAAACTGCAACAGTGGTTTGCGGTTGAGACACGTCACCGGTTTGAAAAAAAAGTAAGCGCGCAGCTTCAGAGCAAGGGCTTCGAAGTCTTTCTTCCGGTGATCACTGAAAATCACTGGTGGAGCGACCGGCAAAAGACAGTAGCAAGCCCTTTGTTTCCGGGATACTCGTTCGTGCATATCGATCAGTCCCGAGAGTCGTGCCAAGCGGTTCTGCAAACCGCGGGGCTGATCCGATTCGTGAGTTTCGGAGGGACGGTGACCGCCGTGCCGGCGAAGCAGATCGAAGATCTGCAACTCTTGCTGGAAAAGAAGGGTCTCTTTTCACTTCACGCCTTCGTGCATGCGGGACAGCGGGTGCGAATCCGTGGTGGTTGTCTGCACGGATTAGAAGGGATTCTGCTAGAGCAAGAAAAAGACAGGCTGATGATTTCGATTCAATCGATCCAGCGTTCGCTGGTGATTGAGATCCAGGGATATGAGCTGGAATTGGTCTAACGTGTCGTCCCTTCAGGTAAATCCAAGTCAGAAATCCCCGGGGACCGAGTGGGCTGCGCGGTTGATCCCCGGGTCGGGGTCGGTCGACTGGGGCAAGAAGAAACCTTCGCGTGGCACTGGAACAAGCTTCTCGACCCAAGCGACCGCAACGCTCCCATGGTCCAGCAAGAACCCTAGCCCGAAACTTCTTACGCCCATTCTGCCGAAAGCGATGGAGAGTAAGGAGGTCGAACGCTGGCTGGGGTCGACGCTCAGAGACTATATGTTGGTGATCCTCGATTGGATTCTGGTGGCGCAAATCTATCTCCGTCTCCAGATGACCTTCCCGCGGATACCCGCATTTCATGGACTGCTGCGGACAGTGGTTGTTTCTCCAGTTCTTATCGGGATCGCTTTTCTTCACGGGGTTCTGATCCAGCTGTTGAACTATCGGGACAGAACTCATTTTGACGAGGGATATCTAAGTAAGGAAAGGCAGACCCTAGCCAAAGCCGTGTTATGGGGAACGCTAGTTTTGAGCGCCGCGTTGCAACTGCAAGGCGGTTCAATGCTGGTGATGGCGACAGTGTGGAGCGCCGGGCTGTTGCACTTTGTAACACTCTGGGGATGGCGAAGGGTCGAATGGGATGGCGAGCAGCGGGGTCTCCGTACCATCCGTGGCGTACGCAACGTGCTCATCGTAGGAGCGGGTCCGCTGGGCCGCCGTATTGCCAGCTACCTGAGCAAACATCCGGAGATGGACCGGTCGGTTTGCGGCTTTCTGGATGACCGGAAGCCGCTGGGGAACGGGGTGGTGGGACGCACCGGTAACCTGGTGGAACTGGCGCGTACCGCGTTCGTGGATGAAGTGATCCTGGCCTCTCCGCATGATCAGGACCAGACGCTACGTGTGCTCAACACCGCCCGGCAGCTGCGGCTAGATGTGAAGATGGCGCCTCATCTGTTTGGCTGCGAGCCGGCCGGGGAGTCAGAAAGGATTGGAACCATCCCGCTGATTTCGTTGCATGAAGAAAAGCTGCCGGTGCGAGCCCTGCTGCGAAAACGGGCGATAGACATCGCCGGAGCCGGCATCACGCTGCTTATGCTGACTCCGGCTCTGGTTTTAATTGCGATGCTGATCAAAATGGATTCTCCCGGTCCAGTTCTTTATAAAGCGCCGCGTGCGGGACGAAAGGGGCGGCCGTTCCAGTGCTACAAGTTTCGGACGATGGTAAGAAATTCGGGCGAACTTAAAGAAGCGCTGCGAGAACGAAATCAGCGACAGGGACCGTTCTTCAAGATTGCGAACGATCCACGAATCACCCGGATTGGGCGATTCCTGCGCCGTTACAGTCTGGACGAACTTCCTCAGTTATGGAACGTGCTGAAGGGCGAAATGAGCATGGTCGGACCACGGCCGCATCCGCTCGATGATGTATGTACCTACGCGATTGAACATTTGCGGCGCCTTGACGTGTTACCGGGAATGACGGGGCTTTGGCAGGTCACAGCACGGCGGAATCCGTCGTTCCAAACCGGGGTGAAGCTGGACGTTGAGTATATCCGCTCATGGAGCGTGAAGATGGACTTGCTCATTTTGCTGAAGACCATAGGAGCGGTACTGTGCGGGAGCGGGGAATGAGGGCATCGGCCTCGGAGAGAATGACGCAGCCAGTGCCCTGGGGCGCCGATGCGGGCGCACGAGGCTTGGCGCTGGCGCTTCGGCCGCTGCAAGCGCTGATAACGATCCCGACTGTATTGTTTCTCGGCGCACTCACCGCCATGCTGCTGCGGCATCCCGACGTACCTTTCTATGAGATCGACCATGTGGCTTTCGTTCTGCTGTTGCTCGCCGTAATGGGAAACGCGGTGATCGCTGGCCAGCGTTTGCTGGTGCTGGAGCGGGCCACGTGGCCGATGCTCGGCCTCGCACTCTTGGCGGTCACGAGTGTGTTTGGCCAGCCGTTCGACTGTCAGACATGGTCCTTGCTGGCGGCGAAGTTTGTCGTGCCGTTTGCACTTTTTCATTTGGCGGCGCTCGTATTTCGGGAGGAGCGGCGGTTAGAACACTTCGAACTGTTCGCGCTGGTGGTACTTGCTTACCTTTGTTTCACGTCGATTGCTTTTATGGTGGGCGCGAAATCACTCATCTTCCCGCGCTTCATACTGGATGAGAGCCTTGGATACCATGCCGATCGGGCGCGTGGACCGCTTCTCCAAGCCGTAGCGAATGGGGTCTCGCTGAACCTGCTCGGACTACTGGCATTACATTCGGTACTACGAGGGAGAATCCGCGGGCTAAGAGCCGTAGTGTTGCTAGCCTCCCTGCCGGTTGCAATTCTGGCGACTATGACGCGTGCCGTCTGGCTCTCGTTCGGGATCAGCGTTGGTGTCCTGATCTTGCGCTCGCACAATCAACGCTTGCGCCGAGTGTGCGTGGCTCTAGCGCTGGTGGGGGCCGTGTTCTTACTGATCGTGCTGAGTTTTGATGATCAACGGCAAGCGCTCACGGAACGGTTGCATGAATCCGGACCACTGGAGTTTCGCGAGGCCGTGTACACCGGCGGCTGGCAAATGTTCCTGGAAAAACCCTTTACCGGTTGGGGCGTGAATCAGATGCCTTCGGAATTGGCCCGGCACGTCAGCGGCTATAAAGAGAAGGAACTCTATCCACACAACACTTACCTGGAGTTGCTGGTAGAGCACGGTGTCTTCGGGCTGGCACTTTATGCCTGGCTGATGTGGGAACTATTCAGGCTGGGGAGGTGCCGAGTTCCGCAAGAGGAAAGCAATGGCCTGCTGAATCATCAATTCCACACGATGTGGCCTGTTCTGCTAGGAGTTTACTTGTTAAACGCGAGCGTGGTCGTCATGAACTATCAGTTCGTAAACGGACTGCTTTTCGCTATGGCTGGAATGTTGGCGGCGCAGCGGCGCCGTGCCGAGAGAGACTTCGGACGCGGACGCGCCGTGAGCCGCCCTCTTCAGACTATTCGCGAGTCTGCAGGTTAACCCCATCTCAATCACTTCTTTTCATAATCTCTCGTTCGCGTGCAAATGCTTACGGTTGCTTATCTCGCGAATAAATTCCCTGCATCCGTAGAACCCTATGTCGGCGAAGAGATTCAGGAATTGCGACGGCGGGGACTGAAGGTGATTCCGGGGAGCGTGAGGCGGCCAGAGGCGGCAACTAGCCAACTCCCTTCCAATGAGGTTCTGTGTCTGCAACCGGTGCAAGGAATGGTTCTTCTGCGGACTTTGGTTTTGCTTGTGCGGCATTGGAAGCGGATTTCGAGCTTAGTTGCGCGCATCTTACTGCGAGGAAAAGAACCGCCGAAGATCCGATTGAAAGCTTTGCTGCACACCTGGCTCGGCGCTTACTACGCCGTCCTTCTGAAAGGACAAGAGGTAAATCACATCCACGTGCATCATGGTTATTTTGGATCCTGGATCGGAATGGTCGCGGCCCGAATGCTGGGTATTGATTTCAGTCTTACGCTCCATGGGTCCGATTTGTTGTTGCACGGTGTTTATCTCGATACGAAGCTCTCCAATTGCCTTTTTTGCGTAACCATCTCTGAGTATAACCGCGGCTACATTTTGGAGCATTTTCCGGAGATTGACCCGCAAAAAATATTTGTGTCGAGACTGGGAGTTGATGTGCCGCTAACTGCACGCTGTACACCGAGGGCCGAGCGCGGCAAGCAACGCAAATTCGAACTGCTGGCAGTGGGCCGCCTGCATGCGGTAAAGGATCACGCCTTTCTGGTACAGGCATGCGCTCGCCTACGCGATTATGGAGCGAAGTTTGAGTGTGTAGTTGCGGGCGAGGGACCCCAGCGTCAGGCTCTTGAGTTGTTGATCCGACAGAATCGGCTGCAAGAGCAGGTCAAGCTGCTGGGGCACGTCACAAGGGAAAACATCGATTCGCTCTACCAAAAAGCCGACATGGTTGTGCTTACGAGCCGCAGTGAGGGAATTCCGCTGGTACTTATGGAAGCCATGGCGCGGGGCAGACTCGTGCTCGCGCCGAAGATAACAGGCATCCCCGAGCTAGTCATCCCGGGAAGAACGGGATTTCTATATCGGCCAGGACAACTGGAGGATTTCGTGCGGCGAATTCTTTTCGTTCACAGCCTGGTACGCGACATCGATCACCAGTCGGGGAATCGGCTGGACTGGATCCGGCATGCGGCCCACGGGTACGCACGCAACAATTTCAGCCGTGAGACAAACCTTAAGCAGTTTGGCTGCTTGTTCGGCCGACTCACCACCCACCGATGATTGGAGCCCGGCTCATGAGGATTCTGTTTTGCAACAAATATAACTTCCCGTTCAGCGGTACTGAGGCCTACCTGTTCGAGGTTATGGAACTAATGCGTTCCAGGGGACATGAGGCGGCTCTGTTTGCCATGGCCGACTCACGGGGCAAGCCCACGCCTTACGGCCGGTATTTCGTGCCGTATATGAATTTCAAGAATCGGCCCGGGTGGTTCGATAGCGTACGGCTAGCAGGGCACGCGATTTACTCGCTGGAAGCCCGACGGCGGATTCGGGCAATGATCGTCGAGTTCCGGCCCGACGTAGCGCATGTGCGCAACATCTACCACCATTTGTCACCGTCGATTTTGTGGGAACTTAGGGCGCAAAAGGTTCCAGTCGTGTATCACCTGAATGATTTCAAAGTCTTGTGTCCCAACTACAATCTGGTTCTGCGTGGCGAAGCCTGCGAGGCGTGCAAGGGCGGGAAATTCTGGCACGCCATGAAGGAGAAATGCTATCCGAGCGCGACTGCGCGAGCAGTGCTGGTCGCGGAAGCTTACTTCCACACGGGGCTGGGAACTTACCGAAAGTGCGTGGATTGTTTTCTTGCCCCCAGTCAGTTTGTACGCGACAAGTTCGTCGAGCACGGTTGGGATGCGAGAAAGTTTGAGGTTCTCGCACATTTCCAAGCGGTGAAGCATTTAGAGGCGCGAAGTGTAGCCAATCCTCCGCTACTTTACTTCGGTCGATTGTCGCAGGAAAAAGGGGTGCATGACCTGCTCCGCGCTATGCACGCGCTACCGCATCTCCGTCTGATGGTCGCGGGGGATGGACCAGAACGCGGCAGCTTGCAGCGGCTGAGTACCGCGTTGGGGCTGACGAACGTTGAGTTTACCGGTCACATCCAAGGAGCGGAACTGGACCGCGCCATTCGAGACTCGAGTTTCACGGTGCTGCCGTCCCACGCGTACGAGACATTCGGCAAAACGATCCTTGAATCGTATGCGCACGCGCGAACAGTTATTGCTTCGGACGTAGGTTCACGGCGCGAATTGGTACGCGAGGGCGAAACAGGATTGTTATACGAAACCGGAAATGTGGCGCGGCTGTCCTCGGCAATAGAGTTTCTCAGCTCGCGACCGGAACTGGCTCAGAAAATGGGGCATGCCGGGAGAGAATTAGTAGGGCAACACTACGCTCCGGAGGAGCACTACGAAGCATTGATTGGCTTGTACGAACGGCTGGTGGACGACAAAAAACGATCCATGCAACCCTGGCCTCCAGCCACCAGAGGGGCAGCCGCACGCGTTGCTAGTATGACAAGAAACGTCCTGGATGAATGCGCACGCGGCAGCCTCGGTCGCTTGCATGTTGAGATAGCGCCGGGATCGCAGATTGAAGGCACACCCACAGCAGCTGTATCGCGAAAGAAAATCCTACGGGTAGCGTTCATCGGCGGCCGGGGCGTGATTTCAAAGTACAGCGGCATCGAGACGTATTACGAGGAAGTTGGAAAACGATTAGCCGGAAGGGGGCACGAGGTGACCGCCTATTGCAGGGCTTACTTCACGCCCGCGGTCGGTGAACACAGCGGCATAAGGGTGGTGAGGTTACCAGCGATACGCTCCAAGCACCTGGAAACGTTGGTCCACACGTTCCTGAGCACGTGGCACGTTTCGTTCCGGCCTTGCGACGTGGTGCACTACCACGCTCTGGGACCGGCGTTGTTCTCGTTTATTCCACGTCTCGTGGGGAAGAAAACTGTAGTGACGGTACAGGGGCTAGACTGGCAACGCAAGAAATGGGGCCGTATCGCTTCAGCGGTGCTTCGCCTCGGGGAGCGGGCAGCTGTGCATTTGCCCACCAGCACGATGGTAGTTTCGCGGACGTTGCGGCAGTATTTCTGGGAGCGGCACGGAGCGCAGACGTCTTACGTGCCGAACGGTGGACTGCTGCGTGAACAACGATTGCCGGACAAGATTATTGGCTGGGGACTGAAGCCCGACCAGTACATTCTTTTCCTGGGAAGGTTCTCACCGGAGAAGGGTTGTCACCGGCTGGTTGAAGCCTATGAGCGATTGAATACGGACGTAAAACTGGTGATGGCGGGAGCATCGAGTTATTGCGACAGCTACTTCAGCGAACTGCGAAGTCATGCCAGCGAGAGGATCAAGATGCTGGACTGGGTTTCGGGTGGGGCTCTCGATGAATTGCTGACGAACGCCATGGTGTTCGTCTTGCCGTCTGACCTGGAAGGTCTGTCCCTGGCGTTGCTGGATGCGATGGGCGCAGGAGTGTGTGTGCTCGCCAGCGACATTCCTGAGAATCGAGAGGCTATGAAGGGGGTGGGATTCACTTTCCGGCGAGGCGACGTGGAAGACCTGACGGATCGATTGGAGTTCCTGATTGCGAATCCGGCGGTGCGTGAGGCTGCTGGAAAGGCTGCGAAACGGCGCATTCGCGAAGAATATGACTGGAATGACATCACTTCGGAGATCGAACGGGAGTATTTCGAGTTGATGGAATGGGACTTGCCCAAGACTCCGGCTCGAAAGCCTATAGGAAGCGTGACGGCTGTGGTACGGGACCCCGGGAAAAAGGCAGGATAACCGATCCGAGATATCGCTGCGGGCGAAACGCGATAGTTAACTAAAATCGAGTGTGCATGACCATCAGGACGGGATCATTCCCGTCCTTTTTGTTTACAATGACGAGTCGGCTCTCCAGGGATACTGAAGGCGTAGCCAGCCATTTCAACTCAGCAACATTGCGCTTATGGATAACACGATCTTCGTCACCGGCGGAGCAGGTTTTATCGGGTCCAACTTCATCCTGCGCTGGCTGGAGCAGGAATCGGCCTCGGTGGTGAACTTCGATAAACTCACCTACGCCGGCAATTTACACAACCTGGCAACCATCGCGAACGACCGGCGGTATGAATTTTTCGAGGGCGATATTGCGGATCGTGCGCTCATAAGCGATCTATTCGATCGCCGGAAGCCGCGCGCCGTCGTGCATTTTGCGGCTGAGAGCCACGTCGATCGCTCGATACTGGGGCCGGACGCGTTCATCCGTACCAATGTGGATGGAACTTTCGCGCTGCTGGAAGAGGTGCGGGCCTACTGGGGAAGGCTGGACGCGCAACAGAGCACGGATTTTCGTTTCCTTCACGTCTCCACCGACGAAGTCTTCGGCTCGCTGGGGCCGGACGACACACCTTTTTCTGAGACCACTCCTTATGCTCCGAACAGTCCATATGCTGCGTCAAAAGCGGCTTCGGACCACTTTGTTCGCGCCTACCATCACACTTACGGGCTGCCCACGCTGACCACGAATTGTTCCAATAATTACGGACGCTTTCAATTTCCAGAAAAATTAATTCCACTCGTGATCCTCAATGCGCTCAACGGCAAACCTCTGCCGGTGTATGGGGATGGCCAAAACGTTCGGGACTGGCTGTACGTGGAGGATCACTGCGAAGCGATCGCGACAGTGCTGAAGCAAGGGCAGGTTGGTCAGACGTATAACGTTGGCGGATGGAACGAGAAACGCAACCTCGAGATCGTCGAGACCATTTGCGACATTGTGGATGAAATGGCGGGAAGCCGTGGAGCGCCGCGCCGCAGTCTGATCACGTTTGTGAAGGATCGTCCGGGACACGACCGGCGTTACGCGATAGATGCACGTAAAATTGAGCGGGAACTAGGATGGCGCCCGCGGGAGACCTTCGAGAGTGGGATTCGCAAGACCGTGCGCTGGTATTTGGAGAATGAAGAATGGGTTCGAGGTGTGACCACCGGCAGTTATCGCAAATGGATTGAAACTCAATATTCTTGAGCGTGTCCTCGCAAAGCAATTTTCAAAATGCAAACATCAAACAGCACAAGCGATAAAGGGATCATTCTCGCCGGCGGGTCGGGAACGCGTTTGTATCCTGTGACCCACGCGATCGGGAAGAGCCTGCTCCCGGTTTATAACAAGCCGATGATCTATTACCCGCTGTGCACGCTGATGCTGGCGGGCATCCGCGAAATTCTGCTGATTACCACTCCCGAGGATATACCTAAGTTTCAGGCGCTGCTGGGAGACGGCGGGCAGTTCGGGATTCGCCTGGAATACAAAGTGCAGCCGAAGCCGGAAGGAATCGCGCAGGCTTTTTTGTTAGGCGAAAGTTTCCTGGGGGAGAGCGCTTGTGCCCTGGTGCTAGGTGACAACATTTTTTATGGGCACGACCTGGCAAAAGACCTGCGGGAAGCGGCGAGCAAAACTAAAGGCGCACGAGTGTTTGCCTATCCTGTGCATGATCCGGAACGATATGGGGTGGTGGAGTTTGACCGCTCCGGGAAGGCGCTGAGCATTGAAGAAAAGCCTCTGCAGCCGAAATCGCGTTACGCGGTAACCGGACTTTATTTTTATGATGATCAGGTGGTAAAGATCGCGAAATCATTAAAGCCCAGTGCGCGGGGAGAACTCGAGATCACGGACGTGAACAAGGTTTATCTGGAGCGCGGCGAACTAGAGGTTGTGGTTATGGGGCGCGGGATGGCGTGGCTGGACACTGGAACCCACGAGTCTCTGATGGACGCAGCGCTCTATATTCAGGCGATCGAGAAGAGACAGGGGCTGATGGTAGCTTGCCCCGAAGAGATCGCGCTGCGCTCGGGTTACATTACCGCGGAGCAGGTGGAAAAGATTGGTAATTCGATGAAGAAAAACAGTTACGGCGCTTATCTGCTACAACTCTTGCGGGAGAAAGTATTCTGATGAGTAGAGTTGAAGCCGTTCCCAATCTAACGAATGCCATCAAGAAAATCGCAACTTCTCTGCCGGAGGTATTCGTTCTTGAGCCCCGCGTGTTTCGGGATGAGCGTGGGTTTTTCCTGGAGAGCTATAACCAGCGAGGCATGGCGGAAGCGGGCATCGTCGAAACCTTTGTGCAGGATAATCACTCCTACTCTTGCCGTAATGTCTTGCGGGGCCTGCATTATCAGGTGAAGCATCCCCAGGGGAAACTTGTACGGGTTGCGGAGGGAGAGATCCTGGATGTTGCTGTCGACTTGCGCCGGAGTTCCGCGACTTTTGGGCGATGGGAAGCGGTGAGGCTGTCGGGAGAGAACCAGCGCATGCTGTGGATCCCGGTGGGCTTCGCGCATGGATTCCGGGTGCTTTCAGAAAAGGCTCACGTGCTCTACAAGGCAACTGATTTTTATGCGCCGGAGCACGAACGAACGCTCGCATGGAACGATCTTCAACTTAAGATCAATTGGGAACTGGACGGCGAGCCCATCGTGTCGGCAAAAGACCAGCTAGGCGTGGCGTTCGCCGATGCAGAGGTTTTTGACTAAATTCCGATGCGAGTCACCATCTTTGGTTCTTCCGGCCTGCTCGGCAAGGCGCTCATCCACGAATGGAGTGGAGATGAAGTTACAGGACTTCGTTCTCAAGATGCGGATATTCGAGACGCGGATGGCGTGCGGCGAGTGGTTCGGGAAACACATGCGGACTGGATCGTGCTGGCCGCTGCTTATACGGATGTGGACGGGTGTGAGAGCAATCAGCACCTGGCGTTTGCGGTAAACCGCGATGGTGCCGCGAATGTGGCAGCGGCGGCAAAGGAAATTGGCGCGCGACTTCTCTTCTTGAGTTCCGATTACGTATTTGATGGAAAGAAGAGCACACCGTATGAGATTGACGATGCGCGCAACCCGCAGAGCGTATACGGATGCAGCAAGGCGGAGGCAGAGATCAAACTGCTCGAATTGTTGCCGGAATGTTGCATTGTGAGAACATCGTGGCTCTTTGGAATTGGTGGAAAGTGTTTCCCCGATACGATTTTGAAACTGGCTGCGAACCGTCCGGAGCTGGACGTCGTCGACGACCAGCGTGGATCTCCGACCTACGTGGTAGATCTGGCGCGGGCGATTCCACAGTTGTGCCGACAGAATGCTGGCGGAATTGTGCACGTTACCAATGCTGGAGATTGCACCTGGTTCGAGTTTGCGCAGGAGATCGTGCGGTGCACGGGACTTCCGACAACCGTGCGACCAGTCAGCAGCGCACAGATGGCGCGACCTGCGCCTCGGCCAGCATATTCCGTGCTGTCGCCAGCGCGTTTGCGGGAGCTACGTATCGAAATGCCGTCCTGGCGTGATGCGTTGCGGCGCTACCTGGAAGAACGGCGAAGCTAGCGGTTGCTGCGATTGCCTCGTTTCCTAGCCGGCTGCTACGATTGCCAAGACCTACCTGGGGATCGAGTGAAATTAATCCAGAATTACATTGACGGCCATTTCGTGCCCGGCAAGCAGGAGTTCGCGGATGTGAATCCGGCGGACGGGACGGTAATCGCGCAAGTGACCGCGGCCGACACAGCGCAAGTGGACGAGGCAGTGCATGCCGCCCGGCGGGCGCTGCGAGGCGAGTGGGAAAGGATCGGAGTCCGCGAGCGAGCGGCACGATTGCACGCCGTTGCACACGCGATCGAAAAGCGATTCGATGGCTTCGTTCAAGCCGAGGTCGCCGATACTGGCAAGCCGATCTCCCTGGCGTCAAAGCTCGACGTCCCGCGGGCGGCAGCGAACTTCCGCGTGTTTGCCGACTTGGTGAAGATGGCCGGACTGGAATCATTTCAGACGGAAACACAGGACGGGGCAACCGCTTTGAACTACGCGGTGCGCAATCCGCTAGGCGTGGTTGGAGTAATCATACCGTGGAACTTACCGCTGCTCCTGCTTACGTGGAAAGTTGCGCCGGCGCTAGCGTGCGGGAACGCGGTGGTGGTTAAACCTTCAGAGGAGACTCCGGCCACGGCAACGCTTCTCGCCCAGGCGATGCAGGACGCGGGGATTCCGAACGGGGTCTATAACGTAGTGCACGGGTTCGGCCCAGGATCCACCGGAGAATTTCTGACGCAGCATTCTGATGTGGACGCGATCACGTTCACCGGCGAATCCAGAACCGGCGCTGCCATCATGAAAGCTGTGGCGTCTACGGTGAAGCCGGTTTCGTTTGAATTGGGTGGAAAGAACGCCGCGGTCGTTTTCGCGGACTGCAATTTTGAAGAGGCGGTAAATGGCTTATCCGATGCTGTATTTCTGAATACTGGACAAGTCTGCTTGTGTGCGGAGCGGGTTTATGTAGAGAGGAAAATCTTCCACGCATTTGTTGAGGCATTGAGGAGGAAAGCGGAAAGCTTGCATGCGGGGTGGCCCAAGGACGAAAACACGAATCTGGGTCCTCTGATTTCCGCGCAGCATCGCGAAAAAGTTCTTTCATACTTCCGACTGGCACGCGAAGAAGGAGCGACGGCCGTAACTGGAGGAAGTATTCCAACGTTCGGTGACGGTCGCGACGATGGATTCTACGTACAACCAACCATCTATACTGGGCTTCCAGAAACGGCACACTGCGTGAAGGAAGAAATTTTTGGTCCGGTGTGCCACGTCGCGGCGTTTGATTCGGAAGAACAGGCGGTAGCAATGGCCAATGACACGAAGTATGGGCTGGCTGCATCGATCTGGACTAGTGATTTGAAGCGCGGCCATCGCGTGGCGCAACAGATGAAGGTGGGCATTACGTGGGTCAACTGCTGGTTCTTGCGTGATCTGCGAACACCGTTTGGTGGAGCGGGGCTTTCCGGCGTTGGCCGGGAGGGCGGAATACATTCACTGAATTTCTATTCGGAGTTGAATAATATTTGCATTCGGCTGTGAATGGAGCGCCTACTGATCAAATCTAAACGCGGCGAGGGACCAATCGAAAAAAATGAGCAGGACGGAGAGCAAAGTCGTCGAAGGAAAAGCAACCCCGCGCGGGAAGTATCCACACGTCAAGCGAGCTGGCGATTTCTTGTTTGTTTCCGGAACCAGTGCGCGGCGGGTTGACGATACGATTGCCGGAGCGAAGGTCGATGCGTTGGGCGAGGCTCGGCTCGACATTCGCGAGCAAACGCGTGCGGTGCTGGAAAACATTCGTGACATTTTGCAGAGTGCGGGCGCAGGATTGCAAGATGTTGTCGAGATTTCCACATACCTGGTGAGCATGCATGATTTTGCCGGCTATAACGAGGTGTACGGGGAATTTTTTGATCATGACGGCCCGGCAAGAACGACCGTGGCCGTGCACCAGTTGCCGCACCCGCACTTGCTGATCGAGATCAGGGCCATGGCTTACAAGCCGCAGCCGTAGGAGAAACGATGGCGTCGATAAAAAATCTAAAGGCTTTCAACTTTCAGTCTTGGATCGAAGAGAATAAAGACAAGCTCAAGCCTCCGGTGGGAAACGCGCAGGTTTGGGAGGACGGCGAGATGATGGTGACGGTGGTGGGCGGGCCGAACCAGAGGCGCGATTATCATGACGATCCTACGGAGGAATTCTTTTACCAGCTGAAGGGCAACATCTCTCTCCGCATCATGGAGACTCCGGGGAAGCCACCTCTCGAAATCCCGATCAAGGAAGGCGAAATATTTCTTTTGCCGAAGCACATGCGCCATTCGCCGCAGCGGCCGGCTGATACGATCGGCGTGGTGATTGAGGTGCCGCGGCCAGAAGGCTCATTGGACGCATTCGAATGGTACTGTCCAAACTGTCACCAGTTGATTGATCGAGCGGAGGTGAAGCTGAAGAGCATCGTCAAAGATTTGCCGCCACTTTTCGATCAGTTCTATGGCAACGAGAGCCGGCGCAAATGCAAGCAGTGCGGCACGATTCATCCGGGCAAGTAAAGCATGCGAGTAATCGACATTCATAACCACTTCTTCCCTAGTACATGGCCTGACCTGGCGGCACGCTACGGCACGCCGGACTGGCCCTGGATCAAACACACTGAGCCGGGGAAAGCGGAGATTATGGTTGGGGACCGCTTCTTCCGCCATATTTACGCGGCGTGTTGGGATCCGGAGGTGCGGCTGCGGGAGATGGATCGCGATGGTGTCGACCTGCAGATTATCTCCGCCACTCCCGTGCTGTTTGCTTATGAGCGTCCGGTGGAACATGCGCTCGACTGCGCGCAATTATTTAACGACGCGGCGCTTGAGCTTTGCAGCCGAGGAAAGAACAGGCTGAAATCTTTTTGCCAAGTGCCGCTGCAGGACGTTGACGCTGCTTGCAAAGAGCTTAGCCGGTGCATGCGGGCCGGACACTTAGGCGTGCAGATTGGCAATCACATTGGAAGCAAGAATCTCGATGACCCCGGGGTTGTGACTTTCCTGCACCACTGCGCGGATGAAGGCGCGGCTGTGCTCGTCCATCCATGGGAGATGTTTGGCCGAGAGCGGATGCCGAAGTACATGATGCCGTGGACGGTGGGCATGCCGGCGGAGACACAACTCTCAGTCGTGGCGCTGATTCTGAGCGGAGCATTCGACCGGCTGCCGAATTCGCTGCGCATATGTTTCGCGCACGGCGGCGGAAGTTTCGTATTTCTGTTGGGGCGACTGGAGAATGCATGGCATCATCAACCAGTCGCGCGGGGAGAATGCCAACATCCCCCGAGCCATTATCTCAATCGCTTCCATACGGATTCAGCCGTGTTCGACCAGCGCGCGCTGCAATTTCTCGTAGGAACAATGGGAGCGGATCAGGTGATGCTCGGGTCGGACTATCCTTTTCCTCTCGGCGAAGAACACGTGGGCTCACTCATCCGGCAGAGCAATTTGCCGCAGCATAACAAGGTCAAGCTACTGGGCGGGAATGCAACGCGTTTCCTGAATCTTCGACCCGAATCGCTGGAGGCCGGAGATAAAGGACGGGAGGCAGTGATCAGTTCTTCCCCGGTTGCGCCGGAGCCAGGGCAGCTGACTTACAGCTCGTATCTGAAAGTTCCGGAATTACTGGAGCTGCAGAAGCCGCAGTCTTCGCCAATCCATCACGATGAGTTGCTATTTATTGTGGTGCATCAGACCTATGAGTTGTGGTTTAAGGAGTTGCTGCACGATCTGGACGCCGTGATCGCCAATTTGCGAAGAGCCGGGGCGGCGCCGCAATCGCATGACGAGGTTTATGAAGCGGCACGGCTTCTGCGTCGCTGTACGGAGATCACACGCGTGCTGGTGGAGCAGTTCACGATTCTGGAAACAATGCTGCCGACGCATTTTCTTGCCTTTCGTGGACTGTTGGAGCCAGCCAGCGGATTTCAGTCCGAGCAATTTCGGGAGATTGAGTTTTTGTGCGGGCTGAAGGATGAGAAGATGCTTCGCTACCACAGACCGACGCCGGAGGCTTACGCGAGCCTGAAGCGAAGGTTGGAGGAGCCATCGCTGCACGACGTATTCTTTGGAGCGCTACAAGCGATCGGCAAGCTGGCATCCGCTCGCGATGGGGCGACCGAACGGGAGGGATTCGAAGCCCGCGCCCGCGCGGTGCATGCACTTTATAAAGATGAGCACCATTACCGCGACTGGATCGACGTATGTGAACGCTTAACAGAATTCGACGAACTGGTCGTGAGTTGGCGATTGCGCCACATTCAACTGGTTGAGCGCATCATCGGCATTCGCATGGGGACGGGTGGCAGCACGGGCGCGTCTTATTTGAAGCTGACACTCGACAAGAAGTTCTTTCCGGAATTGTGGGAAGCGAGAACGTTGCTGACTGAATGAGGTGTCGCTGCCATCGCCGGTTTCCTGGACGTGTGGTTTCATCTCTGATATGAAGTCGTCCCCTGAAAAAGTGACTCTTATCGGCGGCGGATTGAATGGCCCACTTCTGGCCGTTTTTCTCAGGCAGCGCGGCTTCGCGGTGGAAATCTACGAGCGGCGTCCGGACATGCGGAGAGTGCGCATAAGGGCGGGACGCTCGATTAATCTCGCGCTTTCGACTCGCGGCATTTACGCACTGCAGCAGGCCGGAATATGGGAGCGGATGCGGAGCATCATCATCCCGATGAAGGGCCGGATGATGCATTCGATTGCCGGAGAGCTTACCTTCCAACCTTATGGGAAAAATGAGACTGAGGTCATCAATTCGATTTCGCGGGCGGAGCTGAATATCGCCCTCATGAATGCGGCCGAGGAACAGGGAGCGAAGATTCACTTTAACCAACGCTGCACGGGATACGATTTGAAGACCGGCGCGGTACGATTACACGATGAAAACACCGGTGAAGATGTGAGCCGAGAGAGCGGGGTTGTGATCGGTTGCGATGGTTCCGCGTCCGCCTTGCGGAACGAAATGCTCAAGCTCAGTCGTTTCAACTTTTCCCAACAGTACCTCGATTACGGTTATAAGGAGTTGACGATTCCGGCCGGGGCTGGCGGCGAGCATTTGCTCGAAACCAACGCGCTTCATATCTGGCCGAGAGGCAATCACATGCTGATCGCTTTGCCCAATATCGACGGCACGTTTGCTTGCATTCTGTTTCTACCGTTTGAAGGGCAAGAAAGTTTCGCCAGCCTCAGCACACCTGCAGATGCGATTCGCTTTTTCGAAGAGCGTTTTCCGGATGCTCTTAAGCTAATGCCGCAACTCGCGGAGAACTATGCAGCGAATCCGACGGGTGCAATGGTTACGATCAAGTGCCGTCCCTGGCATGTGGAGGGTAGATCTCTGCTCTTGGGAGACGCTGCTCATGCCATCGTTCCCTTCTTCGGGCAGGGCATCAACTGCGGGTTCGAGGATTGCACTTGTCTGATTGAGTTGCTCGACCAGCACGGAGCGGATTGGTCGCAAGTGTTTGCTGCGTTCGAGACGGAGCGCAAAGTCAATACCGATGCAATCGCGGACATGGCGATTGAAAATTTTGTGGAGATGCGCGACCGGGTCGCGGACGCGCGGTTTCTATTTCGGAAGAAAATCGAGCTGGCGCTGGAAGCGAAATATCCGCAACTTTTCGTCCCCAAGTATGCGATGGTGACGTTTCATCGCATTCCCTACTCCGTAGCCCTGTCGCGCGGAGCCGTTCAGGATCGAATGCTGGCAGAACTATGTGAGGGGATCGATCGGGTTGAGGATCTCGACTGGGATCGGGCGGACAAGTTGATTCGTCGTGATCTCACTCCTTTGGAGTTGGCGGCGTGAGCGATGTCCAGTTTCAGTCAGGCGAGGATTTCGCCATCGCGATGGATGAGGGCGATCCACTGAAAGGCTACCGCGAACGGTTCTTTTTTCCGAGACATGCAAGTGGTGATTGCATATATCTTTGCGGACACTCGCTCGGGCTACAGCCCAAAACTGCAGCTGCATACATTCGGCAGGAACTTGACGATTGGGCGGAACTGGCTGTGGAGGCGCATTTCCGAGCGAAAAATCCATGGATGCCTTACCACAAGCTGCTGACCAAGCAGACCGCGGCGCTGGTGGGAGCAAAGCCTATCGAAGTTGTGGTGATGAATTCGCTCACGGTGAATCTGCACCTGATGATGGCGTCGTTCTACCGTCCCACAACGGGCAGACACAAGATTCTGGTGGAGCGAGGCGCGTTCCCTTCGGATCAATATGCGGTGAAATCGCAGATTCATTTTCATGGATTTGATCCTGCGACTTCACTGATCGAATTGACTCCTCCGTCGGGCGAGTCTTGCCTCCGCGATGAACAAATTGAGTCAGAAATCGACAGGTCGGGTGATGAGATCGCGCTGATCCTGCTGGGCGGGGTGAACTACGCGACAGGGCAAGCATTCGACATGGCGGCAATTACGCACGCTGGCCATGCGCGGGGATGCGTGGTGGGTTTCGATATGGCGCATGCGGCGGGCAACTTGCTCTTGAGACTGCATGAGTGGGGCCCGGATTTCGCGGTTTGGTGCAACTACAAATATGTGAACGGCGGACCGGGATGTATCGCTGGTTGTTTTGTTCATGAGCGGCACGCCATTTCCGGGAATTTGCGACGCCTCGCGGGGTGGTGGGGACATGACGAGGCGTCACGTTTTCAGATGCGGCCAAATTTTCAACCGATGACCGGTGCGGAAGGCTGGCAACTGAGCAATCCGTCGATTATGAGCTTGGCCGTGCTGCGCGCATCGATGGATATCTTCCACGAAGCCGAAATGGAACGTTTGCGGTCGAAGAGCGTTTCGTTGACCAGTTATCTGGAGTTCCTACTGACTCGAGTAGAGTCTCCGAGCTATTCGATCATTACGCCGCAAGAAAAAGAACGGCGTGGCGCACAACTCTCGATCCGAATCCGGCAGAATGGACGCGCACTCTGCGAGCAACTGGCATCGGAAGGAATTGTGGGAGATTGGAGAGAGCCCGATACGTTTCGGGTAGCGCCCGTGCCTCTGTACAACTCCTATCAGGATGTATTCCGGTTTGCGGAGCGATTCACGGCGGCGATTGGTTAGGAGTTTGCGCTCGATCCCCCGTCGAATCCAAACCTAGGTGGTTACTTCCGTAATGCGATCAGGGCGGGGGCGTGAACATACACTTTCAAAGTGGGATTCATCTCCGTGCGGCGACCGAGCAAGTGGACGGGAATCGTGTGCGCAGTGGTCTGCGTTCACGTCAGCGTGTCTACACTGGCTTCGCGCAGCATCGGATTGACAGCCTTCGGGGACCTCACACAGTGTCTTCTTCTGCTGTGTGCAACGCTGGCAATCCTCTCGAACATCAAAAGCCGCGACAAGAAAGAGCAGCTCTTCTGGGCTCTCATGGCGTTGGGCTGCGGAATGTGGCTTTGCGCGCAGGTTTTATGGACCTGCTTCGAAGTCTTCCTGCGTCAAGAGGTACCGAATCCTTTTGTCGCAGACGTGGTTCTGTTCCTGCACGTCGTGCCAATGATGGCGGCGTTGGCTGTGCAGCCGCACATGCAGCGGAACAACCACTCCCTTCGCGTGGGATCGGTCGATTTCTTTCTGCTGCTGACGTGGTGGCTTTATCTCTATCTGTTTATCGTGATTCCATGGCAGTATGTTTCGCCAAACGAAGCGCTGTATGGGCACAGCTTCGATGTGCTCTATGCCTTCGAACAAATCGTTCTGATTGGGGGGATCGGGCTGGTTTGGAAACGCAGCCGAGGCTTCTGGCACAGGGTTTATGGGCAGTTCCTCAAAGCCGCCGTGTTCTACAGTGTCGGCTCGATTCTGTGCGGTATCGCGATTGACTTTCACCGGTACTACACAGGTGGTTTATTCGATGTTCCGCTGGTCGCGGCAATGGCTTGGTTTGCCGCAGTCGGTTTCATGGCACGCGATTTTTCACCTGAGCAGATTTCCGACCGGACGCCACAGAGCGGCCACAGTATCTGGACCGCACGACTAGCGATGCTGGCGGTATTTTCGACGCCGCTCATGGTGGCATGGGCGGAATTCGGCGGAGACGCCCCACCTCGTGTTCGCTCTTACAGGCTCCTGCTGACCGCGGCTGCAATGGTCTTGATGGGCACACTGGTGTTCCTGAAGCAGCATTGGATGGACCGCGAATTGCTCCAGTTGCTGCGTTTGTCGCACAACAATCTTGATGAGATGTGCAAACTGAAAGACGAGTTGGAAAGTAAAGAACAATCTCTCCGCTGGCATAGTCTGGAGCTGCAGCGCAAGAACTTGGAACTTCAGGAGATTTCCTACACCGATCCGCTAACCGGGGTATGGAACCGGCGCTATCTGGAAGAAATCTTGACGGCAGAAGCGGGCCAAGTTTTGAGAAACTACGAGCGGGCCCGGGGCAGCGACATTCGAAAACTGGACCATCGCGACCTGGTATTTCTCATGGTCGACATGGACTTCTTCAAGGAAGTCAACGATCTGCATGGTCATGCTGCGGGCGATCGCCTGCTGCAATTGGTAGCCGAGCGCCTGGGAAAGGTCGTGCGCAAATCCGATGTACTGGTGCGTTGGGGAGGAGAAGAATTCCTGATCATGTCGCGGTCCGCGGACCCCTCGGGGATTCCAGCGTTCTGTGACCGCATTTTGGAAGTCGTGGCATCGGAGGCCTTTGATCTGGGACACGGAGTTCAAGTTCGAAAGACGTGTTCGGTAGGATGGGCTCCTTTCCCGTGGAGCCGGCGTGCGTACGAAGCGATTTGCGCGGAAGAGACCATTGAACTGGCGGACACCGCGCTGTACCGGGCCAAAGCAGCGGGACGAAATCAAGGAATAGGAATTTTGCCGGCCGAAGGAGCCCTCGCTGCACCTGAGAAGATCACGCTTCAGGCTCTACAAAATGACACCGGCGTTCTGACCCTGACTGTGACGATCCAAAACTCAGGCTGCAACGGTATTCACAACGCGCCCGCCGAAGGCATGACTCCGGCGGAGCCAACGGCCCACTAAGCGGTCCTCCTTGCAGAGATGCCAGCTTGCCACTAAAGTGGTTAGTTCATTTGCAAGCAAACATTAGACCTGCGAGGCACCTCCGACCATGAACGTGAAAACTTCTCTGCGAAAGACTGCGCTACGCCAAAAAGCACAACTGATGTCAGCCTCGGAAATTGAGCGCACGCTGGTGCGCCTGGCTTACGAAATTGTCGAGAAGAACGATGGGATCAAAGGTCTGGGATTGATCGGCATTCGCCGCCGCGGCGTTCCGCTGGCACAGCGTTTAGGGAAAATCATAGCCCGCATCGATAATGCCGAGGTTCCGGTGGGCACTCTGGATATCACTTTCTATCGCGACGATCTTTCGACGCTTGGTCCGAAACCAGTGGTCCAGGAAGGAAAGCTAGAATTTTCGATTGAGGACAAGAATATTGTTCTAGTAGACGACGTGCTTTTCACAGGACGGACGGTGCGTGCCGCCATGGATGCCCTGTTCTCCCATGGCAGGCCACGACGGGTACAGCTGTGCGTGTTGATTGACCGCGGGCACCGCGAGCTACCTGTCGAGGCCAGCTTCGTGGGACGCAATGTGCAGACCACAATGAACGAAGTGATCGAGGTCAAACTTATTGAGATCGATGATGCGGAAAAAGTGCTCTTGATGGAGAAGTAAGGGAAGAACGTACCCAGGGCAAAAAAGTTAGGACGGCGGAGATCCGCCGTCCTAATTTGTTGTTGCGAGGATTTACGCGATTTTCGAGCAGACGGCCTTGGTCTGAGTGTACAGACTAAGCGCGTCGTGTCCCATCTCGCGGCCCCATCCGGATTGCTTGTAGCCGCCGAACGGCAATGCCGCGTCGAAAATGTTGTAGCAATTGATCCATACAGTTCCTGCGCGGAGATATTCGGCTGTGCGGTGAGCCTTGCCGATATCCCTGGTCCAGACGGCGGCGGCCAGGCCATATTCGCTGTTGTTGGCGCGGGGCAAAATTTCCTCGGGATCATTGAACGGCATCGCGGCGACCACCGGCCCGAAGATTTCTTCCCGTACCACCTTCATATCTTCACGGGTGTTTACGAGGACGGTAGGCTCCACAAAATAACCCTTGTCCCCCTTCTTGTGGCCACCAACCAAAGCGGTTGCGCCTTCCGAGAATCCCGCCTCCAGATAACCGCAGACCCGATTTAACTGTTCATCGGAAACGAGCGGACCCATTTGAGTGTCGGGATCGAGACCGGAGCCCACAGTGATTGTCTTGGCATAGTCGGCCACGCCTTCCACAACCCGGTCGAAAATTGGCTTCTCGACATAGAGACGCGATCCGGCGCAGCAGCACTGGCCGTGATTGAAGAAGATGGCGCTCGCCGCGCCGGGGATCGCCGATTCGAGATCGGCATCCTTGAACACGACATTAGGAGACTTGCCGCCGAGTTCCAGCGAAACTTTCTTCAGGTTGCCGGCCGCGGCGTGCACGATCAACTTGCCAACTTCGGTAGAACCGGTGAACGCGATTTTATCCACATCGGGATGAGCAGCCAGGGCCGCGCCTGCGGTCTCGCCATAGCCCGGGACAATGTTGACCACGCCTTCGGGGAAACCAGCTTCCATCACGAGCTCGCCCAGACGCAGCGCCGAAAGCGGCGTTTGCTCCGCGGGCTTCAGTACCACCGTACATCCACTGGCGAGTGCCGGACCAAGCTTCCACGCTGCCATCAGCAAGGGGAAGTTCCAGGGGATGATCTGCCCCGCGACTCCGACTGGTTCGCGCAAGGTGTAGGCGAGGTATTTGGCACCGGGCGTATACGGAACGGAAATCGGAATGGTGTTGCCTTCTATTTTTGTCGCCCATCCGGCCATATAGCGAAACAAATCCACTGCCAAAGGAACGTCGGCTGCCTTGGCAATCGCGAGAGGCTTACCGTTGTCAAGACTTTCGAGATAGCCGAATTCTTCCGTATGCGCTTCGAGTAAATCCGCAAGCTTCCAGATCAGGCGTCCCCGCTCGGATGCCGTCATCCGCCGCCAAGGGCCGTGATCGAAGGCCTTGCGCGCAGCCTTCACTGCCTCATCAATATCTTGACGATCGCCTTCGGCGACCTGCGCAAGAATTTCGCCAGTGGCGGGGTTGTACGTTGGAAAGGTCTTGCCGGAAATGGAGTTCACCCATTTTCCGTTAATCAACATCTTGCGTGGTTTATCGATGAAATCCGCTACCTGCGGGTGAATCTGCGGCGACACTGCAATGCCCATAACATCCTCCTTAGATCAAGAACGAAAGTTTGACCAAGAACTTGCACGATGTGAAGCTGATGCTAAAGATGCCGGGCGGAGAAAAAGACCGGGGGATATGCTAGCTCCGTCCGAGAACAAAAGCAATCCACCAAGAGAAAAAGGGCTGAATTGCGAGGGCAGGGTTTACAATGGCCCTCGATTTCTCCTGAGCCGCGAGACTTTCTCCATATGAGCAAGAAGACGATGCCTGCCACCGTGCCGGCAAAACTGGTGCGGTCTGCCAAGAAAGCGATGAAGAACGCTTACGCGCCCTATTCACAATTTCGAGTAGGCGCGGCCATCCTCCTTTCGAACGGCCAGATCTTCCGCGGTTGTAATGTGGAGAATGCTTCGTACGGAATGACGAACTGCGCCGAGCGCACCGCGATTTTTGCCGCTGTTGCAGAACTCGGCCCGAAAATAGAGATCCGCGCAGTCTCTGTCGTCAACGACCATGGCGTGCCCTGCTCGCCGTGCGGTGCGTGCCGTCAGGTCATCTACGAATTCGGTCCCCACGCAACGATTTTCTTCCAGGGCAGCACGGGTCCGAAGCAGGCTCATATTACCGAACTTCTTCCGGAAGGATTCCGCCTGCAGTGAATCGAATCTCTGCTTCAGCGCAGACTTTTCGTGCGATTGATGTGATCCGTAAGAAACGGGATAGCGGAGAGTTGTCTCGGGGAGAGATCGATTACCTCGTGAATTCCTATACCGCCGGTGCTATCCCCGATTACCAGGTTTCGGCTTGGCTGATGGCAGTTGTCTTGCGCGGGATGACGCGTGCCGAGACTGCGGCGCTGACCGACGCCATGTTGCATTCGGGCGAAGTTCTCGATCTGTCTTCACTCGCAGCAAGAAAAGTTGATAAACACTCAACAGGCGGCGTGGGCGACAAGACCTCATTGGTGCTGGCGCCGCTTGCAGCCGCCGCTGGTGTAGCGGTTCCCATGATCAGCGGTCGCGGCTTGGGACATACGGGAGGCACGCTGGATAAGCTTGAAGCGATCCCGGGTTTCAATGTCAATCTTCCTGTCGCTGAATTTCGGCGCGTCCTGGAAAGCTGTGGTTGCGCCATGATCGGACAGACTGCCGAAATCGCTCCGGCGGATCGTAAACTCTACGCGTTGCGCGACGTGACAGGAACGGTGGAAAGCCCTTACCTCATCTGTGCCTCCATCATGAGCAAGAAACTCGCGGAAGGCATTGATGCGCTGGTTCTCGATGTAAAGACCGGCTCTGGGGCGTTCATGAAGAACGAAAAGGACGCCGCCTTCCTGGCTGAGCTAATGGTGGAGACTGGCGTGCGGATGGGCAAACAGGTGGTTGCGCTCATCACGGATATGGATCAGCCATTGGGGTGCATGATTGGTAATGCGCTCGAGGTAGTCGAAGTCGTGGAAGTGCTGCGCGGCGAAGGACCGCAAGATCTGCGTGACCTGTGCCTCGAACTCTCGGGTTGGATGCTGCATCTGGGCGGGGTGGCTGACACCGTCGCGGACGGGAAGAAGCAGAGTGAGAAATTGCTTGCGTCCGGTAAGGCGCTCGACAGATTTCGGAAGATGGTGGAACTGCAGGGCGGAGATCCGCGGACGATCGACGATCCAAAGAAGCTTCCGCAGGCCCGCAACACGACGATCGTTTCCAGCCCGAGGGGCGGGTATCTGGCGTCTTTACAGTGTGAGCAGATTGGAATCGCATGTGTAGTTCTTGGCGGCGGCCGCGAACGCAAGGAAGATTCAGTCGACCCGGCGGTGGGAATCGTACTTCACAAAAAAGTTGGAGACTCTGTATCCACTGGCGAGCCGCTGGCGACGATCCACTACAATTCAGAATCGCGAGCGGATCGTGCCAAACAGTTGCTGACCGAGAGCTATCGGATCGCTGCGCCCGCGCGCGAAAAAAGGCCGTTGATCCATCGAGTGATCGGAAGACCTGGAGAGAAAAACTGAATGGGACGCTTCACTGGAATCCTCGGCCTCGTGACGATGCTCGGATTGGCCTACGCCTTTTCCACCAATCGCCGGGCCATCCGCCTGAAAACTGTGGCGTGGGGCTTAGGCCTGCAGTTTGCCTTTGCAGTTTGTGTGTTGAGGATCGATGCCGGGCGGCGCATTTTTCAGAAAGCCGGGAACGCTGTCAGTCGCCTGCTGAGCTACTCTTACGTCGGCTCGCAGTTTGTTTTCGGCGATCTGGGGAAGCAAGGCTCCCATTTCGGTTTTTATTTTGCTTTTCAGGTACTGCCAACAATTATTTTCATTTGCGCATTTTTCGCCGTGCTCTATCACTTTGGGGTAATGCAGTTCATCATTAAGATCGCCGCCTGGGTTATGACCCGTGTGATGGGTGCAAGCGGTGCGGAGTCGCTCAACATCGCGGCCAGCATTTTCATGGGACAAACGGAGGCGCCAGTAACCATCCGGCCTTTTCTGCCGGATTTGACACGCTCGGAACTCATGACAGTAATGACGAGCGGCATGGCGCACGTCTCCGGCGGAATCATGGCGGCCTACATCGCGTTCGGCATTGAACCCAAACACCTGTTGAGCGCCGTCATCATGACCGCGCCCGGCACACTCTTGATGGCGAAGATGCTCGTGCCGGAAACCGAGGAACCCAAGACCGCCGGACGGGTTGTCATGCCAGAGAGCGAAGAAGAAGCCGAAAAAGAAGAGAATTTGCTCGGTGCGGTCGCCCGGGGAACGACTGACGGACTCCATATGGCGTTAAATATTGCGGCCATGCTGATTGCATTCCTGGCGTTGATCGCGCTGGCAGACGGTATTCTTGGTGGAGTTCATCATTGGATTGCCTGGTTCCCGGAAAGTCTGGAGAAGATTTTCGGAGCAGTCTTCGCTCCTGTCGCATGGGTGATTGGAGTTCCGTGGCACGATTGCGGAGTGATCGGAACTCTGCTCGGTACACGCATGGTGCTGAATGAACTGGTAGCATTTTCCATGCTTGGACCGATGAAGGCGGCGCTCGATCCCCGCTCGTTCACGATTGCCACGTTCGCACTTTGCGGCTTCGCGAATCTGAGTTCGATCGGAATCCAGATTGGCGGCATCGGCGCACTCGCGCCGAACAAGAAGAGCGAGTTGGCTCGACTTGGAATTCGCGCGATGCTGGCGGGAACGATGGCGAATCTGATGTCGGCATCGATCGCGGGTATGCTGCTATAGGTCGAGCCACAACTCATTCATATTCAGAAAGGATTTTTTCCTGTGAAAGTTCGGGCTACGTCACTCCTGGTTTTGTTCGCATTTCTTATTCTTCTGACAAATGCATTTGCGCAGAGCTCGCCCAAGCGGGTCATCATCGACACCGATCCTGGGACCGATGATGCCATGGCGATCATCCTGGCTTTGAATTCTCCCGAGCTCAAGGTGGAAGCGCTGACGGTTGTGCCCGGCAACGTGGACGGGCGGCAGGGATTGGAGAATGCGCTGAAGATCGTTTCACTGGCGGGACGCTGCGACGTTATCGTCGCAGGCGGAGCACAACATCCACTGAATCAGAAATTGATTACCGCACAGTTCTGGCATGGAAAGAACGGCCTGGCGAATGTTGAGTTGCCGGCTTCGAAATGTAAAGCGGATCCACGGTTTGGTCCGGATCTCATTATTGAAATGGTCCACAAATATCCGCATGAAATCACTTTGATTCCGGTTGGGCCACTGACTAATATCGCGCTTGCGGTCTCGAAGGATCCCTCGATTGCTTCGATCGTAAAAGACATTGTTATCATGGGCGGCTCGATCACGGGCGGAAATGTTAACGGAGCAGCGGAAGCGAATATCTATAACGATCCCGAGGCAGCCGCCATTGTCTTCAATGCGGGATGGATGGTGACGATGGTCGGCTCCGACGTGGGCGAGCGAACGCTGATCACGCGAAAATATCTTGCAGTGCTTCAGTCGTCGCACGGACCCGAAAGCGATTTCATCGCTAAGATTGCCGACTTCTATTTGAACCGCAGCGAGAAAAGCGGATATAGCGGTGCCGCGATGTATGACCCGCTAGCGGTTGGAATCGCTTTGGATCCGACTTTGGGCACGCTTAAAGAAATGCACGTGGATGTGGAGACCAAAGGCGAGTTCACCCGCGGAGAAACCGTGGCAAACCGCATGGGCTCGAACGAGAACAACGTCCTGCACGGCGACCATTACGAAATCGAAGGCGTCATCGAACTAAAGCCGAATGCACGAGTTTGTCTAGCGTCCGATGCCGACCGATTCTTGCAGTTGTTTGTGAGCCGCATCCGGGGAAAATAGGCGCTCCTAGCCATTCGCTCGAGCGACCAGGAAAATCGCCAAACCATAAAACACGAACATCAGTCCAAGGTACGCTTTCGCTCTGGGTCCTGAATTCGCAAATTCTTTCCACGCAAGAATTCCCCAAAGTGCTGCAACCATGGGAGCGCTCTGGCCAATGGCGTAGGAAATTGCAACTCCGGTAAAGCTAGCAGCCACCAGATTAAAGACCGTGCCCACCCCCCAGATGCATCCGCCGAGAAGCCCGAGCAGATGGCCCGAGGCGGGGCCGCTGAAAAAGCCGCTAAAACTCACTGGCTCACCTACCAGAGGATGCTTCATAAAATAAATGTTCCAGATAAAACACGAGAGCAGCGCTCCGAGCGTGAGGAATACGGCAGCGCTGTAAGGGCCGAGCGGATTGCCACGCGTCATGGCATGGGTCATGAACGGCGCCCATAGACCCATCAGAACGCCAGACACAATGCATGTGATCACGCTTTTCTTGGACACGGACCGGCCGGCAGCCGCGAGACTTCCGTAGGCTTTGCCATCAAGAAGTACCGCGAGGAACGCGCAAGCTACTCCGAATGCCAGGAAAGCAGGGTTTCCTTTCGGCTGCAGCACATAACTCAAAACCGTCCCCACCACCAGCGCGATGCCGATTGAAATGGGAAATGCGACGGCGAGCCCAGCCATGTCAATGGCAGCTACCAGCAAGAGATTGGCGAGGTTGAACAGTGCCCCTCCGATGAGCGCGTTGACAATGTTCGACGTGTCGGCCGCGCGGACGTTGTTCAGAAAACTGGAAGCATCGTGGCCTGTGCTTCCCATCGTGAAAGCAATCACAAGCGAGACGAGGAAGATGCCAACTGCATAGTCCCAGTAGAAGAGTTCGAAACGATAGCCTTTGACGCCTTTAAAGGTATTGGCCCATGACCCCCAGCAAACGGCGCTGGTAATCATCATCAACAGCGCAATGGTCAGACTTGATGGTGTGAACAATCGGTTCTCCTTCGGGCGTTGCAGGGGTTGGAAACATGTAACTGTACACTAGCCATTCACTTGCGAATAGGTTGACCGCCGCAGAAATTCTCCTTGTCCAGCACGGCCGAGAAACTTTTCTCCGTCTATCACGACGCGCCCTCGCGAGAGCACAACATCCGGCATGCCGGTGACTTCAATGCCTTCGAACATCGAGTAGTCGACGCGCATGTGATGAGTCTTAGCGCTGATCGTGTGTTTACGGCCAGGATCGAAGATTACGAGATCGGCATCACTGCCGACCGCGATGGTGCCTTTGCGCGGATATAGACCAAAAAGCTTTGCCGGAGTTGTCGAGACCAGTTCAACGAACCGGTTCACACTGAAACGGCCTTGGGCAACTCCGCCGGAATAAATCAGGCTCATGCGATGTTCAACACCAGGCCCGCCGTTCGGAATCTTGGTGAAATCGCCGCGCCCCAGTTCCTTCTGCTCCTTGAAACAGAAGGGGCAGTGATCGGTGGAAACAACCTGGAGATGATCACGCTTGAGACCGTTCCAGAGTTTTTCCTGATGCCATTTCTCCCGAAGCGGCGGGGTAAAAACGTATTTTGCGCCTTCAAAATCAGGCACGTCGAAATTTTCAATCGAGAGATATAAATATTGCGGGCAGGTTTCGGCGTAGACCGGAAGGCCTCGGTCGCGAGCTTCGCGAACTTTTTCGAGGGCTTCATTGCAGCTCAAATGGACTATATAGATGGGAGCTCCAGCCATTTCGGATAACGCGATTGCGCGAGAAACGGCCTCAGCCTCGGCCGTGGTGGGCCGAGTAAGTGCGTGATACTTCGGCGCTGTCTTCCCCTCGGCAAGGGCCTGCTGGACGATCACGTCGATCGCACTGCCATTTTCGGCATGCATGCAGATGAGGCCGCCGTTCTTTGCTGTGGTTTGCAGCGCGCGGAAAATACTGGCGTCATCGAGCATAAACACGCCGGGATAAGCCATGAAAAGTTTGAAGCTAGTGACACCTTCACTCACGAGGCCGTTCATCTCCTGCAATTGACCGTTGCTGATATCGGTAACAATGCAGTGAAAGGCATAGTCGCAAACTGCTTTCTTCGACGCTTTGTCCATCCATGTATCGAAGGCCTTTCTTAATGGTTGGCCTTTGTATTGGATAGCGAAATCGATCAACGTGGTCGTTCCGCCGAAGGCTGCGGCGCGAGTTCCAGTTTCAAAATCATCGGCGCTGGTGGTTCCTCCGAAAGGCATATCCAGATGCGTGTGAACATCAATGCCGCCGGGGAAGACATATTTCCCTGACGCGTCCAGCACCTTCGCGGCATTCTCTCGAGGAAGATCTTTGCCGATAGCGGCGATCTTGCCATCCGTGATTCCTACATCAGCGACGTAGGTATCCGTTGCTGTTATCACCGATCCGTTGCCGATGATCGTGTCAAACCCCATCGCTGCCTCCGCCCCGGCTGAGATGAAAAAGGAATTCTATGCTAAACTGCCGGACTTCACTCCCTCATAATCTCTTGAGGTGATAAAAGGGGCCGCCATGCAGTTTGGCATTACGTTGAAGCCAGACATTTCGGTTGAGCGCATTCTCGGTTTGACGCGGCAGGCGGAGGCCGGCGGTTTCGAATATGGATGGCTTTTCGATTCCCATGTTTTGTGGATGGAACCTTACCCTCTACTCACACTCATGGCGGCGAACACGCAGCGGATGAGGCTGGGGACGCTGGTCACGAATCCAGCGGTTCGCGATCTCACGGTTACGTCCAGCCTATTTGCCACGCTGAATCTGATTTCGGGTGGCCGGATGGAACTAGGCATTGGACGGGGCGACAGTTCGAGACGAGTGCTGGGTAAAAAGCCGGTGAGCTGGTCGCAATTGGAAACGGCGGTAAAGATTTTCCGTGACCTCACCAGCAGCAAGGAGATTGAGTACGAAGGTCAGCCCACGCGACTTACTTGGGCGAAGATTCCTCCGCGAGTGTGGATTGCAGGTTATGGACCGAAGGTGCTGCACATGGCCGGCAGAGTCGCGGATGGAATTATTTTGCAGTTTGCGGATCCGGATTTAATTTCCTGGTGCATGGGGTTTGTGAAGGAAGGCGCTCGCGCAGCGGGCCGCGATGCGAGCCTGATCGAAGTGATGGCGGCGGCGCCGGTCTGGATCTCTGATGACTTGGCGGTTGCTCGCGAGCGCGTGCGCTGGTTTCCGGCGCTGGTTTCCAACCACGTAATGGACCTTATACGTCAATACAAGCCGGAAGATCTGCCCCCAGCGCTCACTTCCTACGTGCAGGACCGCGGCGGTTACGACTACCTTCACCATTGCGTGGTGGAAAGCGATAACGCAAATTTCGTCTCCGACGAAGTAGTCGATCGCTTCTGTGTGGTGGGGCCAGCGAAGGCTCATCAGGAAAGGCTGCGCAAGTTGGCCAGCCTAGGAGTCACGCAGTTTAACTTGTATTTGATGTGTGGAGACGAAGAAGAATCGCTCGACATTTATCAACGCGAGGTTTCGTCGGCGTTCCAGAAGACGAAACGCTGAAGTCAGGAAGCCGCCATCGGCGAAAAAACAGCCCGGCGCTGAAGCTTCATCATCGTGTAATAGACGGCAAAGGAAACGGCAAATCCGACGAACCACGAGTAGTCATAAAGAACACGCACCGACGATACGGCTAGTCCCACCAGTGCAGTACCTGCTCCAAGCGCAAGGGCAACTACTGCGCGCCAATTGATTCCTTTGGAATATTCATAGATTCCGCCGCGAAGATACAGGTCATCCACTTGCAGAACACATCTCCGTACGAGGAAGTAGTCGCAGATCATGATGCCTGCGACCGGTCCCAGAAATGCGGCATATCCACCGAGCCAGCCCAGAATAAATGTGTTGTAGTCCGCGAGTAGTTTCCACGGCATCAGGGCGATGCCCATCAGGCAAGTGATCACTCCGCCGGTTCGGAAGCTGATTTTCCGCGGCCACAGATTGGAAAAGTCATTGGCCGGCGAAACAACGTTCGCTCCAATGTTGACGTTCAGCGTGGCGAGCAGAATCGCGATCAGCGAGATCACGACGGCGACGGGAGAATGAAAACGGCTGAGCAGCTGGACGGGATCGGAAATAGCAGTGCCATAAATCACGACAGTGGCCGAGGTGACGGCGATGCCAATGAAAGCGTAGAGAGTCATGGTCGTAGGCAGCGACAGAGCCTGGCCGATAATCTGTTCGCGCTGATTCCGCGCGAATCGGGTGAAGTCAGGAATATTGAGCGAGACTGTGGCCCAGAATCCCACGGTGCCGTTCAAGGCGGGGATCAGAAATTTCAAGAAGTCGGCAAAATTGGTGAAGCGCGAAGGCGCGGCCAGCATTGGACCAAAACCACCCGCACGGTGATAAGCCCAAGCCAACAGCAGCAAACCAACCGCTAGCAACACGGGCGCGCTGATTCCCTGCAGAATCCGGATGGATTCGATGCCCATCAAAATGACGGCCAGGTTGATGAGCCAGAATAGAAAAAAGCAAACGGCCGTAGCGTAGGGAAGATTTTTCCATCCCGGCGCGAGAGTCGCGAGCAGCGTGCTGATCGCTTCCCCACCGATCCATGTCTGGATCCCGAACCATCCGCAGGCCACCAGCGCCCGGAGAACGGCGGCCAAGTTGGCTCCCAGCACGCCAAACGATGCACGCGCCAACACTGGAAATGGAACTCCATACTTGGCGCCGGGGTGCGAATTCAGCAACATCGGCACCAGGACGATCACGTTGCCGATAAAAATCGTCGTCACCGCTTGTTTCCAGTTCATCCCACCCTGGATCAAACTCGCCGCCAGCATGTAGGTGAGGATGTTGACGGACATCGAAATCCATAGCGCTGCAAAGTTATACGTTCCCCAATGGCGGCGATCAGCGCGGGCAGGCGCAAGGTCAGGATTGTAAAGAGGACTGGATTCGATGCGAGGTTGAGGATGAGACGGATCGGGCGTTGTCATGAGTTTTGAGTTCAGGGAACTTGGAATATTAAGCTAAGAAAAACAGGTGGCAGTAGTTTCGCTTAGTCCGCCGCTGCTGCCTCACCGGTCTGCGCCGTAATCGGTCCGTAGCTTTCCGGCCGGCGATCACGGAAGAACTGCCAGACTTTGCGAACTTCCGCGATCATGTCCAAATCGAGGTCCGCGACCAGGACTTCGTCTTTGTCTCGGCTGGCTTGGGCGATAATTTTGCCGCGCGGATTGCAGAAGTAGCTTTTGCCATAAAACTCTCCAATACTCCATGGCTTCTCAACGCCCACGCGATTGATCGCTCCCACAAAATAACCGTTGGCTACCGCGTGCGCAGGCTGCTCAAGTTCCCAGAGATATTCTGAGAGACCCGCAACCGTTGCAGAAGGATTGAACACGATCTCCGCGCCGTTCAATCCCAGAATGCGAGCGCCCTCGGGAAAGTGGCGGTCGTAGCAAATGTAAACGCCGACCCGCGCATACTTTGTCTCGAAGACTGGATATCCGAGATCGCCGGGAGTGAAATAAAACTTTTCCCAGAAGCCGGGATGGCAGTGCGGGATGTGATGCTTGCGGTACTTTCCGAGATAACTGCCATCGGCGTCGATCACGGCAGCAGTGTTGAAGTAAACGCCGGGCATCTGCTCCTCATAAACAGGGACCACAATGGCCATGCGATGTTTCGCGGCGAGTTTTTGCATCATGCGCACCGTCGGACCATCGGGCACGCGCTCCGTCAATTCGTACCAACGCGCATTCTGCTCTGCGCAGAAGTAGGGGCCGTAGAAAAGCTCCTGGAGACACAGGATCTGCGTTTTCTTTCGCGCCGCCTGTTCAATCAACTTGAGGTGTTTGTCGATCATCGCCTTTCGGATCTGGGAAAGCGGGCGATCGGGGCTGAGCGCATTGCTGGTCTGAATCAAGGCACAGCGCACATTTCTAGGCATGAGACGGGACCTCCGAGGAACGAAACTATAGCAGAAAACTGCGGCGGGCTGACCTTCTGCCGTACAATGCAAGAGCGGTGTCAGGGGAACAAAATAAGCGCTACGGGGTTGCAGACCGCCCGAATAACGCGGTGCCGGACAAGCTCGCGCCAGATTCGGAAGCGCCCATCGCCACGCTCTATGGACGTCCGCTGCTATCCAACCGCCGCATCCCTCTAAATCTTGATTGGGTAAAACAAGTTCGTGTGAACACCAGCGCGGTGGAACGCAGAGCGCAAACGCACGTCGCACGGCGAACCGTGAAAAAAGACTGGCAAGCCGCCTGGCTCCTGCGTGCCATCTCCTGCATGGACCTGACGACGCTTTCCGGAGATGACACGGACGACCGCGTGCGACGCTTGTGTGCGAAGGCGCGACAACCGATTCAAGGTGAACTCCTAAAGCGTCTCCAGATCGAAGACCTCAACATCAAAGTGGCAGCCGCTTGCGTGTACCACCGCTTCGTTGAAACTGCGGTGCACGCGCTCGAGGGCAGCGGGGTTCGCGTGGCTGCGGTTTCCACGGGATTTCCTGCTGGCTTGTCGCCAATGCGCGAACGGGTTGAAGAAATTCGCCGCTCGGTGGAAGCGGGAGCAGATGAGATCGATATTGTAATTACGCGAGCTCATGTGTTCGGCGGTAAGTGGCAAGAACTTTATGATGAGGTTGCTGAATTCAGACAAGCCGCGGGACACTGCCACATGAAGGCGATCCTGGGCACAGGCGACCTGGTGACATTGCGAAATGTGGCGCGCGCAAGTTTTGTAGCGATGATGGCAGGAGCGGACTTCATCAAAACTTCCACCGGCAAAGAATCAATAAACGCCACCCTTCCGGTTGGATTCGTAATGGCGAGAGCCATTCGCGAATATGCTCAGGAAACCGGCATGGCCGTGGGTTTTAAACCGGCCGGAGGAATTCGCACGGCCAAGCAATCCACAGAATGGTTGGCGCTGATGAAAGAAGAGCTTGGAACGCCGTGGATGAAAGCGGAACTGTTTCGCTTCGGAGCGAGCGGACTTTTGAATGACATCGAACGGCAGTTGGAGCACTACGCCACAGGCCGGTACTCGGCCGATTACCGGCATCCGATTGCCTAGTCAGCATGTGCAGACTAAAGATCGAGGAAGAAAGCGGAAAGCGCGCATGAGCATAGCTGAAAAATTCCTTACCATGGAATACGGCCCGGCGCCCGAGGATCCGAAAGATGCGCTGCTGTGGCTCGACCGGCATCAACGACATTTCGGCCACTTTATCGACGGGGAGTGGCGCCAACCAGTTGAAGGCGCATTTTTCGACTCGACCGACCCGGCTACTGGAGAGAAGATTGCGACGGTCGCGCAAGGATCACCTGCCGATATCGATGCTGCAGTCCAGGCGGCACGAAACGCTTTTCCAAAGTGGCAGACACTTACAGGGCACGCGCGGGCCCGATACTTGTATGCCTTGGCCCGGACCATTCAGCGACATTCGCGACGGCTCGCGGTACTTGAGACCATCGACAACGGCAAGCCGATTCGCGAGAGCCGCGACATCGATATGCCGCTCGTGATCCGCCATTTTTATCATCATGCCGGATGGGCACAGTTGTTGCAGAATGAATTTGCGGACTACACAGCTTGTGGCGTCGTAGGCCAGATCATCCCGTGGAATTTTCCATTGCTCATGCTGGCGTGGAAAATTGCGCCCGCTCTCGCCACTGGAAACACAGTGGTGCTGAAGCCAGCCGAGTTCACACCGCTTACGGCGCTTGCTTTTGCCGAGATTTGCCAGGAAATTGGATTGCCCCCGGGAGTCGTCAACATCGTCACTGGCGATGGTTCCACCGGTGAGGCGTTGGTGAAGCACTCTGGCGTCGACAAAATTGCTTTCACGGGGTCGACGGAAGTGGGTCGTGCGATTCGCAGTGCTACCGCACACAGTCACAAGCGGCTTTCGCTGGAACTGGGCGGCAAATCTCCCTTTGTCGTTTTCGAAGATGCCGATCTGGACAGCGCGGTGGAAGGCTTGGTGGATGGGATCTGGCTGAACCAGGGGCAGGTTTGCTGCGCCGGTTCGCGATTGCTGATGCAAGAGAGTATTGCTGAAACGCTAATGGAAAAAATTCGCGAGCGCATGGGCACGCTTCGCGTCGGTCCGCCGCTGGATAAGGGCGTCGACATTGGAGCGATCGTTGCGCCCGTGCAACTCGAACGCATTCGCCGCCTGGTAGACCAGGGAATCGCCGAAGGGGCAAATTGTTGGCAACCACAAATCGAGATGCCGTCGCGGGGACTGTTCTTTCCTCCAACACTTTTGAGCAACGTGCATCCGGCATCGATCGTTGCGCGGCAGGAGATTTTTGGGCCGGTGCTGGCTGCGATGACATTTCGCACCCCTGCCGAAGCGGCAGAACTCGCCAACAACACAGTTTACGGCCTTGCGGCTTGCGTATGGAGTGAGAGCATCAACGTATCTTTACAGGTAGCGGCGCAGATCAAGGCGGGCGTGGTGTGGGTGAATTGCACCAACATGTTCGACGCGGCGTGCGGGTTCGGCGGTTATCGTGAGAGCGGTTATGGCCGCGAGGGGGGACGGGAGGGTCTGCTGGAATATCTCGAGCCGGCCTGGTTCAAACAAGCTCCTGCTCTACGCTCCGCAGAACCCACGCCGAGTGGGCCTTCGGCGGCGCAACAAATGGGAGACGCAGCGATCGACCGCACGGTGAAGCTTTACATCGGAGGCAAGCAGGCGAGGCCTGATTCCGGATACAGCTTCGAAGTCCGCGGCAAACGGGGTCAATTGCTTGGGGAAGCACCGCTGGGCAATCGAAAAGATATTCGGAACGCCGTGGAGGCGGCGCGCAAAGCGGCAAGTTGGGCGAAGACTACGGCTCATAATCGCGCCCAGGTGCTCTACTACATGGCGGAAAATCTTTCGCTGCGGCAAGAGGAGATTGCTCGCAGATTGGCGGCGGCGGTTGGCGAAGCGGAGGCCAACAAAGAAGTCGCAGCCAGCATCGAGCGGATATTTTCGTACGCTGCATGGGCCGACAAGTTTGATGGCGCGGTCCACAACCCTCCGTCGCGGACCATTGCAATCGCAATGAATGAGCCGATCGGGACCGTGGGAATTATTTGTCCCAATGAGGCGCCACTCTTAGGCTTGCTTTCTCTGGTCTTGCCGGTTCTGGCTGTCGGAAATACTGCGATAGTGGTTCCGTCGGAAAAGTACCCGCTCATCATTGGAGATCTATACCAGGTCTTTGACACAAGTGATTTGCCGGATGGCGCCGTCAATATCGTCACAGGTCACACTTCTGAACTGCTCAAGACGCTCGCCGAACACGACGACGTCGACGCGATTTGGTGCTTTTCGGACGAATCCAGTGCGGCAGCGGCGAAATCTTTTTCCGTGGGAAACTTAAAGCAGGTATTCACAAACGAAGGCCGCGTCATTGACTGGTTGGATTCGAAGCAAGGCGAGGGCCGATGGTTCCTGCAACATGCAACTCAGGTGAAAAACATTTGGGTTCCTTACGGTGAGTAATGCCGAACACACAGACGTTGGTTCCGCGGGCCTTTTGTTGTATCTCTCATCTTCTTTGCTGCGCTATTCCGTTGACACAAGCAGGAGCGCCAAATAGACTCGGCGATCGCGGAATTCTCTGAATCCATGCCTCGTCGATCTCGAGTTGCTGTTGTGGGCAGTGCCAACATCGACCTCACCACATTTGCGGACCGGTTTCCGAAGCCCGGAGAGACCATCTTCGGCCAGAGATTCGATCTGGGATTCGGTGGGAAGGGCGCGAATCAGGCCGTCGCCGCACGTCTTTGCGGAGCAGACGTCTTCATGGTGGCGCGCGTTGGCACCGATCTCTTCGGCCCCGCCACCATCGAAAACTTTAAGAAGCTTGGCATCGACACAACTCACGTCAAGCAAGTCGAAGGATTGTCCAGCGGAGTTGCGCCGATTTTCGTCGAACCTAATGGGCAGAACCGCATTCTCGTGGTGAAAGGAGCGAATGACGCGGTAAGACCGGCTGATGTCGACGCGGCCGCAGAAATCTTGAAAGGCGCAGATTGCATCGTCCTGCAGTTTGAGATTCCGCTGGAAACGGTCTACTACACTGTAGCGTTCGCTCGAAAGCACGGCATCCGCTGCATTGTGAACCCTGCGCCTGGCCAGCCGGTAGACATGGGCGCACTCCATGGTCTCGATTATTTCGTTCCGAACGAGAGCGAGGCCGAGACGATCACAGGGATTCCGGTGCGGAACATCGACGACGCGAAGACCTGCGCAAGCGAGCTCATAGGCGAAGGTGTTCGCCGCGTCATCATAACGCTAGGGGCGAAAGGATCTCTGCTTGCAGGTCGTGAGGGCAGCCAGCATGTGCCTGCGTACGCCGTAAACAGCATCGACAGCACCGGAGCAGGGGATGCGTTCATTGGCAGCTTTGCGGTATTTCTGGCCGACGGAGTTGCGGAAACGGAGGCCGTGCAACGCGCCAATCTATACGCGGGACTGTCGACGACGGGCGTGGGAACTCAAAAATCCTTTTATGATCGCGTGCGCTTCGACTCGGAATGGGCCACCCGTTCTAAAGAGTTGAGCGTATAAAACCGTGAGAGGTCGTTGCTGATATTCTTCTGTGCCGGTTCGGAATTTTGGCTGAGAGTGGGATGCCTCCGGTACCGAAAAGTCTTGACTTCGGAAGTACATGCCATTTATAAGGCCGTTCTACGGTCCAAGACCTCCAACTTTTTCGCCTACGCAACGGAGATTTGATTCGTCATTCGGTGTGGGGCCGCCGAAAGGGGTGGTATGAATAAGAGGGCGCTGCTCGGTGTCGTTTTCTGTTCTATCGTGTTCGCGGTCTGTCCGGAGATGTATGGACAGGCGACTGGCAGTTTTACAGGGACCGTTTCCGACAAGGCCGGAGCGGTTATCTCGGGGGCAACGGTAACGCTCACCTCACAGGATACGGGTCTCTCACGCGAGACGAAGACCGACGACTCAGGGCATTATCTGATTCCGTTGCTGCCGGTAGGACAGTTCACAATTCGAGTAGTGTCCCAAGGCTTCCAGACCACCGAGCAGAAGGATCTTCGGTTGCAGGTCGATGAGCATCGCGAACTGGATTTTTCGCTCGCGCCTGCATCGGTAAACACAGAGGTTGAGGTCAGCGGCACGGCAGTCGCGGTGGAGACCACGAATCCAACACTGGGCCAGGTCATCACCTCCGAGCAAGTCGCGGACCTACCGTTGAACGGTCGCAATTTTACACAGCTAGCAACTTTAACGCCGGGCACCACGTCCTCCACGAGCCCAGTAAGCTTCTTCACGAGCGCGGCCAGCAGCGAAGCGGCTACTCGCGGTTCCTTCTCGCTTTCCTCGGGCGGTTCGCGCGAACAGGAGACCGACTGGCTACTCGATGGCAATGACAATAATCAGTTGGATGAAGGGGGGATTGCGATTTTCTCCTCTATCGACGACATCCAGGAGTTCAAGGTTCTGACCTACAACTACTCCGCCGAATACGGAGAACGCGCAGGTCCAACGGTATTGGTTACTACAAAGTCCGGATCGAACAAGTTTCACGGATCGCTGTTTGAATTTTTCCGCAACACGGATCTTGATGCACGCAGCTACTTTGCTACCAAGGTGGAGAAATTCAATCTGAACCAGTTTGGCGGCTCGCTGGGCGGACCGATACAGAAGGATAAGACTTTCTTCTTTCTTGACTATCAAGCCAAGATGCAGCGGAAAGGCGTGCCATTCACCGGATTTGTTCCCAGTACCGCGATGACGACCCCCGATGCGAATGGCGATTACGACTTCACCAACGATCCCTCCGGCGTACCCCGCCCCGGATTTGGCGCTAACGCGCCCCTGGCGAACGCAGATGGGTTTCCCAACATCAGTAATCCGTTCAGCGGCTTGCCGTTTCTGTGCGTCTCCGGCACCAATATCGCGGAACCAGTGAGCACGACCGGGACCCAAACGGGCGGTACACCCTGCAATGTAATTCCAGCGGCCATGATCAATCCGATTGCCGCAAAGGTGGTCCAGCTTTATCCTGCGCCCAATGCGAGCGCTGCGGGCTACAACTACATCAACGAGCCGGTGCGGAAGCTCAACGAAGGCACCTGGGACGTTCGCCTGGATCACAATTTCTCCAGTAAGGACTCCGCCTTTGCACGCTTCAGCTACGATCAGGCAACGAACTTCATTCCCGGCGGCTCGCCCACGTGGTCCGAACAAAATGCCTTTGGCAGCAATCAGCACATCGAAAACCACGGGCGCAACTTAGCGCTCTCGGAGACGCACGTCTTTTCCTCCAGCATGATTAACCAGCTCAATGTTGGCTATAACCGCATTTTCAACCACATTCTTTCCTTTGGCACTGGCAGCTGTGAAGCGGCCCTGCTGGGGATTCCCGGTGCGGACCTGGCCAGCTCGTGCGATAGCATCACCGGTTATCCCGCGAGTCTGAATCAGGCATCCCAAGAGTGCGTAAGTTGCGGGCTGACCTCGTTCCAGATGTCCGCCTACTTTTCCATCGGTGATCGGGGATACGCGCCCTATCAGGGAGGGACCAACGTTTATTCAGTTTCCGATACGCTTGATGTGATTCGCGGCAAGCATAACATCCGATTTGGCGCGGTGTTTCGCGCCGAGGAAATGAATGTAAGAAACAATGCTTTTCAGGATGGCTATATCGTACAGACTGGCTCGGGAACCAATGACGATATTGCCGGCACCCTAGTTGGAGGTATCGGAGTTTTTGCGGCGCACGATCAAACATTTCTCGGAGCTACCACGGGCCGCCGCTGGAAGCTGTTTCGCCCCTTCGTGCAGGATGATTGGCGCGTGACCAGCAACTTAACCCTCAATCTTGGGTTTGCCTGGGCTTTGGCCACGCCCGAAACCGAGGTCCAAAATCGGCAGGCGAACTTCGACGTTCAGGACCTCATGTGGTACGTCCCGAAAGGTAGCCCCGCTTTGAGTGGCTGTACGGTCTGTATTCCCACTGACGGCCGGGTCGGCATTCAATTCGACAAAACCTCTCTAGAACCGCGCATTGGATTCTCGTGGAAACCAATGGGTAGTGACAAGACTGCTGTTCGCGGGGGCTATGGCATCATCCATGATTCGGCCTGGAATCAAGGTGGGCAGGGCCTATGGCAGAATCCGCCGTTCTATGCGGAAGTGGACCCCTGCACGTTTTGTTTAACCTACGGTGTTGCGGCCGGTTCTCTGTCGGGTGGCTTCCTTCTCCCGGCAGGAACGCCTTCTACCACGCCCGTTACGGGCGGAGCCGTTTATAGCTCACCTGTTAGCCCTCAATCTTACACGGGCACGATTCAATCCCAGAACCGCGACTTCAAGCAGGGGATCATTCAGCAATTCAACCTGAATGTTGAGCGCCAGCTACCGGGAAACGTGGTGCTCACCGTGGGCTACGGTGGCTCACGGAGCGCCCACATTCTGGTAAGCCAACTGAACGAAAACCTGTCGTCTCCGAGTGCCTGTGGCTTAGTTGCAGGCTACACCCTGGGCTGCGGCTTCCCGTCATTTCCCTACGCCGCGCCTTTTCAGAGCGTCGACACCAATAACAGCATCGGCGCGGCTCGTTATGATTCGCTCCAGGTTAAGGCTGAGACCAAGAGCACGCGGCACGGGCTCTATGCCTTGTTCGGCTACACCTACTCGCGCAATTTCGATTCGGGTTTGACCGATGGCTTAGGTACCAATCCCGGCGCGATGTACTACCCGCTCCCCGGATTCAACAAACTCGATTGGGGCTTGTCGCAGTTGAACCTAAATGACAGTTTCACAGCCAGCGTCCTGTACGACTTACCGTTCGGACAGGGCAAGCGTTACGGCAGCAGCTGGAATGGAGTTACCAATACCATCCTGGGCCATTGGCAGTTGGATTTGATTGAAAGGGCAACCTCCGGTTTCCCGCTGTTTGTAGTCGATAGCGCCGACGAGTCCGGGGTTTTCTTCTCTTACAATGGCAACACCTTTCAGCGTCCGAACCAAGTGGGAGACCCCAATACGGCGGGCAACGAAGGTGGATTTACGGGCTGCCCTGCGAAGATCCACACCTTGCAGAATTGGTTCAACCCCTGCGCTTTCGCGAAGGCTCTGCCGGGAGAACTTGGCACAGCAGCACGAGCGCCTGTTTACGGTCCGCGTTTTGTAAACACGGATTTCTCGGTGATCAAAGACTTCCCGTTGTCTTTCCGCGAGGCCATGAATCTGCAATTCCGGGCTGAGTTTTTCAATCTGTTCAACCACCCGCAGTTTTTCCTCGAGGGTTTCGGCGGCACGGGAGAGCAGGACATAAGTACTCCGTCCAGTTTCGGAGTAATCAACCAGACGGTGAACAATGCACGGTTAGTCCAGTTTGCCTTGAAGCTTAACTTCTAAAGAGGAAACAGTACCGTCATTAAGGGCAGGCTGGATCAGCAGCCTGCCCTTCACTTTGCAAATCAAAAAATCTGCGGGAGGAACGATGTGGCGCTGTGAAAGGAGACTCGCCCTGCTGGTTCTGTGGATCAGTCTTCTCGGAGGTGCTTCGGGATATGCCCAGCCGCGGCGAAAAGTAATCATCAATGAGGATTGCTCGGGCCCTGGCGGCAGCAACATGCAGACCTTGCTGGTGATGATCCAATCGCCACAGGTGGAAGTCTTAGGGATCACAGTGGTGAGCGGGGATCAGTGGCGAGACGAAGAGGTTGCACACACGCTTCGCTTACTGGAGATTATCGGCCGCACCGATATTCCGGTAATTCCGGGAGCGGCATTCCCCTTGGTGCGCAGCCACCACGAGAGTCAAATTTGGCAGGGGCGGTACGGGAAGGTGGCTTATGCGGGTGCCTGGGACGACCGGTGGTGGCATGAGCCGTTCATCGTGCCGGCGCTTCCCGAAGGGTCGCCCACGGCGACGCCGAGTGACGAGGATGCCGCGCATTTCTTGATCCACATGGTACACAAGTATCCCCATGAAATAACGATCTACGAAGGCGGACCGATGACTAATCTAGCCGTCGCGACGTCGATCGATCCGCAGTTCCCTGAACTGGCGGAGGAGCTGGTCTTCATGGGTGGAAGCCTGAGCCCGAACACAGACAATCCGGAGTTCGCGAACAATCCGCGTCACGAATTTAATTTCTGGTTCGACCCCGAAGCGGCGGAGATCGTACTGCGCGCCCCGTGGAAGAAGATCGTATGCACGCCCACCGACATCTCTATCAAGACTCATTTGACGCCAGCCATCGTTAAGCAGATCGAGGCAAGCGGGACGCCGCTGGCTCGCTATCTCTCGCGGTTTGCCATGTATTCTCCAGGAGCCGACATTATGTGGGACGAGCTTGCTGCCGCGGCGTGGATCGATCCGACTCTAATCACCAAGAGCGAGATTCGCTACATGGAGGTAGATCTGGATCATGGAGCCGGGTACGGCAACACGCTGACCTGGACCGAGGAGGACAAGCCTTCGTTTGCGGCGCGTCCTGTCGAGATTCAAGTGGACCTGGATTTGGAAAGGTTCTATCGAATGTTCGTGAGCTTGATGAGCGCCAAGACTCCGGCTGCACATTGGTTCGAGTGAAGCCTCATTGCGGCTGCAAGCCAGGCGGCCGATCCCGCATCTCGTACACAAATTGTTGCAGCTCGTGCCGCTGGCGTTCTGTCGCTTTCGTTTTTTCCGCCGATATCTGCTCGTAGAGCTGCAGCTCTGCCTTGGCCTTTGGCGTCTCGCCATTTTGGCGGTAGAGTTGCGCCAGGCGGTAGTGTGCCTGTTCCAGTTGTGGCGTGGCTTCGATCGCCGATTGGAAAGCAGAGATTGCTTTTGGAATGTCCTTTTCCTGCGAATAGACAATCCCGAGTTCGAGATATGCGAGGCCGAGCTGGGGATCAAGATGGATAGCGTTCTCCAGCAGTGACTTTATTTTCTCGTCATTCTCCATGTCGTCCGGCGACTTCCGCTGCTTCCACAAACTGGCGGCATAATAGTAATCGGCCAGAGCATTTTGCGGTTCGAGCTGGGCAAACCGCGCGAGCCGCTCCAAAATCGCCTCCGACTGCTTAGTCTCGACGGCTTGCATTTTTCCCATGAACAAATATGGGGCCGGATCCTTGGGATTCAAGTCCGACGCCTCGCACAACCGCCGTGCCGCTTCATCGTAGGAGCCAAAAGAGTACCAAGCCGCGCCCAGGCCAGTCAGCATGCGGACGGAATGTGGAAACAACTGATTGCCTTTTGTGAAAACTTCAATCGCTGGGTCTGCCGCGCGATGGATGAGGAGTTCGGCTCCCCAATCGAAGAGATTTGTTTCGCTGGGATCGAGCTCAGCGGCGCTCTGATACTCGCGAACAGCTTCCAGGGCGTCGCCTACTCTCTCGTCAGCATCGCCGAGCAGGTGGTGCAACTCGGCTTTTTCTTCACGAGTTCGGCCTCTCGCGGCCAGCAGCGCCCGTGCGTCGCTGTGCGCTTGAGCGTAGTTCCCGGTTCCGGCGTAAGCAAGCGCCAGTTCCAAGGCGTTTTCAAAATTGCCGGGATCCAATCGGGACGCCCGTTCGAGGTATGGGATCCCTTCCTGTACTTTAGCTTCGTCGACCAAGAGCTTTCCCAAGCGATAATTTGCGTCGAAGTCTTCAGGCTGGCGCGCAGCGGCTTCACGCAGAGATTTTTCCGTTGTAGGCCGGGAAGAATCAGGCACGGAATTGGCGTCCGGTTGTTTGCTGAGCGCGGCGGTTGCCCGAGCTAATGCGTCTCGGTTTCGGGCGATTGCATCGGAACCGTGGCCACCAAGATTCGTAGTGTCGGTAACGCCTGCTACTGTGAAATGCGGTTCGTCGAAGAACTCAGGCAGCGACTCCGATAAATCCTTTGCGGCTACTTTTGAAACATTGAGAGTGAGATTAATGGTCCTGGTCTCATCCGGTGCAAGAACAAACGGGCTGGAATCTGCTTGGTCGTAATCCGCCATCTCTGCCCGCAGAACGTATGTCCCCGGGCGAATCTCCGAAAGGCGATAGGCTCCCGCTGAGTCAGTCTGCACGGTGAGAATCTTCACGTCCTTGGCTCGCAAGCTAACTGCAGCTCCCGCCACTGGACGGTTGGCCGAATCCCGCACTCGGCCTTGCAGTGTAGCGGCAGGTTCTTTTTGAGTCTCACCTAACTGTTGTTGAGCGGATCGTCCATGGAGCATCACCGGAGGGAGAAGTATGCTGACTGCAACGGCGTAGATGGCGTTGATATGGAATCGGACCATGAGCAAGTCTTTAGAAAGACGACCGGAGCGTAGCTTGCGCGTCAGTTTGGGATTTTAGTCGCTCGAACTATGATCCGCAATTTGACGCAAGGCAGTCTTGGGTAGTGGGCCAGTTGATCCACTGCCCAGTTTTGCAAGGCGTCGCGTGGGCATTGTGAAATCTGTTACCTTCGAAAGGCAGAGGCTATCAATGCTGGCTTACCGAATACCGTATCTGACAACTGTCTTGCTGGTGTTGACATGTCTTACATCCCGGGCCCAGGAGCGACGGAAGATCATCATTGATCAGGACGCTGCCGGACCCGCTGGAACGGATCAGCAGTCCATGCTGCTGCTGATCCAGTCGCCGCAGACCGAAGTTTTGGGCATTACGGTGGTGACCGGCGATCAGTGGCTCAACGACGAGTTAGCCCACACGTTACGCATGCTCGAACTTATCGGGCGAACGGACATCCCGGTGGTGCCGGGAGCGGAGTTCCCGCTGGTAAGGACAAAACGGGACACGGAGCGCTGGGAGCAACAGTATGGCAGCGTAGCGTGGCTGGGAGCTTGGACTCCGAAGTTTTATCACCCGCCCGATGAGTTGGGTGAGATACCCGAAGGTAAACCCGCTACCAAGCCAGCCGACGAGGACGCCGCTCATTTTCTCATCCGTATGGTTCATAAATTCCCGGACCAAGTCACCATCTACGAGGGCGGTCCGATGACCAACCTCGCGCTCGCCATTTCGATCGATCCCACATTTGCGGGTTTGGCAAAGGAATTGGTGTTTATGGGCGCCAGCCTTAATCCACGAACCGATGACCCTGAGTTCGTGAATTCTCCGACTCGCGAATTTAATCTCTGGTTCGATCCTGAAGCGGCGCATATGGTGCTCACGGCGGCATGGAAGAAAATTGTTTGCACGCCGGTGGATATTTCAGTGAAGACGAGGCTTAGCGCCGACCTCATCGACCGTGTCAAGGCGAGCTACTCTCCGGCGGCGAGGTACATCGGCAAGTACGGGCGTTTGAGGGGCAACTATAATTATCTGTGGGACGAACTGGCCGCGATTGCCTGGCTCGATCCAACGCTGATCACAAAAAAAGAGACTCTGTTCATGGATGTCGATCTGGATCGCGGCGCCAACTACGGCAACACGCTGAGTTGGACAGATCGCCAGCGGCCAAAAGCCGAACTGCAACCAGTAGAGGTGCAGGATGATCTGGATCTTGGCAGGTTTTACAAGATGTTTGTGGATCTGCTGACCGCCCCAACACCCAAGAATTAGTGGGCGCGAGTCTTGTTGCGCTCTATTGTGAAAGTTGCGCCAGCAGGCTTTGTGCCTGTGCGTGATTCGGATGTTGCTTGAGAAGTTCGACCAGTACTGACCGAGCCTTATCCGTCGTGCCTTCGACTATATAGACTCTGGCCAAGTTCAGGTAGGACTGATCAAAAGTGGGCGCCACCCGGATGCATTCTTTAAAAGTCGCGACTGCCTCATCCCTTCGCTGTGTGCGTAAATAAAGTATTCCAAGATTATTCAGCGCTTCGGGGTAAACGGGACGAGACTTCAAAGCTCGTTGCAAATATTCGTAAGCGCGGTCAGGATCGTTGGCCTGCGCAAACACCATCCCCAAACCATAGTTCGCGTCGGGGTCTTCGGGGCTAACTGCGAGAGAGCGCTGAAAGGTTTCGCGAGCCTTATCCCATTCCTTCTGCAAACGATAGGCGTTGCCCAGATTGTTGAGGGCAATCAGATGATCAGGACTTGAACGCAAAGCCTCCCGAAAGCACCGTATAGCTTCCTGCGTCCGGCCTTCCCTCGTGTCCAGAAGGCCGAGGTTGTTCCAAGAGTTAGCTAGGGTATCGGGATAGGTTGCGCGCAGTTTTACGGCACGTTCAAAGCTTTGTCGTGCATCCGCTGTCTTTTGTTGGTTCATTTGAGCGCTTCCCAGGCCGTAGCAGGCCTCGGCGCTCGACGGATCGTCGCGTAGAGCAAGTTGAAACGAGGTTGCAGCCTGGTCGAAATATCCTCGCTGGAAAAAAACGGAACCGTACGAAAGATTGTTTCGGCCAAACTCATAGGTTTCTGCAGCGCCTGGAAACGGCAGTGCGAGCGCTAACCTGTCCGCGTTGGTTTGAGGAATTCTCCGCAAGTCTTGTTCTACATGCTCTGGGTTCACCGACCCCTGATAGATTCTTACGATGTCCCCGTCCTCATCGATGAGGAACGAGGTTGGGAGTCCGAGATCGCGGTGGCGATCAAAGATGTAGCGGTAAAGAAGGTTGTAAACCCCAGCCACATCGTTCGAGCCGCGCAGGATGGTGAATGAAAGATTTCGCTGGAGCACCAGCGTTCTCAGTTTTTCGGGGTTGGCAGGATCATCAACATTTATTGTAAGCAGTTGAAGGCCCTGAGTCGCCCACCGCGCGCGGATCCGGTTGAACAGCTTCAGGCTCTCCTGACAATCTGCTGATTGCGTGACCCAGAAATTGAGGAGCACCGGCCTTCCGCGAAGTGCGGTGAGCGACTGCATTTTCCCCGCCAAATCGGGAAGAGAAAAATCGGGCGCTGAAACAGGCGCGAGCAGCCAAGTTTCGACTAGGCCCGGAAGCGGTTCGGCCTCCTGCGACGGGGCAGGGGCAACCTGCCTGTGCAATAACGCCTTCGGCTTAAACGGTTCGATTCGGAATTTGTCGGAGGATTCCTCAAGCCAGATCCTGTGGTTGAGTGGAAGGTCATGAAAATCCTGAGTGATCCCGCTTGGCCAGCGGATCGACGCTTGCACCGGGCCGCCAGCCGCGCCGAGGCCGAAAAACAATTCCTTGCTGTGTTGTGATAAGAAACCAGACCCAGATTGCAGCAGACGAGTCTGGCGACCAGACTCGCACTCAACCGTAACTACTGCTCCGATCGCGTCACGATTGCTCTTTGTGCCGCGAAGACGAAAAGCGATTGATGCGGGGAGATTCTCGATTACATTCTTCAACACACGCAATTGAGGGCCGTTGCGGTTTTTCAGGAACACTTCCTGCCGGCCATCTTGATCAAAATCGCCGAGGGCAAATGCCCGGCCGTCCTCGAGAAAGTCCAATCCGACTGCGCCGGAGACATCGGAAAACGTTCCATCCCGATTGTTCGCATAGAAGACATTCCTCTCGAAACCACTCCAGGTTCCGTCGGCCCGAATCAGTTCGTTGATGGCGCTCCATCCTTGCTCGTAATCATGTGAAGGCTTCGGCTGATCCGGTGATTTCGCAACTACCTGGCGCCAGAGAAAACTATTCAAGTCATCGCGTGCGACACCGGAAACCATTCCATTCGCGATGTAGAGATCAGGATAGCCATCGTGGTCGAAATCAAACGCGTCGCTCGACCAGGCCCAACGGCCCACTCCAACTCCGGCCGGGATGGTTCTATCCTCAAAGGCGCCGCCGCGGTGAGGCAGGTTATTTCGAAAGAGCGAATTTCCCATCGCATGTTTCTGGTATAGAACGCGGACGTCTTCGGGAGCATCCTTCTTGAACATTTCTTGCATGGAAACGCGCTCCCCGGCAGCGGTCCACATGTCGCCGACGTAAACGTCCTCGGCGCTGTCATCGTCGTAGTCGAACCAGCAAACGCTCATGCCGGCGCCGATGTCCTCCACTCCAGCTTCGGGACCAACATCGGTAAAGGTTCCGTTCCCGTTGTTGCGGTAAAGGTTCTTGCGGCCGAAATCATTGACCACATAAAGGTCGGGCCATCCGTCCTGGTTGTAGTCGTTCCAGCCGCAGCAAAAGCTGTAACGGGTATTGTTCTGATTCAGGCCAGATTCAGCGGTAACGTCGCGGAAGGTGCCATCGCGATTGTTCCGCATCATGAAGTTGGGCGGGCCATTCTCCGCGTCATGATACGGAACTGGATATTTGTATTGGTCGGTGCCCTGGTAATAGATGTAAACGCAAAAATAAATGTCTAACCAACCGTCGCGGTCGTAATCGGCAACGGCTGAGCCGGTAAAGGTTCCTTGCGGAGGATTGGCGAATTGAAACGCACCGGGTCTGTGACGAAATTTTCCGTTACCTTCATTCACGAACAGAAGTGGCCCGTTCGCGCGCACGACGACAACATCCTGGCGGCCATTGTTATTGAAGTCGGCGAAGAGTGCGCAAGCAGTGTTTTCCAGGATCCCCAAGCCAGATGCTTCCGTGATGTCTTCGAACGTTCCATCTCCGCGATTTCGATACAGGCGGTTGGGCAGACCCGCAGGCTGGCAAATGTAGAGATCGTCGAAGCCATCGTTGTCGATATCGGCGACTGAAACTCCATTGTGGCCGTAAATATCGATGCCGCAAGCTCCGTCAAGGACCGTCCGCCAGTAATCGGTCCCGCGAAGCAGCTGCCCAGCATAGGAAGCATTTCGGCCCAGTGCCGCAGCAGTGATATCGACAAAAACGGGAGCCAAGGAGCGGCTTCGCGTCTCGTCAAGTGCGTGCCATCTACGAAGGCGAAATTTCCGCGAGGAAGCCGAAGCTTCCCATTCTAAGTCCCAGTGCCCTACGCGCTGCTCGCGGCAATAAGCGTCTCCGGTACCCACAAGTTCGTAACGCACGCGAGTGTGCACCGTCTCAAGAGGTTGGGAAGGAGATGTCGTACTCGCATCGATTCGTGTCACCTGGAATTCTGCGGTCACGATCTTCGAAAAGCCACTCAAGGAAGATTTCAATTCTTGAAGAAAAGAATCTCGCGCGAGAATGGTCTGGGTCTCAAATTTGTTCTGGTGAACTTCAAGAGCCCCACCAGGGCGCACCGGGCGCGATTCAACTGGCCGCAGAGATGCACCGGAGAAATCTGCTGCAAAAGCTTTCCCGATGGCCTGCGCTTCCTGCGGAGAACGCAGTAGATTCGAACTCCATTCGGCAAGAACCGCGGCAATCTGGTCATGGTATTTTTCGGTGACGAAATCGTCGAAATCGGCCTGCGCTTTAAGTAGCGTCGCGTCGAGTGGCCTCTGGGCGGGATAGTGCGGGTGCAAACGGAAGCCGCCGTCGGATGACGGCGAGTCTGGAGAAGCAAAGGCATAGGCGGATGAGAAGCCAAAATCGCGCAGGGTAGCCGGAATGATTGCTGCCGAAGCTCCCTGACAGCAGCGGACGAGAAAGTTGCGGCGGCTCTGGTTCACGAGACGAGGATCGGCTCCCTGATGCGTCTTCCCTGCCCGGCTCAGAGGGATGCCCCTGGTTACTGCTTTTACCGCGAGCCGGCGCTGAACTCATACACTGTTACGCTATGAAATTTCTGTCCCGGTTTCAACTCGGTCGAGGGAAAATTGGAGTGGTTCGGCGAGTCGGGATAGTGATCCGTCTCCAGGCAAAATGCGAAGCGCGGCTTGTAGACGCGGCCGTCCTTTCCTGTAATCGACCCATCGAGATGATTCCCGGTATAAAACTGCACCGCGGGCTCGGTAGTAAGCACCTTCAGAATCCGTCCCGTGGTCGGTTCGTATACTTCGGCAGCCTCGGACAGCCGACCCTCCGGATGATCCAGCACAAAGTTTTCATCGTAACCTAAACCGAAGTGAAGTTGCTCGTCGTTCGCATCGATGCGCTCGCCGATGGCGTGCGGCGCGCGAAAGTCAAAGGGCGTTCCTTCCACGGATTTCAACTCTCCCGTAGGAATGAGAGTCGCGTCGACCGGGGTAATCCTGGATGCATTGATCTTCACTACGTGCCCCAAAACTTCCCCCTTCGCCTGGCCCAACAAGTTGAAATACGAATGGTTCGTCAGGTTCAGGACCGTGTCTTTATCGGTGGTCGCTGCATATTCGATCCGCAGGGCATTTCCATCCAGCGTATAACGCACGGTGGTCGTGAGTGTTCCGGGGAAACCCTGATCTCCGTCCTTGCTGACGTAGTTGAGCTCGATTCCATTTTTTATCTCGTGCGCTGTCCAGACCACCTTGTCGAACCCAACAATTCCGCCGTGAAGCGTGTTGTCGCCGTCGTTCTTGGGGAGGGAATAGGTCTTGCCATCCAGCTGAAAGCCGCCATGCGCGATGCGGTTCGCATAGCGGCCGATGATGGCTCCAAAATAAGCAGTTTTGGCGATGTACTTATCGAGCGAGTCGTAGCCGAGAACGATGTCGTCGAATTTTCCGTTGCGATCGGGAGCGCGCAGTGAAACCACAATCCCGCCGTAATTTGTGATGCGCAACTCGACCTTGTCATCGGCCAGCGTGTAGAGATCGACGGCCGTTCCGTCTGTGGTATGTCCGAACGGCTGCTTGGTGATGTTGGTCTTTGCCTGCGACATTGTCGTTAGAATAATCAGACTAGCGAAAATTGCAACCCAGTTGCTCCTGTTCGCGCACATAATTTCTGCCATTCTCCGCGAGACCTCGCGGTTTTGAACCGCGGGTCGCGCTCACAGCCTATCAGGCTAAAGCCTTCAGCAACAAGAAATCAGCTAGGCACAAACCGTTTCGGCGCTTCGGCGGATCGTCATGGGAATATCGAGCACGACTATGCAGCCGCCCGGCTGAGCTGATAGAGCGATCCTAGTATCGCGCCAAATAGGCCGTGCGCCAGCGTCGACGCTCTGAACGCCACCGCAGTGCCTGCCATTCAGCGCATAGACCTCTTGGTTCTGGGATAACACTTATTTCGATGAGGGCGAAAGAGCGCCCGAAGAAGGTGTATTATTCCAGCGAGTTTTGGGCTTGCTGGCAAATGCCAGGAGTCGACTGGTCCGTTTGTGAACCGGGTCATTCAATGGGAAAGGGCGCCTCATGTCTACTTGCGGTCCTCGGGGTTTGCGCGGTAATTCCTGGTTTTTTTCGAAGGCAATCTGCGGAATGTTATTGGTGTCGTCCTTGTCTTTCCCTTCTCTTGCTCAGACAACCGTTAGCCAGGGCAGTATTCAGGGGACGGTCAGCGATCAGACTAACGCGGTCCTGCCGGATGCGACTATTACGATAACGTCCCGCACTACGGGGCAGATCGTGACAGTCAAGACTTCCTCAGCCGGTACTTATAACTCGGGCGGTCTACCTGTCGGCGATTACCAGGTTCGCGTGCAGGCCAAGGGCTTCAAGACGGCGCAACTCACCGTCCCGGTCCAGATCGCCGTAACTTCGTCCGGCAATGTGAAGCTAGAGATCGGGGAGTCGACCACCACGGTTGACGTTCAAAGCAGCGCCATCACCGTCAATACGGAACAATCTGCGGTGCAGGGTGTGCTGACTGGCGAAGAGATCGACAACATGCCGGTCAATGGACGCAGTTTTCTGGATCTCGCCCAGTTGGAGCCCGGCGTCCAGATGCAGGATGGAGGGAATTTTGATCCCACCAAAGTAGGCTACAACTCCATTTCGATCAATGGCGATTTCGGCCGTACACCGCGCATTGAAGTGGACGGCCTTGACGTCAGCGACGAAACCGTTGGCACGACGACCCAGAACGTCGCATTAAGCTCCATTCAGGAATTCAATATCGGGCGCTCATCGCTCGATATTTCTACTGAGATCACCAGTACGGGGTCGGTCAACCTTGCCACGCGCTCCGGCACCAACGATTTCCACGGCCAGGCCTTCTATCTGTTCCGCGACTACAGCGCTGGATTTGCGGCTCTTCCGGGCGCGGTCAACTCGCAATTTCAGCGCAACCAGTTCGGCGGCCGCTTCGGCGGTGCAATCATCAAGAACAAGCTCTTCTTCTTTATCGATTCCGAGCGGCTGAAGCAGGACAGTGAAGATTCCATCGTTGCCGGAGCTCCTTTTCAATTCCTGACCCGGGGCCTCGACTCACCCTTTAAGAGCTCGCAGGCCAGCGGGCGACTTGACTGGCAGGCGACCGAGCATATCCGCATCTTCTATAAATTCGCCTACGATTGGAATTACTCAACGTCTTCTGCCAGCACCGGCTTCTCGTATTACGCCAACCGCGACTATACCCCTACCCATGCGATTGGCATTGATTTCAATAAAGGCAACTGGTCCCACAGCCTCCGCTTGGGATATTTTAAGTTCCGTAATCAGATTATCGGGGACACCAACTCGCAGCCATCTTCGATCAATCCTTTTCCGTTTGCCGAAATTCAGTTCAACGACACAAATCTGTACACGGGGCCGAACTACCTGGCGCCTCAGCAGACCTTCCAGAGCAACAAGCAAATCAAGTACGACGCCAGCCGAGTGCTGGGCGCGCACATCATTCGCTTTGGCGCTACGGTTAATGGCATCGCTACTGGAGGATTTGCGTCTTTCAACGGACTTGCCCCGCTGCTGTATTCATACGTGAACTTTGCTTTGTTAGGACAGGGATCGGTGCAAACCGCACCTTACTACTCGTGCAATCTGGGCACGAGCTTCAGTGGTTGCGACCCCAACATCGCCGACTATCCGTTTACCGGCGGTTACGTGGGCAATGGACAGGGCTTCAGTACCGAGCTACCTGCATTCGGCTATCCGGCTGGCGGCTTGTTCGATACGCGCTTTGAAGCTTATGCGGGCGATTCCTGGAAGATCAAACCTAACTTCACATTAAACTACGGATTGCGCTACATTCGTGACACCGGACGCACCGACAGCGATTTGGCTCCCATCCCGTGCTCGGCCACATCCCTGATTACCTGCACGGGAGATCTTCTGAATCAATGGGGACCGGGACTGGGCAATCGTGTACGCCAGCCAAACCTGAATTTTGCTCCACAGATTGGTTTTGCCTGGGATCCCTGGAATGACGGAAAGACCGCGATTCGCGGTGGCGGCGGCCTGTATTACGAAAACAACATCTTCAATAATGTTTCGTACGACCGCAGCGATAAGCTGGCCACCGGCTTGTTCAACCAGACGCCCTACCTGAACTGCCAACCCGGCGCAGGCGCAGGCTCGCTTGTCTTTAATATCCCCGTTCCCGGAAGCACTCTGCCCAACCCAGTCTCCTCTGTGGACGGTTACGACCTCGCGACCCAGGTTTGCTTTGCTCCTCTAGGCCCCAGCGCGATCAACCCGGAGGGGGCAGCCAAAGCAATGGCGGACCTGCAAAACGAATACATCGCGGCGACTACGGCGGTTGGCACTGCGGGACAGAATCCAAACTTTGTCGGCAACACCTTGGAGCTCGGCTACCCTTACCACCCCAACTTCCGTACTGCACGCTCCTATCAGATGAACATTGGTGTGCAGCGCCAAATTACCAAGGGCGGCGTATTGACGGTAGATTACCTGCGAAACATCGGCCTGCACTTCCAAGTCGGGGTGGATGTAAACCATGCCGGCGATTCCCGGTACCTGGAAACGAATGCCGCTCTCAACGCCATTGCCACTACGGTCGCAGACAACGTCCCGACTTGTTCTCCAGCCAGTGTTACTCAGGCCAATGCTTCGGCCACAGTGGCCTGCTATATCAAAAACAATCCGAGCGCGAGCATTAATGATTTCGCCAACAACGGTCTGGACTCCGGCTATGTGTATTACGGGGGTTATTCCGCTCCTTACTTTGGACTCACCGCCGATACTGGCGCGGCCTTCGGAGGCATCAATCCAAACGTTGGCAGTATGTTCATGAATTACCCCATGGGCCGCTCCGTGTATAACGGTCTTCAAACTGAATACAAGGAACGCGTCAAGAATCCGCTTCGAGGTTTGGGCAGTCTCGATCTACAGGTTAACTACACTCTGTCCCGCTTCGTAAGCAATGGCGGCAGCGACCAGCACTTCACCCCCAACGCATGGGACTTCCGTAATCCCACCGCCTTCAGTGGCCCCACGCTAGAGGATCGGACCCACCAGTTTAAATTTGGCGCGACCTTTGAATTCGCTCACCACGGTCCGCGCCTCAGCCTGATTGGCGGCTTCGCCTCACCGCAGCCTTCGGACCTGCGATTGCCGACTGAAGGAACCGTAGGAGAAATCTTCCGCTCCGACTTGACCGGCGACGGAACCACTGGAGATTTCCTTAACTCTGCCGCCACCGGTATCGGCCATCCCGGAAGTTTTATGCGCTCGGTCTCGCCAAGGAATTTGAATGCCTACCTCACGAACTTCAACAACACGGTGGCGGGAACGCTGACGCCGGCCGGCAAGGCTCTGGTGACTGCCGGCTTGTTCACCCAGTCTGAGTTAGTCAGCTTGGGTGCAGTTGTTCCTGCAGTCCAGCTTGCGCCGGCGAATAATGCGGGGAACGGCTATTACAAAGACGTCGATACAATCCTGGCCTGGCCCTTCAAGTTTCGTGAGCGCCTCACCATTTCTCCTAGCATCTCCTTCTTCAACGTCTTCAACTTTGTGAACTACGGGGTTCTGGGGCTGAATGGAACAGACAGTTGGCTGACTGGAGCTGGCGGCACCATCAACGGTACCGTAGCTGGGCCTAACTCAGGTTCCAACACGGTTCGAATCGGACGGGGCAGTGGCGTGTTCGCGGTCGGCGCTCCACGCGAGGCCGAATTTGGTTTACGCATGGACTTTTAATTCGCTCACTTGGGAAGAAGCCTGGGACCAGCGATCATGGCGGCCAGGATGTACTCAAACGAATTTGCTGCAGTTGCTTGAAAGAATTGGTCGGGGAGAGAGGATTTGAACCTCCGACCCCCTGGTCCCGAACCAGGTGCTCTACCAGGCTGAGCCACTCCCCGACGGCGCCGCGGGCGGTAATCGGACAGCACCCGTGCGTTTACTTCTCGATAGGCACATAAATTATAGCATTGCTGCAATTGCGTGTTTCCAAGCCTTAGAGACGCATTTTTCGCGTTACACTGGTGGCGCACCGGCTGCGAATACATCATGAACGAACGCAACATGGTCGTCCTCTGCGCTCATCGTCTTTTCACTCCGCAAGAAGAGCTATTCGACCCGCTGGTGTTTATCGAGGACGGACTTATCTCCGCTGTCTCGTCGCGCGCGGAGCGGGAAGTTCCGAAGAATGCGACGGTGATGGATTTCACACGCGATTTCCCAGACGCCATTCTAGCTCCGGGCTTCGTCGATATCCATATGCACGGGGGCGCCGGGCTCGACGTGATGCGGGCGTCGGCCGCCGAACTACCGAGGCTGAACAAATTCCTCACAACCCACGGTGTAACGGGCTACTTCCCTACCACCGTTGCGGCACCCCTTGATCAGACCTGCGCCGCGCTGGAGAGGCTTGCGGACGCCATCGAAGGATCTCAAGATTTCCGTTCCGCCAATGGTGATACGGTTCAGGCTCGGCCACTCGGTATTCATCTGGAGGGTCCGTTTCTCAGCCACAAGCGGCGGGGCGTTCATCCCCCGGAAAATCTGCTCGAGCCCACACTGGAGGTTTTTGAGCGCCTTTGGCAGGCCGCGCGCGGGCGTGTGCGCATGATGACCATCGCGCCTGAGTTACCCGGAGCGATGGAGGTGATTGCGGAAGCGGCGCGGCGCAAGGTTTGCGTGAGCATCGGCCATTCGGACGCTTTAATCGACGCCGCCCGCGACGCGTTGAAAGCCGGAGCCCGCCACGCGACGCACACCTTCAACGCCATGCGTCCGCTTGATCATCGCGAGCCCGGCATTCTCGGGGAAGTGCTGACCAGCGACCAACTCACTGCCGACATCATTGTGGATGGAATTCACCTCGCCCCGGAAGTCGTGAAACTGTTTTTGCAGGCCAAGGGCGTCGAGCGCGCGGTGCTCATCACCGACGCCATGGCTGCAGCGGGCATGCCCGATGGAACTTATCAGCTCGGGCCTATCCAAGTTGAGGTCAAGAATGGCCGGTGTACCTCCAATGGCACGCTCGCTGGCAGCGTCCTGACCATGGATCGTGCCGTGCGAAACGTGATGCAGTTCTCCACCTGGAGCCTGCGCGATGCAGTGCGTGCCGCTACGCTGAATCCGGCGAGCGCGACGGGCCTCTCGCAACACGGGAGGCTGATGCCTGGAGCGGAAGCCAACCTTGTAGTACTAAGTTCAGATGGAGACGTAAAGAGAACGATCGCCCGTGGGCGTATTGGTTAATTCGGCTTGCGTTCTTTTGCTTCCGCCAGGTAGCGCAAAAGCACGGCCTCATCGGCGCGGGTGAGTTTATCCAGAAAAGACGTGTCCATGTTGCCGTCTTCGACGGTCTTCGAGGCATTTGACTGGCGCAGTTTATCGCCAAGCTCCGGATCGTTGCTCATGACCTGGGTGTAAAACCAAAGAAAGTGCCGCATCTGGTCGAGGGCCTTGCATAATAGCTGGATCGCTTCGGTCTCCGGGAGCGCGCTGAGCGCTTCCATCAATTCCGGATCGCTGGGGGCTTGCATGGCAGCGCAGTTCAGCTCGCGCTGAATCACACGCAAGTCTTCGGTAACTCGCATCATCCGTGTATGAAGGTCGTCCATTTGTGGATCGATTCCCAAGGCCATTGGTGGCATTTAAGTTGTGCCGTTAGAACATCTCATCGGCAGCGCAGAGCGGATAGATGTCCCACGATCATGCGCTTTCGTAATTCACACAATTACTTTGGTCTGATAGTTCCCATCCAGCCTCGGGGTGGGGCGAAATCGGCTTCCGGCAAGGTTTTTCACGCGTATCTCTTGAGGATCTTTCGTCCCGAGCGCAGCTTCCTTTTGCACTTCTTGCTCAGCACTGTCTCCAATAGTGCAGTCGCAACCTGCTCCAAAGTCACCACCCCAACGCACCGGCGTAACATGTGCGGCGTAGACATTGGTGCACCGCGGGCCAACGCCCAAGTCCGCAACTGTTGCGCGAGCGACACCGGTTTGTGATACAAACCTGCGGTAGTGGAACTCCAATTTCCCTCCGCTCAGGCTCCTCGTCAAGAATTGATCCGCGTCATTGGCCGCTGGAGCCTGGTCGCGCTGGTCGTGAACTCCATCATCGGCAGCGGGGTCTTCGGATTACCCTCGACAGTCGCGGAGCTGATCGGCAATTACAGTCCGTGCGCCGTGATTGCGGCAGGCATCGGCATGAGCGTGATCATGGGCTGCTTCGCCGAGGTCGCGTCGCGATTCCAGCAGGCGGGCGGGCCGTATCTCTACGCCCGCGTCGCCTTCGGACGCCTTATGGGGATTCAAACCGCGTGGATGCTGTGGCTCGGGCAAGTGGCGGCGCCCGCCGCCAATGCGAATTTGTTCGTAGTTTACCTGGGTGAGTTCTTCCCGCACGCCAAAAGCCCGATCCCCCGGGCACTGATTTTGACCGGCCTGGTCGGCCTTCTCGCTTTCGTTAACATTCGCGGCGTGCGCGCCGGAGCGCAGGTTAGTAACCTGTTCACCGCGGCGAAACTTTTGCCGCTGTTTGCCGTAATCATGTTAGGTCTGTTCGTGCTTCACAGGCATCACTGGGCGATGGCAAACGTATCCACCGCTTCGGCCAGGGTTGATCAGTGGATGAAAGCTGTGTTGCTTCTCATCTTTGCCTACGGCGGATTCGAGACCGCTCTGGCGCCGATGAGCGAAGCGAAGAATCCGCGCCGTGACGCCCCCTTTGCGCTCTTCACCGCTCTGGTGCTCTGCACTGGGATTTACGCTTCCATCCAGTGGGTAGTCGTGGGGGTGCTGCCCGATGCCATGCACAGCCCGCGCCCTCTCGCAGACGTGGCGCGTATCGCGATCGGTCCCGTAGGCGCAGCTTTAGTTGCGGTCGGCGCGCTCATCTCTTTTTACGGATATCTCAGCGCGAAAATTCTTGCGATGCCGCGGGTACCTTTCGCTCTCGCAGAGCAGGGAGACTTCCCCAAGGTCTTCGCCGCCGTGCACCGGCGCTTTCACACACCTCATGTCTCGATTCTCGTGTTTGCGGCCATGGTCTGGGGGTTATCGCTGATCGGCGATTTCAAGTGGAATGTGACGCTCTCCGCCGTGGCGCGGCTGCTTTATTACGGCGTCGGATGCGCGGCCCTGCCTGTACTGCGCCGCAAGCAGCCGGAAGGGGCGCACGCGATGTTTCACCTGCCGGGAGGGAGTTTCTTCGCAGTAGTGGGCCTGATTTTGTGCTTGGTTCTGGTAACCCGAGTAGACTTCGGGCAGTCACTGATTCTATTGGCAACCATCGCGCTGGCGTTCGGGAACTGGACCATGGTGGCTCGAAGAAGCGCCGCCGGTGAGAAATAGCGTCCATCAGATATCTCGATCATGAGGGCGTCAGGGTTGCCAATCCAGGGCATAAATCTCAGGGCTACCAATGTCGCGCGTTACCAGGAGAGAATCGTCTGGACCCAAACCGCTCCACTCTCCGTTTGACCCCCAAAGCCGGTGAATGTCCTTCAAACTGGTGATGCGCTCCAGCTGGCGATCGTAAATTCGCACCCGGAAAAATGCCGGATCATCCGTAAGAATGGAATCGAAATACAAATACTGCCCGTCATGCGACCAACTGGGAAATCCCACGCCCATGTGCGCCAGTACGGTCCACTGTTGATTCGTACGATCGAAGAGCATGAGCGTTTGAGAGTCGGTCGTGATGGCCGCAATGTAACGTCCGTCGGGCGACCAGCGCGGCGAAAACAGATTTTCTCCTCCCGGAACAGGGGCGACTTTCTGCGTTTGCAAATCGAGAATACTGATTTTGTTGCTGGTCACTCCCAGGTCCCCCAAAGCCAGCAGGATCGACTTGCCGTCTGGTGACCACGCTGGATCGAAACCGGCCGTCGCGCCGGGGATCAGTTCCCGCAAACCGTGTCCATTGGCCGCCGTCAGGTGCGCTCGCCAATCCGTGTTTTGCCTTCTCGCCATAAATACGATCTGGCTTCCGTCCGGCGACCATCGCGGCAAGGCTGCCTCCATGACACTCGGATCACTTAACTTGATCCGGTCACTACCATCAACTTTGCTCGCCCACAGGGCTCCTTCGGGAACCGAAATGTAGGCCACGCGCTGTCCGTCTGCCGAGAATGCCAAGTCCGTCACCGACGCACCATCGAAATATGGAACGAAGGATCGTCCATCATATCGGAGCACTTCGGAGCGCGGCTGGCCACCCACGGCAAAGATTCGCTTTCCATCCTTCGATGGAACCGGCTGCCAGAAATCGAGCGGACCGTTGGTCAATTGCACAGGCTTGGCTTTCGGCTGAAACCACGAACGGCGCTCCGGCAGTACCCATATGCTGCTTCGTCCGTCGCGCAGGCTGCTGAAAAGAAAATATTCCCCATCCGGCGTCCATCGCCCGCAGCATTCGTGAGGAGAATCGTCCCAGTCCGGCAGCAACCGATGGGGATGGCTCCCGTCGCGATTGAGTTCCCAGAACTCGCTAAAGCCGGTCCTGAAGTCGTTGACGGTTACGCTGATCTTCTGTCCGTCCGGCGATACCTCCACATCACTGATTCGCGGAGTAAGGGTAGCAAGTTTCCTGGCATCGGATCCGTCGGGATTGGTCTCATAGAGGTCGGCCCCCTTGGCGAAAAGCAAACGGCGTCCATCGGGCGTCCAAACGACAGAGTGAACCTGCATCGTTCCTAGCGGACGCGGCGATCCAGCAGGTAAGGGCAGAATCCAGATAGGAGCTTCTTTATTTGTGCCTACGAAACTGCTGATCAATAACGAGGAGCCATCTGGGGCAATATCGGCGAGGAAAGTCTCATCGAAAGGGGTCGAGATTAAGGAGCTGTCTCCCCCACTAACCGAAACTTGGGCCAAGGCGATGCGGTCTCGGTCCACGGCTTGAAAATAGAGCCTCTGCCCGTCCGTCACCAGCGCCGCTAGTTGGTGAACCTTGCCGCCCCTGGTGATCTGGGTAAACCCCAGAATTCTCGCCGATGGCCTTAGCGTCTTTGCGAGAAAGAGGCCGATGAGCAGCGCCACCAGAATACCGACGGCAATGTAAGCCCACCTCGGTGTGTGCTGGCCAACTTTGCGGACGGGCTGTTCCGGCCCTGAACCGGTTCCATAGCCGTTATCCGAAATGCCGCCCAGTACAGGTAATGTAAGCGAAGGGGGGCTGTTCGTTGTCTCCGTGCGAGGAGCCCGCTCTGAACTCGCAATCGAAACCGGCGCGATGAAGCGGTATCCCCTGCGATACAGGGTCTCAATAAATCTTGGATTGTCGGATTCATCACCCAGAGCCTGCCGCAGTCTCTTAACCGCGCCGTTCAGGCTTACATCGAAGTCAACGAACGTGTCGGCGGGCCAGAGTCTGGCCTGTAGTTCTTCGCGGGTTACCACCTCACCGGGACGCTCCAGGAGCAACGCCAGAACCTGAAAAGGCTGCTCGTTGAGTTTGATCTTCACCCCGGACTTGCGCAGGTCCCGCGCCTCAAGGTCGGCTTCGAAGAGACCAAAGCAGATTTTGTTCGAATTCGCGGCGGGTCGTTCCATCCCTGATCCCAGTGTGTTGCTGCTGAGTGTACACCGAAAAGGGCGTTTCGCTGCTAGGCAGGACGAATCACTTTCTCTCTCAAACTCCCTACGCTCAGCTGCTTAGCCGGTCACATTCATTTCCGAGCCGCACCACCTTCCATCCATTGTCCTGCCAGTCCGCTTGCGGCAGATTGGCGTTGACTTCGGCTGCACATTTAAACGATCAGGAGGAAATGAGAATGAAAAAGCAAGCGCTTCACCTCGCCGTGCTCTGCATATGGATAGCATTCGCCGGCACGCATGCTACGGCACAGTCACGGATCACGGTCAAGGTGCCGTTCGATTTTTCGATTTCTGACGAAACGTTTCCGGCGGGTCAGTATTCGATCGGTTCGGTGCACGACCAGCTCACCGTGCAGAATTCCGCTGGCAAAACCGTCTTCATAGGGATGGCGAATCAAGTCAGCGGGCGTCGAGTGGGCCGAACTGGCATGGTCGTATTCCACTGCTATGATGCCCGCTGTTTCCTGTCAGAGCTTTGGACCCCTGCTCGGGAAGGTGGCAGCCAGCTTTTGCGATCCCGCAGTGAGGCCGCCATGGCAAGGCACAGGGAGCCCACGGAGTTTGCGCTGCTCGAGCAACCCCGACCGCACTAATGGTTGGAACCGGAGGAGCCGCAAGTCTCGCGGCTCCTTACAGCCCCCGCTGTTCTATTTGCAGCAGCGCCTTTTTGCGCTCCACGCCCCAGCGGTAGCCGCTAATGTTGCCGTCTTCGCGGACCACGCGATGGCACGGGATCGCCACCGCGACGGGATTGGTGGCGCAGGCGCGCGCTACCGCTCGGCTGGCAGTGGGTTGGCCGATGGCCTTCGCTACCTCGCCGTAAGACCGCGTTGCGCCGAACGGGATTGACTGCAGATAGGTCCACACTCGCCGCTGAAAAGCCGTGGCGCGAATATCCAATGGAAGCGAAGCGTTCAATTCCCTTCCGGTCATCTTGGATAGCAAGGCTTCGATCCATGCCTGCAATCCGCTTTCGTCTAGCTTGCGCGTGGCAAAAGGAAATTCGTGTCGCAGACCTTCGCTCAATTCGGCATCAGATTTTGCAAACTGTATCGCGCAGATGCCGCGGTCTGTGGCCGCGATCAACATGCGTCCCAGGGGTGAATCGGCAATGGCATAGCGAATGGTCGCAGCGATCGCGCCCCGGCGATACTTGTCGGGTGTCATGCCCAGTTGCGAGGCGGTCTTCTCATAGAGACGGCTGCTGGAGCCGTAACCCGCGTCATACATGGCGCGGGTTACATTGTCGCCGGACTGCAGGTTGCGTTTGAGCTGGCGCAGGCGGCAGGAATCGGCGTACTCCCGCGGTGTGATGCCGAGCACGGACTTGAAGCGGCGCTGCAGATGGAAGGGACTTTGTCGAAATACCTTGCCGAGGCGATTGAGCGTGATGGTCTCATCGAGGTGCTGCTCGATATAGCGGCAGATGGCTTTGACTGTATCCGATTGCGGATTGCCGCTGAATTCTTTCGGACGGCAGCGCAGGCAGGCGCGAAATCCGGCTTTCTCCGCCTGCTCTGGACGCGAGAAGAACGTAACATTCTCGCGCCTCGGACGGCGCGCCGCACACGACGGCCGGCAGTAAACGCCGGTCGTAGCGACGGCGAAAACAAATTGTCCGTCGCGGCGCGAGTCGCGTGTGATTACGGCATCCCAGAACTGATCGTCGCCGGGCCGGGAGGTTCCTGGCCGAGTGCTTTCAGGTTGCGCCGCGTTGGCCTTGAGAGTGTCCGTAGGCATGGTTGCGTCGTCTGCCAGTATGGCATCGGCAGTCGCGCCAGCGAAAGTCATGTTCGTGGAAGTCATAATAGAAACGAGTATTGAGCAGGTGCCGGGAACGGACTATCCGATTCTTGCGGGCAAAGGAAATTTGCGCTCATCTCTGGAAACGAGGCGGGAAGTTGTTTATTTGCAATAGACGCCTCGGTGATTGCCGCCAAGAACATGGCTCTAAAGTTTCGTGACGAAACTGCCGATAGCCTGGATAAGCGGCAACCGGCGATACATCTGTTCGGCCGTGGAGATTTGACCGGGGGAATAATGTCGATCAGTTCGATTTCGGCCGCAGGTCTTAGTCAGTATGTGCTCTCGTCCGGAAATTCCTCTCAGCCGCAGGCATTGCAGACGCTGCAAAGCAGTCTTACGTCGGGCGATCTGAAGGGTGCTCAGTCGGCGTTTCAGACCCTGCAGACGATTCTGCAAAATTCGGCGACGTCCACGGGAACTGCGTTGTCGGCCAATTCTCAACTCTCGACTGACCTGTCAGCCCTCGGGAGTGCTCTTAGCTCAGGGGACTTGTCCACGGCACAATCTGCGTTTGCGACGGTTCTCGGTGATTTGAAAAGCTCGGCATCGGCGGCGCAAGTTAACGAGGCCACGGCTGCTTCCCAGTCTCTGCAGTTGGTCGAAGGATTACTGGGCACGCTGAATTCGAATATCGCTTCTTCTGCTGACAGCACGACTTCTTTACTGCAAAGTGTGTATGCAAGTCAGACTGGCCTGAACGAGCTAGCGTAGAACGCCCAGCGAATCTTTCGAAAAAGAACTTTGTCGAGTACCTCCTGATTAACAAGGCCTAATTGCCCAGAGGCTGGAAGGGTCCGATCATGCTGGAGACACCGGCACGCTTGCGTAGTTCGGCCAAGAGGGCGCTAGCCGCGTTCGTGTACGTTTTGCTGGGATCAGAAGGATCGGCCCAGACGGCGTCGTAGACGATTTGAGCGGCGTCCTTCACGTCCATATGCAGAGCTGCTTCGCAAACGTCCACCCGCTCCTGTAGCCGATCATAGCAAGGCTTGCAGATCGAAGCCACCTCGGCCTCTTGAACGTGATACTCACCCAGAGAGCAAACTGCCGGTGAATTTGCGACCTCCGCATGCGCTGCGAAAAGCTGGGACTTGAACTCTTTCAGGAATGCTTCCCGTTCCTGCTCGACGATGGCATTGTCGGGCGCCGGCTCAGCTGCCGCTTGCGACTTGGGAACGGCTGGAACTACGTTGGGTGAAACTCTCTCTTTGGCATTGCAAGTGGGACAAGCGTCGAGGTTCGCGGGATAGTAAAGACGGCACTTGGCGCATGGCAAGCCATAGCCCGAGGACTTGTGCGCGGCCTCGCCCGGAGCCGCAAAGGTGCGCCCGTCCGGCAATACGGAATTCCGATGCTCCGAGCGCGCCAGTTTTGCGGCTGCGGCTTGTGCCGATCGCGTCACATCCATGAATCAAAGACTCCCGGATAACCAGTGTATGGAACTCTAGGACTCCAGCGAAGCTGCCGGGAGTACACGACCGGCATTGTCCCGTAGTTACCGGGAGTTCATTTGTTTCATCAGTTTCAGCAGCTCTTCGCGGCGGGCACGGTAAAGGGTGCGATCGGGATCAAGGCGCGCAGCGGCATCGAGTTCGGCCAGAGCCTCCTGGTAGCGATCCATGGTCATGAGGCAGGCTGCGAGCGAGTAGTGGTTATCCGGCGAGGCATTCAAACGAAGCGCCTCGCGGAATTCCTTTTCGGCACCTTCCAGTTGTTGCTGCTGGAACAGCGCAGTGCCCAGGATGTGGTGGGCAGCATCAGAATCCGGATTGAGCGTTACTGCCAGGCGCAACTCGCGGACACCATCCTCCAACTTGTCGGTGAGGACGAAAACCTCCCCAAGCATGCGGTGTTCGGCGGCGCTGGTAGGATTTTGGCGAATCGCCGATTGCAATTCCCGGATAGCGTTACCGTAATCCTTCTTTGACAGGTAGGCGCGGGCCAGGCAGCCGTGGCCCTGCTGCCACTCCGGATGCTGGCGGTAAAGTTCGAGCAGTTCGAGCATGGCGGCATCGAAGTCGCCCTTGTCGCAATAAGTGTTGCCCAAATTATTTCGGACGGAAGCTTCATCTGGCGCCAGGCGCTTGGCTTCGCGATATTCAGTAATCGCCTCGTCCAGCCTATCTTCTTCATGCAGGACCACTGCAAGGTTGGAATGGGCTTCCCAAAATGATGGATTTAGATGAATGGCCTGGTGGTAAGCGGTGACGGCGGCGGCCAGATTTCCCGCGGCATTCAGGGTGATCCCCAGATCGTAGTAAGTATCGGGGTCCGCGGCATCACGAGCCAGCGACTCCTCGAAGGCATGGACGGCAGCGGCGTATTGTCCGTTGGAATAAAGAGCCAGGCCGAGGAACTGGTAAGCCTCCGCGTTCTGGGGGTCCATGCTGAGGGCGGTGCGGGCTTCCGCAATCGCATTCGGACCATCATCCAGGCGATAAAAAATGTAGGCCAGGCTGCTGTGATTCTCGGGGAGATCCGGCATGAGCTGCGCGGCCAGAGTGATCTGGTCATAGGCGTCATCCCAACGCTCCTGCCGGATGAGCATGCCGCCAAGTGCGAAGTGCAACGCCGAGTTATTAGGATCAAGAAGTACGGCCGGACGGAGATCAAGTTCAGCTTCGTGGAAGCGCTGAGCTTTGGCGTCGGCGGCGGCCTTCAACAGAGGCGCGGGTATTTCAGAGGCTCCAGGAGTTGAAGATTTCAGACTGCTCAAGATGCGAAGCAGGTTCGCATCGGCACCGGCGGCTTCGAATTGATGAATCTGATCCTTGCCTGGGACGCCTGCGATACCGTGCTCTTGAACGATGCGAACCAAACGGTTGCTGGGAACGCCCGCCATGAGCCAAGCCATTAGTTGGATAGAACTCACGGGTTGGCTTTCGCTGGACTGGGCAGCGAGGGCCGCCAAGAGAAGAAAGGAAAAGACTGCGAGGCCCTTGCGCTTCACGCGATTCTCCGGTGTCGGTTGGCTTGCTGGGGTGCTAACCACAGCGCGTCTTGCCGCGCCGTTTCAGCGGCGAGCTGCAGCCGCTAATTCACATTAGCCTGCCCGCTGAACCGGAGGTAAGGTCACGGAAGTAACTAGGGGGAAATCGGTTGGCGATATTGGAAAAACTTGGACGATGCCGGGAAAATGACTGCACGTCTTAACCGGATTCGGACTGTCACGGCGCAGTGTGACTTTGATCACAGCACCGTCCTGGCGAATAGCAGACTATCAGTAAAGGGATGGATGCAGCACAGATTTCAGAATCTGTGCTGGGAGAGGTTTGACTTCCCCCTCCCCATCCGGTAGCGTATTAGTAGGTTGTAGTGTGGTCCTTGGAGGTTCCGATGTTTGAGGGTTTGTTTCAACCGACGCATTTGATTATTATTTTCGCGATTGCCCTGCTGGTTTTCGGCCCCAAAAAGCTGCCCGAACTGGGCAAGGGGCTGGGTGAGGGGATTCGTGCCTTGAAAGAGGGCATGAAGGATACTCCGGCCACGCCACCGTCGACCGAGCAGAGCAAAAGCACCGAATCCAAAGAAACCAAGGGCTAAGCGAGTTTGCTTCGCGGGCAGTAATCTTCTTTGATTCAATCGCCGCTTTGTGCTGTTTCCTGTCTGATTTTGTTCCAGATATTCCGGGCCATCTAAGCGTTTGAGCTGTGAAAATTGACTCTTGAAAGCAGGAGGTAGGTCGAGGTGCGTAAAGTCGAATTTGTGGTTCTAATTGCGTTTTTTGGATTGAATTCAGCGGTTTTTGCCGATCAGATCACGTTGAAGAATGGTGACCGTCTGACCGGTACCGTCGTGAAATCGGACGGCAAGACTCTGGTGCTACACACCGAGTTCGCGGGCGACGTGACAGTCGACTTTAAGGCCATCACGCAGATTACGACCGACAAAGAATTACATGTCACTACATCGGACAAGAAAACGGTCGTCGGCCCGGTCACCACTAGCGATGGCAAAATCGAGGTCGCCACCAAGACCGGGGGGGGGTGGAAGTGCCAACCAGCAATGTCGCGTTGATCCGGAACGACGCCGAGCAGGCGGCTTACGATAAGTCATTGCATCCCGGCTTACTGCATGGCTGGAATGGCGGAGCGAACGTCGGCTTCTCGCTGGCCCGCGGCAATAGCCAAACCACCAATCTGGCGTTGGCCATCAACGCCATCCACGCAACGTTGAATGACAAGGTAACGATTTATACGACTGCGATCGAAACGAAGAACGAGTTATCGACTCCCACTACTGTGGCCAACCTGGTCACTGGTGGAATTCGCTATGATCGCAATATCAACCCGCGCATGTTCGGCTTCGTGGGCGCTGATTTCATGAGCAACGCGCTGCAGGACCTGGATCTTCGTGGCCTATATGGGGGCGGCCTGGGCTACCACGCGATCAAGTCCGACAACACTACACTGGACCTGCTGGCTGGCTTGAACTACACCCACGAAACCTATTCGAACGGAGCAGTAAATACGCCAGTGACGGTTCCTCCAACTTACGTCTCCTACGGAGTGACGAACAAATTCGCGGCGCTCACCCTGGGCGAAGAGCTGATGCACAAAGCAGGAAAGACCACGGTGATCACGGAGAAGCTCTACCTCTATCCAGACCTGTCGAGCGGATATAGCGGTCAATATCGGGGAGAGTTCGACCTGGGTACGGTCACGAAGATCAGCAAATGGCTAGGCTGGCAGAATCAATTCAGTGACCTCTATGTGTCGAACCCACCGATCGCCACGAAGGATAATGACGTGATTTTTACGACTGGGCTGAACTTCTCGTTCGCCCACTAAGCATTCGTTCACCAAAGGAAGATTCAAACGGCCGCCCGCACGGGCGGCTTTCTCTTGCTTGTGGATTAGTCGGTGTCCACCAGTACAGCGGGCTTTTATTGCTCACCAACACTTGAACAAATCGTCTACTACCGGGTAGAGTACTGTCTTCCGTTTTCGGGTTCTTTAAGTCCCTCACCACCAGGAGTCTGCTTGATGCGTCACGCCGTGATAGTGCTGATTGCTGTCTGCTGCTGCGGAACGTTTTCCTTCTCCCAAACCGCGGACGAATTGATTGCCAAAAACATCCAGGCCCGAGGTGGACTGGAGAAGATGAAGGCCATCAAAACCATGCGCATGACCGGCAAGTTCGAGGGTGGGGGAGGATTCACCGCGTCCGTGGGCCAGGAGAACGAGCGGCCGGACCTGATTCGCGAGACGTTTTCCTTGCAAGGAATGACCGCGGTGCAGGCTTATGACGGCACAACGGGCTGGCAGATCCAGCCTTTTGGCGGGAAAAAAGATCCCGAACTCATGGGCGAGGATGACCTGCGCGACCTGCTGCTGGATGCCGATTTTGACGGACCGCTCGTGGATTACAAGGAGAAGGGCAGCACGGTGGAATATCTCGGACACGATGTAGTGGATGGCGATGACGCCCTGCGCTTGAAGATCACGCTGAAGAATGGCGACATTATCTACGACTATCTCGATCCCGATACGTTTATCGAGATTCGCAAGGAGATTCAGCAGTTTATCCGCGGCTCGGTACGAGATCGCGTGGTTGGACTCGGTTCTTATAAGCCGGTGGACGGCGTGATGTATCCCTTCTCCATTTCGCAAGGACCGAAGAGTCATCCTGACGACCAGACGACAACCGTACAAAAGATGGAAGCCAACGTCATCATCGATCCCGCGGATTTTGCCCTTCCAGCTTCGTTGAAAACCGAGGAGAAGAAGTCCGGCCTGGTCGGGATTCATTGATCGCGCTGCTTGAAAGCCGCAACGAAAAATTATCTGCAAATCTAAGAGGATTCGTAAACATGAAAGCATCCGCTGCTAAGTCACGGTTCATACCAAAGCTGAGTGCAGGCTTCATCGTAGCCGTGTTGGCCTTCGCGTCCGTGCAGGCCGGCGCGCAGGCGCCATACCGGTTTGACTCAGCGACGATCTCAGGATTGCCGGCACGCAATATCGGCTCGGCCACCATGAGCGGACGCATTGCCGCGCTGGATGCAGTGGAAGAAGACGGCCGCATCACCGCGTTTGTGGGCGCGGCCAGCGGCGGAGTGTGGAAGTCAGTGAACGGCGGCACGACCTACAAGCCGGTGTTCGATCGCGAGGATGTGCAATCGATTGGCGCGGTCGCGATTGATCCTTCGAATTCGAAGATCGTTTGGGTGGGAACAGGCGAGGCATGGTTGCGCAATAGCGTATCGGTGGGCGACGGCATATATAAGTCAACCGACGGCGGCGAGAATTGGACCAATGTTGGCCTGAAAGATAGCGAGCACATCGCCAAGATTCTGGTGGATCCGAAAGACAGCAATGACGTGCTGGCTTGTGCCACTGGACACCTTTGGGATGACAACGACGAGCGCGGAGTCTACCAGACGAGCGACGGCGGAAAAACTTGGAAAAAAGTTTTGGCGGGGGTGAACGGATCGAGTGGCTGCGCCATGATCGCGCGCAGCAAACAGGAACCGAAAACAATCTACGCGGCCATGTGGGATTTCCGGCGACAGGGGTGGACATTCCGCTCTGGCGGCCCGGGCAGCGGATTGTTCAAGTCGATCGATGGCGGCGCGACCTGGAAGGAAATCAACGAGACCAACGCCAAAGGCCTGCCTCCGAAACCCTACGGACGAATCGCCGTGCAAGTGGCTGAGTCCAAGCCCAACGTTGTGTATGCCAACATCGAGGCGGAAAAAGGAAGGGGACTCTATCGGTCTGATGACGGCGGTGGAAGCTGGACCAAACTCGATGCCAGCAATTACATGGTGTGGCGACCGTTCTACTTTGGAAACTTAATCGTCGATCCCAAGGACGACAACAAGATTTTCAAACCGGATCTGATTCTGCTGCTCAGCAACGACGGGGGCAAGACTTTCAACGTGGTTTCGAGTGCGGCTCACGGCGATTTCCACGATGTATGGATCAACCCGAAGAACACCAACATCGTGATTGCGGGCGACGACGGCGGCTTGTGGCGCAGTGAGGACGGCGGCAATCGCTGGAAGCACCAGATGAACCTGCCGGTTTCGCAGTTCTATCACGTGAGCGTGGATAACGCGGATCCATATCACGTGTACGGCGGCTTGCAGGACAACAGCTCGTGGGTTGGCGATTCTTCTTATCCGGGCGGCGTAACCAACTCGCGCTGGGAAAACATGTACGGCGGTGACGGTTTCTGGATGTTCGAAGACACCTCCGATCCGGACTACATTTACGCAGAGGCGCAGGGTGGGGAGATCGGCCGGGTCAATCGCTACACGCACGAAGGTCGCGACATCCATCCTTGGCCAAATTATGGCGAGGGAAAGCTACGCTTCAACTGGAACACGCCCATTCACATGAGCCCCAATGAGAAAGGAACGATTTACATCGGGGCGCAATTCCTCTTCCGTTCTCGCGATCACGGCCAATCGTGGGATCGCATTTCTCCCGATCTGACGACGAATGATCCGGAGAAACAGAAACAGGAAGAGTCCGGCGGCGTGACCATCGACAATTCCTCCGCGGAAATGCATACGACGATCTACTCAATTTCAGAATCGCCAAAGAATGGGCAGATTATCTGGGTTGGCACGGACGACGGCAATGTACAGATCACGCGAGACGGCGCGAAAACCTGGACGAATGTAGTTGGGAATGTCAAAGGCCTGGGAAAGAATTCGTGGGTCTCCACCATCGAGGCCAGCCGCTTCGACGAAGCGACGGCATACGCCACCTTCGACCGGCACACTTTCGGTGATATGAAGCCGTATGTGTACAAGACCACCGATTACGGACAGACGTGGGCGGCGCTTCCGGCACAGGAAAGCGGCGTGCGCGGATTTGCTCATGTGATCAAGGAAGACACAGTCGACCACAATGTGCTTTTTCTCGGCACGGAATTTGGACTCTATATTTCGGTAGACGGCGGACAGCGCTGGGCGCAATACAAGGGAACGGACTTCCCTTCTGCTCCGGTGGATGACATCGCGTTGCAGGCGCGTGAATCCGACCTGGTGGTCGCAACACACGGACGTGGTATCTGGATCGTGGATGATATCTCACCGCTTCGCATGCTGACCCCGGACGTGATGGCCAAGGAGGCGACGCTGCTGCCGGGGCGGCCCTCGATCCAGTACTTCGATGTGAGTGGCGGCTGGCCCGAGGGAGACGAAACCTTCCACGGACGCAACCGGCCTACGGATGCGCAAATTACCTATTACCAGAAAGGCCGACACATCTTTGGCGATTTGAAAATTGAGATCTTCGATCAGGGTGGCAAGTTGGTGGACACGGTGGCAGGCAGCAAGCATCGGGGATTGAATCGCGCCGGGTGGGGAATGCACGTGAAGCCGCCGGCAGTCGCACCGGCAGCCTCGGCGCTGTTCGAAGCAGCGCAGGGACCCAGGGTTTTGCCCGGCAAGTACACAGTGAAGCTGACCAAAGGAGATCAGACTTACACCGAAGAATTGGATGTTGCGATGGATCCGCGAGCGCAATATTCCATCGAGGAGCGAAAGGCACAATTCGATCTCTCGATGAAGGTCTACAAAGAACTGGAACACATGACCTACGGAGTGGAGGCAATCGAGGGAGTGCGAGATGCCGCCAAGGCGCGCGCGGCCAAGCTTACGGAGAAAGATCCTCTGCGCAAGCAGCTGCAGCAACTTTCCGCGGATTGTGATGCGCTGCGCGGGAAGATTGTGGCGACGAAGGAAGGCGGCATGATTACTGGTGAAGAACGAATCCGCGAACATCTGGGCCAACTTTACGGCGCGGTCACGGGATACGACGGCAAGCCAACCGACTACCAGGTAGCGCGGACCGAGTCGCTCGGTCACGAACTGCAAGATGTGATGGATGACTTCCAAAAACTGACGCAGAAACAACTGGCGGCGATCAATGCTGGGTTGAAGAAGAAAAAACTGGAAGCGATCAGTGTACTGGCGGAAGCCGACTGGCAGAAGAAGAGAGACGAGTCTTCCGCGGCCGCGGGTGCGGGGATGCGGCGAGAAGAAGGGCAGATGCGGGAGATGGATTGAGGCTGGCGAGCACTTTAGATTCCTGTTCGCAATTAGCTTAGGCTAATTCCAATTCAATCTTCTTGGTAGCTGGATCGAGCTTCGCAATCCGGAACTTCCGAATCTGTCCAGTGCGAACCGGCTCCGGCTTCGCATCAACTGAGGGCGTCGCGCCCTTCCAGCGCGCCTGCAACATCGAGCCCAGCGAAGACAGATCCGGCTTTGCATCGGACTTTGACGGCTCCGATCCGGCTGGCTTCTTTTTCCCGTCCGACTGCCTGGATGGGCTCATTCGGCACGACGCCTGAATGCCTTCGCCTAGCTCAACGCGAGCGCTTTCGTCCGAAGCGTCTATCATGCGGCCTGTAACTACATCTCCCTCTTTGTGCTCGGCGATGTATTCATCCAGACCGCTCGGAACCAGTTGCTTTATTCCCAGGCGCAACTGGCGCTTCTCCGTATCAACGGCCAGCACCTGAGCCTTTACGATCTGTCCGACTTTCACTACTTCCTGCGGATGATTGATGCGCTTCTCTGCGCTCAAGTCGCTGATGTGAATCATGCCCTCCACACCTTCGGCAAGCTGCACAAACGCGCCAAATTTGGTGAGGCTGACGACCGGACCTTCGATCACTGAACCTGCGGCAAATTTCTGGGCGGCATCAGCCCAGGGATCGCCGAGCGCCTGCTTCAGTCCCAGCGACATTCGCCGCTCGGCCGCGTTCACTCCCAGGATTACTGCGTCCACAATTTCGCCGGACTTTACCAACGTACTAGCGCTTCTCAACTTCTTGCCCCACGACATTTCCGAAACGTGGATCAGGCCTTCAATGCCAGGCTCCAGTTCCACGAAGGCGCCAAACTCGGCGACGCGAGTTACGGTGCCCCGAACCCGCTCGCCAACTTTGTACTTTTCGGCTACCGCATCCCAGGGATGAGGCAGCAACTGCTTCATGCCAATAGAAATGCGGCGCTTGTTTGCTTCAGCCGAAATCTTCAAGACTTTTGCTTCGACCTGCTGGCCAACGGAAAGCACGTCCGCAGGCTTGCTGACGCGGCTCCATGCGATATCGCTTACGTGGAGCAATGCATCCACGCCGCCGAGATCGACGAACGCGCCGTAGTCGGTGAGGCTGCGGACGGTGCCGCTGACGACGTCGCCTTCTTTCATCTCCGAGTAGCGGCGATCTATGGCCGAGCGTTCTTCTTCTTCAACAACGGCGCGGCGGTCGACCACAACATCTTCGTCGGCGACATCGAGCTTGATAATGCGGCAGAGAATCTCCTGCTCGACCAGCTTCTCCATCTCTGCGGTGTCGTGCGCTCCGCTGCGAGAGGCAGGCATGAACGCGCGCACGCCCACATCGACGCTGAGGCCACCTTTGATTACGCCGGTTACGGTGCCGACAATCGTCGCCTTCTCCGCGAAAGCCTTCTCCAGCGCCGACCAGTCTTTCGGACGCTCGACTTTCGCGCGCGTGAGTTGGTAGTAGCCTTCCGGATCGCGGCCCTTGACCGAGACTGGCAGCCTATCGCCAGGCTTCGGAGTTTCGCCGGCGTTCTGGAAATCCGCGAGCGGCAGAACACCCTCGCTCTTGAATCCGATGTCGAGAAATACGGAGTCGGAGGAGACGGTGATTATGGTTCCCTGGATTTGCTTGCTGCCGTCTTCGCGCTGTCGCACGTGGCTCTTCTCATACTGCGAGAGCATGTCGCTAAAGGATTCGGTAGCTTCGGTGGAGGATTGAGCTTGAGGAACGTCTTGCTTGGGAATGCTTGAATTCGGCATCAAAGAGTTACAGCCTCATCGGGGATGAATCTCAACTAGGATAACATCGAGCGCCTGCTGCGATGGGCGTCGCACGATGGTATTGCCCGATTTCTAAGGCTACTTAAGAATTGCGTCCGGGACCGGCGGGCGACCCACACTCTTTCCAGAGCTTCTCCCAATTCCACATTCGGGACGTCACTAGGTTCGACAACGGGAAGCCAAGCTGATGTGCCAGCATGCACACTTGCCCGCGATGGTGGGCTTCGTGAGAAAGCATGTAGCACAGCATTTCCAGACCAACCGGCGAGGGTCGAGCCCAGCCGTCTCTGATAAACTTCTCGACGCGGCCCTCACCGCCGCCGAGCGCTTCCGCGAGCATCTCCGCACAGCGAGCGGCGCTTTCGGCCAACCCATCGCGTGCCTGCTGCGGGGTGGAGAGCGTGCGGCTCAGCTGGGGTGGAACCTTCAGATGCGGAGCTGTAAGCCTGATCCACTTGGTCCGAACATTGTGCATGTGCGTGAAGATTGCCGCAATGGAACGAGTGTTGCCGGGCGCTTTTGCGGTCCAGGCGGCGGGGTCAAGATTCTCGATGAGAAGCTGGTTCATGCGCTCATTGGCAGCGAAGACCCGGACTGCGGTCCGGTCGAGTTGAGTGTGAACTTTCGGTTGGCGAGACTTGAGTTGACGCGCAGTCACGGCTCCGTGCTCCTCGACCTATGATACGTCCGGGACGCCGGTAAACCGGAAGTCATTCGCGCCAACTGTTAGTCATCGTTTTCAGTTGGCGAGAAATCGACAATCGCTTATCGAGCTTCGCATGGGTTTTGAGTGCTATCGCCTGATTTCGACAACTATGGAACTATGGAACAAACAAAAACGCTCGTCCGAAGGAACGAGCGTTGTGTGCCGAGCAACGCGTCGAAGGCCGTTTCTAGTCGTCGAATCGTTGCACTACGGAGAGAACCTTCCATTCACCGTCGATTTTTGTAAGCGTCATGTAATCCGTCCACCCGGCAGTGACGAGTTTGGCAGATGCAATGTTTCCCGCCACATCAAGCACAGTAATCTGTTCCCAGCGCTCTGCTTGCGTGAGGTGAGTACCTTCCCCGCTCCGTGCGGCTTGCACTAAATCTGCACCCGTTTGCTCCCTTACCGGAATGTTCCCATGGATCTTGTGCTTCAGGTAATGAGGATGCAGCGTTTGTTCCATCCGGGCAGCATCGCCGGTGTAATAGGCTTCGATGTAGTTCGTTACCGTGGCACGCACGGACGACGCTTCGTCGCCAGAGGTTCTGTTTTCTTGCGCATTGGTTGAGAGGTTGAAAAATAGAAACAAACTTAAGCCGAAGCCGAGGGCGAGGCGGTTCATGGTGAGTTGTCTCCGTACTGCGAAGAAGTCGGACAATCCAATTATGACCGCTTTTTAGTAAATAAGCCTACACCAAAGTCCATGTGTGGCGTGAACTTGTGCACAAAACAGGATTCCGCTTGGTGGAAGGTTGGCGTAACATCCCGATTTCACTTATTGCCCCCGATCGGTCAATTCTCAGTCAGCGTAATCCCCTGATTTCAACCACCCATGCTTGATGGGAAATGGTTTTTTCTTAGCTGCGACGCGACGCAGCATCATTTGTTTTCTTACGATCAATAAATAGTTGAACAAAAACTCCGGAAACAACAGCACAGACAAAGCCCACCCAGGTCCAGAGCACGTTGCTCCGCACACATCCAAGAAAAAATACGAGGAGGCTCAGAAGGCTCATCACGGTGGTGAGAAAGGCTTTCAATCTCATTTCGCGATCTCGGATGGACGGGCGACCGGGGCGAGGGTCGGCTCGCCGCGAGAGAATGCTCCTTCCCCTGACATCTGCATGTTAGGCGCGAGTGTTTGACCTGTCCGTGACATCAATCACAATGCGCCCTACGCTATTGCGCGCTCTGTGCAGGCAGTGCCGAGCTAGCGGAGATATTTGAGTATTTGAGTTTCAGTGAATAGCACTTTCTAGAATGAAAAATTGACACGGCTCGTTCCCGAGATCTACCTGCGCGCGAAGGACATCACTGTTAAGCGTGATTACGGTCACGACCAAGCTCCGCCTCATCGAATCTACGATTGGGCTGTTGCGGATTCAGAACCTGACAGGCTCCGGCGCTCCAAAGCAATTCAGTCTGCCGGTCACGCAATCATCATTTGCAAGCGAGAGCCGGAGTCTCCAATCGTCGGAGGTTCCTATGATTTCAGGCAAATTTTTTCTCGCTGGTCTCACCATGATCCTCGCATCTGGCCTGTTGCTTCAAGGCGGAAGTCAAACTCCCTCGCCGGTAATGCCCATCGGCAAGGCAGTGCAGATCAAGACTCCACTTGGTCTTCCACCCGTGCTCATTCCGGCCGACAACCCACCGACGGCAGAAACCATCGCGCTGGGCCGGCGTCTCTTTTATGATCCGATTCTCTCGCTGGATGGGAGCGTTTCTTGCGCTTCCTGCCACAGCCCGCAATTCGGATTTGCCGATTCCAGGCAGGTGTCCGAGGGAGTAGGAAAGAAGCCGGGGACCCGCCACTCTCCGCCGGTGGTGAATGCCGCATATTTCAAGGTTCAGTTCTGGGATGGCCGGGCTCCCACACTGGAAAGTCAGGCGGAAGGCCCAGTGCAGAACCCGGTGGAGATGGCCAATACGCTGACCACGGTTGAGCAAAGGCTCAATGCTGATCCCAGTTATCGCGAACAATTCGCTAGTGCCTGGGGCGCGAGACCGATTACCTACGAAATGGTGGAGAAGAGCATTGCTTCATTCGAGCGCACGGTGATCAGCGGCAACTCCCCTTTTGATCGCTGGAAATATGGACATGAGAAAGATGCCGTAAGCGCCGCGGTGAAGCGTGGATACGTTGTGTTTACTTCGAAGAAAAAAGGGGATTGCGCCGCCTGCCATACAGTGGGAGAGAAGTACGCTCTATTTACCGACAACCAATTTCACGATGTCGGGATCGGCGTGAATGCGGGAGAAATTACGGACGTCGGTCTATACGCCGTCACCCACAACGAAGCAGACAAGGCGAAGTTCAAAACGCCCTGCTTGCGAAATATTGCGCAGCGTGCGCCTTACATGAGCGATGGCAGCCTGAAAGACCTGAAGCAGGTGATCGATTTCTACATCGGAGCAGGCAACTCCAATCCCAATCTAGACAAGGAGATTCATGTGCTGGATTTCTTGTCGGGGCAGGACCGCAGCGATCTGCAGGCGTTCTTGAATGCTCTGACGGGAGAAATGCCACCAGATATCGGACCGCCGGAGAAGCCAAGGAGCCTGGCAAGTTCTCAAAGGCCAGCCATGAAGCCTAGGTAACCACGAATGATGAGGCTGTGGCGTGGATCGCTGGCGGTTTTGCGCCCTCGATCACGGCCACAACATGAGCACAGGCAGAGCTAATCCCGTGCCCGAAAACCATCATGCACAGAGTGGCATGATGGCCGTCGAACGCGGGATTCGCTTACCAGCGCTTCATTACAAACCGTTACATGCCCGGCGCTGCTTCGTTTGAGTGCAGTACCCTGAAAGTGCTACCCCCGTTGGACCAGACCAGAATCAGCGCGTCTTGTCCCTTGGGCACTGCCGACAATGCCTTCTGAACATCCGCAGCGTTCTGGACGGGATGGCGATCGACTTCGACGATCACGTCGCCACGTTGCAGACCGGCGTTATCGGCGGCGCTGCCGGGTTGGACCTGCTCGACGACCGCACCATGAACGTCACTGGAGGCCTGCAGTTGCTCGCGCAGCTCTGGAGTCATATCAGTGAGACCGAGGCCCCAGCGCGGCTTGCCGTTGCTGTTGCTGCCGACATCCTTGCCATCGTGGTCGCGGCTGCCCATTTCCTCCAGCGTAACGGGCACGTTGATGTTCTTGCCATCGCGCAGCACTCCTAGCTTGATGCTCGAACCGGGCTCCTTCTGTCCGACCTCGATCTGAAGCTGGCTGGCATCGCTCACTTGTTGGCCATCGAGTTCCGTGATGACGTCGCCAACTTTCAAACCAGCCTTCCCCGCGGGTGAACCGTCTTCCACCTGCGTGACCACGGCACCTTCGTTGTTCTCGACGTGGAAGAACTTTGCATTCTCGGGAGTCACGTCACTGATTCCGATGCCCATGTAGCCGTGGTGCACTTTGCCATCGCGGATCAGGGCTTCCACCGTGGGACGCACGATCTGGCTGGGAATTGCAAAACCCATGCCCGAGAAGCTGTCCGAGTTCGAGACGAGGAACGTGTTGATGCCGATCACTTCACCACGCGCGTCAACCAGCGGACCACCAGAGTTTCCTGGATTGATGGCGGCGTCAGTCTGGATGAAGCTTCCAGGCGCACGGCCGTTGCGTGAGAACGGATTCGGACGGTTCAATCCGCTGACGATTCCACGAGTCACGGTAAATCGGAAGCCGAAGGGATTGCCGAAGGCGAGCACGGTCTGTCCCGGGCGCAATGAAGTTGAATTGCCCCAGGGCGCGTTCGGGAGATTGGTTCCGTCGACCTTGATCACGGCGAGATCGGTGAGCGGGTCAGCTCCGATCAGCTTGGCCGTCATGATTCGTCGGTCTTTGAGGGTCACGCGGATGTCAACGGCGCCATCGATGACGTGATTGTTGGTCACGATGTATCCGTCGGGCGAGATAAGCACGCCGCTGCCGATGCCGTGCTCAATCTGGGTTTGCGGACGCATCGGGTGATTGAAGAAGGGCGCAAACATTGGCGGTAGGCCCTGGGGCATATCGGGCATTTGGCCATCCGCCACTTCGGTTTTCGAATGCGACGTGACGGCTACGTTCACGACCGCGGGCGTGACGCGCGCAGCCAGTGTTTCCATGGCCTGGTCGAGTGACAGCAGAGCGCTGACGCTGTTGTCGTCGAGCGGCGTCGCGGTAGGAGAGGCTGCTGCTCCCTTGGCGTAAGCCGGCTTGGTGAATTCGTAAGTGGTGAACGACAACGCCAGCGCGATTGCCATGACAGGAACCATCAGGCGGCGAGTCAGGAGGGTCTTCGTAACCCATACTTTGGCGAACCAGTTTTTCATTCGAGTTTCTCCTTGGGCAACAACTAATTATTTAGTTTCTAAAGACGATCGAGCGCTCTTGTCGTTATCAAAACTAGCTAAGTGGATTTTGGAGTGACTGCTTTTTGAACTTCGCGATCCACGGGATGAAATACGGTCAAGCGCCAGATGCAAATGTTCCAAACGTGGCCGTACTCGTCGATCTGCTGCGTGTGCATCACGAGCAATACGGAGTTCGGTTCGTTGACGTTGTCACGGGAGCGATTAGCTCTCGCGTTGACCATTCTGGTTTGCGGTTGCACGACTTTCGCCGCCGCGATGTCCGACGACAACAGTCCACCGTGATTTGGGCTCTGCAACTTCACATTCACATTATGCGCGAGAACATTGTTTCTCCGGACGCTCGCGCGCGAAACGTGGAGCGATGCCGGGATCACATGCGTCCCGATGCCGGCAGAACTGCCCGCCAGTGCGGGACTTAGCCTAGAAGCGGACTGAGAAAAGCTGGGCGCTGCGCCGTCAAATGCGACGAGCCTCGGCATATGGGGCATTGAAATCAAGCATGCCACCGACACTGCGGAGACCAAGCCCAGAGCGGGCTTCCAGACCTTGGTGGCAGCCGGACGGTCGGCATCAAGAATTCGCGCGACACGGTGAGCAGTCTGATGCATTCTGCCTACTGCAGCCTGGGCTAGCGCCAAGCTGCGGCGCAAGAAACTCTTCTCGGCAACGGTGACCAGACACTGCGCATATCCGCGCGGATTCGAGGTCGCGGCCAGGACGAAATCATCGCAGGCCATTTCCCGCTCGCGCGAGAGCCGATCGCTGATCCACCAAATCGCAGGATGAAAAAACAGAAGCGCGCTTACGATTCGCTGCGCGAGATTGGTCCAATCGTCCCAGCGTCGCAAATGCGCCAATTCGTGCAGGAGAATCGCGTTGAGTTCGAGGGGAGAAAGTTCCTTGAGCACCCACCCAGGAATCACGACGGCCGGCTTGAGAAAACCGATTGCTGTGGGCACGCGCACTCGATCAGAGGTGCAAAGAGTTACACGCCTCGCAGAACCGAATTCGTTCAGAGTTCCGAGAAGAACCGGATGCAAATCAGAAGAATCGATGGGAACACAACTTCGGCGCAATTTGTACAGTTGCCAAAAACTCACGCTGATTCTCGCCAGGCCGATGCCGGCGATGACGGCCCACGCGACAAAGGCATCCATTGCCCAGGAACCGGGCACACGGAAGGTGAAATGGGACGCCGTCGCAGCCGAGTCGACGACGTGAGATCCCATCCCCTCGATGGCCGGCAGGAGAGCTATGGCCGCCAGGCCCGAGAACCACATTGCGAAGCGCGTGCTGGAGTTCTGGCGCCTCAGGGCCAGCAACATTACCCAGATGAACAGAGCAATGACGATTCCTTCCGCCGTGCTATTGAGCACCCTTCCGGCAAAAATCTCGGCCAAGGCCTGCCAGTGACCTGTTAGAGGCATCGGATCACTTGCTCCCTTCCAGCATCTTTCGCAGACGCTTTAGCTCGGCGGCCTCCACGCCGCGGTCTTCAAGAATGTTAAGGACGAGTAAGTCGTGGGAGTTCCCGAAAAAACGGTTGACCAGACGACCGATCTCAGAGCGGGTCGCCTCCTGACGCTGCACCAGAGGCGAGTAGACGAAGGCGCGACCGTCCTTCACGTGCTTTACGTAGCCCTTTTTTTCAAGAATCCGGATCGTGGTCAGCACGGAGTTGTAGGCCAGTGGCTCCTTCTCTGGAAGGAACTCTTGCACCTGTTGGACAGTCGAAGGGCCTTTCTGCCATAGCACTTCCATCAAGCGCAACTCCGCTTCTGTAAGAGTTGGGGACTTTCTCGGGGGCAAATGCCATCCTCCTCGACCCGTCGTATTAGACGTACAGAGTATTGGATTGTCAACTAGTAAATTAGTTGCATAAGATTTGCGGCGGGTTGCATGGCGAAGGCTGGCGGCTGAAACACGTACGTCGCGACGTGGGCCTTTCCTCTTTATTCTTTATAATCACTTGGTTTCCGGAGAGTTTCGCGAATGGGTGACGGAAAGCGGGACAGCGAATTGGGGATGGGGCGCCCGATTTCGCGGAGGGATTTCCTGAACGGAGCGGCAATCGGGATTGGCGGAGTGCTGGCCACTCACCGGGCTCTGGCCGAATTGGCTCCGGCCGAGTTTGCGCTACAGACCAGTGCGGAGCCGTTCGCGCCGGAGAAGGCGCCGGATTACTATCCTCCGGCGCTCACTGGAATGCGCGGAAACCATGATGGCACATACACGTATGCCCATCGCCTGCGCGATGGCGGGGCTTGGGACGCTGATGGCGGTCCGCAGCCGACGGGTGAGATCTACGACCTGGTCGTGGTGGGAGGCGGAATCAGCGGGCTGGCGGCGGCTTATTTCTTCCGCAGGAGCGCGGGCGAAAAGGCTCGCGTGTTGGTGATCGACAACCACGACGACTTCGGCGGACACGCCAAGCGTAATGAGTTTCATGCGGGCGGCCGGATGTTGCTCGGCTACGGGGGAACACAGTCGATCGAAAGTCCCGGGGCCTACAGCGCCGAGGCGAAGAGACTGCTCGTAGAGTTGGGAATCGACACGCAGAAATTTTACAAAGCTTACGACCGGAAACTATACGAATCGCGGATGCTGGGCACCGGTTGTTTCTTCGATAAGGAAACGTTTGGAGAAGACCGACTGGTCGCGGGGTTAGGAACCACACCCTGGCCGGAGTGGCTGGCGAAGACGCCGTTGAGCGCAGAGGTGCGGCGGGACATTGCGCGCGTGTATACGGAGAAAGTGGATTACCTGCCGGGCCTGTCGCGGGAGCAGAAGATCGCAAAGTTGTCGAAGATCAGCTACGCGGATTTTCTAACCAAGATTTGCAACGTCCACCCCGACGCGTTGAAGTTTTTTCAGAGTTACACCCACGATTTATTTGCAGTGGGGATCGATGCCGTGCCGGCGATCCAGTGCTACATGGCTGGCGACGATTACGGTGGCGTCACCTATGCCGGCTTTCAAGGGATGAAACTTGGGGAAGAGGAAAAGGAAGAACCGTACATCTTTCACTTTCCGGATGGAAATGCTTCCATCGCCCGGCTGTTGGTGCGGGCTCTGATACCGGGATCGATTCCCGGTCATACCATGGAGGATGTGGTGACGGCGCGCGCTGACTACAGCCGAATGGACCGCAACGGATCAGCCGTGCGCATTCGGCTCAACAGTACGGTCGTAAATGTGAAGCATATGAACACGGGGCCGGTGAAGGAAGTTGCCGTGTCGTATGTCCGTGGGAACAAGCTACTAAGCGTCAAAGCCAAGCGCTGTGTTCTCGCCTGTTATAACGGGATGATTCCCTATGTTTGTCCGGAATTGCCGGAGAGGCAAAAAAAAGCGCTCGCGTATCTGGTGAAGGCGCCCCTGGTGTATACCCACGTCGCCATCCGGAATTGGACCTCGTATGAGAAGCTCGGCGTACGGCAGATCGAGTCGCCGGGAAGCTACCACGTTTACACCGCGCTCGATTTTCCGGTGAGCCTGGGTGATTATGCGTTCCCGAGCAAACCGGAAGAGCCCATGGTGCTATTCATGCTTCGCACACCCTGCAGTGCGGGATTGACCATGCGCGAGCAAAACCGGGTGGGTCGCGCGGAATTATTAGGCACGCCGTTTTCGACCTTCGAACGCAATGTGCGCGACCAGTTGGGGCGAATGCTGGGCAGTGCGGGCTTCGAGCCGGCGCGCGACATTGATGGCCTTACCGTGAACCGATGGGCGCATGGTTACGCGTACTCCTACAATTCTCTGTTCGATCCGGACTGGACGGAAGACGAGAAGCCGTGGGTTATCGGACGCAAGCCTTTTGGCCAAATCGCGATTGCCAACTCCGACGCAGGAGCTTCGGCTTACACCGATGCCGCGATTGACCAGGCGTACCGGGCGATCACGGAACTGGCCACGGCAAAGGCATGACGACCGCAGGTCTGATCTTGCACTCCAAAACCGCGCGCGGCGTAGGTCGGATCAGGATTTACGAAGACTCTCCACTCGATTCCTGCAGGTCCTGCGCTCGGATCATGGCTTTCATTGCAATTGCCGCCGCCACGAGCGCGGCGGATGCAGCATTCGCGATCACGACTGCCGTGGCCTTCAGCATGATTCCGTAAATAAGCCACATCATCAGTCCTGCCAGGTAAATGGACAGCATGGAGTAGGAAAGACCTGCGCCGCCTTGTTTTCGAATCTTCGCCAATTGAGGGATGAATGACAACGTCGTGCAACCGGCCGCGAAGTATCCGATGAGATTGGTGAAGCTTAACGAAATAGACATTGCTTGTATCCTTACGACAAGCGAACTCTACGAGTGCAGCGGACCGGTTGCGGTTACTTTGTTCGAAGAGGCCATTGGATTTTCCCTTACTCGAGGGCGACGGCGCGACCGCGGCTCGCGGACAAATCTCGCGGCCAAACGATAGGCCGTTGCGCCCAGTTGTGAGGCTCCGTTGAGAATAGCGGCTTGCAAGCCAACGGCGGACGTCGAATAAAAGGCTGCCCCCGGTAGAGCGCCAGGGGCGGCCTCGGTCATTCGGCCAAAGGAGTCATAGAGATCGAAGAACGATGAGGCTACCACTTCCCAGCGGTACCGCTCAGCAGTCGCCAGCGCCTTCCTGGTTTTTTCAATGACGAGTTGACGGTTGGTGGTGATTTCCTGGATGGCTTCGGCAAAGCTTGTGACATCGCCGTCTACGGTCCAGGCGTTCTCCATATTCGCGTAGGAAGAGACGCCGCCGGTATTCGGAGCGACGAGAGGAAGTCCCGAAGCCATCGCCTCTAACGGAGCGATGCCGAAGGGCTCACGCGGATTCGGGATGCACAAAAACGTCGCAGTTTGCGTAAAGATCGGCCAACACATTCCTGTCTTTGATGTGCCCAAGGAACAATGCCCGCCCAGGCATCTCACGTGAACACTTGTGCTCCCACTGGCGGCGTTCGATGCCGTCTCCCACGACCAACAAGCCGGTAGTCGCGTGCGCGATCCTTGGAGAGGTAGCTCAACAGGGCGAATAACAAGGGATAGGTTCTTCTCCGGCGCGAGACGGCCGGCGTAGAGAAGAAGAACGCTTTCCTCAGATGCACCGAAATTCTGCAGCAGCGGCGGCGTAGTTCTGCGGACCTGCGCTGCGGAGACAGATGCGCCAAGTCCACGCCCATGGGCGGACCCAGGTGCCTCTGGGCACCAACTGCCCTTGGGCAGCAGGCTGCAGTTCGGACGCGGTGTACTCCGAGTTGGCGATGTGATGGTCGAAGAAAGGAAAATAAAGCCATTTCATGTAGCAAGAACAGAACTCTTCGAGACGAACGGAAGAGTCTCCAAGATACGCCCGAAGTTATCGTCCATGCGCTCCTGGCTGAGCCCAACCACAATCGGGCGGAAATCCACCGCAGGCATAAGTCGCAAGCGCAGCAGTGCGCCCAGATAATTCAAGGTGTACTTGTCGCTGATTTCCACCAAGTCCGGACGCTCCGAAATCAGAATCTCTTGCAGTTTGCTTCCCGGAAAAAGAAATTGCGAAGGATAAATTGTGCGGTAATCGGGGTTAAGCGGCGCAGAGCGGCGCCTGAATGTGGTAGATCCTGCCGAACTCGCCGGCTTCCTCGATCCGGTCCGCGCAGCCGGCACCACCAGCCGAATCGGCTGTCGCTTGCCGTTGGCTTCCACGATCAAGGCCCGATAAAAGGTAGCGATGCCGCCAGAATTCTCATGCCACGAATTCGTCAAGTGCATCGTCTTCACTCGGCTACCTACCTTTCGTTGAACAGATCGGTAGACATTGATCCCCACTTTGAACTTTGGACGAATCAGATTGCGATTTCCGAACGATCTTGCGGGGCAGAACCGCAAGAAATCCAAGAAGAAGCCGGGGCAACCGGCGAAGATCTCCTCCGAAACCGCCAGCTTCGCGACCTACCAGCAAGGTCCCGCGGCGCATCGCGTACCAGTTGAACAGGGCGGAAACAGCGCTTACGAGCAAAGAAACGATCGCGGCAATGCGGAGGTGGGGCGTGCCCCGGAACCAATGCAGTAAATACTCCAGTACCTGAAAAGTAACGGGCATCGCTATGGTCAGGAAGATGCCCGTCAGCCACTGGGGCTCGGCATCCTTCAGAATCTGTACCACTGCGCCGTAAAAGCCCGCGCTCAATACGCAGAAGATCGACTCGGTAAACAAGGCCGCGATTGCAGTCCGCCATCCCCGCTGCACCGCGGCGCCAAAGAAGATTGGCCCGCGTAAAATCATGCTCAACAGCGCCGATTTCCAATTCCAAAGCAGCAAAAGTTGCTGCGGACGCAATAGGAGCCCGCACAGAAGATCGCACAAACCGCGGCGCTTTCGGGACTGGACCGGTCGGGAGTGGCGCGGGATCTCTTCTCATTCGATTAGCCGAAGTATAGGAGCAACATCTCTTCGAGCCATGATTAATTCGTTGTTAAAAAAACAAATTCACACACAAATGTTTCAAACGTAACTTTGCATTAATGAATTTATGACATTTTTTCCACAGCACCTTTAGTTACCGGGCAGTTAACAAGGAGGCGATTTGCAACGCAAAGTAAACTGCCTTTGGAAAGAACCCGGCGCGCCCAAGGCTTATCGCACGGGCGTTTCCCTGCACAGCCACACCAACCATTCGAAAGAGGGAGTGTATTTCATCCTGGAGTACGCCGCTCGCACATGCCGTGCTGCGGCGAGCTTTGGCGGCGGAGGACAGACGCGCCACCCGCGAGGGCAAGACGACGCAAGGTTGGATTTCCTGAAAGCGTACTGGACACCGCCGCTTCCGCCACTGGCTGCGTTTGAGTTAGAAAAGAATCAAATCGAGCGCGAGCTCGGACTTGCCAGCATGGTCTCGATCACCGACCACGACAATATCGAAGCTCCCATGTTGCTTCGGGTGGTTCCTGAGGCGCGGCGAGTTCCGGTATCGGTGGAATGGACGGTTCCTTATAAAGATACGACGTTCCATTTCGGAGTGCACAACCTTCCCAGCGGCAGTGCGGAATCGATCATGCAATGCCTGCGCGAATTCACGCTTCAACCGGACGATCAGAAGCTTGAAACTCAGGAATTGCTGGAGATGTTACATCGAGAATCCCGACGTACTGATTGTCTTGAACCATCCCATGTGGGACTTGGCCGGCATTGGGCGAGAGCGGCACGAGTGCACGCTTCGCGCACATCCTTTGCGAGCAAGGTGAGTATCTGCACGCTCTTGAGTTGAGTGGCATCCGGAGTTGGGAAGAGAACCAGGCGGTATTGCATCTGTCGGAAGCATGCAATCAACTCGGTGATCTCCGGCGGCGACCGGCATGGCTGCGAACCGAACGCGACGCTGAATCTGACCGATGCCGAAAGCTTCACCGAATTTGTGCACGAGGTTCGGAAAGAACGCCGCAGTCACGTTCTGTTCATGCCGCAATACGACGAGCCTTTACGCGCTCCGCGTTCTACAGACTCTGCTCGAAGTTATCCGTGAATATCCCGACTATTCGAACGGATCGCGTCACTGGGATGAGCGCGTGTTTCATCCCGATCAAGCGGGAGTGATTCGGCCGCTGTCCGCCCTCTGGGTGAGGCCGCCGTTTTACATACGGCACTTTTTCTCAGTCGTGCGTCTTTTGGAACTGGCGCCCAGTCCGAAGGGCGGTGCGTTCGGCTCTCGCCCGGCCGCAGCCGCAACCGCCCTTTGCCTCGGCGGCCGCCAGGAGGTTGCGCAATGACAGATTGCCGATCGGCTTTGCGAGTTGCGTTTTTCCCCGATTGTTACGACGAAATCGACGGCGTGGCGAATACCAGTCGCCAGTTCGAGTCGTTTGCGCTGCGCCGGCAGCTGCCGTTTCTCACTGTTCATGGCGGGATCACGAATGATTTGCAGAAAACTGGTTCGACCTGACGCGGATCACTCGCCGCCGAGGCCGCATTGGGATTTCCGTTCGATAAGAAGCATGATTTCGACCTTGCCTTCTGGCGTCATTTGAATGCGGTGGAATCGATGGTCCGGGAGTTTGACCCGGATATTTTGCACATCACCGGCCCCAGCGACGTAGGGCAGCTAGGCCTTGCAATCGCGCATCGTTTGCGAATTCCCCTCGCGGCCTCATGGCACACCAATGTGCATCAATATGCTGAACAGAGAGGTTCGGCACTGCTCTCCTTTCTTCCAGCGGGCTTGAGTAACTGCTGTAGGGGTTGCCTTCCGGCGTGGGAGTTTGCTGGCGACGCTGCGTTTTTATCACGCTGCCCAGGTTCTATTTGCTCCCAATCAAGAACTGATCGAGATGATCGAGAAGGGCGCGGGCAAGGCGTGTTATCCCATGCATCGCGGGGTCGATACGGATCTGTTTAATCCGCGGCGAAGAGATCGAGGCGACGACACTTTTGTGATCGGATACGTTGGCCGCTTGACCGTCGAAAAGAACATTCGAGAACTAGTCGAACTGGAGCGGAGACTGATCCAAGAAGGGCTTAGTAATTTTCGTTTCCTGATTGTTGGCCAGGGTGCAGAGGAATCATGGCTACGCGCCAATATGAAGAAGGCCGATTTCACTGGAGTGCTGCGGGGCGAAGAGCTGGCACGTGCCTACGCAAACATGGATATCTTCGCATTCCCGTCGCGGACTGATACGTACGGAAACGTAGTGCTTGAGGCCCTGGCCTCGGGCGTCCCTGCAGTAGTCACCGACAGCGGAGGTCCAAGGTTCATCGTGCGGGACGGGGAAACAGGTTTTGTGGCTCGTGACCCTCAGGAATTCTGATTCGCATTCAGAATTTCGCGACACGACCTGCCCAACGGGAAACGATGCGCGCTGCCGCGCGGGCTCATGCCATGACAGCCTCGTGGGATGCCGTGTTCGAATCCGTTTACGCTGGATACGAGCGCGGCCTGAGGGAGAGCATCGGAGTTGGCAAGAGAATCAGGACGAGACCACACGCCGGAGTCGCGGCGACGCCTGCTGGATAAGACACGCGAATCGTCGATGACAGAAAGGGGAGGGATATGGATAGGGCGCACTCACAACTGATTTCTGCGGCTCCGCTGCCATTGCTGCTCTTACTTTTGATCCATGCAGCGGCATACGCGCAGGTCGCGGACGAATCCCTGTCTTCCTTCAAAAGCGCTTCCCTGTCGGCCGAGGAAGTCGTAAGAAATCTCGAAGAGAGAAACAAGGAGCAAGCAACTGCCCTGGCTGAGTTCGCGGGGACTCGCACGTATCGCATGCAGTATCACGGATTCCCCAGTGACCATGATGCTGAAATGGTAGTTACAGCTACCTACCACGCTCCGGATGTGAAGCAGTTCACCGTAGTTTCGGAAAAGGGTTCGAAGTTCATTATCGACCACGTTTTCAGAAAACTGCTCGATGGTGAGCAGGAAGCCGCTAACGAAGAAAACCGGCGCCGAACGGCCCTGAACACGGAAAACTATGATTTCTCACTGGCAGGTTATGAGAATTCGACCGACGGGGGCCGATACATTCTTGACCTGACGCCCAAGATCAAGAACAAGTTTCTATATTGCGGCAGGATCTGGGTTGATGCCAAGGACTTCGCTGTGGTACGGATCGAAGGGGAGCCGGCCAAGAATCCATCCCTCTGGATCAAGAAAACAGCGATTGCGCACAGATACATGAAGGTGAACGACTTTTGGCTTCCGGCCGAGAACCATACGGAAAGCGTGATAAGGCTGGGAGGTACAGCGATACTTTCGATCGAGTATCGGGACTACAAAATTACAAGAGCGACTCCTGTTGCCGAGGTTGACCGCATGCATGCGGAGCCCCTGGAATCGCGCTGAGTAGCCTTCTACCGGGCTTTTGAGTCCAGATATTTCTCGATGAAGCTATTGGAGAAGAGTAAGCGGTGGAAAAACATGGTAGGCACGAGGAGACTCGAACTCCTGACCTCTACCGTGTCAAGGTAGCGCTCTAACCAACTGAGCTACGCGCCTACTGGTTGCTAGATTATACCTTAGCTCGGGCGGGCGAAGAATCACTTCCGGGGCGCGTAGTTTCGAGGCCAACCGTTATTGCCTGTTGCAAAGTCCCCGCTACGGCAGCGACAATCGTTCCATGCCAAAAGGTTCGCGGCGAGACGATAGCAGTGCCACTAGGTTGCCGGTCCAAGGCCCTTTCGTTTCGGGATGTATGGTGGTTGTGACGTTGGGCAATCCCCGGGATAAATTCTGGGGGATGATTTTTTCGCTGGCGCCGGAAGGGCTCAGCATGAGTGGGATTGAACTAGCTTCCTTTGAAGATCTGGTGGTGATGGTAAAGGATGGGGAGCCGTTCAGTCCGGCGGTCGTGTTCTTTCCCATGCACCGGATCGAACGAATCGAGCTCGACCTTCCGGATGGCAATCTGCCATCACTTTCGCAGCGTTTTTCAGCGAAGACTGGTCGCAATCCGGCTGCGATCTTGGCGTCCGCGCTGGCAAACCGCACGAACGATCTCAGTATAAGCTCAGCGCTCTCCAGAGTTTCTCCGAAGAAGGGACAGGCATGAAGCTGTCTCAGATCTTCACTGCGCCCAACCAGCTGACGTTGCTGCGGATGGTCTTCGTTCCGTTTATCGTCATCGAACTGGTCGAGGGGCGCTATTTCCGGGCACTAGTTCTCTTCGTCATTGCCGGCTTCAGTGACGGCTTGGACGGCTTGCTGGCTCGAAAGTTGCATCAGCAGACTTTGCTCGGACAGTACTTAGATCCGATCGCGGATAAGCTCTTACTGAGTACGATGTTTCTGGTGCTCTCGATCCTGCACAAGATTCCCTGGAAATTCACTGTGCTGGTTTTCAGCCGGGACATTTCCATTCTGGCGGCGAGCGCGGTGCTATTCGCCATCGCGGGATTGCGCGATTTTCGTCCCAGCATCTTTGGGAAGGCGAATACGTTTTCGCAGATCGCGGCCGTTTTCTTTGCCATGCTGTTTGCGGTTCGGCCTGAACGTTGGATCTGGATTACACGCACCGTCTTCTTGCGGGCCACTTTCTCCTTCACGATTATTTCCGCACTACACTATGTCTTCCTGGTACAGCACCGGCTGCGGCTGCACGCGCCCGCGCTGGCCCCGCACCCCTCCGCCGATATCCGCGCCAGTTGACCGGCTTTCGCGCGTCCCCCTAGAATTGGGGGTTCATCTCTGAGCGCTGCAATCGCCAATGGCCCTTCGCCTTTACAACACCATGTCCTCGCAGGTCGAGGAATTCCGTCCGCTCCGCGACCGCGAAGTTCGCATGTATGCCTGCGGCCCTACCGTCTACGGTTACGGCCATATCGGAAATTTTCGGACCTTTATTGCCGTGGATATGCTGCAACGGTTCTTGCGGCAGTCCGGCTACACCGTGCGCTACGTGATGAATATAACGGATGTAGACGACAAGATCATCCGCAACGCGGCCCACGACGGTGTGAGCGTTCAGCAATACACGGCAAAGTACGAAAAAGCATTTCTGGAAGACGCTGCCCTGATTGCCATTGAACGACCTATCCTGGTGCGCGCCACGGAGCACATCGCGCAGATGGCGGAGTTTGTAGCCAAACTAGTGGAAAGAGGCATCGCTTACCGAACCGACGACGGCTCCTATTATTTCCGCATCGCGAGCTTTCCGCAGTACGGGAAACTTTCGAAGAAGGATTTCGGTGGAATGCTGGATGGCGCCCGCGTGGATGTGGACGAGTACGACAAAGATAGCGCGCGCGATTTCGCTCTGTGGAAAGCGCCCAAGCCGGGCGAGGCTTCCTGGGACACCTCGATTGGGCCGGGACGGCCAGGGTGGCACCTCGAGTGCTCTGTGATGTCAATGCAGGAACTAGGCGAGAGTTTTGATTTGCACGCGGGAGGAGAGGATCTCGTTTTCCCGCATCACGAGAACGAGATCGCGCAATCGGAATGCTTCACCGGGAAAATGTTCGCTCGTTTCTGGTTTCACGTACGGTTCCTACTGGTTGAGGGCGAGAAGATGTCGAAGAGCCTGGGGAACTTCTACACCCTGCGCGATCTGGTGTTGAAGGGACATCGGCCTTCATCGATCCGGTATTTGCTGACTTCGGTGCCCTATCGGAATCAGCTGAACTTTACGTTTGATGGATTGAAACAAGCTGCAGTCCGGGTGGAACGATTGAGAAATTTTCGCCAACGCCTGACGACTGGAAGTTTCCCGTCTGGTTCGTGCGCCGAAATGCAATCGCTCGCAAGTGAGACGATTGATCGGATGAAGAATGCGCTTGAGGACGACCTCAACACCGCGCAAGCGCAGGCGGCGCTGTTCGAGATGGTGCGTACCGCCAACGCGGCCTTGGATGCGGGCGGAATCAAGAAGGACGACGTTCCACCATTGCTGAGTGTGCTGGAAAAGTTTGACGAGGTGTTCGCGGTTCTGAAAGATGACGATGTCCCCAAGATGAGACAGGTGCTCGACTGGGCGATGACAGAAGGACGGGAACAAGACATCAGCGTGGAGTTGCGGGAGGCAGTGCAGTCCGGGCAGCTTTCTGACGCCGACATTAAAGAGAAACTTTCTGAAATGGAAGCCGCTCGCAAGGCCCGTAACTTCAAGGTTTCTGATGGTCTACGCGCGGAACTTACGGCTGCTGGCATTGTCATCGAAAATACAAAAGATGGCGTCCGCTGGCGCCGAAAATAGTTATCTCAATGTTAAGCTGAGGGCAGATGGCTCTGACAGCTCCGATGAAATCCCTCGACGAATATCTTGTGGATGCCGAGCGAGCCCACGGACATCTCTGCGCCGGACAGGTGCTGGGTGTGCGGCTGGCGATGCTAGGCCTCGTCAAACTCGGCATCGAAGATCCGCACGGCAAGGATCGCAAGCGGCTTGTCACTTTCGTCGAAATCGACCGCTGCGCGACAGATGCGGTTGGGGTAGTGACCGGTTGTCGCTTGGGCAAGCGGGCGTTGAAATTTCGTGACTGGGGAAAAGTCGCGGCAACGTTCGTGGATGTAAGCACTGGCAAGGGGATCCGCATCGCGGCGAAAGAATCGTCGAAGGATCTGGCGCGACAGATGCATCCTGAAATCGCAGACAGGAATCAACAGCAGATGCTGGCCTATCGCGAAATCGCGGACGATGACCTGTTCACCACGCAGTGGGTGAAGGTTGAACTTCCACCGGAAGAATTTCCCGGATACAAAGGTGAGCGCGTGGTGTGTGATGCGTGCGGGGAAGGCATCAACTTCGGGCGCGAAGTGCGGCGAGAGGGCAAAGTGCTCTGTCGTGCGTGTGCCGGGGAAACGTACTACGAACCCATCTGAGCGACCTCTTCGTAGGCATGCGCCAAGCGCAGAATGGTCGCTTCGTCAAAGTGCTTTCCCAGAATTTGCAACCCAATCGGCAACTTTTCTTTCGTCTCGCCACAGGGGATTGAGATTCCAGGAATTCCTGCCAGATCTGCCGTGACCGTGTAGATATCCGCCAAGTACATGGCCAGCGGATCGTCCGATTTCTCACCCAGTCGAAACGCTGCCGTGGGGCTGGTGGGCGTGATGATGGCATCCACTTGGCGGAAGGCTTCTTCGAAATCGCGCGTCAACAGGGTGCGCACCTTCTGCGCTTTCAGATAATACGCATCGTAATAACCCGCGCTTAGCGCGTAGGTGCCGAGCATGATGCGGCGCTTGACCTCGGCGCCGAAACCTTCATCGCGGCTGCGGCGATACATCTCCGAGAGCGATTTCGCACCCGAAGCACGATAGCTGTAGCGGACACCGTCGTAGCGGGCGAGGTTGGCTGACGCCTCCGCGGTCGCAATCAGGTAATAGCTGGGAATCGCGTAGGGTGTGTGCGGCAATGAAAGCGGTACCACTTCGCAGCCCAAGGTTTTCAACTTATCAATCGCCGATTCAACCGAATGGCGGACTTCGTCGTCCAATCCTTCGCCGAAATATTCTTTGGCCACGCCCAATCTCAAACCGCGCACTGGCTTTTCAAGTTCTGTAACGTAGTCGGTGACGGGCAAGTCGGCGGAGGTGGAATCCATCGGGTCGCGCCCCGCAATAGTGCGCAATACGATTGCGGCGTCTTTCACCGTCTTAGTGAGTGGCCCGATGTGATCGAGCGAGGAGGCAAAGGCGATCAAACCGTAACGTGAGACTCGACCGTAGGTCGGCATCAATCCAACTACGCCGCAGAAGGATGCCGGCTGGCGAATCGATCCGCCGGTATCGGAGCCGAGGGCGGCCACAGCCATGTCAGATGCAACGGCTGCGGCTGAGCCGCCGGAAGATCCTCCCGGGACACGCGCCAAATCGCGCGGGTTATGCACGGGATGAAATGCCGAGTTCTCGTTGGAAGAACCCATGGCAAACTCGTCGCAGTTCGTCTTGCCGAGGACCACGGCGCCTGCGGCTTCCAGGCGCGCCACGGCAGTGCAATCGAAAGGGGGGACGTAATGGCCCAGAATTTTCGATCCCGCGGTGGTGCGCACGCCGCGAGTCGACATCACATCCTTGATGCCGACGGGCACGCCACCTAGCGGCGGCAAGGGCCTGCCTTCGGCGGCCATGCGATCCATGCGATTAGCTTGCTCCAGAGCGCGCTCTTTGCACAGGGTCAGGTAGGCGCCGATTTGGCCGTCTTCTTTCTCGATCCGCGCGTAGTGCGTTTCGGCGAGTGCAAGCGCAGTCATCTTGCGTTCCTGCACGGCAGAACGAGCGGCATCGATGGTGAGTGAAGTCATATGTGAAAGACCTAAAGTGATCAGCGGTTCAGTAAAATCAGGATGCGCGGTCGCGGGCCACTGATCACTGAGCGCTATCTTTCAATCACCTTCGGTACTCGGAAGAAAGTTCCGTCCGCATCGGGTGCGTTCGCCAGAGCCGCTTCCTGCGACAACGATTTGCGCAAACCCTCCACAACATCATCCCGATACGCATAGGCAAATCTCTCACTTCCCTGTTTGGAATCGTCGACGCCATAGCGATCTGATACTTGCGCCATGGGCTCAACGTTGGACGTGTCCAGTTGATTGAGACGATCGATGTAGTCGAGAATCGAGTTCAAATCCCGAACCATACCGGTGCGCTCGTCCGTGGAGAGTTCCAGATTGGCGAGATCGGCTACGTAGGTGACATCTTGTTCTGTGACCTTCATTCTCTTAGACCCATTCCGCGACTTATTCCTGTTTTCTCGCGCGAATCACAAACTCAATCCTCTCGACTTTTTGGCCGGCATAACGATTCAGTGTGGCCAGATAACGTGGAGCGAGGCTTTGCATTTCCCGCTTCCATCCGGCATCTGGAACCTCGACACGCAAAACTGAGTTGGAGAATTCTAAAGCTTGCGTGCGCTCTGCAACCACTGAACCGCAGACCAAAGGCCAGGCAAGCAACGGGGCTTCGGCCTGCGGCACGCGCCGCAGGGAGCCGAGCACGATCCTTTCGAGTCCTGAGCCTGCCTGCTGCAAGGCAAATCCTTTTGGATCAATTTTCCGGAAGCAACCGCCGGAGATTTCGATTCTAGCATTCCAGTCGCGCGCGCGTAGCGTTCTGCAGGACACAGGCTTTCAGAGTGGGAACTCTCGCCTAACCAGTTCGAGCGCGGCATCGTGGGAAAGCAGTCGGCCTTCGAGTTGAGCATCTTCCACGGCTTCCAGAATTTCGCGGAACCGCGGTCCGGGCGAATACCCCGCCGCGATCAAATCGTCTCCGGTGATTAATGCTGTCGGGCGAATCTTCTCCGGCGGAGTCTCGTTGAGCTTCTGCTGGAGAAAGTCATAGGTGCTCAGATTGCAATGGCTGGCCAGGCTGTCGGCGCGGTGCAAAGCAAGGTGTTCCTCGAAAGCGGGCATGCGCAAGAATTTTTTCAGCGTTGACTCTTTCATGCGGGTGACGTGGCCGAAGCGCATGTGATTGTCGATGAGAGCGAGCACCTGCGCCTTGTCTTGGTTGGAGAAGCGCAGGCGGTCGCAGATTCCTTCCGCAATTTTGACTCCGACTTCGACGTGGCCGTCGAAGCGGATGCGCTCGGGCGCGATTCGGAAGGTTGGAGGCTTGCCCACATCATGCAGGAGAGCACCCCAGGCCAGCGTGGACGGGCACGGATGGGGCAAGTTTTCCAGCAGCAGAAGAGTATGCACGAACACATCGCCTTCAGGATGGAACTCCGGCGGCTGTTGAACACCTTTCATCGCAGAAATCTCGGGCAGCACCTCTCTGAGCAAACCAGTCTCATCCAGCAGAAGAAAAGCGTCACGGGCATGGCCTTCAGTGAGCATTTTGGTGAGCTCATCGCGAACACGCTCGCGCGAGATTACTTGAATCTCAGGGGCGAGGCGCTGAATTGCGGCCAACGTTTCTGGCTCGATGGTGTAGTCAAAGCGCGCTGCAAAACGGACGGCGCGCAACATGCGCAGCTTGTCTTCGCCGAAGCGGCGTGCAGGATCGCCGATGGCGCGAATGATATGGGCATCCAGATCTTTCTGCCCGCCCACAAAGTCGAGCACTTCCCCACTGACGGGGTCGAGCATCATGCCGTTGATAGTGAAATCACGGCGGGCGACATCCTCGTGGGGATCCCGGCTGAAGCGGACCTCATCGGGATGGCGTCCGTCGGAGTAGCCGAGATCGCTGCGGAAGGTTGCAACCTCCACAGCTTTGGCCTTCGGCGTGGCGTGCTCAGCTTCCTTGCGCTCCGACTCCGGCGGTGGAACCAGCACAACACCGAATTGCGCTCCGACCGCGTAGGTTTCGGGGAAGATTTCCATCACTTGTGCAGGGGTTGCGCCGGTGGCGACGTCGAAATCCGCGGACTCGCGCTTGAGGAGCAGATCACGGACACATCCGCCCGCGAGGTAGGCTTGAAAGCCGTGCTGGCGCAGGGTTTGGATGATCGATCTGGCGAGATGTTCGGACATGACGTGTGAGATTTCTACGTTATTCTGACGACCAGTCGCGTGGAAGTCCAGTCGAGCGGTTTACGGTGCGGCTGAAGTTGCGTCCTTTCAAAGCGAGATTTTGTGGATTGTTTTTTTGAACGTCTCCAAAGAAACAGGCGTGGTTCTTGCGGGCCTCGGACCGCGTTGATCAAACGGCGTTGCGATCGATCCCAGCGTCTTCTTTCTTGCCGGTTTTACACGCCCACGCCATGCGAGGAGTATTGTGGGCGATGCCGATTTGTCCCTGGGCGTTCAGAACGATGATGCCGCCATGTCCATTCAAACGCTGCTTCAGATAATTCATCGCTTCCTGCGCGGCCCACTCGGGAAGATTTCCGGCTGACACGCGGTCGGCAGTCCACTTAGCCAAGACCAGCTTCATGATCGGTTCGCCCCAACCGGTGGTCGAAGCGGCAGCGCTTAGGTTATCCGCGTAGCAGCCACAACCGATCAGGGATGAATCGCCCAGACGGCCGGGAGCTTTGTTGAGTGTGCCGCCGGTGGAAGTCGCTGCGGCGATATTACCTTCGCGATCCAGCGCGACGGCGCCGACGGTATCGTGAGAAATCGTGGGTGCGAACAACTCGTTTCCGTGACCTGCTTCCTCGCGCTGATATTGACGCAGGCGTTCCACTTCGCGAGGGACAACCAAGTCTTCGTTCCTGCATAGCGGAATGCCGTGCTCGGCGGCGAAGCGCTCAGCGCCTTCGGCTACGAAATATACATGCGGGCTCTCGCTTAGGATCTTCCGTGCGGCGCGCACCGGATTGCGAAGTCGCTCCACACACCCGACGCCTCCAGCCCGCAAAGTAGCGCCATCCATAATGAGGGCATCGAGCTGCACCTTGCCTTCGCGGTTCAGGAAACTCCCGCGACCGGCGTCAAAGGTATCGTCATCTTCCATAACGACGACCGCTCCCTCCACGGCATCGAGTGCCGTGCCGCCGTGCTCCAATACACGCCATCCAGCAGCCAGCGCGTTGCGCACGCCACGCAGGTGAGCCTCGACCATGTCCTCGGGTATGGCCCATGCACCGCCGTGAACTACAAGAACAGGATCAGTAGGCAAGAAAATTCCCCAGAAAAAGTGAAACGACTGGATAGTCTAGCATCGTGCGGCGAGGAAGCCGAGGTCCCTCAGGCAGCGTGGCCCGCTTTGGCCGTCACGGCTGGTGGAGCGTCCTGCGTGCGAGTCCAGGTGTAGCGCATGCGATGGATTACGGTGAGGGTGGAGAGAACAGCGATGATCCAGAGCACTGGCGCCATGAGGTTGAAGAGGGCGCCAATGATGACCAAAACCAGGCGCTCTGGACGCTCCATGAAACCCACGCGGCAGGAACCGATCAGCGATTCGGCGCGGGCACGGGTGTAGCTAACCATGATGGCGCTGATCATGACGTAAGCGGTGAGCAAGAGATAGAAGAGCCGCTCGCCACGGGCGAAAAAAATAAGCAGTCCGAAGAATTGCGAAGCGTCGCTGTAACGGTCGACGACGGAATCGAAAAACGCTCCGAAGCGGGTGACGCGGTTGGTAGCGCGGGCAACCTGACCATCCACGAGATCGAAGAAGCCAGAGAAGATAATCACCAGGCCAGCGAGGAAAAACAAATGGCGCTGGGTTCCGGCGTTGGCAGATCCGAAAAGGATTGCGGCCCATGTGTTCACCACCAAGCCCATGAACGTAAGAACATTGGGGTTGATGCGTGACAGCGCGAGCCAGCGGACGATGGTATCAAGCAGCACTCCGCAGGCTCGGCCAAAGGCGCTCGTCCACGATAGGTTCGGCGACGTGCTGGGCGAGACCGACATCAGGCCTCCGCCTTTTCGGGGCCGGCCTCGTCGTGAACGGTGGTCAGACTTAAAATTTCCAGTTCCCGCTTGCCATTGGGAGTAATCACCGTGGCTTCGTCGCCGACCTTTTTATTGAGCAGCGCGCGGCCGATTGGCGAGGTAGTCGAGATCTTTCCGGAGGCCACGTCCGACTCTTCGCTGGTAACCAGCTTGAACTCGATCTCTTCGTCCTTGGTGCTGTCGTAGACTTTGACCGTCGAACCCAGCCCGACTTTGTCCTTGGGGATGTTGTTCATATTGGTCAAAGAGAGATCGGCCAGGCGTTTGCCGAGTTGGCGGAAGCGGGCCTTGACGAACTCCTGGCGCTGCTTGGCCATGTGATACTCGGCGTTCTCGCTGAGGTCACCGAGAGCGGCGGCGCGCTTGATTTCCTTGGGCAGCTCGTGAACCAACTCGTGTTCGAGCGCGTCGACTTCTTCCTGCAGTTTTTTTCTAAGTTGATCAGTCATTGCGTGGAGTAAAGCTTCATAAGATTATAAACCCGCTGGGAGACCCCGAGTACGGGTCTGGTCCCTCTTAGGGGTCCGCGCCTGCGTTCTCGAAAAATGAGGGAGATCGGCGACAAAGTAGGCACCAGCCTGGCGATCAGGCAGCGGCCAGTTTCCCGGATTGGTCTTGCCTGCCACAATTATGGCTAAGAGTTCACCCACGCCCCGGCGGCACGACTAACATGATTAAAGGAGTTGGTCTTGCTTTCCGGTCGATTTACGCACGCGACGCTTTGTGGTTTGGACTGGCTGGCAGAGCGCATTCTGCCACCCGACCCCGCTCCCGTGCACCAGAGGACGGGACGCCGAGGCGAGGAAGCGGCTTACTTTCACCTGAGAAGATTGGGCTACACGATGGTAGCGAGAAACTTCCGTTCCCCGCGCTGCCGCGGGGAGATTGATCTGATCGGCTGGGAGAAGGACGTTCTTTGTTTTGTGGAGGTTAAAACGCGGAGTACACGTGACGTGAAGCCCGGGGAAGCGGCGGTGGACCGGCACAAGCGGCGAGAGGTGGCCGCAGTCGTGAGGGAGTATCTACGTCGTTTCCCACCTTCGTGCCAGTGGCGATTCGATGTGGTCAGCGTATACTATGGGCAGTCGAAGGCCAGCCAGCCACAGATTGAAATTTTTCGCAATTCCTCCCTGTCGGCTTAGAATGAGGGATTCGTCATCTTAAATTGAGGGGTTTTCTGAGTGCCTGAGCTGAGAAAAGATCCTATTGTTGGCCGCTGGGTGATTATTTCGACCGACCGCGCCAAGCGACCAACGGATTTTGCGCGGGAGAATGTGAAGTTGAAGGGGGGCTTCTGCCCTTTTTGTTATGGGAACGAGAGCAAAACGCCGCCTGAGATTCAGGCCTACCGCCCCGCTTCAAATGGCGGACCGGCGTCGCAGAGGGATACGCCGGGATGGACTGTACGGGTGGTGCCGAACAAGTTTCCGGCGTTAGGGATTGAAGGCACGCTGAATCGGCAGGCCGAGGGCATGTTCGACCGGATGAACGGCGTTGGAGCGCACGAAGTGATCATCGAGACGCCGGATCACAATGCCAGCCTGGCGACGCTGCCTCCGAAACGAATCGAAGATGTGTTGTGGACGTTTCGGGACCGCATTCTCGATCTGAAGAAAGACAGGCGGTTCAAGTACATCCTGCTTTTCAAGAACCACGGCGAGGCGGCGGGAGCGTCGCTGGAGCATGCGCACTCGCAGTTGATCGCGCTGCCGATTTTGCCGATCAATGTGGTGCAGGAACTCGAAGGCGCCAAGCAATACTTCCTGTACAAAGAGCGATGCGTATTTTGTGACATCATCCGGCAGGAGACGGAGAGCGGAAGCCGCGTGGTGGCCGAGAACGAAAACTTCCTCACGATTGCACCTTACGCGCCGCGCTTCCCGTTTGAAACCTGGATTCTGCCGAAGCAGCACGAGTCGGCGTTTGAAAACTCGTCGTCGCACTTGTTTGAGAACTTAGCCAAAGCGTTAAAGACATTGCTAATCAAGGCGGACCGGGTTCTGGATAATCCGCCTTACAACCTTGTGATCCACACTTCGCCGGCGCAGGATCCAACCAACGACCACTATCATTGGCACGTGGAGTTCATGCCGAAATTGACCAAGACGGCGGGTTTCGAGTGGGGCACGGGGTTCTACATCAATCCCACGCCGCCCGAAGAAGCAGCGAAGTTCCTGCGCGAGGCGAGTGTAGAAGAACCGATTCCGGCTACCGTAGGATAGATTGTATTTCACGCCAGTAGAAAAAAGAGGGCACGGCCAGAACGCCGTGCCCTTTGCAGTTGATACGGAGAGAGATGCTGATGGCCGCGGCGGAAACCCAATGCAAAACCGCGTAGCAGCACTGAAGCTAGCCTAATCCCCTGCGGCCGCCGAATTGTCACGAAAATGTAAAAAGGTCGGGCTTCTATTCGCCTCAAGGGAATGAAAATCAGGGTTGGGCGATCTGACTACCCTTGGGTGCGATCCTGAAATTCCTCATGCCAAGCCATCTGGATGGCTTCGAGTTTGCCTTCGTTGGAGGATCCGGGATCACCCTTGAAATCAGGCAATTCGGTTACGTAGCGATGCAGATCGGTGAAGCGGACGGTGAGCGGATCGACCTCGGGATGAGCTTCAGAGAGCAGGATGCCGATGTCTTCGGCGTCGTCCCACGTGAGAGTCTTGGGCATTGGGGGAGTTCCTCGCAAAAATTTCAAGTTTGTCATTTCCAGTTTCCGAAAACCGTAGCGTACCGAGATTCTGACATCGAGGGAAATCTGGAACCTCGAAACCTGAAAGTTGAAACTGCTTCTTAGTGATGTTCTTCTGATATGTAGTTGCGGTTCCAGGCCGGGATCTCGACGACGACTTTACCCGGCTTGGTAATCTGCACCTGGCAGCCGAGACGTGAGTTTAACTGCAAATCGGCGGCCATGTCGAGTCGGTCGGCTTCGTCGTCGTCCATAGGCGAAAGATTTTCGGCGCCCTCTTTAATCCACACATGGCAGGTAGTGCAGGCACAATTGCCACCGCAGGCGTGGTCGAGGGGTACTCCGTAGTTGAGCGCGATATCGAGAATCGACTCTTCCTTGCCATGATCTTCGTAAGGCAGCTTGCCGTGCTCATACTGCACGGTTTTGCCCTCGGGCAGGAATGTGATCTGGACCATGTTCTCGCCAGGCGCTTCTTCGGTGATGGTGCCAGCGCCTTGTTTTTTATTTTCTTCCATAACTGCTCCTCAGATGTCTTTTCTCCGGTGAGTTGCCGGCTTATTCAAATTCTGCTTTCGCCATGGGATGCGGAGCAGTGGGGCCTTCGCCCATATCAGCTTCGCCCATAGTTTTGCCTTTTAGCGCGACGGAGATGGCGCTATCCATCATTAACTCAGCAAGACGCGTTGTTCCCTGGTTTAGCGCGTCGATGGCCTTGCGGATGGCCTGGTAATCGTCCTCGGCCTTAACCGCGATGAGGGCCTTCTCCATCTTCGCAATCTTTTTCTTCTCGTCGGTAGTGAGTTGACCCCACGCCGGACTCTTCTTGCCTTTGTCGAGTGCAGCGAGGATGGTCGCGGCTTCGTTGCGGGCTTCAATAACTTGACGTTGCCGAAAGTCTTCTTCGGCGCTGTCGAAAGAATCCAGGATCATGCCCTCAACTTGTTCGTCGGTGAGGCCGTAGCTGGGCTGAACCTGAATTTCAGATTCTTTGCCGCTGCGCTGCTCGCGCGCGGACACGTGCAGGATTCCATTGGCATCGATGAGAAATTTGACTTCGATGCGGGCCATGCCCGCGGCCATCGCCGGAATGCCTTTGAGATCGAAGCGAGCCAGCGAGCGGCAGTCTTTGGCGAGTTCACGCTCACCTTGCAGAACGTGGATGGCCACGTTGGCTTGACCATCGATCTGTGTGGTGTAAAACTGCGTGGCGGAGGCGGGGATGGTTGAGTTGCGCAATATAATCTTGTCGGTGACGCCCCCCGCTACTTCGATGCCGAGCGAGAGTGGAGTGACATCGAGCAGCAGCATGTTCTCGGTGGCTTCCGAGCCGCCGCCAAGAATGTTGGCTTGCACGGCTGCACCGAGGGCGACCACCTCGTCGGGATTCAAGTCTGTGTGCGGTTCGCGGTGAAACAGTTCTTTCACCAGAGCGCGCACTTTCGGGATTCGCGTGGACCCGCCGACGAGCACAACCTCGTCAATCTGCTCGGGCTTGAGTCCCGCATCTTTCAGCGCTTGCTTGCAGGGACCGACGGTGCGGTCGATGATGGGCCGAATGAGTTGTTCGAATTGCTCGCACGTGATCTCGCGCAGATAGTGCTTGCCGTCGGGAAGTTCAATATCGAGCTTCGCGGAGGGCTGTGAGGAAAGTGCAATCTTGGCTTCGATGACGGCTTTGCGAATCGCTTGCAACGCTTCGGCGTCGCGCCGGAGATCGAGACCAAGGTCGCCGAGAGTGTCGTCAAGGGCAATGGTGATCAGCAAGTTATCGATGTCATCGCCACCGAGATGCGTATCGCCGTTGGTAGAAACGACTTCGAAGATTCCGTCGTGTAGCTTGAGAATGGAGACGTCGAAAGTGCCACCGCCGAGATCGTAAACGGCAATGATTCCATTTTGTTTTTTGTCGAGACCGTAGGCGAGCGAAGCGGCGGTGGGTTCGTTGACCAGGCGCAGAACTTCGAGGCCGGCGATGCGGCCTGCATCTTTCGTCGCCTGACGTTGTGCGTCATTGAAATACGCGGGAACGGTGATGACTGCTTTGCTTACTGGCGCTCCGAAGAAGCGTTCGGCATTGCGCTTGAGTTGGCGGAGGATAAGAGCTGAGATCTCGGGAGGCGTAAAAGTCTTCTCGCCAAGCTTGATGCGCAGAACCTCGCCGGCTTGCAGGTCCTCGGCGAGGCGAAATGGGAAGAACTTTAGCTCTTCCTGAATGTCGTCAACTCCGCGACCCATGAGACGTTTGATTGAATAGACGGTGCGCTCCGGCGTCTCGGCTAAATACTTTCGCGCGGCATTGCCGATCACCGGCAGATTGTTCTCGTCGAGCGCGACCACCGATGGAACAAGATTCAAACCATCTTCGCCGGGGATGACGACGGGGCTCTCCCCCTGCATGAATGCCACGAGAGAATTCGTGGTTCCGAGATCAATGCCGACGATGCGATCAGATGCCATATCTCCAAATGCAGAAGGCAGAAGTCAGAATGCAGAAGTAGAGATTCGCGCTCTCATTTTTTGCGTTCTATCTTTTGACTTCTAACTTCATTCTCCAAGCGCCTCACCTACATCCCGCACCAGGTTGCGGATGTAGTTGCGGCGGTTCAACAAGTCCACCATTTTGTCGCGGGCTTGCTTGCTTTCGTTTTCTGAAACGACCTCGCCTGCTTGCTCGCGCTCGATTAATCGATCCCAAGTCTTCCAGTGGACTCGTAATTCCTCGAGGAGCGCCTCGTGCTTCTCTTCGAGTTCGAGCTTCTGGCGGCCGATTTCCTCGATCAGGGCGGGATCGTCCTCACCCATCTTTTTTTGCGTGCGGAGCTCTTCGAGTTGCATGTTCAGCTCAAAAACTTCTTCGAGCAAATCGGGCGGAACAATTTGCTTCTTGATTTGCCCACTGGAGCGAGCCTGATCGGTAGCCGATTTCGATTGCTCTTCCAGTTCCACGCCTTCCAGTTTCAACAGATACTGCGTGCGCTTGATCGGATCCTTTAAGGTACGATGCGCGTCGTTGAGCAAGGAACTCTGTTGCAGGCTCCACTCCTGCTCCTGGCCGCCGGAGCGGGCGTTGATATCGGGATGCAACTTACGACTTAACTCGTAGAAATCTTTTTCCAACGCCGTGACATCCAGATTCAACTTGCGTGGCAAACCGAAGAATGTGAAGTAATCGACCGGAGCCGGCGGCTGAACCTTGCCACAAGATTCGCAGAAGTGAACGGCACGCATGGTGCCACACGACCAGCAGGTCTGAGTTTCCTCAGGAGCCGGCTTCGGGGTAATCGTAGTCAATGATGCCTTGGTCATTTCTGTCTACTCATCACGCACAAATCCCGCCTGACTTGGCAACGGTGCAAGCCCAGGGCGCTAAAGCTGGGCGAAGACGGTCGCGCCGTGGTGCAGCCCCTTGCGGGCGAGTGCGCCCGCGCCACGGAGGCTCAGGCAGAGAACGAAGTCCCGCAGCCGCATGACTTCGTGGCCTGAGGGTTCACGAAGACGAATCCCTGTTGCATCAGCGTTTCCTGGTAATCGAGGATCATGCCGTGCAGATAGATAAACGACTTCGGATCGACGAACACGCGTATATCGCCGAACTGGAAGATGCGATCGCGTTCGCGGGGCTGCGTATCGAAACGGACGTTGTAGCTTAGGCCGGAACAGCCACCGCCTTGCACGCCCAGGCGCAACCCGCCCTGCTCGGGCGAGATGCCTTCCTTGGCCATCGCACTACGCACCTTCGCCAAGGCCTTCTCGGTAACCTGAATGCCTTTGGCAGGCGCTGCCGGCAAAGTCTGTGCGGATTGTTCCATCACTGTCGTCATGATAATGATACGCCTTGCCGGTCTACGTTCTCAGGAACCGTCATCGTCTTGCGCCCGAGGACGCAAGACGATGCCCGGCTCGCGAGCAGCTGCCCTTGGAGCTTATTGCGCTACTGCGGAGGTTGCCGGTTTGGCGCTCTCCTGCTTTTTCTTCCAGTCACCGATCGCCGCGCGGATCGCGTCTTCCGCCAATACGGAGCAATGAATTTTCACCGGAGGAAGCGACAGCTCCTTTACGATATCCATGTTCTTGATTGCTAGAGCTTCATCCACGGTCTTGCCTTTGACCCACTCGGTGGCCAAGGAAGACGAGGCGATCGCGGAGCCGCAGCCAAAGGTCTTGAACTTCGCTTCTTCAATCACGTTGGTTTCGCGATTGACCTTGATCTGCAGTTTCATGACGTCGCCACACTCGGGTGCTCCGACAAGACCGGTGCCCACGTCGGTGCTGGCTTTGTCGAGCGAGCCAACGTTGCGCGGATTGTTGTAGTGATCGATTACTTTATCGCTGTATGACATTCGCTTCTCCTAGGCCTTCTGAACTTTACCCCAGGGGCTAAAGCCCCATCCCACCTAGAATTCTCACGGCACGACTGAAGTCGTGCCCTTCCCGATCTTGCTAGCCTCATTACTCAGTTATCAGGTACTCGAGCCTACTTTACTCACCTGCCCATTTCACGTCCTTCAGATTGATGCCTTCCTTCGCCATTTCGTACAGCGGAGAAAGTTCGCGCAGACGCTCGACAGTTTCGATGACGCGGTCAGCCACGTAATCGACCTCGGCAGCGGTGTTGAAACGGCCGATACCGAAACGGATCGAACTGTGCGCCAAATCGTCGCCTGTGCCAAGAGCCTTCAATACATAAGATGGCTCAAGCGTCGCAGAGGTGCATGCCGAACCGCTGGAAACTGCGATATCGTTGATACCCATCAGCAACGACTCACCTTCCACGTAGGCAAAACTGATATTCAAGTTGCCGGGCAAGCGGTGCTCCATGGTTCCGTTGATATAGGTCTCATCTAGGCGATTCATGATGCGGTCGCGCAGACGATCGCGCAGTGCGGCCAACTGAACCGCCTCGCGAGACATTTCTTCGGAAGCGATAGCACAAGCTTTGCCCAAGCCAACGATGCCGGGGACGTTGAGCGTTCCGGAGCGCATGCCACGCTCGTGGCCGCCGCCATCAATGATGGCGGAAATCTGCACCCGCGGATTCTTGCGGCGGACATATAACGCACCAACGCCCTTTGGGCCGTACATCTTATGGCCGGAAATCGACATGAGGTCGATATTCTGCTTGTTCACATCCACCGGAATCTTGCCTACCGCTTGCGTGGCGTCGGTGTGGAAGATTACACCGCGTTCGCGGCACAGCTTGCCGATCCCGGCAAATGGCTGCAGCACGCCGATTTCGTTGTTGGCGGCCATGATGGTAACCAGGATGGTTTTGTCATCCATGGCGCGCCTCAGGTCGTCGAGGTCAATCAAGCCGTCCTTCTGTACTGGCAGGTAGGTGACGCGATAGCCGTATTTCTCCAGGCGCTTGCAGGTATCAAGCACGGCCTTGTGCTCGGTGACCGCGGTGATAATGTGGTTGCCCTTCTCGTGGTACATCTCAGCCACGCCTTTGATGGCAAGATTGTCGCTCTCCGTGGCGCCTGAGGTGAAAATGATTTCTTTGGTGGTAGCGCCGATCAGCTTGGCGATGCGCTCGCGCGCCGTTTCCACGCCTTCTTCCCCCGCCCAGCCGAACGAGTGATTGCGGCTGGCGGCATTGCCGAACTTCTCCATGAAATAGGGCAGCATTTCCTCCAGCACCCGCGGATCCATGGGGGTGGTGGCGTGGTTGTCCATGTAGATGGGCAGCTTCACGCCTTCGGGAGCGGCGTGCTGTGTCACTGGGAGCTGCTGGGGGACCTTTACATCCGTGCTCATAATTGCTTCTCCTACCAGGTTGATTGCTTAGTTCTTCAAACTTACGGTTCAGACGATCGTCTCTCTAGACGATCGTGACCAGTTCGGTCGGACTGTGCGCGGCATTCTCGACCGGGTCCGGCTCTTCCCGCATATGTGAGATCTTGATGCGCTTCAGCACGGCCTCGATGCTCTCATTCACTTTGCGCAGCGGCTCACGAATGTTGCAGCGATCGCTTTGCCCGCACTCTCCGCGAACGGTCACGCAAGAGGTGATGAATAGAGGACCGTCGATGGCCTGAATCACCTCGAAGGCCGAAATCGTGTGCGCGGCGCGCGCCAGCCTGTATCCGCCATTCGTGCCGTGCTGCGAATGCAACAGACCAGCCTTCGCCAACCTCTGCAGAATCTTGGCGAGTGCTTCGGGAGGAATGCCGAAAGAGTCGGCAACATCTTTGGCGCTGGCGCTGCCCGTACTTTCGTGCGCGTGATCTGCCAAGTGCTTCATGGCCATCAACGCGTAATCCGCTTTCTTGGTTAACTTGAGCATCTGAGCTAACTTCAGCGCTGAAACACTTATCTCCGACTGATAGAGTCGGACTTAATTCCGACCTTTTCCGTCGTAATTTATTTTACCTCTAAACTCCAAAACGATGCAAGCCCTTCCAGCCATCTGTCGAACTAGGAAGCGAATGGTAACTAACAGCGATTTAACGGCTTAGGCCTTGGCGAGTAATTTAGTCGGAATTCCGAACCCGAAGTAGCTCTTGGAGCTCGCAACATCGCTGGGATGAGAACGAAATTCACAACCAGGGGCTTGACAAGCGCCGCAGCGGGGCTAAAATACCGGGAAATTCCCGCGAATCGATCCCTAGCGGTATTTCGCGAGGGCGACGCTTCCGGATTTATGACCGCAAAGCCGTCCACCCAGCCTGAAAGCGCGAACAATCGACCTTGCAAGCACCCGCGTGTGCAAATCGTAAGCCGCGACGAAGACGCTGAATTCGTGGAATGCCTGGAATGTCGCGAGATTTTCGAATCCAGCGAACTGAAGGATATGAGCATCGAAGAAAGCGTCGAAGGCGAAGCGCAGGATTCCTAGAGTAGGTCTGCGGGAGAATGCAACACACCGGAGTCACCACAGTAACCATCCGCGCTGTATTACTGCTTGTTTCCGGCAGAGACGCCCTGCTAGTCTGCGGGCCGGGGGCGTGCATTCCGCACGTTGCAAACTCATGCCTTCCGTCGCGCTAGTAGTTGACGACTCCATGTTGATTCGCTACACCGTTTGCCGCTCTCTGGAGGAGCGCGGCTTTACGGTGGAGTCGGCCACGAATGGCGTCGAAGCTCTGCAGATTCTTGAACGCGTTCACCCTACTCTCATCGTGACCGACATGCAGATGCCGAAGATGTCAGGCGGCGAATTGATTACGGCCTTGAAGAAGAATCCACAGACCTCCAAGATCCCCATCATTATTGTTGCTGGCCGCGGCAGCGGCTTCGACGAACAGGAGAAGCGCGCCAACTTCGCCATCTACAAAGATATCGATATTCAAAGCCAGCTTGAAAAGGCGCTGGATGCGGTGATGGGCAAGGAACAAGGGAAAGCCGCGGGAAAGTAGTCAGCGCTTGGCAGTGGAGGCTAAGCTGCACTTCTGTGGCGCACTACCTTAGTACGAGGCTTGCTTCCGCGGAAAAATCCATAGGGGCAAAATCTTTCGCCAGGAATTTAGGATAGGCAGCGGCGGCGATCATGGCTGCATTGTCCGTGGAAAGCGCCCGCGATGGAAAAAACACGGGCACGCCTTCCTGAGCACCTTCGCGTTCGAAGGTTTTACGCAACTCACTATTTGCCGCCACTCCGCCCGTAACAAAAAGAGTTGCCACATCGAAAGCGCGGGCCGCCGCCAGAGTTTTGCCAACCAGATCTTCGACGATGGCACGCTGAAATGAAGCGACCAGGTCGAGAGTCTGCCGATCACTATGCGCCAGGTAGTCCTCGAGCTTCGGTTTTGAAATGTTGGCGATAGCCTTGCGGCGAGTGTCGATGGAGTCCCGCATGCTGTGCACTTCGACGTAGCGTAGAACGGCCGTCTTGATACCGCTATAGGAAAAGTCGAAGCGTGGACGATCCGCGTCATCTCCCTTTTCCCCCTGTCGTTTGCGCTGGCGGCGATCACGATGTTTGATCTGCGCAGGAAGGAACTTCACGGCATCTGCATCACCATGGGAGGCAAGGCGGTCAATAATCGGGCCTCCCGGGTAGCCGAGGCCCAGAAGCTTAGCAACTTTGTCGAAAGCCTCGCCAGCTGCGTCGTCGCGGGTGTGACCGATATTTTCGTAAGTCCAACCGTCATTCTTCTGCGCCGCAAGATATAGATGCGTGTGTCCGCCCGACACAACGAGGGCGAGCACTGGAAACTGTAGCTCATGATTGCCCTTCTGGCGCTCCTCCAGCAGAACCGCATGGATGTGGCCTTCGAGATGGTTCACCGCGATGAGTGGTTTATCGAGCGCGAAGGCCAGTGCCTTGGCATAACTGATGCCAACCAGTAGCGCTCCGGCAAGGCCCGGACCCTGCGTGACTGCGATGGCGTCGACCGAGTTGTAAGTCTGATTTGCTTCGGCCAATGCTTGCCGGACTACTGGAACTATCGCTTTCAAATGCTCACGCGATGCCAGCTCGGGAACCACGCCGCCGTAAGGCTGATGCGTGGCAATTTGCGAGGCCACTACGTTCGAGATCAGTTGTTCTCCGGAACGCACGACGGCCGCGGCAGTTTCGTCGCAGGAGCTTTCGATGCCGAGGATGTAGGCAGAGGGCATGAATTCAGTTTCTAGTTTCTCGTTTCCGGATGCAAGCCTCGCAACCGATCAAGTCGGGCAGAGATTACCCAGAGTTCTCTAAAGCCAGCCCTTCGTCCGGGCGATTCTTGAGGCTTCGACGCGGTTGCTGGCGCCCATTTTGCTGATGGCTTCTGAGAGATAATTCCGCACGGTGCCTTCGGACAGGCGAAGCTCGGCGGCGATGTCGCCGCTCTGCATGCCTTCGCCGGCCAGGCGGAGAACCTGGCGCTCGCGATCTGTGAGAGGATCCGTCTCGGCCCAAGCCTCAAGCGCGAGATCGGGATGGATGACGCGAAGTCCTTGCTGCACGCGCCGTACTGCATCGGCGAGTTCCTCGGCTCGCATGTCTTTCAACAAATATCCAAGGGCGCCGGCTTCCATGGCGCGCCGCAAGTATCCGGCGCGCGCAAACGTGGTGAGAATGATGACTCGCGTGTTCGAGCGGCGACGTTTGAGTTCTGCGGCGGCGTCGAGGCCGGTCATGAGTGGCATCTCGATGTCGGTGATCAGAACATCGGGCTTGTGGGCGAGAACAGCTTCCACTGCCTCCTTACCGTTGCGCACCTGAGCGACGACAGAGATATCGCCCTCAATCTCGAGCAGCGCGGCTAAGGCGCCGAGAACCATGCCCTGATCTTCGGCAACAATCACGCGAATGGTTTTACGGTTTTCCTTCGCGATGGGATTCAATTGGCCCGGTCCTCGGCTTTCGGCGTGAATTCCTTGAGCGGAAGAGTGATGGTGAGTCTGGTACCCGCTTCAGAAGCGTGGTTAAGAGTGCCACCCAGCATCTCGACGCGCTCGCGCATGCCGCGCAGTCCATTGCCCTCACTGTGCAAGCCACCGCGTCCGTCATCCTCGATCTGGAGCCGGCAAGAGCCGTTTTCCTGATCCAGGCGCAGACTGCAGGTGCGGGCGTGAGCGTGCCGCACGACATTGGTTACCGCTTCCCGAATTGCCAAAGATAGGACGCCTTCGTGCAAGGCGGGCAGCGCGACTTTGGATGCTTCGCACTTCACGGATACGCCCGCAGTCTCGAGAGTGGCTTTCGCCTGGGCGAGTTCCGCAGACAATCCTTGCGCGCGATACCCGCGAATGGCGTCGCGGACTTCCGACAGAGCCTGGCGGGAAATTTGTTCTACTTCGCGGATTTCGTTGCCCGCTCGCTCAGGATCGCGATCCATCAGTTTCCCAGCGAGTTCAGATTTCAGGATGATGACGGAAAGTGTGTGTCCCAGAACGTCGTGCAGATCGCGGGCTATGCGCTCGCGCTCAGCCACTTTGGCGAGGTGCTCAATTTCTTCCTGAGCACGAATCAACTTTCGGTTAGTTCGATTTCGTTGCGCAAAATGGATGTCGCTGGCACCGACCACGAGAGAAAGCCCACCGCCAAACAGCAGGAACCAGCCGCTGAGATGGAACGCCCACCATGTCAGGAGTGCCGTGGCCTCGACCGCCAGCAACACCTTAATGCCGTCGATCTCGTTATCAACAACAAAAGGCCCGCAAGCCGCGACGAAAATGAAGAAGGTAGTTGCTCCACCGTTGTACTTGGCGAAACCGATGCCCATCAGAAGCATCGCCGCAAGGTTCAACAACCCCTGCCGGCAGCTGACCCAGAACAAAGAGAAGTACAAGACTAAAAAGACGATTGTCGCAGCCGCGGTTAGAAGCCATACGCGCGCACTGGCATGATTGACTATGGGATCGATATAAAAGAAGCCGAAGTAAAGGACGGAATACACCGCCCAGCCGTATTCGCTGTTCTTGGGCAGGAGTCTCATAAAGTCATCGCGCCCAGACGGCGAGGCGGTGTGGCTGAGGGCGAATTCGGAGTTCTTCGGACATCTCTTCGTTTCTACTATCGCCGATCCTAGATGGTACGCTCTCTGTCATCTAGTTGCGGCTTCGCCTGAAAATGGGACCCGCGACCGCATACCAGACTAGTATTGCGGCGGGAATCAGCGCCAAAAGCCAGCTTGCGCCACCGTAGAGCACGAGCATTCCAAGAATCACCAGAACGACTGCCGAGCCGTAGGCTTTCTTAGCATCTGAACTCATTGTATCTTTTCCTTTTCGCGCTCACAGCCGGCTCTGATCTCGCCTCGTATCAGCCGTACAATTTTCCCTGGTCTCGCTGGAAACCGATGCGTGCAACACCAAGGCAAATCAAAGTGAAAGCGAGCAGGACCTCCCAGTGGTTTGCGGCTGGCTCGTGACGTCCCGCGCCAACGATTCCCAAGGCCAGTTGTGACAAGTGATACGGCGGAAGCGCCAGCGCGATCTGCCGCACCAGCCTGGGCAGAAACATGTAAGGCACCCATAGCCCGCTGCAGAACGAAAGCGGCAGATAAATCAGGTTAATTGCAGCGGGAGCAGAGTTCGGCCCGGTGAAATAACCGATCGCCAATCCCATGGCGGAAAAGGGCAGCGAGCCAGTTACGAGTGTGCCGAGCAGCTTCGCCATCTCAAGCAGTGGCAGGCGAACGCCGCCGAAACTGATGCCCAACACCAATAGCAGCGAGACTACGATCGCGCTGAAGATCATGCTTAGGACAACCTTCGCGGCGAAATAGGCAAACGGCGGCATGGGGCTGGAACGTTTGACTTGCAACCACCCCAGGCCGCGATCGGCGGCGAGACCGGAGGCGGTTCCAAACAGCGAAGCTCCCATCACTCCGAAGGTTCCGTAGGTGGCGATCAAATAGGTTGGCACACCCGTGCTGCCGATCATTTCTTTAGCGTTCAAGACCAGTCCGAATAGCACATAAAACATTAACGGGAAACTGATTACCGATGCCGTATAAACGCGCAGGCGAAGGTTCTTCAGGAACTCGTACTTTGCTTCCTTTGCATAAATGGTAGCGGTATGGCTGGTGGAGCGCTCGATCTGCGTGTTGATCAAAAGCGCTGTAGCGGTGCTCATTGTCGGTTCCTCTTTCGACGGCGCATCTCTACGCCGGAAAATCATGGATCAATTCCGTCGATTTGCGTTTTAACCGTCCTCCTGGGTGAGCGCCAGGAATGCTTCTTCCAGTCCTGCGGTTGTGATCTCCAATCCGGAGAGCGTGGGATCGCGAGCGAGCAACGCGCGAACCACAGTCTCCGCTTCCGCGGTATGGATTTCAGTCGCCTCGCGGTCTCGCTTGGCGATGGTTACACCCGGAATTTGAAGGACGCTGGTTAGGCTGAGCGCCGTGAGGCAGCGGATTCGCTTACCACTGGTTTGCGATTTGATCTCTGCGGGCGTGCCCTCAGCGATAATCCGGCCGCGATTGATGACGGCGATGCGGTCGGCGAGAGTGTCCGCCTCTTCCAGATAATGCGTGGTCAAAACAACTGTTTTTCCCCGATCGACCAAACGACGAATTTCTTCCCAAAGCGCGCGGCGCGCTTCTACATCAAGGCCGACGGTAGGCTCGTCGAGAAACAGCAGATCGGGGTTGCCACAGATAGCCAGAGCAAATAAAGTGCGCTGCCGCTGGCCGCCGGAAAGATCGCCAAATTTGCGGTCGCGCAACGTCTCCAGTCCTGCGGCGGCCAACACTTCCGCGAGTGGCAGGGGGTTCACGTAATAAGAGGAGAACAGATCAATGTGCTCGCGTACCCGCAGAGTTTCCGGCACCTTGCCGACCTGCAGCATGGCCCCAGTGCGCATGCGGTTCCGGGGGTTGGTGGGATCTCCGCCGAATACGCGGGTCTTACCGGAGTTGGGCTGAATCAGCCCGAGTAGCAGCTTGATCGCGGTTGTCTTTCCTGCACCGTTGGGACCCAGCAATGCGACAACCTGGCCCGCGGCAACGGTGAAGTTTACGTTTCGGAGAGCGCAAACCTCTCCATAGCTCTTGCTGACATCCTCGAGACCCGCCACGGCGGCATCAGAAATCAGGCGCTGTCTGCTTTGTTCTTCTTCAAGAGCCGCGATTGTGGGCATCTATGCCTCCACCTTGTGCTTGGCCTAAAGCTCTCTTCCCGTGCTCGCATCATCGATGAGATGGGAGTAAGGCGCCAGTGGTGTTCATCACGCTATTGGCGTGACAAATGTCATGCCGCTGAAGGATAAACCGAGAGAAGCTGGGTTTCGCCCGTAAACCCGGCCAAATGGCAAAACCAGAGTTTCTGTAATTTCGGGATTCGTCTGTTACGAAATCCGGACAAAGCGCCCGTATCTGCGATGGCGAAGCTTGCGAGGAGGGGTGCTGTAGTTCAAGCGAGATGCGCATGATTCGGCAGACAAGACGCGGGGAGAATCTTGTTCGGAAATCGTAACAAAACTGCGGCGCACAGATTTTTCTCGTAAATTCATGACATGAAACTACGCTCCTGCTATGATGGCCACCAATTGTTATGAAGTCTTCTACTCCCATGGAGGCGATGCATGCTCCCGGCCGGTAAGAGTCTTCGTACGCTTCGCGAAAAGCTTGGCCTGACGATGCGTGATATTGAGACTTCCAGCGCGCGCTTGGCGGAAAAGCATCGCAACGAAGAATTCTCGATCCCCCCGAGCCGGCTGTCAGACATTGAGACCAAGGGTGTTCTGCCCAGCATTTTTCGTCTCTATACTCTGGCCGTGATCTACCGCCGCGATCTGCGGGAATTGCTGGCATGGTACGGCGTCGACATGAACAACATGGCTGCAGATTTGGGCATGATTGCGCCCCCCCGGTCGCATGTTTCCGAAGCCCTCTCGGGACTATCGTCGGTACAGATGCCGATTCGCATGGATCCCGGCTTCGATGAGCAACGTACGACCAATCTGGGTCGCATGGTGGAGCAGTGGGGCCTAGTGCCACTCTCGTATCTGGCTCAATTCGCGCACAGCGATTTCACCTACGGCTATATTGGCAATCAGGATTTCACCATGTACCCAATTCTTCCGCCGGGAAGTTTCGTCCAAGTCGACGAGGAAAAAAACAAAGTGACGGACGGAACGTGGCGATCGGAGTACGAACGTCCAATCTATTTCGTAGAAACTCGCGACGGCCACACCTGCTGCTGGTGCAGCATGCGTCGTGATGACCTGATTTTGCAGCCGCATCCGCTCTCGCCGGTTCAGGTTCGAGTTCTGCGCCATCCCCAGGAGGCGGAGATCATCGGGCAGGTCGTGGGGGTTGCGATGAAGCTGACCGAGTGGCAGGCTTTCGGTTCTTCTCCAACCTCGAAAGTGCAAGCAGCACTGAATTAAGGTGCCTGGCCGAAACCGCGTCTTGCGGAGAAGGCAATAATTTGCTGAATTGTTCCTGCATGCCCTCTAGATAAGTTCCCGCAGTCTCCTCGCTGTCCCGACTCGACTGCAGAAGATCCTCCTCCAATTCTGAAATCGGCGTTTTAAGCACTTTGGACAGCACTTCTGCGTGAGCCGTCTTCAGCGCGCGCTCCGACGATTCCTCCCCGTGGACCAGTGACATACCCCAGTGCTGGTAACCACCCTCCCGGCGACGAAGCGAAGCCAGATATGCCAGCTTCGCAAGCAGCCCAGAAACCGCGGCCAGCGTGGTTTCCCGGAGATCCTGTAGAGCGGATTTGAGGGTCATTTGTTACGAATTCCGAACAGCAAAGCGTCAGTCGTAATCTTTCGGGCCGCTCAGCAGCCATGAAAGTATCACGACTCGATTTTCAAACACAAGGAGAAACCCACCCATGAAACGTATCCTGTTGCTGCTTGCCGCTGCCGTGCTCTTCGTAAATACAATGGTCGTTCCAACCGTGGCCCACGCCGATGGTCAACCTGGCGGGAATTGTTCCGGTGGGGCGCATGTAAGCCGTAGTCGACTTACTGCAAGTTACAAAAAACGAACACCACTGGCGGTAATGTTGCCGACGCGCAGTCTCCACGTTATAGTGAGCGGCTAAGATTATGTTTCAGCCACACTCATTACTGTGGCACTACTTGTCGGTCGCGCCTAGTGTTCTTCTGGCGCTTCTTGCGCTTCACATGTGGCGGCGGGGAATGCACAAAGAGTTCCCCGCTTTCTTTTGCTACGCCATTTTTGAGGCTGCCGGTGGCGGGGTTCTCTACGCCATGGACGTTAGTCCCTCGATTTCGGCGGCGACTTACTGGCGGAGTTATCTTTGCTTCTTGCTTCTTGAGGCGTTAATAAAATTCATCGCGATCGGCGAGATTTTTACCCACCTGTTGCGTCGTTATCAACCGCTCGGGCGGTTCGCCCGGGTACTGATAAGCAGCGTCGGCATTGTTCTCGTATTTGCGGCTACGGTCATCGCAGCCTATGCGAATCCCACGCCCTTTTGGCTGATTTCCGCAACGCGCATCTTGTCCAGAAGCGTGAGTGTGGTTCAGTGTGGACTGATTCTTTTCGTTTTTATTTTTGCCGCCCACTTCCACTTGACGTGGGGACGCGCTGCTTTTGGTATCACGCTCGGCTTTGCCGTGCTTTCCTCAGTCTACGTCGGCCATTGGGCTCTCCTGGCTGACTGGCTCCTTGGCCAGAAATCCTACCTACTTGACTTTGCCATTATGGTCACCTATCACGTTTGCGTTCTTATTTGGTTCTATTACATTCTCGGGCCCCAGAAGATCACCACAAAGTCTCCGGTCATTCTGCCCGAGCACAATCTCGAGCTCTGGAACCGGGAACTGGAGCGCTTGTTACAACCATGAATCTAGCATTCGTTCTCGTCTTCGCTGCATTAGTTGCCTTGGGCATTATTGTGCGTCTGGCCGTATCCCGGAGCTTGCCTGCCAAGGTGGACTCGTCGCTGGCAAAAACCATCCGGCCCGTCGACGTGGAAGCATTTCGCAATCTGATCAACCCCGCAGAGGACGATTACCTGCGCAGCCGTTTGCCGCCAGCGGAGTTCCGCTCGGTTCGCCGAGCGCGACTGCGCGCCATCGCCGCCTACGTACAAGTCGCGGGACGAAACGCTGGCGTACTAGTGCGCGTGGGAGAATCCGCTTTGGCAAGTGGCAACCCACACTTTGTCGAAAGCGCGCAGCGGCTGGTGAACGACGCTCTGTTGGTTCGTCGCAATGCTACGGTGGCCTTGGCGCGAATCTATATAGCCTTGGCGTGGCCCAACTCCGGAGTCGCGGCCGTGCGTGTAGTCGATCGCTACGAGCGGTTGAGCGGTTCAGCAATGCTGCTCGGAAGATTGCAGAATCCAGCGACACCGGTTCGTCTTTCTCCTCGCTAATGTGACATCGGTCACAGACAGGGTGACGATGTTTGTGACAGTCTC
>CAVZPC010000018.1:0-91486 GCA_963777005.1 uncultured Acidobacteriaceae bacterium | reverse complement strand
TACCGCCCATGATGGAGCAGACAGCGTTCTGACGATTGGGCACTCGCACGAGGCAGACCAAGCCTGGGTTTCGGACCTTCTTGCGGTTCGTCTCCCCCTGTATCCCAACCTTGCCATTCGACTGATCAGTCAGTTCTCAATCGAGTTGGTCCGGAGTGTTCTAGCAGGTGAACTAAACCTGGCCCTTGTGACGGCGCCGCCAAAGGACTCTCAGATCGAGGCTTCACCATTCGTTCTGACGCCGCTCTATGCGGTCCTTCCGGAAGGCCACGCGGCCGCTGAAAAGGAACAACTCGTGCTCCAAGACTTGGCAAAAGATGAATGGATCCTGTTCACGCGCCGAGTTCACCCCATCGTTCACGATGCAATCATGGACGCGGCTCGACGTGAGGGAATCACTCCGAAACGCGGGCACGACATCATTACGCCGCAAGAAGCGGTTCACCTAGTATCTGAGCACGTCGGGGTGGCCATTCTCACGAAACCTACGGCCCTTGGCTTTCGCGCCGAAGGTGTAGTTGTAAGGCCGCTTTCTGATGCCTCATTGTGTTTCCAAACGTGTGTGATTATGAGAAAGGACGACGATTCTCGATTGACGAACGAATTCGTGCGGTCCTTCCTCCGCAGATATGCCGATCAGCGGCGTCCACCAAAGCCAATCGGATCGCCCGTGTCCGCCCGAGTAGTTGCCATGAAAAAGGCAAATCCGCCGACTCGCGGTTGATCACGACAATCCGAGTTCAGCCCGCTGAGACGACCTCGATTAGACATCCAATGATTGTTGTGATTTCAGTTAGGGATTACTCGCGACATGGAGGGAAGAAGTCCGCATTGGTGGACTCAATCGCCGACCCGAACGACCCGCACAAAGCGGCTCTGCGAGTGGTTTTTCAGCCATCTATTCCCGTTGAGAATGGATGTCGGCTGAGAATTCATTGGACAATCGAAGCGGCCGGAATCAAGTTGGTAAACAACGCAGCGGTGGTTGGAGTCATGCCATGTCTGAATTCGCTCGAAAACCAGCCGAGTCCTCCCACGCCCTCCACACGGTTTCCGGCCCTTCGGCTGGGCCGGCGATTGAACTAGCTCGCGAGAAGCATTACTCGATCATCGAGATCGCCGAGCTCTGGGCACTCAGCGAGAAGACCGTTCGCAAAATATTTGAAAGGGAACCAGGGGTGATTCACTGGAGCACAGAAGAAAAGTTGCACAAGCGTGGATACCGGACGCTCCGAGTGCCGGAGACGGTCCTTCACCGCGTTCATCGAAAGCTACGCAGAGCAAGCTAGAGATCAACTACTCAGCAGAAGACGGGAGCAGTCCCCGTCAGGCACTTTTCGCGCGCTTCGGCGATTTGCGTTTTCCCGTTTGGTTGCCCGCATCAAGTACAGTCCAAGACTTTCGGACGTTGACCGCAAGCTGCTCCTGCCGCGCCTTGACCCATGGCGCGTAGTGCTTCTCTGTGATCTTCACGCTCTTATGACCAAGCAACATTGCGACCTGTTCCAGCGGAACTCCGGCAAGCAACATCTCGACCGCGAATGTGTCCCGAAACATATGCGGATGGCAACGCTTGGGTGATCCGTCGTCGCTGCGCAAGTCTGCGATTTTGAAGAGGCGTCGGAAACTCCGCTGCCAATTGCCAACTACCGACTTCGGTGAGCCGTTGCCAGACCAGAAGAAATATCGCGGATTGGGACTGGGGCCTGGCGGAATATTTCTCAATGCCTCCGCCACATCCGGAGGCAGCGGAACGTAAACAGGACTGCCGGTTTTGGCACGATATAGAAACAATTCGCCATTTTCATTTAGCCGGCGCCTCTCCAAAGTGACGGCATCCCTGATCGCCAGTCCACTCCAGCGCATGAGCAACGTCAGAATCCGCAGCCGTGTTGCTTGGTTCCGGCATTCCACCCAGCCTTTTGGCTGATAGATGTAAGTTGCGTCCATGATCTTGGCGAACTCGGGCGCAGGGAAGTAATCCGTCGGAGGACCATCTGCTCTGATTCGACCCAGCAGAACAGCGGGATTGGACTTAATCCAGCCGAGTCGCAGGCCGTAATAAAAGAAGCCGATCAACCGCTCCTGTTTCTTTTTCTTCGCGAGGGGGCCATCGGTCCAAGTGTCACGAAAGCCTTCCAGGTCGGCAGTCGTGATCTCAGTGATGTGTACGAATCCGTAGGACGTGGCCCACGCGAGGAACTGCTTCTCGAAGATCGTGGTCAGCTTATCGAGAGTCGAGTCAGCCAGATTCTCGTTGCGCTTGCTGTTCAGAAAACGTGACACGGCCTCTTTGACCGTTACGAGAGCAGGCTTCGGACGGGAGGCCTCTTCAAGTCCTTGCTGCTTCGCCTCATATTCCTCTTCGAGCTTGCGTTTGAAATCCTCAGCCTTTTCCCAACTGCGGGTCTTGGCGCTACGACGGATGAAGGGACCATCCGATCCGAGAATGCCGTTGATCCACTTGGGGCAACGGCAGCGCTTGTAGTTAATGTCGTCGGAAGGGCAGGGCGAATAGTGGCGGGAGTAAACCGAGAGCATGGAATCAGCACCTTTGCCGAATCCATTGTACGTTTATTGTACGTTTTCTTCTATCATTTTTTAAATTGTTTATTATCAGTAGTTTATAGTGGTGGAGGCGGCGGGAGTCGAACCCGCGTCCGAAAATGTTACTGGTCAAGAGACTACATGCTTATTCGCGTTCATGCCCCAGGCATTACCCTGGGACGTTCGCGGCCCACGCTCAGAACGGACAAGAAACGCTAGCCGCTAGCCTGTGATCTTAACCTCTCCGCCCAGACGTAGCGGAGAAGAGCAGCCCTCTGTGTGACGCTCGCTCACCGCCCAAGGGCAAAGCGGTGGAAAGCGGCTGCCTAATTAATTAGGCTGCGTATGCCATTTGTTGATTGGCAATTATCATTTTGCCCACGATTACGGGTGTGTGCACCCCGGCATGCCTCTTGGCCGCAAGCATCTCCGTCGAAGCCGTGACGCCCCCACTGGTGGGATTGGCCGTACTCAAAGAACTACTTCCAGACTAGGTCTAACCACCTCGGAAGTCAAACTAGCTATTCCGCGATGGTTTTGCGACAACTTAGATTCGCCGTATATTCGCTTATGATAACTTTGGGTTGACGTTTACGCATAAATAAGCAAGAATAGCATTCAGCAAAGGAATTTTATGCAAAAAGCAGGCATAACCAAGACATCGGATGTGGTTAGGCAACATGCCGTTGAGAACTATATTTCACCTGCTCGACGCCGTCGCGAAAGAACTACCTCGGTGAATGTCGGTGTCGTCCACAAGGCGCTTGGGCTGGGGAATCGTGTGCCATTGGTCTGCTCCGCACTCGAATCACGAAAGTTTCTAGGAGAGAACGGTCTCCGGCTGGTCTCGAGAACTGGTCCGCCGTCGGGCAGGAGCACGACAGTGACGTATACCTACGAATTCGTAGCCGAAGAAAAAGACAACAGAGAAATGGATCGTCAGGATGCGTGGAACCGGCTTCGGGGTGCGCTCAAGGATGTTTTCGCCGAGTTGGGAGGAGGCGAAAACTACCTTCGCAATGAGCGGGCCAATTTCTATGGCCCAGGAAAAGATCGGTGAGCCGCGTCTATTGGGACACGATGCTGTTTATCTACTGGCTGGAGGACAATCCCCAGTTTGGTAAAAGGGTGGGCGCGATTTGGTCACGAATGCAAGAGCGACAGGACCAGTTGATTACCGGAGCCCTCGCCCTGGGGGAAGTGTTTGCTGGTGCCTACAAACGGGGGGCTAATAAAGAGCGCATCCAGGAAGTAAAGGCTGCGTTAGAAGACGCGGTTTCAGAGGTAATTCCTTTCACTGCCGAAACGACTGATATCTTCGGGCGGATCAAGGGTTCACTGAATATACCGTCCGCAGACGCCATTCACTTGGCCTGTGCGGCTAGCGCGGGCACGGATTTGTTCTTAACCAACGACAAGCATCTCGTGGGCAAAGTAATCCCTGGCATTCAATTCATCGCCGGACTGGACTCAAACATCCTTTGAATCGGGGCCTTCGTGCGCAATCCTTGAGAGCGCGAAGAGGACAATCGCGCTAACTGTTGAGGCGCCTTTCCAAGCATTTTCTCGCCTCCGGCCATTCCGTATCCAGAATGCTGAAGTACACGGTATCGCGCACGCGGCCTGTCCAAGTGATCAGATGTTTGCGCAACGTACCTTCTTCTTTCGCGCCGATACGCAGAATCGCGTTGCGCGATTTCTGATTCAAGGCATCGGTTTTCAGTTCGACGCGCATGCACTGCCAGACCTCGAATGCGTGTCGCAGCATGAGATATTTAGCTTCCGTGTTGACGGCACTACGCTGCCACGCTGGGGCGATCCAGGTGGAACCGATCTCCACTCGGCGGTTGGCGCGATCGATATTCATGAAGCGACTGCTGCCGATTACTCGCCCTGATTTGAGTTCGACCGTGGCAAATGCGACTGAGTCACCCCGCTCCTGCTCCCCCAGTGCTTTCTCAACCAGCTGTTCGAAGTCTTCGATTGTCCTCATCCGATAAGGAATCCATTGAAAGATGTCGTCGAGCGCATCTTTGGCAGCTTGCCAGAACATTTCCGCGTGCTCGCGGCAAATCGGTTCGAGGCGTACTACTGAGCCTTGCAGGGTCACGGGAGTCACGATCTGGAGCGGGGTCGCGATCGATGTCATCGCATTTCCTTTCTTACCGGGCATGCGTACCATTATCTTGCATCTCGCGATCACCTACGGGCATCTGAACAATGACTTTGAGAAACAGGGTGCGGAAGCGCCCTGTTGACCCACGATGATCTCATCCGTCCAACACGATACAAAGGCATGATGTCAGGAGTGTTGCCGGTGAAATCGCAGTGTCTTCCCTTCGCCCAAATCCCGCACACTACGCGACTTTTCACCGACCTCCTCTCCTATTCCCCTAACGTTCGGCCCTTCTATCCGCACTCTCCGCACTTTGGCGAATGGTTTCATGCGGAGGCTTCCGTGCTGCAATACGAACCTTCCCGCCGCGAACGGGTCAGCGCGATTCTTAACCGGCAGAACGCATCGTGGGATGCTTCGCCACAGACTTTCGCCAACCTTGAGCGCCTGCGGAGCGGTGCGGCGGCAATTGTGACCGGGCAACAAGTGGGCCTCTTCGGCGGACCCATGTTCTCCATTTACAAGGCGCTATCCGCGGTTAAACTGGCGGAAGAAGCTGCCGCCGGCGGTATTGAGGCCGTGCCCGTCTTCTGGCTCGCCACCTACGATCACGATCTCGCCGAAGTCAATCACGTCTCGATGCCCGGGCCCGACTACCTGTTGCGGACGCTGACGACCTCCAGTCACAGTATCCCGGGCGCTCCGGTGAGTGAGGTACGTTTGGGAGATGAGATCCTCCCAGTCGTTGAGGAAGCAGCGTCGCTGTTGGGAGATTCTGAAGCGTTGCAGATTCTGCGCGAGTCCTATCGTCCGGGAGAGAGCTTAGGCACGGCCTTTGCGCGATTTTATGCGCGTCTGTTCGCCGCGTGGGGTGTGATTCTTCTCGACGCTTCCGACCCTGAACTGCACCGTGTCGCGGCTCCTATCTATCGAGCGGCGGTGGAGCAATCGGCTGAAATCGATGACGCGTTGCTGGCTCGCGGACGAGCTCTTGATGCCGCCGATTATCACCAGCAAGTGAAAGTTACTTCGTCATCTGTCCCTGTGTTCACATTGCAAAGCGGTGTGCGCACGCCGATTCAACGACGCACCGGCGGTAGCCTCACAGAATTTGTGATTGGGAGTGAAGCAGGAGCAGAAAAGCTGTCGACCGCCGGTCTTCTGGATCGCATCGCAGAAAGGCCCGAAAGATTTAGTCCCAATGTCCTTTTGCGGCCGGTGGTGCAGGACTATCTTTTGCCTACGCTTGCTTATGCCGGTGGCGCCGCTGAAGCGGCTTACTTTGCGCAGGCGGGGGCGGTCTACGAGAAAATTTTGGGTCGCGTCACGCCGATTGTTCCTCGTTTTTCCGCGACTCTCATCGAAGCCAAAGTACAGCGCTGGCTGCGGCAATACGATATCGCGGCGCAGGACGCATTCCGTGGTTCCGAAGCGCTGCGCCTCGCCTTGGCCGCGCGTACTTTACCAGCAGGTTTACAAGAGGCCTTCGACCGCGCGAACAAGTCTGTGGAAGAGTCTTTCTCCAGCTTGCACGAAGCTCTGGCCAAACTCGATCCCACGCTCGTCGACGCCAGCCAGACAGGCGCCTCAAAGATGCGCTATCAGCTGGATCGTCTCCGGGAACGCGCCATGGCTGCGGAATTGAAGCGCAGTGAGGTGGTCAGCCGGCACGCCGAAGCCCTGAGTGAGGCTCTTTATCCTAACGGTGCTTTGCAGGAGCGTGGCGTCGCCGCGGTCTACTTCGTAGCTCGCCATGGGACTGAACTTCTGAAGAATCTCCACGACTGCATGCGTACCGACTGCCTTGACCATCAGATTGTGGAGCTGTAGGTAAATTACGCCGCCTGATTTTTTCGGTGCTAGCGGCTCTCGCTGGTCGCCAGGTACGTTCCCAGCCCGATCATAATCGCGCCCGTTACCGTTCTCTGCCGGCGCCGGAAGACTGCAGATGAGCGAATCTTTTTCCCCAACGGCCCCGCCAGCAAGATGACGATCAAATCTGCTGAAGTATTCAGTACCACCGAGACCGTGCCCAGTAGCACAAACTGAAGAAAGACATGTCCGGCGCTGCGATTGACGAACTGCGGGATGAACGAAAGAAAAAACAGCGCCGTCTTGGGATTCAGCACTTCCGTTGCCACGCCCTGCCAGAGCGGGTTTCGACTGGCCACACTGGCCTCTGCCGGAAGATTGTCCAGGGACCAAGCCTCCGCCTTCCGCGCATCGAGGATCATCCTCATTCCGAGAAAACACAGATACGCGGCCCCCACATACTTCACGGCGGAGAATGCCAAGGCCGATCGCGCCAGGATGACCGAAACCCCGAGCGCTGCTGCAAAAACGTGGACCATGCCTCCGAGGAACGTGCCCAGCGCCGAGAGCACGCCTTCGCGTTTTCCTCCCGACAGACATCGGGCCAGCACATACAGCATTCCCGGCCCCGGCGCGATGGCCAGCAATACTGCAGCACCGAGAAATAACAACAGTCTCGTGGAACCGAACATGATGGCGAATATTCTACTGCACGACGCTAACGCTGAAGCCAGTCTTCGAGCTCTTCCACGGATTCCACGCGGGGCTCCTGCCGTTCGCGGTAGGCTCCTGAAGCATCGAACAACACGGCCTGCATGCCTGCGTTGCGGGCTCCTACGTAGTCGACCGAGTAAACGTCGCCTACATATAAACTTTCGTCAGCGCGTGCCTTCATGGCTTTGAGCGCTGCCTCAAAGATCTCTGGACGCGGCTTCTCGAATCCCACAATTCCTGAATCTGTAATGCTTTCGAAGCAGTCTGCAATACCGCAGCGCGAAAGAACATTCCCGATTCTGCCGTCGGCGTTCGAGATCACAGCGATGCGATACCGGGCGGCGATTCGATCAAGGGACGCACGCGTACCCGGCAGAATCTGATCCCAGTTCGCCGACTTCTGCGTGTTCTGCACCAGTTCCTGCACCAGTCCGTCGCAGTTCTCATCCAGGTCTTGGAGCAGATAGGTGTGAAAGATCCACCAGAAGCCGTGATCGACCCGACCGCTCTGCACCTCCTGATCAAATTCAGTTTTTGTCCTGCGCTCCAGCGCCCGCCATTGTTCAAGCGTGGGAAGACGATCGCTCCCGAGCGGGGCCAGTATCTTCGCCCGGTTCGGAAAAAGCAGGGTATTGCCGACATCGAAGAAAATTACGCGCCGCTCAGCCATCTCTCCATCTTATCGAAACTTTTGATCAAGACACCCGGGCCACCGCTGGATCCACGCTCCTCACTCACGGGGAAAGAGCCGTTGTTGGCGGTGACGCTTGGTCCGTGACCGGAGGCGGGAAAAAATGTAATATCCAATCCATCGTTCCAGGGATGAGGGCGTCCCTGGCGTGGAGTCGGGCGTGCTATGGCTCTTCCTCTAACCAGCAAGGTGGTCGCAGGCGCGGCGCGGACCAAGGTCGCAGTCTCGATGTACAACCTTGCCCACGCCCCGTTGCTTGCGGCCCTCGTGCTCCTTCAACGTCATTCCAGCCGCCGCAACGACGTCTACAACATTCTTTGGGCGGTCGTGTTCGGCTTCGCGACCATCAATATTCTCAGCCTCGCGGCGCGGCGTTTCGAGCCCAATCGTCGCGGCCTCACGTTTGGGGAGTTGATGGCGGTGCTCATCGTCTTGCTCTCCATCTTCCTGCTCGGCTGGGAACTGCTTAGCGTGTTTCGCATCTTCCCTATTAAAATTCAGCGTTGAGCGCGGCGCCCCGTTTTTGCGGTATGATTCGCACAATGGCGAAGGGTTCTCCAAATTTCGAAGTCACATGCCCCTGCTGCAGCGCGCTGTTGAAAATCGACACGGAAACCCGTTCCGTGATCGCCCATACCGCAGCGGTGAAGCCCCGTATGTTTAATGATATGGAGGACGCCGCTCGCGCCATGAAGGAACAGGACACCCGCCGCGAATCTATCTTCCGGCAATCCGTCGAGGCGCAGAAACATGCCTCCGAACTGCTGGAAAAGAAGTTTCAGGAGGCGGTAAAAAAAGCCAAGGAATCGCCTGACACGGGCAAGCCCATTCGCGATTTTGACCTGGATTAATGGACCTGTGTTCATCCGGTAGAATCTGACGTCATGCCGATTCGTCCACTGCTTCTTGGTCATCGTGGCGCGAGAGGCGAAAAATCCATTCCCGAAAACACGCTGGCTTCTTTCGATTGTGCGCTGGCTGAGGGATGCGATGGCTTCGAATTCGACGTGCGACTCTCGGCCGATGGGCAGCCGGTGATCTGCCACGACCCTGAGATCCACGGCTTTGAGATCGCTCAGACTGCGGCTGACCAGTTAGCGCTGCCGACTCTTCGGGATGTTCTGAAACACTACCAATCCTCTGCCTTTCTCGATATCGAACTGAAAGTTCCAGGGTTGGAAGCCATCACCTTGGAATTATTGCGGACATATCCCCCGTCCCGCGGATACGTAGTTTCTTCATTTCTTCCCGAGGTGTTGCAGATCATTCATGGCATGGACGCAACCGTTTGGCTTGGCCTGATTTGTGAAACCCGCGGCCAGTTCGCTCTTTGGTCTGAACTGCCGGTCCAGTACGTAATCCCTCAGCAGAACTTGGCTCGGCAGAATGTCATCACGAAGATTAAGGATTCAGGCAAGAAGTTATACGTGTGGACGGTGAACTCAACCACAGACATACGCCGATTGGCTGACCGTGGCGTGGACGGAATAATCTCCGACCATCCCAAGCGCCTCGCCCGGGCATTTGGCGCGTCGACGGAAGCGCGGAAATGAATCTCGAAATGTCGATCTTTTAAGAAAGCGTCGGGCGGCGCCCGCCTCATTAGTCCGCGGCTGCTTCGAACGCGGCGGTGCCCGGTCGAACTGGACGCAGAAAAGCGGCGCGCTCCATTTCGAAGGCTTCAAGGTTGGCGCCCATCGTAAGATCATTCCAGCCGAGAACAGCGCCGATGCGCAGCGCGGCTTCGCGGCTGCAGGATTCTGACCAACAGGGGCCCAGCGCCACCGGCACGCGGCGCAACAGCACGTCTGCCAGCGTTACGGCGAACTCTCTGCGATACGCTTCCACCACCTCTGCAATCACGTGCGAAGTGTGAGGACAAATCGGTGCTCGCAGTTCCGCACTCACCAACGCCATGCGGGCAATATCTGCGGCGCGTTTTCCGTGCCACTCGAGCATGCCCCGCGCTGATTCTTCGCTCACCGCTCCGATCCGCGCAATCTCCAGCACCGCATCGTCCAACAACGGATCAAGCGCAGGTCCCGGTCCCAGCGCAATTGGATTGGGTTCCGCGGCTTGCAATCCGATGGTTCGTGCACATTCGCGGGCCAATGAAGCTGCAGTCGTCAACTTCCCGCCGATGACGGAGATCATCCGCGCCGCTCCGTCATCTGCATGATCCTGCAAGATGTGCTGCCGCGTCACTGCAGAAGGCCGATTATCTGGCGAGTATGGCAGCGGCCGGACTCCAGCAAATGCGTGCTTCACACTCTGTGCCGAGATCTTCGCCTTGGGAAACAGTTGGGCGACGGAGCGCACCAGGTAGCTGATTTCGTCCGGCGACGGTACTGTTTTTCCCGGATCGCCGCTATCGGCAACTTCCGTCGTACCCACCAGAATTTGATCATTCCACGGCAAAACAAAAAAGGGACGGCCATCCACCGCTTCGCTATAAACCGCAGCATTCGGGGGACCCGAAAACCGCGGCAATACGATGTGGGAGCCCCGGACCCCGCCCACCATGGGTTTCGCCATGCGGATGGAAGACCGCTGGCACACCCGGTCCGCCCACGGTCCGCTGCAGTTGATCACCCAGCCAGCATCCACCCGTTCGTCACGGCCCCTGATCTGGTCGCGCAACAGCACTCCGTGAACTCGCCCATGGGCTACATCAACCGCCAGCGCCTCTGTGTGATTGCGGACTATCGCCCCTGCGTCCACCGCCTCCAGCAGCCATTCCGCGACCAGCCTTTCAGGGAATTCGCATTGCGCATCTTCGTAATCGAAGAACGACCACCGATGCCCCGCGTCCAGCGCCCGCTCCAGGCGCTTCAATTCCATTTCAGTCGTTCCTGAACTCGACGTTTTTCCCGCCATGCGTTGGTAGAGCCACAACCCGACGCGCACTTGCATTGCGCTCCGTTGGCTGTTTTCGTTCAAGAGCAGCAGGAAGTGCATGGGATGCACGAGATGCGATTTTTCCCGCAGCAATCTCTCGCGCTCGCGCAATGACTCCCGCACCAGGCTCAACTCCCCGTGCTCCAGATAGCGCAGGCCACCGTGAATGATGCGTGTGGAACGGCTGGTTACTCCTGAGGCGAAATCGTTTTGCTCAATCAGCAGCGTATGCTTTCCCGCCCGGGCACACTCCCGCGCAATGGCGACGCCATTGATGCCGCCGCCAATCACCACCACGTGAAAGTGCTGGCCTTCCAGGCTCGCCCGCGGATTTGCCGCTAATACCATTTGGGTGGACGCACCACAGTAACTTCTTACAAGGTTACTAAAACCGGTCGCGTACGCATACACTGCGACCCGTAGAGTGTGCATTGAGTCGTTTGCAAGGAACAGGTCACCTTGGTGCTGCAACCGGCTGTGGCCAAAAGTCGTGATGCCGTGCCGAAAGTGTTGAAGACTGTGCAGGAAACAGCCGGTCCGCTTCGGTCGCAGCCGGGCCGGCCATTCTGAGGACGGCTTTATCTATATCTATGCGGCCCCCCGCGCCGTTTTTCCGCTGGCGTTGGCACCTTTGGAGAACAAATCGATCATCTCGCGATTAAAGGCCGGGATGTCATCCGGCTTGCGGCTCGTGACAACGCCGTTACTTAACACTACTTCTTCGTCCACCCATGTACCGCCCGCATTTCGGATATCCGTCTTTAAGGAAGGCCACGAAGTAATCGTGCGTCCCTGAACGGCACCTGCCTCCACCAGCATCCACGGCCCGTGGCAGATCGCCGCCACCGGTTTGGCATGTTCGAAAAAATGTTTCACAAACCGCACCGCATCCGGATTCATTCGCAACTGATCGGGATTCATAACTCCGCCGGGTAACAGCAGGGCGTCATATTTCGAAGGGTCGGCGGACTTTAGCTGAACGTCGACGGAAACTTGGTCGCCCCAATCTTTCTTGTCCCAGCCTTTAATTTTTTTCTCCGTGGGAGACACCACCTGCGTTTGAGCGCCAGCTTCTTCCAGCGCTTTCTTTGGTTTCGTAAGTTCAGACTGCTCAAATCCATCGGTCGCCAGTATTGCAATGATCTTGCCCTGAAGATTATTCGGCATGGTTGCTCCTTGAAAGATTTTGATTGCCAGCGCACGGTTGGATGCCGCGGTGGCAATCGTGGTTTGTCGACATTCGGAAGGCTTGGGAATGCGCGTTGCCCGTATGTGAGCGGCTCGTTTAAAGTGGATGCAAATGTCCACCACTGGCGAACGCTTCGAGCGCGCAGTCGCGATCATGGAACGTCTACGGGCTCCGGGAGGCTGCCCCTGGGACCGCGAGCAGACGTTTGATTCCATTAAGCCCTACACGCTCGAAGAGACCTATGAGGTTCTCGAAGCGATTGATAATCGCGACTGGAACGAGCTCCCCGGCGAACTGGGAGACCTGCTGCTGCAAGTGCTCTTCTATTCGGAAATGGGCAAGGAGCAGGGAACGTTTTCGATTGATGACGTTCTGGATCGGCTGTCCAACAAGCTTGTGAATCGACATCCTCACGTGTTTGGGGACACGAAAGCCGATACTTCCGGCGACGTAAAACGCAACTGGGAAGCGCTGAAAGTCGAGGAACGAAAGAAGCGCCTTGCGGAAGGTGCGGAGACAGCAGCGGAAGCGGCGACCAACGCCGTCCAGTCTTCCATCCTGGCTGGAATATCTTCCTCGATGCCCGCATTGCTGGAGGCGCATAAACTCAGTTCGCGCGCCGCGCAGGTTGGTTTCGACTGGCCCCACATCGAAGCTTTGTTCGACAAACTTGCCGAGGAAACCGACGAACTCCGCGAGCATCTGCAAGAGTTTCCCGCTCCCGGTCCGCGCCCGGAGGGCCGCGGCATTGCTGGATCAGGAAGGCAGACCATTCCGCAAGACTTGCGAGAGCGAATGGAAGAAGAGGTCGGCGATCTTTTTTTTGTCCTGGTCAACATCGCCCGTTACCTGGCGCTCGATCCTGAATCCGCTCTGCGGAAGATGAACCGCAAGTTTCGACGCCGCTTTCAATGGATGGAGGCAGAACTTTACGAGAAAGGAACTACTCTCGAACGTGCGTCGATGGATGATCTGGAGTCCCTTTGGCAGCAGGCCAAGCGACAGGAGAGGCAAGCGTGAGCCGGGATTCCATGGTAATTCGTTGCTGTTATGGCCTCGATGAACTGAAAGCGTGCGTGGCCTTGCAAAAAGAGGTGTGGAATTTCACCGACGCCGAACTGGTTCCACTGCGCATGTTTGTCGTCGCGGAGAAAGTCGGCGGACAGGTGATGGGCGCCTTCGACGGCAACGAAATGGTGGGCTTCGCGCTTTCGGTGCCCGGCACGCGCTCCGGCCACATCTATCTGCACTCCCACATGCTCGCCGTCCGCAAGGACTACCGCAACAGCGGACTGGGTCGCCGGCTTAAGTTGTTGCAACGCGAGGACGCCCTGGCACGCGGCATTGAGTTGATCGAGTGGACCTTCGATCCGCTAGAGATTAAGAACGCTTATCTGAATATCGAGAAGCTGGGGGCGATCGCGCGCCGCTACAACATCAATCAGTATGGAATCACGTCGTCGCCCCTGCAAGGTGGACTGCCGAGCGATCGTCTGATCGCCGAATGGTGGCTGAAATCCAGGCGAGTCGAAACCTTGCTGGCGACGGGCAAGATCCCGGCGTGCAAGCAAGAATCAACCATCGAAGTTCCGGCACAGATTTATGAATGGAAGGCGGCTGCGGAGACCAAAAGCAGGGCGCAGCAGGTGCAGGAGCGCAATCGGGAGCGATTTCTGCTGGCCTTTAACGACGACCTTGCCGTGGTAGGGTATGAACGCGACTCAGAAGGCAACGGAAAGTTTCTGCTTGGCAAATGGGATGAGAAGTGGTCGTACGCGTCACAGGAATAATTCACCACCGAGACACGGAGAAAACGCTGAACCGATAAAATCCAAAATCTGCTTTTCTCAGTGACTCTGTGCCTCATGGTGAAGTCGTTTTGTGGCTAAATTATGAAGCTTGACGCCATTACGCTGCGCGAGATTCAGATGCCGCTTGTCCATTTTTTCGAGACGAGCTTTGGACGTACCTACAGCCGCCGCATCCTGCTCCTTACTGCGCATTGTGAGGGCGTGAATGGGTGGGGGGAGTGCGTTGCTGGAGAAGATCCTTTTTATAGCAGCGAGTGGATCGAGAGCAGCTGGCCAACAATTACTCGTTATCTTGCCCCCGCGGTGCTCGGACGCAATCTGGACGCGGCATGCGACTGTGCGGCGCTGTTCTCCAGGGTTCGTGGACACCGCATGGCGAAAGCCGCGGTCGAAAATGCTTTGTGGGACGCCGAAGCGAAGCAGAAAAATCAACCTCTGTGGAGGCTGCTGGGCGGCACGCGAACTGAAATCCCCTGTGGCGTCTCCATCGGCATTCAGGATTCGGTCGAGCAGTTACTCGAGAAAATCCAGATCGAACTGGCGGCAGGTTACCGGCGGATCAAGGTGAAAGTTAAACCTGGCTGGGATGTGAACGTACTGGAGAAAATCCGCTCCCGGTGGGCGGATATTACCTTGAGCTGCGACGCCAACTCCGCGTACACGCTCGATCAGGTGGAGCACTTGCGCACCTTCGATCAGTTCAATTTGCTGATGATCGAACAGCCGCTCTGGGACGATGACATTTTCTATCACGCACGCCTGCAGAAAGAATTGCGCACCGCCATTTGCCTGGATGAGTCGATCATCAATGCGCGGGCCGCAGCCGTCGCCGTAGAGAGTGGTGCCTGCCGTATCATCAACATCAAAGTGGGACGCGTGGGCGGGTTTACGGAAGCAAAGAAAATCCACGACATCTGCCAGTCGCAGAGTATTCCCGTCTGGTGCGGCGGCATGCTGGAATCAGGCATCGGACGCGCCCACAATATCGCTCTGTCAACGTTGCAGAATTTTCGCCTACCCGGAGATGTTTCGGCTTCCAAGCGTTACTGGAAAGAAGACATTATCGAGTCGGAAGTGCAAGTTTCATCGCAAGGAACGATTGCCATTAGCGACCAGCCTGGGACTGGCTACCGCGTCAAGGAAGACCTCATTGAAAAGCTGACGGTGCGCAAGGAAACAATTCGCGCAGGCGCGTGAGCTCGGATCGCTTTAGTGAGATCGACTCTCGTTGTCCACGGTCCCGGCGGTGCGGTTCTGCGCCAACTTGGCCCCCTCCGCCTCTACCATCTGTACTCCCTGAGCAAACGTCGTGTCGGAGGGCACACGCTGGAAGTCGTCAAATACCTCATCGGATTTAAAGGAAAGGCTTTTGAATAGCAGAATCTTGCCGGTGAACTCCAGCGACATACGGGAAATCTCCCACGAATCGTGCCCCGCGTCGCACTGTTGCACCAGAAAGTGGCCGCCTCTATCGAGGTGCCCCAGGATTCCCCAGCCGAAACTAACCTCTTTGAACAAGGTTCCGTCGATTTTAGCGATCCTTAGTTCGACCGGATCGATTACAACCACTCCCTTCATCCCCACCAAAACCTGCTCCACGCGAGAAGGAGGCTGGTAGCCGGGGTTGGGGCGGAATCTCAACCGCACCAGCCGCACGCCGGGTTGGCCTAAGCCAGAGGAGCCGTCTTCCTCACCGTCGTAGTCGTACAAGAAAGCCTCGGGTAAGGCTTTCACAATGCGCAGCGTATGCTCGGCGTTTTCTTGTTCCTGCGAATGCTTGTGCCTTAGCAGATCGGGATTGTTCGCCATCTCCCTGAGACGGGTTTCCTCGTCTCTTTTCTGCTCCGGCGTGAGCGGCTTGTCGTTGTAGGCAACCGTCATTCCGACCATCGCCTGCTGGGTCTCCGCATAAAGCCGCGTCTGAGAACCCTGCGGAGTCTGCTTGCGCGATCGGAACATGTGCTTGGTCGTGTCATCTTTAGCGGCCGCCACTTCATTAGCCACCGCCGCCCGAACGAGTGAGCTACAGGAAGCCGCATCCAGCGCATCCGCCGGTGGCGTCCCAGCAGCGAAAGACATCCCGGCCAACCAGCCGATCAGCAAGATAGCGATCATAATCGACCGAGTTGGTTCCGCCTGACGTCTCATATCCGTCACTAAGCAACCTGCAGCTTCCAGTGTAACAATTAGAGCTGCAAGCAATCTCTACAGGGACTTGAGTATTTCAGGGCGGACAAGGCTTGCCGCGCCCTCCGTGCCTTGCGTATAGTCGTTTCAGTGAGTGGTTTTCCGGCATTGCTCAGTAAAACCTAGATTCCGGAGTAAACCGGCACTGATCCCGTTGCATCAGGAGCGCGTCCAATGAGCACACCCGCCAGCGGTTTGGCGCAAATCGGCAAGTCGGTCGTTATTAAGGGTGAACTTTCGGGGAGCGAAGATCTCTATCTGGACGGCCAGGTCGAAGGCAGCATCGCCCTGAAGGGCAACAGCCTCACCGTGGGCCCAAACGGCCAGGTCAAGGCCAGCGTCGACGCCAAAGCCATCGTGGTGCAGGGAAAGCTGGAAGGTAATATTCAAGCCAGTGACCGCGTGGACCTGCGGAAGTCGGCCACGGTCACCGGAGACATTACGGCGCAGCGTATTTCGATCGAAGAAGGCGCGTTCCTCAAGGGCAAAGTCGATATTCACCGTACGGATGCGAAATAGTTCGCACTGCGATTGCATTGCTTGAGATTAGTTATCATGAATCAAGAATTAGGAAGTTAGAGTGTCGTCGGTCACGCAGACTTTCATGAAACTTTTTCGGGGTTCATCCGGACCGGAAGCTATCCCGGCGCAGGGCTCGCAAAAGCTCACTCGCCGCTCCAGCGGCTTGGGCGAACTGACTCGCTCCTGGGAAGCTGCCGAAGACCTCTGCGTGCTCGACCTAGGCTCGACTTCCCCCGCCAATATCCGCCACTTCACCGAACACGGCCACAGAATCTACAGTGAGGACCTGCTCACTGCCTCCACCGATCCTGAGCTCCTTACCAAAGACGAGCAGGGAAATGTCATTCTTGACAGCCGAAAATTCCTTGCCGACAACCTGGTTTATCCTGCGGCTCACTTCGACTTTGTGCTCTGCTGGAATCTGCCGGACTATCTTGATGAGAGCCTGGTGAAGCCGGTGGTAGGACGGCTCTGGTCGGTACTGAAGCCCGGCGGCATGCTGCTTGCCTTCTTCCACACGCGCGACGCTGGTCCAGACTCGCCATGCCATCGCTTCCATATCGTCGGTGCCGACATTCTGGAGATGCAGAAAATTGTGATGCGCCGCGAAGCTCGCCGCGGTCCCACGGGCGCGGTCCACACTGCAATATCGGATGGCTTCCAATTACAGCGCGTGTTTAACAATCGCCATATCGAAAACCTCTTCCGCGACTTCGCATCCATTAAATTCTTTCTCGCCCGTGACAATGTGCGCGAAGTGCTGGTCGTTCGCTAGGCAAATCGTTCGTCTTCGGCTGGATTTTTCCAGACAATTACTCCCATGCGAAAAAGGTATTGACGAGAAATCTCCACGCGCCGAGAAGTCTCCGAGGAAAAAGCAAGCGCGAGTATGTTTCGAATTTCCTCCGGGATATAGGCGCGGCGCACCGAAGTGAGCCCATCCAGCCACGCTACACGGTTGCGCATCAACGGATAACCAACATAGGCCAATGCGAGGTGCAGCGGATGACGTACGAGATCATTGATCAGCAGAGCGCGGCGGCTCACCCGAAGACCTTCGCGCGCGAACCGCCCCAATCGCAGTGGATCAAGATGGTGCGCGAAGAGGTTGCAACTGACAAGGTCGAATGCATCATTACAAAACGGGAGCGCGAGCGCGTCGGCCACAACCCCTCGATTTCGTGCTGTGAGGTCAGCAGGGTTTCCGCTGGGTAGATGAGAGGGCGCAATGTCCAGCAGAGTTGCATCCAGCGTGATTCCACGTCGTGCCAAACTCCGTTGCGCAGTATCAGGAACTCCGCCCAGGCCGGCGGCGACTTCGAGCAGAGAGAAGCGATTCGTCCCGGTCACTCGCGCCACTCGTTCCACCATTTTCTGTGTGGTGGCGATCCCGCCGAACCATCGATTGACGCGCCCGATCACTTCTAGAACGGCTTGGGCGTCGCCAGGCGAGCAGACGTCAGAATCGAGAATCTCGGGTGCGTCAACTCGCTGCATGGAAAAATAGTTAATTCGTCGTTAGGATGCGTTCCAGCCAGCGCTAGACTGCGGCCAGTTCTTCTTCCAGCAATTGCTTGTTATACAGGTCGCTGTAGTAGCCGTTCAAGGCGAGCAATTCATCATGCGTCCCTAACTCCACGATTTGACCGCCGTGCAGCACGGCGATTCGATCGGCATTGCGAACGGTGGAAACGCGGTGGGAGATGAAGATAGTTGTCCGGCCGAGCATCACTTCGCGCAGGTGATTGAGAATCTTGTCCTCTGTGTGAGTGTCCACGCTGGAAAGCGCGTCATCGAGAATCAGGATGCGCGGATTGCGGATCAAAGCGCGGGCGATTGCGGTACGCTGCTTCTGTCCTCCGGAGAGCGTGATGCCCCGTTCGCCGACCATGGTTTGATAGCGCTCGGGAAAGCCCTCAATATCGACGGCAATGTTCGCGGCATCGGCGGCGTCGTGAATTTCCTGGTCCGTGGCGGACTCTACGCCCAGCGCGATATTCTCCCGGATGCGATCGCTGAACAAAAATGTTTCCTGCGGCACAAAGCCGATGTTCTTCCTTAGCGATGCCAGAGAAAAGTCGCGGGTCGGCCGGCCATCGATCAGGACCATCCCCGGCGCCGCGTCGTAAACCCGCGGAATCAGATTGACCAGGGTGCTTTTTCCCGAGCCCGTCGGACCCACGATCGCGATGCTGCTGCCTGCCGGAATTCGCAGGTTCAAGTCATGCAGCACCGGCTTGCCGTCATACGCAAAATTCAGGCCGCGAAATTCGATTTCTCCATCCACCTGCCGGTCTTTCGCGTCAGTCTCATCTTCGATCTCCGGCTGTTCCTGCAAAATTTCGTTTAGCCTGACCAATGATGCTGTGCCCCGCTGAAAAATGTTGACGACCCATCCCAAGGCGATGATAGGGAATGTGAGTTGCATCATGTAGATGTTGAACGCGGTGAACGCCCCGATCTGCATGCGCCCCGCCAGCACTTCCCGGCCGCCGATCCACAACACCAGCACCAGCGCCAGTCCAAGCATGAGTTCCAGCGTGGGCCAGAGCATGCCCATCAGCCGCACCAGTTTCAGGCTGCGCGCAACATACTCCTGGTTGGCGCTTTCAAAGGATGCAATTTCCGCTTCCTCCTGGACGTAGGCGCGAATCACCCGCGCTCCGGAAAAGTTTTCCTGGGCGCGCGCTGAGATGTCGGAGAACATCGCCTGGATTCTTTCGAAGCGTTCGTGAATGCGCCGTCCGAAATATTGAATGGTGACGCTGACGATTGGCAGCGGAAGAACCGCATACATCGTCAGCTTTGGACTATTGTGCACCATGAACCACAGGGCCGCGGCCGTGAAGACCATGGTATTCGCCGAGTACATGATCGCTGGGCCCATCAGCATGCGCACCGCATTCAAGTCATTCGTTACTCGCGCCATGATGTCTCCGGTGCGCATGCGCTGGTAGTAGGAATAAGAAAGCGTTTCCAGGTGGGCAAAGAGATCGTTGCGCAAATCGAACTCAATATCGCGAGAGATGCCGATCACAATCCAGCGCGTGAGAAACAGGAAGATGCCTCGCACCACCGCCAACGCCAGCACTTGCAGAGTGAAAATCAAAAGCTTGTGCCGGGTTACGCCACTCTCCAGACTCTGGGCAGCGTTGCCAATCACTCTGGGGAGTCCCGCCTGCGCTCCGTTGCTGAAAAGGATACAAAGCGCGCCAACAACGAAGCCCCAGCGATAGCGCTTGAGGTAGGGCAGCAGAGGACGCATGCTCTGAGGAATCATGTGCTTGATGTAGATGAAATTCTAGCAGGCTGGGACGCAGCTTTAGCCGAGGTCGTACGTAGAAGTGAAACGGGTGACGACGACTCCGGATACGACTCAGTCAGTGGCGGGCTCTAGCGCTGATCGGATCCGCGGGCAAGTCGGGGAAGCGCCGGGAGAATGTCCCGGCCGAAGGCGATTACGCTGACGGCCGCAAGAACTAACCCCCAGGCGACGAAGAAGAACCATCCTACGTCGAAAATGAAAACTTGTTCCAAGTCCATAAATCGTTCCTTCGAGTGCGCTTGAGGGAGCGCGAGGCTAGGAAGATCCTAACCTCGCGCAGCGACTGAACCGTCCCCAGATAAACATCTCATGGAACTCAACTCGCGAAGCCCAAGCTTACTCTTCCGAAGAAGCAGGTGGGGCGTTCTGCATACGCTCCTGAATACGCACTTCGCGGTTGGCCTCGAATTCCTTCAACTTGCTCTGCTGATCGGGCGTGAGCAACTGGAATAGCTCGTTGTGAATGCGAGTTTCCTCGACCTTCAGTTGCACGAGCGTCTGCGATTGCTGTGCCACTGCAGCTTGCACCTTGGCTGCGTCATAGGTGCCTTCCTCGTAGGGCTTCAGTTGTTGCTCCATCTGGTGAAGTTGCTGCAACAGCGGCTGCAAGGTGGGACGTTCCTTTTGCAGAACGGCCTTCATCTGCGCCTTCTGGTCGTCAGTGACATCCAGATACTTGGCGAAGAAGCCCATCATGTGTCCATCCATGCCGAAACCGTGCATGGGCGGAGGGGGAGGAGCATCCGCAGTTTGCGATTTGGCAATCGCGCTGCCCAACAAAACCGCCAGAGCCGCAACCAGAAAACGGAAACGAATCGATTTCATAAACTTCCTTCCTTCAAAACCGCTTCCCGCGAACGCTTCTTTCAGGAACGCGGCACTTTTGCGTACACTCATAGGAACACGAATTGACCGGGAAAGTAGTAAAGACTCGGTCAAACCGGGTAAAGTTTTGTCAACAGCAATGGCCCAGGGGTTTTGACAATTCTTTACCGCGAACAACCGGTTGGTTGGTGCACAATGAAAACCAGAAATATGGAACGAATTCTGGTCATCGACGACGATGTCGAACTCTGCACGCTGGTAAGCGAATATCTACAGGCCGAAGGTTTTATCGTGGAGACCGCGCACGATGGCGAGAGTGGCCTGCAGCGGACTACCAGTGGTGGCTATTTGCTGGTTGTGCTGGATGTAATGCTGCCCGGCATCAATGGATTTGAAGTTCTGCGCCGCATCCGCGCGACCTCCCGTCTTCCGGTTTTATTGCTCACGGCGCGCGGAGAGGATGTGGATCGCATCGTCGGCCTCGAGATCGGCGCCGACGATTATCTTCCGAAACCTTTCAATCCACGTGAACTGGTGGCGCGGATTCGGGCCATCCTGCGCCGCACTCGCAGCGACAAAGCGTCTCCCGCTGCCCCCGAAATCGTGCGGGTCGGTGAGATCGAACTGGATCCAGCCACGCGCAGCGTACGCCGCGACGGCCAGCCCGTTGATCTGACTTCAGTAGAATTCAACTTGTTAGAAGTGCTGCTTCGCGAGGCGGGACGCGTGGTTCCGCGCGAGCGCCTGGTGAATGCAGTGCTCAGCCGTAAGTTCTCGCCCTTCGATCGCAGCATCGACATGCACGTCAGCAAAGTGCGCAAGAAGCTTGGCGATACCGATAACGACGAGCACATCAAGACGATTCGAGGCGTGGGTTACATCTTTGCCCGACCGCGCGAGAAGGTAGCGGAAAAGACGAAGGTCACGTCATGAAGAGTCTATTCCTCAAGATTTTTCTTTCCTTCTGGGTGGCGCAGGCATTGTTTCTGGTGCTTGCAGTCCTGGTAATGCTGGCTTTTCGTCCGCAGCGTAATTCCACCTGGGATGCGCTGCGTACTACTGCTCTCACGGATGCGATTGTTGCTTACGAGCACGGCGGGGCGTCGGAGGCGCATGACTACCTGGAAAACCTGCAGCGCACGCACCACGTGAGGGCTTACGTCTTCGATGAACAGGGAAAGGAGATATCGGGGCGCTCTAGCCAGGGCTGGGCAGAACATGTGGCTGCGGGCAGGCCGTCGCCGCCCCGGCCGGGGATGGTTTTTCCGCGCCCGCAAATTCTGACCGAGTCGAAAGCTTCCAGTGACGGACAACATCTCTATACCATCGCTATGGAGCTGCCTCCAGGCCCCCGTGTATTCTTCGGACCGTGGGGCATCCCCATGCCGGGTTTGATTATTGCTGTCACCTCCTCAGGATTAGTCTGCTATTTTCTCGCCTGGTATATGACCAAGCCGGTGACGCGCCTGCGAGCCGCTACTCAGCAACTTGCCGCCGGTGATCTGACGGCGCGCGCTGGCAATCCCCAGAGCAGACGCCGCGATGAGATTGCAGGTTTGGTGCGCGATTTCGATACCATGGCCAGCCGGTTGGAGACGCTAGTCAAAGCGCAGTCGCGCCTGCTGAATGACATTTCACATGAGTTGCGTTCTCCACTGGCGCGATTGAACGTAGCCCTTGGTTTGGCGCGGCAGCGCTCCGGGCCCGAGACTGCAAGCATGCTTGAGCGTATTGAACTCGAAGCCAGTCGTCTGAACGAGCTTATTGGCCGCCTGTTGACCTTGGCGCGGCTGGAGGATGGCGAGCGCGGAGTGCCGTCCACGCCTGTGATGCTCGATGAAGTCGTGCTGAATGTGGCGGAAGATGCCGAATTCGAAGCGCAGGCGCGCCATTGCCACGTGCGCAGCGATATTCCGGCCGGCGACTGGGGTGTGTGCGGAGAGGCTTCCCTTTTACACAGCGCAATCGAGAACGTGGTTCGCAATGCCATCCGTTACACCCGCGAAGGCACCACGGTTGAGATACACCTGGAGAGGAAAGAGACTTCAGACCGCTCCGAGGCGGTGGTGAGTGTTACAGATTGTGGATCGGGAGTGCCACCCGACGCACTGGAGAAGTTGTTTCAGCCGTTCTACCGACTTGATGACGATCGGGGCCGGCAGACAGGAGGAGTTGGCTTGGGTCTGGCGATCACCGAAAGAGCAGTACGGTTCCACGGTGGACGCGTTGCGGCCTTTAACCGGCCGGAGGGCGGGCTCTTGATTGAAATACACCTTCCGCTGCGAGCCACGCCCAAAGCTGCACAGCTCCCGGAAGCGGTTCCGGAAGAACAAGAAGCCTAAGAAAATGAGCAGTGGCTAGCGATCAGTGACCGGCAGAGTTAAGAAGTCAACTGGACCCTGATCACTGACCGCAGCGCCCAGGCAACTCGCAGCCGTTTCTGCGGTTCCAACCTGCCTGGTGGCGTTTGCTCTTCCCGCCCATTCCTGATACATAAATGGATGGCAATTCACGCCTTCATAAAGTGTTCATGCCCGGTGCGCGACTGCCGGGGAATGCATCAGCACGTTCACAGGAGATAAAGCGAAGAATGCGGACAAGGTTCACCTGGATACTGGGAGTTGCGGTCCTGATTTCGATCGGGGTTCTGGTCGCATGCAGCACGAAGTACTCGTCTTCGAACAATGGGCTGGTAGTGGTCTCCACGCAGGGCAACGCCAACATGGAAACGTTTAGCCTCGATCTGGTGAATGGAAATGTGGCGCAGATCAACAATGCGAACGGCCCACCCACCAACGGACAACCCACGACCGTGGTTCTTAACCCTACCGGTACGTATGCTTATGTGATGGTCACCCAAAGTTCCATCGTGAATGACAGCGCCACTGGAATTGAAGTGTTCCCGGTCGCGTCTGACGGCAAGTTGAGATCGGGAACGACGACAACTTTGAAGGGTGGGGTTACGCCAGTTGCGATGGTGATTGACTCGGCTGGAAAATTTCTTTTTGTCGCAGATTCCTCTCCGGCGGCTGTATCGGTGCTCGCGATTGGGAGCGATGGAGGTTTGACGGAAGTATCAGGTTCGCCGTTTGCTGTTACGGAGTTGCCGGGCGGTGCCACTCGCAATGCCATACCGAGCCCTTCCGCACTGGCGGTAAGCCCAACTGTCTACCCTTCCGCGTATGCGGTTTGCTCGGGGAACGTGCCTCCAACTACCGAACATCTTTACGTTACCGATTCCACGAACTACGCAGTTCTGAACTATTCCGTTTCATCCGCGGGAGCTCTAACCGCTGTTTCGGAAAGTGCTACGGGTTCGGTGCCTTCCGGAGTGACTGTCGATCCCTGTAACCGGTTCGTTTACGTATCGAACTCGCAGCCCGACAATACCGTCAGCGCCTTCACGATTTGCAACGCCGTTTTGTTGCCGACTTGCCCAAACGCGGACTACAGCCTGCTCCCGGTCAGTGGCTCGCCGTTTGCTGCAGGCAACAGCCCCGGGCCCTTGATGATGGATGCCTATGCCGGTTTCTTGTATGTGATAGATAGGGGGCAGAACGCAATTTCGTCCTTTCGGGTCAGTACCACTACTGGGAGTTTGACCGTGCTGAATCCGACACCGGTTGCCACCAATTCATATCCAACTTCGATGGCGATTCGCAGCGACGATAGTTGGTTGTTTGTGACCAACCTTAACTCTGCCAATCTTTCGGAATATGCCATCACTCCCGCGACCGGCGCCTTGACGCCGCAACCGCCAGTTCAGATCAACGACAGCTTTCCCTGGGGAGTTGCTGTGAAGTAGTTGGCTGGCAGGCCGCAACGCTACGTGGGAATTTTCAGAATCAAATAAGCGCCGACCAAGGCGAAGATCAGATCTGGAGACCAGGCCGCCAGAGCCGGTGGAAGCTGGCTGAGATCTCCCATAGCCTCAAATAACCGCGACACTACCGTGTAGACCACGGCGATTCCCACGGCAACCGCTACGCTGGTGATCGCGCCTTTCTTGGCTGCCGACAACGAAAACGGCACGGCGAGCACAGCCATAATCAGAGTAATCAGCGGGAACGAAAGTTTCTTGTTGAGCTGCACCCGGAGCCGCACTACGTCGAAGCCGCTTTGCTGCAGGTCGCGGATATAACGGCGCAGCTCCTCATAGTTCATCTCCGAATACTGCTTCACCTCCTTCTTGAAGTAAGACGGCGCCTCGCTGAGTTCCGGGAAGGTGGAAACCTCGAAGGTCTGGAAGCCCGCAATAGCCGGCCCATGCAACGAGCGCTCCCAGCCTCGTTCGAAGATCCAGCGGTCCAGATCGTCGGCCCAGTGCGCGCGATCGGCGTGGATGCGCTGCGTGATGGCGAAGCTGGCAGGATCAATTTGATAAATCGTGACGTTGGCAAACTGATCGCGATCGGGATCGAAGAACTGGTAGTAGTAGATGTCGTTGTGCTGTCCGAAAATCCACTTGCGGTCAGGACGCAAGTAGGTTTGCGCGGGCTTGCCCTTGATCTGGTTGTGCAGTGCTTCCTGGCGCTTGTTGGTGTGAGGCAGGTAGAACTGGTCAGCGAAAAATAATCCTGCTGCCAGCACGGCGGCCGCGGCCAGCACGGGCGTGACGATGCGATAGATGCTGGTCCCCGTGGCCTTGATCGCGGTGATCTCGTTGGAACGATTCATCAAGCCAAACGTGATGAGTACCGCCAGCAGCATGATCAATGGAGCTACGCTATACAGCAGGTAGGGAGCGACGTTGAGCAAATATTCCGCGACCACGATGGCCGGCGTCTGGTTGCGCAGAATATCGCCCAGCAACTCGAACAGGGTGAATACCAGAAGCAGAACCAGGAATGTGGAGAGAATCATCCCCAGGTAGACAAAGAAATCGCGCAGCACGTAGTCATCGAGCAGCGTAGGGAAGCTGGCGCTGAAGACGCGGCGGCGGGTAGAGGCACGCTCGAAGGCGTTGGCGCTGTCTCTGCGTCCCAGGCGGAATGCGGGCACGTGGCCATTGGTGTGGGGCGCAGCCCGTTTTCCCGCCAGACGGAAGGCCGAAAGCGCAATGGGACGGCGTTCGGCCTGCCACAGGAGAATAGCGCCAGCCACAAAGAACGCAAGATTCGCCAGCCATGCTCCGAACATGGGCCCGACCTTGCCTTGCCGCGCCAGCGACACCCCGATCAGCGAAACAAAGTAATAAACGAAAACCAGCACAATCGTGAGGACGAATCCCCCGGACTTGCCGCTCTTCTTCGACGAAAGGCCCAGGGGAATTCCAACCATCGCCAGCACCAGGCAGGCGGTTGGCAACGCAAAGCGGCGATGAAATTCGATGAGGTACCAGCGCGCCGATATGGGATCGACGCGGCGGGCATAATCGCGCAGCATGCCCGTGCTGATTAGCCCGACGGGAACCTGCTCATCGGCCTTGTTCTCCGCCGCCGGAAGCTCGATAGGAATATCTGTTTGCTGAAAAGTGGAAATCTGATAGCGGTCCGCCAGCTTGGGATCCGTTTCGTGAGTGGACCCATCGATTAAATGCAGGTGAAGGCGATCCTGGCCCTCGGGGACGAGGACGCCTTCACGAGCCAACGTGATAGTCGGATTTGCGGGATCGGTGATATCGGCAAGAAATACGCCCTTCCAAACCGCGCCTCCTTGTGCGCTGTGTACGTCCTGCACGTAAAGCACATACTTCGGAAATCCTTCATAGAAAACTCGAGGCTGTACTTCATAGGAAACCTGCGAGCCCTTTAGCTGATCTTCGAGATGTCCTAGCGAAGCCAACGACCACGGCGCTAGATAAAGTCCATTGCCCAGTGCCAGAAGCCATGCCCCTACGACGAAAATCGCCAGCACCCGGCCAAAGTTCCACACACCCATTCCACTGGCGCGCATGGCGGTAATTTCGCTATCGGCCGCGAGTCGACTCAGACCGATGAGGATTCCCACCAGCACGCTCATGGGGATGGTGTAGGTGAGGGCGAGAGGGACTGTATAAAAGAAAATCTCAGCCACGCTGGGCAGCGGGGCACTGGCCCGGACCACAAGTTCTAGAATGCGCCCCAGATCGCGCGTGAATAGCACAAAAGTGAAGATGGCCGCGCCGATCAGGGCGTGCGAGGTAACTTCACGGAGTATGTAGCGGGTGAGAATCCGCATGGGAGACGCGTCTGATCGCAGTCTAGCATGGGAGATCGGAAGCGCGACTTGCAGACAGACTTAGCTATCCCGCCTTCAGAAACAGCGCCCCCAGCGGCGGCAACGTGAGTTTCAGCGAGTAAGGACGCCCGTGCGCCGCTTCTTCCTCCGCATGAACACCGCCGAGGTTCCCGACGCCCGTGCCCCCGTATTCCCCAGCATCACTATTCAGCAGTTCGCGCCAGTAACCGCCCACGGGCACGCCGATGCGGTAGCCAACGCGCGGGATCGGCGTGAAGTTACAAACGACGAGCACCGTATCTTTCGCAGACTCGCTCTTGCGCAGCAGTGAAATCGTGCTGGTCAGATTGTCGTTACAGTCCACCCACTCGAAACCGGCGGCGTTGGTATCGAGCGTGTGCAGAGCAGTCTCGGCACGGTACAGCCGGTTTAACTGTCCCACCCACTCCTGCAGGCCGCTGTGAACGGGATATTGCAACACGTGCCACTCCAGGCTGCTGTCGTGCGTCCACTCGCGAACCTGGCCGAACTCGTCGCCCATAAACATCAGTTTCTTGCCCGGCTGAGCATACATGTAGGCATAAAGCAGCCGGAGATTGGCGAAGCGCTGCTTTTCGTCGCCGGGCATCTTGCCGATCAACGATCCTTTGCCGTGTACGACCTCGTCATGCGATAGCGGCAGCACGAAATTTTCCTGGAACGAATACAACATGCGGAAGGTCAGCTTGCTGTGGTGATATTTTCGGTGAATGGGATCCTGTTTGAAGTACTCCAGCGTGTCGTGCATCCAGCCCATGTCCCATTTCATGCCGAAGCCGAGACCGCCAAGATACACCGGCCGCGAAACCATGGGCCAGGACGTCGACTCTTCCGCAATCGTCTGGACTTCTGGATGCTCTTTGTAGACTTCCTGATTGAAGCGGCGGAGGAAGTCGATAGCCTCCAGGTTCTCGCGTCCACCATATTTGTTGGGAATCCATTCCCCGGCATTTCGCGAATAATCGAGGTAGAGCATGGAAGCAACTGCATCCACGCGCAGGCCGTCGATGTGATATTTGTCCAGCCAGAACATCGCACTCGACATCAGAAAACTGCGAACTTCCGTGCGTCCGTAATTGAAAATGTGCGTCTTCCAATCGGGATGGAAACCTTGGCGTGAATCGGCATGCTCGTAGAGATGTGTGCCGTCAAAATACGCGAGACCGTGAGCATCGGAAGGGAAGTGCGAAGGGACCCAGTCCAGGATTACCGCGATGCCGTGCTGATGCAGATAATCCACCAGGTACATGAAATCCTGCGGCGTGCCATAACGCGAAGTCGGAGCAAAATAACCAGTGGTCTGATATCCCCAGGAACCATAGAAGGGATGCTCCATCACCGGCATGAACTCTACGTGCGTGAAGCCCATGCGGCCCACATACTCTGCCAACCGCGGCGCAGTCTCGCGATAGGTCAGCGGGCGATTATGCTCTTCGGGAACCCGCATCCAGGAGCCAAGATGCACTTCGTAGACTGAGATAGGAGCACGCAGGGAATTGCGCGCGGCGCGTTTCTCCATCCACTCGCGGTCGCTCCACTGGTAGTCGAGGTCCCACACCACCGAGGCGGTGCGCGGAGGCTTCTCATGCCACAGACCCATGGGATCGGCCTTGTCAATCTGGTAGCCGTGGCGCCGCGACTCAATGTGAAATTTATAGAGTGCACCTTTGGTCACGCCCGGGACGAACCCTTCCCAAATGCCCGAGTCGCCCTTAGAGTGGAGCAGGTTGCTCCGTGCGCCCCAGGAGTTAAAGTTCCCGATCACCGAGACCAGGTTTGCATTCGGAGCCCAGACGCTGAATATCACGCCGGCTTGTCCATCGCGCGTAATCAGATGGGCCCCGACGGTTTCGTACAGACGGTAATTGCTACCCTCGTTAAACAGGTAAAGGTCCTGATCGGAGAGCAGCGTCGGAGAGTCAGAAACGGCGGCGATGGGAGTTTCAGGCATTTTCAGCGTTCTTAGTGTACCGGAAGATTCACTCGGCGATACAGCGAGACTGGGATGCGGCGAACTTCTGAAAGGATGATCCGGAATTTTCCGGCGCACCATACGCCGCCTTCTTTCGTGTACTGTCGCGCCGGAATCGCCGTGCTAGACTGACCTTTCCAGCCATGCCCGCCCTGCGTCTGATTCTTCTCTGGCATCAGCACCAGCCGTTCTACAAGGATCTGGTGACCGGCGAATATCGTTTACCCTGGGTTCGACTCCACGCGCTCAAGGATTATTACGGCATGGTGAAACTGCTGGACGAGTTTCCCAATGTTCACCAGAACTTCAATCTGGTGCCGTCGCTGATCACGCAAATTCAGGATTACGTGGCGGGCACAGCACAGGATCCATTTCTGAGCGTAGCGGCCAAGCCTGCCCGGGACTTTACGCTGAAAGAACGCCTCTTTGCCCTGCAGTATCTCTTTCAGGCCAACCCGGCGAACGTGATTGGGCGATATCCGCGCTACCGGGAACTTTGGGAGCGGTTCCGGGAGCATGGATTCTCGCCGGAGAAGGCCGAAAGATATTTCCAGCCGCAGGACTTCACGGATCTCCAGGTGCTTTCGCAGATTGCTTGGTTCGATGAATTTTTTCTCGAGGGAAAAGATGTGGCTGCGCTGATCAAGAAGGAGCGCAACTACTCGCTTGAAGATCAGAATTTTGTGATTGCCCGTGAGCGAGAACTGCTGGGCAAAGTTCTGCCGGCGTATGCTGCCGCAGCTAAGAAAAAATCCATCGAGATTTCGGCGACGCCTTTCTATCATCCCATCCTTCCGCTGGTTTGCGACACCAACGCCGGAGCGGTCTCTTCGCCCGGATTGCCATTGCCCCAGAACCGCTTTCGTCATCCCGAAGATGCACGCGAGCAATTAGCGCGCGCGCTTGATCTTCACCAGGAGGTGTTTGGTGTGCGCCCGCAGGGCGTGTGGCCGTCAGAAGGCGGCGTTTCTGAGGAGACGCTCGCGATTGCGCACACTCTCGGGATCAAATGGATGGCGACCGACGAAGGCGTGCTCGGGCGCAGCACGGGAGTGTTCTTTCAGCGTGACGGAAACGGCCGTTTGCCCGCACATTTGGCGGATCGGCTCTATAACATCCACCGCTACGAGAACGGCCAGACCTCGATGTACATGGTGTTCCGGGATCACACCATTTCCGATCTGATCGGCTTTGTCTATTCGGGAATGAATCCGGCAGAGGCTGCCGGACATCTTCTGCGCAACATCAAAGAGGCCGCTCAGCCGGTGCTGTCCCAAGGTCGCGACGCCGTGGTGTCGGTGATTCTCGACGGAGAGAATGCCTGGGAGTATTACCCGAAGTCAGGGCGCGAATTTCTGCGCCGATTTTATGACGCTTTGCAGCGCGAAGCAGGCCTCGAAGCAGTAACTGTTTCCGAAGCAATCACCCGACATCACAACATCGCGCCCTTAAAGTCTCTGTTGCCCGGCTCGTGGATCAACGCAAACTTCAATGTCTGGATTGGCGCTCCGGAGGACAATCGCGCGTGGGACTACCTGCAACACGCCCGCGAATTCTATGCGCAGCATGCAGCGCATGCCAGCAAGGCGCAAAGAAAACTGGCCTTTGAAGAAATCCTGATCGCGGAAGGCAGCGATTGGAATTGGTGGTACGGCCCCGAGCACCATTCGGCGAACGATCGCGATTTCGACGAGCTTTACCGCAAACATCTGTCGAATATTTATCAGGCGCTGGGAGCGGCGCCTCCGGATTATCTGGCGCAGCCCATTACGGCCGGCGAGGTGCGTCCGGCCTTCACACCGCAAACTGCCTACATCCATCCCCGCGTGTCCGGTGACAAGATTCGCTACTTCGAGTGGATGGGCGCAGCTATCTTCACCGCCGATCAGCGCGCCGGCGCCATGCACGGGAAACAATTCCTGCTCGATTCCGTTTATGCGGGAATCGATAGCACGTTCGTCTACGGTCGGCTAGATTTTGCCGGTCCAGTCCCGGATATGGATTTCGAGCTGGTGGTGAACCTGGAATCGTGGGCAAACGGAGAGACTCGGCCACGGCGCAGTCTCCGCCTGGATGCGAAGGTGCAAGAACGCAAGCTCACAGACTGGAAAGTTGAGGGGCTCGAACCCTCGTCCTCTGCTTCTTCGCCAAAGGGTGAGGAGAGCTCCAAGGTCGCCCTACTCCGAAATTTCGAGTTCCGCTTGCCCTTGAGTTCGCTGCTCGTGAAGCCCGTCTCCGGCAGCCATACCGGGGCAGTTACCTCAACTGCAGCACCGATAGCCCCGACCAGCCGACTAAAGTTGCGCTTTAGCCTTTGGCATAATCGTTTGCCCGTAGACGCTTTGCCAGTCGAAGGCTGGATCGAGCTGCAACTGCTGAGCGAATGGGAATTGGCCGCGGGAATGTAGCCGTCGGACTCTCTTGTTTCCGTGTGAAAGCGCAACGCCGGAGGCGCGAGTCTCCGGCGTCAATACATCAATGATAGTTTCTTATTGCCCTGCGTTGGCCACGGAGGTGGTCATCGCCAGCGGGCGATTCAGCTCCAACGTCAGTTCGGTGCCAGCAGGCAGCGTTGCCGAGCGATGCTTGCTGAGCCAGTGCACGCCGGTGGATCCAGCGCCCACCACTCCGCCGATCAGGATTCCCGGAGGGCCGCCGACGAGGCCGCCGATCAGCATGCCTCCAGCCGTTCCACCCCCAGTTTCGATTTCGTCGCGGCGGTCATGGCCGGATCCTTTGAACTCGCCTTCGTTGTTTACGTCCGTGCCGTCACCGATGTTGGTATCGACCAGCGTGGCGTCCAGGAACAATCGTTCGCCGGTCGGCAAAACCAGGGCTTCGGGCAAAATCCCGATCGTAGGCTTACCTGCAATGCGCCGTGGTTCGGCCACTTTGGTGACACGGCCTTCCACCGTCGCTCCCGCAGGAATCACCGTTCTGCCATTCAGCACAACCGGCTGCGTCAATCGGGCCTGAAAAGGATCACCTGGCTTATTGCTGAAGGTGGCGAGCGTAGTTTCCAGCTTCACCATCAGAGCGGTGCCGGCGGGTATGGGCGCAGTGGACTGCGCCGCCATCGTACTTGTGTAAAAGCAGGCCAGTAGCAACATGCAGGGTAGAACTGTCCGCTTCCTCATAACTCCTCCAGAAATCTGTTGCCGTTCAATCTCCCCATTGCTTTGACTTTAGATTAGACGGATGGCCGGAACAACCTCCGGAGTTGCCAGGGAACCAGCGAAGATAAGGGCGATTACCGTTCTGACATCGGAAATCCGCATGCCCACGGTGTGAGCCTTGTCACAATGCCGGGATGTTCCATCCGCTATAATCAAGAGTTTCGTAACTACTCCATGGGCAAGAACTGTCGAGCCTTCGGCTATCTCACCGGCCGGCGTCTCAGTTTTCATTCGGACTGCCCGCGAACGCCGTGCGGGTGGAGGACGATTCTCGAACAATTCATTCAGATAAGGATGGTAAGAGCGGCATGACAAACATTGGAGCAATTATCGGGCGCGAAGTCCTCGATTCGCGCGGCAATCCTACGGTTGAAGCGGAAGTGCAGTTGGTTGATGGAACGATTGGAAGAGCCATCGTTCCGAGCGGCGCCTCCACCGGCGAACACGAAGCGGTGGAACTGCGTGACGGAGACAGCGCCCGTTTTCTTGGAAAAGGTGTTCTAAAGGCTGTGGAGAATGTGAACGGCGAGATCGCGGATGCGTTGGCGAATTGGGATGCGGCCGATCAGCGCGGCCTCGATCAGAAAATGATTGAGCTGGATGGCACCGAGACTAAAGGCCGGCTTGGCGCGAATGCCATTCTCGCTGTCTCGATGGCTGCGGCACGCGCCGCTGCTTCGGAATTCGGTCTGCCGCTTTACCGCTATCTGGGCGGCGCAGCCGCCAACACTTTACCCACACCCATGATGAACATCCTCAACGGCGGAGCGCACGCCGACAATAATGTCGACTTCCAGGAATTCATGGTGATGCCGGTAGGCGCGCCTTCGTTTTCAGAAGCCCTGCGCTGGGGCGTTGAGGTTTTCCATACGTTGAAGGGGGTGTTGAAGAAGCGCGGCTACAATACCGCTGTCGGCGACGAAGGCGGATTTGCCCCTTCGGTGAAGTCCAATGTCGAGGCCATCGAGGTTGTGCTGGAAGCAATTCAGCAAGCCGGCTACAAGCCCGGAGAAGAAATCGCGATCGCTCTCGATCCTGCAGCCAGCGAGTTCTATCAGGATGGCAAATACATTTTCAAGAAGTCCGACAAATCGGCGAAAAGCTCCGACGACATGGTCAAATTCTATGCCAAGTGGGTGAAAGACTATCCCATCGTTTCGCTGGAGGACGGTTTGGCGGAAGGCGATTGGGACGGATGGCAGAACCTGACCAAAGAACTTGGCGGCAAGATTCAACTGGTGGGCGATGACATCTTCGTCACCAACATCGAATTCCTGCAAGAGGGAATTAATAAGGGCGTCGCGAATTCCATCCTGATCAAATTGAATCAGATCGGCACCGTAAGCGAAACTTTCGACGCCGTCGATCTGGCCCGGCGCAACGGTTACACGTCGGTTATCTCGCATCGCTCCGGCGAGACGGAAGACACGTTCATCGCCGACTTTGCTGTGGCCACCGGGGTGGGCCAAATCAAGACCGGCTCCGCCTCGCGCACCGACCGTATTTCCAAGTACAACCAGTTGTTAAGGATTGAAGCAGAACTGGGCGATGGGGCGCGCTTCCTGGGAGTGAAGGCGCTCAACTATCACGGCTGAAGGGTGGCCAACTTACAGTGGGGAGTGATTTATGAAAATGAAGTTGCTTCTGTCCACGTGTCTTCTCGCTTGTTCCCTGTTCGCCGGTGCGCAAACCACGGTTTCCATCGCGCCGGATGCAGCTTCCAAGGAAGACGTCAGGAAACTGTTTGATGTCATGGCCAGCCGCGAACAGATGAGCCAGCTGATGCAGCAAGTATTCGCGCAGATGCAGAAGATGAACCGCGAGGAGATTAAGAAAAGGCGTCCGGAAGTTACCGAAGCCGAGCTCACGCGTATGGACCAGCAGTCCGAGGACCTCATCAAGAGTTTCCCTCTGGACGAAATGCTGAACGATATGATTCCGGTTTATCAGCGGCATTTCTCGAAGTCTGAGATCGACTCGTTGACTGCCTTCTACTCCTCTCCACCGGGTCAGAAGTTTCTCCACGAGATGCCCGCCGTGACAGCCGAAACCATGCGGGCTGTCTACCCGCGAATCCAGGCCCAGGTTGATGCAGCCCTCAAGCGAGCCGAGGAGAAGAGCGATTCACTACAGAAGTGAGGGAGAAATAGCATGCCCTCCTCGATCATCGGTTCCCGAACAATGGAAGCCAGGAGCTAGAAGCCGCATTATGTCCCGTCCGAAACCGCTTATTCTGATTATCCTCGACGGCTGGGGTTACCGTGCTGAAACCAAAGCCAATGCCATTGCGCTGGCCCGCAAGCCCACGTACGACCGCCTGCTGCGCGAATATCCCAACACGCTGATCCATACCAGCGGGCCTTTTGTCGGCCTGCCCGAAGGTCAGATGGGCAACAGCGAAGTCGGGCATCTTAACATCGGCGCTGGCCGCATCGTGCATATGGACATCACCCGCATCGATCTGATGATCCAGAACGGCGAATTCTTCTCGCATCCCGTGCTGCTTGCGGCCATGAAACACGCGCGCATGGGGGAACGCAGACTACATCTGTTCGGCCTGCTCTCTGATGGCGGCGTCCATTCGCAGCAAGTTCATCTTTATGCCCTGCTCAAGATGGCGAAGCAGCACGGAGTCGATCGAGTCTTTGTGCATGCCTTCATGGATGGCCGCGACACCCTGCCCACCAACGGTGCCGGCTACCTGGAACAACTCCAGCAGAAAATGCGGGAGTACAACTCCGGTAAGATCGCCACCGTGAACGGCCGCTACTACGCTATGGATCGCGACCGGCGGTGGGAGCGTATTGTCAAAGCCTACAACGCGATGGTTTTCGGCGATGCGGAAGGTGGCAAGTGCGCGGATCCAGTGCAGGGAATGAAGGATTCTTATAATCGCGGCGTGACCGACGAATTCGTGATTCCATTTGTATGTACTGACAAAGCCGGTCAGCCCCTGACCACCATACGCGATGACGATGCCTGTATTTGCTTTAACTTTCGCGCCGACCGCGTTCGCCAGATTACGCGTGCCCTGGCTCGCAACAGTGGTCTTAATGCAAAAGGCGGCAGCGATCTACCTGGTGCGGCCGATCTTGATACCACGATTCCCCGCGATCGCGTCCCCAAAAATTTGCACTACGTCTGCATGACGCAGTACGACAAGAATTTCAGCCTGCCGGTTGTGATTCCTCCGGAATCGATGGCGAACATCCTGGCCAATGTGATGGGTGGTCTCAACATGCGCAACCTGCGCGTGGCCGAGACCGAAAAGTACGCCCACGTTACTTACTTCTTCAATGGCGGCGTGGAGCAGCCGTTTCCCGGCGAAGAACGCGTCATGGTGCAATCGCCGAAAGTTGCGACCTACGATCTGAAGCCGGAGATGAGCGCCGCCGGAATCGCTGACGCCGTCGTAAAGGCAACCGAAGACGGCACGTTTGACGTGATCATAGTGAACTTTGCCAACGCCGATATGGTCGGGCACTCTGGCAAGATCGAGCCCACGGTAAAAGCAGTCGAAACCGTCGATGCATGCCTGAGTCGCATCGAATCCGCCGTTCGCGCCAAGGGCGGCGCCATGTTGATCACGGCCGATCACGGCAACGCCGAGATGATGATCGATCCCGCCACCGGTGGCCCGCACACAGCGCACACGACTAATCCAGTACCGTTCATCGTGGTTGCGGAAGATGCCAAACAGTACACGCTGAAGCCCAACGGCTCTCTCCGCGATATCTCTCCGACAATCCTGGGATGCTGGGCGTCGATGAGCCGAAGGAGATGACTGGAACAGATCTGCGCTCACCCCTGAAGAACAAATGAAAACCGCTGAGGATGCGGAATAGGTTTCCGGGACCGTTCGTCCTTCTCCCTTCGTGCTACAGTTTTCTCGCGGGCAGTTTGTGTCCGAGCGAATTCCATGGAACCGCGACTCATTCTGATCCATCTGCTGCTGAAGCTGGGCGTAGCTGCCGCGGTCTCGGCCAGTCTGGTGCGCTCCAAGGAATTCAAGGCGCTGCTGTTTCGAGAGGAGCGCTCGTTTCGGCAGAAGGTTTACCTGGTATTGTGCATCGCCCTTCCCATCACCATTGGCGTTTGGATCCGGCTTTCCGTCAAGAGCTTTCTCGCTGGCGATTTGAGTTTCGAAACTGCGCTGTTGCTCGGTGTGATTGGCGGCCGTTGGGCGGGATCGCTTGGCGGCGTATTGATGGCGTTCCCCGCCTTGTTGCATGGGGAGTGGGCGGCGATGCCTTTCGATGTGCTTTCAGGTTTTATCGCCGGCCAACTGCGCGCTATGGCGCTGGACAAAGAAGATATCTGGTCATTCTCTCCATTTATCGATCAAAGTATTTTTCGCCTGATTCGTCGGAATTTGCCCCGGCCGCGTTTGTTTGACTGGCAGATTATGTTTTTCACCACCATCGTGTTGCTGCGTTTTGTTCAAACGGAACTAGCGCGGTATTTTCCCCATTCCATCTTCAGCATTGAGAGCCCGGACAATTATTGGGTGTGGGGCGCGATTTATGCCGCCTCGGTCACCGCTATCGGAATCGAACTGAAGGTCTTCAACAGCGTGCGCATCCAGATCAAGCTGGAGGAGCAGGAGCGGTTGCTTTTGCACGCACGCATGGAAGCTCTGCAAAACCAGATCAATCCGCATTTCCTGTTCAACACCCTGAATTCGATTTCATCGCTCGTGCGCTTCGATCCGGATACGGCGCGCGAAGTGATTTCCAAACTTGCTACCATTCTCAGGCGTCTGCTGAACAGCACGGACTCGTTCGTGCCGCTGCGGGAAGAAGTGGAATTCATCGACAATTATCTCGATATCGAAGTGGTCCGCTTTGGAAAAGATAAACTCCGGGTGGTAAAGGAACTCGCCGCAGATTCGCTGGACGTGATGGTCCCCAGCATGCTCTTACAGCCGCTCCTCGAGAACTCGATCAAGCACGGCTTGGCGTCGAAAGTAGAAGGCGGCAGCATACACTTGCGCAGCCGTTTGTCTGGTTCAGGGCTGATCATCGAAGTGGAAGACGATGGCGTCGGAATGGGTGCGACTCAGTCGTTGGAGCCTGGGAGTACACGAGGCGCCGGCATCGGCATCACCAACATTTCCGAACGGCTGCAAGTTTTGTATGGGGATACCGCGCGCATGACGATTGACAGCCACGAGGGGAAAGGAACGCTGGTGCGGATTCGGTTGCCGCTTTTACAGACAGCGGGGGCCGTGCCGGAAGGCTTCTACGAAGAGCGTTCGATGACGCGCCGATAAAAAGCTTCATATTGCGGAACGATCCTGCTGGAGCAAAAGCGAGCCTGGGCGACCGCGCGGGATGCTTTGGCCATAGCTCGCAGCGCGCTTTCGTCGCTGAGCAGTTCAATGGCATAGCGTGCCATGGTCTCTACGTCGCCTACGTCGGCCATATATCCGCTGACGCCGTGCTCGATCACCTCCGGCACACCACCAGTACGGGTCGCGATCGGTACGGTTTCGCAGGCCATTGCTTCCAGCGCTGCCAGACCGAACGATTCCAACTCGCTCGGCATTAACAGAATGTCCGCGATTCCCAACTTTTCCTGTACCTGATCCTGCTTGCCGAGAAAAAGAACATCTTCATGAATGCCTTTCTGCACGGTCAGCCATTCGGCCACGGAGCGGTCCGGACCATCGCCGATCAACAGCAGCTTGGAGGGTATTTTCTTGCGCACACGATCGAAGATCTCGATCACGTCCGTCACCCGCTTCACGGGTCGAAAGTTAGAGAGGTGAACCAACAGTCGCTCACCGTCAGGGGCGTATTCTCTGCGGAGTTCCGAAGAGTTCTTACTCCGGCAGTAGACATCACAATTTACCGAGTTATAAATAACTTCGATTTCCTTCTTCACGTCGAAGATCCGCATGGTGCGGTCACGCAGATAGTTGGAGACAGCAGTCACCCCGTCGCTCTGGTTGATGGAGTAGCGCGTGATCGGCAGGTAGGATCGATCGAGCCCGACCAGCGTGATATCCGTGCCATGCAGCGTGGTGACGAACGGCAAGCGGCGTCCTCGAGGGCCATCAGCCAGCATCTGGCGCGCCAGCAGCGCGCTCACCGAATGAGGAATGGCGTAGTGAACATGCAACAAATCAAGGTCGTATAACTGCGATACCTCGGCCATGCGCGTGGCTAGAGCGAGGTCATAGGGCGGATAGTCGAACAGCGGGTAGCGCGATACTTCCACTTCGTGATAGTGAATATTGGGCTCTTCTCCGCGAAGCCGAATCGGCTGTGCGTAGGAGATGAAGTGAATCTCGTGGCCACGCTGAGCCAGTTCCAGTCCGAGTTCTGTCGCCACCACGCCGCTCCCGCCGTAGGTGGGATAACAAGTGATCCCGATCTTCATTCCGCGAGGCCCGCCCTTTTCATCGGTAAGTTCCTGTAATTCGATGGCCGGAGACACGATACGATGCAGATTCTACAGCGAGCAGTCGGGGTTTTGGTTCCGTAGATATGAGAGGAGTGCGAAATTCTACTCGGAGGGGTTGCGTCCCTTCGTAGAAATGCCAGGATCCAGCTTGTCGAGATGCGCCTGGAAACGTCGCTTGGAATCTTCAGGTAAACCCGTAAATTCGACCCCCATGCCGACTCCAGGATCGCGCGTGCGAACCGTGGCGGTGGCCGAGACGTGCTCCTGATCGATCCAGAAATCCACTCGGAGCACAGTTGAAATCGGCAGCGGCATAACGGTCTCAACATAACAACCATTGCCGCTGATGTCGGTGGCGTTTACTCGCATGGGCGTGTTCACGCGCTCGTCGCGGAATTCGAGCGGGAACGATATCTTATGGCGCTGAAACTTCCGCCGATTATCAGGAGCGGCAGCCGGCAGATTGGCGCGGATCTCGGCCGGTAACTGCGAAAGCCACGGGCACTCCTGGTCTACCACCAACTGAACGCCCACTTGATATTTCTTCAACCCTCCGGCTTCCATCACCCAGACCACTTTGCAGCGGGCTTTCTTCATCTCGTATTGGATGCCGATGACGTCGCCCACCTTCAAATCTTGCTCGAGGCCGTTGATGCAGGCTCCCGTGGCGCTGACATTCTGAGCCACTGCGTTCTGATGGAACGGCTGATTGTTGGCGCCCATTCCCCACACACGTACGCGCAAGTCCAAGGTCGTACGCGGGGCTGCCCCTGAGGCAGACATGATTAACGCCCTCCAGCTTGAAGAGTCTTCTGAGCCGAATCTAATCCAATCATAACTCTCAGCCGGAACTTGTTGAGATTACCAAAGTCATTCCGATCCGAGGTCGTGAGCAGTTATACCGGAATCCTGCATGCTACGGAAGGCCTCTACCCCCAGCCAGTTCGCCATACGAAATAAGGGCGATGCCGGAGTTCAACAGCAACTCCCTTACCTCGGGCATGGTCAGGACGTGCAACTCGATCTCCCGTGATTCGTGGAGGCGAGTGTTAGCCATCCGAAGGTCCGCATCATTGTAGCCCGGGTGGCAAACAAATTCCCAAGTCCCCTCCGGGATAATCTCCGCGATAGCACGAAAGAGCTCTTCGTCCAGCGCGCCGGTCACCACAACTCCCAATGTGCCATCGGGAGTCTCCATGCCCTCGCGACTGGCTGCTTCGCGAAACTTGCCGGCGAGAGTGCGCAGAATTCGTACCTCCGCGTAGCGCGTCCAAAGGCTGGGTCGTGCCAACAGTGTTCCTGATTTCAAGGGCTTGCGCGGGCCAAACGGATTGCGAATGGCAGGCACACCGCAAGCCCGCGCTGCATGCAACACAGGACGCAGGACTGAGGGAAACAGGTGAGTGTGCTTGTGCGAATCTATGTGGGACACGGTGATACCTGCCGATTGGATCCGGCGAATCTGTGCACTGGTCTCCGCTTCGATCTCCTCGGGATCTAGGCGGTTCGCCAAAGCTCGAGCCGCAAAAGACTTTAGCCCATCGCGGAACCGAGCACGAGCGGAATTTCTCACAGTGATACTGGGCAAGCGAACTGCATCCAGAACAGGTTCGCCGTCAATCAATACGACGTGGCAGCCGACACTGAGTCGCGGAAGCTGTTTTGCGAGCCGGACAGCGTCCTCAAAGGCGGGTCCGCGGGCCATCAGGGTGGAGGAGGTCACGATTCCACGGGTGTGAGCTTCTGCGATAGCACGATTCACTCCCGCAGTAAATCCAAAGTCATCGGCATTGACGATGAGACGTCGCACCGCCACAGTCTAGCAGGAGAACGAAACTCGCTCGCTTTCTGAGTGGGAGGTGCGAGGACGCGGCCTTGAGTCAAGCATAAAAGCGCCGCTGGCCATCTTGCGCCAGTCGTTGACCGTTTTTTCGCGAGTCGCATATACTCGCTCAGGCGCGATTCGCGCGGGCCTATCGTCAAGTTTCGCGATGGTACGGCGTTTGCCCCAGGCTAAGCTGAAGGGATCTGGTTTCGCAGGGGCGGTTAGCTCAGCTGGTTAGAGCGCCTGCCTTACAAGCAGGAGGTCGCAGGTTCGAGTCCTGCACTGCCCACCAACTTCAAAACCCGACCGATATTCCATTCGTTGCAAGGATTTCTCGAACGCGTCGCAACCCTCTGGCTGGGCTTACACTCAAAGACACGGTGAATTCTTCGATATTCCCTCGGAGTAGCGGAATCCTTCTCCACATCACGTCTCTGCCTGGAGGCCATGGGGTCGGCGACCTTGGGGATTCCGCGCATGAGTTTGTCGAATTTTTGGCGGAGGCAGGACAAAAGATCTGGCAAGTATTGCCACTTGGTCCTACCGGATACGGCGATTCTCCTTACCAACTGTTCTCTGCGTTCGCGGGCAATCCACTGCTGATCGATTTGAACTCGCTTCGCGAACAGGGATTGTTGTCGCTACCAGACCTTACGTCCGCTTCGGGTCTTCGCGAGGACCGCGTCGAATACGGCCGCGTAATCGAGGTCAAGCACGCATTGCTCGGTAAAGCAGCCGAAGCATTTTTTACGGATCGTGCTCGAACGGACCGCGATTCCTTTGAGGTTTATTGCCAGCAGAACGCTGATTGGCTCGACGACTATGCGCTCTTTATGGCCTGCAAGAACTCCTACCAGGATGCGGTCTGGGCTGATTGGGATATGGGAATACGAAGGAGGGACTTAGCTTCGTTAAACGAATGGAGAGAGAGACTGGCTCCGCAGATCGAGCTCCACAAGTTTGCGCAATTCGAATTTTTTCGACAATGGCAGAGGCTCAAAGCCCGCTGCAAGACGCACGGCATACGCATTATGGGTGACGTTCCCATCTACGTCGCTCATGACAGTGCGGATGTATGGAGTCATCCGGAACTGTTTCGTTTGGACGAGCACTCCAGGCCAACCGCGATCGCTGGCGTTCCACCTGACTATTTCAGCGCCACTGGTCAACTGTGGGGAAACCCGCTCTATCGATGGGACGTATCGACTGCCTCCGGTCATCGCTGGTGGATACATCGTTTTCGTGCGTCCCTGCAGATGTTTGATGTGGTGCGGTTGGATCATTTCCGTGGATTTGAAGCCTACTGGGAGATTCCAGCCGGTGCTTCGACGGCACAGAATGGCAAATGGGTGAAAGGCCCGGGCGCGGAGTTCTTCCGCACTGTCAAAACAGAATTGAAATTGCTGCCGTTCGTCGCCGAAAACCTGGGCGTAATCACTCCGGAGGTGGAAGCCATACGCCGAGAGTTTGGTTTCCCGGGAATGAGCCTGCTGCAGTTTGCCTTTGGTAACGATCCCCAAGGTCCCAGCTTCCGGCCGCATAACTATTCTCGTGAACTTGTGGCATACACCGGCGGACACGACAACGATACAACAGTTGGCTGGTGGACAAGCTCAGGGAACGGAGAAAGCATCCGCACGGCAGAAGACATCCGCAAAGAACGCGAATTCACTCGTGCGTATCTGGGATTCGAAAATGAACCAGTGAATTGGGTATTCATTCGCACGGTTCTTGCATCCGTTGCGGAGGTCGCCATCGTTCCCCTGCAAGACGTATTGGGTCTCGGCAGCGAAGCGCGAATGAACCTGCCGGGCACGGTGACGGGAAACTGGAAGTGGCGTTTCAAATCGGATGCTTTAACCAAGGACTTGGCAGAACGCCTGCAGAGGCTGACGCGTCTCTACGATCGGTGAGGTTTGCCAAGACTGACTCCCAGAACGGTCTTCCTCGCGAAGAATGGAGGATCACAGCGGAGAAAATTCGTCTTCGTTCTCATCCTTCTTGGCGCGCACGAATCTCTGTTCCAGGAAACGCTCGGCCAGGTTTCTACCACCTATTCCGAATGCGATTGCCAAACCCAGCATCAGAGCCCCGAAACCGATTCCGAAGGCAACCAGCATTGTCTGTTCAGCGATTCCCAATTCTTCAAAAGCGATCGACAACACAAAAACAATAATGATGCTGCGGATCGCGAGACTCAGAACTCGGGGCGAAGGCACGTTCGCATTTACCGCTGCCAATAACGCGGCACGGGAGAAGAAGCTGGCTGCCAATAATCCGACAAACAGGATGAACATGGCAACGAAGAGACGCGGCAAAAAGTAAAAGAATTTTCCAATCTGCTCCTGCAGGCCCAGGATTCCGAGCACGCTCACTCCCAGCAGAACGAAGCCAAGCCAAACCACCCAAAACACAAACCGGCTCACTACTTCGGTAGCTGAGGGCAGCGCGGCCTTAGTAAGGAGCTGAGCGGCGCCGGCATTCTCCGAAAGCTTGTCAAACTGGATGAGGCGGAGGATGCTGCGTAGAATTATTTTCACCAGGTACGCGATCGCCCATCCCGCAAACGCCAGGATCAGCATCACGATGAGACGAGGAAGGTAGTGGGCGAATCCTCTGGCCAGTTCCTGCACGGCCTGGCTCAATTCACTAATGATCATTTCCCGCATAGTTGTCTCACTCTCTCGATTTCCACATCTGCAATAGATATGGTTTCAATCGCTCGAACTCAAGACATAGACTTTCGGTGCAGTTTTCCACGTCCTCCGCGGATCCGTTACGCTGCTCCGTGAGGAACGCCAGCGCGCGTCCTCGGAAAAGCGGCGCTAAGGCTTGAATGATATGGTCGCGGCTGATGACGGATTTGTGATAAGAGGCGGCAAACTCGTAAACCGTTTTCACCCACAATTCCGCGGGATAATCAAAATCGTTCTCTCCCAAGAGCGCAACTCGCTGCAGCTCCGCTAAAGTGTCGGGAGAAAGAATCGACTGGAAGACGGTTGCCAATTCGGCAACGCCAGCGGTGAACATCTCTCGCAGACGCTTTCGATTCACTCGTACCAGGTCCAGAAGCACTTCTTGGTGGGGGCCGATTGTGAGCAGTGGCTGTGAGCCGGTAACCGCGCTCCAGAACGGAAAGTCCGGTTCCAATGCAGAAAACAAAGGCCCCACAGTTTGTCGGAGCGCCGGCACAAGGTCGGAGCCACGACGCTCAACGTGATCTTTTTGGCCGAGAAAACACTGACAAATACGGTGTTGCGCCGTGATGGCAGACAGAATGAAGCGCAGTTCGATCCCGCTCCCGGCGCCTCCATCGTCCCATACGTTCTGGGGGAGAAATTCACCACCAAGACGGCCGGAGAATCCGAACTCTTGCGCGTAAGGCTCCCGAAGCCTTAACCCATAAAGTGCGCGAGTCATTGGATAGAGCAGATTTGTTATTAGCACACCTTCGAACTTGTGCCGGCGATAGGTCGGGGTTACCAAGTCGAAGCCGTCGTTAAGAATCGGACGCAAAAGTTTAGAGATCCATTCGTCTTCAACGCTGCAAGATTCGGGAGACATCACAACACAGGCCTTGGCTTGCAGTAAGTCGGCCGCAGCTAAAATGGTTCGAAATGCCGCTGGCGCGGCCGGGGTCGTCGCATATTTCGTGCTAATGGAGTGAAGAGTCCGAAGGGCGTAGGGATTCGGGCCTCGGCGCACATCGTCGATTGAAATGCTTGTGACTATTTCCGGAGTGCCGTCTCGCGACCCGCCGTCGGCATTGATGATCACGGCCCTCTCTCGGGGAAACCAGCGCAGAATGCCGCTCTGGATGGTCTTGACGATCGAACCAACCGTCTTGGCATTGTTGTGAGTCGGCAACCCCACGAGGATGTCGACCTCGCCCACGTTGATGAGTTGACGAAGAAAGTCATCCGTGAGAAATGTGTCTTCCGCCAATTTTCATCTCCGTGTGAACTGACGCTGCACCGCGAAAGTGCGTTACGCGACATCCTCCGCGAAATTAATTGCAGCTAGATCCGGCGCAGCCGAAACCAAAAGAACTGATAGGGCCCCAAGGTCAGCAGGTACGGCACCTCTCCTACTCGGGGAAATATATTTTTGCCGAACATCTCGATCGGAATATTTCCCTTATAGCGCCTCAGATCCAGTTCGACAGCTTGTGCCGCACCCGAAAGATTGTTGACCACGAGAACCGACTCATTCCCCAGGCGACGAACGTACGCCAATATTCTGTGATTGGCCGGGTGGAGAAACTCGATCGATCCTCTGCCGAATACAGCCGTTGATCTGCGCACCGCAATGATGCTCTGCATCCAATGCAGGAGTGAATGTCCGCTACCGAGTTGCGATACGACATTCACTGCCGGATAACCGTAGACCGGATTCTGAATCAGCGGAGCGTAGAGCCGGTCGGGCTCCGCGGTGGAAAATCCTCCGTTCCATCCCCCGCTCCACTGCATCGGAGTTCTTACTCCGTTGCGGTCGCCGAGATTAATGTTATCGCCCATGCCGATCTCATCGCCGTAATAAATGATGGGCGTGCCTGGCAGCGACATCAGCATTCCGTTCATCAACTCGATGCGCCTGCGGTCATTATCCAGCAACGGAGCTAGCCGGCGCCGAATTCCAAGGTTCAGCCGCATCGTTTTATTTTCGGCATAGGAGTCGTACATGTAATCGCGTTCGATATCGGTGACCATTTCCAAGGTCAGCTCGTCATGGTTGCGCAAGAACAATGACCATTGGCAGCTGGAGGGAATCTCCGGTGTCTGTTGCAGAATCTCGGTGATGGGCTTCCGATCTTCCAGCTTAAGGCCCATGAACATTCGAGGCATCAAGGGAAAATGAAATGCCATGTGGAATTCATCTCCGTCGCCGAAATAGGGACGAAGGTCTGCGGGCCACTGATTGGCTTCCGCCAGCAACATCCTGCCGGGAAACTGTTCATCAAGCCTTCTCCGAAAATCTTTCAAGATCGCGTGTGTTTCCGGCAAGTTCTCGCAATTTGTTCCCTCCCGCTCCACCAAGTAAGGCACTGCATCAAGCCGAAATGCGTCAACCCCCATCTCCAGCCAGAATTTCATTACGTTCCACATCTGCTCCCGGACGGCGGGATTGTCATAGTTGAGATCGGGTTGGTGACTGAAAAAGCGATGCCAGTAGTAGGACTTCGAAATCGGATCCCATGCCCAGTTAGATTTTTCGGTGTCCAGAAAAATGATGCGCGTTCCCGTATAGCGGTTGTCGGTGTCGCTCCAGACGTACCAGTCGCGGCGGGGATTTTCCTGAGAACTGCGCGACTCCTGAAACCAAGGATGCTGGTCGGAGGTGTGATTCAGCACCATTTCGATGATGACCCTGATCCCCCGGCTGTGGGCGGAATCCAGCAGCTTGTGGAAATCCTCCAGAGTGCCGTAGCTGGAGTGAACGGCGTTGTAATCCGCTATGTCGTAGCCATCGTCGCGTAACGGTGAAGGAAAGAATGGCATCAACCAGATGGCGTTGATCCCCAGTTCTTGAAGATATCCGAGCTTTTGTTCGAGTCCTTGAAAGTCTCCGATGCCGTCGCCATTACTATCGTAAAAAGTACGGACGTGCACTTGGTAGATGATTGCGTCCTTGTACCAGAGCACATCTTGATTCAACGGCAATGGAAGTTCCTCCTCGTCAACGATCCCTACCGTTTCTAGCAGGGCAAGAAGCAAGTTTATACAAAGCGATCAGAGTATACGATTACCTTGCGCCCGGAAGGGTCCAATCACATCAAAAAGACAGGAGTGTCTGTGTCTAAAGGATTTCGATGAGGCCATGCGCCTTTCGAGTTTGGGGCGAACCTATCGCAAAAAGCACAATGGGAACTGATCAAGAATCTCTTTGCAGATTTTCACCGATCGTTGTATCAGCGGAGCGGACCCTTACCTCCAGGTTCTACGGCCGCCTGGACAAGTCATAGAAGAGCGCCGTCACGGCGATATAGCACGCGGTCGCGATGAGATCGACCGCCAAAGCCAACCTGCCGTGAACGAGGAGCACGAGTCCTCCCAGCAGTATGGTGAGCAAATAAAAGGCCGCGGTAATTCTGGCCCTGAAGCGCGGTGACGCTTCTGCGATTTGTTTCATTGTTCCTGTTGCGCTCATGACCTTTCCTCCTTAGGGATTTCTTGAATCATGCGAATTAAATCGGTCCTTGGTAACGGCGCAATCGCACCGCTGCCGCGAGCAGTGCCCCGGCGACGAGCAGCCCTAACCACAGACCGGGGTTGCTGAGGAATCTCCCGGGAGCGAGTTGGGCTAGCGGAATGAAATGCGGATCGATCGGGACGCCATTCTTGTCTTTCAGATCGAAAGCGGCCTGGGCGAATCCAAAAACTCGATCGTGGATAAGCCAGCCAAAGTGCGAAGTGTCGAGGGCAATCTTTTCGAAAACGCCAATGGCGATCGGTGGTAAGACGGCCCAGAGGAAGGGCGCTCGGCGTGCATAGGCCGAGACTAAGATCAGCCACGCATAGATGGGTGCGTGCCAGAGCGCCATGACGATCAAGCCATAGAGGAGAACCAACTGCATCTCGAATAAAGGCAACTGTCTCCAGATAGCTGTAGCACTTCCGCCGCTGAACAGCGCGCCAGCCATGCTTAGCAGGCGCATGATCAATTGCACCGCGACAGTGATGGCGAAGACGACCATCGGCAGAACTACGAAAGGGATGACGGCCTTGGAGAGCGCGGTTGTGCGATCGGAAACGGGCAAGGACTTCCAGAACAAGATGCTGCGGTCGCGGCGTTCGCCGTAGAGCGAGTCGAGCGAGTAGAAGATGCCAACGATGAACGCGATCGCGGTGCAAAGCATTCCGGCGTGGGCGTAAGGCATGGCCAGAATGACGATCGGAGGCGTCGAGTGAGACGCCGCCAGCGCCCGCATGCTGTGCGGCACCCAAATTAAGCTGATCAAGTAGCCGAGCAGGTAGACAGCGGCGGCGATCAGAGGCGCGATATAGATGGAACGGTTCTCCCACAATTCGCGCCGCACCGACCAGTAGAATGGCTGAGTCGCCTGCATGACCGTAGGGGCGATTGGCTGCGAGTCGAACGACTCAGTATGCGATTGAGTATTCATAGAGCCACTCCCTGTTTCGCCCCGGCGTAATTCCCCGGCTGCTCTGCCAGCATGGCAACGAACAGGTCCGCGATGCTGGGCGTGCGCGTGTCGCCGAGCGCGGTCAGTTGTCGCCGATCGGGGCGAATGGTCTTCAAGTCAAATAGCAGAATGCAGCGGCCAAGAACCTGGCGCTCGTGAATGGGCATCAGCTCCCGGGCAGCGGCAAGCTGCGCGGGATGCACCGTCACTTCCAGATAACGCGACTCGAATTCTTCCATGCTGCAATCGAGCACGATGTGGCCGCGATTGATGAACATGAGATCGGTGAGGACATGCTGCACGTCTTCCACCTGGTGTGTGGTCACGATGATGGTGCGGCTACGGTCGTAGTAGTCGCTCAGCAGGGAATCGTAGAACTGCTTGCGATAGAGGATGTCGAGGCCAAGCGTCGGCTCATCCAGCACCAGCAGTTTTGCGTCAATGGCCATGACCAGAGCGAGGTGCAGTTGGGTCACCATGCCCTTCGACAATTCCCTTACCTTGCTGGTGTGCCGGATGTCGGTCTTGGCCAGAAAACCTTCCGCCTTGGCGCGATCGAACCGCGGATGCACGCCGGCCAGGTAGTCGAGCGCCTGCGAAACCCGCATCCAGCGCGGCAGCACGGCGACATCTGCGATGAAGCAGACATCGCGCATGAGTTGATCGCGCTCGGTCCAGGGGTTGCGTCCGAGTACCTTCAGTTCTCCTTGATATGGCGTGAGGCCGAGGATCGCGTTGAGCGCGGTGCTCTTGCCCGCGCCATTGGGACCGATCAGTCCAAGGATGCGGCCTTCTTCCACGCGGAGATTCACGCCGTTCAGTGCAATGGTGGCACCGAAGGCCTTGCGGAGGCCGCGTGCTTCGATCACTGTCATGGTTTCTTCCCCTTATCGGCAGGCTTCGACGGCGGGAGGGCTGTGGCGTCGGCAGCACGCAGAAGCTCTTCTGGCGTCAGGCCGAGCCGTTGAATGGTTGCGTGAACTCTGGGCCATTCCTCGACTAGAAACTTCTGGCGTTCGCCCTGTAACAGCAGATTACGGGCGCCCGCATTGATGAACATGCCGCGACCTCGTCTACTCTCGACCAGTTGCTCGTCGACCAGTTCCTGATAACCCTTCAGAACCGTGAGCGGATTGACCCGATATTCCGCCGCGACGGTGCGCACGGATGGCAGCGGATCGCCTTCCTTCAACACGCCGTCGAGGATCATAGCGACGACGCGGTCGCGAAGCTGGCGGTAAATCGGCTGACTGTCATTCCACTCACGGTCCATCAGTTTTTCCAGATAGCCTCATCCGAGATGCGCTTCGTCATTTTGTCCGCTGCAAGTCCATGTGCCCGCGGACCAGCTTGTCTCCTGGCATCATGAACGTCCAGTCCTCGGTGTGGTGGTTGGCATCGATGACGGTGAACACCACATGCTGCATGTGTCCGTACTGTAAATTACCGGCAACATCGACAAAGTCAAACTCCACCGTTTTTCCGTCCACCGAGCTTCGGGCCGCCATGCGAGGCCGGTTGCCCGCATCACAGTAGTGCGTCAGATAGAGGCGATCATTGTCGAGGTAGAACATGGTGACTGGGTGGTCATACTTTGTCGGATCGTCAGATGTTCCTGCTCCTTTCATTTCGTGCACCAGCGCGTTTCCCCTGGAGGTCACGCGCATCGTAACCTCGGCTTGAGCTCCGTCCCCCATGTCGGGTAGGGGTGGGATGGTAGTCACATGAGCTTCCCACGAGCCCGCTAGAATTTTCAATTTGTCGAAGGACTTTTGCGCGTCGGACTGGGCAAAAGCGGTGGCGGCGATCAGAACAAATAGAACGGAAAGTGCGATGCGTGATCTCATTTTGGTTCGCTCCTTAGGTGCAATCTCTAAGTCCTCTTTGCCAACCCATATCCAGGCTAGCTTATATAGTGTTATAGTTAACTACATCACTAAAATCAAGCGTTTTCTCGTACTCTCCTTCCCAGCTACTATCTTATTTAGAAACAATGGCTTGCATAGCATCCAGCAAGAAGGAGGATGGTGCTCTCACAAACATCTCAGCGGTAGAATCCGCGAAATCTGTCGAGGAGTGCAGCTAGGATAAGGTATGCCTGATTCCTCGAAATAGGGGGAAATAGAGAAATCAATTCTCAGCAATTGAACCTCGGACTCCATGGGGTGCAACCCGTCCCACCGGACTTGATCGAATGCGTTGCGCAGCTTTCAGGGTGGCGATCTCGTTGAGATATATCTAGAAGCTATGCAGGCACAACCCCCCCCCGCCATTTCAAAATTGACCGGGGTATGCCGTTCCAATCGCGACGCGATTCTTGTCGATCGCTCCCGATTGTTTCACCAATCCTGTGCCGATCTGAATTGGGTCTGCTACAATCCATTTGACGCGCAGAGACAGTTGCGCTGTTTTGGTCCGTACGCTGTTTTGGATTGAACAAAGCCACTAAACGCGGGGCTTTCCGATCAAGGCAAGAAACAAGTTGGGGACGTAGTTCAGTTGGTTAGAACGCTGCCCTGTCACGGCAGAGGCCGCGGGTTCGAGTCCCGTCGTCCCCGCCAATTCTTTTAAGCAATTGCAAGGAATTGGCAAGTTGCGTCATGGTCCGATTTGGTCCAGTTAGGCCAGTGCTTCTCCCTTGTTGGCACCATCCCAACAAGTTTGCTTTGTGCCAGCCGCTTGTTCGGCATACCCGCCTGAGCGTAAAGATCCAGCGTTATGCGACTGTTGGCATGACGTAGGAGTTCCTGTGACGCCTCACGATTTGCCCTACTTTGTGACCTTCGTTGCGTGTGAAATAGGAGTGACTCAGCTGATTGCGTGGCGCAGACGCACCGAAGATTCACTTCGAAAGGCTCATGACGAGCTTGAGTTGAGATTGCGGAGCGAACCGCGGAGCTGGCCAGATTCCGGCGCTCATCTCGGCTGCACCGCACTACGGATGGGGAGGGCGGAATCAGTAGAGTGAATTGCTTTGCGGCGGTAACTACCGTTCCTGGCGCCGCTGGGAACGACGGCGTGCTACCGTTCGCGTTCACCTCCGCGCGGCGGGTCGCGGGAAATGAGACCGGGGTCCTTCTCACTGCCGAAATATTCCAGAAGTTTCTGCGCTGCGAGTTTCGGGCCATCCCATTCGGCGATGCTGCTAGCGAAGGCTGCTGCCTTTGCTTTCGCTGCATCGTCGTGTAGAAGCTGTTCGATGGCGGCCTGAACCTTCGCCGAAGGGTCTTTTGATTTGGGCACGCGTATGGCAAATCCCAGGCGCTCCAGACAGGCAAGGTTTGCGACCTGCTCCATCTGCATGCCTACACCCACTACGGGCTTGCCGGCCAGTGCGGCCGTCATGACCGTGCCGATGCCGCCGTGGATGACCGCCAGATCGGCCATTTTGTTAACCTGAAGTGCCGGGACCCAGTCAGTGACAAGGACGTTTGAGGGAACATGTGCGCCCGGAACCTGATCAAGCTGGAATTTCACTGGCGCGATTACACGGTAAGGCTTGCCCTGGAAGCTTTCGATGATTTTGGCAACGATCTCGGGAGTGCCTGAGCTTCCCATCGCGAAATAAATGAGCGGCTTGTCGTGAGGAAGGGTGCGGATGCTATCCGGCAACGGGAACTCATCCCGTGGAATGAGGGGTCCTGTGAAGAAGTGGTTCGGCGGCAACTTCGCACCTGAGAATCCGGGCGGTTCCGCCACGAGAGTGATGTCTCCCTTCCAGTAGTCGAATATCGATTTAAACTCAGGCACCCCGAAATGCTTCGCGGTGCGGTTGACCGTATTGAGGAATCCGTGCCTGATCCAGAAGTTGATGAAAGCATAAACCGAGCGGTCGGCCATGGCTTTGACCGGGGCCGGACGCACCCGGTCGGTCATCCCCGCGCCATGCTCGAAGAATTCCGGCAGCCAAGTGGACTGAACGACCCATACCAAAGGAACCTTCAGAACGCGGCAGGTAACGGGGATCGACGGGTACGAACCGGTGACCACTGCGGATGGATGGAGCTTCCCGAGAACGGCGACTTCATTTTGCACGCGTTCACGCATTTCGGCGTCCGTGAAGGCGGGCGTAAACTTCTCGCCGCGATCCACTTTGGCAATGTGCTCGATTTTCTCCGGTGTCAGGCACGGCTCCATGCGGGTTAGCGCAAAGCCGTGTTTCTCAATCATTGGCTCAAACTCACCGCCATCGGAAATGAACTGGATACCGAATACTTTGCTCGCCACCGGGTCGCGGGCAACTGCCTTGGCGATCTCGACCATCCGGCTTGTTTCGGCCAGGTTGTACGCGCATGGTGCAAAGACTAGGGTGCGTTTGGATGGGGTCATGAGGAGATCCTTCAGCGCCACGAGAGCCTCCAGCAGTGACTGTTAAGAGCCGCTGCTCGTGCTTGACCCTTAGCGCCGGAGAATGGCGATGTCCAATGACTTCTCGGCTAGCATGTTATTCCCCACACTCATAAGACAGGAATTCAGGACGCATTTCAATTTATTGTCCGTAGCCTGCGCGGGGAACTATGGCAGTTTCCCGGTAAACGGGAACGCAGAGGAATGAGACACAACTACCTGATCTGCATATACCCCCAGGTTCGGGACCAGCCAACGAAACAAAAACGTCGCACATAGGGCGCCCGCGATCTGGGCCACGACGAACAATGGAACGTCAGACTGTCGAATCCCGGCAAAAGTGTCAGACAAAGAGCGGGCAATTGTTACTGCTGGATTCGCAAACGAGGTTGACGCAGTGAACCAGTAGGCGGCTGTGATGTAGCTCGCAACAGCGAATGGCACTACTCCTGAGCGCAAACGCGAACATCCCCAGATTACCGACAATAGCCCGAAGGTTGCCACGAACTCGCTTAGAGCCAGCGGCCACCCATGCCGAGAATGTGTGGAGAGGGAATACCAGCGCAGCCCAAACATGAGGTGCGCGATAATCGCTCCGGCAACTCCTCCGGCACATTGCACACTCATGTACGCCATTGCTTCGGGCCATGGAATACCGCGCTCAAACGCGTCGGCGAGCGTAACCACTGGATTCAAGTGTGCGCCAGAGATCGGTCCAAATGTCAGGATGAGAGCGACCAATGCCGCGCCAGTCGCAATCGTGTTCGCAAGCAGAGCAATGGCGACGTTTCCACCCGCCAGCCGTTCGCCCATGATGCCGGATCCAATTACGGCAGCAACGAGGAATGCAGTCCCTAGAAACTCAGCCGTCAGCCTCGCATGAAGGGTAAATTTCATGGCTGGCCAATCTTGTCTATCTCTTGCTTCATGGCGAGCCTGTCGATAGTAGCGAGGGGAAGGCAAAGGAACAGATCGATGCGGTGCTCTAAGGCAATGAAGGCATCACGGTACGCACGCTTGATTTCCTCTGCCGTGCCACGAACCGCGGCCGGGTCGGGAACTCCCCAGTGGGCCGTTATGGGCTGACCTGGCCAGAATGGGCAAACTTCTTTCGCAGCGTTGTCACAGACCGTGAAGACGAAATCGAGTTTGGGGGCGTCGGGCCTTGCGAACTCGTCCCAACTCTTGCTTCGGAGACCATCCGTGGACAAATGAGCATTCTTTAGCTCCGCGATCGCTTCCGCGCGAACTGTACCCGAGGGATGGCTCCCAGCACTGTAGGCCGTGAAGTTCGGCCGGCCTTTGTAATTCATGATTGCCTCGGCCATTATTGAGCGAGCCGAGTTTCCGGTGCATAGGAACAAGACGTTGTAGTGTCCTTGCATGTTGTTCGCTCACAGGCAGCAGGTTGGGCCGCAGCAGGGTTCCTTTTTCTGCGGCTTCACAGCCCGCACGAATACACTCATGAACTTTCCGTCTACCTGCGGCGCAATCGCTTCTAAGTCGATGTTTTGGCCGCAAAGGAACTCCCGAGCATCCTCTACGCGGTAAATTCTCGTAGGCTCGATCTCAATGTTCTCGAAGCCAGCAGAGGCAAGTTTGGTGCGATACTCATTTTCTTCGAGGGCACCCGCGACGCAGCCAACCCACAGAAGCACACTTTGGCGAATCTGAGCCGGCATCTCGCCACGGGTCACAACGTCGGACACAGCAAAGCGTCCGCCCGGTTTCAGCACGCGAAGGGCTTCCTTCAATACCTGATCTTTGTCCGCTGAAAGGTTGATGACGCAATTGGAAATGATGACATCCACAGAATCGTTCGGTAATGGGATATGTTCAATTTCACCTTTCAAGAACTCTACGTTTTCGACCCCCGCTTTGCGTTTGTTCTCGTTGGCCAGCGCGAGCATCTCATCCGTCATATCTAGGCCGTAGGCTTTGCCGGTCGGACCGACGCGTTTCGCCGAAAGCAACACATCTATACCCCCGCCGGAGCCCAGGTCTAAGACAACCTCGCCGGGATTCAGTGTCGCCAAGGCGGTCGGATTTCCACAGCCCAGCGAGGCGAGCACGGCCTCCAGGGGCACTTGGCCTGTTTGAGACGAGTCGTACAGATTCGAAGTAATCGGGTCACAACCAGACCCACTCGCGGCGGTCGCTCCGCAGCAACTACTACCACCCGTCTTCACTCGCAAGGCGGCCTGGCCATACTTTTCTTTGACTACGTCTTTGATATCGGTCGTGCTCATGAGATCCTCTTTTCTATTTGCAAAGCTGAACGATACTCTGCGGTTTCACCGCTTTGTTTCGGGTGCAGCACTCGGCATAAAGGAATCGTAGAAGCTCTTGGAGTGCATTCGTATTGGCCGTGTACCGCAAAAAGGTACTCTCGCGCCGCACGTTCACAAGTTCTTCGTTCTTCAATTTGTCTAGGTGGTGTGAGAGCGTGGAGTTCGGAATGTCCAATTCGGACTGGATATCCCCTGCGACCAAGCCTTCCGGATGCGCGGATAGCAGCAATTGCATGATTCGAAGGCGTGGCTCGGTCCCCATCGCAGAAAGCATGTCGGCGTACTTTGCAACATGCTCGGCACTCCTCTTGTTTGATGTTATCGACATATTTCGATATTTGCAGAAATATCGGCGACTGTCAAGCTGGCAGCACGCAGTCGAACTCTTGGGGACAAATCCCTTCATCACTACAAAGGAGGTGGGGGACAAACCGATGTTGATGACCAGCACCGTAATCGTGCAGCCCTGGCCAGGATACTGATCATTCTTTCCCTCGGGCTTTCCCTCGTGGCCGCCCTCATCGTGAGGTGTCCTTTCGCCGCCGCCGCTCGCTTGCCTTCAGCATTTCGTTCCTGTCCGCTGCGGGCCGAATCTCGAAAATGCTGCCGTACTTCAGCGCCGGATGCTGCGCCATGAGCTGAACGGCGTGATTCATGTCCCGCGCCTCAAGGACGAGAATGCCGCCGAGCTGTTCCTTGGTTTCCGCATAGGGACCGTCCGTCGTTGCGACTTTGCCGTTCTTCCAATATATGGTCAAGGCGCTTTCCGCAGGCTGAAGCGCTTCTCCACCAGCCCAATGCCCGTTGGCGCGAAGATGGTCGTCGTATTCAAAGCATCTGTCGAACATCGCGTGTTGCTCGCCCTCGGTCATGGCTTCGTGTTTGCTTTTCTCGTAGTATCCCAAACAGACGTATTTCATCCATTCCTCCTTGTTTTCTGTGACTCCTTGTTTCCTGTAACGCAGAGCCGTAGCTTATCGTTCTGTTATCAGATAGTCGTTCGAGAGAACGGAAATCGACAGTTACTCCATTCTTTATAGCCGGGTCAGAGGAATCTGTGGGTCACTGATGCGCTCGTATGGCGGGCCGGAACCTGGGCTCGAGTCGTGGGGGCTGGCCGCCTTAGGTTTATGGTTCGCGTTACAACGACTGAGGCTGCCCCACCTTTCGAAGACCACGAAGGGTGGGGCAGCCTCAGCTATCATGGTGCCGACAACCCAAAGGTGGGCCAGCCCCCACATTGATTTTTCTCACTGAGTTCCTTCGAGTCCTATCTGATGTCGTTTAGTTTGGGCCTCCAGCATAGCCTCGCAGATTTTTCTATCACTGTTTCAAGTAGCGAAGCGCAACGCATCCTGATTTAAAAATCTTTGACTCAACAAGTTTTAACCGTAATCTCTCCCGCAGGCTGACACCTTCCATCAACCGTCTCCCTTCTCCCGCGATGATTGGCCCAACGACAAACCGATATTCATCCACCAGGCCAAGCTCTATAAGCTGTGAAGGAATATCTACACCACCCACTAAAATATTTTTGCCTGGTTCTTGCTTCAACTTAAGTATTTCGTCGCGAAGGTTCGCCCGAACAATTCTCGTATTTCCATCTTCCGCGCTGTCTAACGATCGTGAAAAAATAACTTTCTTGCTGGAGACAAAGGCTCGGGCAAATTCGACGTCCGCTTTTGTCGAAGAAGGATCTTTTGCGACTTCGGGCCAATAAGGAACCATCAGTTGATAGGTTTTACGCCCATAGACGAGCAGGTCAACATCTCGCAGGAGCAGCGTATAGTGTTCGAGTATTTCTTCATCGGCAATCGTTTTGGTGTGGTCGCAGCAGCCATCCAGGGTGATGTTGATTGCGAAGATTACATTTCTCATTGGATCGTCCTCTCTTATCCTTTCTTACATGCCAGCCCTTATGGCTCTTTGCACAATTCGGCTTAGTGACCTTCCGTTCCGTCCGACCAGCGTTGCACCGGAATCACGAACTGCGTCAGGTGCTCCACCGGGTCGCTCATAGCAACGACGGGGGAACCCGGCAGATTCGCTCCCCAGATTGCCGGGTCGGTGTCCGAATAGAAGAACATGAGGTGGGGAGGCCAGTGGGGTATGCTCTCTCCACCGTAGCCTTGCTTCGACAGCATGTAGCACATCGCCCCGGATTCCATCGCCGGCAGTTCCTTTTTGGCGATGGCGGCGGTGATCGACTCGGTCATCTGTGCCGGCGTGCGTCCCGCCAGTCCCCACTCGGTCTCTTTGGTGATTCGTAGAAGATAGGAGTGTGCGGCTGCCGCATTCACACACATCGGGACCCGCACTTTCGGATCCCAAAAGTCAGCCTCCGCTGCGGAGGTCCACGAACGTCCCACGATACACACGAAACCGTTTTTGCCTTTGACAGCCGTTTCGAAGCCATGACGTCCGAGAATTAGTACCTCTGCATCGCGCGCAATGGAGTCGGGCGCTGCACTTCGTGCCAGAGCGATTTCCGCACCCCGATCCGTCATGAGATATTCCTCGATCGGGGCCATCTTTGCCGGGGCCATCTTTGTGGGAGCCATGTTCGGATGTGTCGCGGCATCCTGCGCCGTCGCCTGATTCGCCATACCCAGGCTCGACGAACCCAGGTACGCCGTGCCGAGCAGGATAAGTAGTGCGAAGCTCATGAGCAAGATTGCGATTGCGCCAAGCGTCTTTTTCCGCATTGTTTTCCTCCTGAGAGTGGGCCAACTCGGCCCGTTGGACCGCTTCTTCCTTGGGTTTCGCCTCAATGCCGATGCGAGTCGTCAGGCCGGTGCCGAAAAAAAGCGCGCACCTCGACCGGCGCCCGACAGGCGATGGCAGCCTTGCGTCCCCACGCCAGTGCCTCGTCCAGGTCAGCAGCTTCCAGCAGCCAAAAGCCGCCTACGTGCTCCTTGGTCTCCAGGTATGGCCCGTCGGTGATGAGCACCTTTCCATCGGGCTGCGCCCGCAGCGACTTCGCGTCGCGGGCCGGTGTGAGGCCACCAGCGAAGACCCTGACACCCGCACCGTCCATCTCCTGGTTGAGCGCGTCGATATCTCGGTGCATTGCTTCGTCTTCGAGCGACCCGTCGTATCCGTCGGGGTGGTGAATAGCAACCAAATACTGCGTCATGATCTCTCCTTATTCTGAAACGCCTTCTTCCTGTAACGGCGTTGCCGCGGGCCGTTTGCCCTGCCTTCACGATATAGTCGAACGGCCGACCGGAATTCGACAAATCGTCCAGTCTTTTTTTCGACTGCCGGCGGTGAAGCTGAGCGTCCCCCCGGGGCCGACCATCGGGGCAAATTCTCCGGCCTTTTAAGGTAGAGTGGCATCTATGATTTCGGCGGTATCAAACCCAGTACCGACAGCGTAGAATTTGTGCCAATTCCACGAAGAGCGAAAAATGATGCGCCGGTACCATCACATCGGAATTCCCACCACTGAAGCGAAGCCTGGCGAGACCCACTTGAAACACCTGAAACTTTTCGTCGTCAGCCACGAGAAAAGCGAATTTGGCGTGGAGTGGATGCGTTTCGAAGCGGACGCGGCGGTTCCTGATCTCGTCCGGCAAGTTCCGCACGTCGCGTTTGAAGTGGCTGACCTCGCCTCCGAGCTGGCTGGCCGCGAAATCCTGATTCCTCCCAACAGCCCATCCGACGGCGTCCGCGTCGCATTCATCGTCGAAAACGGCGCGCCCATCGAACTGCTCGAATTCACCGACCCCAACCATCCTGCCCGGCGCCGGCAGAGCAAGATGCCGTAAACACCCTCCATCCAAAGCACCTTAGAGCGAAGGCGAGCACTTGACACCGTTCAGGGAAGAAACCGAAGACAACGAATGGGAGTAGCCGGGACGTACCCCGCTTTTCGTTAGCGATGCGCCTGGTGGGAGAAACTGGGGAGACACGGGACGTTCAACAATTTTCATTCGTTGAAAAATTGGGGAACGTTCCGTGGGTCCAGGTTTCCTCTGTCCGTCCCTACTGGCGCATCTCAGCGGCCACGTCGTCGCCGAACTTCTCTTGGATATACTTTTGGGTCTCGGGATCGAAGTCGGTCATGTCAAACATCCGGCGAACTTCGACCATTTCGTTATCCTTTCCGGGGATGCGCGAGGCCCATTCGAGCGCCTCTTCGCGCGACTTCACCTGGATGATCCAGTAACCGCCGACCACTTCCTTAGCTTCGGTAAACGGGCCGTCGGTCACTTTCGATTTTCCGCCTTTGAAGGTGACGCGTGCGCTCATCGTCGCGGGCGGGGTCAGCCCGTCGAGCGCCAGCAGCACGCCGGCTTTCCCTAGTTCCTCGTTGTACTTGCCCATTGCCTCCATGGCTTTGAGGTCGGGGGCCCAGCCGGGCTTTGCGGTTTCGTATTCTTTCGGAAACATGATCATCATGAAGCGCATGGTGTTCTCCTTGTGGAATCAGTATTGAGTGTTGTGCGGACAACGTATCCGGGCCGCTACCTTTGTATAAGAGCTTGGACCGTGCTGGGCCTCGGAAGTTGCGAGGCGCCGGGTGCGCGGCGCGGCTCTACTTACTAGCCCAACGGGTTGGCGGGGAACCGACACGCGATTTGCAGATTTTTCGCCTAGCGGATCACCCGCGAAACACTTTCTGGCGGGCCGGTTGCCCGGCCTTCACCACATAGTCGAACGGCCGGACGGAATTCGACAAATCGTGCAAGAATTTTTGTTTCTTCGGGCGAGAGGCCCACATCTCCTATTCGTGAAGGGTCCCTTAAATTATGAGCACTGCAATCACCGTCCCTGACCTCCAGTGGAAACCGGGACTCGCGGGACACTGTATCTGTAATGAGCGCTGTATCGAAAGGAGCCATCAATGAACGCCGTACAAGTCGAGCAGAAGAGCTATGAGATGCCCCCGCGAGAGGGGGTCAGCATCGCGCATTTTCTCACCGTCGCCGACGTCGAGCGATCGGCCCGCTACTACGAAAAGGTCTTCGGCGCTCGCATTTTGACTATGGGTGACGGGAACGCGCCTCCGTACCTCCAACTGGCGAATATCTGGATGATTCTGAACGTTGGAGGCGGGCCGACGCCGGATAAGCCGACGGTCACGCTCAGCGTCCCCGACCCGAATCACATCAGCAGCTTTATGAATTTCCGCGTTGCCGACATTCAAGCGTGCTACAAGTTGTGGAAAAGTCGGGGAGCCGAGTTCATCACGGAACCAATACCCAAGTACGGCGAGATACGCTGCTACATCCGCGACCCTGACGGCTATATCATCGAAGTCGGACAGAGCACCGATCTCACGTACGGTTAGCGCGCGGAAAATTGGTCGGTGGCCCGCTCAAGCCCGGTGTTGGCTTGAGTGGACCACCAGCCTCGTTGCCTAAGGGGTTCGTGGTACCCGACCTTCGCCAAGAGCGCGAGCAGCTCCCAGCCTCGATTCGTGGTGGCGCTAGGAGTCAAAAATTCGAATGTGTGGGCCAGCCCCATAAAGATGTGAGAGCAGGAATTTTTCTAAAGGACAAAAAATGCGGTCTAAGTTACCCAATTGCCTCGTTCTTACGTTGTTAGTTACAGTCCCTGTGGGAATCGCGCGAGGGCAAAACTCCACAAACGATCAGAAGCATGAGCAAACAGCATTCGACGCAGAACCGGATTCTGGCGCGATGCATATAAATAAGGCCGACGAAATTCCAGACAGCGCTTTGCAGGTTCTAAGAGATTCACTAAGCCGCGGGCCTGTCAATTGCCTTAAGTCAAGGGGTATTACCCCGGACCACGTGCCCGCCTCGTGGTTCTTGGCATCCGCAGTCCACTTGAATGGACCAAACGAAATCGATCTTATTGTCTTGCTCAACGCGCCGGCTCTCGCGAAGCCTGAGAACCCCGGTGGTTGTTTGCTACCGGCGAACGGGGGACCGTTCTGGGTTCTCGGTCCTGGGATTGCAAGTGGAAAGTATGGGCTACTTCTTGCTATCTACGGGCACCACCTGGAGGTGCTGAATTCACGGACAAATGGCTACAGAGACATTCAGATTGGCTCGATGAGAACTACGGCCATATACAAGTTCACAGTGCAACAGTACCAGCTGGCCGAGAAGAAGACCGAGCCGCAGGGAACGAATTCGGGGACAGACGGGAGGTTCCCCGGTTTCTGCGGAAAGAAAATAGAGTAAACGTCCCGTCTGTCCCCGTATTCCGCATTGTTCGGGAGACCGAAAACGATAGCTGCTCCATTTTTTCTATTTCAGCTGGCGAATCCGCTCTTGCAGGAATTGCCGCTCTGGTTCCTGTTGGGTCAGGGCCAGCGCCTTCTCATAAGAGGCCCGAGCCTCGGCTGTCCTGCCCAGCCTGCGGCACATATCTGCACGGGCGGAATGCGCCAGGTAATAATTGGCCAATTCGCCATGTTCCAACACCGCGTCGATATGCGCCAGACCGGCCTCTGGGCCATCGCGCATGGCAATGGCCACGGCACGATTCAGCTGTACAACCGGCGAAGGCTGAATTCGTAGCAATTGGTCGTAAAGCGCAACAATCTGCCGCCAGTCGGTCCGAGCGACCGATTCCGCCTGCGCATGAACGGCCGCAATCGCAGCCTGCAGTGTGTAGGAGCCAAAGCGGCCGGACTTCTGCTGGTACCCCAGAGCTTTCTCCAGCAATGCCACTCCCTCCGCAATCTTCTCTCGGTTCCACAGCGAGCGATCTTGGTTCTCCAGCAAAATCAGCTCTCCCGTCGGAGAGGTTCTCGCGGCGTGGCGGGATTCCTGTAGCAACATCAGGGCAAGCAGTCCCATGATTTCTGAACCCATGACTTCCGAGTCCATGGCTTCCGGCTCAGGCCGAAGCTCGGCCAAATGGAGCTCGGTCAGATGAAGTTCCCCCAGCAAGCGGCCCAGTCGAATCGCCTCGCCGGTGAGCTCGGCCCGGGTTACGTTCGCTCCCGCCGCTGCCGAATAACCCTCGTTAAAGACGAGATAGATGACCTGAAGCACCGCGCCCAGACGCTCCGGCAATTCCTCGGGCGTCGGCACCTCGTACGGAATCGGTGTCTCGCGAATCTTTGCCTTGGCGCGCACAATGCGCTGCGCCAGCGTACGCGGAGTCGTGAGGAAGGCCTTTGCGATCTCCTCGGTGGTCAGCCCGCACACCTCACGCAAGGTGAGCGCAACGCGCGCTTCCGGCGCTAAAGAGGGATGACAGCAGGTGAAAATCAGGCGCAGCCGGTCGTCTTCAAGAAAATCGTCATCACTGGATTTTTCCGCTGAACTCCATTGCGCCTCGAGATATCGCGCGAGCTCGTCTTGCGACGCATCAAATCGTGCCCGTCGACGCAGGGTATCAATGGCTTTGAATCGGGCCGTCGAAATCAACCAGGGTCGCGGGTTGCCGGGCACTCCACTCTTCGGCCACAGGCTCAGCGCAGCCGCAAAGGCTTCGTGCATCGCCTCCTCGGCAAGATCAAAATCACCGAGCAAGCGGATTAGAGTTGCCAGGATTCGTCCCGAATCCACGCGATACAGGGAGTCGAGCAATTCGCGTATCTGCTCGTTGGAACATTCGGACATGACACGCTCGGACATGACGACGACCTTAGCAAACCAGCTGCCCCGAATCAATTTGGCAAACGGAGGATCGATGAAAAGTGCCCAAGTCACAGGCAAGCCGGAAGTTATTCAAGGTAGCTGAGCAACAGTCTAGTCTTGCAGCCGACCTCCGTCTTCGAGGTCACAGGCAAGATTTGGGTTGACACGGCTCCCGGTCGTTTTATAATCATTCTTATCCGATAATCATGCGCCTCACCCATGAGCAGTTCCGGGAACTGGCTGCGAAGCACGGTTTGGCGGTCACGCACCAGCGTCAGGTGGTGTATGAGGCTGTCGTCGCTTCCCACGGGCACTATTCCCCGGAAGACATTTACGCCGCGGTCCGGCGCCGCATTCCATCTATTTCTTTGGCCACCGTCTACAACAATCTGCGGCTTTTCATCGCGTGTGGGTTGCTGCGGGAGGTCACTCCTCATGCGGCCACGTTGCGCGTGGACGGCAATCTCAAACCTCATCACCACCTGGTCTGCTCCCGCTGCAAATCGGTGCAGGACATCGAAGGAGAGTTCATCGATTTCAAACGGCTATCCCGGCATTTGCCGGATGGCTTTGATCTAACGCAGCCGTTGGTAGAGGTGTTTGGCCTCTGTCGTCGCTGCAGCACCCAGAAGTAGTTCTTTTATGCAATTCCCAGTCAATCTTACTTAGAAGGACAAAAATATTATGGAAAACACACTCGCAAGTTCATCGGGGAGCGTTGCCCCCGAAGCTAAGGGAAAAAATACCGCAACCGAATCGAAGTGCCCAGTAGCTCATGGCGTTCGCAAGTCTCACGCGAATGTTGATTGGTGGCCGAATCAGGTGAACCTGAAGGTCCTGCACCAGCATTCCCCAAAGTCCGATCCGATGGGCAAGGAGTTCAACTACGCGCAAGAGTTCAAGACGCTTGACCTGAATGCCGTAGTCACGGACCTGCATGCCTTGATGACGGATTCGCAGGAGTGGTGGCCGGCCGACTTTGGCCACTATGGGCCGCTATTCATTCGTATGGCCTGGCACAGCGCCGGCACCTACCGCATCGGCGATGGCCGTGGCGGGGCCGGATCTGGTCAGCAGCGCTTCGCGCCGCTTAATAGTTGGCCGGACAACGTGAACCTGGACAAGGCACGTCGGCTGCTCTGGCCCATCAAGCAGAAGTATGGCCGGAAAATCTCGTGGGCCGATCTCATGATTCTCGCCGGCAACGTCGCACTCGAATCGATGGGCTTCAAGACATTCGGTTTTGGCGGCGGTCGCGCGGACGTGTGGGAGCCGGAAGAGGAGATCTATTGGGGCCCTGAGGGCACGTGGCTGGCGGACGAGCGTTACTCCGGGGATCGTGACCTCGAAAATCCTCTTGGCGCGGTGCAAATGGGTCTGATCTACGTGAATCCGGAAGGGCCAAATGGAAAGCCGGATCCCATCGCGGCGGCCCGAGATATCCGCGAGACATTTGCCCGCATGGCGATGAACGACGAAGAAACCGTTGCGCTCATTGCCGGCGGACACACCTTCGGCAAGACCCACGGCGCTGCCGTTCCCGCTCAATATGTGGGTGCAGAGCCAGAAGGTGCCGACATCCAGGATCAAGGCCTCGGGTGGAAGAATAAATTTGGCAAAGGTTTTGGTGCTGACACCATTGGCAGCGGGTTGGAAGTTATTTGGACGACAACTCCGACGAAGTGGAGCAACAACTTCTTCGAGAACCTCTTCAAATATGATTGGGAGCTAACCAAGAGTCCGGCCGGTGCGCATCAGTGGACACCAAAAAATGGTGCAGGCAATGGTACGGTGCCGGATGCGCACGATCCCTCAAAGCGTCATGCGCCCTCCATGCTGACCACGGACCTCGCCTTGCGGTTCGACCCAGCTTACGAAAAAATTTCCCGCCGCTTCTACGAGCATCCCGATCAGTTCGCAGATGCGTTTGCACGGGCGTGGTTCAAGCTGACGCACCGCGACATGGGACCCATCTCGCGATACCTTGGCCCGCTCGTTCCGAAGGAGACCTTGGTGTGGCAAGACCCTGTTCCCGCTGTGGATCATAAATTGATCGGGGAGAAGGACATTGCCGCCCTGAAGGCCAAGATCCTCGCATCCGGGTTATCGATCTCCCAACTGGTTACGACTGCCTGGGCATCGGCAGCATCGTTTCGCGGCTCTGACAAGCGTGGTGGGGCGAACGGGGCACGCATTCGCCTTGCGCCACAAAAGGATTGGGAAGTGAACCAGCCAGCCGAACTGTCGAAGGTTCTGCGGACGCTGGAGACGATCCAAAAGGAGTTCAACAGCTCGCAGTCCAATGGGAACAAAGCGACGAAGGTCTCGCTGGCTGACCTGATCGTTCTCGGCGGCAATGCAGCCGTCGAAGCTGCAGCGAAAAAGGCTGGGCACGAGGTGAAGATTCCCTTTTCACCGGGACGCACGGACGCTTCGCAGGAGCAGACCGACGTGCATTCGTTCGCCGTAATGGAGCCGATCGCGGACGGCTTCCGCAACTACCTCCGAAGCGGGCAGGTTCTGTCGGCTGAGGAGTTACTGGTAGATCGGGCGCAGTTGCTCACGCTGACTGCTCCGGAGATGACGGTTCTCATCGGCGGCATGCGGGCTCTGAATGCGAACTTCGGGCACGCCAAACACGGCGTCTTCACCAACCGGCCGGAGACATTGACGAACGATTTCTTCGTCAACTTGCTCGACATGAAGACGAAGTGGGAGCCTTCCTCTACGGCCGAAGGCGTGTATGAGGGGCGCGACCGGGCAACGGGCAAGGTCAAGTGGACTGCCACGCGTGTCGACCTTGTGTTCGGTTCGAACTCCCAGCTCCGGGCACTCGCGGAAGTCTACGGAAGTAACGACGCGAAGGAGGCGTTTGTAAAGGACTTCGCCGCCGCGTGGAACAAGGTAATGAACCTTGATCGTTACGACCTCGCCTGAACTGGGAGAAAACAGAGTTGTCGTCTTCGGATTGGTGCTGTTGTTTAGCCCGGCTAAACCGAAGTAGTTGCTTTTCTGACTCGCGGGGGCGCGTCGTGCGCCCCCGCAGTTCTTTCCGGGTCGGCATTCACGGCCGAATCGATCACGGGTTTAGAATTTGACGTATGCCAGTGCAAAACAGCGCCCGGCAGCTCCTGCGAATCTATGCAATGTGGCTGCTGGTCGCATATTGTGTCGCGGCGCAGACTGGAGCGCCATCCAACCCACCGCCCCCGAATGCCGAAGCGGTCCAGCTACACTCGTACCTGGAACATGCCGCAGAAGCGATGCATAAAGGCGACAACGCGGCAGCAGAGGAATTTCTTCGGCGCGCACTGAAAATCGATCCGCATTCAATCGCCGCGCTCAACAATCTCGGAATTGTGCTGGCTCGAATGGGGAAACCCACGGAAGCGATCCCGCTGTACGAAGATGCGCTGAAATTCTACCCTGACGACCCTTCGACGCAACGCAATCTGGCCATCGCTTACTTCAAGGCCCAGCGTTATTTGCCGGCATGGCGGCTGCTTCGGCCGATGGCAGCGAAGTACCCAAAAGATTTTCAGATTCTCGATCTGGCCGGCCTCTCGCTCTTTGCTCTCGATCGTTATCCTGAAGCCGCCGCATATCTGGAGCGCGCGAACCAGGTCGAGCCATCCGACCTGGAGACCCTGGATATGCTCGGCAAGGCCTACCTGCGGATGAAGGACTACAAAGGGCTGACGAACGTATTTGCTCGAATCATGCAGCTGAGTCCAAACTCCGCATCCGCTCACATCATGATGGGTACGGCCTATGACGAAATGTCGAATCGACCGGAGGCCATCAAGGAATATCAAGCAGCCGTAGAAGCGGACCCGAACTTCATGGGAGCGCATTCCGGCCTCGGCTTCGAGTATTGGCGGGAAGGTGAGAACGAGCTTGCCGAGAAGGAGTTTCGCACTGAACTCCAGCGCTTTCCGAGCGATCCAGTCTCGAACTGTATTCTGGGCCAGATCCTTTTAGATAAGTCCCGGGCCGCGGAGGCTGAGCCTCATTTTCGCGCCGCCTTGGCCGTGAATCCTCGTTATGCGGAGGCTCTGTTCGGTCTGGGAAAAACTGAACTGGCATTGCAAAATCCTCACGCTGCGGTTGAGCCGCTTCGCAAAGCCATCCAGATCGATCCGAACTACTTCGAGGCGCACTTTGTTCTCGGCTCGGTCTTGCGTCAGTTAGGAAAGACTGCCGAAGCGGCGAATGAACAAAAGATAGCCCTCGATATCCAGGAGAAACACCGGGCGGAAGCGATCAAAAGGAACGAGAGCCGCTGAGGGTATTTTGCGAATGAATATTTCGTTCCTTGCGGAATAGTCAGGAAAACACAAAGCGCACGCCGCAGGCGTGCGCTTTGTGTTTAGTGGCAGCGGTCAGAAGATAACCTTCGCGCCGATCTGCACGTTGCGAGGAATGTGATAGGCCGTGACCACGCCAAAGCTTGAAGTGCCCACGACGCAGGTACTGGAACCGGCGTCGTTGCAAATCTGGGAGGGACTGCCGTGATTGAAAGTGTTGAACGTCTCCAGCCGAAGTTGCAAGGCGGCTCGTTCGCCGAAATGCACACTCTTAAAGAGCGACGTGTCCCAGCGCTGGAAGCCAGGTCCCATGACTGCCCCCGGCCGCGAGTTACCAAAGGCTCCGACCGATTGTGAAAACGCTGCGGTGTTGAAGAACTCGTTGACGGTTTTTGGGCCGCTAGCGCTTCCGCTTTGATTGGCTAGGTTTGTAGCGTCGCCTTGTAGAAAGCCTATTCCACGGTTTCCGGCGCCTGGGGCGTTTGGGTTCCCAGTTCCCGGATCGAATGGATCGAGTGGCTGCGTTACTGTGATCGACTGCCCAGTCTGGAAGTTGGCGATTCCAGAGAGCTCCCAGCCACCTAGGACCCAGCCCAAACCGCGCTGGTTCTTGAAGAACGGCTCCTGGTACACATAGCTGATCACCAATATTTGCGGGGTATTCAGCGTAGATGGCCCGTAGCCTTGGCTCAAGTTGTAAGTATTTGTCGCCCCCCAAGCTCGGTCCAGAGGATTGGTCGTGAGCAGCTTGGACCAAGTGTAGGAAACTCCAAGCGTCAGCCCATGACTCATCCGGCGATTGAGCGTGGCCTGCAGCGAATTGTAGTTGCTGGTGAATACTGGAGATCGGTCAGCAAAGGCTCCATAACCGGCATACGGCCGTATCGCGTTTACGTCCACCAGTTCGTTGGCGGTGCGTGCGGCAGCCGTGGGCTGATTGAGATCGATATCGCCGACCAGATGAGTCCCCTTCGTACCCACATAGCCGATTTCAAACGCCGTGTTCGGCAGGATTTCACGTTGCACCGAGACGTTATAGTCCTGGTAGCTGGGAGCCTTGAAGGGCAGAGAGCCACCTGCCGTTGGCGTTCCGGTCATCACTGGGTTGATGGGTGCAAGAGACGGGCCTGGAGGTGTTCCTGCGGCGGAGTTGTCGAACAGGTTAAGGTTTTCCGCCGGGCTGTTAGTCGCCGCGGTCTGCACCAGGGGAGGGTCGGCATTAAACGGGTAAGTCCCGAACTCATTCTGTTCCCAGATGCCATTCAGCGAGCGGTCGTAGAACAAACCATAACCGGCGCGAACCGCCATCTTGCCGTTACCTAGCGGATCCCAAGCCAAGCCGAATCTTGGGCCCCAGTTATTTTTCGAGTCAGCGTTAACCCGGCTGCCGTATGGAGAACAAGTTGCCGCACTATAAATCGCCTGCGCGGCAGCGCAGGTAGCCCCGGTGGGGAAGATCATGCCATTGGCGTAAGTTGCCGCATTGGCTGCCGGCCCTGGGTTCATGTTTCCCGAGCTGGCAATTGTAACCACACCGGGCGTGAACTTGGCGGGGTCAAAGTTCACCAGAAAATTGTTTGCATCCCATGGCGACGGGAAATAGCTGTAGCGAACGCCGAGATTCAGCGTCAGGTGCGGCGTCACTTTCCAGTCGTCCTGCACATAGGCTTCGAAGTTCACATAGTGGAGATCTGGGATCGTATCCTTGTCGGCTTGGTTGTAGCTGGCAGCCTGTCCCAGCAGGAAGTTTGCAAAAGGATCGTTCCCGTTCGCTCCGTCGAAAGTGAAAGAGGCCAGGCCGGCGGAAGCGTTCTCTGTTTTAGTCATCCACATCGCGGTAGCGCCGAGGCGGATGGTATGGTTCGCGTGTTGAATGGACAAGTTGTCAAATAAGTTCTTGTCGATGTTTCTCTCAAAGTAAGGGGCATCTCCGTTGGTCAGGCCGGTATAAGCATTATTGGCGAAGCTGACATTAGGAGCGCGTCCATAGGGGTCCTGATAGGCAGTTTTGCCGGTAAGCTGACTGGTAAAGGATGGTGAATTCGCGAATCCACTCAGCGTCGCGTTAATGGCTCCCCAGGAATCGGCGAATTCCACTTCGTTCACGACCCTGGGAGAAATGCTCACACTGGCATTCGCCACAAGATTTCGGCCAGGAGCGTTGAGCGAGACCGCGTCTGCTCCTGGATAGTTTGCTGTACCCCAGAGTCCGAAAGGAAAGTTCTCAGGAACGCTGTCCTGCATGTAGCGGGCAAACACGCGAACCCTGTCCCCAACGTTCTGATCGAGACGGATAATGTCCTGACGGAAATTATTCAATTGGCTGAAACTCTCCACTAACTGATTACTCCCCGAGTTAGGCGGATTGGGTATGATGAACGCGTTCAGGTAGGCAAGTGCGTTCTGGCTGTAGCATTTTTGATTGATGGTATAGGTTCCGGCTGACGCAGTTACGCAGGAGGTAGCAGTGCCCGGAATATCGGGCGCAACTGGGATTGGGGTGGTGAACACGCCATTCACTTGCGCAGTCGTGGGCACGGAGATTTCTGCACTTCCCGGCGTGCTCGCCTTACGCCACTCCTCCGACCAGAAAAAGAAAGTCTTGTCCTTTACCGGCTTGTAAATCTTGGGAATTTCGAGAGGGCCGCCGATGGTAAAACCAAAATCGTTGTAGCGCTCAATCGGGACGTGGTTAGCCGCATACGCTTTAGCAGGGGGTGTTCCCGCAGCTATCGCCTCGTCTATGGCTTGCCGGTTCTCAAACAAATTCGCGTTATAGAAATTGTTGCGATTGAATTCGTATGCACTGCCGTGGAACTGGGTGGTTCCGGACTTGGTGGCGACCACGACCTGCCCGCCACCGCTGCGGCCGAAGGATGCATCGTAGTTGCTTCGTTCCAGAGTGAACTCCTGGATGGCATCGATGCTAGGTGTATTCAACAGAGTTCCGTTGGAACCGCTGTCGTTGATGTCGGCGCCGTCCACCGTCCAGTTGTTGGCCCCGGCGCGCGCGCCGTTCACCGAAATCGTTGTGTTACTCGACAACCCAAATCCGGGTTCATCGCCCAATTGGTTCGCGACTCCGGGCTGAATCAATACGAGTTGTTCGAAGTTGCGGTTGTTCAGCGCCAACTCGCGCACTTGCTCGCCGGTTACGGTGCCCGATTGTTCGGCCGTGGTTGTCTGAATCGGAGTGTTTTCCGCCGTCACTTCGACAATTTCGCTGGCCTTACCGGTCTTCAGCTGCACGTCGAGAGTGTGCTTTTCGGCCACATTGAGAATGACGTGGTTGGCCACGAAACTTTGAAAGCCGGAATTCTTGACCGTAACCGTGTAGGCGCCTGCAGGAATATTCGTAATATTGAAACTGCCAATGTCGCTGGTGATCACGGAGCGGACGTCCGCTCCGGTTTCCTCGCTGTGAACCAAGACAGTCGCACCGGCGATGACGGCTCCGCTGGTGTCGGTTACTGTGCCTGTGAGTGTTGCTGTCAACTCTTGCCCTAGACCTGCTGCCGACAGGCTTAGGATCACGATGCAGACCGCAACAAATGAAGAATTCTTCCCTATGAGTCCGCGACCATCTCGGGTTGAGTCTTTACGCCTACCGCACGCCACCTTCGTCATTGCATGCCTCCCCAAACCGACCTCTACACCTAATAGAGCTACCAATTGGCCTATAATCTAAACGCATTATGCTATATAGCACGCGATAGTTCGTAGTCAAGAAGAAAAAAACAATCGGCCGGAGAAAATTGTTCGATGTGATCCGGATCGACCGTTTACTCTTTAATCTGTGAGGATTGCTACTGGAAGAGGTTGTGAGTTCAGCACCGGCACAAATCGGAAAATGCTTGTCAAATCGCTATGCGATGATTGTTTGGCGGCGAGACCGGCGCCTTCCATCATCTGATTCTCCTAGGGGACGGCCCTTTCATCCTCGTTTCTAGGTCCAGCCTGTCCAAAGGACCATCAACGTCATCCCTTTCGAGAATTGATCCTTTACATCAAACTCTCAATAAGCTATATAGCATTAGACGCTACAGCTGCCGCACTCCAGGACTGGACGTATCCTGTAGCCGTCCAAGAATCTCGAAACGCTAAATTATGACTGGAAATCATCGCAACAGGCTGCCGGCCTACAAGAGAATCCAGATCGAGATTCGCAACCATATCGCGTCCGCTAGTCTGAAGCCGGGAGATGCGGTTGCTTCGGAGCGCGAACTGGCCAAGACCCACAAAGTGAGCCTCATGACGGCCCGCCATGCCTTGGCTGGCCTCGAGCACGAGGGCATCGTCGAACGCCGCCACGGTGCAGGCACCTTCGTCGCCGTGCCCAGGATCCACTTTAACAAGTTGATGAGCTACACCGAACAAATGTCGAGCCGGGGTTTGACTCCGCGCTCCCGGGTGTTGGTGGCAAAAGTGATTGAGGGCGATCCAGAAGTGGCCGCCAGGCTCGGGCTCTCAGCCGCGAGCCGATTGCTGAAAATCCAGCGTCTTCGGCTTACGGGGGATGAGCCGTTTGCGCTGGAAACCTGTTACTTGCCGGAGGCGGATTTTGCCGGCCTGGCATCGGCCCCTCTGGGAAGAAGTTCCCTGTTCGCGATTCTCGAACACGACTTTTCGACGAAATTGGCCTATGCCGATGAAGAAGTCGATGCCACGTCAGCCGATGCCACCGTTGCGCAGTTGCTCGGCGTGCCTCGCGGCGCCTCGGTGCTGCGCATTCGGCAAATTATTTATTCAACCAAGGGCAAGGCTACCATTTACGGAGTCGGGTTCTACCGCTCGGAGCGGCACACGCTGTTTATTCGGCGCTTCCGCTAAACCGCATAGCTCGTCGCCGGCGAAAAAGAAGCCATGATGCATCGAATGGTCGCAGTAATTCTCACAAGTCTTGTCGTCTTGTCCGGCGCACCGAGTCAGGCAACGCCGCCATCAAGCCCGTCTCCACGACTCATCAACACCCTGATGCCGCAACCGGCGCAGCTTTCCACGCAGGAAGGACAACTTACTCTTACATCCTCATTTTCCGCCATCACGGACCACTACCGGGACGCGCGCCTCGACGCCGCCATAGCACGCACTCTTGATCGCCTGAGCAGCCAGACTGGCATCGCGTTTCCAACTTCTCTGCCGGCGTTTTCGAGCCCATCCGGGGCGCTGGTAGTTAGTGTTGATGGACTCGGAGAGAGCATCCAGTCGGTCGACGAAGACGAGTCCTACTCTCTTGAAGTCACCGCCTCGGGCGCGCGCCTGCACGCCACCACGGTGATCGGGGCCATACGTGGCCTCGAGACCCTGCAACAACTAGTTCAGTCCGATGCAACCAGTTATTTTGTTCCCGCCGTGTCGATTCGCGACAGCCCACGTTTTCTTTGGCGCGGCCTCATGATTGATTGCGGACGCCACTTCATGCCGCTCGACGTTATCAAACGCTCTCTGGATGGGATGGCCGCCGTCAAGCTGAACGTCTTCCACTGGCATCTTAGTGAAGACCAGGGATTCCGTATCGAGAGTCGGGCCTTCCCCAAACTCACTGAGATGGGCTCCGACGGACTCTTCTATACGCAGGAGCAAGCCCGAGAAATTGTCGCCTATGCCCGCGACCGCGGCATCCGTGTCGTGCCTGAGTTCGACATACCGGGGCACACCAGTGCATGGTTCGTCGGATATCCGGATCTCGCGAGCGCGTCCGGTCCCTTCCACATCGAGCGCGAGTTCGGCATCTTCGATCCGGTGATGGATCCTACGCGAGAGAGCACATACAAATTCCTCGACACTTTTATCGCTGAGATGGCGGCCATCTTCCCCGACCACTTCATGCACATCGGGGGGGATGAGAACAACGGCGTGGAGTGGAAGGCGAATCCGCGTATCCAGACCTTCATGCGCGAGCACAATCTTCAAGATACCGCCGCGATGCAGAATTATTTCAACCAGCGTCTGCTGAAAATTCTCAAAAAGCACGGCAAGCACATGATTGGCTGGGACGAGATTCTCACTCCCGATCTACCCAAGGACATTGTCGTTCAAAGCTGGCGTGGCTTCGATTCACTCGCCAGCGGAGCCAAAAATGGATACAAGAGCATTCTCTCGGCCGGCTATTACTTGAATCTCATGAGCACCGCCGAAGACCATTACATGGTGGATCCCCTGCCCCAAGGAAATGACCTCAGCCCCGAGCAGCAGGCGCGCATTCTCGGCGGAGAGGCCTGTATGTGGACTGAGCAGACCACTCCGCAAGACATCGACTCGCGCATCTGGCCACGGGCGGCTGCGATCGCCGAACGGTTCTGGTCGCCGCGGGACGTAAACAATGTAGACGACATGTACCGTCGACTCGATGCCGAATCGCTGCGACTGGAAGCTCTGGGTCTCACGCATATCTCCCAGGAAGCAGTCAGCCTGCGTCAGTTGGCCGGAAGCGAGCAGATTGGGCCGCTGCGTACACTTGCCTCCGTTCTCGAGCCGGTCACTTTCCACGATCGTGCACACGTGCAGCACCCGAATCAACTCACGCCGCTCAATCAGCTTGTAGACGCAATTCCGGCCGATCCGCCATCGCGCCACAATCTTGCGGTGCTCGTGCGCGGTTATCTCCAGGATCCTCCCACCCGATTGCAGGAAGAAACCGAACTCACTACCAACTTCAAAGCTTGGATCGCGGCGGAGCCCGGAATCCTGCGTTTAATGGCAGGCTCACCTACGCTCGCCTTGGCAGAATCGCGGGCTCAGCAACTTACCGCACTCGGCGCGGTGGGAATGGAAGCGATTTCCTATCTTTCGTCCGGACTGCCCGCAACCGCCGGGTGGAAAGCTCAGCAACTGGCTGTGCTGGACGAAGCCGAGAAACCGCAAGCGCTGGTTCGCTTCACCATGATCAAACCGTTGCGCGATTTAGTCGGCGCGGTTCCCGAGACGGCCAACAAGTAAATCCCGTCATACAAAATTGAAGGCAGGCTGACTTGGTCAGCCAGCCTGCCCCAGCGCTCATCGCCCAGCAGGACTAGCGTCCGAGACCCGCCGCCATAGTTTTTACAATGGTTCCGTTTGCATCGTCGTCTTTCACAGCCCACACATAAGCGCCGCCAAGACCTCCTGGAACTTTCAGGTTGATATAAATCATCTTCAGAAATGCCGTCGCGGGATCGTCATAAGTGTAGAAAGTCCCGCTGGCCGGACTGTAGAGGGATACGGCCACTCTTCGCGGATCGAAGTAATTGCTGTAGCCATTGGAAGTGAGCGTCGAAAGCGTCGAATAGGTCAAGAGTCCCGGAGTTAACAGGGTGTCGCAGCCGGGTGTATTTCCGCTGAGGTCAGTACATACAGCTGTTCCATTCGCTAGGAGAACTGGAGAAGGGGCAGTGGAGTTCTGGTACAAGCCGCGGTTCACGTTTGGCACGCCCGTCCAGCCAGCGCCGTACAAGGGTAAGCCCATCGTGTACTTATAGGGCGGCACGCCGGCCTTGAGATAGGCATTTACCGTGTCATCGATGTCGAGGTCCTGCCCGAACAACGGATCCTGACGGGAATCGAATAGCGGCGATGCGTCATTGGTCTGCGTGACCCATGAGCCGGAATAGTTGTAACCGTCGATGGTGATGAAATCAACTTGCTCGGCGGCGTGGCGAAGGTCGATGTTGACGTAATTCTGCGCGCCCGCCGGGCCATCGAACGAGAGGGTATATTGCTTGCCCGTAGTTTTGCTCAAAGCGTTCAGTTGGCTGCGAAACTCTGCCAGCAGGGCGGTAAAGTTCTGTGTGTCGGTCGCTGTGGGAAATTCCCAATCAATATTGAACCCGTCAAACAGACCTGGAGCCGTGATGCCTGCCGCGATGTTGCCGCTGACAAACATATCGATGCAAGAAGCGGCAAGGGCCTGGCGTCCGGAAGCGGTGCTGGCCGCGGTGACGAAGGCTGCGGTGTTGGCCGCGGACGCACCACCCAGAGACATCAGCACTTTCAGGTTGGGATGAAGTGCCTTGAGTTGTTGAATAGCCGCAAAATTTCCGTAGAGCGGCCCAGGGTAGGGAGTGCCGTTCACGCTGGGCAGGTACGGAGATTGATAGTCGGCCCATGTATCGGCAAAGGCGCATGCTGGCGCCGGAGTCGTGTTTACGTTGCCGAAAGCATAGATGAGGTGCGTCAGCTTATCGGCCACACCATTCTGTTGCAGATTCGCAATGTTGTAGCCCGCATAGTAGATACTCCACTCTTCGAAGTAGCCACCGAGTATTTTGCCTTGATTGTGATTTTGTGCGAATGAGGGGGAAATGCATGCAGCGAGGCACAACAAAGCAAGCAAAGCTCCTCGGAGCAGGCGCGGCAGGAAATCAGTAGACATGGGAAACGCCTCCGGAATTCGTAAACTACGAACCGGCGGAGTATAGAGCTATATAGCGGAACTTGCAATGCCATATTTTTAGTGCACAGTGTTTTGTGCAGGTGTCGGGCCGCCAACAGAGATCAAACGCCAGGAGAAAGCCAAAGGCAGGCTGACTTGTAGCCAGCCCGCCTTTGTGGTTATTCCTGGCAGTCTCTACGGATTGAGATCTGCGGCCAGGGCTTTAGTCAGGTCTCCGTTCGGGTCGTCATCCTTTACTGCCCAAACGTAGCCGCCGCCCAACCCATACTCTTTGATGTATCGTGTCGACCTTTTCCGTACATCGGACTGGCAGCTTCGTCGTACAGCGGAGAAGCATCATTGGTGGCATTCGACCAATCTCCACTGGATTAGCGGCGTCTGGCACAACCAGCTCCAGCGCGGAGGATTCGTAGCGCCGCCAAATTGCTCTATAGCACCAAATTGCGAAGGAGCGTACTCTGCTTAAGCAGACTCAACCAAGAACTTTTTTTCTATTGCGCAATCCGAACTACAACTTAGTCCGCGAGCCCGCTACGACGTACGAGAGCGACAATAAGCGCTAAGGATTCATTACAACAGTCACGTTTCTTAGCTGGCTTGAAAGGATTACGATTTTGTACATGTGCGCCAGCACAAGCCGAAGAAGGTCAAAGCTACGCTAACAGGCGCTCTTGTATGTGGCCTTGTAGGGCCCACAATGGGCGCTCTTACATTTCTCACTCTCGAGGCTGCGCATCAAAACTCGGTTCGACAGGCTATTTCAGTGTTTCGAGTTTTTCCTTTCGTCTGGCCCGTTGCACTTTTGCTAGTGGGACCGGGAGCCCTGGTACTCGGGGGCGCGGGCGCGCTTGTTATCCAATTCACAAGTGCGAGGGTTCGCTCAACCAGGCTCCTAATCCTTGAAGTAGCCGCGCTCGGTTTACTGCTTGGGGCATCTGTTCCTTTAACCGTTCTATGGGGACCGCGGAATGATAAGTTCACGACAGGTTTAATGCCGTTGGGCGGTGCCATCGGCCTTGTCTGCGCCACTGCAGTTTTCTGGCTGCTTCGTCGGATGGGGCTGCTTCGTTTATCCCACGATTCGGAGGCCGTTTAGCCGGCGTAACATCTCGAAGTCACTCCTTGCCCCGCCAGAAGGCTTGATTGCCATCGCCGGTTAACAGCAATCATGGAGCTTGCCCTTGATTCAGCGCAAGCCCAATCAGCAAGACAATCCTCGACACGAGGACGCCGAAATCTCAATTTACTTGAGGCCCGCTGCGATCGCTTTCGTTAGAGATGCGTTGGTATCGTCGTCATTCAGCGCCCACACGTAAGCGCCGCCAAGCTTATGCTTTTTGATATAGGCCGTCTTCGTGGCTGCTGCAGCAGGATTGTCGTAGGTATAAAAGGTTCCAGTTGCCGGATGGTAGAGCGTCGCTCCAACTCGATCCGAATCGTACCAGGCGATGTAACCGTCTCGATGAGTAAGGTTCTCGATGGTCGAGTAAGTAGCGAAGCCCGCAGTTAATACTGTGTCACATCCGGGCGAGGGCGCCGCTTTGTCCGGCTTCGCGCATGGACCTGATCCGTCGGCCAAGAGAACAGGAGCAGCGCCAGCCGCGTTCTGGTACAAGCCATGGTTCGCGTTGGGAACGCCGGTCCAGCTGACGGCATACAAGGGCAAACCCATGGTGTACTTGGCCGCTGGCACGCCGGCCTTGAGGTAGGCTTTCACAGTCGCATCGATGTAGCGGTCATCGGCATACGCAGGGTCGGCAGTTGTGTCATACAGGGACGACGACTCATTCGTCTGCTTTTCGTCCGGCGCAGCATAGTCGTACCCATCGATGGTGAGGAAATCGACTTCCGCCGCGGCGGCCTTAAGATCGATGTTGATGTATTTCTTCGGGCTCGCTGGCGAATCGAACGTCAAGATGTACTTCTTGCCCGTCGTTTTCGACAAAGCATTGAGTTGTGTGCGGAACTCTTTGAGAAGAGCGGTGAAATTCTCCTTGTCTGCCGCGCCGGGAAACTCCCAATCGATATTGAAGCCGTCGAACAATCCGGGTGCCGTAACCCCTGCGGCAATGTTGCCCTTGACGAACATATCGATGCACGAAGAGGCGAGCGCAGTCCGCGCGGCCGGGCCGGCAGCGGCGCTCACGAAGCCCGCAACGTTCCCCGCCTGTCCACCCAACGAGATCAACACTTTCAGATTGGGATGAAGCTCCTTCAGTTGTTGGATCGCACCAAAATTTCCATAGAGTGGCGCGGTATAAGGCTTGCCGCTCACACTGGGAAGCGTCGAATTCTGGTACGCGGCTACAGGATCGGCAACGGCGCACGCCGCGGGAGAAGTCGGAGTCACATTGCCGAAGGCGTAGATCAAGTGTGTCAGTTCATCGGCTACGCCATTCTTTTGCAAATCCGCGATGTTATAACCGGCGTAATTGATGCCCCACTCTTCGAAGTAGCCTCCGAAAATCTTGCCCTGATGCCGCGCTTGCGCAAACGAGGGAGAGACACATACGACAAGAGCCAACAAACTCATCGAAACCGCTCGGAGGAGGTGCGAGGGGAAAGCTCTTGACATAGCCGAATGCCTCCAGGAGTAAAGGGGTTGACCGCCGGAGTATAGAACCATATGCCACAGTGGGCAACGCCCGGGCCTACCTCGAACGTGGTATGTATGCGCAAGCCTTCCGTGGTACCAAGAAAACACTGCATCTCGTGATGTGTGCCCGCGGCCCAGGTGCGAAACTTTAAATCGCGCGGACCGTTGCTCGTTGTGCCGACTGACACGCAGGTTTCGGCCGATACCATCGTCTAATGGATTTTTCTCCGCGGGTCTGGCCTACTCGTCCTGTGAATCGCCCGAAAGCAATCGGAAACAATAAATTGCTGCAAAGGAAAACACCATGAATCCTCTCGAACTCGAAAAAGAACGGACCATCACTTCAATCGAAAAAGTGATCTACACGGTCAAAGAACGTCGGCAAAATCGTTTTTGAATCCGACTAGAGAGATCAATGACAGCAAATTCAACAGGACAACTCGAAACCGCCGAAAATCTGCCAGCCGGCGCCGAACAACGGTTGAAAGAATTTGGTATTAAGCTCCCGGCCCCGCCTCAGCCGTTCGGTACTTATGTAGAAGCGGTGCAGACGGGCAATCTACTTTTTTTAACCGGGATGCTTCCTACGGAAGGTCGTGGGGCAAAATTTATCGGACGTGTGGGCGCGGAGCTCGATGTGGAAACTGGGCGCGAGGCGGCTCATCTCGCTGCTCTCAACGCCCTCGCCGTTGCACGAGAGTATCTCGCATCGCTCGACAAAGTGACGCGGATCGTCCGGCTTGGCGTGTCGGTAGCCACTTGGGGAGATTTTCGCGATCAGCCGAAAGTGGCTGACGCGGCTTCCCAGCTGTTGCAGGATGTGTTCGGAAAAGAGAAAAACCCTTGTCGCCTGGTGTACGGTGTCGCAAGCCTTCCGCTCGGCACTCCCGTCGAACTGGAGGTCATTTTCGAGGTGAGGGACTCGGAAGATATTAAGTTAAAGAGATAATAGAGAGACCAGGCGCAGGAAATCCCGGCAGGTAGATTACCAACACCGATGGCAGAAAATTCCTAGGAGGACTTATGGCAGCGAGCAGAGTAGTACCAATGAAGATGACGCAGATGAAGTCGGCGCAAATCTCCACGCCCGGAGGAGATTTCGGGGTTGTCGAGCGTGCGATTCCTGATCCGGATGCGGGGCACGTGCGCATCAAAGTGCAAGCCTGTGGGGTTTGCCACAGTGATGTGCTTACCAAAGAAGGCTATTGGCCCGGAATTCAGTATCCCCGTGTTCCAGGACACGAGGTCGCAGGCGTCATCGATGAAGTGGGCGCAGGAGTTTCCGCGTGGAAGAAGGGACAGCGTGTTGGTGTCGGCTGGCACGGCGGTCAGGACAACACATGCCGCGAATGTCGGCGCGGAGATTTTCGCAATTGCCAGAATTTGAAAATTTGTGGCATCAGCTATGACGGCGGATACCAGCAATACATGGTTGCTCCCGTGGAGGCGCTGGTGTCCATCCCCGAAACTCTCAGTGACGTCGACGCCGCACCGTTACTCTGCGCGGGAATTACCACCTACAACGCGTTGCGGCACAGCGGCGCGCTTCCCGGCGACTTGGTTGCAGTGCAGGGTATCGGCGGATTGGGTCACCTGGGCGTTCAATTCGCGAACAAGTTTGGGTATAAGGTCGCGGCGATTGGGCGCGGCCCTGAAAACGCAGAGCTTGCCAAGAAACTTGGGGCCAGCGTGTACATCGACAGCCAGGCGACCAACGCAGCCGAAGAGTTGCAGAAATTAGGCGGGGCGCGGGTCATCTTGGCTACGGCCCCAAGCTCGAAGGCGATGTCGCAACTGATCGACGGTCTCGGGCCGAACGGCGAGCTCATGGTGGTCGGTGCGACCTTCGATCCCATTGAGGTCACGCCGATGCAGCTAATTACTGGAAGTAAAACCATTCAAGGCTGGGCGGCGGGAACTCCGGCCGATTCCGAGGACACACTGCGCTTCGCCGAACTGAGCGGCGTGCGTCCCATGATCGAGACCTATCCGCTGGAACGAGCGGCCGAGGCCTATGCGCGCATGCTGAGCGGCAAGGCGGAATTTCGCGTCGTTCTGACGATGTGAACTTGAGCCAGAGTCGACGAGATCAAAATGTCAGTAGATCGTACGGAGGTCCTCGACTCCGAACACCGGTCAAATCGCCAACTGCTTCGGGACATTGGATCAATTCCACCGCTAAAGTTCGTCGCCACCGAGCTTCGCGTCTTGTTCTGCAAGACATTTAAAAGGCTATGAAATTCGCAAGAATTGCAAGGAACTCGGCGCTGTTCTGCTTAATCGGCCTTGCTGCCGGTCGTCTCGAAGGCCAGGAAAGGATTAAGGTACCTATGTCGCAACCCGTCTCATATCGCACGCTGAAGGTTGATGGACTCTCGATTTTCTATCGGGAGGCCGGACCGAAGGATGCCCCAACGATTCTCCTGCTCCATGGACTGCCATCTTCGTCGCGAATGTTCGAGCCGCTCTTCGCCCGGCTGTCCGATCGCTATCACCTGGTCGCGCCCGATTACCCTGGCTTCGGACACAGCGACTGGCCGGATCCCAAAAAATTCGCGTACACATTCGATCACTGTGCTGCGATAGTGACTCATTTCACGGAAGCGCTTGGGCTCTCGCACTACACGCTATACATGCAAGACTACGGTGGTCCTGTGGGCTTTCGCATGGTGCTGGAGCACCCGGAGCGCGTAGAGGCTCTCATTGTCCAGGACGCTGTGGCGCACAACGAGGGCCTGGGCGCGAACTGGGCAACACGGCGAGCCTTTTGGGCCGATCGCGTTGCCAACGAGAGTGCGCTACGTACGAATCTCCTGTCGCTCGAGACCACGCGTTCACGCCATGTAGGAAACGATCCTGACGTGGAACGCCATGATCCGGATCTGTGGACGGACGAATTCTATTTTCTAAACCGGCCGGGTCAGGCCGAGATCCAAAGCGATTTGTTCTACGACTATCGCACCAACGTGGACGCCTATCCGAAATGGCAGGCATGGATGCGCGAGAAACAGCCGCGCCTGCTGGTGATCTGGGGAAAATATGAAGTTTCGTTCGACTCCGGCGAACCGGAGCGCTACCGCAAGGATGTGCCGAAAGCTGAGGTCCACATTGTCGACGGCGGCCATTTCGCGTTGGGCACAGCTGCCGATGAGATCGCCCGGCTCGTCCGAGCGTTTGTCGGTTCGTCGCGTCTGGGATCGTTGGAGCGGCGCGTCGGCTAGGCCGCTCTGAAGGCTTCGGATACTTTAGATTAGATCCGGAAACGCAACAAAGAGATATGTATGCCAGACAAGAAAACAGCCATCGTCACGGGAGCATCGCAGGGGATCGGTGCGGGTTTGGTCGCGACCTTCCTGAACGAGGGTTATAACGTTGTCGCAACGTCTCGTAATGTCAGCCAGGCGCTGACTGCCTCACCCAGCCTGGTTCTGGTCGATGGAGACATCGCTCAGCAAGAGACCGCTGTCAAAACTGCAGAAGCAGCGATCAATCATTTCGGAAGAATCGATGTTCTGGTGACGAACGCTGGAATCTATCGCACCAAGCCCTTCACGGACTTTACTACCGAAGACTTCAACGCCCTGGTCTCGATCAACCTGCTGGGATTCATTTACGTTGCTCAGCTCACGGTGAAACAGATGCTGAAACAGAAATCGGGAAATGTTGTGAGCATCACTGCATCGCTCGCAGATCAGCCTATCGCTGGCGTAAACGCCTCCTTCTCGATGATTACGAAAGGCGGTCTGAATACAGTGATCCGCAGTCTCGCGATCGAGTATGCAAAAGAAGGGATCCGCTTCAATGCCGTAGCCCCCGGCGTGGTGGATACTCCAATGCACAAGGATGATCCCGAGGACTCTCTTCAGAAATTCGTGCCTATGGGGAAAGTCGTACGCGTAGAAGACGTGGTCGACGCCGTTCTCTATCTTGCGCGCGCAGATCGCGTCACCGGAGAGGTGCTCCACGTGGATGGTGGTGCTCACGCCGGTCGCTGGTAGCGGTGGACAGTTCTTTCCCTTCGACAAGAAATAAAGAAACTCCGGAAGCTCTCGCCAAGGCTGCTCTCGACGTGGATAGTTGTTGATCGACGGAAGCTATTCGATTGCGCATGGCCGCCGAAGGCGCCCAGCGCATTACCCCCGGTATTATCCCGGCTGGCCACGGCGATGAAATCGGCATGGACAATGACGATCGATTGCGGTCCCGACTCGAATCAAGTAAGTCATGACTTCGCGCAGACTTACAGCCGTTCGCATCCATCGAACTCCTGCCGCTGGGTTGCACGCACCGCAGTGACAAGCATCACTGCGGCTTGCCAACGTTCCCTTCATGCTAAATAAGGATGTTTCCGTTTTGCACAGAGGTTCGCGCCTTGACGGACGTACCGGCCAGTGTGTTGTCGATCGCGCAAGCGTCGGCGAACGATTTCGAATTCTCGATGGTTCGCTACGCTCTTCCCATCACATTTGTCGCGCTCGTGGTGATGATCATCGTTTGGCGATTGCAGCGACTGGAATGGGAGCGAGCCTGCCAAGCTTTGAAGCAAGCGACGGAATTGAGGCAGAGGCTAGAGGTTGAACGCAATCAGGCCCAGGAAGAAGTTTTCCGCCGTCTCTACGAAGATAGCCAGTTGGATAAAGAAAAGTTTCAGTTTCAGGCGCAACTCGCCGAATATGAGAAGTATTCAACTCTGGCGCAACTGGCTCTGGGTGCAGCTCACGGGATCAACAATCCGCTGCTCGGCATCCTGTCACACCTGGAATTGGAACTGAAGAGTACTTCTGATCCTGACCAGCGCTGGGAAATCGAACAGTGTATCGCCGGCACCAAGCGCATTTCCGCAACGTTGCGGGGACTCGTAAATTACGCGCGACCCGGTCCACTGGTATTGAGCAATCTCAGCCTGCATCGGCTGGTTACCGATACGCTGGGTTTCCTGGAAGGCCAGCCTGCGCTGCGCGGGAAACGGGCGGAAAATCTGGTTCCAGAAGACTTGCCTCACATCCTGGTGGACTCCAATCAGCTTTCGCAGGTGCTGATGAATCTTTTGATCAATGCGGCCGAGGCAACTCCCGATGGCGGCCGTATTACGGTGTCCGCGAAAAAGCTTACCTTCGTGGATAGCATCGAGATTTGTGTTTCGGATACCGGGTGCGGTATTCCTCCTGATATTCTGCCGCACGTCTTTGAACCGTTTTTTACTACCAAGCCTGGCAAAGGCACGGGTCTTGGACTCAGCATCAGCGCTACGTATGTGCGAAGAAACAAAGGTGAGATTCGAATCGATAGCGTCCTGAACCGAGGAACCACGGTAACGATCACGTTGCCCATCCGGCAGGAGGAGACACACCAGGTTCAGGAGCAGTCGGAAATCGTAGTTTGAGGCTTGAGTTGACATGCCATATTGCGCATTGATCATCGATGACGAAGAGCTGACGCTCCGGACCATTTCGCGTGGTCTCCGCCAGGACGGATTTGAGGTGTTCACCGCGCTCACCGGCGAAGCGGGACTGAAAATTTTTCACGATGAGAATCCCGACCTCATCTTGCTGGACATCGTTCTTCCCGGCATTGACGGGGTCGAAGTTTTGCGTCAGATCAAAGAAGCGAACCCGACCGCGATCGTGATTATGATGAGTGCCTACCATCTGGTGGAGCGCGCCGTCGAAGCCATGAAGCTGGGAGCCTTTGACTATCTGGTGAAACCCTTTCATCTCGACGACATGACGAACATTCTGCATCGCGCCGCCGAAGTACTGGCTCTGCGTGTGCGGGTGCGCGATTCAGTGGAGTCGGAAAAGGGCCGCTACGATTTTGGACACATCGTCACGCACAACCCCGCCACCATCAAGATGTTGGAGGTGGCCCGCAAGGCCGCCGACTCCGACCACACCACGATCCTGATTCTGGGTGAGAGTGGCACCGGCAAGGGAGTGCTCGCCAAAGCCATTCACTATGCCAGCCCGCGCACCTCGATGCCGCTGCTTGAAATAAACTGCGCCTCTCTGCCTGACGCTTTGCTCGAGAGCGAACTGTTTGGCTACGAACCCGGAGCTTTCACCGACGCTCGGCGCCGCAAAGAAGGCTTGCTGGAGCGCGCCAGCGGCGGCACGGTTTTCCTCGATGAAATCGGAAACATGTCCGCGAGCGTGCAGGCGAAAATCTTGCGTGTACTTGAGGAAGGCACGTTCATGCGTCTGGGTGGGACGAGCACGATCAAAGTGAACATTCGCTTGATCGCCGCCACCAACGACCAGCTGAAGAATGCCGTAAGCCAAGGGCGATTTCGCGAAGACCTTTATTACCGCATCAATGTAGTTCAGTTGGACATTCCTCCGCTGCGCGAGCGCAAGGAAGACATTGTGCCGCTGGCCCTGGAAATCCTGCTGCAGTTCAATCGCGAGTTGAGAAAAAACTTTACTGGCTTCAGTCCCGCCGCGGCCGATCTGCTGGCGCAATATCCGTGGCCGGGAAACATTCGCGAACTGCGCAACGTGATCGAGCGAACCATGATTCTGAATGCGGAAGGCGAGATCGACTCTTGCCATCTGCCGGAAGAGATTCGCGATCAACGGGAGGAGAAAAAAATCGGCGAAGCATTTTCCTCGGTCGATATCTCTCCCACGGGAGATCAATTTCTCAGCCTGCGCGCTCTGGAAGACAACTACATCGAACAAGTTCTGGCTGCGACTGGGAACAATAAAACGCAGGCCGCGCGGATCCTCGGCATCCATCCCACATCGCTGCAGCGCCGGCTGAAGGTGAAGGCAGCGGACTGAATCGCCGTGCCATTTCTTCTTGCTTCGACTTGCCCTGGGCCTCGAATAAAAAAATCAGATCATCGAAGTAAAATATCTGGAATCAATCGCTTGGCGATGTCGGCACCGATCTGATCTGGGCAAAATATTGATTGCAAAGATGTTGCAGGTAAAATCTTTGGTATCAGTGGGTTGCAGGCCCTAGTTTCGGCTGCGTCCTGGGCGTCTCGGTTATATTCTCCGCTCACCTTGGAATCATGAACTCATTGTGGAGGCGGCACAAGGTCAGATGTCACGTGCGGGTTGTGGATTCTTAGGAGGGCCGCGGCGCCATTTCAATGGACCGTGGGGCGAAGCGGTACCTCAGGGGCTAAAGCCCCGTCAATTTTTGCGGCCTTACGGCACGACTAAAGTCGTGCCCTTCCCGATCCCTCGAATTTCAGTTTTAGTGCGGCTTGTAGCGTCGTGCCCTTCCCGGTTCCGCTCGGATTTTAGTTTTTCTGCGGCTTCCAACGTCGTGCTCTTCCCGATCCCGATTGAATTTTAGTTTTACTGCGGCTTCCGACGTCGTGCCCTTTGACAAACCTTGGCTTGGCTCGAGTTTACAAGGAAAAACCCCGGGCTGGTTCTCCCGGGGTTTCTGCTGCTAGCGTCCTGCTTCAGGCTCTTGCGGGAACGCTTGCAGCGATCCATTTCTGTTTCTGTGGCGGCGCGTTCTTGGGCAAAATGTCGAGATAGACAACGGCGTAATGGAAGGCCACCACGGCTGCGGCAATCGTGGCCAGCGTGGCTGCGAATTCCGTCCACTTCGGCACGTAGTAAACGCCGGAGCTCGCCTGTAAGGCCGTGATGGAGACGTTCAAGCGATTGGTGATGAATCCCATCACGACTATGGCGCAGGTTCCGTATAAGTATTGTGGGTTCTCGCGCACTCCCGGCCGATTCAGCAGGATGAGCGGGATGACCACCAGCAAAGCAATCTCCAGCCAGAACAAGCCGGTCTCTTCGCGCCACATCCACAGATAGGGAGTTGCGTCTCGGGTGATGATATCGACGAAGCGGAAGATGCCCCACATGATGAGCAACGGCCCGATCACTCGGCTCACGTCGCTCAAAATGTTCATATCAACCCGCACGTTGAGCGAGCGTACGCAGAGGTAGATGGCCATGATGGTGACCGCCAGTCCGGCGGGGATGGCCGAGAGATAGAACATCGTGGTCAGATACGGTGTGTACCAGAGCGGATCCAGACGGCCTTTGGTGATGAGGTAGAGTCCGCCGAGGAACGATTGATGCATCGAAGAGAGTAGCGTGCCCGCCAGTACCAGAGCGATCAGGATGCTGTGGTGCCAGCGCAGGTAGAGTTCACGCGGCTTCGCCCAGGGAAGTTTTTCGATGAGCGCCGGCGAGAACTCGAGCGCGAGCACAGTGGTGTAGAGCATCACGCACCACGACACCTCGAACAGCACGGAGTGCCGGTTCCACATAACGATGGGATGCCAGATTCTCCAGGGAATACCAAGCTCGTAGAGCATGCCGATGCATACCGTGCAATATCCCAGGAAGGAGATAAGCACTGCCGTACGGAGGATCGGGCGGTAACGATCGAGGCCCAGGAGATACACGGAAGCCGCGATGGCGAAGCCGCCGGCCGAGAGTCCCACGCCGCACAGTGTTCCGAGGCCGACCCATAGGCCCCAGGGCTGAGGATCGGTGAGATTGGTCGCGACCTTGAAGCCGAGTGCGAACCGAGCATACATGGAGTAGATGCCAGCGGCGAAGATCAATGCCACTACCGTGCGCCAGAAACTAATTCTTGGAAATAATCGTTTGGCAGTCGTCTCTCTGGCAATCGTGTCTCGGGTAGTCATTCCTGTGGTAGTCATGGCTTAACTCCCTTCCTTCACAGATTTCTCACGGGCTTCGGCCAAAGCGACCAGTGCCCGGCGTTGCGTGATCCAGTACAAGCCAGAAAGCAGAGCGCCACCGACCAGGATCACGGTAGGTCCGTCTCCCAGAGCACTTGCCGTCAGCAGCGGCAACGCCTGCTTGGGTGGAGCGGTGAAACCGAGCTTTTCAAAAGGCACATCGGAGATGAAGAAGACCGATGTTCCGCCAGCTTCCTCGCTGCCATAGATGTGCTTCACGTATTTCGAATCGTTGAGGATGCGGCGCTGCGCCTCTTCCAGAATTTCTTCGCGAGTGCCGGAGATCGATGCCTGCACCGGACAAGCTTCCACGCAGGCCGGCAGTTGTCCTTTTGCCTGGCGCTCCGCGCACATGTCGCACTTCTTCACGTAGGGCACCAGCTTCGACCACTCGTAGCGCGGCACTCCGAACGGACACGCTACCAGGCAGTAGCGGCAGCCGATGCACTTCGACGCATCATAAGTAACCGGACCGGCGGCGCTCTTCTTGAGGGCGCCCACCAGACACGCGGAGGCGCACGCTGGATCCTGGCAGTGCATGCACATCTTCCTCACAAAGCGATCGCCGTGGTCTTCCACAACTGTGAGCGCGGTGGTTGAAAGCTTGTACTCCGTATCCGTGGGAAATCCGTGAATCTGTTTGCACGCCTGCTCGCAGCTTCGGCAGCCGATGCACTTCGTGATGTCGACCAAAATTCCTCTGGTGCTTGCCATGACGCTTCTCCTTTCTCGGCCAGAGTTCCGTTACGACAACAAGAACTCTTTCACTACTTTTTTCTGCAGCTCAGGCGTAAGTCGCGGAAGCAGGCCACTGACGGGCGATCCGCCGTCCTGCGCCAGAGCAGGAGAAGATTCGGTCAGCATTGCGTTCAGCCGGGCTACGTTGTTTTGCATCCAGGGCGCCACCATCGAGCCCTGAATCAGGTTTCGCTGATTCACGGCCAAGTCTGGTGATTTCACCATGGCAAGCCATCCATGCTCATAAGGATCGTTCGCGACCAGGCTGGGATCTCCGAGCGCATCGTTGTTGATCGCCGTGACGACTCCTTCCACCGGCGAGAGCAGATCCACGCTGGTGTTGCCGCTGTGCAGTGTGATCAGTTTCTGTCCCTGGCGCACCCAGCGATTCGCTCCGCAGATGTCAATGTGATCAATCTTGCCCAGCAGGTTGGTGACGAACTGGTCGACGCCGACGCGGGCATCGTCGGAGCTTTCCTTCATCACCCACATATGTCCGAGATGGAAGCCATAATCCTGCGGGATTTCGAAACCGTATTCGCGCTTGACGCGCGGCGACTGCGGCTTGGTCATGATTTCGGTTTCCAGCACAGCTTCAGAATGCGGCTCGATGAAATATCTGACGCTGATGACCAGCAAGAACATCAGCAGAACAAACAGGATTGACATAAACCCTCCTCTCGGGTTCGAGTCCACCGCTTGGTTCGGCGGCGCCTCTTTCGCGCCCGTTGCATCCTTATTAATGCAATTGAGGGGCAAATGAGAGGTGCGGCGCGATTTGTTGCAGGGCATAGACTTAGAAGCCAAAAACCGAAAGGGAGTGGCCATTTGGGCCACTGCATTTTGCAGCGACGCAAGCGTTTTGCAGGAGCTACGTGAGATTGCACAGGTGAGCGTTTTCTAATCTTTTCGTCTGTTTTTCGGTACATTTACAATCAGCCGTCCACCGGCTGAGCTTCCATGGCGCTGATAGAGTCCGAGGCGATCGTTCTGCGTACTTATCCACTGCGCGAAGCTGATTTGCTGGTCACGCTGTTCACGCGCGCGGAAGGAAAAGTGCGCGGAGTGGCGCGTTCGGCAAAGAAGTCGAAGCGTAGGTTTGGCGGAGCGCTGGAGCCGATGACCTACGTTCGCGCTTTTTACGATGTTCGCGAACGGCAGGAACTGGTTCGTCTGGATGCCTGTGAAGTGCTGGAGTCTCCCATGGCCACGGAAGTTACCTACGCGCGGGCCGCAGCGCTGGGACACGTGGCCGAGTTGCTGGATGAATTGCTTCCCGACCGCGAAGCGAATGACGCGATCTTCCGCCTGACGCTTTCGGTGCTGCACGCCATGAGAGGTTCGGACGTATGGATGCCGGTCACTTATTTCGAATTGTGGCTGACGCGGCTGGTTGGATTCTTGCCGGAGTTGACGGAGTGCATTGTTTGCGGCCGCAGCCTGAACGGGAGTCGAGCTTACTTTCACGCGCTGGCTGATGGCCTGATGTGTGTGGACGATAAGCGGCTGGCGTCGTCGGAGATTTCAAGTGAGTCGCGGATGCTGGCGGCACAAATGTTCCGCGCTCCGGTGGAAAGTTTTGCGGGGGTGCCGTGGCCCAAGGAACTGGGAGCGGATCTGCGGAAGCTTCTGATCCAGATTCTGCAAAGACATATTGAGAAGAAGTTGGTGACGGCGGGGATGCTGGAGAAGGGCGGATTCTAGGCGCTAGCTGACGGCTCGTCTGCTCTTCCTTTACAATCAAAGATTGACTCGCTCCTGAACTGTCCTGTGAATCCAGCCAACTCCAAGCCGCTGACGTTTCAGGAACTCATCCTGCGCCTGCAGGCATTTTGGGCGGAGCGTGGGTGTGTGCTGCAGCAGCCGTATGACGTGGAAGTGGGCGCGGGGACGATGGCGCCGGAGACGTTTCTGCGCGTACTGGGGCCGAAGCCTTATAAGGTAGCGTATGTGCAGCCCTCGCGGCGGCCGGCGGACGGGCGCTACGGAGAGAATCCCAACCGGCTGTTCAAGCACATGCAGCTGCAGGTGATCCTGAAGCCTCCGCCGGAAAATGTGCAGGAGCTGTATTTGGAATCGCTGGGCGCGATTGGGATCGACTTGCGCCAGCACGATATCAAGTTTGAGGAAGACAACTGGGAAGCTCCGACGCTGAGCGCGTGGGGCGTGGGCTGGCAGGTGATGCTGGATGGACTCGAGATCACGCAGTTCACTTATTTCCAGCAGTGCGGCGGCGTGGATCTGTTTCCGATTTCTGTCGAGCTGACCTATGGGCTGGAGCGCATCGGCGCGTTTCTGCAGGATGTGGATTCGATTTATGACATCGTGTGGGCGAGGGATCCCTCGATCGACGCAAAAACCATTGATGGAAAAACGACCGGACAGGAAGTGAAGTACGGCGATGTGCGGCTGGCGGATGAGCTGCAGTTTTCCGTGTACAACTTTGAGGCAGCGGATGTTGAGAAGGCCTGGAAACACTTTGAGCTGTATGAAGCCGAGTGCAAGGCGTTGCTCGGGGGATATGCGGAGTTGAAAGAGAGTCAGAATCCCCATCCTGTCGCAGAAAACCCGACAAGGGCGGGGCACCCAGAGCCAGACGACAAGGCACGATTTCCGCTGCTCGGGGCGTACGATCTTTGTCTGAAGTGTTCGCATCTGTTTAACATTCTCGATGCGCGGGGAGCGATTTCGGTGACGGAACGCGTGGGGGTGATTGCGCGCGTGCGGGCGCTGGCGGTCGGGATCGCCAAGGCGTGGGTCGATCAGCAGAAAAGCGAGACGGCGCCAGAGAAGTCGGACGAGCCTGAGCCTGCGCGCGAACCGAAGATTCGGAAAGAAAAATTGTCGCCGGTCGGTTTGTGAGGTGCGAATTCAAAGCGCCGGACGCAGGTTCGAGATTTCGCACAGGGGCGGTGTGACGAGCATCACATCGAGGGTAGCGTGGATTTGAGAACCTTATAGGTTGGCAGTCATGCCAGACTTTCTGCTGGAGATCGGGTGCGAAGAGATTCCCGCGCGGATGATCGACGCCGCCGCGCAAGAATTGTGCGAGCGCGTGGGGGCTCTGCTGACCCGGGAACGCCTCACTGCCGGCGAGATTAGTTCCTTCGATACGCCGCGAAGGTTGGCCATTATAGCCCATGGAGTTCCTCCGTCGCAGCCGGACGCGACGGAACAAATCACCGGGCCCTCGGTGAACGTCGCTTATAAGAATGGTGAGCCAACGCCGGCAGCGCATGCTTTTGCCAGAAAAGCCGGCGTGGATGTTTCGCAGCTGGAAAAGATCACCACGGCGAAGGGCGAGTACCTGGCCGCGAAGATAACGAACAAAGGCCGCAGCGCCGCCGAGATTCTGACGGAGAATCTTCCCAAGGAGCTTTCGTCGATCTACTGGCCGAAAAATATGTATTGGCGCAAGCCGAGTGAACGCTTTGTGCGTCCGGTGCGCTGGCTGGTGGCGATGCTCGATGGCGATACGATTCCGCTGGAGTTTGACGGAATCCGGGCAGGAAATGTTTCGCGGGGACACCGCATTCTGTCGGGCAAGGACGTAACAATTCCACGAGCCGGCTCTGCCTACGTCGATGCGCTGCGAACGGTGCACGTTCTGGGACGAAGTGAGCGCGAACAACGAATTCGCAAAGCGCTCGACGCGGCCACGCGAACAATTGCGGGAGCGCGCTGGCGCGAAGACAAATCGCTGCTCGATAGCGTAGTGAATCTGACGGAATTTCCCTCGGTGATTCTTGGCGGATTCGATCCTGAGTTTCTGGCCCTGCCGGAAGAAGTATTGGTCACGGTAATGCGTGACCATCAAAAATATTTTGCGCTGGAAGATGCGAACGGAAAATTATTGCCGCATTTTCTCGCCGTGCTGAATACCGATGGAGATCCGCAAGGCCTTATCCAGCACGGCAACGAGCGCGTGCTCCGCGCCCGCTTCAATGACGCGCGTTTTTTCTGGGAGACGGATCAGAAAAGATCGCTCTTGGAGCGTCTGGATTCACTCAGGAACGTTACTTTCCAGAAAGATCTGGGCAGCTACTACGACAAAACACGGCGCGTCCAACGCCTGTGCAGCTGGCTGAGTGAAATCATCAAGCAGAACGGCATTGCGGTGCGGGCGGGCGTGATCCACAAAGCCGCATGTTTGGCCAAGACCGACCTCACCACCGAACTGGTGAAGGAGTTCACTGAGCTGCAGGGCATTGTCGGTGGTCTGTATGCGCGTGTGCAAGAGCTTGATTCCAGCTTGCCGGAAGCGACGCGCCTCGCGATCGCGGATGCAATTTACGATCATTACAAACCCGAGTCCACGGAAGACGAGGTGCCGCGGTCGATCGAGAGTTCAGTGCTTTCGATTGGCGACAAAGCGGATACGATAGCCGGCATGTTCTCGTTAGGACTGGTTCCCAGCGGATCCAAGGATCCGTTTGCTTTGCGGCGGCAAGCGAATGGAATTGTGAAGGTGATTGCGGAAAAGAAACTGCCGTTGCTGCTCTCGGATCTGATGCGGGATGCGAGGGCTGGATATAAGGGATCGGAAGCTGAGAAGAAGTTCGTCGACGATGCGACGTTTCACGAGTCGGTCGCCATATTCTTCAAGGAGCGTCTCGAATTTTACCTTAAGGATGTGTGTGGATATGCATATGACGTAGTAAAGGCGGCGCTGGCGGCGGGTTCGGACGACGTAGTGGATGCGGCGGCACGAGCCGAAGCGGTCAAGAAAGTAATGCACATGACGGAATTTCTAGCGATTGGCGCTGCCTGCAAGCGTATGCGAAATATTCTGCGACAAGCTGCGGAGAAAAACATTGAGCCCGCAGTCAAGTTTGAATACCTGGCGGAAAGCGCCGACGAAGAAAAAACCTTGATGGCGTATATGGAGAAGACTGGGTCGAAAGTGGAAGAGCACCGGGGCAAGAAAGAATATCTGGACGCTTTGCTTCTGCTATCCGCGGCTCGAGAACCAGTTGACAGATTTTTCGACAAAGTGATGGTAATGGTGGAAGATGAGAGAGTACGGGCAAACAGGCTGGCTTTGCTGCGGACCTTATTGAAGGAGTTTTCCACGATCGCGGATTTTTCGGAGATCGTGACAGAAGGCAGACCATAGAGCAGAATACCTCGGGGCTAAAGCCCGGACTTTTATTGAGCGGTATCGCAGCGCTGAAAGCGCAGCGTCACCAAAATCAAAATATGTAACAACCGGATCACGGCAC
>CAVZPC010000017.1:0-219227 GCA_963777005.1 uncultured Acidobacteriaceae bacterium | reverse complement strand
TGCAGTCCGCGAACTGGCTGGTCTTCACTTTGGTTGCGCCTTCCATCAGACGCTCAAAGTCATAGGTGACTTTTTTCTGAAGGATGGTGTGTTCCATGCCGTGCTCAATGAGGTCGGCGGCCTCGTTCCATCCCAGAAAGCGGAACATCATCACACCCGAGAGCATCACTGAACCGGGATTGATTACATCTTTATCGGCATACTTCGGAGCGGTGCCGTGCGTCGCCTCAAAGATTGCGTAGCCATCACCGATGTTGGCTCCGGGAGCGATGCCGAGTCCGCCTACCTGGGCCGCGCAAGCGTCGGAAATGTAATCGCCATTCAGGTTCGGCGTGGCCAGCACCGAATACTCGTCCGCGCGCGTGACCACTTGCTGGAAGATCGAATCGGCGATGCGGTCGTTGATCATGATCTTCTTCTTCCACTGGCCTTTGCCGTGGGTGGCGTAAATGCGATCGAGGACTTCTTTCACTTCCTGCTCGACAGCCTGGCGAAACTCAGGCTGCGCAAACTCCATCCCCGGCTCAACCAGCTCCGCATTCTGGGCCACGGAGAGATTTGGATTCTTGTCTTTGTTGTCGAGGATCCAGCTCTCGCGCTCAGTCACGACCTTGTCACGAAATTCTTCGGTGGCCAGTTCATATCCCCACTTGCGGAAGGCGCCCTCGGTAAACTTCTGAATGTTTCCTTTGTGCACCAGCGTCACGCTCTTTCGGCCACTCTCAAGCGCGTGCTGAATTGCCATGCGCACCAAGCGCCTGGTTCCGGTGATAGAAATCGGTTTGATGCCCACACCGGAGTCCAGACGAATTTGCTTCTTGCCGCCCTTCAGCATGTCTTTGTTGAGGAACTCGATCAGCTTCTTGCACTCTGCAGTTCCCTCTTCCCACTCGATGCCGATGTAGACGTCCTCGGTATTCTCGCGGAAGATGACCAGGTCCATGCGCTCGGGATGCTTCACGGGTGACGGCACGCCTTTGTAGTACTTCACCGGGCGCACGCAGCCATAGAGGTCGAGCGTTTGGCGCAGCGCCACGTTGAGTGAACGGATACCGCCGCCGACTGGCGTGGTGAGCGGACCTTTGATGGCGACGCGGAACTCGCGGATCGCGTCTACGGTGTCATCCGGCAGCCAGGTACCGAACTTTGCTTTGGCTTTTTCTCCGGCGAAGACTTCATACCAAGCGACGCGGCGCTTGCCTTTGTAGGCTTTCTCAACTGCCGCATCGAACACTCGCAGCGACGCCTTCCATATATCGCGTCCCGTTCCGTCGCCTTCGATAAATGGAACGACCGGATTATCCGGCACATCATACTTGCCGTTCGCGTAGCCAATCTTCTTTCCATTCGACGGAACATTCACACCGTTATAAGAACCTGCCATTCCTGCCTCCCATAGAGTTTCGCGGCAACAAAATTGTCAATTTGTAGAGAATACCTCTTTGGCCCGCACTCGAACCAATTCTTGCGTCACAGCCTTGTGTGATTTACGTCACCAGCGTCTTGTGCCAAAGGATTTGCGTACGCCCACCGTCGCATATCGTCCCCATGGGCCGTTATTACCGAGATCAGCCACCCCCAAATAAGTGTCACGCGCGCCCAAGCGATCGAAGAGGAAGTGCTGGGTCACGCGAAACTCGAATCCTTTGGCGATAAAGATTCCCACTCCCCAGGAGTGCTCGATGCCGATAGCATCCGGCGACCAGGTGTAGAGCGTTTGGGGAACAGTCTTGCCGAAGAGGAAGGAGGGAGCGCCAAAAACCATGAAGCGCCTCAACTGTCCGCGACCGAAGGGACGGACCTCCAGCATTCCTGACAACATATAGCGGGCAAACATGCTGCAAGGCGCGTTCACCCCGCCGTATTGTCCCGCGTTGCCAGCGCAGATGTTGGGATCGATTTCGTTGTGCGGGGGCGCCAGATCGAATTGCGCCCATCCCCAGAACATATCGCGAGGGAAGAACATCCTTTCTTCGGGGGCGGAGTGACTGACCCCGGAGTCCTGAGTAGCGGTTGGAGCCGGCGAACTCTGCGCCCGGCTTAACGCGCAAATTAGTAGAGGAAATACAAGAATCCACGTCAACGTTTTCATCCCACCTCCGAAAGTGAGTACATCCTTAAGAAATTGATCGCTCTCATCGACGCCACGACTAGCAATGGTCGACCATTGTGCGGATCAAGCAAATTGGGGCGACAGGGAGCGGAACATTGTAACCTGTTGGCCGTGTGGAGTTTGCAGATTTGTCCCTGACCGCAAGTCAGCTGGTGGGAGGTGCCCGTTAGGCGAGTTTGGGTGCGTAGCGCTTCCAGAATCCATATTCAGCATTCGGATTTATTCCATTCATAGAATTGATTGGAGGCCGCAACGTTGCAAGAGCTTGCAATCTCAATCATCTAGGGTTTGGATGGCCGATTGCTAGTGTTTAAGTACTAGAAACCCTGGAGCCACATGCCACAGGAAGTATCGGTTTCCTATCAGGCTATCAAGAGCAAGGTATATCGGCTGATCGACACCCTCGTCGTGGGCGAAAAGTCGGAGGTTGAGGTTCAGGAGTCAATTCGTCGGTGGTGGGAACTGATTCATCCAGCCGACCGTCCGATTGCCCAGAAGTACCTGCTTCTGGTTCTCGGAAGATCGTGTCAAGCATTAGACGCGATTGAAGAGGGCTTGACGGACGCTACGAACCACGACGCATTCCGACCGGATCCAGCCAAGGCGTTCAAACTGGTCGAGAGAGTAGTCAAACAAACCAGCAAATCTGCCGCTTTCAGCAGTTCGATGTAAGCCAATCCTGACCTTTCCGTTGTTTCCCGAACAAACGACAGAGATTTTACAATTGCACGATTGCGTCATCGTCTTTCATCCCGCTATTCTGAACTCCGATAGCCGAAATCAGGAGCGTACCGTTGCAATTTTCATGTCTTCAGTCTTTTTTCGCGGTTCGCGCGTATCTCATGGCCGGAGCCTTGCTGGTAATGGCAGGATCGTTATTTGCGGCGGCGTCGGGATTCTACACATTTACGCTCAACTCCATCGATGGCAAACCCACTCCTCTCGCCGACTACAAGGGAAAAGTAGTTCTGGTGGTCAATGTGGCCAGCCAGTGCGGCTACACTCCGCAATACAGCGCTTTGGAATCGATTTACGAGAAGTACAAGGATCAGGGATTCGTCATCCTCGGCTTCCCTGCTAACAATTTCGGCGCCCAGGAACCGGGAACGAATGAGGAGATAAAGAGCTTCTGCACCCGCAAGTACAGCGTAACGTTCCCTATCTACGCCAAGATTTCGGTCAAAGGCTCAGACCAGGCCCCGCTCTATGCTTACCTGACCAAAGACACTGAGCCCGGCATCCGCGGCGACATTAAATGGAATTTCACCAAGTTTCTGATCGATCGCAACGGCCATGTAGTGCAGCGCTTCGAGCCGGCCGTCACTCCGGATTCGAAAGAAGTGGTTTCAGCGATCGAAAAGCAGTTGAAGCCGTAGACTGCGCTTCGCCTCTGGTTGCACACCGCCGCCTGCCGTAACATAGATGCAGCGATGCGTTCATCCCTGCAGACGAAGACAGTCCGTCCAATTTCTCCGACGAGACTCCCGCTCGATCGATTTCTGTTCACGCTGCTCCTGCTAGTTCTCTTCTTCGCATTGCCTCGCGCGGCCACAGCGATGCAGATTCGGTCCTCCGGCGGTAGCGCTGCCCGGCAGATTCCGCCTTCCGATTCGAAGCTCATCGAGGTGAAGGTGACGGGAAGCAAGCGCTTCACATCCGAAGAGGTGGCCGCCGCCAGCGGGCTTCCCCTGGGAACAACCGTGGACGAAGAAGCCTTCCGCAAAGCCGCCCGCCAGCTGGGTGAGAGTGGGGTTTTTAATGATATCTCCTACAGTTACTCCTACTCGTCGGCGGGAACCAAGCTGGTTTTCAAAGTCACCGACGCCGACAAGTTTGTTCCCGCACACTTCCTCGATTTCGTATGGTTTACGGACCAGGAGTTGACTCAGAAGGTGCATGAACACGCTCCGCTTTTCAAAGGAGAGTTGCCTATCAACGGACGCCTGCCCGACCAGGTCTCTGACATTCTCCAGGCCCTGCTGGTGGAAGACGGCATTCCTGGGCAGGTGGAATATTCAAAGAGCCCCGGACCGAACGGCCAACTCGCGTCGGTCGAGTATGGCGTCTATAACGTCGTGATCCGAATCCATCACGTAGGGTTCACCGGCGCAGGAGCTAGTGAACTGCCGCTGCTTCAGGCCGCTGCGGAGAAGCTTTCCGGGCGGGATTACTACCGCGCGCTCCTGAATGGGTTTGACGAGCACATGGTGCTGCCTCTGTATCATGAGCGAGGCTACCTGAAGGCGTCGTGCGCTCCGCAACAACCGAAGATCGTGAAGGACGCCGCTCCGGAAAGCGCCCCGGACACCGCCGATGATAAGCAGGCAGTGACACTGTTGGACGTCACGATCGCCGTCACTCCTGGAAGTCAGTACAAGACCACGGGATGGAACTGGTCCGGGAATGAAAATGTTCCGACGGCGGATCTGCAGCCGCTCCTGCATGTCAAGTCCGGGGAGCCTGCCAATACCGTTCAACTGGAGGACGATTTACGCGCGGTGCAGCTGTTGTATAGTTCGCGTGGCTACGTCACGGCTACCATTAAGGCCAACGCGGAATTTGATGAAGGTGCCAGCACGGTCAGGTATGACCTTGTTGTCACCGAAGGTCCCGTCTATCACATGGGAGAACTGGAATTTCGCGGCATCGACAACAGTTTGACCGCCAAATTGCGGGCGGCCTGGAAGATTCGTCCCGGCGATGTCTATGATGCCACGTATCTCAAGGAATACCTGCCGCAAGCCCGAAGGCTGTTGCCTCGTGCCATCGACTGGGATGTTGCCCCGCACGTGACGGCGATCGCGAAAGACAAGACGGTCGACGTGGATCTGGAGTATACGGCTAAGGCACCGAAGTGAGGGAGATCGGAAATGTTGCCGCCCTGGTTCTTGTAGGTCTGCGATCAGCTCCCGGGCATAAACTAAGATGTAGGTGTCGTCTCGGCGCGCGGTGGCGGGGACGGAATGAGAAAACAATTTAGGAGAATCTGAATGAATCGTAGCTCCAGGTGGTTCGCCGTGGTGGCAGCAGTTATTTTCTCGACGACCGCAGTGGTTAACGTCTATGCGCTGGCTGGCGGCAAACAGCGCACCTTCACCGGCGAAGTTGGCGACGCCATGTGCGGCAGAAAACACATGGAAGGCTCCACCGCGGCGGAATGTACCCGCGCCTGCGTGGCCCACGGTTCCAAGTTTGCGCTGGTCGTAGGCGAGAAAATCTACTCCCTGGACACCAGCGACAAAGCCGCTCTGGCCACATTGGACAAGCAGGCTGGCAAGACTGCCACGGTCATCGGTACTCTGGATGGTGATACCATCGAAGTGGCCTCGGTCGCGGCGAAGTAAGGTCGGTCTTTCTCACGCACTTGCTGACGAAGCTGTCGCCTCCATGACCGGGAGTTCTTGTTCGGAAAACCGAAAACAAAAAAGTCTCTTGCATAATTTCGCCACACTTGTGATACATTGAGTCGCGTTTTGCCCGGGGCCCTCCCCCCAAATGCGACCGGGCTTAAGAGCGGGGCCGCGCCAGCGCGTCCCGCTTTTTTTGGTTCCCCCTTCTAAATTCACACTTTCTTTACAACTCATTGTGTTAAATTGTGCATTCTCACTCTCATAATTTTGCGTTGCCGGAGGCTACAGAGTTGGGCAAAGACATGGTTCCCAAGCGGATGTTCTTCACCAAGGGAGTCGGGAAGCACCGCGAGCGGTTGACATCGTTCGAATTGGCCTTGCGTGACGCCGGCATCGCTGCTCAGAATCTGGTCCGCGTCTCTTCCATCTTTCCCCCGAATTGCAAAATGCTGGCTCGCAAAGAGGGTGTGAAATATCTCAACCCCGGCGAAGTCGTCTTTGCCGTGGTCGCTGAAAACTCGACTCACGAAGCCCATCGCCTGCTGGCTTCGTCCATCGGTGTGGCTATTCCTGCCGACAAAAACACCTATGGGTACTTAAGTGAGCACCACTCCTTTGGCGAGACCGAGGATGCTGCCGGGGAATACGCCGAAGAGCTCGCCGCCGAAATGCTGGCCACCACTCTGAACGTGGAGTTCGATCCCGACCGCTCCTGGGACGAGAAAAAGCAGATCTACCGGCTGTCGAATAAGATCGTGCGCACGGCCAACGTAACCCAGTCTGCCGTAGGTGATAAGCGCGGGCTATGGACGACGGTGATTGCGTCAGCAGTGCTGATTTTCGACTAAAGCCAGAAGCCGATTACCACAAACGCGGAACGAGGCGGAAACGGGTGCGGAGACAGTATTCGGCATAGCCCGGCAGTTCCTGGCGCAGCACTTTTTCTTCGTTGAGCAGGCGAAAAACGATGACGGGGATGAAGAGAACAACCGTAGGCCAGGCAACGTAGGAGCCCAGCGCCAGGGGTGTGAAAAGAAACATCGTGGTCATTCCCAAGTACATGGGATGGCGAACCATGCGGTACGGCCCTCCAGAAATGACGCGCTGACCGGGCTCAACTTGAATTGTGCTGGCAGCGAAGCTATTGGCCTTCATGACCCAAAAGATCATCAGATAACCCCCGAGCACCAATGCTTGCGCAAGGACCGTCAACCACACGGGTGGATGAGACCAGCCAAAGCGGCGATCGAAGCCCGGGAGAACGTAGATGGCCGCCAGGGGAACATAGATGAGTTTCATGATGATCTTTTGTTCGCGGACGGTTTCCTCCCGCCGCAGTCTGCGCTCGACTAACGCTGGATCGTGTTTGTAGAAGTAGGCAAAAGCGGCGACCGTGGGCACAACCCAAAGGGCGAGAACAATCCAGCCCTGCCAAAATCTCAAGGAGCCTGCGGGAAGGAACAGAAAAGCTCCGAATCCAACTGTCGCCATTGAACAACGAATCAGCAATTTCGACTTGAGGCTCATCGGGTGAGACTCCCGTCGTTCGGGAAGCTTCGACCATGGCGATTCTCGCGCGGAAACAAACGGCGAGCAGTGACACCAATCACCCGATAGGGAGCTTTCTTGGCTAGGGCGCCCGTCACGAAGCCGTGCTATAATAATACTTTAGTAACCCCTCAGCCCTCCCCGATGTAATCTTCCGTTAACAGTCTTCCCGTATCATGGAAATGTAACCAAAACCTATTTAGGCAAGAGGAGTAGTTGTGGATAACGAAACCCGCAGAAAGAAACAGCAAGCGCTCATGACTGAGTTGCTGGAAAGGAAGATTCGCCTGCACGCGCAGCATCTTTACGATCAGCGCGGCCAGACGGAAGGCCTTGCCCTGCAAGATTGGGTGGAAGCCGAGTCGCGAGTGCTCGGAAACAGCATTCTGGCGCCGCTCTACCGCAGAAGCCGCTCGGAAAACGTGTCAGCCGAAGAGTTCAAGAGTTCGGAAAACGCGAAGTTTGCAGCACCCGATTCGTCCGCCTCAGAGGCCGGAGCCAACTAAGCCGGCCTCTGCGGGCTTACTCAACCTTCATTTTTTTGCTACCGCAGTCTTCGGCTTGCTCGCCTTCCCACCTTTCTTATCAAGCCGCTCGAGCACCGCGGCCACAATCAGCGGCAATCCAACCGTGGCGTCGACAAAGACTTCCCCAAACCTGCCACCTTCCGCCGGGGGCACAAACTTGCCCCAGGACACCGCCTCGCTGTAGGGACTGCCCGACAGTCCTCCCCAATAGACAGGCTCCGGACAAATCCGCAGGCCATAGTGATAACGCTTGAGGGGAACGTTCTCACCCAATCGCCGGTGCCGCAGCTCGCAGAATGGACCAAACTGCTGTGACCAGTTGCGGGGGACACCGCCGCCGATAGTAACGATGCCTAGCTTTTTCTGCCGCAGCAGCGTGGCCGCAAAGTGCTCCAGGTCCAGGAAGGGATCAAAGCGAATCTTGTGCCTTCCAGTCGACTCCCGTAGACGATTGTTGAGCGCCGTATCCAATCCCATCTCCGAATCGCTGAAGGCCGGCACAAATACAGGTACGCCATGTTCGTGCGCGGATTTCAAAATCCCGCGCTGATCTCCCGAGTGCTTTGCGAGATAAGCTCCAATCGCATGATTCAGCTTGTAGGAGCACATCACCTCGTTATGATCCCAGCCTTCGAGCACCGCTGACATCACTTCTTCCACGTCATCCAGATTCTGCTCAGGCTCCAAAGTGTCGTAGACGCGGTTATAGCCCTGCTCGTAGAGTTCCTCATCGGAGACCTCGGGATTAGCCCGGAAGTGTGCACGGCCCGTGGCTTCCACCAGCCCGTGCGCCATCAGCGCCCCGGTTGAGACTACGGCGTTCACTATGCCACGATCGATCAACTCGGTCACGATCAGTCCCTGCTTGGCCACGGTCATCGCGCCGGAGAGGGTCATCACCACGAAGCAATCTTCGTCTCGCGCCATTGCCTCGAGCACGTCGGCGGCCTCGCCAAGCTGGCGACCGGTGAACGCCGTCTTCGACATGGCCCGCACCAGATCGTCGATGGACTTCACCTTCGCCAGATCAAGGGGCTCCAGCGGAATCAACCGGTCCTCGATCGGATTGTGCAGGCGACGATCCTTCCCCTCGCCCTGATGCCCCGCGGTGGCATGCGACGTCTCTGCCGAATGTCCGACCTTGTTGTGATGATTGCCGTTTTTCAAGATGACTGCCTCCAAACGAATCTCGCGACCGTCACAATCAACTACTTTACAGGATCAATGTTAAAGGATGCCACGCCTCTTCATACAGAGGCGATCTCATCCTCGTGCGTAAATACGCATGGCAGGTTGACGGTCGTTGCCAGCCCGAGGAGAATGATCGGGTGCTTTCTAATACCTCGAAAATTCTCCTCCTAATCCTGCTCGTCTGCTTAGCCTCCGGCGCAGATTCACCAAAGCAACCGATCCTCGGCCACCGTTCCGCTCCTTTGCTTAAAGTGGACGGACTCATGTTCAAGGATCTTAACCGAAACGGAAAGCTGGATCCTTACGAGGACTGGCGATTGCCCTCGGAGGTGCGAGCCGCAGACCTGGTTCAAAGGATGAGCCTTGAGGAGTTGGCGGGACTGATGGTCCACGGCACTCTGCCCAGCGTTGGACCGATGGCGCAGCTGGGTGTGGGTGTGGAATATGACCTCGCGAAGGTGCGTGAGTTCATCAACCACGACCACGTCAACACCTTCATTACACGACTCAACGGGAGCGCTGTGGGCTTTGCCAAACAGAACAACGAAGTGCAGGCCATTGCGGAGTCCTCGGGGTGGGGTATTCCAATCACCATCTCCACCGATCCACGCAATCACTTTGACCAAGTTCTGGGAGCGGGTACGCAGGACAAGGCATTTTCTATGTGGCCGGGGCCTTTGGGTTTTGCAGCCTTGAACGATCCTAAGCTCACGCGCCGTTTCGGCGACGTTGTGCGCCGGGAGTATGAAGCGGTTGGCATTCGCGAGTCGCTCGCACCGCAAGCCGATCTGGCAACAGAACCGCGATGGGCTCGCGTTAATGGAACCTTTGGGGAAGATCCCGAGATTGCAAAAAGCATGGTCGAAGCCTACGTCAGCGGTATACAGAACGGGGTCGACGGTCTGAACTCTGGCAGCGTAACCGCGGTCGTGAAACATTGGGCGGGCTATGGCGCGGCAAAAGATGGCTGGGACAGTCACAACTACTATGGCCGCTATGCAGAGTTTCCCGGAAACGGCTTCGCACGACATCTGATTCCCTTCACCGGAGCTTTTGAAGCTCATGTCGGAGCCTTGATGCCAACGTATTCGATTCTGCAAAATCTCACTCTTGATGGAAGTCCGGTGGAACAAGTGGGAGCGGGATTCAATCACCAACTGCTGAGTGATTTGCTGCGAGGAAAATACGGATTTAGCGGCGTCATTCTCAGCGACTGGGGAATTACCCACGATTGTTCTGCCGCTTGCCGCAACGGGGCGGGCGACGGAAACAAGCCCACGCCTGACGATATTGGAATGCCCTGGGGAGTGGAGGAGTTAACGGTTGCGCAGCGCTTTGCCAAGGCCATTAATGCGGGAGTGGATCAGGTGGGCGGCACCGAGCGGTCGGACGCCATTGTTGAGGCTGTGCGTAACGGCTCCATTGTGGAAGCGCGTGTCCGCGAGGCTGCGACCCGGATTCTGCTGCAGAAGTTTCAGCTTGGTCTCTTTGAACAGCCCTATGTGGACGAAGCCCAAGCTGCCGCGGTCGCCGGCAGCAAAGAGTTTGTGAGCGAGGGAGAAGCTGCACAGGCAAAAGCTGTTATTTTGCTGGAGAATAAGCAGGTTGCTTCAACCGGTAAGCCTCTACTTCCCATTACTTCAAAACACACGAAGGTCTACTTGTATGGCGTAGCCGCCAAAGCCGCGCAGGCCGCGGGATTTACCGTGGTGGCGGACCCGGCGCGGGCAGACCTGGCGATTATTCGCGCGCCAGCACCTTACCAGAGCGAACATCCTAATTTTTTCTTCGGATTGAGGCAGCATGAGGGAAGGCTTACGTTCCTCGAAACAGATGCAGCTTACGCAGAACTTCTTCACGTCAGTGCAAGCGTTCCCACTGTGTTCGTGACAACCCTCGAACGACCGTTGATCCTGACCAATGTGCGCCCCCACTCCATGGCCTTGCTTGGGGACTTCGGTATCTCCGACGAAGCTTTGATGGCTCTGGTCACCGGCAAAGTATCGCCTGAGGGACGTCTCCCCTTTGAACTCCCCTCTTCATCCGAAGCAGTGAAACAACAGAAGAGCGATCTACCAAACGATTCTGCTTCTCCGCTTTTTCCGTTTGGGTTCGGGTTGCATTACTGAGAGTTGCGTGGCTTGCGCTCGAAGCGCGAGTTGAATAGAGTCGCGAACGACTTGGTGCAACCCTTTTTTCACGAATGCTATATTGATCGACAGAGGAATGAACCGCGTGCCCCCTGACAAATTTCGCGTAGCCTTGGTGCAGATGTCCTGCGGTCCGGAGCCCGAACAAAATCTTGCCAAAGCTCTCGAACGCATCGCCGATGCGGCCGGGCGTGGCGCCGAAGTCGTATGCTTGCCTGAACTTTTCCAGACGCAGTATTTCTGCCAGCGCGAAGATCACGCGCTCTTCGACCTGGCAGAGCCGATTCCCGGGCCGGCCAGCGAGAAACTCGCCGCCGCAGCGCGGCAGCACCACGTCGTTGTAGTCGCGTCTTTGTTTGAGAAGCGCGCACCCGGGATCTATCACAACACTGCCGCCATCTTCGATTCCGATGGTTCCCTCAGCGGGCTCTACCGGAAGATGCACATCCCCGACGACCCGCTCTACTATGAGAAGTTTTACTTCACGCCTGGCGATCTTGGATTTCGGGCGCTCGACACCAGCGCTGGCCGCCTGGGCGCGCTGGTTTGCTGGGATCAGTGGTTTCCGGAAGGCGCGCGGCTGACGGCGCTGCAGGGCGCGACCGTGCTCTTCTATCCCACCGCCATCGGCTGGCATCCTGCTGAGAAAGCCGAATTCGGCGTCGTGCAGCACGATGCCTGGCGCACCATTCAGCGCGCCCACGCCATCGCTAACGGCGTTTACGTCGGGGTGGTCAATCGGGTTGGCTTCGAGACCGGCAACATCCGCGGGAAGTCCACGCCCGGCCAGGGACTGGAATTCTGGGGCGCATCGTTTTTCTGCGATCCTTTCGGTCGCATCATCGCCGAAGCCTCGCATGACCGCGAAGAAATCCTGACGGGTGATGTCGACCTGAAAGCTCTCGAAGACATCCGCCGCAACTGGCCGTTTCTGCGCGACCGTAGAATCGACGCGTATGCGCCGATCTCTAATCGGCTGCTGGATGGACGGTAGGTCCGGATATGGATTCCGAGATCATAGGTCCAACGACAACGTGGAAGATCAACACTGACTCGCGGAACTTCGAAAAAGCGAAAAAAGACGAGGCTTTTTGGTCCGTGGTGGCACTCGGCCGCGCAGTCAACGCGCTGCTCTTCGTGAATCAGGCCTTTGTCGACCGAAAGAATGAAGCCTCTCCTGCGACCGTAAGAGCCGGTTTTAACCAGACCTTCTTCGCCGCCGCGCTTCTTTTCGAAAGTCGCCTTCTTGTTCGGACTCTGGGGAAGCACTTCTCGGAAGTGGCCGAATTCAGGAAGCTGTCCAGCATCATAAATGGAACTCCTGCTCGGAAGTTCCTCGACTCGGACATCGCGCGACTACGAAATAAGTTAGTTTTCCATTTTGACCCGCAGGAGATAGGGAGGCAGTTGCAGGAACTGCCGCCATCGGAAGAGACCGTCTTTATGTCCGCAATGGGTACAACAAACGGCCAGGTTCATTGGGAGATAGCCGACCTTTTTGCATTCAATTCGCTTTACGAAGGAACATGGCGGGGAGCCAACGACCCCTCGGCCCTCGATGAGACCACGCGCACTCTAGGTGCATTGATAAGGGATTTCACGAATGCAGCGCAGTATTTGATAGTGAAAGTGCTGAGCGGATCGGGCTGGTATAAGGAGGTACTTTAGGTGTCGTCCCTTTCTGGAGAGCGGGATCGCCGCGTAACTCCCGAGAATTCCCAATATCGCATGCCTGCCGAGTGGGAGCCACATGCCGCAACCTGGCTGGCATGGCCGCATTATCACGGCGATTGGCCGGGCAAGTTCGAGCCGATTCCGTGGGTCTATGCAGAAATCATCCGGAATCTGGCGCGCCACGAGCGGGTCGAGCTGATCGTCAACGACGCTGCGACGGAGCGTCGGGTGCGCAAGTTGCTCGATAAAGCGAATGCGCCTTTGGCTAAAGTGCGCTTCCATCGCTGGCCGACCAACCGCGTCTGGCTGCGCGATTCGGGGTGCATATTCTTGACTGCGGCCAAGTTCCCCGCCCTAGCCGCAAAGAACGCGGCTAGGATGGGCCACCCGCCAAGTAGCTTGGTGGCTACAAAGTTTCGCTTCAACGCGTGGGCCAAGTACTCCAACTGGCGCCACGACGAAAAGATTGGCAGCCTTATGGCGGAAACCGTGGGCGCTGAAGAAATCCGTCCGCTATCTCACGACACCCGCGTCGTGCTCGAAGGCGGCTCGATTGATGTCAACGGGCGCGGCACCATCCTCACCACCGAAGAATGCCTGCTCAGCAAGGTGCAGCAGCGCAATCCCGGCATGTCGCGCAAAGATTACGAGCGAGTCTTCGCGGACTATCTGGGCGCGACGCACACGATCTGGCTCGGTCGCGGCATCTTCGGCGACGACACCCACGGCCATGTCGACGATCTCACGCGCTTCGTCGCTCCCGACACGGTCGTTACCATGGTCGAAAATAATCTGAAAGATGTGAATCACAAACCGCTGCGCGAGAATCTTCGCCGTCTCCGCTCCGCGCGCGACCAGGACGGCAAGCCACTCAATATTGTCGAGCTTCCCATGCCCGGTGCCGTGGTCTTCGAGCAACGACGCCTGCCCGCCAGCTACGCCAATTTTTATATCGCGAATGGCATCGTGCTCGTTCCCGTCTTCAACGATGCCAACGACCGCGTGGCGCTGAACACGCTGGCCACGCTGTTCCCCACTCGAGAAGTGGTCCCTATTTATTCCGGCGATCTTATCTGGGGACTGGGCACCATGCACTGCATGACCCAGCAGCAGCCGTCAGCTGACAGTTCCCGGTAGGCACACAGAAAATGCGAGCCCTCATCGGGCTCGCAGATTAAGAAAATTGCAATTGCTAGTCCGACCTGCATTATTGCGGCGAGGTGCCGCTGCTGGGAGGCGGATTCCCCGCCGGCGGATTCGGAGACGTTGGGTTCGTCGACCCTGGATTATTCGAACCCGGATTGGAACCGGGATTCGAAGTGCCGGGATTCGAGCCTGGGTTGGAAGTACCGGGATTGGTCGAGCCCGGATTCGAAGGCGATCCCGGCGTGTTGGGATTTGCGTTCGGACTTGTGCTCGGGTTATCGGGGTTCGCGTTCGGATTATTCGGATTCGGCGAGGAAGGTTGCGTGCCAGGTGTGTTCGGATTTGTCGGATTCGATCCCGGCTCGGTCGAAGGTGCGGTTGAGCCGGTCGGCGGCGGAGTGGTGCTGCCGGTGGGCGGCTGACCGGTGTTTCCGGTTGGCGGTGCCGATGGGGATGTTTGCCCCGGGGTTGCGGAGCCCGAGGGCGCGCTTCCTCCGGCCGGCGCATGCTGCGCCACCACCCAGGTGGCACAGAATAGAAGCACAGATAACAAAGTGAGTCTTCTGCCTGACATGATGAGTCCTCCAGCTTGGAATTTTCCGCGCATCCCGATCAGTGGCCGAAGAACGCGCTGGTGTGTCGAAGTCATGGGGTGAGTCTGCGCGAAGAGCGCCGCCACGAATATCCGGCGGATGCCGTAACTTGCGCCGAGGGAGTCTGTAGCAGGAGGAGAGTGAGGATGTGGCGCGTTGTACCGTGCCACGGAAAACGGCCTGCGCACAAGCACAGGACTACTTCAGAACCACCGAGCCCCTGCCGAGCGAAGCGATGGTATGAGGAACATCAGGTTGTACGGATTTGCCCTCAGGTTGCGAGGCCACGCTCCAGGCTTTCGCGAAAGTCTCTCCGGCCTGCATCTTGGCCAGCAGACTATCGAGGAAGAGCGAAGTGTTTGAGCCCAGCCGGCGCAGCGTCAGGACTACATTGATCTTCAGGCCTTTGGTCTTGAAACCGGCGTCGTAAGCTTCCTGCGGATTATCGTTGCCGATCCACAAGAGCTTTACGCCGGAATCAACCGCCGCTTTGAGCAACTCCGTGCCGGTGATACGGTCCCCGGATGCATCAGTGATGACGCCGCTCGGCTCTACATCGCAGAACAGGTGGAGGACGTCATAGTTGTGGCTCGCAGCGCCACGCAGCTCGGCCACCGACATAAACGTTGCGCCGCTGGCAGCCGGATAAAAGCGCTTGTAGACGCGGAGATCGGACTTGAAGTGCTCCTCGAATTTCGGCAAGAGCTGCCCGACCAGAACCCTGGTCGCGGTGACTTCTTCTTTGCGGAAAGAATCGAAAATGCCCATGGTTTTGCGGTCGACTGCTGAACTACTGGAAAGATTGGGTGAAAACTATTTCTGGTATTGCGTAGGCTGCGGACCTTTTTCCAGCATCTCGCGATCCCAGATGGCGCCCTCGCGAGTGTAGGCAGCGAGTTCGAAATCCTGCGTGAGTTCGAGTGCATCCACGGGACAGGCGTCCTCGCAGAGACCGCAGAACATGCAGCGGCTCAGGTCATAGGTGAAATTGGTTAGTTCCTTGCGGCGGGTCTGCTCGTTGCGCGCGCTCGAGACCACGATGAGATGCTCGGGGCAAGCCAGCGCACACAGGTCGCAGGCAATGCACATGGTCTCGTCCGTATCAGGATTCACATTAAGCCGGGGCGCGCCACGGTAGCGCTCGGCCACTTGCGGCCGCTCCATGGGATATTGCTCGGTATAAATTTCTTTCGGATCCTGATAGCGGAAGGTGACCTTCAATCCCGTGAAAAGGTCGACAAGAAAAACTTTGCGGAGCAGGCTTGGCATGCCCATATGGGGGTAAGCATATCACCCGCCAGTGGGCCGTTGCCAGTGATCCATTGGGGGTGCGCGACACGGAACTTTTGCCGCCTTGCTTTCGTACATCAATCCAAGAGGATGCCATGCGAGCCTATCTCGCCAAGTTGCCGCCGAAGGCGCAAATGTTGCTGGCCATTCCACTGATCGCCATTGCGTATCCGGTAGTCATGATTGTTCTACCGGCGATCATTCGAGCCATTGTTCCGGAGGTCGTGCGCTCGGTGCTAAGTTTGCTCTGATAGGCATGCCGGCGGCCGTGCGTGTTCCCGCTGGATTGCATCGTGTCAGTGGTACTCTCCCTCCTAGGACTTTCCGTGACGATTGCCCACGACGAACTCTGGATGGAAGAAGCGTTGCGTTCTGCCCAGCGCGCGCAGGAGACGGGCGAGGTCCCGGTCGGCGCCGTGGTCGTGTGCGAAGGGCGCATCGTCGGCCGAGGATGGAATCGCAACATCAGCGACTTCGATCCTACAGCCCACGCCGAGATCGTCGCTTTGCGCGAGGCCGGTGCTACCGTTGGTAACCATCGTCTATCGGACTGCGAGCTGTTTGTTACAATTGAGCCTTGCGTGATGTGCGCCGGAGCCATGGTGCATGCGCGAATCAAGCGCTTAGTCTATGGTGCCGACGATTCCAAGGCGGGCGCAGTTCAGTCGGTGATGCAAGTGCTGAACCATCCGCAATTGAACCATAAAGTGGAAGTTCGCAGTGGAGTTCTGGCAGGCCGCTGTGCGGAATTGCTGCAAACGTTCTTTAAAAATCGTCGTTAGCCATGACGTTGGGTAACGAGCCCTGGCACTCCGAGTGACGCGAGCGATCTCGGCTTATCTTCGAGCTGACGGCTACCGGTTTTTCATGCGGAGAGGTGCGTGAGCGGTTGAAACGATCCGCCTCGAAAGCGGACATACCTTAACGGGTATCGTGGGTTCAAATCCCACCCTCTCCGCCAGTTCGTTTATTTTCAATAGTTTAGCACTTGGTGATACCATCCGTGATACGATTCTGCACAGAAAGGAATCCTGTGTGGATCCCGCCTTGATTTACGCGTTCAAAAAGACGGGCAGGCTTGTGACCGAGAAAAATCAGCGTTTTCTTTCGCAGCGCGAGATGGCCGAGTGGACCGACGCTGTCGAGGAATATCGTCTCTGCGTGGATGCAGGAAGAATCGCTTGAGGACGTCAAGACAGCGATGACGAATGGTGCGTGTCAAATCATTCAACCCGCCCAATCACCCATCTACACTCAAAACCCAAGTCGATGAATGCAATCGCGATGTTTCGCCAAGTGAGAAGAGTGCCTACCCCGGCTCGGATTGCTTCCGGTTAGCCGACGAACCGTCCCGCGACCAATGCCTCGGAGGCTGGCGCTCCTTGCCTTGTGATCAGTTTCGCTACCGTACTCATGGCTGACGAAAAGACGACATAAAGGCGTAGCCGACGATCAGAGTCCGTAGGCACGAAGGTACTTCGTTGAGAATATGTGGACTACTGTCGACCTTTATCCGCCGCAAGATCAATCAGAAATATGTCCGAATCTTCGGTTAAGCGATCAAATACAATTCGGCGGCCATCGGGGCTGATATCAAAGGTCCGCATCACCGCCGAACTGCTCAATCGAGTCAACCGCCGCGAGCGCATCGTGCCAAGGTCGAGCAGCCAGAAGTCCTGCTCGGCCATCGTATTTCCCAGCATGTAAACCAGGCCAGTGCCATCGGGCAGAAAGCGCGCTCGCTCACCTTCGCGCTGCACATTGATCTCGGGCAGCTTCGCCGGGGTGCCGTCCGGGTGCACCGCCAGCAGCGGCGCCAGCGTGAACACCTGGGGCCCGCTATACACAATTAAGTCTCCACGCGGCGACCACACAGGGTCGAGGTACCGCCCGGTTGCAATCCGAATCGGTGAGCCGCCGTCAACAGGAAGTTTGAATATGCCCGGTCCGTCGCGGTCGCTGCCCGCCACGACAATCCATTTGCCGTCTGGAGACCAGGAAGCCGTTCCCCGAACATCAACCACGCTCGAAAGAGGGCGGAGCCGTGTTCCATCCGGCGTCATTACTTGCATCTGTTGCTTCCCCTCTCGCGCCACTGCAAACGCAACGCCACTCCCGTCCGCAGTCACCGCGGCTGGCGACTGCAGTGCGCCGGCGGAGCCCTTCCATATCTCCAGCGCTTTTCCGTCGCGATAGCTCCACAGTCCGTCCGCCCCGTCTCGCGAAGATAAGTAGAACAACGTTCCGCCCCCGAATCGTGGTGCCTGGGAGCGCGAAGTGGGCAGTTGGAAGACCTCGACGTCCCGTTCCTCGACCAGGCGGCTGGCGATCGGAACGCTCCATAAGCTGACCTGAACATTCACGACACTTGCCGCAAGACGCCGGCCATTCGCTGTAGCTGCCAGTGCGCGGTATTGTTCCAAACCCGAACTCACACGCTCTGCCGTTCGCGTTTTTCCATCGAACGCCCACAACCATGGGCCTGCCCCGTCTTTGTTGTGAGCTACGAACAGAACCGTCCTCTCGTCGATCGGTGTTGGGTACGCAAGATCAATGTTGAGATGTGTGAGTTGTTCTGCTTTTCCCCCTTCCGGCGATACGCGCCATAGGTCCATCTCACGGGTGGCGGGTCGGCCACGAACAAAGTAGATCCAGCGCCCGTCCTTCGACCAGACCTGATAGTGGTTGTGTAATCCGGGATCGTTTTGCAGGATGAGGCGTGCATTGCCGCCGTCGTGGTCCGCGACAAATGTCGGGTCCCCTGCTTGCCAGGTGTGGTAGACAAGCCGAGTGCCATCCGGAGACCAGGCAACCTCGGCGGCTTTTTCATCTGGAAAATTGTGTGGCGCGCCGCCAATCAGCGGCCACAGCATGAGCCTCTTGCCTGCTGTTGCCCCTTTGCCTTCTGTTCCCGAGCTCCACACTTCTAATCCGTCCCCGGAGAACCCAACGGCCCGGAGCGGCCCACGCGCATCCCCGAGTCGGCCTTGGGTAAGATTTGTCAGGTTGTTCCCGTTCGTTTGACTCAGCCAGATGTCGAACATGCCGCTCCGATTGGAAATAAACGCAGCGAAGTTCCCATCTGGCGAAATAGCAGGATCGCTTTTGGCTCCGCTGAAGTTGGCAAGCCGTGTGAACTGGGCGCCGGAAAGTGGATTTTGGAGCGCTGGGCGGGGGCCGTTGGCGGCAAACCACCCGCCCAATCCCGCCACCAGCGACACCACAAGAATCCAGAGCACCCAGGTGTAACGCTTCGGCGCGGGTAGCGTGGACGGAGTTGCTCGTGAAACGCTGGAATCGGTGTCACGTTTCAGACGCTGCAAGTCGGTGCGAACATCGGAAGCGTGCTGATATCGCAGCTGCCGGTCTTTCTCGAGAGCTTTGTGGATGATCTCTTCGAGCTTCGCCGGAAGCTTGCGATTCAACTCTGCTGGGGGCACTGGATCCCGATTCAAGATCGCGTCGTAGATGGTCGCTTCGCTTTCCCCCCGAAACGGCTGCCTTCCCGTCGCCATCTCGTACAGCACTGCCCCGAACGAAAACAGGTCCGTCCGACTGTCGAGGTCCTTGGCCCGCGCCTGCTCCGGAGACATATAGGCCACTGTCCCCATCGCCGTACCGGGCTTAGTCTGCATGGGCGTGTGGGCTTCCGTGAGCGTTTCCTGCTCGGGGTGATGCGTGACTGACACTTTCGCCAGACCAAAATCCAGGATCTTGGCGTGTCCGTGTTCGGTCACGAAGATATTTGCCGGCTTGATATCGCGATGCACCACGCCTTTCCCATGCGCGGCCGCCAGCCCATCAGCAATCTCAATCGCCAGTGTCAGCAGAGTGTCAAGCTCCACGGGCCGACCCGCGATCAGCCGATTAAGCGCCGTGCCTTCCAGGTACTCCAATGCGATGTACGCCCGTCCGTCCACTTCCCCAATGTCATACAGGGTACAGATGTTGGGGTGGTTCAGAGCCGAGACGGCCTGCGCCTCCCGCTGAAACCGGGCGAGCGCCTGCGCATCATCGCTAACGTTTTCGGGAAGAAATTTCAGCGCGACAAAACGGTGCAGACGGGTGTCCTCAGCCTTGTACACCACGCCCATGCCCCCGCTGCCGAGTTTCGACACGACACGGTAGTGCGCGATGGTCTTGCCTTCTAAGGCCCGATCATCTCTTTCTTTTGGAGCTTGCGACGGAGAATCCTCCTGCGCCAGCGCCTTGGCCGCTACTTGCAAGGCAGGTGCTGCCATGAAGCTGTGAGCATCCATCTCGAACGCCAGCAAGGACTCTACTTCGGCGCGCAGATGCTTGTCCCCAGCACATCGCCGCTCCAGGAACTTGGCTCGCTGCTCCCCGGCAAGCTCTAAAGCCTCCTGCACGAGCTGCTCGACTCGGGATTGACTCTCAGGCTCCAACCGGCTTGCCTCCACTCATTTCCCGCAGCAGCCATAGTTTGGCTAGCTTCCAATCCCGCATCACCGTTTCAGGTGAAACCTTCAGCACTCCAGCCGTTTCTTCTACACTCAAGCCCCCGTAAAATCGTAACTCGACAACCTGACTCCTCCTGGAGTTAACCTCGGAAAGAGCCTTTAAGGCCTCGTCCAATGCGACCAGGTCGGGACCGCGCTCAGGGGATACGACCAATGCCTCGTCAAAACAGACATGCCGGGCTCCCTTGCCACGCTTCAGATATTGTTGGCCGCGGGCCCAGTCAGTAAGAATGCGCCGCATCAGTTGGGCACAGACGGCGAAGAAGTGGGCGCGGTCCCCCCAGCTTACTTCCTTAAAGGCGACCAGCCGAAGGTAAACCTCATTGACTAACGCTGTCGCTTGCAGAGTATGGTCGGGTTGTTGCCGGGCCATGTAACGCTGGGCCGCTCGGTGCAACTCCCCGTAAACCAGAGGCGTCAACCGATCCAACGCTTCTCGATCCCCGGCACTCCAGGCCCGCAATAATTGAGTGACCTCGTGAACTGAGGGTGCCCCCATTGAAACCTCACGGAAGCCTACGGCCTCGACTGGTCACAGAGAGTAGCACAGCTGAATAGCCCTTTCCACAGAAGGAGTTCCCCCGCGTTCACTGTCCGCCGACAAGTTTTTTCTTGGGGGCATTGCAGTTTTTGTTGCCGGTTCTCGTTATAGGAGGTAGAGCGGGGAAGAGGATGGCCAGCGACTCTCGGACCGGCTGCAAAAGCTCGACAAGGAGTGTTCCCAAAATTTCTGGAGGCGACTATGCACAGCAAAACTTTCTTCTGGTCAGTAGGGGCGTGGGTTCTCGTGCTCGCGCTAGGGACAAGTGCAGCGGCGCAAGGTCGAAGCCGCGAGCACTTTCGCGGTATTATCAACGACTTCACGCCTGCACACAACGCGCAAGGCAGTCCCAGCGGTCCGTGGGAAATGCACGGCGTCTGGCGCCTGGACTTGAGCTCGGATGGCAGCACGGCAGAGTTTTCAGCTGCTTTAACCATGGAAAATTCCGACTACTGGCTTCTGATTAATCCCAACCCTCCTGCCGATCCTGACTCACCGGCAACCCGAACTCCGCACACTCACCACATCACGATGAAGGATGCACAGGTCACATCGGATCCAAGCTCAGTGGCCAGTGGCTGCCCCACTGCCAGCTACAAGCCTCCCACTACGATTGGTTTTATGGTGACAGGGTCGGCGAGCGTAACGGGAAACGGAGGCTACCCGCCATTTGCCCCTCAGGGTCAAACGTCACCACTAACGGTTTGCGTAACGGGTGGAACCCAGGTCGGATTTTCAAACATAACATTGGTGTTCGGAATGCCGGCGAGCAGCCACTTCGGCTCGCAAGCGATTAACGGCGCCGTTCGCCGGAGATAGCGCCCCGCCGGCGTAAACCTTACTGACGGGCACGGATCTTGCCTTCCGTGCCCGTTGTTCGTGGCGTGCCCGTCGTCTTTCGGCTCTTTCCTTGCAGTCCCTTCATATTTCTGCCTGAGTAACGGGCCACTCTGAAGTAACCGGAAGGGAAGGTTTGTCGACAATCGACCCAGAATTGTCAGATTCGCTGCGACATACTGCGCAGGTATAATTGCGCGCGGCGTGGCCTCAGCCTTAAGCCCCAAGCTCGCCGATCAGACGAACGTTGCCTCGTTGGATGCAGACAGCAGGGTTTCGGTCCGGCGGACAAAGCGAATTGAGTCCCTTTACTGTGCCGTCGACATTCGAACAGCCCCGATTCGGTTCACGTAATTGGAGGATGTGCGTGAAAACGCTGCTGTCTCGGAAGTTTCTTGTGCTGACTCTGATTGCAAGGACTGGCGGCGCAACTTGTGCGAGTTCGGAGGACACCTCAGCGCCTGTCATGACGCTGGTCTTCGATGAAAAACAAGCCGCGCGACGAATCGCTTTTGTCCGCGAGGAAATTCGAGTGCGGTCGAAAATGGCGCTCTTCAACGAGTGCATGCAAGGGTGTGCTTTAAAAATGCTTGACACCGCCGACATTGTTAGAGATGGGGATATTACGACAGCTGGCCAAAAGGCGTTCGGTTGCGGGGGAGAAAAGAACCGAGGCCACCTTAGAACAACGTCTTTTCGTTGTGTCATCTCGCGGCGAGCCAGCGAGAAGCTTCTTCGATCGTCTTTAGAATTTCGACGCGAACCTCATCGCTCCTCGATTGCGGGCCACAACCTAAGGGCGGCATAGTCCATTTGGACCTCTGAGACGCCGCTGAAGTCAACCTAGTTCGGGAAGAATTGATTAATAAAATTCAAGTCATGTTTCCGACCAAGGTGTCGGTTGTCCGGCGAGGAGGAAGATGGCGGTCGCGGCTTCGTTTGAAAAACGGGCGCATTGTCAGCGTCCTCGTTTGTCGGTCGATCGGCAAAAGAAGCAAGCATTTCATTAGGCAGGTTGGATCCTGTCGCCCATGAGCGCCGATGCGTAACATTGATCGCCTTCCTGAATATGAAGAATGATGATATTCATGAAATGCACATTTTCCCTCACATAAATCGCACGAGACGTTTTCACGTCACGGCAGATCACCAGTGGCTGAAGCGAGGGGCACGCCTCGATTCGCTGTCCCAGTTTCTCGAAGCCGTTAAGACGGCGTCGCTAAACCCCTGACCTGGACAGTTTCGCTGGGTGTCATGAATAACTGTCGACAACAGGCGTTTACCCTCACTGAGAATGGCCGACCTGCTAATTGAGAACTGGACACGGATCAGTCTATTCCGGACCGTCGGCTTCTATGAGAACTCCCCGAAGGTCCGTTTCTGGATAACTTCCGGTTTGCCGACCATCCACGAACTTGTTCACTTCCTGATCACAAGGGCGACATTCGTATTTCGCGACGACGCGATCAGCCGAGCTTCTGTCGGACACTTCCAAGAATTTCGTCCGAGAGTCGTGGGTCCCGCACGGCACGAGCCAGTACCACGCCACCCATCATCGCCGCTGTCCAAAAGATGGCTTCTTTGCGGTCTGCACCCTTAGCGGAAAGAAAGTTCTCCAGTCCCTGCTCGAATGCGGCTTTGAGTTCAGGGGTCGAGCGAGCCACCTCCTGCGCCAGCGCGGCCATGGTGCAGCCGTCGCCTGGATTATCCCGGTGCCAATGGCTCAGGTACGCATCGGTAAACGATCCTCTGCTCTTCCTCCTTCGGCTGCGCTGGAGGCGGCCTAGCGAAACCTTTTGGCCGTAGGCAATGGCGGCCGCCTGCAGTTCTTCCTTCGAACCGAAATGAGCATAGAAGGCGCCATGCGTCAGGCCGGCGGCCTTCATCACTTCGGCCACGCTTACGTTCTCGAATCCCCGTTCACGGAACAGGCGGGAAGCCTCCTTCACAATCCGTTCATGTTTTGCCGCGGTCTCTTCGACGGGATAGCGCATAATTTTTTCTGCATCCTCCATCTATGATGGTCATCATATCACATGTATGACGATTATCATATTTGATGTCGCTCATACAAAAAGGAGGCATTATGAAGCTCACAGGGAAGAAGGCTCTTATTACCGGAGGCAACAGCGGCATCGGCTTGGCCACAGCCCGACTTTTCATTGCGGAAGGCGCGCAGGTCGCCATTACCGGTCGCGACCAGAAGACGCTCGATGAAGCGATCGCCGAACTCGGACCCAACGCGCGTGGCTACCGCGCTGACGTCACCATTGCGGAAGACCGCAAGCGGCTCTTCGCAGCCCTGGCCAAAGATTTCGGGAAACTCGACATTGTCTTCGCCAATGCCGGCATCTCCGGCCGGACTCCTACCGGCTCGACTGACGAGGCCACTTTTGAGAACGTGATCCACACCAACCTAAATGGCGCTTTCTTTACCGTGAATTCAGCGGCCCCTCTGCTGAACGACAACGGCAGCATCATCTTTAATGGGTCGGTACATAACTATCTCGGCCAACCTGGCGTCGCCGCATATGCAGCCACGAAGGGCGGCCTCGTCTCGATGGCGCGTTCCATCGCCGCCGATCTTGCACCGCGCAACATTCGCGTGAACGTCGTCGCACCCGGCGCGACGAAGACTCCCATCTGGAAGCGCGGGCCCCGCGCCTCTATATCTGCAGACGAGTCCGCCAAGCTGGCGAAGTTCTTCTCGTCTGTCATTCCGCTGGGCCGTTGGGGCGAGCCGGAAGAACTTGCCAAAGCCGTGCTCTTCCTGGCCTCGGATGATTCCTCATACGTCAATGCAGTTGAGCTGATGGTGGATGGCGGAGCCACTGGTGCCCCGTTTCGGAGCTCCCATTCTTCGCGGCTAACCGCAAAGGGTTAAGGCATGGAGCGAAAGTAACGAAAAAGGAAAATCAAATGAAATCAGAAAAGAAATTTCTTGTAACGGGACCGGCGCAACCGGTGGTGAAACGGTTGAACAGCTACTTGAGAAGGGACACGCCGTTCGAGCGCTTGCTCACCGAGAGGATGAACGATCGGAACGACTCAGCAAATTGGGCGCAGAGGTCGTTTTTGGCGACCTTCTCGACATGGAATCGGTACGTTCCGCTCTTCGTGGAATCTACGGAGCGTATTTCGTATATCCGATTCGACCGGGGATCGTGGATGCCAGTGTTCGATTTGCTCAGGCTGCAAAGGAGGCTGGCGTCGAAATCATCGTCAACATGTCACAAAAGTCGGCACGCGAAGACTCTCAAAGCCATGCAGCACTAGCGCATTGGCTATCGGAGCGTGTGTTTGACTGGTCCGGGTTGCCCGTCAGCCACCTCAGACCAACACTCTTTTCGGAGTGGATGCTCTATGGGGCCGCCATGATCCGTCAAGGGACCTGGCTCGTACCATTCGGCACTGGCCGCCACGCTCCCATCGCGGGAGAAGATCAAGCCAGAGTGATTGTCGGAATTTTGGAAAACCCGAAAGCACATGCGGGGAACACCTATCCTCTGGTTGGACCGGTGGAACATAACCATAAAGAAATTTCTCAGATCATTGGAACCGTGCTCGGAAAGAAAATTTACTCCGAGCAGATTTCAATTGAGAAGTATGGTGAGATCCTAAGTAGCCGACCGCGTGGCTCGGCTCGAAATACCGCCGCTACAGCGTACGCCGAAGCAGACAAAGCTGGAGGCGCAGGCTCGGATTTCGTTCTCCAACATTTAAAAGAGATCGCTATCGACCACCAAAATGGGATTTTTAGTGGGATGAATAACTATGTCCAACAGATTGGCGGTCGTCCTCCGATGACGGTTGAACAGTTTGTCGAAAAGCATCGGTCAGAATTTTGGGAATAAGACCATCGGAACTAATTCAACACAGGAGGGAAATAAGGTTAAAGCAATTGGATTGTTAAATCACGCTCGAAGCACGCGCAGACAAGGAGCGCCTTGAGCAGTATTTGGAGACCGACGTGCGAAGAGTCAGGAGTCGATAATGCCAGGCGAATCTGCTCATGGCCCGTTCCATAAGCGAACAGCATATCGCCATGAATTGCAGAGTACGGCGCAGGTCGTCTATCATCAATCTACGCCCAAGTGATATTGCGCTTGCGATTCTGAAGCTTGCGTTTTCTCAACCTGCGGAGATTCTCACTCAGCCTTTGGTGGTGTTCTGATGCCTTTCTTGCCCGTTTTGTCTGAAGAACAAGCTAGCGACGAGGTCAAGAAGATCTACGAATACGTCTCTCGCCGCTGGGGATTTCTGCCTAATTATTTCCAGGCTTTGGCTCGCGACCGTCAACTTCTTGAAGACCAGGTGAATCTCTACACGAACGCCATGTTTGACGAGCGTGGCCTGCCGAAGGTGATCAAGGAACAGATTGCGACTGTCGTCAGCGGCATCAACATGTCCAGCTATTGCCTTCCCGCTCATCTGGAGATCCTGGGCCGTATGGGTATGGACAAGTCTCTGGCGCGCAGGCTGTCCATCGACTACAAATCGGCGACACTCGATCCAAAAGTCGTGGAGCTGCTGAAATTTTGCGACAAACTCACCAACCATCCTGCCGACATGCAACGGACGGACATCGAGAATCTTCGGAAGGTAGGCTGGAACGATGCTGCCATTTTTGACACTGTCCTTATCACGTCGCTATATGCCTGCGCTAACCGGTTTTCAGCGGGCCTGGGTCTCACGCCCGACTTTGAATAGAGCGTGAATGTTGGCGATGGCTTAGAGGGGATCCTCTTTGCAGAACTTTTGTGTAAACATCTGGTTCAGTCTTTCGCGGACGTCGTTTGGTAGAGGCGCGGGTTCGGTATCGCAGAAAACCTCAACCGTCTTGCGCGTGGTATCCACTACGACGCGGCAGTCCTCACAATGTTCCAGGTGGTGCTCCAGTTCCCGCACCAGTTCGGGGTCAAGTTCGCCGTCGAGATACTCCGAAATTTTATCGACGACTTGTCGGCATCGCATTGCGGGCATCCTTTCCGAAATACTTAGTCAATTCCTCGCGCAACTTCAGGCGAGAGCGTAGAAGCCGCGTCTTTACCACGGGAATGCTCAGCCCAAGCATCGTCGCAGTCTCCTCGATCGAAAACTTCTCAACGTCTCGCAGAGTGAAGATGGTCCGCGACTTGGGGTCCAGCGTCTGGATCACATCCGCCAGAATCTGCTGTAGTTCGCTGTTCAGACAGGCCTTTTCCGGATCTTCCCCCCAGCTCTCGACTTCCAGCGGGATAAAGCTGCCGTCCTCGCCTTCTCGAGGCTGATCCAGCGAGGACTCTTTCCACAAAGCGCGCTTCCTGAGCTTTCCCAGCGCGACATTCACCGCGATGCGCACCAGCCAGGTGTAGAAACGCGAGTTCGCATGGAAGTCCGCTAAGGCCGTATAGGCCTTTAACAACGCTTCCTGCAGAACGTCCTCTGCATCGTGGTGGTTGCCCGTAATGCTCAAGCCAAGACGATAAATATGCCGGCTGTACTGGTTCAGTAGTGTAACGAAGGCGTCCGAGTCGCCCGCCTTTGCTGCGGCTACAAGAGACTGCTCGTTCTCTAAATGGGCCGGCATTTTTCGGGCAATTGAGCGGCTGGCCGCGGATACTCTCCCAGCCGCACCAGCATATAACAGATGGGCGAATGGGAAAAAAGTCACGCGGCAGCGAAGAATTATTTCGGGTCTGATCGCCGCCTAAATCCAGTCCGGCCTGGCCGCGCGCAGTCTGGTTGACCGCATCCGAAACTTATTTCTGTCTGGGCCATCCAAGTGGAGGCAACTGCCCCTCAAGCTCTGCCTCAGCCGAATCGTGCGACCGGAGAACGCGGCACACGAGCTTGTCGCGACACCGAGGGACATTTAGGAGAGACAAAATGAAAGCCATCGAATTAAGCCACATCACGACCCGTTATCAACAAGCTACCGTCGACGGTTCCAAGATCTTCTATCGCGAAGCCGGTCCGAAATCCGCGCCAACCATCCTGCTGTTGCACGGCTTCCCGACATCATCGCACATGTTCCGCAACCTCATGCCGGCCCTGGCCGACCGCTACCATGTGGTCGCACCCGACTTGCCGGGATTCGGCTTCTCGGATGCACCTGACCGCAACCGCTTCCGCTACACGTTTGAGAACCTGGCCAAGGTTATCGACTCGTTCACAGAGACGATCGGCCTGAAAAACTACGCAATTTACGTCTTCGATTACGGAGCGCCGGTGGGGCTTCGCCTGGCGCTAGCGCATCCGGAGCGGATCACCGCCATCATTTCGCAGAACGGCAATGCCTATGAGGAGGGCTTGAGCCAAGGCTGGAATCCGATCCAGAAGTATTGGAAAGAAACGACACCGGAGAATCGCGCTACTCTCCGCGAGTTCCTCACGCCTGAGGCGACCAAATGGCAATACTTGCATGGCGTCCAGGACACGACGCTGGTGGCGCCCGAAGCTTACGAACTCGACTCTGCGCTTCTGGCGCGACCCGGAAATGATGAGATCCAGCTTGATCTGTTTCTGGATTACGCCAGCAATGTCTCACTCTACCCGAAGTTCCAGGAATATTTCCGCACAAAACTGCCGTCCACGCTGGCCGTCTGGGGTAAGAGTGATCCATTCTTTCTGCCCGCGGGTGCGGAAGCATTCAAGCGCGACAACCCCGGCGCCGAGGTGCATTTTTACGATACGGGCCACTTCGCGCTGGAGACCCACCACCAAGAAATCGCTGGTGCAATTCGAGATTTCTTGGGTCGCAAGGTAGCAACGCGAGCGCAGGTCGCATAGCAACGACGCACAATGGGAAGCCGCCTTCGGTAACCTCACGGGCGCCAAGAATGGGGCGTCCGAAGGTCTAAAGCTCTCTCCTGCGAGTCCCGGCACTTCGGCCGAAGCCGCGCTCGCGTTTGCCATGGCCGGCGATGCGGCGCGAGCCGAATCTCTGGCCCAAGACCTGAACAAACGATTCCCGCTGGACATGCAGATGCAGACACTGTGGCTGCCAGCGATTCGGGCGCAACTGGCGCTTAATCGCAAGAATCCTGCGCTTGCGCTGAGTATCTTGCAAACTGATTCAGCGATCGAATTGGCCCAAATTAATTTCGTCGCCAATCTCTCGTGCCTCTATCCAACCTTTATTCGCGGCGAAGCGTATCTAGCTGGGGGGAGAGGCAAGGAAGCGGCGGACGAGTTCCAGAAGATTGTCGACCACAGCGGCATCGTCTGGAATTGTTGGACGGGAGCATTAGCGCGTCTGGGCGTGGCTCGCGCGAATGTATTGCAGGCAAAAACCTCGCTGGGTGAGAATGGCGATGCCGCCCGCGTCCGCGCGCTCGCCGCTTACGAAGACTTCCTCGCCCTTTGGAAGGACGCCGACCATGACATCCCTATCCTGAAGAAAGCCAAGGCCGAGTACGCAAAGCTAAGGTAAGCGGATTACGCCAGAAGTCGGTTTGTAGGAAGTCTCATCTCTAATGCTTCGCGGGAGGCACGAAAACTGAATACCGCAAACCGCGCCCGACCTCCCGTAACGGGCGAGGGCATCTCGCCCAGGTGCCGCTCGACGGCACGGGAGTCGGGCAAGTTCTATCCGAGGCGATAGTGCTCAGAACCCAGCCAATGAGTGAAATCGCGATTCATCGCCAACTGAGACAATTGCCGCGCACCGACTATCGCCTACAGTGTTTACCGTATTTGGCATCTCTGCGCAAAATGGCTAGCATAAAGGGCGGTCTGAGCGAGCACTCGCCCAGTATTCCACAACAAACCTAAGATGGTTAGGTCGTCGCCAGAGGATATGCGCGAGCCAGAGCAAGCAGAAGAAATAACGGGTCTGTTGGCTGCCATTGTAGCCTCCTCCGATGATGCCATTATCAGCAAGAACCTTGATGGCATAATCACGAGTTGGAATAAGAGCGCGGAACGGATATTTGGATACCTCCCTGAGGAAGCCATTGGGCGACATATCACCCTGATCATTCCACCCGAACGCTACGCTGAAGAGTCAGACATTCTCACGCGTCTCCGACGAGGGGAGCGCATAGATCATTTCCACACCGTTCGCAGGCGGAAGGATGGCAGCCTCCTCGATGTCTCACTGACGATCTCTCCCGTGAGAGATTCATCGGGGCGTGTAATCGGAGCCTCGAAAGTGGCGCGGGACATTACAGCACAAAAGCAGGCTGAGCGAGCATTACAGGAAAGCGAAGAACGCTTCCGCGTGATTACGGATGCTTCGCCTGTCATGGTTTGGATGTCGGGGACGGACAAGCTTTGCTACTACTTCAATAAGGGATGGTTGGATTTCGTCGGGCGCACTCTGGAACAAGAGTCTGGCAATGGCTGGGCTGAGAACGTGCATCCAGAAGACTTCGACCGCTGCCTGCAAACCTACGTTACCAACTTCGATGCTCGCCGTCCATTTGAGATGGAGTATCGGATGCGGCATCACACGGGACAATACCGCTGGATACTGGATCGAGGCGTGCCGCGCTATGCGCCGGATGGAACGTTTGAAGGATATGTCGGCGGCTGTCTGGACGTCCATGACCAGAAAGAGGCAGCAGAGAAGATTCGGATTGCCGATGATATGACGCGCCTGATGAGGGCGCAGGATGAAGAACGACGGCGTATCGCCCGTGAATTGCATGACAGTGCTGGTCAGACGCTAACCGTCCTGGGATTGAGTCTTGCGCAGTTGGTTGAACGGGCACAGGTCATTGCTCCAGAGTTGGCTCAGGAAGGTAAAGAGATCGAAGAAGTAGTTCACAAACTACACCGCGAAATTCGAACGACCTCTTACCTTTTGCATCCGCCGTTACTGGACGAATGCGGTCTCGCGTCCGCGCTTAAGTGCTACGTAGAGGGGCTGGCAGAACGCAGTGACGTAGCCATCACACTGGATGTTGCCGATAATGTCGGAAGACTGCCGAGCGCTATGGAGCTTGCAATCTTTCGTCTCGTGCAAGAATGCTTAACAAATATCCACCGACACTCTGGCAGCAAGACCGCTCTTATCCGAGTAGCTCGCGAAGGGGAAAATGTCCGAACAGAGGTGCGGGATCACGGAAAAGGCATACCGCCCGAGCGCTTGTTGGACATTCAGTCCCACGGCTCCAGTGTTGGGATCAGGGGAATTCGAGAGCGTATACGTCAATTCCACGGAGAGATGAAAATCGAATCGAATGGTTCAGGTACCTCTGTGATTGTAAGCATCCCAATGCCCAAGGAAGCTCGTTCAGCAGATAGTGAGCCGCTGCAAGCTGCAGGGTAGCTATCACTGATGTTGTTTCACGGGGAAACAGGAAGTAATCCCATAACGGGGCAAGCCAGACTGGGAGAGGTGTCTGATAGTTGACGCAAAGAGGCGATTACACTCATTGAGGTTTGGGAGCTGCCCGACCGGGCTCAATGAGTGAAATCGCGATTTTGGAACAACTATGCGGCGGAATTGCTGGCGGACTCGGGCGGTAGGGACTGGGCAGCATCCCGCCGCTTCACCCAGTGCTCAGAGATCGCCAATCCTGCTGAGGCGCTAACGATGCTCATGCCGATAAAAAACCAGAAAGTAGGAAAGAATCTGTGTGAGATCAATGCGGCGGACGCGACCACATTACCAACGAGCCATCCGACCCAACGCATAGTGCGCAGCCACCGAAGTGTTGGACACAGATTAACCTTCCAGAAGTGCGCGATAACGGCCAGTATGCCAATCGTTACAAACGGAAACGCGGCTCCAATCGCCAGTATTCCACCCAGCATTAGCTTCGTATTGGAGGCCATATGGCACCACTCTATGCTGAAATGGAGCCAACTACCATCGACTTAGATGGTTGTTGAAATCAGGCGATTACACTCATTGAGAATTGGCCGAAAAGGGTCAATGAGTGTAATCGGGATTTTTCGTCAACTGGCCGAAGCCTAGTCCCCACTCCCCGACACCGATACGGCGAGATACACGAGTTTCGAGTCTGAAAATCGGGCGAGAACGTATTGCTCAACGGGATAGAAGTCGAATTTCGTATGGGCTTCCTCGTCGCTCAGTGGCGCAGGATAGTCTCGCCGAAGTGTCTCAAACTCCTTCGGAGTTGATTTCTTATCGAACTCGCGAGAGTACACAAACTCATCGGCAGTGGTCGCGTCAGGATGCCCTAGAATGGCTTCCACTTCAGAGCGGGTGAGTCCCAGCCTCAGACCTGACGCGGTGCTCAGGCTTTTCGAGACGCGTTTCGACTGGACGCAGTACTTGCTACCGTTCCACGGTGCGCCGTCTGAAAAGAGATAAAAGACCGACTCATCCTCGCCAAACTCGAATACCGTATGCACCGCGCTGTCTAAGGCTGAGGCATAGCAGAGTTGGGAGCGTCCAGTACTTGCATCACCGCGCTCAATTTCCGGCGCTCGGCCTAGCCTCGCTTTGATTGCCTCAACTCCACCTTGTCCCAGAGTGACGCCCGCTAGAGAGAAGTTGCTTGGCTGCAACTCGTGATTGCTGGGTTTGACAGTCGGAGTGCGGGGGTCTTGTCTGTTGATCGACCACCAATCCGACGAGTCGTTCAATCTCTGAGCGTGTGCAAGTGCCGATAAGACGGCCAGAGTGCAGGAGAGGATAACTAAGCGGTTCATCACTGATGATTTTAGGCACAGGACGGACGAGAATCGAATTACTGTTGTAATCAGGCGATAAACGCTCATTGAGGTGCGAGGGGATTTTGAGTGGTATGGCGATGTTACGCCAGCAATCCAAGTCTCGCTACCGGCCAGCAGGTGGCGGGCTGGTGGGTGATGGCGCTCCCGTAGTGAGCTTGTGTGCCCGCGCTACGCCTGTGAACGCCGCAATAATGAACAATGCCACTACAATCGGGGGCGTGAACACGGCGACTATCCATTTCCAGATGTCGCAGAAGTCAGCGGCAACAAGAAGAAGTTTTTCGTAGGTCGGCGGTTCTACACCCTGTGCTGCCTGTTCTAAGGGGAGAAAAACAGCCCACACGGCTGCTCGGAGGCTGAACATACCGACGTTCACAACAACCAGTGTGGCGGACAGGATACCAGCGGTCCGATAGCGCATAGCCCATCTCCCCCCTGAAGAGTACCGGATAGGGATGATGTGAACGCACGAAAAAATCGGATTTGCGCTGACGATGGTAATCGTTGGCAGGCAGCCTATTCCGAGGATCTGTGTGTGTGTACCACGAAAGACACTGTCCAATAAGTGTTGCTACCAGACCATATCGCTCAAAATCCTCGTCGCCGGATGATGAGTGCTATGGGGATGTTTCGCCAATCATGGCTGGAAAGCCGCATCGCGGGCGGCTTCGAGTTGCTCGGCGTTATCGAAAGGCCACGCGGGCCCAATCAGTTCTGGCGGGCTCTTGCGCCGCAGCCAATACCAAATCTTCTTAAATGGTGCAGACAGGCTCACGAAGTTCTTGGGACCGTGGTATTCGTTATCCGTTTTCAGGAACAAAATGCATTGTTCGGCCAACTGTCGCCCCTCATTCTTGAGCGAGCGCTTTCCATCCATGCGGTGTTCACGAACATCGGAATAAGCGAACCAAAGCATCGAGTAGATTGCGAACAATGCGGAGTCACCAGTGGAGCGTGGGTAACAATCGTCGTACTGGAAGTTGGTGATCCGGCACGCTAAGAAGTCCTCGATCACCTTAGCCGCTTCCAACCGTTTTGGCTTATCAACCATCGGTCTTTGCCCGGAACTATGATAACTGTCGAGAACAGGCCATTACACTCAAAACCCCTCGTTGGGATTCATATCCGCTTAACATAACCCGCCCGAGACAGTGCTACATTGGCCCAACCGTCGCAACCACCGCGACAACTAGGAGGCTCATCATGACGCATGTTAGTAGGCGGTTAGTCCGCCTGGGCCCAATGTACACACTGCTGGCTTTGATCTATCTCGTCGACTACAACGCGCAGCTTTACGATCCCACGGTGTTTATCCTGACCACCCGCGACGGTCACACTTACACCATCGATCAAACACTGGGCGTCACCAGCATGTCCGACGCCAACGGCAACTCGCTGACCATAAGTCCTAGCGGGATTGTCAGCTCCACCGGTAAGAGCATCAGCTTTACGCGCGACGCACAGAACCGCATCACGCAGATCGCCGACCCTGACGGGAACACCCTGAAGTACGCATACAACGCTCCGGCTCCCTACGGGAACGGGATGCTGAACACTTTTACCGACGGCGCAGGCAACACCACTTCGTTCTATTACACATCCGGAAGTGCCGGTGCTCTTTTGAGCACGATACTGGATCCTCGTGGCGTGCAGGTTGCCGCATCGCAGTACGATGCCACCGGCCATCTCACGCAACTGACTGACGCCAACGGCAAGCCCACCGCCTTCGCCATCAACGAAACCGGGCAGACCGAGACCGTCACCGATCGCCTTGGCAATCCCACTACCTATTCCTACGACGCCGACGGCAATATCCTCAGCATGGCTGACCCGCTCGGTAACGTTACCACCTACACCTACGACGCCCACGACGACAAGCTCACCGAGACCAACCCGCTGGGCAAGACCACTACCTACACTTACGACGCCTCCAGCAACCGCTTGAGCCAAACTGATCCTCTCGGCAACAAGACCAGCTACACATATAACGCCGCCGGACAAGTTCTCACCGTCACCGATCCGCTGGGACGCACCACCACCAACGTCTACGACTCCAACAACAACTTGACTTCCACCACCGACGCCAACGGCAAGACTACCTCCAGCGTCTACAACTCAAACGGCCTGCCCTCTTCCGTCACCGACGCCGCCGGCAACATCACACAGTTCCAGTACGATGGCTCCGGCAATCTCACGCAGCAAACCGACGCCCTCGGCAACATCTCCACCTACACCTACGACGCCAACAACAACAAGCTCAGCCAGACCGTCACCCGCACCGTCAACGGCCAGCCGCAAACCCAGACCACTAACTATCAGTACGACGGCAACAATCGCCTCACCAAGACCACCTATCCCGATGGCACGACCACGCAGACGCAGTACAACTCCATCGGCAAGCAGAGCGTGACCATCGACCAGTTCAACCGCCAGACCAGCTACACTTACGACACCCTGGGGCGCCTTACCACCACGACCTATCCCGACAACACGACCGAATCGACCACCTACGACGCCAACAACAACCGCCTCACCTCGACCGACCGTGCCGGCCACACCACTACCTACACCTACGACGCCGATAACCGCCTGACCACAAAAATGCCAGCGGCAATGTGAATCCAGCGGAGAATCATCCTTACGTGAGCTTGGGTAACCATCGAAGCCTCCCAATGCAAGTTGGACAGTGACCTTTGCGCTTGTCGTCTTGCTCGGTTATTTACTGGGCGACGCAAACACCCGGAATCGCGACCTTCTGCAATAAGAGCGGAGAAGCCACAAGTGAGGGCGGATAAACCGAGAGCTTCGCCCGGAATTGAGGATTCGTGAATGCCGCCCGAAACTGCTCAGTCGTCTCCCAGACCGCGTAGTTCAGGTACGTCGGACTGTCGCCGATGGCGCGGTGAAGTTGGGTCGAAATGAACCCCGGCTGTTGTTTCATGAACAATGCATCTTCCTGCCAAGCCTTCAGGAATGCCTGCTCGTCTGCCTTGTCGAGCGTGAAAAGGTTCACCAACACGACTGGGCTTACTTCGAGGGCTACTTGTCGTTCAATCGGAAACGCCGGGTCTAAAGGGCGAATTTGGAGCGCCATAGATGCCTCTTGAATGGGTTACATCATGTCTAATTGGTTTTATCGTACCCACAGAATGGCAACAACCTAGCATCTTGACATGATGATGTCAAGACAATAATATCGTGACAAATGCCAGTTGAATATAAAGGTAAGCGGACGCCCGCCGGGGAATCCTTGACTGCACTCGTTCTCGACCTCTTCAGGCTGAACAGCTTGCTGCTCACGGCGGGGGATCGGCTGGTCTCGCGGCTGGGGCTGACAAGTGCCCGCTGGCAGATTCTCGGCGTCGTGGCTGCCTCCGAACGCCCGCAGCCTGTTGCTTGGCTCGCCCGCGACATGGGTGCCAACCGCCAAAACGTGCAGCGCATCATCAACGACCTGCGTAAGCAGGGTCTAGTCGCGCTGGAGGCAAACCCGCATCATCGGCGAGCACAGCTTGTGGTTCTGACCGACAAGGGAAAGCAGACGTTTGATGCTGCCATGCGCTTGCAAGCCCCTTGGATCAACAGCCTTTCGGAGGGACTCTCGCTCAAGGACATCCAGACTGTCCAGAATGTCACCAGCGCAATGCGCCGGAAGTTGGAAACCAACGGGTCAGAACGAAGCTGAAACGCTGGTTTGAGGCTATGCTTCAGCTGCCCCGCGACTCCTGTCCGCCGTGTTGCGAGCGCGAGAACCTGGATGACCTGCGGTCGTTGTTTTCGTGACTTGTCTTGGAATTCCTCGACGAGAAATACCCTCACTTGGCCCCCTACCCTCTCTCACTTGAACGGATTGCGAGTGCGTTTGGGGTTTCGCTCGATTAAGTATGTAAATCCCTCGTCGCCCTAGTGTTGCCCCGTGCGTCGAGCACACTCCTCGCACACCACCGCCATCGCAAGGCCGGAATTCATGAATTGATTAAAGGAAAAATGACCGATCGGCCGCCAGTCAGAACAACACTCTTCCCTAGCTAATCCAATTTGCCGACAACCTGGGGCCATCGGACTATTAAGTTGAGAGGTTCAGCTGTTGCAGTTTATAGTTTGCCAGGTGATGTGATACGAGTGATACCATTTTTCTCAGAACACCAGGGTTTTAGAGAAAGAAGGTAGACCTGAGAGCAATGGAGAAAAATGGCCACAACTCTTGTGGTAACTGCTTTTTATCGCTAGATGCGCTAGCCGACAGGGGTTAACCAGAAAGTTAGTAATCAAATCCCACCCTCTCCGCCATATCCAAACAGTTAGGCGTTGTATTTTCGCTTCTTGGCGTGGAGTTCCGACGCACGTTCGTATGCGTCCCGGCGTGCCAGGCGGGTACGTTCCCTCTCGCGCAGGTTTACTTCCAGTTGGTCTCTGACTTTTCTCGCGTCGCTTGTTTTCCGCAGACAGAGAATGACGTCTCGGTCCGCCGTAGTCCAAGCCTGGCGCCTGGCTTTAGTTTCGTTCCGGCCAGTGCGTGCAGAGAACAGTTCTGGGAGAGAATCGATGGCGACGCTGCGATCCTGCGAGTCGATGAAGTTCTTCAGCAGTTGCTGTGTGTAGGGGAGGGTTATTTCCGTGCCGGTCTGCGAGGAATAGGTGATGAGCCGGGTGAACGCGTTTTCCAATGCGCTCGCATTAGACTGGAAACTTCGCGCCAGGTAGAGCGCCACTTCCCTGGAGAGAGCTATCTCTTGCTGCCTCGCTCTCTTCTGTAGAAAAGCGATCGTTATTTCGAGGGTGCAGGCTTTAGCCACGTCGGGAACACTCTTCCCGCCCACCGTCCGCATCATTTCGGGTAGATAGGTGTCCCACTGGTCCACGTGGCCTCTTTTCGGCTGCTGGAGACTCTCTCGCGTGGGCGGTATTATACCGCAGGAAGTGCTAAACGCTCAGCGAGTAGGGCCTGCGGTAGTGTCCTAATTTGCCTATTCGTAATGGTTATATGCCTCTCCCCCGCAGTGGCTCATGCTTCCGTCGTATGGAGAAACACTATAACAAGCGCGTGTTTCTCCAAATACAGTATTTGCCTTGTCGGCAATCACGACGCTGTACTTGATGCGAAAATAAAAGATTGGCAGTTTCTCCCCGGATTGCGGAAACTGCACCGCAGTGTCCCGCAAGTCGCGACATTTCTCCATCTTGCTCTGGCAGTCATCCCTCGACATCAAAGCAAGTTCGGTTCCCCACTCCGATTCGCTGGGCATCAAGAGATTAGTTGTCGGAAATATTTCTGGCCCGTACTCCGGCTCGGGAGGGAGTTGCTTGGCATTGCTCAAACACGTATATCCTACGGCAAAGGAGATTATATTGGCTGGAGTCCTGCCCTTGTTAGCCGCGCTGAATCCGAACGTGCCGTCCTTCCAGCTGTGGTAAAAGACAACTACCCAAGGGCGTTCCGCATTGATAACGGCTTCAGCATTCAAGAGGGCGGCATTAGCCGCATCTCGCTGCAAAGGTATGCTATCTCGCACCGCTTGAGTGGCTTTAGCCGTCTCTCTAGCTTGTTCGGCAATAGCCAGCAGAGTCAAAACGATCACCCAAGTTGTAGGCCCGTCGGGCCATCTAAAGAAGCGATACCAACTTGGTGTGTTCCGTTCGGAATAGGGTACGTTTTGTTGGGGATGATTTTCGTTCGACTTGGCGACAAGAGCGCCTTTGTTCGCTTGTGTGGAATCGGTTGTGGCTTGCTCGGTGGCGCGTTTGTCCTGAATGGATACGTAGACTGTCAACCCGAACACCAAAACGAGTCCAGCCAGGTATTTCAGCATAGCGGACAAATTGTATCACAAAAAGGCTTGACAACTTATAATTTGTGTAATACATTAAGTGGCATGGCAAATGTACTCAGTGCCGACAAGCAAACCGCGATAATCGCAGCCTTAGCCGAAGGCTCTAGCATTCGTTCCATTGAACGTATTACAGGTGTTCACCGCGATACGATCATGCGGCTAGGGGTTCGTGTCGGGCAGGGTTGCACTGTTCTGCTGGACGAGAAAATGCGGAATCTGCCCTGTCGCTATCTCCAACTTGACGAGGTATGGGGATTCATCGGGAAAAAAGAGAGGCATGTGCGACCAGACGATGATCCGCAATTCGGGGATGTTTGGACGTTTTGTGCGATTGACGCCGACACTAAGCTGGTGCCGTCATTCAAATGCGGCAAGCGCGATCTAGCAACGGCTAAGACGTTTGTTGCAGATGTACAGAGCCGAATGACCAACCGAGTGCAAATTTCCGCTGACGCACTCCGCGCCTATGTTGACGCCATTGAGCAGACGTTTGGGGCGGACGTGGACTTCGGGCAAATTGTCAAGACGTATGAGCATGATGATTCCCAGAATGCCGAGCGCAAGTACAGTGCGGCTAGATTTGTGTCTGTAGATAAAAGGGCTATCACAGGTCAGCCAGAAATGGACTTGGTATCCACTAGCTACGTTGAACGGCTAAATGCAACCACACGCCTGCATATGCGTCGTTTGACTCGCCTGACGCTGGCATTTAGCAAGAAGCTGGAGAATTTTGAGGCAGCGGTCGGGTTGCATTTCGCCTATTACAATTTCGTCAAGCGCCACAATTCGCTACGTTGTACACCTGCGATGGCGGCGGGGGTCGAGCGGGACTTTTGGAGCGTAGCCGATCTGCTGGAGGCTACTGTATGACAAGTGAAACCAGAACCTTTATCGGGGCAGCGGATATTTCTGGGATAGAGATAGAATGCCCGAATTGCCATCTGACGATCTTCTATCCGGCAGATGGAGAGAGAGTCGTTGATATTCTCGCTGGCTGCCCCCATTGCGCTAATGAGTTTTTCGATGAGGGCAGCAAGGGTCGGGAGTATCCGGCTATCAACGAACTGCAAAAGATCGTCTCGGCGTTACGGTCGCTGGTTCGGCCTGATAGGACTGACATCCACGCCAACATACGCTTTCGCGTTTCGGACGCAACAAAGGCATGACATATTTGGAGGAATTGCGGGACGTGATTCGCCGCGTGCACGGCGCAGAAGCTACGCATGTTGAAAGTGTAGCAGTGAAAGAGACATTCAAAGGCGAAACGGTTTGGGAGGGCATTGTGGAGGTATTCGATTTAACAGGGCACGCGACGGCGCATAGGGTTTACGCATGGGCACACGAAACCGACAACCCAGACAAACCGATTCGACACGTCACAGTGCTACATCTTCATCCCATTAAATCGGCTCAGGATGCAGTACGGGCCGCAATCATGCAAGAGGCGAGGAACCTTGGCGCAGAAGAAAGCTAAAATCGGAAGGCCCAAACTTCCGAAGGGCGAAGCGAAGGGCAAGATCGTGCCTGTGCGCTTCGCACTGGATGATCTCAAGGCTATCGCGGCACGGGCAAAAGCCAGCAATCAAAACGTCTCGGAGTGGATTCGGAGCACGATTCATGCCAGTCTCTAACGCTGAGAAATTCAAATTAGGACACTACCGGGCCTGCTCAATTCTTGGTGCGACGATGACTTCCTACTCAATGGGAGGGTGCCAGAAGAGGGCGATCAAAACAAAAATAGTCCCTACCAATGCAGCGATCGCGATCGAAAGGAGGATCCCGTGAAGGGTAGTAAAGGATGACTGCTTCTTTTTACTTCTTTTCATGAATGCCGCCATCGGCACAACCATCTCAGGCACATTCGGCGGTCAGGGCTGCGTGCCGATCTCAAAATTCAAGGTTGAGAGAGACAGCCGATACTGGTATTGGGCGTTGACATAGCCGATGGCGGCATCGGTTTGTTGCAACTGCGCCTGGCTCAGTTCAACGATTGAGCCCAATCCAAGCTGGTAACGTCCCTGGGCGAGAGTTAGCCCAAGGTCCGCTTCCTTGGCGAGTTCCGCTTCCACGCCCACGCGCTGAAAGGCTGTATTCGCGGCCAGCCATGCTGTGCGAACATCGCGCACTACGCGGTCGCGCAGGTCCCGAGTGTTTTCGGTAGCAGCTTTAGCACGGTAATTTGCCTCGGAAGCTTCCGCGGCGAAAAGAAAACCATTGAAGATCGGGATATTCATATTTACGCCAATGGCGCCATACCAGCTAGAAATGAAATAGTTTGGAAAGCAGCCGCCGAAGCAGTCCGGACGTACCGGCGTCACTCCCGTAATCCCGAGTGCGCTGATGGTAGGCAAGAGCTGGTCGCGCTGGGCGCGGCGGAATTTCTCCGCCGCCTGTTGATTGAACGTAAGCGATTGCAGGTCGGGACGTTGCTGGATCGCCGTGGTGATCAGCACGTCCACGTCCGGCGGCGGTGGCGGAAGTGGCGTCTCCTCGTCGCTCAACTCGTATTTGACCTGTTTGTCGAAGCCGAGGACTGCGGTGAGTGCGGCGATGGTTGAATCGACGTTATTCTGAGCGTCGAGTTGCAGCAGCTTGGCCTGGGAAAGATTTACTTGCGCAAAGGCCAGATCCAGGTCTGATTTCAGCTTGTTCTTTGCCAGTTCGTCGACTTGATGCTCCACCGACCCTCGAGTCGTTACGGTTTGTTGCGCGACTTTGAGCAGCGCCTGGGCCTGCAGCGCATTGTAAAAAGCCTGGTCGGTGGCCAGAACGATGTCTTCGGCCGTGGCGAGGGCGTTGGCGTTTTGAGCTTTCTCTAGAAGTTTGGAGGAGGACACGAGGTTGACGGTGCGTCCAAAGTCAGTAATGAGTTGGCTGAGCGTCACTCCTGCGCCCGCATGTTCCAGCAAGCGAGATGCGGTAAGCGAGCCCGCGCCGATGCGGCTGCCTTCATTGGAGTCGACGGCCGTGATTGCGCCATTCATATTGGGGAGTTCCGCCGCCCGGGTCTCGCGATAGATCTGGTGTTGGGCCCGTGCGAGGAGCTGCCCCACGCTGATCTGGGGATTATTCTTGAGGGCCAACTGTTCGGCCTGAGTGCGGGTTAGACGCACAACGCCATTTGACGATTGATCGGGCTGCGGCATTTGCGGACCGGCTGAAGACGTTGTTTGAGCTGCATTGCCTCGTGGGAAGCTTGCGCTCAGAACGGCCTGCACCGCCGGAGACCCTATTGCGGGCGTCGAGCTTTGCGCCACTTGCGGCTGCGGCGCGGAAGGCAAAGCTTCGGTTGATCCGAACGTATCAGCGGTTTGCGCTGCGCCAGGCAGAGAGAGCATTATCCACAACCCTGAAAGCAGCACGCAGAGTATGAATATTTTGGGCTTCGTCATCTCTGTGCGATTCCAGCCCGCTAACTGTTTTTGCGTCATTCCGCTGCCTCCGGCTTGGGGTTGGCTCCATTCTTCGCACCGCGCTTGCCATATACCAGTAAGTAAGCGGCCGGAACGATGAAGATGGTCAACAGAACTGACGAAGTAAGGCCACCAATGATGGCGCGGGCCATGGGAGTATATTGTTCGGCTCCCTCTCCCAGCTTCAGCGCCATGGGGATCATGCCGAAGATGGTGGCGAGCGACGTCATCAGGATCGGCCGCAGGCGCACCCTGCACGCTGTGATCACCGCATCGGCGGGGGACATTCCCTGCCCCTCCAGGTTGTGCGCAAAATCCACGATCAGGATGCTGTTCGAGTCTGCAATGCCAACCAGCATCAACACGCCCATCAGCGACATCACATTCAGCGTGCTATGAGTGAGCGGCAGGATAATGAGCACGCCAATAAACCCCATCGGGATGGCCAGCATGATCAGGAAGGGATCGACGAATGACTTGAACTGTGCTGTCAGGATCAAGAAAAGCAAAATGAATGAAATCAGAAAGCCCAAGCCAAAACTCTTGAACGAGGCTTCCATGCCTTGGACCATTCCGCGCAAATTCACGCGAACGTTGCCGGGAATCTTTTCTTTGGCGAGGATATTCCGCACCGCATCGGTCACTCGTCCCAGATCTTCCGAAGCAGGGGTGACGTAAATATCGACGGCGCGCTGAATCTGGTAGTGGTCCACTTCCGTGGGGGTCAGGACCTGCTTCACATTCACTACATTATTAAGCACCGTGGTCGGCCTTCCTTGTCCAAGACACGCCCACGACGCGTGCCCCGTGCCCGGCTGCGGAGGGCCCGAGGGGCCGCAGGACATTCCCACGCCGTTGCCCGGATCGCGTAGGGGGATTTGGCCGAGGTCCATCATGTTGTGAATAGCTGCGTCGCCATGCTCGAAGTACTGCACCGTGAGGTAATAATCGTTGCCGCTCTTGCGGTCGACCCAGTAATTCGGCGCGATCATGTAGTTGGAATTGAGAGCGGTGATGACGTTATCGACTACATCTTTCTGCGTCAGGCCCAACTCGCCTGCATGCACGCGGTCTACGTCAAGGCGCAGGGCCGGGTAATTCATATCTTGCGGGATGTAGATCTGGCCAACGCCGTGCACTTCCTTGAAGCGATTGGCCAGGTTCTGCGCGATGCTATAGATCTGATCGAGATCAGGGCTGCTCACCTGCACATCAATGGGCGCCGGCATGCCTGTATTGAGAATTGCATCGACCATGGAGCCACTGGAAAAGAATGTCCGGATATCAGGAAATTGTTTGGCCATCGCCTTCTGCACCCGGTCCATGTACTCGAAACTGCTAAGGTTGTGCGGTTCGTTCAACGCCACTTGCAGAGTCGCGGTGTAGGGACCAGAGTTGGTGGTGTAGAGCGCGGAAAAATCCGGCACCACACCAATGTTGGTGACGATGCGCTTGAGATCCTTTGGTTCTACCTGATGCCGAATCAGGTCTTCCACCTTCGCCATATACTGATCCGTCATTTCAATGCGAGTGCCGGTGGGAACTTTGAGATTGATCGTGAACTGTCCGGCATCGGTCTTCGGGAAAAACGCTAGCCCTAAGAGTGGATAAATCGCGAGGCTTACGAAAAACAAGCCGCTCAACAACAGCACGGTGAGCCCGGGACGCTGCAGGGCGCGTCGAACCCAGAGCTCATAAAAATCAAGAACGTTATTAAACATCCGGTTGAAGCGGGCGTTGAAGCGATCCATCCACGAGCGCCCCACCGCTGAAGTAGGTTCAATGTCATACTCGCCCTCCTTGCTTTCATGTTTGGGAGCGTGGTGCACCGCTTTCAGGAAGCGCGAGCAGAATAACGGGATGACTGTCATCGCTACTACAAACGATGCCAGCAGCGACAAACAGAAAGCCAGCGCCAGTGCCGAGAACAGAAACTTAGCTACGCCGTAAAGGAAAACGACGGGAAAGAAATCGACAACGTCCACCAAAGTTGCCGCCAGGACGGCGAGGCTGACTTCCGATCCGCCCACCTCCGCAGCGATCATGGGCGCGGCTCCCATTTCCAGATGGCGGTAAATGTTCTCGAGTGAGATAACAGAATTGTCAATCACGCGCGAGAACGCGAGTGCCATCCCGCCCAGGATCATGGTGTTGATCGTGCCGCCCATCATTGCCAGAACTACAAATGCGGCCAGCGCGGAAATAGGAATGGACAGCAGAACGGCAGATGTAGCGCGGAAACTTCCCAGAAAAATAAGAATCATCAAGCTGGTGAGAATCAATCCCAGTGCGCCTTCGTGCAAGACCGTGTGAATAGCCTCCTTCACGTACACCGACTGGTCGAAGACAATACTGGTCTTCATCTGCTGCGGGATGTCGTAGAGGTGCTTGATGAGTTGGCGAACTCCATTGACGACCGCGATGGTGTTCGTATCACCGCCCTGCTTCATGATGGGAATGTAGGCGGACTTCTGACCATCGATTCGCACGATGTTGGTTTGAATCCCGTGAGCGTCCTCCGCTTTGCCGACGTCGTTCACCGTGACCCAGCGAGTTTCCTTTGACTTTGAGTGGCACCTTGCCCAGTTGGTCCATGTTGTCGACCAGGCTGTTGGAGTACACAAAGTAGTCGTACGGTCCCATCTTTACATCGCCGGCGGGCAAAATCAGATTGGAATCATTGACCGCGCCGACCACGTCCATCACGCTCAATTGCCGGGAAGCGAGTTTGTAGGGATCGACGTACACCATGATCTGGCGGTAGATGCCGCCGAAGACGCCGGGAATTTCCGCTCCCGGCACGACGGCAATCTGATTGCGGATCTGGAACTGGGCGTAGTCGTGAAGTTGAGTTTCGTTGAGTCCCTCACCTTTCACGGTAACCAGCGCAACCGGCAGACTGGAGGCGTCGAACTTGAGAACCACAGGGGGCAGCGTTCCGGGTGGAAGTCTCTTCAAATCAGCGAGCGCTAGATTGGACAACTGACTTACATCGGCATCAGCATTGGTCCCCGGCTGAAAATAGACGCGGATAATGCTGACTCCCAACATAGACCGCGATTCCATGTGGTCGACGCCGGAAGCGAGCGTGAAGAATCTCTCGAGCGGATCCGTGATGTCGGTTTCGATATCTTCCGGTGGCATTCCGGAGTAAAACGTGGCTACCACAACTTCGGGCAAATTGATCGGCGGGAACAAATCCACCGGCATCCGCGCGAGACTGGTCACTCCGATAACCAGAAGCGTGAGGCAGATCACGATGATGAAGTACGGATTGCGAATTGAAAACCCTGGCATAAAGTTTGTCCGATGGCATCGCCGCCCTGTCAGGCGTTGCGATCTGCGGTCTTACTGCGCGCTCCCCTCGTGGTACTGCATCATGGGAATTTCCTGGGCATGAACCTTCTGCCCAGCCTTTAAGGCGCTGCGATCGCTAACCACGACCTCTTCCCCTTCGTTCAATCCCGAGGCAATTTCGGCATCACTCGCGGTCTGCAGTCCGACCTGCACGGTTCGTTCTTGAAGTAAGCCGTTCCCGTCGACTACAAGGACGGTGGTTCTGTCGCCTTCATGATTCAGGGCCTGGATGGGCACCGTCGGAACATCCTCTTTTCTATCGAGATTCAGCTCTGCGTCGGCATAGAGCCCGGGCAGCAATATTCGCTGGGGATTGGAAACATCCACTTCGGTGTGCATGGTGCGCGTGTCTTCCCGCACGTCGACGGAGAACCGCGCAACTTTTCCTGGGAAGGTTCGGGCCAGCGATGGCACGCGAACATCCACGTGATCGCCGACGTGGATGTAGCGAACATAGGACTCTGGAACGGGAATCACCAGCCGGAATAGATCGTCTTCCGACAGCCGGACGATGGGCATCGCCTGCGTACTTGAGCCTGTTCCCGCCTGTACCAGTGTGCCGAGGTTCGCGTATCGTTCCGTCACCACTCCGGGAAAGGGTGCTGTGATCTTCGAATAATCGAAGAGGCTCTGGTCGTGGGCCAGTTTCGCTCGGACTGCGGATAACTGACTCTGGGCCGCCTCGAGAGCCGCCTGCCCCGCATCTACCTGAGACGATGCCGCCAAATCTTTTCCCTGGGCGTCGTCCACTTCCTGTTGCGCCACGATTCCCGGCTGGCTTTCAAAGACTCCATTCAGGCGCGTGTATTGCAAGTGAAGCGCCTTGTACTGTGCCTGATAGCGACTCAATTCGTGTTGCGCCCGGTTTACTTGATTCGCCGCATTCTTGATTTCCGCCTGGTCCTCCTCTAACTGCGCTTCCAGTTCCGGGATCTCTAGGATCGCCATCACCTGGCCAGCTTTCACATGCGTTCCATAATCGACGTCCAGCTTCTTCACATAGCCTGATTCTTTGGCATAGACATCAATCTCCTGGAAAGGCACCAGTTCAGAAGACAGAGTGATTTGCCGGCCCAGCGATTTCTTCACGACCTTGGTTACGCCCACGGTGGCCGCGGATCCACTGGCTTCCACCGGTTCGCCGCTCTTACCTGAGCAGGCAGACAGACCGAGAGCCAGGACTGTCGCAAGGGCCGCGAGCATGCAGTAAAGCAATCTTCCTGGCCGCCATGGGCGGGTGTCATTGTGCCGATTGCAATCTTGAGTCATCGAATCTACCTTGGCCAGAATTCCCCGGCTACTTTCTATCTGAGCGTATTCAGCACATCACGAAGCTTCTCCACCGAGAATTCGCGTGAGCGGCAAAAATTGATTACTTTTTGTTCTGCCTGCTGCAATCTTTCAGCAGCGGCTGGGATGCGAGTCGCAACCTCTAGCGGAACCGTGAGAACCCCGTGGCGGTCCCCGTGCAACAGATCTCCCGGACGCACTTCCAGTCCGCCGACGTCGATTTTGGCTCCAACATCGAAAATGTGGGCGTAGGCGTGCGAAACCGCGACACTCCCGGCGAAAAGTTGAACACCCATGGTGCGCACGGAGGGCAATTCGCGCACAGCGCCATTCGTCAAGTAGCCGACGCAACCCAGGGCTTTTAGAATTGCGGCGTGCATGTCGCCAACAAAAGCGCCACGACCGGGAGGATCATCCATGTCTTCGAGCACCAGAATGCGCGGCGCTGGAATATCAAGAATGCTGTTCCAGAACTCCGCCCGGTCCCGAAACCTGGAACCGACCATGGGCGGCTCACCGCTCCGTAAGCGGGCCGTAACGGCATAACCCACCATGGGAGGCGCGTCGGGAAACATGCAGCGAATGTTGGCATCGGCAAATCCCGTGTTAAATAGCCGCACGCGAAACGATTCGATCGCATTTGCGACCAAGCAGGTGTCAAACTGGCGAAGAGCATCGAGATCCTCGTCAGTCAGCGAAGACTCAGTGGCCACGTTCGTTTCCTTTCATCGAAGTGAGCTACGCAGTCGTTACCCCAGAACTCTTTGGAATCGATCTATCGCCTCCGCCCTTAGCCAGTGATGCCGGTCTGGGGCAAAGAGTTTGCGAGATCGCATCGAGCGCCAACGCAGGAACTACCTGCGCGCGCAATTTGGACAAGGGATATTAGATGAGGGGAGGCGGCCGAGAGAAGAGATTTTCTTCGAAAAGGAGATTGGGCGCTGGAGAGTCTACAGGTACGATTCGCGGACAGAACTTGGGTGCCTCTAAGACCGCAAAACTTAACACGGGAGGCATCCAGTTGGCGGCATTCTTGGTGAGCCGCTGCCTTTTTGCATCCGACGATGCATGGGTCTGGATGACCCTTACGGTATGCGAAGCAATGCTCCAGGAGGAGCTATATCGCGTAGCTACGCTGATTGTGAGTGAGCACACCAGCACCAGCACGAGCAGGGCGCACCAAGACTTAGCCCCTCGTTTTCCGAAATATGTTGGCCGTAACATCTCAGAAGCGGTCAGCAACTCTGCTCGTTTTTACCATACAAAAATCGCTCACCGCAAGCAAACCGATAAGTTACGGGGCAATTACTTAGATAACCATGCACAAACGTATGGTTGTGCGCGGCATAAGAATTTCCCCGCGCCCGCATCCTGATTGGACCGCCGCACCGTACTAACTGACATCCGTTCTTTCCATTATTGTCCGACCGAGCCATTCCGATGGTACTGCCCTCCCTGAAAGAAGCGGTGACGCACCATGCTTTGGCCAAGCAGGAAAAACAGGATTACCAGGACAACCACGAAAAGCAATCTTGCAATTCCCAACCACGGTGAATTCCCTCCCACGGGCTCCGTCGTTTTCATGGGAACGAACCTCGATAAGAAAGTCGCCCTACCTACCCGGAACGCAGAGCGCGATCCTCGATTCCAGTTTGCCGAAAACCCTATTTCTCATGTTGCTCTTGATTCTATGTCCCTCCGCGTTTCGAAACATCTCCGGGCTGACGTTTTTGTATTTCGCGGAAGGGTACTTCGCGAGGCAGTATCTCTCGCAGGGCCCAATCAATGCGTTCTACTCCTTCCGAGATCAATTGCACAAGTTGCTGATTATCATTTCCGTCCAGAGCGAGAAAAATGGGGCTCAAAGCGTTCCGGATGTGATGGTTCATTTCCGCAATCACCTGCATCCGTGCCATCGTCAGGCGCTGCCGTTCGCGGGTAATTTGCACCAGGCGTGCGGCCAGACAGCTGACGATGAGGGCGGACAGCCCCTCGGCCAGGAGCCGTTCCCGATTGCGCCCAAGATCGGGCACCAGCATGTAATGCATCAGTTCGCTCGCCAGGAAGGATACGACGCCTACGCCGAGAGCGGCCCACAGCACGAATCGTAGCGAAGTTGGCTCGATCGCGGAATTACCCTGGGACGGCGGTGACTTGGGGCCACTTATTCGGCTTGGGCGAACGCTCCGCGCAGCGGAGTTCGTGTTTAACATTGAGTCTCCTCCGCGCCTTTGTCGTTGATGGCTCCGCGAACATTTCGCCGCCTTTGCTCTTGGCGCTTCAGAACCTGGTTCAGCTCATGGATGATCTTCAGTAATCTATCGGGATCTTTAGCCTCCATTGCATCGCTACACAATTCTTTCCAGCTCTTGCCACTCTCTTCCGCCACGGTTCCTCTCCTCGGGATCATCGCTTCTGTGAAAGGGATCGCCGGCCAGTTGCAGTCCACGAATTCGAGCATTGCAAAACTTGCCAACCGGGTGCGGCGCTGACCAAAAGCGGGAGGTTTAGCCGACTGGAGGAGGACGGTTGTAGTGCCAGCCGTCCCTCACGAATTCAACCGGAAGCTCAACATTCGGACTTGGTTGAGAGGAGACGATAGGAGACGGCTCGGCCAGTACCGTGCTCGGAGCAGTTGGCCACTGAGGATCCTCATGATCAAAGCACAGGCGATGATCATGATCCGACAGCGCGTGGAAGGCTGAGCTTAAAGAAGTGTGGGAGACACCTATCCCGGCGTTGCGCGCCCATAGCAGGCTCAGGGCGGCGATGCACATAATCGCAGCGCGATATGAAATCGAGCTGCGGATAGTTTTCTGGATGGGCCGGGATTGCGACAAGACTACGTCCCCTGTGCAGTTTGATTGTTGTGGCGCTGTTTTGGTTACCCGCTGGGGAACATTTGTGGTCACCCCTCCCACTCCAGTTTTCATACCGTCTGGGCGAATCGAACGTTGTGGGATAATGCAAACGTTCTGGGAGGAACGTGGCACCAACAGTTTGTCGACAAAACAATAAACCGGTGCGGCTGACTTCTCCGGCAAGATCGAAGGGAAGTGAATGACGATCCTCGAATTCAGTTTGATAGTGGGGGCCGGTTCCCTTGTCGCCGGATTCCTCGGAGCCCTGACCGGACTAGGTGGCGGTGTGGTTCTTGTCCCCATGCTTGCCTTGCTTCTTGGAGTGGATATCCGGTACGCGATTGGGGCGTCGTTGGTATCGGTGATCGCCACTTCTTCCGGAGCCGCGGCTGCCTACGTGCGAGAGGGTATCTCCAATATAAGGATTGGAATGTTTCTGGAGGTCGCAACGACTCTGGGCGCACTTGCCGGCGCAACTTTGGCGACACGCATCTCCTCCAGCAAAATCTCCATCGTTTTTGGATTGGTGCTGATCGTCTCCGCTTTCTTGTCTTGGAGGCCGCAAACAAAAGATGATCGCAACGCTGCGCCCGACCCGCTTGCCACCCGCTTGCGGTTGAATGGCAGCTATCCTGAGGGCGAGGGCATTCGCAGCTACAACGTGCAGCGCGTACCGCTGGGATGGACCCTGATGTTCGGTGCGGGAACGCTCTCGGGATTGCTCGGCATCGGTTCCGGCGCGATGAAGGTTCTCGCCATGGACCAGGCCATGAAGATCCCCTTCAAGGTTTCCACCACCACCAGCAACTTCATGATCGGAGTCACCGCCGCGGCCAGCGCAGGAATCTATCTGTCGCGCGGATACATTGATCCCGGCCTTTCTATGCCGGTGATGCTGGGAGTTCTCGCCGGATCTTTGCTGGGGACAAAGGTTCTCGTCAAAGCGCATCCCAAGTGGTTGCGACGCGTATTCAGCATCGTGATCGTGGCCCTCGGAGCGGAGATGCTCTACAAAGGAATTTCTGGAAGGATTTGATGGCCAGTAGCCGAAGCTGGACCGACAAGCGGATGGAAATACTAATCGGGAATCTGCTCCGCGCCGGCGTATTCTTCTCGGCCTTCATCGTGGTACTGGGCGGGGCGATTTACCTGATAAGGCATGGTCGTTCACCGGTTGACTACGGTGTTTTCCGCAGCGAGCCCTCCAATCTTCGTCACGTCGGCGCGATCGTTCGCGAAGCCTTCTCGTTGCGGGGCAGAGGCATCATTCAGCTGGGATTGCTCTTCCTCATCGCGACTCCGGTCGCGCGGGTTGCGTTCTCCATCTTTGGATTTGCGGAAGAGAAGGACCGCATGTATGTAATCGTAGCGTCCATTGTGCTTATCATCCTGGCGTACAGCCTCATCGGCTCCATTTGGCCTGTGTGAAACGGACACGGCAAGATATTTCTGTAGGCGGATCTGGTCAATCCAGGAAATCGGAAATTTACGAATCTAAAGATTATTTCTCCTAATCCAAGCGTATAAATAGTTTCATAGAGTTTTTTCTGCCGCACTCTGGAAGTCGCCGAATGCAGTAAGAGGTCAACCCCCATGACTGAGAAGCCAGTCCCCAACCTCTTCGAAGGCGCGCCCAACGCCGTTTCTCGACGGAACTTCATTAAAGGTGTGATCACCAGCGGTGTGGCCGTCTCTTCGGCCGGCTATCTGTTCCGTGCCTCCACACTTCTCCACGGTCAACAGGTCCCTACTGGCGTGGGCGAGCGGCTGCTTACGCTCAACGTCAACGGCCAGCAACGGCGGGTCGACGTCATGAAGCAGGAGACGCTGGCGTGGACCTTGCGGTACAAGCTGGGGCTGACGGGAACCAAACTGGGCTGCGACCGCGCGGAGTGCGGATCCTGCACCGTGCTGATCGATGACATCCCGCACTATTCCTGTTCGGTCCTGACGCACACCGTGCGCGGGCGGAAAGTTCAAACCATCGAAGGCTTGGCCAGTGCGGATGGAACCTTGCATCCCGTGCAGCAAGGAGTGATCGACGAGCAGGGCTTTCAGTGCGCGTTCTGCATGTCCGGCTTCATCATGACTGCGGTGGGATATCTGAAAAGCAATCCGAACCCCACGCGCCGAGAAATGGCACAAGGCGTCTCCGGGTGCCTCTGCCGCTGCCAGGATTATGACAAGATTCTGACCGCGCTGATGCGCGGCGCCGAGAATATGCGGGGGGCGAAACTTGGATAATAAAAAAGTCAGCGAAACGACGAAGCCTGCCGAGCGACAGTATGGCGCAGGTTACAAACTGATCGGCAAAAACTATGCCACGCCCGATCTCTATGCCAAGGTAACCGGCCAAGCAAAATACGCGGAAGATTTTCGCGCTGATGGAATGTTGTTCTGCAAGCTGTTGCTCAGTCCCATGCCGCATGCCCGGATAAAGCACATCAACGCCAAAGCGGCGCTTGCCATGCCTGGTGTAAAAGCAATTCTCACGGCCAACGACCTTCCCGCTCCAGCCGATACCCTCACAGACAACGGTACCGTGATCAAGGCCAGTAAGTGGGGCGAGCGCGGCCTAACCAACGAGCCGGTTTATCAAGGGGAGCCGATTCTTGCGGTGGCTGCAGTCGACGAACTTACGGCGGCGGAAGCGATTGAGAAAATTGAGATCGATTTCGAACCACTTCCCTTCGTTATCGATCCGCTTGATACGCTCCGGCCCGGTGGTCCGAATCCGAGGACGGATGGCAATATTTGGACTCGGCCAGCAGCGCCGGGTTCGCAGGCTCCCGGAACGCCTGTGGTCACTGAATTGAAGTGGACGCACGCTGACTTCGCAGAAGAAAAACATGGCCGACTTCCCATGGGAAAAACACCCGACGAATGGACGTACGGTGATCTCGATTCCGGCTTCAAGAACGCCGCACTGGTTCTTGACGAGACTTTCGTCACGCCGGACACGAGCCATCAAACCCTGGAACCCCGCAGCGCGATGGCTTATTGGCAAAACGGCAAAGTTTACCTTCATACCGGCACGCAGAGCACGGCGCAAACCCTTCCAGCCATCGCACGTTGGTTGAATATTAGTCCGGATAATATTGTTTTCATTAGTGAATACACTGGCGGCGGTTTTGGCAGCAAGATTACCGGCGGGGTGTCGATGATCATCGCGGCGCTTCTCGCCAAGAAAACGAACACGCCCGTCATGATGCGGATCAGCCGCGAAGAAGAGACGTTCATCGGACGTGCGCGTCCCGGTTTCCAAGGGCGCATGAAAGTCGGCTTTGGAAAAGACGGGCGGATCATGGCGCTCGACATGTTCGTGATTTGCGACAACGGTCCCTACGACGCTGTGGGTGACGCGCCTTCTTCGGGCCGCATCGTCTCGCTCTTGTACCAGCCCCAAGCCATGCGCTGGCGCGGCCTGACGGTGATGACGAATACGCCGCCGCGCAGCGCGCAGAGTTCTCCGGGTGGACTGCAGGGCATCGTGATCATGGAGCCGATCATCGCGAAAGCCGCGCGCAGGCTGGGGTTGGACCAGGTGGCGATTCGCCGCATCAACTGCCCTGAGGGGAAGGCTCCATTTGGACCGCCGGTGCAGGGGAAGCGGCAGTACGCCACCAGCGCATTCCTCAAAGAGGCGCTCGACCGCGGCGCCGAGCAATTTAAATGGAATGAGCGGGTGGCGCGCACTCCGAAGCGAATTGGAACGAAAGTTCGCGGTGTTGGTGTTTCGCTGAGCTGTTACGTCGGCGGCACCATTGGATTTGACGGCCTGCTCGTCATCAAGCCGGATGGCCGCGTCACATTCCAATCGGGAATCGGAAATCTTGGAACAGAATCCGTGATCGACGTTCATCGGGCTGGCGCGGAAGTTCTCGGCGTTCCCTGGGAGAAATGCGAAGTGGTTTGGGGGAACACGACCAAGAATCTTCCGTTTACTTGCGTCTCCGGTGGCAGCCAAACTACTCACGCGATGACCCGCGCCGCCTACGCTACAGCGATGGATGCCAGGAAGAAGCTGCAGGAGATTGCGGCAAAGAAACTTGGCGGCAAACCGGAGCAATACGAGGTCGCGAACGAGCGCGTCTTTCGCAAAGGCGGAGGGGTCGGCATGACTTTGGCGCAGGCCGCAAAATACGCGATTCAACTGGGTGGAGTCTACGACGGCCACGAGGCGCCCGCCGATGTCCACAAACTAACCAAGGCTTCGATGGCAGCGTTGGCTGGCCAAGGTCTGGTGGCTGCGGCCAAGGATAACTATCCACGCGACGGCTCGACATTTTCCTATGTCGCCAGCTTCGCCGAAATCGAAGTTGACGTCGAAACCGGTAAGTACGACATCGTGGATTTCCTCGCCTCCGCTGACGTTGGGACGGTGATTCACCCCCGCGCTCTCGGCGGCCAAATGCTTGGCCGTTCGACGCTCGGCATCGGCCACGCGATAGGGCAAAAGTGGGTCATCGATCCGCACTACGGCCAGATGGTTTCCAAGCGCTTCTACCAGAGCAAACCACCCACGATTCTGGATGTGCCCGTTGATATGCAGTGGACGGCGCTCAACATTCCGGATCCGGAGACTCCAGTCGGTGCGCGCGGCGTGGGTGAGCCGCCGGTTGCCGGTGGCTGCGGCGCCATTTTGAATGCTCTGTCGGATGCGCTTGGCGACGAAATTTTCCAGCGTGCCCCAGTGAACGCCGACACGATTCTGACGTCGCTCGAAGCGGGCCGGCCGATGCAGCATCCTCTGATGGCTCATATTTGATCTGGGAGATCTGAAGGAGAATTATGGCTGTCATACGAGACGTAATGCCCGCCTTCGAACTCTACCAGCCGAGTTCGGTGGCGGATGCGCAGAAGCTTCTCGCCCAGCATGGCAGCGATGCGTGGGTGCTGGCGGGAGGACTCGACAGCTTCGATTGGCTGAAAGATCGAATCAAAAAGCCCAAGGCCGTGGTCGACCTGAGCGGAATCGAGGAGCTGCGGGGAGTTCGCACCGCCGCAGACGGCATTGAGATCGGCGCCATGACTACGCTTACCGAAGTGGTAAATCATCCCATCATCAAACAGAAGTATGATCTGCTGGCGCAGGCCGCTGAGGTGGTGGCGTCACCGCAAATTCGCAATCAGGGAACGATCGGCGGAAATGTGTCGCAGGATACGCGGTGCTGGTATTACCGCGGTGGTTGGCCCTGCTACCGCGCCGGAGGCAACATCTGTTATGCCGATACACCCGAGGGCCGCAACCGCGAGCACGCCATCCTGCACGCCGATCGCTGCGTCGCGGTGAATCCTTCCGACACGGCCCCGGCCCTGATCGCGCTGGATGCAAAGTTTGTCCTCCGCACGACGAAGGATGAGCGCGAGGTGGATGCGGAAGATTATTTCGTCGGTCCCGACATTGACATCACTCGGCTGCACATTTTGCAGCCTGGAGATCTGCTCACCGCCATTCGGATTCCCTCTACCTGGGCGGGTGCGCAATTTTATTTCGAAAAAATACGCGATCGAAATGTTTGGGACTTCCCTCTTCTGAACGTCGCCTCCAGCCATGGTGACTTCGGGCGATAACATCGACCGCATCCGGATCGCAGTGAACGGCGCGGCTGCGCGCCCGCTGCGGCTGAAGGATGTCGAAGATGCCGTTCGCGGCAAGCCGCGGAACGCAGCAACCGGTGAGATGGCAGGAAAATTAGCCGTGCAAGGTGCGATCCCGTTGCAGTTCAATGCCTACAAGATCCCGCTCATGAGAAATCTGGTGAAGCGCTCCATTGGCGGAGTAGAGGAGGCGACGTGGACTTCCTAGAGTGGGCGATCAGTCCGTGGGGGGAGAAAGTCCCGATTCATATTGCATGGTTCTTGATCTGGGTCTCGGCGATTGCCGGATTGCTCTTCCTGATCGTCCACGCGATTTATGTGATGTATTTCGCCAAAGAAAAAGAGTTTGCCGGCGATACTTCTCCCGCGGCGGTGCCCGCAATCCCAAAACGCGTTCCCCGCCATTCGCTGGTGGCGCGGCTGTTTCACTGGATTATGGCCGCCTCCATGTTCACGTTACTTTTTACCGCCTTTCTACCGAAGGTTGGTGTTCAGTTTCCCTGGGTCACCTATCACTGGATCGCCGGCACAGTGTTGACCGTCTCAATCATCTTCCACATTTTTCACGCTTCGTTCTGGCTGGATTTCTGGTCGATCTGGCCCGACAGGACGGATATGGAAGATGCATGGAAAAGAGTTCGCCGATTTTTCGGAATGCCCGCGCCTCCGCCCCGGAAGTTCGCCAAGTATCCTCTGGAGAACAAGCTCTATCACGCCGTTATTATGTTGAGCGGACTAGCTGCGATTCTTACTGGCGTTTTCATGATGTTTCGCGTGCGCACTATCTTTTTCCCGCGCAATCCCTATCTATTCAGCGACATGACCTGGGGATTGATGTATGTCCTGCATGGCTTGGCCGGCGTGGGACTGATTGCGCTCGTAATGATGCACGTGTATATGGGCCTGCGGCCGGAAAAACTTCCGATAACAAAATCAATGATCTTCGGCTGGATGGATCGCGATTTCGTTCTGAAGGAACACGATCCCGCGCGCTGGGTGGTCGAGCCATCTTCTTCCGCGCCAGCGTCCGGTCGGGTGGAAGGCAGGGGGCTGCCCGATGCTGGATGATATCTGCGATCGTTGTGCCGCCGTGGAAGAGTGTTACGAGTTCCTGCTGGCCTACGCGGCCCAGGGTCTGCCTAGCGATCATGGCAGCAAGTCCGGTGGTCAAGTACGCGAGTTTCTGCAGCGCGCGGCAAAAGCGTTGACCGGGCTGGCGGAAGCTTGCGTGGCGGCGATGAAGGAAGAGGGTCTTCAACCGGCCGACAAATATCTTGTCTTTTTCGCCGTGCTCGACCGCGACGCTCGCGATTCCCTGGCCGCCATCGAACTGGTGCTCGCCCAGCCTGCCATCAGCTCCCAGTTGATCGACAATCTGAACGCTTCCATCCATTTACGTGCCTTGCTCACCGACCTATTTCTACTCGACGAGATTGTCAGAAATCAGGACAAATCGGCGAGGCAGACTGTCGCGCATAGGAGCGATTGAAAAGATACGGCGGCACTTTGCACGGTGATTTCAATCACACACAGCGATGCGCGGTATTCCCCATTTTTAGTGCTCAATTAATGCCAAAAAGTCACCCTGAGCTGTGATTCCCGGTACAGCCCGCCCCTCAAACCCAGCGCGAAGATAGAAGGTAAAACGATCTTCCCTGGAGGGGAGCCATGAAGAGGGTCTTGATTCTGGGTGCTGCTGGCCGGGATTTCCATAACTTCAATGTCTTGTTTCGCGATAACTCCGCCTACCACGTCGTCGCGTTTACCGCTACTCAGATTCCAGACATAGCCGGCCGCCGCTATCCCGCGAAGCTTGCCGGGAGCCTGTATCCGGAAGGCATTCCGATTCTGGAAGAGAAGGACATGGAGAGCCTGGTCGCCGAATATGAGATTGACGTAGTGGCATTTTCCTACAGTGACATCTCCCACCAGAACCTGATGCATCTCGCCTCCCGTGCAGTCGCGGCCGACGCCGACTTCTGGCTTCTGGGAACCGGCCACACGCAGCTTAAGTCCCTGGTGCCCGTTATCTCCGTGTGCGCGGTTCGAACCGGATGCGGCAAAAGTCCTGTGTCTCGCCTGGTTGCCGAAGAGCTCCGCAAGCAGGGCCGGAGGCCCGTGGTGATCCGACATCCCATGCCTTATGGCGACCTTGCCGCACAGGCAGTCCAGCGCTTCGCCACCCTGAAAGATCTCGATTTGCAGCAATGCACCATCGAGGAACGCGAGGAGTATGAGCCGCACATCACGAAAGGAACCGTGGTCTATGCGGGCGTGGACTACGAACAAATCCTGGAGTGTGCCGAGAAGGAAGCGGACGTCATCTTGTGGGACGGCGGCAACAACGACACACCCTTCTATGCCTCCGATCTGGAAATTGTGGTTGTCGATCCACATCGCGCGGGACATGAACTGGCGTACTTCCCAGGGGAAGTGAACCTGCGGCGGGCGGATGCAATCGTAATCAACAAAGTGGACACCGCCTACCAGCGCGACCTGGAGACGGTTCGCCACAATATCCAGCTTCACAATCCTAAGGCAGCTGTCTTCGAGATGGCCTGCCGCGTCTCAGTTCCCGACCCGAGCCTGGTAAAAGGCCAGCGCGTGTTGGTAGTCGAGGATGGTCCCACGCTCACTCACGGGGAGATGCCTTATGGAGCGGGAGTGGTTGCGGCGCGTCAATGTGGCGCGGCGGAGTTAGTAGACCCGCGGCCTTATGCCATTGGATCGATCCGCGGTACGTTCGGTCATTACGCACATCTGACGAATCTTTTACCTGCCATGGGCTACAGCGTGATCCAGAGACACGAACTGGAAGAAACCATCCGCCGCACGCCGTGCGATCTGGTGCTGGTCGCGACCCCGATCGACCTGGCGCGCGTGATCAACCTCGACAAGCCCAATCTGCGTGTGACCTACGAAGTAGAAGAGCTCACCAAGCCCGGCCTGGCCGAAATGCTTGCCAAGTTCGTAAAGGAGCACGAGCCAGCCCTGGCAGGGGTTGGAAGATGACTGGCAAAGATTTTCTCTCCATCCGGGATTTCTCGCCCTCGGAGATCCAGTACCTGTTGGTTCTTGGTCGGCAAGTCAAGGCCGATCCCACGGCCTATAGCACGGCGCTGCGCCGCCAGACCCTGGCCATGATCTTCGAGAAACCTTCCCTGCGCACCCGTGTCACCTTCGATGTTGGGATCCAGCAACTGGGTGGATTTTCGCTCTACCTCTCTCCGGCTGAGATCAATCTGGGCAAACGCGAGTCGGTCTACGACGTGGCAAAGAATCTGGAACGCATGGTGCAAGGCATCATGATGCGGACCTTCTCCCACGACGTAGTCGTGCAGATGGCGCGGTATGCGCGCATTCCCGTCATCAACGGGTTGACCGACTACAGCCACCCGTGCCAGGCAATGGCCGACTACCTCACCATCTGGGAATCCAAGGGCAGCCTGGAGGGCCTGAAGATTGCCTACGTTGGCGACGGCGACAACGTGGCTCGCTCACTTCTATTCGCGGGGGCCCAGCTTGGCGCACATGTCTGGCTGGCCACACCTCCGGGTTATGAGCTTGATGCGGAGTCTGTGCAGTGGGCTCGCGAGCGGGCCGCCGAGACCGGCGCTACGTGCACAGTAACGAATGATCCCGAAGAGGCCGCCGACGGCGCAGACGTGATCTACACAGACATCTGGGCCAGCATGGGAAAAGAGGCAGAAGCCGAAACCCGCAGGCATGTCTTCCTGCCCTACCAGGTGGATACGACTCTGTTCCGCCGCGCCAAGCGCGACGCCATCTTCTTGCATTGCCTGCCGGCGCATCGCGGCGAAGAAGTCACCAACGAAGTGATCGATTCGCCTCGGTCGCTGGTATTTCAGCAAGCCGAAAACCGGCTGCACTCGCAAAAAGCGATCATGCTCGAGTTGATGAAAGGCGAGTTCGTGAAACTGCCCGGACTCTCGGAGTTGCAGGAGTTGATGCACGTGTAAGAACGCAGTTGTAGCCTCTGCTGCTTATGAAGACCATGCTCCTTGCCGTTGGCGGAAACTCCCTGATTCGCGCGGGAGAAAAAGGGACCATTGGCGAGCAGCGAACCAACGCCCGCCGGACCGCGGTCCAGATCGTTCGCCTGATCCGCAGCGGTTTTCGCATCGTCCTGACCCACGGGAATGGTCCGCAAGTGGGCGCGGCGCTTCTGCGGTCGGAGCGAGGAGCGAGCCAGGTTCCCGGTCATCCGCTTGACGTTTGCGGCGCCTCAACCCAGGGCGAGATCGGGTATCTTCTGGAGCAATCGTTGCAGACCGAACTGCAACAGGCTGGCCTCCACACGCCGGTAGCCACGGTTCTCACTCAGAGTGTAGTGTCGGCGGAAGATCCGTCGATGCTGCATCCCAGCAAGCCGATCGGCCCTTTCTATTCGCGCGCCGATGCCGAGGAACGCCAGCAGTTGCTGGGATGGGAAATTGTGGAAGACGCCGCCCGTGGCTATCGCCGCGTCGTTCCTTCGCCGGAGCCGATCGACATTGTCGAACTGGAAGTCATTCGAGATCTGGTCAAGCAAGATGTGATTGTGATTGCCTGCGGTGGGGGAGGGATTCCCGTCATCTCGAAGCACGGGAGATTGCAAGGCGTGGAAGCCGTCATCGACAAGGATCGCGCCTCCGCCCTCCTGGCTTCGCGCCTCGGCGCCGATCTCTTTGTCATTTCCACCGACACCGACTTCGTATACCTGGATTACAAGAAGCCCACGCAGCGTCCGTTGCGGAGCATCCGCGCCGCTGAATTGGAGAAGTACGCCAGGGCTGGCCAGTTTCCGGCCGGAAACATGGGTCCCAAAATCGAATCCGTGTTGCGGTTTCTGGGTGCAGGCGGGAAGGAAGCCATCATTACGTCCTGCGAGAATCTTTGCCAGAGCGTCGTCGGATCTGATGGCACGCACATATTTCCAGATCACGGCTTTGTGGAGACTGGTCACAACGCGGAACACGAACTTTCGCTAGGAGGACGCCACTAATGCCACTGACCATTCCTCCTCTCAAAATAATTCCGCCTCACGGTTTAGAAATCGAAAAAGGCGCCACGACTTTGAAACATGTCGTCGAGTCCCAGCAATTCACACTTCCTCTGCTCATGGAATTATTCGAGCGGTCGCGCGGCATGGAGCGCGTAGTAGCGCGCGGAGGGTCGCTCGATTACCAGAATCGCATCATGGCCACGTTGTTTTACACACCTTCCACCCGCACTCGTTTCTGCTTCGAGGCTGCCATGCATCGCCTCGGTGGGCGGGTTTTGTCCACGGAGAATGCAGGCGCTTTCTCGTCCGAGGTCGAAGGAGAACAGGTGGAAGACTCGATCCGGATCATCAGCAGTTATTCGGATGTAATCGTGATTCGTCATCCCGAAGATCACGGCGCGCGCCGCGCCGCGGAGGTTTCTCCAGTTCCGGTCATCAACGCCGGCGATGGCAACGGCGGTCAGCATCCGACCCAGGCCTTGCTCGATCTCTACACGATTTACCGCCAGCGCCCGCTGGATGGCCTGAGCGTAGCTATCATCGGCGAACTGGACAAAGGCCGTACAGCCCGGTCTCTGGCCTATCTGCTGGCCAAGTTTGAACGAGTGAAGATTTTTTTCGTCAGCCCGCCGCAGCTGCAGATGAAGCGAGACATCCTGGATTATCTTGATCAGCGCGGGGTTCGTTACGAATTGGAATCGGAGATTGATCGCGTGATCGGCGAAGTCGATGTGGTTTATCAGACGCGAATTCGACCCGAGCGCGTGCGCGATATCAGTGGTCTCGGGCGTTATGCCATCGATTCGGCGACGGTGGAACGAATGAAACCGGATGCCCTGATTCTTCATCCGCTGCCGCGCACGGTCGAGTTGGACAAGTCGGTCGACGCCGATCCTCGAGCCATGTATTTTCGCCAGGCTAGAAACGGTCTTTACGTACGCATGGCGCTGTTGACAATGCTGTTGGAGTAGCCGCGGCGAGTGTGACGGCGTAGAGCAATTCTCTGCGCAGCACTGGAGAGTTTATGGCGAACACGAACGCTGGTTTACAGTCAGAGCACGCGGACGCGCAGTGGCCAACCACCATCGCGTCACTGCTCGTGGGCACCGCGTTCTTTGCTCTGTGGTTCTGGTTGCTCCCGCCCTGGCTCGGCTTTCGTGTTGAGACAGCGCCGTGGCGATGGATTGCTGCCCTGCCCTCGGTGCTTGGCTTCGCAGTCGCGCTGCGCTGCGTATGGGATTTCGGACGGACGGGACACGGAACGCCCGCGCCGCTTGTCCCGCCGAAGAAGCTGGTGGTGGTCGGTTTCTACCGCTACGTGCGCAACCCCATGTACGTCGGCTTCTTCGTGGGATGGATTGGTCTATGGGTAGTGTTCGGGCGGGCAAGCTGGCCGGCGATTGTGGTCGCGGTCGCTATAGTCCTCGGCGTAGCTCTGTTTGTGCAGTTATATGAAGAACCGACCCTGCGCAGAATGTTCGGCGAGGAGTACCAGGAATACTGCCGCAATGTACGACGTTGGCTTCCGCGGATGCGGCCGTGGCAGAGGTAGGGGAGAGTGAGGGCCGTTGAACAAATGGCCCCGCGCAACCAGTCTATTTTTTTTCTAACGAGCGATTGAAAGGAACTTATGGCAACGGAACTCATAGAACAGGCTTTGCACACCCAGGACTATGTCGAACTCGAGAACCAGTACGGTGCTCACAACTATCATCCGCTTGATGTGGTTATCGAACGCGCCGAAGGCGTGTGGGTCTACGATGTCGAAGGCAAGCGTTACCTGGATTGCCTGGCTGCCTATTCCGCGGTAAATCAGGGCCATTGTCACCCTAGAATCCTGCAGGCTCTCGAAGAGCAGGCCCGCAAAGTCACTCTTACCTCACGGGCATTCCGTAACGAGCAACTTCCGTTGCTCTGTAAGGAGCTTCATGACCTGACCGGCTTCGACATGGTTTTGCCGATGAACTCAGGCGCGGAGGCAGTCGAAACCGCGATCAAGACGGCGCGCAAGTGGGGCTACAAGGTGAAGGGCATTGCGCAGGACAAGGCCGAGATCATTGTCTGCGCCAACAATTTTCACGGCCGCACCGTCAGCATCGTGAGCTTCTCCACAGACGAGCAATATCGCGACGGCTTCGGCCCCTTCACTCCTGGCTTCAAGGTAATCCCGTTCGGCGATGCTTCCGCCCTGCGCGCGGCCATTACTCCCAACACCTGCGCATTCCTGGTGGAACCGATTCAAGGCGAAGCCGGCATCGTCATTCCGCCCGCAGGATTTCTCTGCGAAGCAGCGGAAATCTGCCGCCAGAACAACGTGCTGCTCATGACCGATGAAATTCAATCCGGTCTGGGGCGCACCGGAAAACTCTTCGCCTATATGCACGAAAACATCACGCCCGATGTTTTGATTGTTGGCAAGGCGCTGGCCGGCGGCTTCTATCCGGTCTCAGCGGTTCTGGCATCACGAGAGATTCTCGGCGTCTACCAGCCCGGCGACCATGGCAGTACTTTCGGTGGCAATCCCATGGCCTGCGCCATTGCGCGAACCGCATTGCGTGTCCTCATCGAGGAGAAGATGGTGGAACGCTCGGCCGAGCTCGGGGCTTATTTCCTGACCTTGCTCAAGACCCTGCACAGCCCTGACTTAAAAGAGGTCCGCGGCAAAGGCTTGTGGATTGGCATCGAACTCCACAGCCCTGCCCGTCCCTACTGCGAGGCGCTTAAAGAAGAGGGCATCCTGTGTAAGGAAACTCACGACCGTGTGATTCGCATCGCACCGCCGCTGGTTATCGATCATCAGGAAATCGACTGGGCCTTTAAGCGAATCGCGAAGGTGATTCAGAAGCATTGAGGGGTCGCGCGGTTATTCTCTCGGTTATCTGGCAGCGGTCGCCTGTCCCAGCTTCCCCGGCAATTCAGCGTCAGAAGCGATCGCTCGGCCTGAACCAACATCTTCGATATTCCTCTGTGCACCCTTAAGATCGCAACGGCAAAGAACGCAGCGCATGGCCACGGTATAAACGAAGTGTGCGTAGGCTGGACATTTGCTGTTCGTGCATGCCTTGGTCATCATTTCTAACCGCCTCGTGAATCCGGCATCTCTGCGAACCAACCGAATTCCTGTGTAGCTCGACGGTAGCACGCTTGATCACGCGCCCGACGCGGATTTTCAGCACCGGATTATCGAATTTGTTTCTGGGGGCGCGATCGCTCTATGAAGCAGACTCTGCTTGGCCCTGGACAATTCCCAAGGCCTTCAGAACCTCATCCCGATTTGCAGCTGCGCGCTTCCGTCTCCCAGCTTGGGAAACTTCCATCTGGTAAGAATCTCACCACGAAGATTCTGCCTCCCGAAGGCGATCAGGCGTATAGTGGCTCATATCGCGGATGGTGCCATGTCGCTGGACGAACCCGACGGGTGGCGACTGCTGTGGGAATGGGCACAACGGGAAAAAGACCCGGAGAAACTCGCTAAGCTCATCGATGAGATGAACCAGCTACTGAGCGAACATGAGAAAGCCGCCGCGCTCGAAGAAACGCCAAGCCCACGCTCCAAACGCAAGCGTCCTAAGCCATAGCGTTGAACGCCTGTTGGTTACGTAGGTCTCGCAAACTCGTCCAGTTCGGAACGCAATTCGAGAATTCGGCGCTTTCGTGTCTCGTAGGCTTCCAATTCCTCCTGTGCAAAATCATTGAACTTCCGGCCTACGATGGCTTCCATTTGCTCCTGAAGGAGTTCGCAAAGCTCACGCGCAATGGCATCGAGCTTTGCCGTGTCCATAATCACTTCCATAGAGGAGAGTTACGCCGAAGAGGTGAACGTGACCGTGACCGCCAGCATGACTCCTGGTGACTCAAATCACACATCAACTATATCTATTTGAGAATCCTCTCGATTTGCTGGAGGTGGTTGATGTCGTGCCCGGCAAACATGCGAACGATGCGCTCAATCGACTCCTGGCCGCGCTCGGCATGCATTCCGTAGTGCTTCCACTGATCCGGCGTCAGCGATTTCAGCAAGGCGAGATTGGCTTCCCGCAGCGCGCGAAACAACTCGAGCGATTTGCGTGGGTCGCGCTTCTCGTAATGGCCGCTGATGACCCACGCATCCTGATCGAAGGCGGCGATCGGCGTTCCCGGCGCGCCCAAGATTAGGCGCATCCGAAAACTGCCGACCGTTTCCGCATCAGCAAGATGCGCCAGGATTTCGCTGACTGACCATTTATCCGGCGCCGGACGCTTGCGCAGTTTAGCTCTCGATTTGCCCTTGATCAGGCGCTCCAGTTTCTTTGCCGTAGCCGCTTGCACCACCAGCGGCTGCTTCCCTTCCATGTGGCTAGCTATCCGCTGCATGTATTGCTCTACTGTCTCTTTCATGGTTTCTGCCCCGCTTGAAATCTCGTCCAGGGTCCCGCCTTCATATCGGGCAGCAGTGGTTTCTGCCACGCATATTCTGGATGCTGCTCCAGAAAATCGGTCGCTACAAAATCTGCCCCACAAGGATGCCCCGCCCTCGCCACGAAAGTCATATCCGCCGCCATCTTGCTGTCGGTCGCTTTCCCCTGAACGGCGCCCCCGGGGTTGTATGCTTCCCAGCCCCACTCCTTCACGCCGCGCGAGGACGCATCCACATGCCCGCATAGCGAGCGCTCATTCGGTTGCTTTCTTTTGTCGAAGCTGTCGAAGTGATCGGCCAGAAAATCCTCCGCCATCTCCACGTCAATCGTTCCTTTCGCGTGCTGTACCAACTCGTCGGCCCGGGAATGCCGCGCATTCATCGACGAGGCCATGTCATTCGGCTCAAATCCGTCCGTCTCCTCGCGAATCAGCTTCGGATCACGCGCGAAGTTTGAACTGACAAAGTATCCATCCTTCGTTCTCCACATCGGAGTATTTTTCAAACCGAGCTCTAGATAAGCAATCTCCCCCGTCTTCCGGTCGCCGATCAGCCAATCGTTCGCATATCCGCCGTTGTTTCCTTCCTTGATGATCCGCACATAGTCGTCGATGCTCTCGGCATATTGCAGCGCCTTGCGCGAGCGCATGAACTCCGGTTTTCCGTTCGGGTTCCAGCCTTCGAATTGCGTGATCGTCGTCTCGGTGATCATGATCCCGGCAGCATTCACGCCGAAATCGTCGTCGCTGGTTATCACCCCGGGAAACCCATCCATCAGAATGCGCTGGCCGTGCTGCGGCAAAATATCGAAGATGACCACCCAGCGTTCGCCCGCCAGATAGCTCGTCCAATTGTTGTGCGCGATCACGATCTGATGATCTTTGGTGTAGGCGCCGGTCGCGATAAACGCGCTGCAATTTCCCGGAGCTTTCAACTTCGGCGCTCGCGCCTGCTTCTCCCGCTTGTTCAGCCACGGTACGTAGTAATCGGGGACTTCCTCAAAGGCGTTGAGCGCGACAATGTCATACACGTCCAGATCGACCCCATGGGCCTTCGCGCCGTCCGCAATGCCCTGCAGTTCCTGCTGATATTCAGCGTCAATGTGCGGCCAGAGCATCTCGCGAGCGGTCTTGCGAAAGAACTGCCAATCACGCTGGGTCTGGTGGGTATCAATCAGCTTTATGGCTTCGAGAGCGTCGGCAATTTCGGGTGCCAAAAGATAGCCGTGCTGATAGCCGATTTCGGAGGGAGATCCTTCGAGGTGAACATACGTCCAACCACCCTGCTGGAACCGATAACCCTTTTCGAGACGCGATTCAGACGCCGCGGCCGTGGGAGTTCCGGGCGTGGCCGCCAACCCGTGCAGTGGAAATATTGCGGCCGCGATGAAAAACACGATGACGAAATGGTGCAGCGAAGAAACGGTGCGATCCGTGAACATTGACGTCCTTCCGATTCCCGCTCTGGACTTCCGCAAGATCGCCATTGTATCGGAATCCGTAGACAAAAAAGCGGAGCGCTTTCGCGCCCCGCTTCTGTAATCTGGCTTTGGCGACTAGCCTTAGCGACCTCCGCCGTGGCCTCCGCCGCCTCCGCCATGGAATCCACCACCCCCGCCGCCGTGGAATCCGCCTCCGCCAAAGCCACCTCGCGCGCCTCCCGACGCCATTGCCGGGCCTGAGTGGAAAGCTCCGCGCTCAGCCCCTGCTCCGGTGTAGACGCCATGAGAGTAAGCGCTGCTGGTTGCGTAATGCGGGCCCGGTCCCCAGGCGCGAACATTGGCCGCATTAAACGTGTGGTAGAAATGTCCGCCGTAGAACGGCGCCCGGTATACGAAACCTGGCGAATAGAATCCCCAGCCAAACGGGCTGTAGAAAATTCCATCCCAAGGCATGAAGGTATAGGCCGAGAACCACGGATCCCAATACCATCCTCCCCAGCCCCAACCAGGACCCCAGAAGCCGGCGCCCCAATATCCCGGACCCCAGCCGTCCGCAACTACAATGCGCGCGGCATCGACGTTCGCTTCAGCTACGTAGTCCGACCTTAAGCTGCTCCAGCGGTACAGATCGTCACCGTTCATCGCCTTCTTGTCGAACTTCGCTTCTTTGTAAAGCGCATTGCCCCCAACTGCGAGATCGTGGCCACCTTTAATTTTGATCTGCCGATCACCTTCCTGCACCATGGCCTCGCCATCGAATACGCGCAGTTGGTTCTGTTGCAAATCGAAATCGTACAGCCCTGGCTTCAGGAGTCTTGCCGTTGCCTGCCCCATGGTCACCCGCAAATCATTCTGCGGATAGATCTGGTCCACTTCCACCATGGCGTGGCCCCGGTCGACTCTTACCTCGGTATCCGCCAAACCCGCCGTGACCATCTTCACCGATGAATTATCACCGATGCGCAGAAACACTCCCGGAGTCAGCAGAATTTCGGCTTTCCCCTTATCTGTGTTGATCGACTGTCCGACTTCAAGTGTAGTTTCGCCAATTGAATTGTGGTCGAGGGGTTGGTCGGCGATATAGGCCTGTCCCTCGACATAATTTAAAGTTCCCGGCACTGCTGAATTTGAGCTCGCATTATTACTTGCCCATGCGGGCACAGATAGAAGCGCTGCCAGGAATAAGCTTGCGAATCCCTGTGACAGCCTCATAAATTCACTCACCCTCCTCGCCAATTCGTTCTTGCTCTTAACCAATTAGATGAGGCGGCCCACGCTCACGATGCCTCTTGATGCTATTGAGCGCGCGTAGGTTAGCAGTGGTTGAAATGAGCCACTGAGGTTGAAACGAACCAGTAGATCAGATGTCGGTGCGTTGCTCGGTATGCCGCTCTAAGTACCAGCACGGAAGATAACCGGCACGGGGGAACAGTGAGTTTACGCAAGTTTGCGTCTGTGGCGGGTTGAAGAGAAACTCCGTCCTGCCATTTTTCTGTTGCACGGCATCGTAGCTGGTGACAGTGACCTGTCCGTAGGCGCGATGGGCGCTCAGGCGATAGCGGAACACGGCATAATCCACGGTATAAGCGATCAGGGTCGATCCCGTCGCCGATAACATTGTCACGGCCGTTAAGCGCTTCAGGAAACGCCGGATTCTCGCGCTCAGCACTGGGCTCACGGCGTACAATTATATCCGCCCGCGTCGCTTGGGCCGGCCCGTCCGCGGGGCACATCTGAATGTTGCTCACCCACAGCTCGACGCTCTCGTTGACAATTCTGGTTTCGACAGGCAAACTACCGCATTCGCTACATGCGGCGAGTGGCGAGCCCCTACGGGCCAATTCAACAGAACGGGTGCGGACCTAAGCCGTTATCTATAGCCATGGAGCAACTGGTCTCCTATACGCTCGATTCCACGTTGGAAACGGTGGACCATGCGGAAGAAAGCGCCACCCGCATTGCCACCGAGTTGGGCTTTGGAGAAGAAGAAGTCATGCAGATTTCCATGGCGGTGCGCGAGGGCGCGGTCAACGCCGTGCTGCACGGCAACAAGTATGCGCCCGACAAGAAAGTAGTCCTCGCCTTCGAGCGGACGGGTGATGACCTCGTCATCACCATTCGCGACCAGGGCAAAGGCATTGACTTGAGCGGCATTCCTAATCCTCTGGCCCCGGAAAATCTGCTCAAGACTTCAGGGCGTGGCATTTTTCTTATGCGTTCTTTTATGGACGTGGTGGAAATCCGCCCGTCCCAGACAGGCACAGAAGTGAAATTGATCAAGCACGTCCACGGATCATCCGTGGGCAACAAGGAGGCTTCTCAGTGAGCATGAAACTTAGCACTCGGCAGGTGGACGGAGTCACCATTGTGGATTGCAGTGGGCGGATCACTCTGGGCGAGGGCAGCGTCACCCTGCGCGACACCGTACGCGAACTGCTTTCCAAAGGCAATAAGAAGATCATCTTGAATCTGGCCGAAGTCAATTACATCGATAGCTCCGGCATCGGCGAGCTGGTCAGCGCCTTTACGACCACGAAAAACCAAGGCGGCGAACTCAAGCTGCTCCACCTCACCAAGAAGGTGCACGACCTGCTCCAGATCACCAAGCTCTACACTGTCTTCGATGTGAAGGACGACGAAACCGCCGCCGTCAAGGGCTTCAAGTAAACTTCCGGATCGGGAAACCGTATCCAAAGGGATTGGGAAGGGCACGGCTCACGCCGTGCCGCCCAGAGCCGCTATACGTGCGGGCTTCAGCCCCCAGGGCTCGCCGCCATCGCAGCCCCTTGTCATCCTGAGAAAGCGGAGTCCTCGGCTCCGCCGAGGACTCCCGACGAAGTACCTATGCATCTCGCCGGCAGAGCTACAGGAGCCGGCGATTCAAAGATACACGGGCCACAAAGAAGCGGTCATCGGCATCTGCTCACTGTCGATCGGCGTCAGTGCATCGCGTGGCCCCCGACGCCGATCCGTGCCATATTTGGGGAGCAAACTCAGCAATATTGGCGCAGCCTCGGAAAGAAGTTAAGCAGCTTGGGTTGAAAGTGAATGCCGCACGCTTCTCTTTAAGCGTCGACCTAGAACCGACCATCACCGAACCGCTGCCAAACGACGCAGTTGGCGCCTCGCAGGGGACGACATCAAAGCCGTCACACTCGTTGCAGTACTTAGCATCGACATAAGCGACTCGGTTGATAGTCCACAATTCGACGACGTTCTCCTGAACTACGTTGTCCTTGACCCAAAAGGACGAACTGAGTGCAGTGGGTCGGGACAAGTGGATCGTAGCCAAAAGCCGATTCGTCAATGTAACCTCATACTTGCAGCCCCAAGCCATGCAAGGATCGGGCTGCTTGAGGTCAGGGCCGAATTGTTGCCGAAGATCATCGAGGGTTGGCGCATGGTCCTTCGTCGAAAACTCATAGGAAATGCGGAAAATCCTCTCGGCGCGATGCTCCACCCGATGTGAATAGGCGCCCAGAACACCGATCAAGAGGAGTCCGGAGACAATAGCTACGATGATTCCTCGCCGAACGTTTCTCATACTTTGATTTGACACCGGCGATCGGTCTTGATTGAGCTAACTTTCGTAACTGTCGCAATCGAGCCATAGCGCCCGTTGAGCTGCGCGGGCCCGACTTATCCACGGCCCCATGTGACATCTGACCTTGTCCGCGCCCTTCCACTTGAGCGATTCTGGAAGTGACCATGTCCCAAAGTAAAGCTCAGAGGGAACGAGAGGCACAAGCGGTGGCCGCAACCTACCCTCGCCAGCCCCTAACTGCCTTGTCCGCAATATTTTGCGGGCAAGTCCTTGCTTTTCAATATTTTGGCCAGATCAAGCCATGTCACAGACTCGCAAACTATTGAAATCAGAGATCTTACAAGATCGGTCTGTGTTTTTGATTCGGAATCTCGCCGTCGAGCACTACACGAGCGAAGAGCTCTCCACACTCCAGGCCCAGTGAAAAGAGCCGAACATCCACGATCTTCATGTCCGCGCTGAACCATATCGCAGCGTTAGCGCTCCTTTTATCGACGATCCCCGCCTTCGCCTCCGACTGCCTTCCCATCGGCGAAGCCAGCCGCCACGTCGGCGAAACCAAATGCATCACCGGCAGAGTGACTCATGTGAAAGTCGGCTCCAAAGGAGTCCACTTCATCGGTTTCTGTGAAGAGCAAGCAGCCTGCCCGTTCTCGGTCGTGGTCTTCGCCTCCGACCTGAAGGATGTGGGAGACGTGCGCCGCCTCCAGGGACGCGTGATCGAAATCCATGGTCCCGTAAAGCTCTACGACGGCCGCGCAGAAATCATCCTGAACCGCGTCAGCCAACTCACCGGCGGCTCAACGTTGATCCCGCCCATGCCTAAGAATTACGACGTCGAAAAGCAAGGCCATTACAGCGCCGGCCGCATGCGCCCCACCAAGAAACCGACAAAAATTAAGGCCACGCCTAATCCCAGCGCAACCTATGGCAACGAAGCGGATGTGGAGGGCGAGCCGCCGCAGTGAAGACTGAACCTAACCCCCGCCTCACACCATCCCCTTTCTCAACTCCTCCAGCGGATACCTCGTCCCTCGCCACACGATCCCGTCATTCCACAGGGTGTGAAACATGGATCGCATCAACGTGTACACGAACAGCGCGGTGCTCACGGGATGCAGCAGAAAGTAATAAGCCGGAACTCCCGAGCGCCAGGACATTCCGAGATAAATCGAAAACATCGACCCGAGCGCCACGGCGTACGGCAGGCGCTCCCACCCATGCGCCAACCATACGCCAAGAAACGGCATGAGATTCAGGAAAGCCAGCCCAAACGCGGAGATGAGAGTACGCGGCCATTGAAAGGACAACACGGCAAAAAAATTCTTCGTCAGATTATTGACCACGCCCATCGCGCCATTCGCCCAGCGAATCGAAATCAGATCGCCGCCAAAAACATTGCGCTGTGCGAACCCCGCGTTCTTCACCACTTTCCCGAGCTTCATGTCGTCTAGGACTTCCATGCGCAGCGCTTCGTACGTGCCGATGGACTCGTACACACAGCGCCGGATCAGATTAAAAGCACCCACACCCATATGATCCCGTGACTTCGGATCCGCCACCTTCCACGGCCGGTGCCCAAACACAAACATCGTCTGGAAGAACGCAATCATCATGTATTCGCCCGGCGACTTCATGACCATTCGTGGAAACAAGACGACGTGGTCCGCCTTCTGCGCTTCCGCGTAAGCGAGGGCACGGCGCACTGAATCCCCTTTGAACAAAACATCGGCGTCGGTAAACAGTAGCCATTCTCCGCTGGCCGAATTCGTCGCCGTCCACATGGCATGCGTTTTCCCCAACCACCCCGCCGGCAATTCTTGATGATGGATTACGCGTAAGCGCCCACGCGCGGCAGCACGGCTTGCCACGCTTTCCATGATCTCACCGGTTCGATCCGTCGATCGATCATTCACCGCGATCACTTCGTAATTGTCGTAGTCGAGTTCCAGCAGCCGGTTCAGAGATTGCTCGATGTCGCTTTCTTCATTCCGTGCCGGCACAATGATCGAAACTCGCGGATTGCCGGAAGCTCTGACCGGATTGCGATTCCATTCAGGCTTGGTAACATCGGCCACACTGGGCATGCCAATCGCAGCATCCACGATGCGCGAGAACCATGCCAGCGCCAGGATGGTGCCGGCGATCCAATGAAAGTAATGCATCTGCCTAAGTCTTCCCTGCTTGCCCAACTTCGGTCTGGGCGGGCGCAAATCTCATCCCATAGAACAGTATGGCAGAGGAAGCGATCATGGCGATCACCGGCAGAATGAATGCAGCCTGCAGCGTACGTTTATCAGCCACATAACCCATGAGCGTAGGAGAAGGAACGTCCCCCAGCAGATGGAAGACAAAAATGTTCACTGCCAACGCAGTGGCGCGAATGTGGGCACCGACGGAATTGATCACCGCCGCGTTCAACGGCGAAGTATTGAGCAACAAGAAAAATGCTGCTACAGCGATTGCCGGCAGCATCACCGGACCGCGCATGAACAAAGCCGCGATCATAAACGGCACACCCAAAGCCATGCTCACTGCAGAAACAAAATAATACGAACCTTTCATGCGCGGCAGCAGATAATCTCCCAGCCACCCTCCCGCCAGCGATGCCAGAATTCCATCGACTACGATGATGATTCCGAACATGAAGTTTGCCGACTCCAGTGAGTACCCACGAGCTCGCGACAAAAACGTCGGCATCCAAACCTGGATCCCGCCCAAAGCAAACGTCATCGTCGCCATGCCTAGAGTCGAAGTCCAGAACGCGGGATTCCGCGCCAACCCAAGTAAAGTTCGACGCTCCGGTGTTTCTTTCTCCCTGTCGAACTGACCCCGCTCCGGTTCGTTAAGGAACAGCACCGCGATCGCCAATAGAAATCCGGGAACCGCTGCAATGTAGAAAGGGAATCTCCATCCATAGTGGGGGCTGAGCTTGCCTCCCAGCAGATATCCCGCGGCCGTTCCCACGGGGATCGCCAGATAGAACACGCCGAGAATCCGACCGCGCTTCTCTTCCGGAAACAAATCGGCAACAAACGTGGGTGCAATGGTGACGAAGGTCGCCTCACCGATTCCCACCAGCGTGTGACGAATCAGGAGCTCGGTGTAGGTGTGCGTGACCGCGGTGAGCAGGGTGAGCCCGCTCCAGAAAATCGCGCCTCCCACGATAATTCTTTTGCGCGAGTAGCGGTCTGCCAGCGGACCCACGAACGGCGCCGCGCACATGTAGAAGAGCAGAAATGCGCTGGTAAGATAACCAACCTGAGTGTTGCTCAGCCGGAATTCGCTCTGCACCAGCGGCTGCACCGCGAAGAGCACCGAGCGGTCTACGTAGTTGAGCAGGTTCAGCGCGGTCAATAGAATCAGCGCTGTGCGCGGATAGAGTTTCGCGTTAGCCACGGTCGAGCGAATATAGCACGCAGCCCATGTCTGGTTGGTTACAACCGCTTTCGGCTCTTCGCCCTGGGCCACTTTGCCAGCACCGTGGTAGAGATCCCGCCCCGCGGCCGGAAATCACCCTTCACTTCGGCCCAGATCGGCTTGGCCCAGCGCACCACATCTTCCAGCACTTGGTTCACAACATTCTCCTGAAAAATCCCCAGGTTGCGGTACGACTGCAAATATTCCTTGTACGATTTCAATTCCAGGCACACTTTATCGGGCTGGTAACGTAGCGTGATCACGCCAAAATCCGGCAGCCCGGTCTTCGGACACACCGAGGTAAATTCCGGATCGTCAATCACAATCTCGTACCCGGGAAACTGGTTTGGCCAGGTTTCAATCTCCGGAAACTTGGCGTCCAGTCCGGCGGCGGCGTGCTCGGGCGTATAGCGGCGTGCTTTTGGCATGAGGGTATTGTAACTGTTAAAAACTGATCGTTGGCTGGCCGCGGCCGGCCGTTGCGCACGCGTAAATGCACTCGTGTGACGCTCTCTTATAAGCATCCGGTACCCTTAGCCCGCATCTAAATACGCAACGGCTTGGGATGGCGTACGTTTTTTCGCGGCCGCCAGAGTGGTAAATTAGTGCTTGCAGTTGTCCCCGCCGCACGCTGAAAGATAACCGGTTGGCAGCAACCCACAATTCGAATGGACGGCCCGCCACGCGCAAGACGCGCACCTGGCTCACCATAGGAGTACTCGCGGCATTAGCGGCGATCCCGATTTTCAACCGACATCCCCCCTTGAAAGTTCGCGCCACCGAGGTGGAACGTGGATCCATCCGCAGCCTCATTTCTACTAATGGCAAGGTTGAGCCCATTCAGAATTTCGAAGCTCATGCGCCCATTGCCACTACCGTGAAGCGCTTATTTGTGAAAGAAGGCGACCACGTTCGTAGGGGCCAGCTTCTGTTGCAACTCGATGACGACGATCTCCGCAGCCAGGCTGCACGTGCGCAAGCGCAGATAAAAGCAGCGCAGGCCGACGAATCTGATTTGACTACCGGCGGCACTCGCGAAGAACTCCTCACGCTCGATACACAGCTGACCAAGGCCCGTGCCGCACGCGATACTGTCCAGCGCAATCTGGAAGCTTTCCGGCGTCTGCAGCAACAAGGCGCAGCCTCGGCCGGTGAAGTTCAGCAAGCTCAAGAAGCGCTGCAACGCGCCCAGGCCGATACCACGCTGCTTGAGCAAAAGAAAAAGGCTCGTTACTCGGAGCCGGAGGTCGCAAGAGTACAAGCTCAGGGCACGGAGGCTGAAGCCGCCTACGAAGCGGCGGAAGATGCGCTCAGGAAATCCAGCGTGCGTGCGCCGTTTGATGGCGTCGTCTATACGCTTCCCGTCAAGCAAGGTGCTTACGTGCAGACTGGCGATCTCCTGCTCCAAGAAGGAGATCTCTCAAAGATGCTCATTCGCACTTTCGTCGACGAGCCTGATATCGGCCGCCTCGCCACCGGTCAAAAAATCGAAGTCACTTGGGATGCTCTGCCCGGGCGCATATGGAATGGCACGGTCAGCACGATTCCTTCCACCGTCAAACTACACGGCGCACGCAACGTGGGTGAGGTCACTTGCTCGGTCGACAACCACGATCTTCGTCTGCTGCCCAACGTTAATGTGGGCGTCACGGTTATCACCGCCGAACATAGCAACGTGCTCACCCTCCTGCGCGAAGCTGTACGCATGGACGACACCAAGCCGTACGTCTATCAAGTGGTAAACGGACTTCTCCAACGTCGCGACGTGGAAATCTCCCTGCAAAACCTCACCCAAGTCGAGGTGACGTCCGGGCTTCCGGAGCATTCTCTCGTAGCCCTTTCCTCAACCGAATCCAAGCCTTTAACCGACGGCGCTCGCGTAAAGGTGGTTCAGTAGCTCATGAAGTGGATGGATAGAGTAGTCACGCGTGTAACTCATCTTCTTGCTGGCGCTGCGTTAGTGCTGGCGATGTTGTCCTTCTCTCTCGCCGCCGCTGCCGACGCGCCGCAACAACTCCTTGCTGCGGGCCGCGTGGACCAGGCCGTCCAAACCCTAGAACGGCAGATCCAGAGTTCCCCCACCGCGCAGGCCTACAATCTCCTGTGCCGTGCCCAATTCGAGCTCGACGATTGGGACGCCGGCATTCCCGCCTGCGAAAAAGCGGTCTCTCTCGCACCCGATAACGGCCTTTATCATCTATGGCTGGGTCGAATTTACGGCGAGAAGGCGGATCACTCCAACTTCGTGAAAGCTGCGGGTCTCGCCAAGAAAGTTCGGGTTGAACTGGAGCGAGCCGTCGAGTTCGCGCCCAATAGTTGGGAGGCCCGCACCGATCTCGCCGAGTTTTATCTGGAAGCGCCCGGCATTGTCGGAGGTGGAGAAGACAAAGCACGCGATCAGGCGAACCTTCTCTTGCCGCTGAATCCCGGCATGGCGCACTGGGTGAGAGCTCGCATTGCGCAGAAAAACAAGGACTCAGAGACCGCGGAGCAGGAATACCGCCTGGCCATAGACGCTTCGGATGGTGGTGCTCGAGCCTGGCTCAATCTCGCGGGATTTTATCGCCGCGCCGGCCGTCTCAACGAAATGGAGCAGGCTTTGCGCACCATGGAGACTCGACCGCTCGATCATCCCGCCGCGTTGATGGACGGCGCCAATATGTTGTTTCGCACGGGCCGATCATATTCCATGGCCATCCGCTTCGTACGGCGCTATCTCGCTTCCGGTACAGTGGAGGAATGGCCCGCCTTCAAGGCACATAATTTGCTCGGGGAGTTGCTCGAGAAACAAGGCGACCTGAAATCTGCGGCCGGCGAATACCGCGCTTCCCTATCGATGGCCCGCACCTTTACCAGTGCGCAGAAGGGCTTGGATCGCATTGCCGCGAGTGAATGACTTCTGCTTCCGAATCCATGAGCAAGCCAAGTCTTGCGCCAGTAGTTGCAGAAAACAGACCATGACCTCGGTTCGCATCGACAAATGGCTCTGGGCCGCCAGATTTTTTAAGACTCGCTCCCTCGCCGCCCGCGCCTGTGAACTCGGCAGGATTCAATCGAACCGCCAGCCGGCCAAAGCTGCGCGCGAAGTTCACATCGGCGACATGCTGCGCGTGACCAACGAGGGCGGCGACTTCGAAATCGAAGTGCTCCTTCTCAGCGATACGCGCGGCCCCGCTACCGTTGCTCAGACTCTTTATCGCGAGACCGACGCCAGCCGTGAACTTCGCCAGAAGGTCGCCGCTGAGCGTAGAGCTATGAGAGAGTTCGAACAGTTACCCACAGCCCGACCCTCCAAACGCGATCGCCGCCGGATCATCCAGTTCCGCGGCAGAGCCTGAGCGCCAAGCCGGTTTGGACAACGCTTCACGCCCTTCTGCCCGCCAGTGCTGATTCGGGGATGTTCCAGCCCCACGAGATTCGCCTCCGATCCATCCTTGTCATTTCTCTCGCATCAGATTGTCCGTAGAATCTTTCTTACGATCAACCAAGGTGAGAATAATGAGAAATAAATTGTGCGGTGCCATAGGCATGCATATTTTCTTACTTGCGATGTTTCTATTTCTGTCCCCGTCGTTGCTGGCCGAGCCGCCGCTCACGCTCCGTCACGCCGTCGAACTCGCACTGAAACATGCCAACGGCATCGCCATCTCTGCTGCCGATGAGCAGCACGCCTCTGCCGCCTACCGTGAACTGCGCAATAGCTACATCCCCCAACTTACTGCCGGAGCCGGCCTCGGGTGGACTGATGGTTTTCCCCTCAGCCTTGAAGGAGCCGCTCCTTCACTCTTCAACGTAACCGCGCAATCGGCGCTCCTCAATCCAGCGCTGGGGAATTTCATTCATGCTGCGCAATCCGACGTTGCGGTCAGCGCCTTCCGTTCCAAGGACCAACGGAATCAGGTTATTCAAGATGTAGTGTTGAGTTATGCCGAGTTGGTGAAATGGGAGCAGCGCCTGACTCAACTGCACGAGGCGGAAACCGCTGAAGAGAAAATGGCTGCAGCGGTCGCCCAGCGCGTGCGGGAGGGCATCGACAGCGCGGTTGAAGACACCAAGGCTCACCTGTCGGTGGCCCGCGTCCATTTGCGCTTCACTGAAGCTAGCGGCGCGGCGGAGGTTCTGCGGGAGCGTCTTTCCAAATTAACGGGACTGCCCGCCCTATCCATTCAAGTCGATCCCGACTCCGTACCTGTTCCTCCAGCGATCCAGGAGGACGCCGATTTGTTGAGCAAAGCGACGGAGGCCAATCCTACCGTGCAGGCTGCCGTGGAACATGCGCGCGCACAATACTTGCGGGAAAAAGGGGAGAAGCGGTCATTATGGCCCAGCATGGACTTCGCCGCGCAATACGCCAACCTCGCTACCTACAATAACTATCAAAAGTTCTATCAGCCTCGCACCTTTCAGCCCAACAACATCACGATTGGAGTAGCCCTCCACTTTCCTTTCTTCAATTATGCTCAGCACGCTCGAATTCAGGAAGCCGAGGCGGACGCTCTCAAGGCCAGGAAGCAAGCTGACGCGGCTCGCAATCAGACCTCGGAGGAAACCATGCGCCTGCAACGCTCCGTCACGCAGATGCAAGCTGCCCGCGACGTGGCCGAACTCGAGTACGAGATCGCACAGAAAAACGTGGAAGCCGTCCAAACGCGGATGGAATCTTCTTCAGCGACCTTGCACGATCTCGATGATGCCCGCACCCAGGCCAGCGAGCGATTAATTGCGCTACAAGATGTCTCCTTCGAACTCGAGCGCTCTCAAGTTGCGCTGTTGCGCACCACCGGGAATCTTGAGGCTTGGGCTCTGGGAACAAAATAATGAACCCGTAGAGGCAACCACGTAATGAAACTAAATTCGTTGTCGATGCTCCTTTTCTGCTGTTCGCTGCATCAAAGGTGGTATTCAGCGACGAACCTGCATAAACACTGCTTTTCGACAGCATCGGCCGCAGGCGAATGGTAAAATACATACTCACCTACTATGCCTCTTAAAACCCTATTTCTGAATCCACCCTCTTTTGAAAACTTTGATGGCGGCGCTGGATCCCGATGGCCCGCGACCCGCGAAATCGAGTCATACTGGTATCCGGTGTGGCTGGCTTATCCCGCGGGGATGCTGGAGGGAGCGCGGCTGCTCGATGCCCCACCCCATTATATTTCGGCGGAGCAGACCATCGAAATTGCGAAGGATTACGAGTTCTTGGTTCTGTTTACCAGTACGCCGGGGTTTCCGGGGGATATTGGGCTGGCGAGGGCGATCAAGACGGCGAACCCAAAGATCAAGATTTGTTTTGTGGGGCCACACGTCAGCGTGCTGCCGGAGAAATCTTTGCGCGATTGTCCGGCGATCGATTTTGTGGCGCGCAAGGAATTTGATTACGCCGTGGTCGATTATGCGAAGGGCAAGCCGCTGGAAGAGATTGCCGGCATTTCCTTTTTGAAAGACGGGAAGATTGTTCACAATCCGGACGCGCCGCAGATTCAGGATCTGGACGCGCTGCCGCATGTCACGGACGTTTACAAGCGTGACCTCGATGTAACACGTTACAACGTGCCCTTCCTGTTGAACCCGTACGTTTCTCTTTACACCACACGCGGGTGTCCGGCGCAGTGCACGTTCTGTTTGTGGCCGCAGACGTTGAGCGGGCATCCCTGGCGCAAGCGCTCGACCGACGACGTTGCGGCTGAAATGGCGAAGGTCAAGGCGTACTGGCCGGAAGTAAAGGAATTCTTCTTCGACGATGACACCTTCAACATTCAGAAGGCCCGGACGATTGAGTTGTGTGCCAAGCTGAAGCCGCTGGGCCTTACGTGGTCGTGCACCTCGCGCGTAACGACTGACTACGAGACTCTGAAGGCGATGAAGGAAGCGGGATGCCGTCTGCTCATCGTGGGTTATGAGTCCGGCGATCAGCAGATTCTGAAGAACATCAAGAAGGGCGCAACCATCGAGCGGGCGAGGCAGTTCACCAAGGACTGCCATAAGTTGGGGCTGGTGATTCACGGCGACTTCATCATGGGACTTCCGGGCGAGACGCACGAGACCATCAACAACACCATTGCGTTCGCGAAGGAGTTGGATGTGGAAACCATCCAGGTTTCCGTGGCGCACGCGTATCCCGGCACGGAGCTTTATGACTACGCAGTGAAGAACGGCTTCATGGTCGGCGACAACAAGATGGTGGATGAAGGCGGGCACCAGCTGGCGCACATCCAGTATCCCGGACTGCCGGCGGACGACATTCTTTCGGCGGTGCACCGTTTCTACGATGAATATTACTTCCGGCCCAAGGCTGTGTTCCGTATTCTGAAAAAAGCCGCGTTCGATAGTAATGACCGCAAGCGACTTTACAAAGAGGCGAAGACCTTCCTGAAGCTGCGTTCGGCGCGTAACAAGATGGTGAAAAAGCATAGCGACGACGCGGCGGCGGAGCTGGTTAAGGCCTAACCGCAGATGAGGGAGCGCTCGTCGCAACGGCGGACGCATCCCGAGTAGGTCTTCAGCTTCTCCGCGAGCTTACGGAGAGCAAAACTTCCACCCTCTCGCGAAGCGCGCGAGCAGTGTGGGGCGCCCGCAGTCGACGTCGGCTCCTGACTATCACGTGATGTTCCAGTGAACTTTCGCAATTATCTTGTGCTGGCCGGAGTCACGGTGTTCGCCGCGGCCGGAGACGCCATGCTCTCGCATGGCATGAAGCAAACTGGCAACATTTCAATCCATCATCTGCAAAGTGTAATCCTCGCCATTTTGAATCCCTGGGTCGCGATCGGAATTCTTCTTCTGCTCGCGTTTTTCGCCACCTACATGGCCGCGCTCTCCTGGGCGGATCTCACTTACGTGCTGCCAGCGACTTCGCTCGGGTACGTGCTGCTCGCCTTCGTTGCGCGATTCCTTCTGCATGAGCACGTGAGTCCGCTGCGCTGGCTGGGGATTGCATTGATCACGGGAGGCGTCGGATTTATTGCCGGAGGACCGGCACTTACGGAACACTTGCATGTCGAGTGCTCTGAGGCGAACTCCCCGCTTCTGTCAAAAACCGCAAACGATGGGACGCCCAGCGAGGTGAAGTCGTGAAGGACTTATACACCTGGGGCGGCATTTTGGCGATCACCTTCGCTTCTGTGGTGGGCGATGTGCTTTTGGCTCGCGCGATGAAGCAAGTAGGGGATGTGGGCGCCCTGTGGCGGAAGTCTGGCCTGGTCACCGTCATTCGGCGGACGCTCGGTAATCCTCACTTTTTCTTTGGAGTGACGGCGATGGCGGTGGCTTTCTTCAGCCTGCTGTTTGCACTCTCCTGGGGAGATGTGAGCCTGGTCGGTCCGGCCGCCGCTTCCCTCACCTACATCGGCAACGCCGTGGCAGCGAAGATCTTTTTACACGAACGCGTGGATCGGCGGAGGTGGATCGCGGCTTCGCTGGTGGCCGCGGGAGTGGCGCTGCTGGCCGGGTAGAACAGGCCTTCACGAAGGCAGCACTCGACTCGCAACCATGAGGGCCTCGGGCGCACATCTCAGCAGATATTTCCAAGGCCTGGAATCGGCTAGACAACAGCTGAAAGCGTAGTTGTTGATGAAAATTTGTGCATAGTGCGTGGGAAAGTGCACACGGTGCGTTGGTCGGAGTACATCGAAAACCGAGATAGCCGCCCCCGAAAAAATGGCACAGGTCGGTCGGTAGTGATTTGTGCAGTTCGCACGAAACTCATGGATTTTTCCGGACAAGTCCTAGATAAGACTATGGAAGATCGGGAGGAAGCGCAAAACGGAAGGCAGAAAATCAGTTCAGGAGAGCAACCTCAAATCCGGTTCCTTCAATCATATCCCTGCTTCTCAAGTGAGCATTCTTGCTCAGACGTATGGCAAGCGGAGTGCTAGCTTCGGAGTGAGCCTACGGGCGGGTCGTCAAGCGAACGGTATCAGCTTGGCGCTTTCGGGAGTGGGGTATGGCGAAACCGATTGTCAGTTGTGTCGGGATCGTTTCGTCGGTTGTCCTGATCGCTTGTGGCGCGGTGTGCCAGACACGGGATCAGGCCCTCCCCGAAGCCCCATCGGCGCGTGTTGCAACCGAGCCACAAAAATCTAACGTATTCGTTGAGCAGGAACGCTCGCTTAAATTACGCATGCTGGGGGGCAATACGGGCGTGATGCGGCAAGGGGCGCTCACCACATTTTCCGAGCCGGCGATATCTGGTCGAAAAGAATCGAAGACTCTCTTTGACAAATACCTGAACCCGTCGTCGGCGAAGCAGCTACCGGGTTATCGTTCTACGAGCGACGGGAGCTTGATGGGCCGGGCAACCTATGCGGCTTCGCGTATTTTTGTCACGCGGGATGAGTCCGGAAAGGGCAGGCTGAACACTTCCTATCTGCTGCGGGCGCTAACTTCGGTGGCTGCGGACACGGCTTCGCGTCCCTATTGGAGACGATCACCTACCGGTTCGGTTAGCGATTTTGGTGCGACCGTGGGTAATGACGCGGGGATGAACGTCTGGCATGAATTCAGGCCCGGGATCGAGCAGTTGATGAAAAGCCATACACCGAAATTTATATCCAAGATCGAAGAACGCATCGGTCAGAAATAGCGCGGAACCAAGCCACTCCGCTACTTCTGTTGGATAGATTCCAAGTACTTCGTGACCGCTTCCAACCTAACTTCCCCCCAGTCCTGATCGGCTTCAACCTGGTGGAAGATTGGCCCCCAGATGGGCATCTCACGATTGCCATGGGCGGGCGTGGGAGATTGTTTGCCTTCGATAAAGTCCTTGGTGTGCTGCTCAGGAAACTTTCCCCCATTTCTTTGCGATATCAGCCTTAAGTCTTGAAGTGATTCCTTAAGCGCGACAGAGGCTGGACCGTGGCCACCCCCGTCGACTCCATGACAAGTGGCGCAGTGAGTTTGAAAAATCCTGACTCCGTCGAGCGGGAGGTGCGCCGAAGGACTGTGAACAGGACTGCTCGGAGGCTTCTGGGCAGGCGCGGCGGGGAGCAAGGAAAGCAACAAGAAAACGATAAGAAGCGAGTTGGGGAGCATGGAGACCTCCATCGGGACGGACGGCGGAGTGATCCAGTGTGTATGGTTCCATCTGGTAGGGCGGATGTCTGTGCGCCGGAGCACGCCTCTGAGTGAGGAAGGCGGCAGTTGAGGCTGGCGTGCTAGCAACTCAGCGACGGAACAGGCGCATGAGGCCAGAGGGTGGGAGATCGGGAACGAGAAGTTTCTGGTCTTTGATTCCTGCCGCGTGAAGCAGCGCCTGGGCGGCGAGATATCCGCTGCGGACGGCGCCTTCCATGGTGGCGGGCCAGCCGGTAGCAGTCCAATCGCCGGCGAGAAAAACGCGCGGCCACACGGTGGACTGCGGCGGACGGTAGGAGTCGATGCCGGGACGTGGTGAGTACGTGGCGTGGACTTCTTTGATGACCGCGGACTTCACCAAGGCCGCTTCGCGCGCCGCGGGGAAAAATTCGCGGACTTCTTTTAGGGCGAGGTCAACGATTTCGGCGCGCGACTTGTCGATGAGAGACTTGGAAGCGCTGACCACAAGTTCGATGTAGCTCGGCATTTCAGGGGCTGAAGCCCTCACTCTGTAGGGCGTGATGATGGCACGACTGAAGTCGTGCCCCTCCCGATCTCTTTCACCATAGCGCTCCGAAAGATCGGCCGCTTCGCGAGTGACGAGCAAGCGGGATTTGTGGAACATCCATTGCACGGTGCGGTCGAGAAGGACGGCGTGGTCGAGGTCAGTAATTTGGCGATCGAACCAGAGATGGATGCCGGTGATGGGACAGGATTCGAAGTGTGCTAACTGCTCGCGCAGAGGCGCGGCATCGGGAGTTGAGGGCAGGACCCGGTCCACGGTGTTGAAAGGGAGAGCGACGATGAGATAGTCGAACGACTCTTCTTTCTCTTTCTTATCTGAATCGGTGATGCGAATCTGGATCTGTGATGTCGTCGGAGCAAAAGCTTCCAGCGAGGTGCGAAAGAGGATTTTGCCGCCTCGGGCGCGGATGTAATCGCCGGCCCGGTTGTAGAGGTCGGTGAGCGGAATGCTGGGGACGCCCATGTGTCGGGCCGCGGGCGACTTCATGGATTCACGAACGACTTGCGCGGCATAGGAAACGGAGATGAGGTCGAGGTCTTCGCTGAGGGCGCTGACCAGGATGGGTTTCCAGAAGCGGTCAATGGCGGTTCGTGTTTGGCTGTGATCGTGACACCACTGCAGAAATGATTTTCCAGTATCGGGTTGGACGGTGAGAGTAAGAGCAGCGATGGCTCGCGAAATCGAAAGCTTGTCCTTTATCGTGAGGAATGGAAAGTGTAAGAACGACGGCGCCGTGTGCAGCGGCGCGGGGAGCGGGGAGGCGTTCATCACGCTGGAGCGTCCGCCGGGCTCGATGAAGGTCATCTCGTCGTACCAGCGAATTTTATCTTCGACGCCGATGCGGCGGTAGAACTCGACCAGGTTGGTGCAGACGCGAAAAAGCACATGCTGACAGTTGTCGACCACTTCGCCGGTGCCGGGATGTTCGTAAGAAGAAGCGCGACCACCAAGATAAGGGCGACGCTCGAGGAGCGTGACTCGAAGGCCAGAGTCGGCGAGAGCGCAAGCGGCAGCGAGGCCTGCGAGGCCACCGCCGGCGATGGCGACTGAGGGTGGAGTGGGATTCTGGCTCATGCTGGCGAGATGGTTTCGCGGCGGATCATTAGGTGATCCGTTGCAGGAAACCTTTCGCGAGGATGCGTAGTTTTTCGGTGACGGTGAGGCTCACCCTGCCACTGAAGACGTCATACTGGCGCTCGGCGATTTTTTCCAGCAGTTTCCGATAAATGTTGATCAGCACCCATAGCGCTGGCTGGCTATCTTCAGAAACATAGGGAATGAGTTCATCACCGGCCTGATAGCCTTCACGGGCGCGATCGGCGATAAGGGCCAACAAGGGACGGAAGCGCGCGACATCGGGCGTAGCGAGCAGATCTGCCGCAGAGAGGTCGAATCTTGCCAGGTCCTCTTCCGGTAAGTAAACGCGGCCCATCGCGGCGTCTTCTTTGACATCGCGAATAATATTGGTGAGCTGAAAGGCGAGACCGCACTGCTCGGCGAGCGGCTCGGCAGCCGGATCGCGATAGCCGAAAATGTGAATGCAGACCAGTCCCACGACCGATGCGACCCGGTAACAGTAGACCTTGAGATCTTCGAACGTCTTATACTGAACGGAGAGTTGGGCGGCCGGCGCCTCCGACGAAGACGGTGTTCGTGAAACATCGAAAACCGGGTCGACCACGTCCATCGCAGTACCGGTGGCGAGATCGTCGAGAAGCCCCGCGGGAATCGTGTACCGGCGTTGAGCGTCGGTAAGGGCTAGAAGGATGGGATCGTCTGTAGGCTGACCTTGTTGAGCGCGGTGCAATGCATCTAGCCAGGTATCCAGCCTGAAACGGCGTTCCGGAAGGCTGAGGCCGGAGTCGTCGGCAATATCATCGCAGCGACGCATGAAGGCATAGACGGCGCTCAGCGCCTGACGTTTGCGCTTGGGTAGCACGAAAAATGCGTAATAGAAATTCCGGGCTTTGGCGCGCGTGATCCCACGACAAACGGAATACGCCATGGTGAGCTGCGCGGGAGCGGGACTCCAGGGAACCAGCACGGGCTGCGTTCCGGCGCTCAAGACAAACTCCCCAATAGTTTTCCAACAGCAGCGCGGGCGACCAGGCCGAGTTTGCGTGGCTTGGAGATTACCGGACGCTTGCCTAGAACGGCGAAACGCTGACGCTCGATGGCATTGAGAATCTCTTGACCGCCGCGGGTGAAGAGTGCAATGTCGACGGCCAGCTCAACGTTTACTTTTTTCACCAGCGATAGGCCACGATCAAACCATTCGCGTGCGCGCTGGACTTCGAATTTCATCATGTCGCAAAAGGCGACGGTGTTGCAGTTCTGCGCCAGGTCTTTCTCGGTCACCGAATAACGCTGCAAATCCTCCAGAGGAATATAGATACGGCCCTTGGAATAGTCCACGCTGACATCCTGCCAGAAGTTCGCTAACTGCAGCGCAGTGCAGGTGTAGTCGGAAAGCTGTTGACGCTCGGCATCGCGATAACCACAGAGGTAGAGGACGAGATGCCCAACGGGATTCGCGGAATACCGGCAATAGGCGAGGACGTCGTTGAAAGTTTCGAAACGAGTGACGGTCTGGTCCTGGCGGAAAGCGATAAGCAGATCAGAAAATTCGTGCTCGGGAATTTGAAACTTTCGGACGGTTTCGGCGAGGGCCACAAAAACAGGATGGCGTGGAGTACCGGCATAACAGGCATCGAGCTGCGCCTGCCACTCGTCGAGTAAAGCGAGTGACGCTGCAGGGTCGCCGACTTCATCACCGAGATCGTCAGAGATGCGGCAGTAGGCGTAAACGTTCAGGAAATCCTGGCGAAGTTTTTCCGGCAGGAACCAGGTGGCAACCGAAAAATTTTCGTAATGAGATCGCGCGAGTTGGCGGCAATAGTCCCGCGCTTCTTCGATGGAAGGGGCAGACTCAGGAATAGCGTAGGCGGAGGGCAGGCGAGACCAGCCCACGGAAGCGGGCGGGGCAAATTGAGAACTGCTGGCCATCGGACTCATGCGTCTAGAACATCCTTAAGTTCGAACAAAATCTCTGAACTGGGTAAGAACTCCTTGCTGGGCCGAAGGTATTGGACACGTGCACGGGATCCACTATGAACAGCGCTCGATTCCCGACGCCACACACAACGCGGTTTTCAATGACCTGGGATGATGGCGGTCTTGATGTCGCCTCCGCGGTTTAGCATGTGGCGCAGCACCTTTTGCAAACTGGAGAGCGGGGCTTCGCCGGTGATGTAGTCAGTGGGGCGAATCTTCTTTGCCGCGATCAGGCCGAAGGCGCGCCGCACAGTTTCCGGCGTGTGATGGAACGTGGCCTTCAGGGTGATTTCGGAGTAGTGCAGACGATTGGTATCGAGCTGCACTTTGGAGCCGCTGGCACATCCACCAAAGAAATTCACAGTGCCGCCTTTGCGGACCATCTCAACGGTCCACTCCCAGGCTTCAGGACGGCCCACAGCTTCAATGACTACATCACAGCCACGCTTCTGCGGAGTAAGCGCGCGTACGGCTTCAACTACGTTTTGAACCTTTGTGGTCTGCACAATTTCGTGCGCGCCCATGTGCTTGGCGGCAACCACCTGTTCGTCGCGCTTCACCACGGAGATAACGTTGCAACCAATGGCGCGAGCAACCTGGACAAACATGAGTCCGATGGGCCCACCGCCGATGATGGTGACGGTGTCGCCGATTTCGACGCCGGTCTCGTGCAGGCCGCGCAGTACGCAGGCCAGAGGCTCGGTCATGGCCGCGTCTTCGAAGCTGACGTTGGGCGGAATGACCAGCATGTTGGCTTCGACAATGCGGCGGGGAACGCGGATGTATTCGGCGTAGGCTCCATTGTTGAACAGCAAGTCTTCGCAGAGATTTTCCTGATGCTTGGAGCAGTAGAAGCACATCTGGCAGGGGGCAGAATTGAGCGCCACCACGCGCATGCCTCTCTTGAAGCTGTGGACGCCTTCACCAACCTCTTCGATGACGCCCGCCAATTCGTGGCCAAAGAGCGCGGGAGGAACGATCATGCGGGCGTGGTAGCCGCGCTGGTAGACCTTGAGATCAGTACCGCAGGTGAGCGCCACCTGCACCTTGACCAGCACTTCCCCCTTTTCCACGCGGGGAATCGGAACTCTTTCAATTTTGAGATCTTCTTTGCCGTACAAGACGGCCGCCGTCATTTTTCCGTTCACTGCTTGTTTCCTTCCCAGGTTTCGCGTTTCCAGGTATTCCCAGGCTGAATCACGATTTTCATCGACGAAGGCTGCGGATGAGCGGCAAGTTCCAAAGCTTGCGCGCTTTCCTGCAGCGGGAACCGGTGGCTGATCAAGCACTCCAGGTCCATTTCCCGGTTCATCACAAACTGAACTGAATCATCCTGTAAATCCACAGACGCACTATACGACCCCACCAGCGCCTTCTCATCTACGCAAATCGCGGCCGGATCGATGGTGACCTCTCCGCGCTGGGTTTGCGCAAACAATAATACTCGCCCTCCGGGGCGAACCGCCTCTATGGCAGAGCGAATCAAACTGTCGCTACCCACAGCCAAGATGACGGCGTCGGCGCCGCGTCCCTCGGTTTGTGCGCGAGTCGCATTCACCACGTCATCTTTCGACGCGTCGACAGTATTCTGTAATCCAAGGCTTTTAGCTATTTTAAGCCTCTCGGGATACAAATCGGAAGTAATAACGGAGACCCCTCCCCGGCGAGCCAAGACGCTCAGTATGATGCCGATGGGACCCTGGCCGATCACGAGAACGGTTTCGCCGGAATGGAGGCGTAGAGCTTCGATGCCCTTCATGCACGTATTGACGGGTTCGACGAAGCACGCCTGCTCGAACGAGATGCCCTGCGGGATGCGGACGGTGCCGTGCTCGACGATCCAATCCATGACGCGGACGTATTCCGCGAATCCGCCGCCGGAGGGCTCAAATCCGGCCGTGCACCCCACCTTTTTGTAAGTGGCGCACTGGGCGAAGGTTTGGTGAAGGCAGTAGTAACATCGGCGGCACGGAATGTGGTGGAAAACGACCACGCGATCTCCCGGAGCGAATTGGCGGACTCCGGGGCCGACGGCCGCGACTACGCCGGAAGTTTCGTGACCGAAGATGCGGGGCGCGGAGTGCGATCCGGTGGCGATCTTCTTGAGATCCGTGCCGCAAACTCCGCAGGTATGGACCCGGAGCAAGAGTTCACCAGCGCCGATTTGCGGGACCGGAACAGTCTCCAGTCGGACGTCGTTTACCCCGCGGTAGACGGCTGCCAACATGGCTGTGGGGATTGATTGCTTTTGGTGGTCTATTGCAAATTGTTCGACAATGGCCATCGGCGTTTTTTTAGATGAAATCCTGATCTCTTCGCTTCATAACAGTGTAGGTCCGAAGCCTTACTTCTGGGTACCTCCGGAAGTTCTCGGGTCGGTATCGGTAAACTCCACGGAAACCGTCATCGAATCCAGATACGGCGAGTCCGGCGGGGTGAAGTGATGAGCCTTGACCTGTAACACCACGTAGAAGCTATCCACTTTGATAATCCGCTTCGCGGTCAATGGTACTCGTGCGAAGGTCGAGGGCTCCAACCGCCATAACGCGTCCTTCGGATTCGAAGAAGGGCCCTGCGAGGACATCAGCACGTTTTCGTACATGCTATGGTGCAGATCCGCCAGCTTAACTTGCCAGGAGGTGATCTCCGTGTCGCCCTCGGGTCCTTGGGGAACAAACGAGAGCAGATAGCGGTCGTCACCATGCAGATCTTTGATGCGCTCGCGATAGGTTCGATCTTGTGGTGTGAGCTTGACGTCAAATTTCTCTTCGATAACGTGCGTAGGGCCCTGGCGAAAGCTTTCCGCGTAGAGAGTTGTGGGCGCGGGCTGAGCGAGCAGGAGGAGGGTCAAGCAAATGACAACTGGAAGCAGGAGCGAAGCTTTCATTTGCGGTCCTCGGCTGGCAAACCGTTAACTACGGCCATCGGAACGGGCGGGCGCGCTGCGGCTGGGATTTCCGATTTTCTTAGATCCATGGAAAAATGTTCGAGATGCTGAGCCAGCACGCGGGCGGCGCGGTTGCCATTGCTAGCTAGAACGGCCACTCGCTTCCAGAGCCATGGACGCACGGCTACGAAGCGGATGAAACTTGCGGACTTGAACCGGCCGTCTGTGCCGATAAAGCGAGCCATCTCAGGCATTTCAAAATTTAGCTCATCTGAAATCACTTTAGTCACGCCAAAAGCAATGCCGTGAGCCTGGGCAGCGGCGGCAACTGCGGCGGCTTCCATATCCACGGCGCGCGCTCCGTAGGCTTGGGCGAGCTTCGCCTTCTGGCCGGGAGCGGCCACTGCCATAAAGGTTACCAGCGTTCCATCTCCGAAATCGAGTTGGGTGCGGCTTCCGTCGCGGGCATCGACGACGACCGATGGTGCAAAGATATCTCCAACGCGGAGGGCGGAGTGCAGCGCTCCGGCGAAACCCACCGATTGCACGAGCGCGGGGTGGTACAAGGCGATCACGGCTTCCGCGGCGCGGCGGGTAGCCTCCACCCCGATGCCACCACAAAGGACGACCAGTTCATCCTTCTCGAAAAAAGTAAACTTACGGCCCTGGTGCTCACGCTGGAGGCTGGTCCATGTCTTGACCAGTGCGCGAACTTCGCGATCCAGCGCCGCGATGATGGCGACCTTAGACATAACCGTTGGCCCGAAACCACTCTACCGCGCGGCGCAAGGCATCCTGCGCCGGAACGATCTTCCAACCTAACTCCCGAGTGGCTTTATCGGAGCTGGCCCACATTTTTTTCTTTCCCATACGCACGGCTTCGACGGTAGCGCGAGGCTCGCGGCCTAGAAGCCGGCCAGAGACGGTCTCATCTACTAATCCTGCGGCGAAAGCGAAAAAGTATGGAAGTTTCACCTTCGGCGAGGGCAGGCCGGAGATCGCGCCGAGCTTGTCCAGAATCTGCTTCAAGGTGAGGTTCTCACCGCCGAGGATGTAGCGCTCGCCGGTCTTACCTTTTTCGAACGCGGCCACATGTCCACGGGCGCATTCGCGGACGTCGACTAAGTTTAGTCCGGTATCGACGTAGGCGGGAAACTTCCGTTTCAGAAAGTCAACTACGATTCGTCCAGTGGGAGTGGGCTTGATATCTTGTTCGCCGACGGGAGTGGTTGGATTCACAGTTATGACGCGAAGGCCGGTACGGCCAGCTTCGAGGGCAAGTTGCTCGGCCATGAACTTGGAGCGCTTGTAGTGGCCGATCATGTCGTCGAGAGAGACGGGTGAATCTTCGTCCGCGGGACGACCGTTCCCGGTAAAGCCCACAGTCGCCACGCTTGAGGTGTACACCACGCCGCGCACGCCGTTTTTACGGGCAGCATCGAGAATCGCACGCGTGCCTTCCACGTTTGAGCGGTACATCTCGACCGGATCCCGCACCCAGAGGCGGTAGTCGGCGGCAACGTGAAAAACAACCTCACAGCCGGGCATGGCTTTCTCCAGAGACGCGGGGTCGCGCAAGTCGCCGGTCGCGGTCTCCGCGTTCAGGCCTTCAAGATTCTTTAGATCGCTGGTGGGGCGGACGAGCAGGCGCAAATCGGCTCCTTGGCCGGCTAGAATGCGGGCCACATGGGAGCCGAGGAATCCGGTTGCGCCTGTGACAAAAGCTTTCAAAGGCAGTTCTCAGTTCTCAGTAAAAACCCCGGACGGGAAAGCTCGGAACTGAGAACTAATTTTCAGCTTTCTCCATTACCTTGGCGTAGGTGGTTAGCGCGAGCAGGGGGAAGTACTGCCGGTAGAGGTGATACTTCAGATAAAAGACGCGCGGAAAGCCTGTGCCGGTGAAATATTCCTCATCCCAGGAACCGTCTTCTTTCTGGCTACACAAGAGGTAAGCAATTCCGCGGGCCACCGAATCGCTGCGAGTATCGCCTACGGCAAGCAGTCCTAGAATCGCCCAGGCAGTTTGTGAGGGCGTACTCGCTCCCACGCCACGCTGAGTTGGGTCATCATACGATCCCACACTCTCACCCCACCCGCCATCCGGATTTTGTACCATGCGGAGCCACTCGGCTCCCTGTTGGATGCAGGGCTCGTGATTATCCATGCCGATGGCTTCAAGGCCGCGGAGAACCAGAGCGGTGCCGTAGATATAGTTCACGCCCCAGCGTCCGAACCAACTGCCGTCGGGCTCCTGTTCCTTGCGGATGAACTGAATCGCGCGCTTCACGGCTGGATGAGCTTGATCGTAACCGTAGGTCGCCATCATTTCGAGAATGCGCCCGGTAATGTCGACGGTTGGAGGATCAAGCATGGCATTGTGATCGGCGAAGGGAATGTATTGGAAAACCATCTTGTCGTTGTCTTTGTCGAACGACGCCCAGCCGCCATTCTTGCACTGCATGGAGAGGATCCAGTCGATAGCGCGTTGCACGGACTCACGCTGGTACCGGCCGTTAGGATGTTCAACGCGGCTTAGGGCTAGGCAAACCATTGCGCTATCATCGACATCCGGATAAAACTCGTTGTTAAACTCGAAGTACCATCCGCCCGGTTTGCCCTTCTTGTTCTTAACTTGCCAATCACCGGGATTGCGCACTTGCTTTTGCAGAATCCAGTCGGCGCACTTGACCATGCGCGAGTCGTCGGCCGGCACTCCGGCTTCACCCAAGGCGAACATAGCGTAGGCCGTATCCCATACCGGAGACATGCAGGGTTGCATGCGGAACGTGTCGCCTTCCTCGATGCCGAGCTTCTCGAACTCGTCGAGCGCGCGGATCACCTGCGGATCGTCGAGAGAGTACCCTTGGCAGCGCAGAGCGATGATGGCATTCATCATCGAGGGATAAATGGCGCCCAGGCCGTCGCTCATTTCGAAGCGCTCGAGCATCCACTTCTCTGCTTGTTTCAGGGCGATCGAACGAAGAGGCCGAACGTGAACCCGCTCCAGCCAATGGGTCAGGCGGTCGAGACAGAGAAAGAAGTTTCGCCACGAAATCAACTTTTTCGACCAGCGAAGATGCATGCGCGACTTCAGCATGCCTCCGACGAATAATTCTTCGACGCCCATTTCGCGGGGAATTTTTTTGAACGGCTTCTTCGCGTAGCAAATGGAAAGCGGTACCAGGATGGCCCGAGACCACGAGGAAATCTCGTAGATGTTGAACCAGAACCAGTTGGGAAACAGGACAATTTCGGGGGGGATGGCGGGAACAGCGTCGTAATCGTACTGGCCAAAGAAACACAGATAGATCTTGGTAAACGTATTAACCTCGGTAACTCCACCGAGTTCAAGGATCTTCTTGCGGGCGCGCTGCAGCACGGGATGATCGGCCGTATAGCCCGCCAACTTCAGTCCAAAGTAGGCTTTCACCGATGCACTGATGTTCGATGGACCCGCGGCATAAATACTCCATCCCCCGTCTTCATTTTGATGGCGAACGATCCAGTTTGCGGCACGCTGGAAGCGGTCAGCGTCGCCGGTGCCGAGCAGAGTGTGGAGCAGAATGTAATCTGACTCCAGGGTGGTATCGGCTTCGAGTTCGCCGCACCAGTAGCCCTCGCCGTGCTGCTGCGCGAAAAGAAACTTGCGGGCATTATTAACGGCGCCGGAGACACGGCTGAACAAGCCGTCGATTTTGCCAAAGCGAAGTTGTGGAGCGGAGGCTAAGTTTGCGTCAGGGGAGTTCGTATCCATGAATATGGGGCTCCGTTAATCCGCGGTGGCACTGGCCGGAGCGGCGGCTATAGCTTCGACAATCTCCGGCGGCAGCCCGAAGCGAACGTTTTCTGGCATCACTTCGAGTTCCTGCACGTTGTCGAAACCTTTGGTGGCGAGAAAATTCATGGTTTCCTCCACCAGGCATTCGGGCGCGGACGCACCTGCCGTCAACGCGATCGTTTTCACGTCAATCAGCCACTGCGATTCTATGTCTTTATAGCTGTCGATAAGATGCGCGTTGGTACCCAAGTTGCGCGCTACCTCGACCAGACGATTGGAGTTTGAACTGTTCTCCGAGCCCACGACCAGTAGCAGATCGGATTCCGACGCTACCTGCTTCACGGCAACCTGCCGGTTTTCCGTGGCGTAGCAAATGTCCTGCGCGGCAGGACCCTTAATGTTGGGAAACTTCTTCTTGAGGGCGGCGATGATGTCTTTGGTTTCGTCGAGGCTGAGGGTGGTCTGCGTGAGATAAGCGACACGATTGGGATCGGGAACAGTCAACGTCTTAACCTGCTCAGGATTGCCGACGACCTGGGTTACGAGTGGAGCCTCGCCCAGAGTGCCAATCACTTCATCGTGGTCGTGATGTCCGATCAAGATCAGAGAATAACCTTCTTTGGCAAACTTTACGGCTTCGACATGAACCTTGGTGACGAGGGGGCAGGTAGCATCGATGACCCGCAGGCCGCGGCGGGCGCTGTGCTCGCGCACCTCAGGGGAAACGCCGTGGGCGCTATAGATGACGCGTTCGCCATTCGGGACTTCGTCCTCGCTATCGACGAAGATGGCGCCCTTGCCGCGAAGTTCGTCGACCACAAAGCTGTTGTGGACGATCTCCTTGCGGACATAGATCGGCGGTCCGAAGGCCTCGAGCGCGATGCGGACGACATCAATGGCGCGGACCACGCCGGCGCAGAAGCCCCGCGGCTTCAGTAAAAGTAACGTCTTTCCCCCGCTATTTGGCACTCTTCCACTCCCCACTCACTATGATCTTCCCCAGACCTTTTGCGATGCAAAATTGGGCGCGACAGGAATATGGTCAGGTTACACGATTCCTACTCTCCCGGTACTTATAAATTACTGGAAAGCATCCTTCTGGTCAACGTAAGCCACAGAAACAGCGGGGATTAGCAGCGGGTGGGGATTGGGCGCAGCGAACGGTCGGAGAGCCTCGGTCCTACCCATTCGCTTTAATCATTTGCTCGGCGTGCTTGCGGGAGGTTTCGGTAAGTTTGGCGCCGCTGAGCATACGTGCCACTTCCTCGGTGCGCTCTTCGCCGGATACCGGGCGGATGGTAGTGCGGGTGCGGCCATTCCGTTCCTTCTTTTCAATGACGTAATGGTGGTCGGCGAAAGTGGCGATCTGAGGCAGGTGGGTCACGCAGAGGACCTGATTTGATTTTGCCAGGAACTTCAGTTTCTTGCCAACGGCTTCGGCGGCGCGGCCCCCGATGCCGGTGTCGATTTCGTCGAAGACCATGGTGCGTTGGGCGGTGGGGCGGGTGCTCTTCGCTTTCGCGGACGAGGACCCCTTCGTCACACCTTCTTCCACGCTTACTTTCAACGCGAGCATCACGCGGGATAGTTCTCCTCCCGAGGCAATGTGCTCCAACTGGCGCATGGGCTCGCCGGGGTTGGTCGCGATCATGTAGATGACTTGATCGATTCCGGTTGCAGACCAGTTCCCTTCTTCGTCGGACGTAGCGATGTCGATACGAAAAGTCGACTTCATGGCCAGATCGTTAATTTCGGCTTCGACCAGCTTCTCTAGTTTGCGGGCTGCGTCCTGGCGTTTTTTCGATAGCGTCCGAGCGGCGCGCAAGTATTCGGTGGCAGCCTTCGAGAGTTCCGCGCGCAGGTCGCGCAGAATCTCATCCTTGTTTTCGAGTTCAGAAAGCTTGCGGGCTACATCGGCGCCGAAATTGATGACATCCTCGAGCGTCGGACCATACTTGCGCTTCAGGCGATCGAGCAGGGCCAGGCGGTCTTCAACTTCCACCAGATGTTCCGGGGAGGCGTGGATTCCGCCGGCATAATCCCGCACGGTGGCGCCGACATCTTCCACGCTGATGCGAGCGGTTTCGAGAGCGGCGAGCGCCTCCTGAAACTTGGGCTCGTAGCGAGCTAGTTCTTCAATCTGCTTCTGGGCCGAGCGCAAGGATGCGGACGTTGAAGTATCGCCTTCATAGAGCAGATCGAAGGCTTGCATAGCTGCGTTATAGATTTTTTCGGCGTTGGCGAGGACGCGCTTTTCGGTTTCCAATTGCTCGTCCTCGCCAGCTTGCGGCTTGGCTTCTTCGATCTCGCGCTTCTGAAATTGCCAGAGATCCACCAAACGCAGGCGGTCTTGTTCGCCCCTCTCCAGTTCTGCAATGCGGTCGCGAATTTCATGCCACGCTGCGTAGGCCGCAGCTACCGGCTCAAGCTGGCTGCCGGCAAATCCATCGAGCAACTCCAGGCGGGCAGGCGGCTCGAAAGACAACATCGATTCATTCTGCGCGTGAATGATGGCCAAATGCGGGGCAAGCTGCCGGAGCACGGCGACGGTGGCAGCTTGATTGTTGACGAACACGCGGCCTTTTCCGCCGGGGGCAACCTCGCGTCGGACAATGAGGGACCCATCTTCGGATTCGTCCAATCCGTTGCGTTCGAGCACGTTTGCGATCGAGTCCTCAGTGCCGTCGTGCGATTCGAACACTGCCGACACCACCGCTCGCTCGGTACCCGTGCGGATGACTTCACTGGACGCTTTCTCACCCAGCAGCAGCGCGAGAGCGTCGATCAGAATCGATTTGCCGGCACCGGTTTCTCCGGTCAGAAGATTCAACCCCGAAGCAAACTCTATGGCGGCATTGTCGATGACCGCGTAATTTTCCAATCGCAGTTCAACCAGCACGGTTCGTCCTAGAATAGCGATGTGAAGTTTTGCGCAGCATAGCATGAAAAGCGATCGCCGGTTAGCTCTTGTCATTTGCCCGTTGCGCCGGAACCGCACTTGCCAGGGGCGGCGGGGTGAATCCTAGACGGCATGGCTGGAATTCGCATCGCACTCGCGAGACCGGTGGGTGTGGAGTTAATCTAAAGGAGTAGGTCAAGGAGGGTACGTGCGCTGCGGACGATGCGGGAACGAGAATTCCGATAACAACCGCTTTTGCGGAATGTGCGGAGCGCCGCTCATAGCGAAGACACAGCCTTCCGGTGCGGCGGCTGCGGCGGCGACGCCTGCGGAAACAAGGGAAGCAACGCCGGTTCGCCGGTCCGCAGAGACTCGCATTGCCAGTAATTCAGCGCGTTCTGCAACCGAGGCAGCTCCCGCACCGGCGGAGCGCCGTGAATTGCAGGCCAATCCGAGCCCGGTGATTACCGGGCCTTCTTTTCTTGGCTTGAACAAACCGGGAGATGCACGAAGTGAGGACCAGCACGGGACGCACCATGGGCACGGACACGATTCGTGGGGAGGATCCTCGCGCAATGTGGATTATCTGCTCGAAGATGATGAAGACGAGCCGAAGCAAGGCTGGGGTAAGCTCGCGGCAGTGGTCATCGCGCTGGCACTGGTGGGAGGATTCGGATACCTGCGGTGGAAACAGGGAGGATTCGACTGGCTGACGAATGACAGGAAACCGGCAGCGGCGCAGCCTTCGCAGAACGCCGCGGATTCCGCGACTGCACCGGGTGCGACCGCGAGTCCCACTGCTGCGACTCCTTCACCTGTGACGCCAGATAGCGCGAATAATGCGGCTGCGCCGGCGAGTAGCGCGGCGCCTGCAAGCGGAACGGACGCGAGCACGCAGCCAACGACTGCGCCGGGTGCAGCTCCGTCGACCGCTCCTCCATCAAGCAGTGCTCCGTCTAGCACTGCGGCGGCGACGCCAGCGCAGAACGCTGCTCCGGTCAATCCCCCTCCAGATGCGAGTGCGGGAAAGCCCAGCGATTCGGGATCGACGGAAAATTCCCAGGCACCGGTCGCAGAGGCCGAGCCTCCGGCGACCACTCCCGCGACCGTCGTGCCCAGTAAACCAAGAGTGCGCGAGCCCAAGCCGACGCCGGTTACACCTGTTGATGCTACGGCCGAGGCGGAACGCTATATCTATGGGCGCGGCGTGCGCCAGGACTGCGACCGGGGAGTGCGGCTGTTGAAGACGGCGGCAGGGTCCAATTTGAAAGCGATGATTTCGATGGGAGTACTGTATTCCACTGGCACGTGCACGCCCCGCGATCTGCCGACCGCGTATCTATGGTTCGCGCGCGCCCTGCACAAGCAGCCCGACAATCAGGCGCTGCAGGACGATCTGCAGAAGCTCTGGGGCCAGATGACGCAGCCCGAGCGCCAGCTTGCCATCAAGCTCAGCCAGTAGCCAGATAGGATTGCCTCCAGGCTCTTCCGGAACTTGCCGGAGGCTGTGTCTCGCTGCTATGTTTTCGGCCACAGCTTTTGCGGCGCTGTGATCCAATTTTCCCGCACCTGCTTACGGGGTGGCAATCCGCTGGGGGTGCGTGTCCGTATATCTATCAAGGAAGAGCGATAACGTTTGTCGAGCCAGCAACGACAAGATACTCCGGCGGATCTGGTCATTGTTACCGGCCTGAAGACCGGCGATCAGGGAGCGATGGCGGAGCTCTATGACCGCTACTCTTCCGTGGTGTACGCAGTTGCTCTACGAGTGCTTGGCGATACGGGAGCTGCGGAAGACGTGCTGCAAGAAGTCTTCCTGCAATTGTGGCGCAACCCCAGCGCGTTCGATGCGGCTCGCGGAAATTTAGGAAGCTGGCTGGCGGTGGTCACGCGCAACCGAGCCATCGACTCCCTCAGAAAGCGTCGTCCAGAAACTGATATCGAAAATGTCGTACTGTCGGTCGCGCCGGACTTGGCGGGTGAGGCCGAACGGGCGCGTGCTGCAGAAAAGGTGCGCGGAGTGATGGGCGCGATGGTACCGGCGCAGCGAAGCGCACTGGAGATGGCGTATTGGGAAGGCATGAGCCATTCCGAGATCGCTAATAAAACGGGAGAACCGCTGGGTACGATCAAAACGCGGATTCGTGCGGGATTGAGTGCGCTGCGCAAGGCGTTCCAAACTTAATGAGTGAGCACGAACAATACGCCGAAGATCTCGCCTTATACGCTCTGGATGCGTTGACAGGAGAGTCTCGGACAAAGCTCGAGCAGCATCTGGCCAACTGTGCCTCGTGCCGGCTGGAACTGGAACAACTGCGTGGCGATACGGCTCTGCTGGCCTTATCGGCGGCGGGACCGAGGCCGCCACAACGAGCGCGAAAGAGGTTGCTGGAAGCGATCGCACAAGAACCACGAATCATCGCGACACCGAAGGGACCGCGCCGCACGTGGTGGGGATGGTTAGGCTGGGCGGCGACGACGGCGGTGCTCGTCTTCGCTCTGTCGTTATGGCGTGAGAATCTTGCGTTAAAGGAGATGCTGGCTTCAGCGAGCTCCACGGCTGCTGAGAACGCGCGGCAGTTGGAAGAATTGCGTAGGATTGCGGCTCCGATTATCGAGCCGGAGGCCCAGCGTGTGACGCTGGTGGCGGCGAAAATGCCGCCGCAGCCACAGGGCAAAGCTTTTTATTTGAGGAAGCGCAACAGCCTGGTTTTCCTCGCCAACAACATGCCGGCATTGCCGCCGCAAAAGGCTTACGAGTTGTGGTTGATTCCGACCAGCGGAGCCCCAATTCCTGCTGGAGTGTTCAAGCCCGATGCTCACGGGAGCGCGACGGTGGTGAATCCTCCGCTGCCTGCGGGCGCCGAGGCCAAGGCGTTTGCGATTACGGTGGAAAATGAAGCCGGTTCGCCAGCGCCAACGACGCCGGCGCTGATGGTGGGCACTGGCGAATAATCTCTTCTCTCTCGCGCCTCGCGCTTTTCAACAAACCAAAAGCCAGACTCGCACCGCGTCACGCCGGATCGATGAATTAGTCGCTGTTCAACGTTTTCACAGCTTTTCTGTCAATGACATGGCCCTTGCGGTAGGCGCGAGCCACATCGCCGAGAGGAACTTCGCGCTTGTCGGATGGGCCGAATTCCCATACCGGTCGCTCACCCTGGGCATAGGTGTAGGCGGAGGTAGCCCCGAAGAGGCTCATCTCCTGCCCCATGGCGTGCTGGGACGCGTGCTGGGGGTGATCGGGCACCACCGTGGGCTGGGGATTATTGCTGAGAACACTCGCGCTCTGCCCGAGGGCGGCGGTGGCGCACAGCAAACAAAACGCGCTGATTAGAGTCTTCATAAGTTTGTCCTCTCGCGGGGGATGCGGAACTCCGCGAATGGCACGGCTTCCGGAGTTAGTAGGGGCAATCGCCATACCAAACCGGAGGGGCTGGGATTCGACTTAAGAGGGCCACGAGGAGAGAGATGAGCAAGGCTTTGCACATATGTGGAAAATGAGGCCGAGGCTAGAAAAACCAAGGGAATGAGGTCCGATTTGCACGCTTTCGAGCGCGGGTGTATGGTTTCGGCGCCGGAGGTTACGGGGTATGACGGCGGATGGCTTGATTCCGCGGGCAACGCGCCTACCGAGTTCCAGAGCTGTGATCCCGGCCCTGCTCGTATTTGTTCTCTTTTTGCAGCCTGCTGCGCGGGGGCAGACCAATTGCGAAGCCGGCAACGGGGAGCTTGATTCAGCTCCGCCAAAAACCATGAGCTCGCAGGACGTGATCCAGAAGTTTGGTGTGGCAGAAGCGACCATCAAAGAAGCGCGACTTCACTACACCTACAAGCAGGATGTGCTGATGCAGACTCTGGTGGGCACAACCGTGACCGGTGAGTTTCACGAAGTGACGAACGTTTCCTACGACGCTAAGGGAAGACGGCAAGAGCAAGTAACGTTTGCGGCACAGCCTTCTTTGCGCGGGATTCAACTTACGCAGGAAGACATGGACGATATTCGTTCCATCATGCCGCTCGTGCTGGCAACCGACGATCTAGCTCTATACAACCTGACGTACTCCGGACAGCAGCATGTGGACGACCTTGATACCTATGTATTCCATGCGGAGCCGAAGAAAATCGAAAAGGACAGGCGATATTTTCAGGGACGAATTTGGGTGGACGCGCGGGATTTTCAGATCGTAAAAGTGTGTGGGAAAAGCGGCCCGGAGAAAGTACAAGTCAAGAAACACGAGCGGCCGGAGCTCCATCCGATGTTCGTGACCTATCGCCAACAGGTGGACGGCCGCTACTGGTTTCCCGCGTACACGCGATCGGATGACACGCTGCAGTTTCGATCGGGAGGGGTTCACATCCGAGAAATCATAAAGTACACGAGCTACAAGCGCGTCGGCGGCCAATGAGTTGTGTCAGTCTGGGGTGGAGATTTCGATGGCAGGGCGGCTGCCATATTTCTTGAAGACCGAGTCGCGTGAGATGACGCCTTCCAACTGGCGGGAGTCCGCGCGATTGACGACAGGAATCAGCGGATAGTCGTTCACGTAGCGCAGCGCGGAATCGAGTGGAAGATCAGGATAGAGGCTGGGAAGTGACTGCGGCGGTAGGGCGGAGGACAGCGTAAGTTCGCCTTTCCCTTCCCGGTAAAGGCGGTGGAGTTGGTCACGGCTGATGGTATTCCAGCCACTGGGGTGCAAGCGGACCAGGAAAGACGAGTCAGGCGAATTTTCCACGCGGTGGAAGTTGGCATCGATATAGTCTTGTGCGCTCAGGATGGTCGCGGGAACGGCCAGCATCGCATCTTCGACGCGCAGGATAGTTTCTTCCCGGTCCTCTTCGAGTGACGGGAGAATGAGTCCATCCTGGCGAGTGAGCATATCGAAGATCGGGATGGTTTGCAGGCTTCGCGAGATGAGGTAGGAAAAGGTATTGGCCACGATGACGGGAACGATGATTTCGTAGTTGCCGCTGACTTCGAGGACCATGAAGACCGAAGTCATAGGAACACGGAGAAATCCGGCGAAGAGAACGCCCATGCCGACCAGGACGTAGGTGCCCGTGGATCCGGTGAGCTGTGGGAAAAAGAGGCGCTCGATATCACCCACCGCGCCTCCCAGCATGGCTCCGATGAACAGTGTAGGCGCGAACATGCCACCGGGAGTCCCGCTGACGAAAGAGACAGTTGTGGCAAGAATTTTGAGAACCGCGAGAATGGCCAGAACTTTCCAGGCGTATTGGCCATGCATGGCCTGGTCCATCGAATCGTAACCTGCGCCCATCACCTGCGGGAAGCCAAGGAAGGCGATCAGGCCGATGAGCAGCCCCGCAAGTGCGGGTTGAAAATATTGCGTCCAGCGCGGCAGAGCTTTGAGGCGGGGGCGCAGATAACCCACCGATTTAGCAAATGCGACCGAAGCCAGACCCCCGACAATTCCGAGGACCGCGTAGGCGAGGAGTTCACTGGGGCGTTTGAAAGTAGTAACCGGAATCCGGAACAGCGGCTCACTGCCCAGAAATGAGCGCACGATCACAACACTGGCCACTGCGGAGAGAACCACCGAACCCAGGATGCCGGCGCTCCAGCGTCCGATGACTTCTTCGATGACGAAGAGCACGGCAGAAATGGGCGCGTTGAAGGCGGCCGCGAGGCCAGCCGCGGCTCCGACGGGTGCCATGAGCCGATGTTTTTCGCGGGAGATTTCCAGCTGACGTCCAAGAGCGGAGGCGATGCTGGCTCCAATTTGCAGCGAAGGGTCTTCCGGCCCGAGCGATTGTCCCGAGCCGATAGCAATGCCAGAACAGATGAACTTCCCGACAGCGGTGCGAAACGGAATGAATCCGTTGAAAATGTAAAGCGCGGACTTGGTCTGATTCACGCCACTGCCGCGTATACCAGGAAAGACGTGCAACACAAGGACGGCCACCACCAGACCAGCGATGGACGGTACGGCAAACAGACGCCAATTGTGAGTTTGCGGAAGCGGACCGAGCAGAGCGAGATGGATCCAGTCGATCGCGAGGCGAAAGCAGACGACGGCGAGGCCGGAGAAAATTCCGATGAAGACCGAAAGAATGAGGAAGAATACTTCCTCATGCAAGACGCCCTCGAGGGTCGAAAACAGCCGTCGGGAAGGCGCGATTCGCGGCATGGTTGTGGATTCCGAAGGCGCGGAAGAATCCACGCCGGGAGAACCAGGGTTGCTCATTGGCTGGCGGCCTCTCGTTTCCTGGAAATCAGCAAGAGGGCCAAGTCGAGCCCCTGCGGCGGACCGCACGTAGCGGCAGTCTGCTGTTCGATTTGAAAAACGACGTCCATGATCGCGTCTGGGAGATCCGTCTCCGCAGGAGAGCGCAGTTGCGCGAGGTCGGGCTTGGCGAGCAGCCAGCGAGCCTGGAGGGCGGGGAGCGCGGATGCCGGAGGATTGGCAGCGACCTTTAGATCGACATTCAGCTTCTCTGCGCACTGGGTGAGGCGCTGTTCGGCTTGGCTAAAGGCGGCGGAGATCCTTCGGTTGCGTTCCGCATCAGAGATGTGACTGTGAAAGGGATTGGCGCGCAAAACCAGGTCGGTAGTGACAAGACGCTGGCGCGAGCCGGCATCCTCAGGATTAGCATTCACCGCCAGCCGGAGATAACGTTGAGCGGCGTTGTAGTCGTCAGATTGGTAGGCAGTTTCGCCGGCACCGGACAAGGCCGCGGAGTTGGAGGGATCGACTCGAAGTACTTCTTCATACTGGGAGAGTGCGCCGGAGTAGTCCTGAGCCTGCGCAAAAAGCTGCGCGGCCTGGAGATGTGCAGCGGGATCGGCTGGTAACGCAGCGGACAGAGCAATGAGTTCTGAGTCAGCCTGGGCGCGGGCGTTCTTTGAAAGCAAGAACTGGATAAGTTCGAGCCGAGCCTTGTTGCGATTCGCGTCGGCGTCTGAGGACCAAACTCCATACATGGCGTTGTGGTAGTAACGGGTGGCGTCCTCAATGGAGCCGCGGTGAGCGGCAACGCGGGCGAGAGCCAGATTGACAGCCGCATCCTGCGGAGCGCGCTGCCAGAGGGCGAGGAGGTAAGACTCCGCCTCGTCGAGACGGCGCGGGTCGTTGCTATCGCGGAGGGCGCGGGCTAGACTGAGCTGATACTGGGAGTTGGTGGGATCGCAAGTAAGTGCAGCGCGAAATGCCGCGATGGCGTCGTCGTAATGGGTGGTCCTAGCATCGGCCAGACCCAGCTCGTATAGCTTGCGCCCGCGTGCCTGCTGATTCGCGGTATAGCGCGAGACGAGATGGCCTACCGCCGCGAATCCTGTGGCTGCAGCAAGAGTGAGCACCACCAGGATCACGGGCGCCGAACGCGGGACGAGTTTGGGGAAGCTCCGCAACATATCTCGTATCACGATATCATTTTGATGGCTTCGAGAGGTTGATGGTTCAGCACAAAGTTGGTCCTTCCCACCTTCGGTTCAGGTAAGATACGTGTCCGCGGACCTTCGAAAAATGAATCGCGAATACCACAAGGGATACAGCCAAGAACTGAATCGGGACATGGACGCTCTGGTTTTCGGGCATGCTGGCACTCCGCTGCTGGTCTTTCCGACGTCCATGGGAAAGTTTTTCGAGTATGAGGACCGCGGGATGATCGGCGTTCTGGCGCCAAAAATCGAACGCGGCGAGCTGCAGGTGTTTTGCCCGGACGGCGTCGATACCGAGAGTTGGTACAACAAGGGCGTGCATCCCAAGGTACGCGTGCTGCGGCATTTGCAGTATGAACGGTACATTCTGCATGAACTGCTGCCGTTTATTCGGTGGAAGAATCAGACCCCTCGGCTGGCGGTGACCGGTTGCAGTTTTGGCGCGTACCATGCGGTTAACTTTGCCCTGAAGCATCCGGATGTGGTTACTCATTGTGTGAGCATGAGCGGGGCATTCGATATCCATCAGTTTTTGGACGGCTATTACGACGATGACTGTTACTTCAACTGCCCGCCGGACTATTTGCCGAATCAGAACGACGATTGGTTCCTGAGCCGCTACCGGCAGATGAAGATCGTGCTGGGATCGGCCGATTGGGATATGTGTCTGGACCAGAATGTGAAACTCTCGACGATTTTGAATGGGAAGGCCGTGCCGCACTGGCTGGATATTTTTGGAGATAATTCGAAACATGATTGGCCGCTGTGGCTGAGGATGGCGGAAAAGTATTTTTAGCCGAACGTGAGAGGGATGGGATGAAGAAGATCGGGATTCTGTTTGGGATGGAAAATACGTTTCCGCCGGCGGTCGTGGAAAAGATCAACTCGGTAAAGGTTGAGAATGTTGAGGCAGAGTTTGTGAAGATTGGTGGGATCCGGATGGATGAGCCGAAGAAATATGACGTGATCATTGACCGGATTTCGCAGGATATCCCGTTCTACCGGGCGTATTTGAAGAACGCGGCGTTGCACGGGACGATCGTGGTGAACAATCCGTTTTGGTGGACGGCGGATGACAAGTTCTTTAATTATGCGTTGGCCCACAAGCTAGGTGTAGCGATTCCGCCAACGGTGATTCTGCCGCACAATAAGCATCCCGAAAGCACCACGGACCGGTCGATGCGGAACCTGATCTATCCTTTGAACTGGCAGGAGCTATTTGATTATGTCGGCTTCCCTGCTTTTCTGAAACCGTTTTCGGGCGGTGGATGGAAGCATGTCTACCACGTGCACTCTCCCGAAGAATTCTTTGAGCATTACAACCAGACGGGCGATTTATGCATGACGCTGCAACATGGCGTGGTGTTTGAAGAGTATTACCGCTGCTATGTGGTAGGTCAGGAAAAGGTGCACATCATGAAGTACGACCCGCGTGCGCCCCATCATGAGCGGTACGTGAAGGGAAATCCGCCACCGTCATCGGAGGCTCTGAGGGCCAGGATTGAAAAAGATGCGCTGACGTTGTGTCGGGTGCTGGGATATGACTTGAATACGGTGGAGTTTGCGGTGGAGGGCGGCGTGCCGTATGCCATCGATTTTCTGAATCCGGCGCCGGACGCGGAGATTACCTCGGTGGGGCAGGAGAATTTTGATTGGATTGTGAATGCCGTTGCGGAGATGGCGGTGAAGATGGCCGTAAGCGGAGAGGAACCGGCGCGGGAGTTACGCTGGGCAGCGTTTCTCGCAGGTAAGGTTCCGGCTGAGAAATCCGCACGCAAGGGTGAACCGAAGTGGGTAGCCGAACGAAAGCGCGGGAAAGCAGCAAAGTAGGTGGAGGACGAGCTAAAGAAAAGGCGCTTTTTATGGGGCGTGGCGCTGGCGTGGACGCCCTGGCTCCCCATCCTGATCGGCCTCGGCCACACGCTTTCAAGACAGAAGGCGACTGGGATCGGCGCGGTAACCGGGGGTGTGAATGAGCTCTTCATCGTGTGGGGTATCGGGGCGGTGCTCATCGGTCAAATAGCCGCGATCTTCCTACTATTCAGGGCATTCTCCCCTGGGCATTGGATGCGCAGCTTGCTTTCCGTATTGAGCCTTTGCCTGAGCGGCATGATGCTCATTCTGCTGGGCCTTTTTCTCTGGCTCTCGTGGTTCCAGGCTCACCACAGCTTCTAACCAATATTCATCGCGCCATTGTTATACTGTTAGGACTTCTTTTGCATACCCTTCGCATAGAGCGCGAAGGGATAGGGGCCGGCCGGGCAGCGGCACTGCCGGCAAAAGCAGGTTCGTTGCTTCCCGGAATGACAAGAACAGAAGAAACAGATGACACCTACTTTTACCATCGGGATTGAAGAGGAATATCAGACGATCGATCCGGAGACACGGGATCTGCGGTCGCATATTCACGCCGAAATCCTGGAAAAGGGCAAGCTCCTCTTGCAGGAGCGGGTGAAGGCAGAGATGCATCAGTCGGTGGTGGAGGTGGGCACCGGGGTTTGCAAGAACATTAAGGAAGCGAAAGCGGAAGTGAAGATGCTGCGACGCGATATTATTCGGCTGGCCAAGGAGAATGGGCTGCGGCTGGCTTCGGTGGCGACGCATCCGTTTTCGGATTGGCGGACGCAGGACATCAATCCCGACGATCGTTACAAGAATCTTGTTCAAGATATGCAGTTGGTGGCACGGGCTAACCTGATTTTTGGGTTGCACGTGCACATCGGGATTGAGGATCGCGAGACGGCGATCCACATGATGAATCATGCGCGGTATTTTCTGCCGCATCTGCTGGCGCTGTCGACGAATTCGCCGTTCTGGCTGGGGATGAACACCGGTCTGAAATCCTACCGCTGCAAAGTGTTTGACAAATTTCCCCGGACCAACATTCCAGATTATTTTCCCAGCTGGGGCGAGTACGAGAACTTTATCAAGTTGCTGATCAAGACCAACTGCATCGATAACGCGAAGAAGATCTGGTGGGACATCCGGCCGCATCCGTTCTTCAATACGATTGAGTTTCGGGTATGCGATATTCCGATGCGCGCCGATGAGACGATCGCTCTGGCCGCTCTGATTCAAGCGACGGTGGCGAAGCTCTACAAGCTGCACACAGCGAATCAGGGATTTCGTTTGTACCGCCGGGCGCTGCTCATGGAAAACAAGTGGCGGGCGGCGCGGTACGGAATGGACGGGAAGCTGATCGATTTCGGCAAGCAGACGGAAGTGCCGGCGCGGGATTTGATTCATGAGTATCTGGACTTTGTGGACGATGTGGTCGATGAACTGGACTCACGTGAAGAACTCGAGTACATCCATACCATGCTGGAGCAAGGGAGTGGGGCAGACCGGCAGTTGCGCGTCTACCAGGAAACCGGTGATTTGAAAAAGGTTGTCGATTACGTTATGGAAGAGACGGAGGCAGGCTTGACGGAAGATGAGCCGGCTTCCGTTAGAAAAGTAGGGTAATGACCATTCCTGCAGAGCAAGTCAAAATCCCCACCCTGTCGCACAAAACGCGACAAGGATGGGGCAGCCGCAATGTTTCCTTTGATCCTGAATACAGCCTCGGCGCTCGCAACGCTGTGGGAGTTTGTCTGCGGGTAAAACAGGAAGAGAAGGTATGCGTGATCACGGATGAGGCCACGCTGGAGATTGCGGCCGCGATCGTGGCCGAACTGGAGAAGCTTGGTTCACCCTACCGTGTGTGGGTGCTGGAGGATCTGGCGGAGCGTCCGTTAAAAGATTTGCCGACGGAAATTATCGCGGATTTGGAGACCAGTCAGGTTTCGATTTTTGCGGTGTGGGCGCAGCGGAACGAGCTGCGCTCGCGCATGCGGATGACGGATGTGGTGAACCGGCGCAAAATCCGGCACGCGCACATGGTCAACATCAATCGTCAGATCATGTTGGAAGGCATGCGGGCGGATTTTCAGAAGGTAGACCGGCTCAGCGCGAAAGTGGTAGACATGGTTCGCAAGGCGCAGCGCGTTCGAGCAAGAACCGCCGCGGGCACCGACCTCACAGCCGACTTGAATCCCAACTACCGGTGGTTGAAGACCAGCGGGATTATTTCGGCAGAAAAGTGGGGCAACCTACCTGGAGGAGAAATCTTCACAACGCCGGGTGAGGTGAATGGAACCTTTGTGATCGACGGCGTGGTTGGCGACTATCTATGCACGAAATTTGGAAATTTGCAAGGCACGCCGCTCACGATTCACATGAAGAAGAACCGGCTGATTGAAGCGCACTCGGAAAATCGCGAACTGGAAGATGATTTCTGGAAATACACGCACACCGACGAGAACAGCGACCGCGTAGGCGAGTTCGCCATCGGAACTAACATCGATTTGAAAGATGTGATTGGGCAGATTCTGCAGGATGAAAAATATCCTGGAGTGCATATCGCATTTGGAAATCCTTACGGAGCGCACACCGGAGCAGAATGGGATTCGTCGACCCACATCGATGTCGTCGGACGGAAGTTTAACATCTGGGTGGATGACGAGCAGATCATGCAGGATGGGAAGTTCTTGGTGGAGGCGTAAGCAGTGGCAGTTCGAGAAGTGAAGGTCGAAGAATCGAAACTCGTCTTACTGCGGAAAGCGTATGCGGCATTCAACGCCCGCGATATTGACTCAGCCTTGGCAACGATGCAGCCCGACGTCGAGTGGCCAAACGGGATGGAGGGTGGTTTTGTTCATGGGCACGACGGCGTTCGCGCCTACTGGACCCGGCAGTGGGGCATAATTGACCCGCACGTAGATCCGGTGAATTTCGATCTGGATGAAGCTGACCGGGTGGTCGTGAAGGTTCATCAGGTGATTCGCACTCTTTCCGGAGAGATCTCCATGGATCGAATGGTCGAGCATGTGTACACGATCGAAGGCGGGCTCATTCGCACCATGGAAATTCGTGAGTAGACGCTTGAGCCATGTGGCTTCCTGGCCATGATTCCCACCCTCCGCAAACAATTCAACGCCGGATTCACTCCAGAAAAATATCACGCCTTTCTTCGGCGGATTGATGATGCGTGCGGAGCTCACGTGCAGTTCCGGTTGTCCGAAACTCCTTGCTTTTTTCCCAAAAGCTTGTTGGAGCGGATGGCGGAGGATGGAAAAGAACTGATTCGCCAATTGGTGGAGAATTCTGAATATCGAGCAAAGTCGGACGAATCGATTCCAGCCGAATTCCGAGTCGCGAATGAGCCGGCGCATCCGCTCTTTGTGCAAGTGGATTTTGGGCTGGTACGCGATGCCTACGGAGAACTGCAGCCAAAGCTGGTGGAGTTGCAGGCCTTCCCTTCCCTCTACGCGTATCAGGTGACGCTGGCGCAAAGCTACATCGACGTGTACGGACTGGACCCGATGGCGGCGTCCGGTTCCCGGCCTCCGACCCACGGAGGCGAACGCCTACAGTTCTTTTTGGGTGGACTGGATGAGAAATCCTATCGAGAACTCTTGCGGCGGGCGATCGTGGGCACGCATGATCCGGAAAATGTGATCCTGATGGAAATCCATCCACAGACGCAGAAAACTCTGCCTGACTTTCTGCTGACAGAAAAGATGCTTGGAGTGAGGACGGTCGACATTGAGGCGATTAAAAAGCAGGGGTCGCAACTGTACTACGAACGGAATGGAGGCCGGGTGCCGATCCGGCGGATCTACAACCGGGCGATTGTGGACGAGTTGCAGCGTAAGGGAGTGAAACTCGGGTTCGATTGGCGGGACGATCTCAACGTTGAGTGGGCGGGACATCCGAACTGGTATTTCCGCATCAGCAAGTTTTCTATTCCCTACTTGCGGCACGAGTCGGTGCCGAAAACGCGGTTTCTGGACCAACTGGACCAGGTTCCCGACGATCTGCACAACTACGCACTGAAGCCCCTTTATTCGTTCGCCGGGCTGGGGGTGGTGATTGCACCGAAGAAGGAAGATATCGATGCGATTCCAGCGGCCAAGCGGGCGGACTATATCCTTCAGGAGCGGCTGCATTTTGAGCCGATCATCGAGACTCCATTTGGCGGGACCAAAGCGGAGGTGCGGGTGATGTACGTATGGCAAGAGGAGTTGCGGGCAGTGCTGACCATTATCCGCATGGGGCGCGGTTTGATGATGGGCGTGGACCACAACAGGAATATGGAGTGGGTGGGGGCATCGGCGGGGCTGTGGGTGGAGTAGTTCAGGGGGCTAGCGACTGGAGTCTCCTCGGGATCGGGAACAGTGCAATTAAGTTGCAGAGGTCCTTCGCTTCGCTCAGGATGACGACTCGGTTAAGGGGCACTAGCCGATTCTTTTGACCACGCAGGTTTCGAGTTCGCGGCCATTGGGCCGGCGAAGAAACAGCTTGTCGCCTTCCAATCGAACCGGGACGCGATCTCCCACTTTCCATTCCCCGGGCAGGTAGCCGTCGGCAGAGGCAGTGTCGTATTCTCCGGTGTAAACCACCCCTTCCACATTAATCACCACTGCTGGGCGGGCGAAGGCAGGAGTGGTCTCGCGCAAGATTTCGGCTTCCGCGCGGCACCAGTTTTCGACGTCATGCCCCTCCGCACCTCCACCTTGCCGGTAGAGTTCCTCGGCACGGGCACGGATCGCGTTTTGCAGCTCGAGAGAGGAAGTTCTGAATTCTTGCGCCATAAGAGCTACCCCGGTTTTTTCGGGGTTGCTGGATTCATAATAGTCGTCGTTGAGACCGCTCAGCGCGATTCGCCCGCACAGAAGGGCAGCTCAGTTGTCACTTCGGGAAACAAACTCGATTTGGAACTGGCTGCCTGACTAGCACAACGCCGCATCCAAATCTATCTCGGCTCGCTTCCAGTTGACCCAGATCACTGGCGGGGCCTAACATTACCGCGGTCGGGAGTGTCGTGTTTTCATGATCGGTCAGACAGTGTCCCACTATCGCATCCTGGGCAAGCTTGGGGGCGGTGGTATGGGCGTGGTGTACGAGGCCGAGGACCTGAAGCTGGGGCGGCATGTCGCACTGAAGTTCATTCCGGAAAATCTGGTAGGCGACCCCAAATCGCTGGAACGATTCGGTCGAGAGGCGAGGGCGGCGTCGCTACTGAATCATCCCAACATCTGCACGATCCACGGTATCGAAGATAACGGCGGGCATCCCTTCATTGTGATGGAGAAACTGGAGGGCGAAAGCCTGAAGCAATGCATCTCCGGCCATCCTATTGAGACAGAAAAGCTGCTTGACATCAGTATTCAGGTGGCAGATGCCTTGGCAGCGTCGCATGCCAAGGGAATTGTGCATCGGGATATCAAGCCAGCAAACATTTTCCTGACCCCGACTGGTCAAGTAAAGGTATTGGATTTTGGTCTGGCCAAGCTGGTGCACAACGTCGGAACCGACAGCGACGGAGCGGCGGCGGACAATTCGCTAACCGCGGTGGGGGTGATTCCTGGGACGGCGGTTTACATGTCGCCGGAGCAGGCGCGCAGTGAAGAAATCGACTTCCGCAGCGACCTGTTTTCATTCGGCGTCGTCATGTATGAAATGTCGACCGGAAAGAAGCCCTTCACCGGCAAGAATTCCCTGATGACGCTGGATGCGGTGCTGCACGAGAAGCCAGTTCCCCCGGCAGAACTGAATCCGAAGGTACCGGTAGAGCTGGAAGGCATCATCGGCAAGGCGATGGAGAAGGACCGCAAAGAGCGGTACCAGAGCGCCACGCAGATGAAAGCCGACCTGCAGGTGCTGAAGCATCAGACTGAATCCGGCATGGTAAAAAGTGGCCTGCAAACCAAAAAGCTGCGGGTAACGAGCAAGACATTTGGCCATAAGGGAAGCCGCTGGCAGTTCTGGCTTTTGCTGGGAACGCTGGCCTTGCTCTTCACCGTGTTGGCGGCCGTGGGCGCCTACTGGCTGAAGCACCGGGAGGTGGCCAATGCCGAACTGAAGGACGCGATCGCGGTGCTTCCGCTGCAGAACATGAATGGCGACGTCAGCGTAGACTACCTGCGCTTTGCCCTGGCCGACGAGTTGACTAGCGTGTTGAGCTATTCCCGGTCGCTCGAGGTGCGACCCTCGTCGGTGACGCGCAAGTATGTGGAACTGGATCTTGATCCGCACAAGGTGGGGCAGCAACTGCGCGTCGGTCGCCTGCTCACCGGACATTTCCTGCGGCAAGGGGAACAGCTGACGGTGACACTGGAGGCGATCGACGTGGGCAATGATCGCTTATTGTGGCAAGGGACAGCAACCGCTTCGGTGAACGATTTGATTTCTCTGCAGTCGCAGTTGAGCACGCAAGTGCAGCAAGGTTTGCTGCCAGCGCTGGGAGTGGCCGCGGGTGCATTGAGCGCGGCCTCGCGCCCCCAGAGCCAGGAAGCCTACGACCTCTACTTGCACAGTCTTGCTTTGCCGCATGATCCTGGACCGAACAAGGACGCCATTGCAGTACTCGAACACGTGGTAGGAGAAGACCGGAGCTATGCTCCCGCGTGGGAAGCGCTAGGACAGCGATATTACTTTGATTCGCTCTATGGCGGAGGCGGCGAGTCGATGTTCCAGCGCTCGAATGCCGCCTATGAACGGGCACTGGCGTTGGATCCGAACCGGGTAGCGGCAGCCAGCAACCTGATTGTCAACCGCGTGGAACGGGGCGAACTGGGCCGAGCCTACGACGCGGCTACGGATCTGGTGCGGCGCAGGCCGCAAAGCGGAGACGCGCACTTCGCACTCAGCTATGTACTGCGTTATGCCGGCATGCAGGAGAAGGCGACGCAGGAGTGCAACACGGCGCGATCTTTGGATCCCGGGAACTTCACTTTCCGATCTTGTGCGTGGGCGTTTATGGAACTCGGCCAGACAGACCGCGCCATGGACTTTGTGCACCTGGACGCAGGCTCGGAGTGGGCAGCCTGGGCAACGCCTTATGTCTATCTGGCTGCTGGAAATCTGGCCCAGGCCCGGGAGGCGGCCAGGAACGTGGCGAAGTCCCCTACTTACCATCGAGAATTGCTGGTGGCGTGCACGCAGCCTCAGCGGCCGGGCGATATGGATAGGATTGTGCGGGATGAAGAAGCGTCAGTAATGACTGAAGCGGATCCGGAGGCGTGGTATCACGTAGGAGCGCTGATGGCCTACTGCGGGCAAAAGGATGCCGCATTGCGCCTGTTGAAGGCAGCCGTACAACAGAATTACTGCGCGTATTCCGCTCTGTTGGAAGATCCGCTACTCAAGGATTTGCGGAAGGAAACGGCTTTCAATGAGGTGCTGACAGCGGCAAGCACCTGCCAGGAGACGTTGAAGGAAGGCCAAGCGCAGTAAGGGATCCTTTCCCAGGTCTTGGTTTCCAGGTTGGCTGCTTCGTGCATACGGGGAAAGAATTTGCGTCGAAGCAGGGGTAGGCCCCATCCTTGTAGGGTGAACTTCCCGGAACGCAACCATCTCCCGGACCGCTCGCAGCGGCCAATCCAGCCCTCGGTTCAAATGTCAGTCCTCCGAGCGTTTTTTATAGCCTTCTTGTTCCCGATTTCCGTTCTGCTGGCTTCGTCGCAACGAACCGGAGAGATGTCGCCACACCCGATCGCCCTGGCCGTCAACGGGGAGAATCGCCATACGATTCACGAAACCCAGATCACAAACTTCCAGCAACTTCCTTACCAGGGATCACCTGCTGAGCTTCCCCAAGATCAGGGACTTCCCGGCCTGCGAATGACGCTGCGTCGCTTGGGCACGACAGCGGCCCTGATGCAAACGGTGGCGCATCCGGATGATGAAGATGGGGGAATGCTGACATTGGAGTCGCGTGGCCGCGGCGCGAGCGTTCTGTTGATGACGCTGAATCGTGGTGAAGGCGGGCAGAACAAGGTGGGCAGCAATTTGTCGGATGTGCTGGGGGTACTTCGAACGCTGGAGCTGCTAGCGGCGGACGAATATTACGGAGTGCAGGAACGATTTTCGCGCGTGGCCGATTTCGGCTTCTCAAAGAGTGCAGATGAGACCTTTTCGAAGTGGGGCGGACACGACGTGGCGCTGGCGGATATGGTGCGCGTCATTCGGACTTTCCGTCCAGACGTACTGGTGGCGCGGTTTTCCGGCACCGAGCGCGATGGACATGGTCACCATCAAGCTTCGAGCATCCTGACACAAGAAGCGTTCCACGCTGCGGCCGATCCGAAACGCTTTCCCGACCAGGTCGCGCAGGGCCTTCAACCGTGGCAGGCGCAAAAGCTGTATATCGGCAATGTGTGTGGCTTTGGGGCGATGACCTGTCCCGACGCGAACTGGACGGTGAAACTGAATACTGGCGAGCCCAGCCCTGACTTGGGAATGTCGTATGTACAATTCGCCATGCAAGGCCTGCGGCATCAGCTTTCGCAAGGGGCGGCGAATTGGAACGTCGAGCCAGGAGATCGCTTCACTTTTTACAAGCTGGTCGATTCCGTGCATCCAGCGAAGCTCGATAAAGATGGGCACGAAAAGGATTTTTTCGATGGGCTCGATACCACCCTGCCGGGGCTGACTGCGAGGTTGGGGGCGGAAGAATCGAAGCTTCCACAGTTGCACCGCGACTTGACGGAAGTCGCCAACAACGTTACGAAAGCGGACCGCAGTGCGAAAGCGAATGACCTCGCTGCGGCCGCCAAGCCTCTCATCGACATTGTGGCCGAATTAAAGCGGGTGTACGGCGAGGTAGACCAAGCCAATGTAGATGCTGGCGTTAAGGCCGACCTGCTGACGCGACTCGGGGAGAAGCGCGAGCAGGCGGAGACGGCGCTCAATGATGCCCTGCAAGTAACGGTGGAGGCAACAGTGGTTACTCGCGTGGGATCGGATGGTGAGCCTGTGAAGGAGGCGCCGAAAAAGGAATCCGACGCGCTGACCACAGTTTCGCCCGGACAGGAATTTCTGGTCGCAGTGAACTTTCATAACGGCTCGAACCAACCAGTCTCCATTGATGGCGTGAAAGTGGAAGTGCCCGAAGGGTGGGGGACGATTTCCGACAAGACCAGACGGGTCGCGATCAAACCGGGAGAGGATATCAGCGCCGTCTTTCGATTGCATGTGCCCAATAATCCGGAATATACCCGGCCCTACTGGCATCGCGAAAATCCTGAAGCGGACAGTATTAATCACATCGACAACGAAACATACGCGACGCTGCCCTTTCCGCCGCCTGCCCTGCGAGCGCGGGTGGAGTATTCGGTGGCGAATACGGGCGGAGCACCGGGAAAGAACGGCATTGGCGCGACCGTTGTAGCGCGATTCGTGGATGATGAGGGGATTGAACGAGCACGTCCGCTGGCCGTGGTCCCGGCATTTTCTGTGGCTCTAGAGCCGGGTACCCAGGTGATCTCGACGCATAACGGCAGCACTTCGACGGTAAAGGTGGGCGTCACCAGCAACCTTACGCGCGATACTCGAGGCACGTTGCGGTTGGAGTTGCCTGTTGGTTGGCGATCGGAGCCGGCGCAAGCGGCCGTCGAGTTCAAACAGCGCGGAGAAAAACAAGACTTTGAGTTCAAGGTGTTCCCCGCCGGTCTGCAGGAAAGTCGAGCGCGGGTGCGCGCCGTGCTGGAGGCGGATGGCGAGAAGCTCAGCGAAGGCTACACGCTGGTGACTCGCGAGGATCTCGGCAGCTTCTACTACTATCAGCCCGCGGTGCAGAGGGTGAGTATCGTCGACGTGAAGGCGCCGCATGATTTGAAGATCGGCTATATCATGGGCGCGGGCGACGATATTCCCACCGTGCTGGAGCAGGTGGGAATGAACGTAACCCTAATTTCTCCGGAGAAACTTGCGAGCGAAGACCTCAACGGGTACGGAACGATCGTGCTGGGAATTCGCGCTTACGATACGCAGAAAGATGTGGCGGCGAATAACAAGAAGCTGCTTGATTACGTTTCTGGCGGTGGAACACTGGTGGTGCAGTACAACACCGGCGTCGGAGATTTTAATAGCGGACATTTCACGCCGTATCCGTCTGAGTTGAGCCGCGCACGGGTTTCGGTGGAAGAAGCTCCCGTTGAGATTCTGGCGCCTGATGATGAAGTGTTTCACTCTCCGAATGCGATCACGGCACGCGATTTTGATGGCTGGGTACAGGAACGCGGGCTCTACTTCATGGATAAGTGGGACGATCATTTCAAACCACTGTTATCCTGCCATGACCCAGGCGAGGACGCGCAGAAGGGCGGACTGTTGCAGGCAAAGTATGGCAAGGGGACGTATATCTATACGGGATACGCCTTCTTCCGTCAGCTGCCGGCGGGAGTACCGGGAGCGGTGCGGCTGTTTGTGAATCTGTTGTGCGCCGGGCATGAGAAGCGGTAGACGGTTGCCGAAGACCAGTCGGAAAGGACAAACGAGAAATAATGCGCGCGATTCGCATTCATTCCTATGGTGGTACGGATGTCATGCAGTGGGAAGAACTTCCGACACCGACTCCCGGTCCCGGACAGGTGTTGATACGAGTCGAAGCGGCTAGCCTTAACTTTCTCGATGTGCAGAAGCGCCGCGGTGAACTTGTCGGACAAGCGTTCTACCGGCGCGGCCGCGAGAGCGAACCGGATCTGCCAGCGACTTTAGGTAGTCAGGGCGTTGGGGTCGTCGAGGAACTGGGTCCCGGGGTTGACAATATCAAGGTAGGAGTCCGCGTTGTCTTCGTGGGAGATTCGTATGCCACGCACGCTCTCGCCCCGGCGGCATGGCTCACTCCAGTCCCCGACGGGATTGGAATCCAGCAAGCGGCCGCGGGCATGAATCAGGGGTTTCTGGCTTACGTGTTCACGCATTTCGCCTATCCGGTAAAACAACGAGATTGGTGTCTGATCCATGCCGCGGCTGGAGGGATCGGACTCCTGCTTTGTCAGATGGCCAAGATGCGCGGGGGTCGAGTGATTGGCGTTACCTCGTCCAGGGAAAAAGCCCAGTTTGTCAAAGACGCGGGGGCCGACGAAATCATCATTTCAACAGAGATTGATATTGCCAAGGAAGCAAGGCGAATCACGGACGGACGCGGAGTGAACGTTGTTTACGACGGAGTCGGTAAAGATACATTCGAGGCCAGCCTCAATAGCTTGGCTCCCGGAGGATATCTCGTGATCTACGGCCAGTCCAGCGGGTACGTGCCTCCATTTGACCTTATGACCCTGCAGGAAAAGGGATCGTTGTTTCTGACTCGCACGAACGGAAGCCCTTATTTCAAGGAATATCCCCACTATGTTGAGCAACTAGTGGACTGGCTAAAACAGGGAAAAATTTCTATCCGGATTGATCGCACATATCCGCTGGCAGACGCCGCGCAGGCACATGCGGCCTTTGAAAAGCGGCAAGTCAGCGGCAGGGTGTTGCTTCTTCCATAGCTGCAGTGACGGTACCGGTCTTACCGAAAAGATGCAGTCTCCCTCTCAAACCGATTCGAATTCGCACGGCTTGATCCGCGGCATGGGACTGGGGAGCGCGACCGCGCTCAACATGATCGACATGATCGGGGTGGGACCGTTCATCACCATGCCGCTGGTGTTGAGCGCGATGGGCGGTCCTCAGGCCATGTTGGGATGGGTGGTGGGAGCGTTGTTGGCCGTGTGCGATGGACTGGTGTCTGCGGAACTGGGCGCAGCGCTGCCGGGGTCGGGCGGACCCTATCGCTATCTGAACGAGATCTACGGGCCCCGAAAATGGGGGCGGCTGATTTCGTTTCTGTTTATCTGGCAGCTTTCCTTCAGCGCGCCGCTTTCGATTGCCACTGGATGTATCGGCCTGGCAGGCTACGCTGCCTATTATTGGCCCGGCCTGGAAACGGTCTACGCCGCACACAGCGCGGCGTTACCCATCCCATGGGCTGGACCACTGCAGGTGAGTTGGGTAGTGACGCCGGGAACTGCTCTCGCGGTCATCATCTGCTTCTTCACGGTGTTGCTGCTCTATCGGCAGATCACAGTGATTGGCCGCCTCTCGGAGGTATTGTGGTTGGGCGTGATGGGAACGATCGGATGGATTATTTTCGCCGGACTGACGCACTTCAACGCGGCTCGGGCGTTTGATTTCCCGCCCGGCGCATTCACTCTTTCGCGCGGGTTCTTTACCGGGTTAGGCGGAGCCCTCCTGGTGGCCACTTATGATTACTGGGGCTACTACAATGTTTGTTACCTGGGCGATGAAATAAAAGATCCGACGCGGAACATTCCCCGAGCTCTCCTGCTCTCCATTCTGATCGTGGCCTGTCTATATCTCCTGATGAACTTGTGCATTCTGGCCGTGGTTCCCTGGCGGGAGATGCTCCAGGCGGGACAGAGCAACAGCGGATTGTATGTTGTGTCATTGTTTATGCAGAGGATTTATGGGCCATGGGCGGCGCGGTTGGTGACGGGGCTCGTAATGGTGACCGCCTTCGCCTCGGTCTTCTCGCTCATGCTGGGGTATTCGCGGGTTCCGTATGCAGCGGCGCTCGACGGGAACTATTTCAAGGCATTTGCCAAGGTGCATCCCGTGTACCGCTTCCCGCATGTTTCGCTACTGTCACTCGGAGTGGTAGCGGCAGCTTTCTGCTTCCTGCGGCTTAGGGACGCGATCGCGGCTTTGGTGGTGATTCGCTTAATTCTGCAGTTCCTGGTACAGGCGATTGGATTGATGGTGTTCCGAGTGACGCGACCGGACGTGGTGCGTCCCTTCCGCATGTGGCTGTATCCCGTGCCGGCGCTTGTCGCGATCGCGGGGTTTATCTTTATTCTGTTCAATCGAGCGAACTGGCAGAAAGAAATAAGGTATGCGGTGGTGATACTGTTGGCGGGCTTGGCGATTTACATGATCAGGGCCAGGAGAAGTCAGCAGTGGCCGTTTACGTTAGATTCAAAACGAGAGGAATCTTTATGAATATAAAGAAGAGGTTAAGCTGTCTTGCATTTTCAATTCTTGCGCTGGCCGTTCTCAGTGCAGCCCAGGGAATGAAGGCGAAGGACGAGCATCGGACCGTGACCCAGGTCTTGGACCGAAGCGTAACCAATGTCGAGCATGAGTTTGTTCCGGCGGCAGACGCGATGCCGGAAGACAAATTCGGATTCGCACCGACGAATGGCGAGTTCAAAGGAGTGCGCACTTATAGTGAGCAAATAAAGCATGTCGCGGCGGTGAACTATATTTTTGGCGCGGCCATATTGAGCGAAAAGCCTCCGGTGGATGTTGGCGATGAATCCGGGCCGGCTTCGGTGAAAACAAAAGCCGAAATCCTTACTTACCTGAAGGACTCATTCACCTATGTGCATAAGGCGATTCAGACCATTAACGAGAAGAATCTGGTGGAGCCGCTGAAGAGCCCGTTCGGTGAAGGGTCCATCACGCGCCTCAGCATGGCAACTAGCGTAGCGGCGCACTGTTTCGACCACTACGGGCAGATGGTGGTGTATCTGCGCATGAACGGCATCGTGCCACCGGCGAGCCGCTAAGATGGTGTGCGTTTGGTCAGTTGCGGCTTGGCGGCGGAGGTCTAGCGGCGCGCGCCACGCGGGGTGATGGATGTCAGAAGGAGTTCTGCGGAGAATCCTTTGGCAGCAATATGGGAGGCGACAAGCTTTCTCGTTTTCTGCGCCGACACGCGAGGATCCAGGAAAACCACGACCGACGGACCGGCTCCGCTCAGGGCCGAGCCGAGAATCCCGGGCTTCTCGGTCAATTCCTGCAGGCAAGGCAGCAGCGGGCAAAGCGGGGCGCGATAAGGCTGATGGATGCGGTCTTCGAGCGCCGACGCGAGCAAGTCGTGGCGTCCCTGCATGAAGGCGGCCAGCAGGAGCATCGAGTTCTGGATGTTGACGACGGCATCCGCGCGCGAGTACTGCTCGGGGAGAGCGCGCCGGGCTTCTTTCGTGGATAGAGCCTGATCGGGCACGGCAAGTAGCAGCGGCCACTTCCCTTTCGGCTGAATACTCACCACTTGCGCCTCGGCTTCGCCCGACATGCGCGCCACCGTGAGACCTCCCATCCAACAAGCGGAAGCGTTATCGGGATGCTGCTCGCGGCGAGACGCTTCACCGATGATCTGAGAGTCGGTCCAACGCATTCGACCGAAGTGATTGGCCAACGCAATCCCGGCCAACCGCGCCGCAGCTGAAGAGCCGCAGCCTTTCCCAATCGGAATCTCATTCCTGATGCGAAGAGCCAGCGGAATAAGTTCCTTTCCCCGGCTTTGGAGAATCTCGCGGTAGGTGGTGAGAATCAGGTGATTCTCCAACTCCTGGCAGATCCCCGGATCCCGTCCCGTGGCACGAATCGAAAAGTCAGGCGCGGGCCGCGCATCGATCGTGATGTAGAGGTCCATGGCCAGAGCGGCGGCATCGAAAGCCGGCCCCAGATTGGCCGAGGTTGCCGGAAGAGCCAAATGCAATGCGGAGGGATACGTTCTTTTCTTGCTAGGCATTCGGGTGCAGGGGATCGGATCGCTCCGCCCGTTCCAAGGTTTGAATTACGGCTTCCAACGTCGCATCGAGGACAACGGGAGGATGGCGCAAGGGGTTCAACAAGTCGCTGTTGCTCTTATGCTCAGTGCCCGAAAAAAGATCGCCGCGATGGAATTCCATGGTGAAGTCCGGATCCTTGAGCAGGTTTCCGGTCAGAACCAGCACCGCAGATTCATCAGGCTTCACAAATCCTGATCGCACGAATTTCTTCAAGCCGGCTAAGGTTACGGCCGATGCGGGTTCGCAGCCAATTCCTTCCGCTCCGATTTCCGCTTTGGCCTGCGCGATCTCGACCTCGCTAACCTGCTCACAGGCTCCGCCAGTGGCTTGAATTACTTTCACTGCCTTTTCCCACGAAGCTGGATTGCCGATTCGGATCGCGGTGGCGCGGGTCTCCGCCTGCACCCGGACCAACTGCTTCCCTCCTGCCTCGCGTAACGTGCGAACCAAAGCATTGGCGCCTTCGGCCTGGATCACGGACAACTTCGGCAGACGCGAAATGAGTTCGATCTCTCGCATTTCCAGCAAGGCTTTGCCGATGGCCGAACTGTTGCCCAGATTGCCACCGGGGACGATTATGTGGTCGGGCGGTTGCCAGTCAAGCTGCTCCAGCAATTCAAACGCGAGAGTCTTCTGCCCTTCGAGGCGAAACGGGTTGATAGAATTTAGTTGATAGACAGGGGCGCGGCGCACAAGTTCCTGAAGCAGGCGAAGACAGCCGTCGAAGTCCGTGCGAAGCTGGCAGGTGAGGGCGCCGTAATCGAGCGCCTGCGACAGTTTGCTCCAGGAAATCTTTCCTTCCGGCACGAGGACGACGCTGCGCATACCTCCACGCGCCGCGTAGGCGGCCATGGATGCCGATGTGTTCCCCGTAGACGCACACGCCACCCAGCGGTATCCAGCCTGTCGCGCGAAGGTGGAGGCGACTGTCATGCCTGTATCTTTGAACGAACCGGTGGGGTTCATCCCTTGATGTTTCGCGTAGAGTCGCGGAACGCCAGTGCGGCGCGACGATTGCGGAAGTTCGTAGAGTGGAGTGTTGCCTTCGCGCAGGCTGACCAAATCCTGCTCGGATTCCGGCATAGGCAGCAGCTCGCGGAATCGCCAAACGCCGCTGAGGTCAAGCGCTGTGTTGGAAGAACGGCGTTCCCTCCATAGGGTCTTCAATCTGGAGGCGCTTAGGCCGGATGAATTCCAGGAAGGGTCACTAATTTCGAGGAGATTGCTGCACTGCGAGCAACGAAAATCCTGGGCGGCCTTCGCGGTCACCGAATCGCAGCCGATACAGCGGAAATTAAACGTTATCTTCGGCGACCCTGGCTGAGGATCTTGTTTATGCGAGTCGCGATCAGGAGTGGCGGAGAGCGGCATGGAGTGGCGGGTTATTTCGCGCCCCGCAAATATTGATCGCTTTTATTAATCCAATCGGCGCGCGGGGGAGTAAATACATCTAGGTCTACCGTGTCTTCCAGTGCCTCGGCCTTGTGTGGCATGTTCGCCGGAATGCAGAGCACTTCGCCCGCGTGGACGACGATTTCTTTGCCGTCGATCCAGAATTTCAGAGCGCCGTCCAGAATGTACGTCAGCTGTTCATTATGATGGCTATGCTCGGGGACGATGCATCCCTTTTTGAGTAACACCCGCGCCAACATAATTTCCTGGCCGACGACGAACTGCCGCTGCAACAGCGGGTTCAGATCCTCCAGCGGAATCGTGCGCCAAGGGACGTATTGCAACGACGCCTTGCTGGCCGCGTGCTTGGTAACGGCACGTTGCGCGCGCGAGTGGGATTTCGCGTTCTTAGTTTTTCTGCCAGCTGCAGTCTTGGATTTCACTTTTGTCGCCATTCGATTCGCACTCGTGTTTTCTCTGAAATGCACAGCTTCGGTTAGTGAACCCTGCCTTCGTACAACTTCACTGCATTGTCGTGCAAATACGCGTGGGCCAACTCGAGGGCTCGGGCCTCGCTGACTTCATTTTCCGAGATCATCTCGGCCAGCGCCGCGGCCAGCGCGGTGCGCGACGACTCGGCCCCAAGCCAGTAACTCTCTTCCGCGCCCAAAACATCATTGTACGGGAAACAGTCGGTGCCAAAGGTGATCTTGTCGGGGAAAGTTTCCAGCCACATTTTGAGTGTGTCTTTGAAGGCGGAGGGGTATTGAGCAAGCTCGCCGAATGAAGAATCCAGATAGACATTCTTCATCGCGGCGAGCCACACGGCTTCTCGCTCCAGTGGATATCCACCGTGAATCATGACGAACGTTGTATTGCGGTAACGAGGATCGCGCAGCACGCTTTCCAGATTCATGATGTTGCTCTGGGACAAGTTGAAGTAGTCGCCGATGCCGACGGCCGTATGAATGTGCACGGGAAGATGTAACCGGCCGCCTTCCAGGACGAGATAGCGGAAGATGTAATCCTGAAAGGAGCGGTATTCCTTCTCGCTGGGAATCCCTCCCGTGACATAGCGAGAATAAAGGTCTGCTGCCTGGTCCCGGGTAGGATCGCCGAAAGTCGTCGGCCGGAAGTAGGCAACCTCAAACTTCATGGCGATGCCGCCCTTGCCGCGGTTGTCTTCCAGGACCTGGCTGATGAATTTCAAATAGCCGTCGAGATCAGAAGGCAACTTGGTCACGTTTTCCTGCTGCATCCAGCGGCGCAGCATTTTTTCCTGTAGCGGAATATAGACCCCTTCGTCGGGATTGCGCGCGGTCTCGCGCTGGTTGTTGAAGGGCCACATGAAAGAGTCGGCGAAGAATACCCAGGGAAAACGCTTGGCATCGAGGTAGTCCGCCATCATGGCTCGATTGGCGACGGAACTTTCCGTGTTGATTTTGTCGAGAATCATGTTGAAGTACGCCGTGCCGGGATTCTGCTTCTTCAGCTCCGCTTTTTTCGCGACCAGCCACTTAGCATGATCCGGCGAGAGATCAGCGTAGGGATATCCGAACAGAGCTTTGGCCGCGGCAACCAGTTCCGGATTATCATCGCGCGTGCGCAGGGCTTCGCTGGCCTCGGGAGGCGCGGCCATGGCGTCCACGTCGGGATCGTCGGAGAAGCCAGGGTGCGCGTGATGGTCGAAGGCGGGAATCTTATCGATCTGCGGCAGAAGACGCTGGTAGATCTGCTGTACGTCAGGACCGGGAAGCGGACGGGCCTGAGCGTTCGACAAAGTGCTCAGACCCACGGCGCTGAATATAGACACAACAAATAAAAGAAGTTTTCTCATGTGCACGGTTCCTTCTCGACGGTGAAATCATTCTCGACGACGGATATCGTCTATCTTCCGACCAGAGTTCCCTGCCAGGCCGCTGAAACTTTCATCACGCGGGCAGCAGCCTCTTTCAGATTTGCTACGGATGAAGCAAAGGAAAATCGTACGAAGTCCTTGCCGGAGGGACCAAATGCCGCGCCCGGGATGGCCGCAACGCCAGCCTCCTCCAGCACAATGCGGCACACTTCCTCGGCGCTCGTGCCGGTACCGCGAATATCGACCCAGGCATAGAAAGCGCCCTGGGGAGGTTGGCAGCGAAATCCGGGAACCATGTTCAGTTCATCAACAAACTGTTCCCGCCGGCGAGCGAACTCGGCGACCATGCGTGGCGTATTTTCTTCGCGATCGCGCAGTGCATCAATGGCGGCATATTGCGTGAATTCGGCGACACAGGTGTAGCTATTGATCGCCATCATCGAGAGTGCAGCCGCGACCTCAGGCGGCGCAACCGTATATCCAAGGCGCCATCCCGTCATTGCAAAACTCTTGGAGAAGCCGTCTATGATCAGCGTGCGGTCCGCCATGCCAGGGTAGCGCAGCATGGAGAGATACTCGCCGCCATAGATGATGCGTGCGTAGATTTCATCGGAGAGAACCCAGAGGTCGTGCTTAACGGCGAGTTCCGCCAGTCCACACTGCACGGCGTCGGTATAAACAGTGCCGGTGGGATTGCCGGGCGAGTTCGTAATCAGGATGCGCGTGCGGCGCGTAATTTTATCGGCGATTTCGGACAGGTCGGGCTGGAAATGGTTGCGTGACGACAGCTCGAAGGGCACGGGCACCGCGCCCAGACCGAGCGCGATCGAAGGATAGCCAGGAAAACCGGGGTCAGGATAGAGAACTTCATCACCCGGCTCAAGCAGCGCCATCATGGCGAAGAACAGCGCGGCTTTACAACCCGGGGCAATCACGATGTTAGCTCCAGAGACACTGATCTTGCGAGTGCGCTGCAGGTAGACGGCGACCTCCTCGCGGAGCGCAGGAAGTCCGGCCACTGCGCAGTAGCGGTCTTTACCTTCGGCGAGGGCCTTCGCTGCGGACTCTATCACCGACGGACCGGGATGGAAATCAGGTTCGCCAAGCTCAAGATGTATGATGGAACGCCCCTGGCTTTCGAGTTCCTTAGCTCGGGTGAAGACGGACAACGCGCCTTCGCCGCTCATAACCGACATCCGGGATGCTATCGATCGCATGCACTCTCCAACAAATCTATAGGCCTTTATACATGCCGCCATCCACCAGGATGGTTTGACCAGTGATGTACGACGCGCGTTCAGACGCAAGCCAGACGATGGCTTCCGCTACTTCGCGAGGATCGCCCAAGCGCTTCAGCGGAGCATCGGCGGACCAGCCCTCGAAAATCTCCTGCTCGCTTTTTCCTGAGGCCGAGGAGCGCGCCCTGGCCAACTCCTTGAGCCGGTCGGTTGCGGTAAAACCGGGACCGACGTTATTCACCAGAATGCCGTCCTTGCCGAACTCATTCGCCAGGCTCTTGACCAAACCGACGACCGCGGCCCGCACGGCATTCGAGAGCACCAGATCCGTTACGGGCTGCTTGGTAGTAATCGAGGTAAGCGTAATGATGCGCCCCCAGCACTTCCGCTGCATGTGCGGAATAACCTCGCGCGCAAAATACACGCTGCTGAGAAAGTTCAGTTCGAGGGCACGTTGCCATTCCTCTAGGCTGGCGGCGAGAAAGCCTTTGGCGGGAGGGCCACCAGCATTCGTGACGCAGATATCCACGCCTCCGAATTTCTTCGCTACGGAAGCTACGAAGCGGCCAACGGCCGCGGCGTCGGTAACATCGAAGGCCTCCGCTATAACCTCGATGTTGTGCTGCCTCCTGATCTGTTCCGCGGCGGCGTGCAAGGTTTGCGGATTGCGGGCGCACATGGCGACGCGGCAGCCCTCAGCTGCAAAGGCTTCGGCCGTGGCGCGGCCAATGCCCTGACTGGAAGCCGCAACCAGAGCAACACGGTCTTTCAGGCCCAGATTCATGAATCAGGCATTATAAACGGTATGCAGTGTATTGCCTGCTTGCCGGAGTTCGGCCACGCAATTAGTCTGGAGGAGCGAGGACTCCATGAAACGGCACTATCAATCCGAGACGAAAGCCGTGCGCGGCGCGGCAGATCTGGACAAGAAAAACGGTCCACTGGCCACACCGATCTATCAGACTTCCACCTTCGAAGTTACCGACAATGAAGAAGAGCTGCGGGCCACGCACACCGATCATTTTTATACGCGGTACGGCAATCCGACAAATACAGTTGCGGAAAAGACAATTGCAGAACTCGAAGGCGTAGATGTGGCGCTGACATTCGCTTCGGGCATGGGCGCGATTACGACCACGCTGATGGCTCTGCTCAAGAGCGGCGACCATGTGGTGGCTCAGCGCGACATCTATGGCGGCGCGAATAAGTTTCTCTCGCAATGGCTGCCAAAGATGGGGATTGAGACCACATTCGTGGATACGGTTGACTATGAGCAACACGCGCGGGCCATCCGTCCTAATACAAAACTGCTTTATCTGGAGTCGCCAACCAACCCTACTTTGCGCGTGGTCGACTTCAAGAAGGCGGCAGCGCTGGCGAAGCAGCACAAGCTCCTCAGCATGATTGACGCAACCTTTGGCACGCCGATCAACCAGCACCCCGCACACTTCGGCATTGACTTGATCATGCATTCAGGAACGAAGTACCTGGCTGGGCATACCGATCTGATTTGCGGGGTGGTCGCAGGAAGCCACGAATTGATCGAACGAATCTGGGAGACACGCACGACCCTGGGCAATTGCATGGACCCTCACGCCTCGTGGATGCTGGTCCGCGGGCTGAAGACGTTGGCAGTGCGCGTGGCGCGGCAGAACGCAAACGCGCAGCGTGTCGCGGAATTCCTGGCGGAGCATGGCAAGGTTCGAAGTGTGCACTATCCTTTTCTCAGGAACCATCCGCAGTATGCCGTAGCACGTGAGCAGATGAGCGGGGGCGGAGGTATGGTGAGTTTTGAGGTGGAAGGCTCCGGCGAGGACGCGCGGCGCGTTAGTGAGGCCCTGAGGCTATTCTCGCTGGCGCCGAGCCTTGGCGGAGTCGAATCGCTGGCATCGATCCCTGTGCTGACGTCGCATGCCATGATTCCCGCCGCAGAACGCGCCAAGATGGGAGTGACCGAGCAGATGATCCGGCTCTCGGTGGGAATTGAGAATGCGGATGATTTGATCGCTGATTTGGAGCATGCACTCGAGGCCGTGACAGCGCCGCAACAGGTGCAGGTGGGATGAGTATTGTTGTGCCAGACCGTCCCGGCTTTCCGAAACCGGGACGTCGTTGATTCGGCAAGATCTAGAAAATGAACTTCAGCGCCAATTGCATGATGCGTGGCAGGTGCGTTCCCGCCGATCGCAAATAAGCGTTGCCCGCACAGGATGCGTCGCCGGCAGAATACGGGGCTGCCGGCCCGTAGCAGGCAATTTCGTTGGAGACTGTCCCCCGTCCGGCATTGTCTGCCGCCGATCCAGCGTCCCCGCCAAGCCAGTTGTATTCCACATGATTGAAGACGTTAAAGGCTTCTGCGCGGAACTCAAAATATTTACTCTCCGTGACAGGAAAGTGTTTGAGGAGCGCCATGTCGAAGTTCGTGCGCCACGGGTTACGCAAGATATTTCTACCTGCATCGCCGAAAGTTAACCCAGTTGGTAGTGCAAAAGCTCCGGGGTTAAAAAGTAAAGGCCCAAATCCGGAGAGGGGGCCGGCAAGGGGGCTGGCGGAAGCACCCTGATGGGGGTTGCCGACGAGATCGGGATAAGAACCTGCCGTAGAAAACCCATTACCGACCCCAGCGTTGTCCGAGGTCGCATTAAATCCCTCGTTGTAAATGCTAAACGGCGTCCCGCTTTGAATCAGCGTAATGCCCGACCATTGCCATCCGCCCAACAACATGTGGGTTAATCCTTTGCCCTTAAAAAATGGCTCATCATAAACATAAGCAATGGTAACGTTATGGCGAATGTCGAAGTTGGAGCTGGCGCGGTAAGCGTTGAGATCGTAGGAGTTTACAAACCCCGTATCGTTGTAATCTGAAGAATCATCGATCGAGTGACTGTAGGTGTAAGCAGCGTTCAGCTCCAATCCGCCGATGTTGTGACGCAATGAGAGTTCGAGCGCGTTGTAGTTGGAAGAACCTGTCTGATCTTTACGCTGGATGTCGCCGACGCCAAGATAAGGTCGATAGAAATTTGCATTGTTGCCGCACGCGACCGCCAGATTATTTGCCCAACCGCCGGTCATACTATTGCTAAAGGTAGTGGTCCCAGGGACTGCCGTCGCGGTGGCCTGCCCAGTAGTGGTGCTGACTGAGATCGATGCGCAATCCGCAGACGAGATGGGTTGCCCAGGTGCGTAGGGATTTTGGCTCGCAGGAACCGGAAACATCTGGTTGTATTCGTACGAGCGGGTGAGATGCACGCCGGCGCTGCCCACATAGGAAAAAGTAGCCACCGTACTCTTTGCGATATCGTGCTGAATATCAAAATGCCACTGTTGCATGTAAGGCCATGTGGCTTTGTTTGGCAGTGATACGAATTGAAGGGGAGTAGTGGTTAATCCCGCTGCGCCAAGCAGACTGGAATTGAGGCAGTCATAACCCGTGACGCCCCCGCAACTCGCTGCCGAAAGTGGATTGGGAATGCTCGTGATAGGGGTGCTCTTGCTTTCGTACTCCAGGGACTCGGTGTTCGACTCATTGCCGTTGGTGTGCTCGAAGAAAATTCCGTATCCGCCGCGAATCGCCCATTTGCCATTGCCGGTGGGATCAAACGCGAATCCAATGCGCGGCGCAGGATTCCACCAGTGATTTTTTAGACAACCCGTGGGCACACCGGGCGTTATCCCGCAATCGACCCATCCATTGTACGGATTGCCAACCACGAGTCCTGTTGCCGGATCTACGCTGCTTCCGCCGGCAACATAAAAAGCAGGATCGAAATTCCAGGCAAGATTATTCTTCTCGCGATAGGTTCCGAAAAAACTCATGCGCACGCCTAAGTTCAGCGTCAGACGATTGGTAAGGCGCCAGTCATCCTGCAAGAAGGTCTCGTAGATGTTGTACTCTTCATGCATCTTCAGCGCCGCGCCCTCCTGGGTGTAATTGGAGATATTACCGAGCAAGAGATCGGCGAAGGCGTTCCCACTGGAAACCGGACTGGTGTTGGTGAAGAATAGCTGTCCGTTCACACCATACTGAGGTTGCGGAATCTCGTTCTTATGCGCATTCACAACGTAAACTCCGAACTGCAGATTATGCGGGCCCACAATCTTGGTTACGTTGTCGCGGTAAGTGAACGTTGGATTTGAGTTCAGGGGTCCTTGCGGTACGTATCCTGGATCCTCGGAGAATCCACCGCCAAACTCGCCGCCAGCCACATTGATGCCGGGTACCTTGCCGCCGTACCCGTTGTTATAGAGTCCGACCGCTGGAAAATCGCTTGGACGCTGCCAGGGGCCGGTCAAAGTTGTGCTGATGTGGTCGGTAGTATAGCTAGCCACGAACTCGTTGAGCAGTGACGGAGAAATGTTGGCCGTGACGCGCGCCACCATGCTCACGCCAGGATTATTGAAATTCGTTTGTACAGTGGGAAAGGTGGTGCCGTTGGTCCACAGAGGGACGGGATATTGTTCATTCCACGAATCGTGAATGTAGCGGAAGCTGGCGCGAACTTTGTCGGTAATGTTGTGGTCGATTTTGAACAACTCCTGACGCCAGTGCATGGGCAACGTAGGCGTCGCAAACCACGTATCAAGGACGCCGGCGCCCGCAGCTCCGGATGCGATGTTGGGTTGGGGGATGAGGGCTAATAGCGCGTTGGTAACCGTTGGGTTTGCGATCGGAACTTGATTGCCAGGGTAGGTGGCATACAGGGGAATGGTGGTTCCCAAGCCGGGGTCAAAAACAGAGCCAACCTGACCGGTCGTGGGACAGTTTGGATTGTACGAATTCGTCGTAAATGCAGAGTCGGCAGTTTGAAACGGTGTTCCCGCGGCTGGGCATTGATCGCTGAAGTTCCCGCCCCTTTCCGCCAGCGTCGGAACCGGCGTCGAGGAAAAGAATCCAGAGGCTGGTGTTAGCTCGCGACGCCATTCTTCCGACCAGAAGAAAAATGTCTTCTGCTTGTTGGTGTTGTAGTGGCCGGGAATAAACACCGGACCGCCGATGGTAAATCCAAAATCGTTTTTCTTGTATTCCGGAACTGAAGTCTCGAATTCTGGCGTCGCATTGAAATCGTCATTGCGCAAGAACTCGTAAAGATCGCCGTGAAACGAACTGGTGCCGGACTTGGTTTCCACTTCCACCGTACCAGAACCATTTCTCCCATATTGGGCGCCGAAGTTCGATGTGAGCACCTTCACTTCGGCAATGGCGTCAATGCTGGGGTAGACATTCAGAGTCTGGTTGCTGCCATTGTCGAGTGCGTCACCGCCGTCGATTTCGAAATTGTTGTACTCGGTGCGACCTCCATTGATGCTGAAAGCCACGGTAGTTGCGCCGGGCTCGCCTTCATCATTGCCCGACTGATCTGTAACGCCCGGAGAAAGCGCTACCAGTTGAGTGAAATCCCGGCCGTTCAGCTCGAGCTGACTGATTTCTTTGCCAGTCACAGTATTTCCAAGATCAGAGGACTGGGTCTCAACTTGGGCTACATCGGCGCCCTCCACAATAACTTCTGTCGTGATCGTGCCGACCTGCAGCGGCACGTTGACCCGGGCCTTGTCCGCGACGCGCAGGATGATCCCCCGGGCTTCATACTTCTTAAATCCTCCAGCAGTGACGGTTAAATCGTAGGAACCGATCGGCAGCGAGGCAAATAGAAAGTCGCCGCTGCCGTTGCTTGTGGCGCTGCGACTGATGCCATGCTCCGCGTTCTTGACCTCGACCTGTGCATTGGGGACCGCGGCGCCGCTGGAGTCGGTGACCGTGCCGGTGATGGAGGCCGTATCCTGCGCCCACGCCACTGCGCCCAAGAACACGATGACGACCAGAAGTCCGGTTCGCTGCAGCATTGAATGACGTTTCATGGCCAAATCCTTCTCCTCATGGCGAGTATTTCAGGGTGTCTCGCAATTACCTTGCTTGCGCCTAAGTTTCCAGTCGTTTCCGCCTGTCGAAAACAGTTTATTAAAACGTATGAATAGTGCGTTTATGCAGCATCTTCTGTCAAGAAAAAAACGCCAGGGGCAGAAGACAATTTGGATGGGCTCAATAGGATTTCTCGCTTCATTGGGCCTAAGGCAGGCTGCGGGTGGACTCTCGAACGACCAACTCTGGCGCCACCTTGCGATGGTGGGCGCCGACTTCGCGCTTTTCCAACACGCACTTAATGCCCTCCAGCACCACTCCGACTGCGCCCGAACCCATCGCTTCCATGGGCTGCCGCACCGTGGTCAGAGGTGGAGTGCAGAGTGCCGAGGGAGCAACATCGTCGAAGCCGATCACCGAGCAATCCTCCGGCACGTGCAAACCGGCCTTACCCAGGGCGCGGATTGCCCCGAAAGCGGTCATGTCGTCGAAGGCGAGAATCGCCGTGAAGGGACGCTTTTGATTCAACAGATCCTCGGTTAGTTTCTGACCTGCCTCAAAGCTGGAAAGAGGATCGCGCGATTCCGGCAAGTCCACGGTTAGCCGCGCGTCGAGCTCTACGCCCGAGGCCTTGGCGCAATTGCGGATGCCCCGCCAGCGTGGAGAACTGTCAGCCAAGGTTCTTGGACCACGGATAAACGCAATTTTGCGATGACCAAACGAAATCAGATGCTCGAGTGCTAGATATCCGCCGACTTCATTGTCGACGATGACCGAACTCATGGAGTCGCCCTTGAGTTCGCAGCCGATGATCGCGGTCGGGATGCTGCTCTTCTCCAGATCGGCGAGCAAGTTGATATCGAGAAAAAGCCAGTTCGCCAAAACAACCAAGCCTTCGATGCGGCGGTCGAGCAACATCTCGAGGTAACGCTCGAAGCGGCTGCGCTCGTTGTGCACATCGGTGAGAATCGGCAGGTAAGAAGCCTGGTAGAGCGTATTCTCGATACCCCGCAGCACGAGCGTGCAGTAGGGGTCGGTCATGTCAAAAACCATTACGCCGACGGTGTGGCTGCGTTTGCTGCGCAGGGCACGGGCAAACTGGTTGGGCCGGTATCCCAGCTTTTCAGCTGCGCGCTCAATCCGCTTCTTGGTGACCGGTGGGATATAGCGCGCCAGCGGCGCGTCATTCAGCACAATCGAAACTGTGGTGGAAGAGAAACCGCTCTCTTTTGCGACATCACGAATCGTAACCATCTAGGCCTTGCCTTGAAGTGCCGCACTGCAAAATCCTGCGCTGCGTTCCTCTCGCTTGAATTCATCGCAGAGGTTGGCGGACACTACAGCAGAGAGTAAATCCAGTGTCAAGCGCTCACGTGGGATCGGGACTATTGGCAGTGCTGCTGCTCACCGCAGCGGCGTCATTACCAGCGCAAATCTCGTCCCCGGCAAATACAGCCGCAGGGCCAAATGGAGCGCCGGTCGCCACTTCTGCAGTGGTCGACGTGAGACACCTTTTCCAGGCAGGCCAGGCTGCGCTGAACCAAAACCGGCTCGACGAAGCGGAACGCGACTTTCGTCAGGTTCTGGCGGCTGACCCGCAAGTGGGTGGAGCTTACGCCAATCTGGGCGTCGTATACATGCGTCGGAAGGAGTGGGGAAAGGCGCTGGAAGCGCTGCAGCAGGCTAAACATCTGATGCCGCAAGTGCCGGGAGTTCGGCTGAATATTGGATTGGCTTATTACCGTCAAAATGAATTTCGCAAAGCTATACCTGCTTTCGAGTCCGTAGTCCGGGATCAGCCAGACGCTCTGCAACCACGGCATCTGCTGGGTCTCTGCTACTTTTTCGCCGAACGCTGGGCCGACGCCGCGAACACGCTCCAGCCGCTCTGGGCGCGGGAATCCACGCAGTTGAGCTATCTCTACGTACTTTCGATCGCGGCTCATCGCGCAGGGATAAAAGACCTTGATGAGAAGGCGACCGCACAACTTGTTCGGATTGGCGAAGGCTCTCCGGAATTTCATTTATTCATGGGAAAGGCGCATCTGAATCTCGAGCAGTATGATCTGGCCTTGGCCGATTTCCAGGCCGCGGCGCAAGCCAATCCCGCATTGACTTTCGTTCACTTCAACATGGGCCTGGCCTATTTGAAGAAGCAGGACTACGAGCACGCACGCGATGAGTTTCTGAAAGACGCTGCGGTGGAACCCGACCTCGCCTTTAACTATGACGAACTTGGGGATGTCTATGCCCTGCTGCAGCAAGACAATGACGCCGAGAAGAGTTACCGCGAGGCGCTACGGCGCGATCCACGGCTGGTGACTTCTTACATCGGGCTGGCGAAGATTTATCAGCGTGAGCAAAAATATCAGGAAGGCCTTAGCGCCATCGATTCGGCCAACAAACTCGATCCTGCTCGCACCGATATTCACTATATGAAAGGGCAGATGCTGCTCCACATGGGGCGCAAGGAAGAAGGCAAAAAGGAACTGGAGACCTCGGTCCGCATCGACAACGAGCGCCGGGCCGCGCGCCAAAAGCAAGTAGAGACCGGTACCGTGCCGTCGCCCGAACTTCTGCAGGAAGAGCCGTAGTCGCCTTTCCCGTTAGGTCTCCTACAGTGACTCGGTTGATGCATGGATTGAGAATTTCTTCGCAATGTACAGTATTTGCATAACTTCTGCGCTCGAGGGATGCCATTCATGCCGAAGTCAGGAATTGGGCTTCTTTAACATTGTTGTAACATTTGCCCGGTAGTATCTCACTCGTTAATCTCGGACTGCATTAACAGCGCGAGCGTCCCCCCAGACTATACTCGCGACTACAAGTGATAAGCAGGTTTCGAACTTGCGGCTCACAGTCCAGCACGTATGCGTTTTTCAGCATAAATCGCGCGCCCGCTGCGAGCATTTTCGTGACTGAGCGGGTTTCGGTGTCATCACAGGAGGATCCTCGTGTCGAATTCATCTGCTCTTAAACGACGAATCTGTGCCTTTAGCATCATGGCTGGCATCGCCGTGGTTGCGGTCGCTTTGCTTGTGGTTTCTCCGGGAAATCGCGGTGCGACCGATATGGCTTCGCGTTGGTCTCGGGCATCCAACCCGCGGAGCGTCGCGTCCTCCACCCAACAGCGTGTTCAGGCCAAATTCGCCGCCCTTCCTCTTGCGTTCGAGCAGAACGTTGGCCAGACCGATCCACAGGTTAAGTACATGGCCCGTGGCAACGGGTACAAACTTTTCCTGACATCGTCAGAAGCTATTTTCAAGCTGCACAAACGAGGTGGAGATTCTGAAGTCCGGGACATGATGATGAATCGCCGCATAGGGCCGTCAGGCCTCAGGAGCATGTTACGGCGGCGCGCGCAAGAAAAGTCGAAAGAGCTGATGGCGACGGTGCGCATGAGTATGTTGGGCGCCAACCCCGCAGCCCAGCCCACGGCCGATGAGCTCCAGTCCGGTAGAGTGAACTACTTTATCGGAAACGATCCCTCGAAGTGGCATTCCGATGTCCCACTCTTTGGACAGGTCAGTTACCGGAATCTCTATCCCGGGATCGATCTCGCCTTTCATGGGAAAGGAAAGCAGCTGGAGTTCGACTATCTTGTGAACCCCGGTGCGAACGCCAACTCGATTGCCTTGGGATTCCAAGGTGCCGAACAGGTCACCACAAATCCCTCTGGAGACCTCGTGCTTACGACTCCCGCCGGACCAATTGAGATGCACCGGCCCGTCGCATATCAGGAAAAAGATGGAATGAGGCAGAGCGTAGACGTCCGATTCGTAACACGCGCTAATCGGGTCACATTCGCAGTCGGCGCTTATGATCGCAGCCGCCAACTCATCATTGATCCTACGGTAACGTACTCCACCTACTTCGGGGGAGATTTCGCCGACTATGGCCTCGCTATCACGGTGGATGCAAGCGGCAACGAACTGATCGCAGGAGCCACCGACTCGGATACGATCCCGGGATTGAACAAGGCTACAGACGGCGGCAGTTTCGATGTCTTCGTCACCAAACTCAATCCCGCAGGTGTACTTCAATTCACGACTGAATTCGGCGGAAGCAGCGACGAGTTCCCCGGTGGAATCGCCGTCGACAGCACCGGGATCTACGTCAGCGGAACGACCGACTCATCCGACTTCCCAGTCACTCCCGGCGCGGCGCAAGGAACTTTTGTGGGAGGCGGCGCAAATGGCAGCAATGACGCGTTTGCAGCCAAGCTCACATTGACCGGTTCTATTACATGGGCAACTTTCATCAATGGCTCGGATAGCACCACGGGATTGGCAGTGGCAATCGACAGCGCCCAGAACGTCTACGTTGTCGGAGAAACGTTTGCCCCCGATCTCGGCCCGGGCGGTGTGCCTGCCTTGCCGAATGGAAGCGCAATCAACTTGGGAACTGGAGTGGGGCCCGACGACGGTTACATCGTGAAGGTCAACTCCACCGGATCGGCGTTTGCTCTCGTGAGCTACATCGGCGGCAGTAGCGGCGATCTGGCAACCGGCGTGGCGCTCGATGGCAGCGGGAACGTTTATGTGTCGGGCGAAACCATATCCACTGATTTACCAACCACCCCGGGCGTGGTGCAAGGTAAGTGCGGGACCGACGGCCAATGCAACACGGGTAGCAACGGACCACTGGACGATGCCTTCGTGGTGGCAATTGCCGCGAATCTCTCGGGCTACAACTATGTGACTTACTATGGCGGGAGCAACATCGACGACGCCCTGGCGATTGCGGCTGACTCCGCCGGCGATGCCTTTATTACCGGTCTCACCCAGTCCTCCGATTTCCCGACTGCGGGCACACCTTATCAGAGTTCCCCGGGAGCCAAGGCGCAGCAGAATGCTTTCGCCGTCGAATTGAATCCGACGGGCAGCTCAGCAATCTATGGCACGTACTTAGGCGGCAGCGGAACTGATCTCGGCCTTGGAATCGCCTTGGACAGTTCGACTCCGGCAAACATCTACATTACCGGTCAAACTAGCTCCTCTAACTTCCCCACAGTGAACCCAACCCAGGCTGCATTGAGCGGCACCACGGACGCGTTCGTGAGCGTTCTAAGCCCCGGCCAGAAAACAGCCTTGTTTTCTACTTATCTTGGCGGCGGTGGTGACGAAGATCAGTTGGCCGGAGCGATCACTCTCGATTCCTCAGAAAAGATCTATGTGACGGGCGACACGGACTCGGGGAACGGCTCGACCGCTGCCTTTCCGACCAAGGCCGCGCTGGACGGAACCTATGGCGGCGGAACATGCACGAGCAACTCCGCTACCGTGCCTTGCACAGACGCCTTCATTGCGGCCTTCGGTCCAGCCACGGCCCCAGACTTCGTCATTACCGCGAGCGCGTTGAGCCCGGCCAGCGTGAGCCCGGGCGGCAATGCTACTTCGACCGTCACCATCACTGCGCTCAACGCCTACAACAGCACGATCAACCTGACATGCAGTGTGTCGGGCGGAGGGAGCCCAGCACCTACATGCGGGCTCAGTAGCAAGTCCACCACAGGTAGCGGAACATCCAGTCTCACGGTTACTACGACCGGAGCAAGCGGTGCGCTGTTCTCACCGCACAAGTTCTTCTACGCGTTGTGGCTACCCGTCGCAGGCATGTCGCTCATCGGAATGGGCTTGAGCTCTGCGCGTTCTCGCCGCAAGAAGTTGCTGGGCTTCCTGATGGTTGCGATCGTTATGACCGGTCTCTTCCTCCTCCCATCTTGTGGCGGCAGCAGCAGCCATAGCGGCGGTGGTGGTTGCACCGGTTGCACGCCGGCCGGCAGCTATACGGTTACTGTTACCGGAACCGGGACTGATGCTGCCGCCACGACTCACTCTACCTCGGTGGGTCTGACAGTTAACTAATCGCGGTCAGTCGTTTGCGGCCGCCTCGCCCGAGGCGGCCTTGTTTTTTCCGGCACCTGCGATTGGCGAGAGGGGGCACTCTAGTCTAAGATTCTTGTCTGGCGCATTCTGCAGGAGTTCAGATAAATTGCTTTGCTCTTACCCGGGGAATGGCGGGATTCTTTCCGGTCCCCCTCGGGCAGCGTTTGCGCCGTTGGAGGAATCGAAGGTAGTGAGTTCTCATCCACCCATGTTGAATTCCAGGCAAGTGAGCCGCACCCTCTTATTTGGTCTATTACTATGTATATTTGCCGCGGCTCATGTGCCTCTGGCTGCCGCGCAGACGAACTTCACGCTTTCTGCGTCCGCGTTCTCTCCTCCGGCAGGAGTAGATCCCGGCGGCACCGCCACCGCCGTCATCACCGTCAGTCCAGTCGGCAGTTTCGCCGACTCGGTGGCGTTGACCTGCGCTGTCACCTCAAGCGAAAGTACGACCACGCTTCCGCTTTGCCAAATCAGTCCTTCCGACGTAACTCCGAGCGCTACCCCGTCTCTCACGGTTACGACCGTGGGTGCGGCGCCAGGCACGTATACGGTCACGGTGACAGGCACGAGTACTGGGTCCGACAACGAAACTGCCACACTGTTTCTGAACATCGTGTCGGTTCCACAGGATTACACCCTGACAGTGTCGACACCGATCAGCCCGGGCACGGTGAGTGCGGGTTTTGGCGCGCAGGCAACGGTGACCGTGACACCCATCTCCAGCTACACGGGAATGGTCACGCTCTCCTGCCTCTCGATTACTCCGCCAGTGACTGCTGCTCCTTTTTGCTCATTCAATCCTGCCACGGTAGATGTTAACGGCAGCGGAACTCCCACCTCCGTACTGACGGTCTCAACTTTCGGCCTCACACAGAATCAGACGAAACGGACGGGCCCGCGAGTCTTTTATGCGCTCTGGCTCGCCATCCCAGGCCTGGCTCTCGCCGGAATCGGCGCCAGCGGCGGGCGCACGAGAAAGCTGCTGGGATTGCTGCTGCTCATGTCGGTGGCGAGCGGGTTGCTGCTTCTGCCTTCCTGTGGCTCCTCCACCACGCCCACCACTTCCAATAATGCCAACAACCTGGTCACACCCAAGAACACCTACACGGTTACGCTGACGGGCGTGGACCAGAATGGCGTGTCGCCGAGCAATATCACCAGTACGAGTAGCGCCGCAAGCGTCACCCTTACGGTGAACTGAGACGGTTCTCAAGATGCGGACGACGGTCTCGCAGCTCTGCACAGAGTCGTCTGGGATACGAGTGAGGCCCGAGCCGCAGCCAGTGCGGATGATCCTCGTGTTGGCGCTCATCATTTGTCTTTTCGCCTCCGCTACTCCGGCGGGAGGCGCTAAAAGCAAGTCCGCTCCGCCGACTCTTCGCTGGAGCGAAACTCAGCCCGGCTGCACATTCTCCGCAACTGAAGATGGAAAGTATCACTACGGATTGTGGTCTGGCGATGTCGGCATCGTGCTGGCGGTTGACGCGCGCGAGGTGCAAATCATTCGCCATCGCATTGAACCCATCTTCGGAGTCTTCCTGACCATCCGCTACCGCGGAACGGGCGGTCTGGACGTGCATCCCGACGCGATTACGCTGCAGTTCATGAAGCACTTCAAGATTGTGGAGAGCTCCCTGGACCCTGACAGCTACACTCAGAAGATTCAGGCGGACGCGGACGCGCTTGATGATGAGGCCAGACGCGCCATAGAGAAACATCCCGACCAAAAGCAGGCGCGCGAGGCCCGATTGCAGGACTATCAGAAATCCGTGAGTGAACTTATCGAATTCATGACCAAGAACAACCTCTCGACTGCGCATCTAGACCCGGGCAAGCAAGAAGTGAGTGGGTGGATCTTCTTCAACACGGCAAACAAATGGATCGGGGGGTGGAAAACACAAGAAGAATTTGTTCTGCGATTGCCGATGGATGGGAAGGTATTCGAGTTCCCTTTCAAACTTCCGCCCAAAGCGGGCGAACTACTGCTCCGAAAACGGGAGTGATCAGCGCTCTCACCTTTGACTTCGAAGTGAGCCTCGTCTACGAAGCGGCGCGCCGGTTTTGCCGCTCCATCTCAGCAGCCTGATGCATGACGATGTCGCGCAGCGAGACTAATCCTCGCAGTTGCTTGCCCTCCACGATCGGGAGGTGCCGGAATCCGAACTCGTGCATGATGAACAGGCACTCCTCCACGCTCTCGTCCACACTCACGGCGCGGGGATTAGCCGTCATAACCTCAGACACGGCAGTGTGGCCGGGCGTGCGGCCCGCGGCTACCACGCGGTTCATAATGTCACGTTCGGAAAATATGCCGGCCAATTCCCCGTTGCGAATTACGGGCAGCGCGCCGATATTGTGCTCCATCATGAAACGAGCCGCCTCCAGCACAGTGCTGGCAGCATCAATGGAGTACATTTTGCGGTCTTTTACCAGTTCGCGGAGTGTAAGCATAAACTCCTCCCAAGTAGTCGTAATCGAGGACTAGACGAGGCGACTCAGGCCCCCACGGCCCGGGCAATTCGTAGGCGGGAATTACTTTACCACACAAGCATTCACGGTTCGTGCGTCTCCGTCATAAAAAACTGGCGGCCTTGGAGGGCCGCCAGCGTGTACCGAAAGGCTGGGATTAGAAGCGGAATTGCGGTCCCAAGCTCACCCGCAGATTGTTGTGGGCGCCGTTCAGGAAGTAGATATCATCGCCAACTTCGGCCCGAACTCCGACAGGACCGGCAAAAGCTTCAAAACCTCCGCCGGGATAAACAGCGAACCGCGTGGTGCCAGTGCCGAGTCCGACGGAGCTGGTGAATCCTGCGGTCGCACTGTTATTGTTAACGTCGAAATTTTCAAAGCCGACTTTCCCAGTGACAAAGACCCGAAACGGTCCCGATCCCGTCTGAAATTTCGGGCCGAAAAAACCGTGCAGGGTTCTAAGCCGCGTATTCACAAGTTCCGTAGAAACGCCGTTGGTGAAGATCTGCGTGTAGCTCCGCCTGAAGTCATACGCCATTTCCGCTTCCAGCTGGATGCTGGGGCGAATGCCAACGGCTGCCCGGCCACCTATGCCCGCGAAATTTTCTACGGGTGAGGTGTTAAGCCGGAAGTAATCGGCGAAGGCGCCAATCTCTACATGATCGGATCGATCTTGCGCCAAGAGCGCGGGAGTGCAACGAAACAACAAAATGAATATGGACCCCAGGTAAAGCTTCATCTTTGAACTAACTCCCTATCGCTGATTTATATCCGCGGACACTTCCGCCGCTATGTAGCGGAGAGTACGCGGAGAACGCCGAGGCGGGGACGTGCAATTCAGATGAGGCGAAAATCTAGGAGGTTGCTAGGCGACAGTACGCGCAAGCGTGCGAGATCACGCCGCACGCGCAGCGGTGTAAGAAATTGGTGATTTACTGTAGGTGGTTCAGGTGAGCGGGGCTCGCATCTGCGGTATTTTCTCCGCGCGGCTTGATCGACATGATCATATATTCGCGCTCCTTGCCGTCAACACCCGCTAGCCGCAGCAACATCCTATTCTTCTCGAGACGGAACTGCGCATTTTGGCCGATCGGCAGCAGCGTGGGATGCTTTTCATCCTTGGGGCGAATACGGTAAAGAACTTGGTCGGTCTGCACCACGTATTCCTGGCAGAGCAGTTCGTGCGTTTTGCCTTTCTTAGCATCTTTTGTATCCGTGCCACACCGCACCGAATCCATCTGCAGAAGCTTTCCATCCTGGTAGGCCTTCGGCTCCTTTGCATAGGCGGTTGCCGCCAACAAAATCGATGCCAGGACTAATGATTTGTGCTGCATGGAATCCCCCGTGAGTATGGACGGCTATTCGAAGCAGCCCATTGCCAGTCAGCTGCAACATCGGCCACATGAATTGTTTCTAATTTTCGCGACGGTGGTTAGATTACTTCGGTGTCGGGCGGGAGTAACTGAGGGGTGCACGCAAGTCGACAGTGTTTGACGAACGGGCTCAGCGCTCGACCAAGCCTTCCAGCACCGAAAAAAATGCGGGGTAGGAAATTGCTGCACACTCGCTGCCGCGTATCAGGGTCTCGCCCTGCGCTCGCAGAGCGGCAATGCTGAAGGCCATCGCGATGCGGTGATCGCCGAAAGAGTCTAGTTCGGCACCGTGAAGCGTTTGGTGCCCGGGAATTCTTAAGCCATCGTCGCGCTCCTCCACCTCTGCTCCCATGGCTCGAAGATTGGTTGCGATAGATGCAATGCGGTCCGATTCCTTTACGCGCAGCTCTTTCGCATCTCGCACTTCGATTCCCTCTTCGGTGTACGGAGCGATCGCCGCCAGCACGGGAATCTCGTCGATCAGCGCCGCCGTGTCCGCTCCCGCGATGGTTGCACTCTTCAGCCGTCCGCCTCCTACCTGCAGCGTACCCACCAACTCCCCGTGAACCTCTTCCAGTTGGGTCACAGAAATCTGCAGTCCCATCTGCATCAAGACATCGAGCAACCGCGCGCGCGTCGGATTCATAAGTACGTTCGAGACCGTAAGTTGCGATTCCGGAAAGAGAGCGGCAGCACAGAGAAAGAAAGCCGCGCTGGAGAGATCACCGGGAACTTTAGCCTCGAAGCCACGCAGACGCTGTCCCCCACGAATGCGAACCTCAACACCCTTCCGCTCGAGCTGTGCACCAAATGCTTGCAGCGCCACCTCACCGTGATCACGCGTACGCAGTGGCTCTTCAATGCGCGTTTCTCCATCCGCCAGCAGGCCCGCGAAAAGCAGGCACGTCTTCACCTGTGCGCTGGCGATCGGCATTTTATACGTGATCCCCTTCAGGTTGCCGCCGCGGATGCGCAGCGGAGGACGGCCGTTTTGCGAGTTAATGTCCGCACCCATGGCCGTGAGCGGCGTAATTACGCGTTCCATCGGACGGCGCGAGAGCGATTCGTCGCCAGCCATTTCGCTGACAAATTTCTGCCCCGCTACAATCCCGCTCAACATCCGGATAGTCGATCCGGAATTTCCACAGTCAAGGGGCCGGGTTGGGGCAGTCAACGACAGCCCGCTTCCCTGCACCTCGATGATATTCTCTGCGCCATCTTTGCGCTCCCATTTCACTCCTAATATGCGCAGGCATCCCAGGGTGCTGGCGCAATCCGCACCCGTGGAATAATTTTCCAGCCGCGATGGCCCATCAGCGATGGCCGCCAGCATCGCGTAGCGGTGCGAAATGGATTTATCACCGGGGAGGCTGACACTCCCGCGCACGTTGCGCGCCGGGCGCACAGTTATTTGCGATTCACTTTTCATCGGAGAATGAGCCGAATTTCCTAGGCCAAAGCCTTGGCCTCGGCTGTAGCCTCGCGCAGAACTTCTGCCGGAATTTCCTTCAGCATTACGCCGAATTCGAACATGGGAGTTTCCATGCCGCGGCCCCAGCGCGCAGGCTCCCAGTGCGCCCGTACAAATTTCACGTCCGGATGCGCCGTCAGGTCGAGCAATAGCGGAGACTCCCCGCAATAAAACTTCTGCGGATAAGAGACGAGCGGCTTCGCGCCCCAGGTCGCGCCGTCTACGGAACCGAGGATGCTGAGATCGAGCGACTCCTGTTCGATGATCTTGGTTATTTTCAGGGTAAGCAAAAACACGCGACCGGTTGCACCGCTGATGTCGACAGCTGGACCGTCGCCTTTCGAATTCACTACCGTTTTGTCGTCCACCAAAACCGTATCTATCATGGCGAGAGCATTCTAACAAAGGCTGAGACTGTAGGCAGTGCCCCCGCTTACTCGGACGGATGCGGCCCGGTGAAGTCGGAGCAGCAGGGCTTTTCCACGGGTTTGAATTCCATCAGTTCGATTCGCGTGAAATCAGGATCAAACAAGTTCAGTTGCCACTTGCCGTCTTTGCCCATCTGGGCTTTCTCCTCTCCGTGCGGCGTCCAGCCATGAGATTCCAAGACGGCCTGCGCTTTCTTCATGTCGACCACGCCCAGCGAGATATGATTCATCACGCCCGTCACCTGCAAGTCGGGATGCTCGGGCTGGTTCAGCATATATTCCAGCCAATCGGTGCCGTCCGGAACTTGCATCGCGACCCAGTCGGTCTGGCCAGGCTGCATTCCGCCGTGCCAATAGAGACGAAAACCAAGCAGGTCGCGGTAGAAATGATCTTCGGCGTCGCGGTTGTGTACTAGAAATCCCGCGTGAATCATGTGCCGCGAAACGGCAGATTCCGGCGGCGCGGCGGATTCTTTGGCTTTGCCGCGCTCGACGAACTCAATACGATGCCCCTCCGGATCGATCACATAAAAACTCAAGCTATGGTCAGAGTGCCCCTCGATGGCTGGCGACGGCACGCCGTTCGCGATCAGATATTGACGGAGCTTGACGATATTGTTGGTGGCGAAAGAGATGTGATTCAGCCGGTCGCTAGCTTTGGGGTCGGGCGCAGGACTGAATCCGACCCACTGCTTGCCGACGATATAACGCTCGATTTCATCGACTTCGACCGGCTTGGCGGAAGCCAGGCCCAGAACCCCGCCGTAGAGCTGCATTACTCCATCCGGCGATGTGGTGTAAAAGCAAACGTGATCGATCCCGAGAATACGCGGCCGCTTTGCAGTCTGGGTTTGCGAGTAAAGCGGCAAGACGAATACGAGGGTCGCAATCGCGGCAGAGATTTTTTTCATAGCGCTCTGATTCTACTGTGATACAAACTCGCGCGGCTTTTTAAATTCCATCCAGAAACTCACGCAGCAGCTTAGCGGTTTCGACCGCCTGCTCCCACGCTGAGTAGTGGCCGGCTTTCGGGATCACGCGCAACTGGCTGTTGGGGAGGTGTTGGCGCATTAACTCGGCTTCGTTCACTCCGGTAAGGATGTCTTCTTCTCCTGTGACGACGAGAGTCGGCACATTGATTGTCTTCAATGTGTCGACGGAGTCCGGACGCTCGGCCATACCGCGTTGCACTTGCGCGACGTCCGCGGGCGACATTTTCCGCATCATGCGGAGTACGCCTTCGATCAGATCAGGGCGCGCCTCTCGCGTGCTCTTACCTAAGAGCCGCGGAATCATGCTCTGGAAGAAGGGTTCCGTGCCGCGATTAATGACATCGTTCGCAGCGTCCAGGCGAGTAGCGCGGGCTTCCGGAGAATCGGCAGGCGCTTTCGTGTTGCACAGACCGAGCGCGGCGACACGCCCGCGATATTTTCGCCAGAACTCGAACAGTGCGTATCCTCCAATCGAGACGCCAATCAGCGGAGCGCGTCCGACTTCGGCATCATCCATCACGCGCGCGATGTCGGCGGCGTGTTTGTCCATGCTGGCCGGGCCTTCGCCGACCTCTGAGTCTCCATGGCCGCGCATGTCGGGGAAGATGACGCGGTAGCGTGTGGACAAGGTCTCCGCCACCGGCAGCCAAAATTCATGATTCACAGGAAACGGATGCAGGAGAATTACTGGAGGACCTTCACCCAGGGCTCGATAAACGAGATCTGCGTCGCCACTCCTGATTCGCTGCGAGGCAATAGACCGCATGTCAGCGATTTAATCACAGACGCATGATGCGTCGCCAGGCGCAGCGGCTATGGGTTCGTCAGGCGTTGTGCACTCGTGGGAGCCGTCAAGAGCAGCGGCTCCTCTGGCATGACGATCCACGCAATGGGATAAGATATCAAACCAATGCCGGTCATGAAGGAAGTGATGAGCCACACCATGCGGACGACGGTCACGTCGACGTCAAATTATTCGGCAACTCCCAGGCAGACTCCAGCGACCTTTCGTCCTTGTCTCGGACGAACCAAGCGCTTCCGTGCTACAGAAGCTCCGACGCGCGTCCCGCAATAGGCGCAAACGGCCGCGTCGTCCTGAATCACTTTGCCGCAATAGTTGCAGTACATGTTCCCCCTCTTTTTCACAACTGAGCGTGCAAGACCTGCCAAAAGACAATACGTAATTGTAAGCCGAAAGTTCCCGTGCCACTGCAGGCGCATTCTCTCAACTTGTGTCAACACAGAGACCGCAGATCTGCAGGAGGAGGCGAGCTACAAAGAATCTCACTCCCGATACGCTTCCTTAATGTGCTCGCGGGCTTTTTCCGCCGGAGGAGTGCTGGCGTTCTCGGCGAGGACAGTCTCATACTTCTTCATCGCCAGGTCGCGCCTCTGCAGCAGGTCGTACATTTCGCCAGCAGCCAGGTTGGCTTTCTGCAGCGTCTCAGGATCGGGGTCGGAGGCTGTACCCACCAATTCATACGCGGCTGCGGCTCCCGAATAATCTTTCTGGCTGCGCAGTAACTCACCTAAGCCCCACGCGGAAATTTCGTAATGCAGAGTGCCATACTTGCCTTCGTGGCCGCTTTGCCAGACCCTGCGATAGGCCGCAGCGGCCTCAGTGGGATGGCCGCCAGCGCGCAGCAGATTGGCCTCTTCGAGCGGGAACAAGTAATTCCTGGGATAGCGATCCGCGAGATCGCGCATGAAGACGCGCGCCTCGTCGTAGCGATGTTCTCGGCGCAGGAACAGAGCAAGAACAACCTTGGCGTCGACGCTATTTTCTCCGCTGCTATCGGCCACCTCATGCAGATATTGCAGACCTTTTTCCTTACTTCCGCTCAGACCCACGAGAGCCACAGCAGCTTTCACGCTCCACGGCAGACTGCCCATCACGTAGTTGTGCGTGCCAACCACCAGCTTGGCGTCAATGTAGTTTGGATCGAGTTCCAGCACGCGTTCGTGATCGTGACGCGCACTTACGGCATTGCGCAGTGCCGAAAACCAAGCCCTCTCGACCAACGCGGTATAGAGGGAGAATTGAGCCCGCGTGACGCCGCGGGCATAGAGTGCGTCCACATTATTGGGAGCGGCTTTGAGCTCCTGCTCTTCGAGGTTTTCCGCGCGCTCGACTAACTGTTTGATTTGCTCTTCCACTTTGGGGTCGGCCGACCGGTGCGCCTGCCCGATAAAGCTGTCATTGGCGTACTCGCCGGTATTCATCGCTCCCATGCGATAGAGCTCGCGCATCAGGACCGCAGACAGCAGGTGATTCACGGCCGAAGGATCGTCGGGGTGGCGATCCAGCACCTTTTGAAACTCCTGAATCGCGCGATCATAATCCATGTTGTAGAAATGATCGAAGGCCGTATCGAGCAGAGGATCATGGGCTGTTGGGAGGACGGCGGAGAGGGATGAGAGAATTGACGCGCCGGTTCCGGGAACTGCACGCGTTTCAGTGCGTGCTTGACGGGACAGCGAGCAGAGGCCAGCGATCAAGAATATTGTGCCGCAAAGCAGGCGTGGCGCGAATGTCCGACTCAACAGCATCCCCAAGGTTCTAGCCTTGACTCTCAGTTTAACTGAAGTTTGAGATAGCAGAGCGTGCGAAACGAAGTTCTTCACGGAAATGAAAGATGAACCAATGGTGTTATGGGATACATGCAAGAATTCGATCGTGGAATACGCAACGGGATCCTATAGTTTTGTGGAATAAGAAAAACAGCGAGATGACATGGGTAACTGAGACATCTTTACGCGAGCTTGCGAGTAATAATTGCGCGGAATTCTCGCCAATGACGCCGGGCTGAGTCTGCAAGTGTCTGAGTTGAAAACCGCTTAGTCGTGTAGTCCTTTTGGCTGTTAATTTGCGTTATTCAGGGCAACGTCCCGAAGAGCTTTCTCGTTATGACTGAAGTAGTTCACGATGCACCGCAGGAATTTTGGAGTCCACCGAGTGTCGTTGGTCCTCCGTCGCAGGCTGCACTCCCCCATGTCGCCTGCGACGGGATGGCGGATGCGTGTTCCAATTGTGACAGCGAGTTCATGATTGGCGCGAGATTTTGCCATACCTGCGGGCTACGCCGCGCGGTATTGACCACCTCCCCCGTTTTGGTCAAAACCGACGCGGAAGTCATCGCTGGTCTTTGGGCCAAGAACGTCGCTTGGGTAAAAACCGGGGTCAGTTGGGCTGTCGACACCTGGCACGAAATCCCCTTCCCCGATTGGCTACATTATTTGCACTTCCATGAGATCAAGCGCTGGGTAGGCCTGCCTACCGCAGCGCTGATCGCTTTCTTCATTGGCTTAGGCTGCGTGGTGGGAGCCATTGGGGTGAGCCTCTTTTATAAAGCATCCAATTTGGCAGAATTTCAGGCGATCCAGATGTGGCGGATTGAATGGCTGCTGGCTGCAACTGCTTCCTTTGTCGCTGGAATCCTACTGAAGACACCTTCCGACAACTAATCGCAGTTTACGATTCGCTTCCTGAACCTGCCGCTCGGCGCTGTTGATTCATGCGATAGAGATGGTGCACTGGTCCGGTTCCTCGACCCAAGGGATGTCCGGCTGCAATCGCGGCGGTCACATAGGTCTTGGCAAGAAGGGCGGCTTCCGCCAGGCCACGGTCCAGAGCAAGGTGGCAGGCCATGGCAGTAGCAAAGGCGCAACCCGTTCCGTGGGTGGAATTCGAGCGCTGGCGCTCGGCCCGAAAGACTTCCTGCTCAATGCCGCGTTTAGTGGTGAAGCTGAGGAGGTCGATGGCTTTCTCCAAATGCCCCCCGGTGACAACTACCGCCGGCGCGCCCATCTCATGGAGTTTTGCAGCCGCCGCTCGCATTTCGTCCAGATCGGTAACTTTTAGCCCAGTGAGAACGGCAGCTTCATTCACGTTCGGGGTAAGTACGGCGGATAACGGGATCAATTTTTCGATGAGCAGCTTGGTCCCGGGACGATCCAACAGGTCGGCCCCGGACGAGGACTTAAGTATGGGGTCGAGGACTATATTGGGTAATTTCGACTTGCCTTTACGCTCAGCGAGGAAGTCGGCCACCGCCAGGACCACCTTCCCCGTCCCCAACATCCCGATATGGACAGCTGCAATGGAAATATCCGCAGCCAGTTCCTCCAAAGTTTGGGTGATTAGACCGGGGTCGACGGGCTCTACCCGGCGAACGCCGCTGGTCGATTGGACAGTGATGGCCGTAATGCACGCAACCCCGTAGCACCCGTGAGCGGCGATGGTCTTGACGTCCGCAGTCACACCAGCCCCCGAGGAGGGGTCAAAACCCGCGATGGTCAATACGACTGGAGGGGTTTCAGCCATTGCATTTCCGCACCAGTATCTCCAACGAACGAAAAAAATAATAACTTGCCCTAGCAACCTTGTACCTAAAATGCTGTCAATAAACAACTTATAAAGAAAATATCCCTAACTAACTGAATCTATTGGAGATGAAAATAGTTCCGGGCGTGCGGGTTCTCGCGGAGTTACTTTTATGCAAACAGTTAACTCTATTGTTTTGATAGACATCATGTACGTTCCTTATGATTAACAAGAAGTTACGTAAGATATCGATTACTACGAGATCACTATAGGTCACGTACTTTCGAGTTGACAAGAGCTAATCGGCGCACTACGATTTACAAACCGTTAACGAGAAAACCTAGCTAGGACGACTTTTTGAGTATGCGAGGAGAACTGAATGCGAAGACGTATAGCTCATGGACTGATGATCGGTATAATGATCATCGGCCTGCGAGCGGCTCAGGGCCCGAACAACTCGGAGGCCAGTTCCGCGCCGACTAGCCCGCCGCAAACCAAGCCCGAAATCCGCAAGCAGGTCGGTAAGGGTCAACCGTATCAAGTTGGGACCGCTTCTTGGTATGGAGAGTATTTCGAAGGTAAGCCCACTGCCAGCGGCGAAGATTATGACATGTACGACATGACCGCCGCCCACCCAACGCTTCCCCTTGGGAGCTACGTGCGGGTCACCAACCTGCACAACGGTAAGGCGGTGGTGGTGAAGGTCAACGACCGGGGTCCGATCGTGCCTGGCCGGATTATCGACCTATCCTATGGAGCCGCCCAAGCTCTACAGTTCGAACACAAAGGGCTGCAACGGGTTCGTTTGGATCTCGTAAAACCCCGGACACAACACCGGCAGATCTACGAAACCGTGGCCTACAACCACCCCTTGGCGGAAATCCGCTGAACCCTTTACACTGCTAGGGATGCAGGCAACTCTGCCCCACCTCGTCCCTGGCAGCCGTTCAAACCTAAACAATTCGCGAAGCATCGACCCTCGGCAAAGGCTGATCGTTGCCCTCGACGTATCCACGGCGGCGGCCGCACAAAAAATCGTGGCCGCGGTCGGGGATTCGGCACTGACTTATAAAGTTGGCATGCAGCTGTATACCGCCGAAGGTCCGCAGCTGGTCCGGGATTTGGTGTCTTCTGGACGCCGCGTCTTTCTCGACCTGAAATATCACGATATTCCGAATACTGTGGCGTATGCAGTACATGAAGCGGCGCAGCTGGGTGTGAGCATGCTGACGGTTCACGCCTCCGGCAGCGCCAAGATGCTGCGGGCTGCGGTGGACGCCGCGCAAGCCGTAAATCCCTGCTTGATTGTGCTCGGTGTCACCGTGCTCACCAGCATGGACGAAAACGATCTGGAAAAAATCGGTGTTCCAGGAACGGTCACCGACGAAGTGCTGCGGCTGGCAAGACTCGCGCTGGAGAGCGGATGCCAGGGGATTGTCACATCCGCTCGCGAGGCTTCGAAGCTGCGCGCGGAATTGGGAGATGAGTTCGCCCTCGTGACTCCCGGCGTGCGGCCCGCGGGTTCCGGCCACGAAGATCAGGTCCGCGTTGTCACCCCAGCGGAAGCGATTGCTGCTGGGGCAAGCCACATCGTGGTGGGACGACCTATCACCGGAGCCGCCGATCCGGCAGCGGCAGCGCGTGCAATTCTCGCCGAGATTGATTCCTAGCCGCATGGCGATCCTGGTCACTGGTAGCAGCGGTCACTTAGGCGAAGCACTGGTTCGCACGCTAAGGGACACCAACCGCGAAGTCGTCGGCCTCGACATTGTTCCTTCGGAATTCACCGAGGAAGTTGGGTCGATCGTCGACCGGAATTTCGTTAAGCGCTGTATGAAGGACGTCAACGCAGTCCTCCACACCGCGACCCTGCACAAGCCCCACGTCATCACGCACAGTCGGCAGAGCTTCATCGACACCAACATCGCGGGCACGCTCAATCTGCTGGAAGAGGCCGTGCTGGCCGGGGTCCGCTCTTTCGTCTTCACAAGCACGACCAGCGCCTTCGGCAGCGCACTTACTCCTCCCGATGGAAGCCCCGCAGCCTGGGTGACTGAGAACGTCCCGCCCGTTCCCCGCAACATTTATGGCGTAACCAAAACAGCGGCCGAGGAACTTTGTGAACTCTTCCACCGCAAGCTTCGACTGAACTGCTTGATCCTGAGAACCTCACGCTTTTTCCCCGAAGAGGATGACCGCAAAGAAACGCGGCAAGCGTACGACGATGCCAATGTCAAGGCAAACGAATTCCTTTACCGGCGCGTCGATCTTGAAGATGTGGTGAGCGCTCACCTGCTCGCGATCGAGAAAGCTCCGGTCATCCGTTTCGGCCGCTACATTGTCAGCGCGACTACGCCGTTTACGCGGGACGATCTGCCCGAGTTGCGCTCCAACGCGCCCGCGGTGGTCCGGCACAGGATTCCAGAATACGAGGCCGAATATGCCCGTCGCGGGTGGAGGATGTTTCCCGGCATCGACCGCGTGTATGTGAACGAACGCGCCCGGAACGATCTGGGTTGGAAGCCGCGATACGACTTTAGATACGTTCTCGATAAACTGAAGGCTGGCGCCGATCCGCGCAGTCCCCTGGCGCGAAAAGTGGGATCAAAAGGCTATCACTCGGAAACATTTGCGGAAGGACCGTTCCCCGTCGAATGAGTTCTTTAGCTTGACACCTGCCGATTATTGCGCCGAATTCGATATTGTCTTGCGTAAGTCTTCTGCCGATCCCTGCAAAAGATTCCTCAGCACAGCTACCTCGGCGGCAATTCCAGTACGTAGGGCCGGATCTACATCTGGCGCGAACAAAGGTGAGTGATTCGACGGCAGCATCGCTCCGGAAGCTTTGGCTTGTGCGAACTTCTGCGGGTCTGCGCCACCGAGGCTGAAGTAGAAGCCCGGGATGCCCTGTGCAGTGAAGAAGGAGAAGTCCTCCGAAGGCGTGATCGGTTCCTCGATCACAACGTTGTCCTTACCCAGCGCCGAGTCGAGCACGCTCCGCATCCGCTGTGCCAGCGCGGGATCGTTGTATACCAAGTCCGTACCTTCATTGTGATCGATCAGCGGTGGCCGCGGCGAATTTCCCGCTTCTGCCTCGGCGTTCGTAATGCGCGAAATTGCCGCCAGCACTTGCTTCCGCACTTCCGCGTTCCTGGTACGCACTGTTAATCCCAGCTCCGCCTGATCCGGAATAATGTTGTTCTTGGTTCCAGCCTGAATGTAACCCACCGTCACCACCGCCATTTCGCCGGGCTTCACTTCCCGCGACGTAATGGTTTGCAAAGCCAAAATAGTGCGCGCTGCGATCACGATGGGATCGATCGCAGTCTGCGGCGCCGATCCGTGCCCACCTTTGCCGTAAATTGTGATCCGCAGTGAATCTGCATTCGTGTTGTAAACTCCGGGCGTAATTCCCACCATTCCAGCAGGAAGAGTGTTGCCCACGTGCATCGCCACAGCCACGTCAGGCTTGGGAAAGCGCGTCAACAACCCGTCTGCAAGCATCGCCTTCGCGCCTCCGATCGTCTCTTCCGCGGGTTGCCCGATCAACATCAGCGTGCCATGCCAGGTATCTTTGCTGTGGACCATAATCGCGGCCGTACCAACAATCGCCGCCATGTGCAGATCGTGGCCACAAGCATGCATGACAGGGACATCGCGGCCGGCATCATCTTTCGCGCGAACCTTGCTTGCATAAGAAAGGCCAGTCTTTTCTTCGACGGGCAGTGCGTCGAGTTCGGTGCGAAGCATCACCGTTGGGCCCGCCCCGTTCTTCAGGATGGCAACGACCCCTGTGCCTCCGACGTGCTCCGTCACTTCATAGCCGAGGATACGCAAACGACCGGCAAGCTTAGCGGCGGTTTGGGTTTCGTGACCGGAAAGTTCCGGATTCTCATGCAAATCCAGATAAAAAGCGTGGGCCTCGGGATAAACCTTTTCCACTTCCTTCGATGCCGAGTTTTGAGCCTGAGAGGAAACCACTAGAGACACTAAAACGAAAAGACTCGCCAGTTTCATGGTGCACGGATGATAGCGCATGAATCCTATCGAGCGGTAGCGCGCCCGCAGAGGACCTTGTGCCAGCGCTCAGATTCGTGCCTCGGTTCCAAATCCGACAAGGCCCTAAACTTTCATTCCTCAATTCGCATTTTTCCTCGATGCGACCGGGTGTACAATCACCGTAGAAAGCACTGGTAAGCGCCGCTTCATTGTAGGCCCGAGGTGCTAATGAACGTCCACATCAGTTACCGGCTTCATAAAACTCCCGCCGTAGAAAAAGATATCCAACATCAGATTGAAAAACTGCGGAAACGGCTTCAGGTGTTCCGTCCGGAACTCATCCATCTCAAAGGCATGGTGGAGGAGGTCTCTGCCCGCGAAGGAACGAGCGTGTCGCTGAATCTGCGCCTGCCCTCGGGACAGATGGCCGCCCAAAGCAAAGCTTCGACCGCCGAAGCCGCGGTAAAGAGCGCCTTCGAAGATTTGCTGCAACAGGTGAACAAACATAAGCAACAGCTCCGTTCCACCCACAAATGGACGCGTCGGGGAAAGGACGCTTCAGCGCGCCGCAATCTTTCTGTGCCCTTCGAGGAAACTCTGGCCGTGGTATTTCCCGCGACGGTCTCGGCCGAAGATGTCCGTTCTTATGTCAACGTGAATCTTTCACGCCTGGAGCGGTTTGTGGAGCGCGAGATCTATTTCCGCGAGACCGCCGATCAGGTTGCTCGGGATTCGATCAGCAAAGACGAGGTGATCGACGAAACGATCGCGGCGGCGCTCGGAGGTGACGGCGACAAACCCGGACGCGAAAAACCGGAGCGACTGGCTTTGGAGCCCTGGCTCTACCGACTGGCCCTGGATGCGCTCGACGAACTCTCCCGCCCGGAGGGTACGAACGGCGGCGCCATTCGCCTGGAAGAATCTGCCCGGCCGCCCAACGTCAGGGCCAGTGATGAGCCCGAACTGCAATTCCATCAGCCCGACGAAGCGATTACTGAGGAGACCATCATCGCGGACGATCGTGTGGCGACGCCCGAGCAGATCGTTGGTTCCGACGAGATGATGCGCTTGATCGCAGCCGCCCTGCGTGATGTGGCTTCGAACCATCGTGAGGCTTTCATTTTGCACGCCATCGAAGGCTTCGGTATCGACGAAATCTCCGCTATCACCGGCATCCCGCCGGACCGCGTATTGCACTCGATTTCTGCCGCGCGCGACCACCTGCGCAAATCACCCCAGTTTGTCGGCCAATTCAAGGGGCGGTTCGCGCCCACGGGGACCGCGTAGATCCAATTCATTTGGAAAGGAAGTGGGACAGCGAATGATTACCCGCGAACAAATTCAGGAACTAGCGCAATTTGAAGATCAGGGAGCCTGCGCTCTAAGTTTCTACTTTCAGCCCACGGCGCCACGCAATAAAGCTCACAAGGAAGAAACAATTTTAACGAAGGATCTCGCGCGAGAGGCGTTGCGCCGGGTGCAGAGCAAGAGCAAGAACAAAGACGAGAAAGAAAAGTCCGAATCGGTTCGAGCCGATATTGACCGCATCCTACGTTTGTCGCAAGATCTGCGGAGCAATGGCACGCATGCCAAGGCGGTCTTCGCCTGTGCCGCACAGGACTTTTGGCGCGAGTATGATCTTCCGCCACAGCTCGACGGCACGCAACTTCTGGTGAACCGTCACTTCCACCTGAAGCCTCTGGCCCACCTGCTGGGAGCATTCCCCAGCCTGGGGGTTGTGCTGCTTGATCGCCAGCGGGCGCGCTTGTTCGATCTGCGTCTTGGCGAGTTGAACGAACAACTGGATTTTTTCCATCCCCTTCCCCGCCGTGGCCGCGGCGATGGCTTCGCCGGGTATGACGGAGGCCACGCCGAGCGCCGTGTCGCCGACGAAGCTCGCCATCATTTCAAAAATATCGCGGAGGTCCTGAAGAACGCACTGGAAAAACATGTCTTCGAAAGGTGGATCCTGGGTTGCCAGGATTCTCACTGGTCACAATTCCAGCCGCTCTTGCATTCCGACGTCGCGCAGCGGTTACTGGGCCGCTTTTCCGCCGAAGTCACTCGTGTGGGCCGGGATGAAATCCGGTCGCAAGCCGAAAATATCTTTGCCAGCTGGCAGAAGAAGCGCTGCACCGAAGTGGTTCGCGAAACCATCAGCCAGGCTCGCAGCAACGGTCGCGGCGTCACTGGATTGCGGCGTGTGCTGCGCTCCCTGGAGTTGGGCGAGGTACAAACCCTGCTGATTGGAGACCACTATGTTGCTCAAGCCGTAGAGTGCACTGGCTGCGGCCATCTCGACGCTCACCTTGTGAGTTCCTGTCCAATCTGCGGCCGAGAAACCCGTGAGCTCGTCGATGTGGCCGAAGCGATCCTGCCGTGGGTGATCCGCCACGATGTCGAAATGTTCTATGTGAAGGACGACCCCGAGCTCGACGCTGTGGGTAACATTGCAGCTCTCTTGCGCTTCCGCTCCACGCAAAGCAATAAGGTGCATTCGATCGCCGAGGCCGGAGACAAGCTGTCCTTGGGACGCCAAGCTGGGCGAGTAGGCCGTTACCGTGGACTAGCCAGCGGTTGATTTTGTTAGATCATTAAACATAAAGCACCCCATCCCTGTCTCGATGTGTCGAGAGGGTGGTGGGTTTTTGATTCAGAAGTCCGGCTTTGAACTACAGGGATGCGCCGCCGCGTGATATGCTTCCCGCTTTCATATAAGCAGGAGGACCATGCCATTCTCTCGCCGCGATTTTGTTAAGACCTCAGTTCTGGGAACAGTAGCCGCCGGAATAGGGACACCCGCCAAAGGTGCAAACGCCGAGCCAAATGCTGCTTCGCAGCAACAGAATGCTCAAGCGGGATCGTACAAGCGACCCATCATCGTTTGCGCGAATAACGGATATGCATACCTTGAGGGTGCCTTCGCTTTCCTGAAAAGCGGTGGTGACACACTCGACGCGGCTCTCAAGGTAGTGAAAGGTCCGGAAGACGATCCCAACTGCGATACCGTCGGCCTCGGCGGTATTCCGAACGAAGAAGGCGTAGTTGAGCTCGACGCCTGCTGCATGCACGGACCCACGCGGCGCGCCGGCTCAGTAGGCGGCGTGCGCAACATCAAGAACGTATCGCTGGTGTCGAAGGCTGTGATGGAGCACACCGGACACGTGATGCTGGTGGGCGAAGGAGCCGAACGTTTTGCCGTGGCCGTGGGCTTTCCCCGTGAAAACCTGCTAACCGAACGCTCCCGCAAGATCTGGTTGTTGTGGAAGGAATTCCACTCTACGGATGATTGGTGGGGTCCAGGCCTCGACGATCCGCACTGGCAGCCGCCCGCCAGTCAGAACAAGCCACAGTCCGAACTATGGCGAGAGAAAATCGAGAACTTGCAGGCACGGGCCGCCGATCTTGGCATCGAACCGGAACAACAATGGGCCGCGGTTCGCAAAGTTTTGTTTCCACCGACCGGCACGATCCACTGCTCAGCTCTCAACGAGAAAGGCGAGATCTCCGGCTGCACCACGACTAGCGGCTTGGCCTTTAAGCTTTCAGGGCGTCTTGGCGATTCGCCCATCATCGGTGCGGGGTGCTATACCGATCAAGATGTGGGCTCCGCCGGCGCGACCGGTAGTGGCGAAGAAAACATCAAGGTCTCCGGCGCACACACGATCGTCGAGAACATGCGTCGCGGCATGTCGCCCCACGAAGCGGGAATGGAGGCGCTCAAGCGCATCGTCCGCAACTATAACGGCGACATGAACAAGCTACGCTTTCTCGACATGACCTATTACATTCTGCGTAAGGACGGCGCTTACGCCGGCGTATCCCTATGGGAAGGATATTCGAAAGGTCATCCGCACAAGATTGCAATTCACGACGGCAACCTGCGGGCGGAAGCGACGGTGAGCCTGTTCAAGGGATATTCACAGGAATTTCCGCCGTTCCCCGACATTCCCGAGGATCTGAAGAAGGGTTCGGAATATCTGGAATAGCGAGACCTATGCGAACCTCACCTTCACATCCGGCCCTTTCTCCAGGTGAATGCTTTCGATGAACCGCACTTTGCCGGTCTGATGGGTGAGGATCACCGAAGACGTCCGCGTACCTTCGCCGAAGAAGCGGACGCCTTTGAGCAACGCGCCGTCAGTAACTCCGGTGGCGGCAAAGATGAGTTGCTTGCCGGGAGCAAGATCCTCGGCCTCGTAAATACGGTTCTTGTCTTTAATTCCCATGCGAGCCAAGCGCTCTTCCTGATCGGGCTTTACCACCAATCGGCCCAGCATGTATCCGTTGAGGCAGCGAATCGCGGCGGCGGTAATTACTCCTTCGGGCGCGCCGCCCGAGCCCATGACCGCGTGCACGCCCGTTCCGATTACGGCCGCGGCAATGCCCGCCGAGAGGTCGCCATCGCCAATCAGACGAATGCGGGCACCCGCGACGCGTATGTCAGAGATCAGTTTCTCGTGGCGCGGACGATCGAGCACAATCACCACCAGGTCTTCCACATCGCGCTCTAATCGTTTCGCAATATTCTTCAGATTGTCGGCTACCGGCGCATCGAGTTCGACCGCATTCTTGCAGGAGGGCCCGACCACAATCTTTTCCATATAACAGTCGGGAGCGTTGAGCAGGCCTCCGCGTTCCGAAGCCGCGAGTACGGTAATCGATCCGGGCGCCCCGGTGGCGCATAGATTTGTTCCCTCGAGCGGATCGACGGCGATATCGACCTCAGGCACCTCCCGGCCGTCGGGAAATTCGGCGCCCACTTTTTCCCCGATATAGAGCATGGGGGCTTCGTCGCGCTCGCCCTCGCCAATGACGATCGTGCCGCGCATCGGAATGCAGTCCATGGATTGCCGCATCGCCTCGGTTGCCACCTCGTCGGACAGCTTCCGTTCGCCCTGCCCCATGGTGCGGGCCGATGCGATGGCGGCCACTTCGACGACGCGCAGGAATCGCGACGCGAGATCACTTTCAATGTTCTGCCCGAAACTCCGGGCCTTATTTTCTGGTCGAGTTTGCGTAACCACAGGAGCCTCCCAAGAGCCATGACTGCCATGGCCACCCATAACGGCACCGCGCATAATGCTCCATCAGAGAAGCCCCCGTCAAGAAGAACAATGTTGTAGGACAGGCGGGATCAAGCCGGGCCATTTTCCAATGTCGCATCCGGACCGAGGACAGGGCTCCCGATGTATGGGAGGGCACAAGCAGACTAAGAGCGAAGAAAATACTTACCGTGATCTAAATGCACGCTAGGGACCGTAATCCTCCCATGGTATTCTCTTACCCCTGAATCGGAACCAGCCCATGCCGGAACCTCGCCCGTTGACCTTGCTCTGCATCACGACCTACGAAAAAGGTCAGGAGTTTATGCGCGAGTGCAAGCGCGCGGGCTGTCGTGTCTTTCTGTTGACCGCGGAGAAGCTCCGTGATGCCGATTGGCCTCGCGAAAGCCTGGAAGACATCTTCTATCTTCCTGCCGAACTTCCACTCGCGGATATTGTTAAGGCAGTCACGCACCTGGCCCGGACCCAGAAAATCGATCGTATCGTGGCGCTCGATGAGTACGATATGGAGACAGCTTCCACTCTGCGCGAACACCTGCGCGTGCCCGGCATGGGGCTGACAACCATGCGCTATTTCCGCGACAAGCTGGCCATGCGCATGCGCGCGCTGGACCGCGGCGTGCGCGTTCCGGATTTCGTTCCCGTTTTCCATCACGAAGACATTCGTTACTATCTCGATCATGTCTCGGGCCCGTGGGTGCTGAAGCCACGACAGGAAGCTTCGGCAATCGGGATCAAGAAGATTTACGTAGCAGACGAACTCTGGTCGATTCTCGAACAATTGGGAGAAAAGCAGTCAGGCTATCTGCTGGAGAAATTTGTTCCCGGCGACGTCTACCACGTAGATTCGGTCGTCTCCGAGAATGAGGTTGTCTTCGCAAACGTGAGCAAGTACGGCAAGCCTCCCATGAATGTTGCTCAGGGAGGCGGAGTTTTCACCACCTTCACGGTACCCCGCGGAGGCGAGGCCGAGACTGCGTTGCGCCAGATCAATCGCGATTTAATTGCTGCGCTCGGACTGGTGCGCGGTGTGGCCCATGCCGAATTCATTCAGGCGCATGCAGACGGGCATTTCTACTTTCTCGAGTGCGCCGCGCGTGTGGGCGGAGCTTACATCAACGAGATGGTCGAGGCAGCTACGGGAATCAATCTCTGGCGGGAATGGGCGCGTATCGAGATCGCCGGAGGGGACGATACCTACCATCTTCCACCTGCCCGGGAGGAGTATGCGGGCGTGATTCTTTCGCTCGCTCGGCAGGACGATCCGGACACTTCGGGCTACAACGATCCCGAGGTGTTCTTGCGAATCAAGAGGCACCATCATGCGGGATTAATTCTGCGTTCGCTGGATCCGCAGCGCGTACCAGCGTTGTTGGAAAGCTACGCCCAGCGATTCGCGCAGGAGTTTCTCGCCGTCGAACCGCCGAGGGAAAAGCCAACGGCGTGACGTCTAGTTCAATCGTTTCAGAACGCGTCGATCCCCGTTATGCTCTGCCCGATGATCAGCGAATGCACATCGTGCGTGCCCTCATACGTTTTCACTGATTCCAGATTCATCATGTGCCGCATGATGGGGTAGTCGTCGGCGACGCCGTTGGCCCCGAGGATGTCGCGCGCCATTCGGGCACACTCCAGGGCCATCCATACGTTGTTCCGCTTCGCCATCGAGATGTGCTGGTGCTCTACTTTGCCTGCGTCTTTCAATCGTCCCACCTGTAGCACGAGCAGTTGAGCTTTCGTGATCTCGCTGATCATCCATGTGAGTTTGTCTTGTACAAGCTGATGCGAGGCGATGGGCTGGTCGCGCCACTGCTTGCGCAGAATCGCATATTGCAACGCGCAGTCGTAGCAGGACATGGCTGCGCCGATCGCGCCCCAAGCGATCCCGTAGCGAGCTTGGTTCAAGCACATCAGAGGAGATTTCAGCCCGTCGCTTTTCGGCAGGAGATTGGACTCGGGGATATGCACATCCTGCAGAGACAATCCTGAAGTAACCGAAGCGCGCAGCGACCACTTGCCGTGAACATCGTCGGCCGAGAAGCCGGGACGGTCGGTTTCAACCAGAAAACCGCGAATCCGGTTGTGCTCGTTTTCCACCTTGGCCCAGATGATGGCAACATCAGCAATAGTGCCGGAGGTAATCCACATCTTCTCGCCGTTGAGAATGTATTCGTTCCCGACTTTGCGCGCCCGCGTCAGCATGCCGCCGGGATTCGAACCGAAGCCGGGTTCGGTCAATCCGAAGCAGCCGAGTTTCTCTCCTTTCTGCATGGGCGGAAGCCAGGTTTGCTTCTGTTCCTCGCTGCCAAATTCATAGATCGGATACATGCAAAGTCCCGACTGAACGCTGACAAAGCTGCGCACACCGGAGTCGCCCCGTTCGAGCTCCTGCGTCATCAGTCCGTACTCGACATTGCCCATGCCCGCGCAGCCATAGCCTTGCAGCGACGCCCCAAAGAACCCGAGATCAGCCATAGGCTTGACCAGTTCACGCGGAAAGCGGCCGGCTCGGTTGCACTCTTCAATGATGGGGACAAGATTCTCCTCGATAAACTGGCGCGTGGTATCTCGAACCAGGCGCTCCTCTTCGGTAAGCAATGAATCGAACTGGATAAAATCGACACCACGAAATTTGATGGCAGACATGATGATCTCCGTTGACCGAATGGATCTCCAGTCGGGACTACCGCACAGCCAGAGGTTTGCCGCCCGCAGAATTAGCGTGCGCAGAAGGGCGAACATATGACGGTAGCAGGCGCGAGGAGAGAGGTCAACGCGCCCGCAAGACAACTACCTTGTGCTTACTGTAAAATTGACCACGGTGGAAGAGAACCGAGACGCAGTCGCAGAGTCTTCCCGAGTGGATTGCCGGGCTCAAAGTTTCTGAAACATCCCATCCACAAGCATTCGCGCGCAGTTAAGGCGGATCACATTGCGTAATTGAAATTAGGAGAAATGAATCATGGCAGTGGGAGCAAAGATCGCAAAAACGGCAGACCGTAAGAAAGTGATGGACACCAGCAAAAGCACGGATTGCCCCAAGTGCGGCAAGTCGACGCGCATCGTCAAACGCATGAAGGATCGGGAACGCGGTGTGCCCGGCGGGATTTACATTTCCTGTTCTGCTTGTGAGTTTTTCGAGAAGCTGTAAGGGTAGATTCTATCGAGCGGCCGGAGCAGTGGGGATCGGATTCCCTGCTCCGGTCTTTTCTTTGTCTGCGGAAAAACGGGCACCCGAACACCAGTACGCTATACCGCTACAGTAACGGACGTCTCCGTCCGGGTTACCGGACGGTACAATGTATCGCGCTCGATGGGTTCCCGCCCCGCAGCGCGGATCAGGCGTTCCAGTTCTTCGCGGCGCATACCCTGCGGCGTAGTCGCCCCCGCGTCGTGGTAAATCTTCTCTTCGATCACCGTACCATCCATATCGTCGGCGCCAAATCGCAACGAGATCTGCGCAATCTTTGCCGTCATCATCTGCCAATACGACTTGATGTGAGGAAAGTTGTCGAGCACCAAGCGGCTTACCGCGACCTGCTTGATGTCGAGCATGCCCGTGGTTTTCGGCAGATGCTGCAATGGCGTGTTATCGGGGTGGAACGCCAGTGGAATAAAAGTTTGAAAACCACCGGTTTCGTCCTGCAGGGCTCGTAGTTTAACCAGATGGTCCACACGGTCCTCATCGTTTTCGACGTGGCCGTAGAGCATGGTCGCGTTCGACTTCAGTCCGATCTGGTGGGCGAGTCTGGCGGTATTAAGCCACTGATCACCATCGATCTTGTGATCGCAGATGATGTGACGAATCCGGTCGGCAAAGATTTCCGCGCCGCCGCCGGGAAGCGAGTCCACGCCGGATGCTTTCAGTTGTTCCAGAGTTTCGCGAATGGAAAGCTTGGCGCGCTTCGACAGGTACGCAACCTCGACCATAGTGAAAGCTTTCAGGTGAACCTGCGGGAAGCGCTGCTTCAATCCCGAACAGAGATCGAGAAAATACTGAAATGGCAAATCGGGATGCAAGCCTCCGACAATATGAAATTCGGTGACCGCCTCACTGTATCCTGAGGCTGCTGTTTCGAAAGCCTCCTCAAGCGCCATTGTGTAGGCCCCCGGCGCATCTTTCTTGCGGCCGAAGGCACAGAGGCGGCAGGCTGCGATACACACATTTGTGGGATTAATGTGGCGATTCACGTTGAAGTAGGTCTTGTCGCCATGCATGCGCTCGCGGACATGGTTAGCCATCCAGCCCACGGCTAGCACATCGCTAGTGCGGTAGAGTGCGAGTGCGTCGGCCGAATCGAGACGCTCGCCGGCCATCACTTTGGCATAAATCGGCTCCAGCCTGGGATCGTCAGTTTGAAATGGATGATACTGGCGCGAGGAAAGCATCCATTTGATGATATCGCAGGAGTGCGCCGGAAGTCACAAAAACAAGCGTTAATGGCCGGCGATGATCCTGTCACTTATCTTGTCGTACTCCGCTTCCGGGATGATGTGCCGCGCTACCAGCTCGTGCGCGTCCTTGAATGGCCGCTCTGCGATGATGCGGTCCGCTTCGTGATCGGTAAGACCTGGCAGGTTGAGCAGGCTTTCGCGGGACGCGTTGTTGATATTGATGGCCTTATCGCTGCTCATGCCTTCCTTAACGCCCTCGGCCACGGCCTTGGCATCACGCCTCATGGTTTCAGTGGCCTGAGCCGTGCGCTCGCGGATTTCGTCAGGGTTGTCTTTGTTGCTGGTACAGCCGGTGGCAGAAGCGAGCAGCAAGGCTAGTACGACGAAATACATCGAGCGAAGATAACAAGCACTCATGAAATTTAGATGCGATGCCGCCATTCGCGGTTGGTGGAAACCTTCCCTTCTGGGATCAATTCTGGGTTGACAGCTTTCCAAGGTCACCCTCCCATTCCAGTGTGCATCGAATGTTCCAGACAGTATCGCGCGCCTGCGTCCTTACGCTCCGAATGGGATGAAGGAGGTTTTTCATGAAAGCAGTTCTGATCAGCATTTTCTCGGGCGTTCTGATGGTTGGAGTTGTACTTGCTCAGAACAGTGCACCACCAGGTTCCAGTTCTCCTGCGCCCGAGCCACAGGCGCCTGCGCAGGCACGCCCAGTCTCGCGAATTGCTCCTGGTAGCGTCATTCCCGTATCACTAACGAAGACAATCGACGCCAAAAAAGTAAAAACCGGCGATGAAGTAGTGGCGAAGGTTACGCAAGACATGAAGAACACCAATGGCGAAATCATCGTCGCCAAGGATACGAAGGTGACGGGGCACGTCACCGAGGTGCAGGCGCGGAATAAAGAACAAAAAGAATCTGAGGTGGGCATCGCGTTTGACCGCGCGGTCTTGAGGAATGGCAGCGAGATGCAGATGCCCATGTCCATACAGGCAATCATCGGTCCCCTGAACAACAGTCCGCAGAATAACCAAGGCAATGCGGGCGGCGGAACCGCCGACACGGCCTCACCCAGTGGCGGAGCGAGCCCGATGGGCCAGCGACCCGGTATGGGGGGATCCGCGCCTACTTCCGCGCCACCAACTTCAGCAAGCGGCGATATGCCCAACGATGCGCAGTCTGGAACAAAAGCACGCCCTCCAATTACAGCGCAGACGCAAGGAGTGGTGGGAATCTCCAATCTAACTCTTACCCCCGCGGCGCAGAACGGCACCCAGGGATCGGTAGTCACCTCTGAGAAAAATAACGTGAAGCTGGAAAGCGGTACCCTGCTGCTGCTCCAGGTGAACTAGCGACTGATTTGAACGACAGAGAGACGATGGTTGCAAACCGTCATCTCTCTTCGCGTTCTTCAAGTCCTGTACAATTTTCCTTCCCATGAAGTCGTTGACAAAAGTGTGTCTCGCGGTGGCCGTTGCGATTGCGTTGGCCTTTTCGGCGCAAGCCGAACCGATCGCTCAACTCAAAGCCACCGACTACGTCAACGACTTCGCGCACGTTCTAGATCAGAACACAATCGCGCAGATGGATGAGATCTGCAGGCAGGTCGACGGAAAAGCACATGCACAGATCGCCGTGGTGACCATCAAGTCGCTGGATGGCTCCGATATCGAAAGTTATGCGGTGGATCTTTTTCATCAATGGGGGGTGGGCGGCAAGTCCACCAATCGTGGAGTGCTGATCCTCTACGCAATTAATGACCATCGTGCCCGCATTGAAGTGGGGTATGGGCTGGAGCCAATCCTGCCTGATGGAAAGGTGGGTGGATTTCAGCGGGAAGCGGTCCCGCTCATGCGCGCGGGCGCCTACAGCCAGGCGCTGCTTCTGGTCACCGAACGCGTTGCCGGCGTCATTGCGCAGGACGCAGGAGTTCAGCTCACCACGCCGCAGCCAGCGCCGGCTCCAACAGAGCGGGGGCAGCCTTCAGGTGGAGGGATATCCGCCGGCGGTGTCGTCCTGCTGATTATCGTTATCCTGATCGTTCTGTTCACCCCACTCCGCAGCATTCTTTTCTGGATTCTCTTCTCCGGAATGTTCGGAGGAGGCGGCAGAGGTGGTGCCAGCTGGGGCGGTGGAGGATTCGGCGGTGGCGGCGGTTTTGGTGGATTTGGCGGTGGCAGTTCGGGTGGCGGCGGTGCTAGCAGCAGTTGGTAATCAGCGAGGAAGCAAATGGTTCCTGAAAAAAAGATTAGCGAGTTCGTAGGCCGGTTGCGTGAGGCCGGTGGGGCGAACTTGGAGAGTGTCATCCTGTTCGGATCGGCGGTGGCAGGAGATTTTCACCCCGAGTTCTCGAATGTGAATCTCTTCTGCGTGCTTCGCGACTGCTCGTTTTCCGCGCTGCAACCATTCGCGCCCGCCGTGAAATGGTGGGACTCGCAGAAGCAGTCGCCGCCTCTGTTCATGACCCGGGACGAGATCGTGCGCTCTGTCGATGTATTTACGATCGAGCTAATCGACATGCAGCAGCACCACCGCGTTCTTTTTGGGGAAGACTTTCTGCAGACGCTGGCAATCCCGCCGAATCTGCATCGCGTGCAGGTGGAATATGAATTGAGGGAAAAGCTTGCCTTGCTGCGTCAGCATTTGCTTCTCGCTACGGGCAACGACTCGCGCATGTGGGACGTACTGACCCGATCGGTTTCCTCATTCGCCACTCTGTTCCGCCACGCTTTGATGGTGCTAGGCCACGATGCACCAGTGGGAAAACGCGAAGCGGTTGGAGCGCTGGCTCAACAGGTTGGTTTTGATGCCTCCGGCTTTTTGCATGTGCTCGACGTCAGAGAGCGAAAAGCGGAGCGCAAGAAGCTCGATGTAGCCGGCGTCTTCTCACGATATCTGACAGCCCTGGAGCAGGTAACGGCGGCTGTTGATAAAATGCTGGATTCCGGAAGCGGAAAATCTTCGTAGAGTCGATTCGCGCGTTTCAGGAGAACATCATGAGCAAGGGACTCATCGCGGTTGTGGTCGTGATCGCAGTTATTCTGTTGATTGTTCTATTCACTTTTGGCCAATACGTTAGCGTAAAGAACACACTGGTGAAGAAAAATGAGGACGTGAAGGCGGCGTGGTCGCAGGTGGACATTGTGCTGCAGCGTCGTGCTGACCTGATTCCAAATCTGGTCGAGACGGTAAAAGGATACGCACAACAAGAGCAAACGGTTTTCGGCGACATCGCGAAAGCGCGTTCCGCGTTGCTTTCCGCGGGCTCGCCACAAGAGAAAATTGCGGCGAACGGGCAACTGGACGGAGCGCTCGGACGCTTGCTGCTGATTGTCGAGAACTATCCTCAGTTGAAGTCCAACGAAAATTTTCTGCGTTTGCAGGATGAACTCGCCGGCACGGAGAACCGCATCGCGGTCGAGCGCAAGCGCTATAACGACACTCTGCGCGACTACAACACCTACGTGCAGCAGTTCCCCAACAGCTTTTTTGCCGGCATCGCAGGATTTAAGCCCAATGAAGCTTACTTCGAGGCTTCAGAAGGATCGCGCGTAGCTCCCAAGGTGAACTTTTCAAGTCCAGCAACAACGGCGCCGCAAGCGACTCCTCAGCCTGCGCCTGTGCATTAGGAGTATTTCGAGTGAGATGAAGGCTGGGTCAGGCGGGCAGATCCCAGCCTTCGTCTTTCATCTTTCTGTTGGTCCACTGTTGGAGCTGTTCGAACAGCGCGGGATCGATGACCGCGAAGCGAAGGCCGACACGCCCTTCGTCCCCCATCCATACAATGCGAGCCTTGGCCCTAAAGACGTGCTCGGTATCGGGCAGCGGAAAACTGACTTCAAGCAGACCGGCGAAGCGCATCGGTTCTTTCAGACCGTCGAGTCCCATGCCGCCCGTGCTCAAATTCACGCCCTGGACGCACGCTTCGTCTCCCTGCTGGTTTTTTAGCGTAACGTCCAGCTGAATACGGGCGCGGAAAAACTTCTGCTGATCGAGGCTGATGAACCCGAGAGGGGTCGTGCCATCTCCGGGCGCGACGCTGATGTTGTACTCCTTAAGTTTACGGCTAAGGGTTCGCCGCGAAATGCCCAGTTGGTCGGCAGCCTGTCCACGATGTCCGCCGCTTCTTTCGAGGGCGCGGATGATCATCTGCTCTTCCATGCTGTCGAGGTTCCCGATCGGCATGGACGCAGTCTGACGGAGCGCGGCCGGGTTGCCGGACATCGCATCTGCGATCTGAGAGGCTTGGATCTCGGGATGGTTGGCTTGCACAGCAACTCTTGCCACCAGGTTTCGCAATTCCCGAACGTTGCCCGGCCAAGAGTGGGAGAGCAATGCGGTGACAGCATCGGGCGCGAACGAACTATCCGGAGTTTTGAGTTTAAGAAAGTGCTCAGCCAGAGCCACGACATCTTCGGGGCGCTCACGCAGCGGCGGCACGCGGAGTTGAAACTGTCCCAGACGATGAAAGAGGTCTTGGCGAAAACGGCCGGCAGCGACTGCCGCTTCCAAATCCTGGTTCGTGGCGGCAACGATGCGAACGTCGACTTTAATCTTGTTATGCCCGCCGAGTCGATAAAAGGGATATCCATCCAGCACTCGCAGCAACTTGACCTGCGTATGCAGTTGCAGTTCTCCAATTTCATCGAGAAACAGCGTGCCCCGGTCCGCGAGTTCGAACAATCCGGGTTTGGAAACATCGGCGCCGGTGAACGCGCCCTTTTCATAGCCAAACAACTCGCTCTCCACCAAATTCTCAGGAAGCGCAGCACAGTTAATATCAACCCAAGGACGGCTGCGGCGATGCGAGGCTTTATGAATCGTACGCGCGATCAGTTCCTTGCCGACTCCTGTTTCTCCCGTAATCAGAACCGTCTCAGTGTGGCCGGCCACGCGATCCACCATGCGCATGAATCTATGCATCAGCGGACTGGCGAGAACAAAAGCCGAGCCGTCAATCTCGCGAGACTCGGTATGCGGCGCTTCTTGCTCTTGCCCCTCCGCTCGCGATTGTCCTTTGCCCGGATGCAACGGCTTGGCATTCTCTGAAACCGGCAAGAACAGAGCGACGATGCCAGTCGCAACGGATCTCCCATCTCGGAGCAGCGTAACCGACAGATCTCCGCTCAACTCTTTTCCGGATTTGTCCTTATGCTGACACGGGCAGCGGTAAAAGCCTCCGCCTAAAACCGACGCCAGGATGATCTCCAAACTGCTCCCGGTTGACGCGAGAGTCGCCAGTGTGCTTCCGAGAATTTCCTGGGGAGTGCGGCCGAAAAGCGCCAATGCAGCCGCGTTACTTCCGGTGATTGTCCCCTTTAGATCGGTCAATAATACGGGTATTTCCGCGGCAAACTGGGAACTGGGGGCAACTGCGAGAGCCACTCCGAAAGCCTGGCCGTCGCCGGAGCCAGGCGCTTCCGGTGGTTGCTGCGAATTGATCTTCAACCGTGACATCTTTGCGTTTGGACCTGATCTTGACACAGAGAACAACTGTTGCAGTAAGTATGCAGCCTGCACGCGTAACGAAAGTAATTGGTTACCTCGCCATGCGCCGTCGATCCATACCGAAACCGCGTCACGCGACTAGCCAAAAAGCGCAATCAATCTCTGTAGCGTTACCACCGTAAGCTTCTTATCCCCCTTTTATGACAATAGGATCGTGATGATCAAACCTCGACCGAGTTGCTTGGAACAGCTCGTTCCATGCAACGCGGGAGGTGTGTTTGCAGGGCACCGCAACGAACGATCTTATGTCCGCGAAGACAAAATTGTTTGTCGGAATTACCGCCTCACTCGGCTTAGCAGTGCTGTGCTCCGCAGTCTGGCACTGGCAGTCCGCCGATCTCACTCGCTTTCTCTGCTATCTGGCGGTCGCCGTCTTAGCCTCCGGCCTGAAGGTGCAATTGCCGGGCATCGACGGCACTATGTCCGTGAACTTTCTCTTCATCCTGCTCGGCGTGGTGGAGTTGACCCTGCCGGAAACGCTCGTGATCGGCTGCACGGCCAGCCTGGTGCAGAGCGTATGGCAGGCTCGAAAGAAGCTGGATCCAATCAAAGTAATTTTCAACGTCTTCGGCATGATGGCCAATGCCAGCGCGTTGTGCTACGTGACCTACCACCGGCTCGACGCGAGAATGGCGGCCAATAAGCCCGTGCTGCTGATGGTGGCGGCCTTGGTTTTCTTCCTGGCAAACACTCTGCCAATTTCCGTGATCATCGCACTTACGGAAAATAAATCAGCTCGCAAGATTTGGTCCGAATGTTACTTCTGGTCGTTCCCGTACTACATGGTTGGAGCCGCGGCCGTGGGACTGGTGGGAGTCATCAACCGGCGCGCGGGATGGCAAACGTCCCTGCTGGTTCTGCCGCTGATCTATTGGGTATACCGCTCCTATCGTCTCTATCTGGCCCGACTGGAGGCCGAGAAGGACCGCGTCGAAATCGAGAAGCGACACGTGGAGGAAATCGCATCGCTGAACATGCGTACCATCGAAGCCCTGGCGCTGGCTATCGAAGCCAAAGACCACACAACTCATACGCATCTGCAGCGCGTCCGCACCTATGCGGTAGAAATCGCCAAAGAAATCGGACTGTCGTCGGACGAAATCGAAGCCCTCCGCGCAGCCGCCCTTCTGCATGATATTGGCAAGCTTGCGGTTCCCGAACACATCATCAACAAGCCCGGCAGGCTCACTCCGGAAGAGTTCGAGAAGATGAAAGTTCATCCCTTGGTGGGCGCCGAAATTCTGGATCGTGTTGCCTTCCCCTACCCGGTGGCGCCCATCGTACGCTCCCACCATGAACGGTGGGACGGGACAGGATATCCCGCGGGCCTTGCCGGAGCCGAGATTCCAATCGGTGCTCGAATTCTCGCCGTGGTCGATTGCCTCGACGCTCTCGCCTCCGATCGCCAGTATCGCCCCGCGATGCCGCTCGATCAGGCCATGAACAAGGTCAAAGAACGGGCTGGCACGTGGTTTGATCCCACGATCGTGGCGCTTCTCGATAATCGTTATGTCGACCTGGAACGGATCGCGCAAACCCATGAGGCCGGCTTCATTCCGTCCGGATTCTCGAAAGGTCTCCGAGTAGAACGCGGCCTGGCTCCGGCCACCGGATTCGAGAGACAGGCCGAAAACACTCAATCCGAGTCTGATTTCCTTACCTCGATCGCATCCGCTCGCCAAGAGGCGCAAGCCATGTTCGAGCTGAGCCAGGATCTGGGAAACTCACTCAGCCTCAGCGAAACGCTCTCTGTGCTGTCCATGCGATTGCGCAAGCTGATTCATTACGATTCCATCGCCGTGTTTGTAAATCGCAATGGCTGGCTGTTACCGGAACTGGTAAGTGGTGAGAATTTTCGCGTGCTGTCGTCGTTGAAAATACGCATGGGCGAGGGCTTGTGCGGATGGGTCGCGGAAAACTGCAAACCGATCATAAATGGGAATCCACAAGTGGAAGCGGGATACAGCGCTGATCCCGAAAAATTTGCGGCCTTGTCGTCGGCGCTCGCTGTACCTCTGGAAGGGTTGAACGGCGTAGTGGGCGTGCTCGCCATGTATCACGCAAATCAGGATGCTTTCACGCCCGACGATTTGCGAATTCTGCTGGCTGTCGCCTCCAAAGTCGCTCTGTCAGTCGAGAATGCGCTGAAGTATCAGCAGGCTGAGAGTTCGGCTACCACGGATTTCCTGACTGGTCTGCCTAACGCTCGCTCACTGTTCGTCCATCTGGCGCAGGAAGTGGCCCGTTGCCGTCGCATGAAGACCTCACTCGCCGTCATGGTCTGTGACATCGATGGGCTCAAGAAAATCAACGACTCCTTCGGACATCTGGAGGGCGACAAGCTACTGCGCGAGTTCAGTATTCGACTGAAGGAAGCCTGCCGCGGATACGACTACGTGGCGCGCATGGGCGGCGACGAGTTTGTGGTCACCGCCCCCGGACTCACTCCGGAAGCCGCCGTCGAGAAGGCGAACCGCTTGAACGATGCCGCTATCGAAGCGGGGCGCCACACCTGCGGACGAGAGGTAACCACATTGAGCGTGGGTACGGCGTTTTGTCCGGAAGACGGCTATGACGTTGAGGCCCTCCTCGCGGAGGCCGACCGCCGCATGTACTCAGTAAAACAAAACCACTACGCTCAAACGGCCGTCGCCGCGCCCTCCCTGACACAAGGCGCTTCGGGGAAATAGATGCTGAAATCGAAAATTGCCGGGCACGCGCTCGCGCTGGTGGCCACCGTCCTGCTCGGAGGCTTTCTTTCCGCGACACTTGTAAGGCTGGCTCCCGGATTCGATGCGGATGAGCAACAACTCGATCCTCACCTGAGCGTCGAGAGCGTGCAGGCTTTGCGCGCAGCCCGGCAACAGGATCACAACGTGTGGCTCTTCTACTTTTCCTACATGGATCGCGCGGCGCATGGCGACTTGGGCACTTCTCTCGCCTTGGCGCAGCCCGTGCGAAGTCTCTTGCGGGACCGCGTTCCGCTCACACTTCGATTGCTGACCCTCGGGCTGGGTTTGGCATGGGTGGCGGCCTTGAGCCTCGCGCTGACCGCTGCCTGGTTGCGTATCTCCACTTACGACGCTCTGACCACGATGGTGAGCGGAACATTCTTGTGCATTCCTGCCGCTGTTCTGGCATTGTTCTCAGTCCTCTGGAATGTCCCAGGCTCATTGGCCATTGCCTTGATCGTGTTCCCACACATTTACCGCTATGCGCGAAATCTTCTGGCGAAATCCTGTTCATTGCCCCACATCATCACGGCAAGAGCCAAAGGCTTGGGAGAAGCTCGCATTCTTTTCTGGCACGTTGTTCCTGCAGTAGCACCGCAACTGCTGGCAGTCGCCGGTGTTTCGGTCAGCATGGGGGTTGGGGCGGCGATTCCCGTTGAAGCCTTATGCGGCCTCCCCGGCGTTGGACAACTTGCGTGGCAGGCTGCGATGGCACGCGATCTGCCACTGCTGGTCAACATCACGATCTTGGTGACACTGGTAACCTTGCTGGCTAATTCCGGAGCGGATGTAATCGGTCTTATGGTCCGGGGCCAGAAATCATGAATCTCTGGCGGAAGCTGGCGTGTGTCGCCTTGGCGGTAGTCGTGTGCGCGTCTCTCGCCGCGAACTTGCTGGCTCCCGCGGGGTATGAAAAGCAGTACCGCGAAGCTACGGATGCTCCGCCGTCCCACGCGCATTGGCTTGGAACGGATGAACTCGGCCGGGACCGCTTGGCGCGTGTACTCTACGGGACTCGCATTTCGCTCCTGCTGGCGCCAGCGGCGGCGCTCCTTTCCACACTGATGGCGGCATTCATCGGAGGCCTCGCGGGATATCTGGGCGGGATCTGGGCGCGCTTGGCGATGGGAGTAACCGATCTCTTCTTATCGCTGCCTTGGTTGTTTTTGCTAATTGCGGCGCGGGCATTCATGCCGCTGAATGTGGCGCCGCTGATCTCCGTAGTAGTGACTTTTCTATTGCTCGGATTATTGGGTTGGAGTACTGCTGCGCGAGTGTTGTGCGCGACTGCAGCATCGCTCAGCTCTGCAGATTTCGTCCGCCAGGCTCGCGCCGCAGGCGTTTCCGGGCTGAGGCTGTTCTGCATCCATGTGATGCCGAACTTAAAGCCAGTCCTGTACGCCCAGTTCTGGATCTCAATTCCAGTCTTCATCTTGAGTGAGGCAAATCTTGGCATTCTCGGACTCGGAGTGTCCGAGCCCATGCCTTCATGGGGAAGTCTCCTGAGGGAGTTGGAAGGCTTGGTCTCCGTGAGAGAAGAGCCTTGGAAGTTTGTTCCGCTGGTTCTGCTGGTGGTGGTTGTGATGTCGTTTCAGCTTCTCCTTTCCAAGCAGGAGGAATTGCCGGCGTGAAGCACGAGGAGAAAATGCGGAGAGAAATAGAAAAGAGAGGCAAAATTGGACTCGTGCTGGTCATCCTCTGCTTGGGATCTCTGCTGGGGCGCGCGCTGGCCCAAGGTGGTGGCGAACTCAGGTTTTGTATACGGATGGAACCCAAGACATTTGATCCGCTGAAGGTGGAGGACGAAGCCTCGGCTTCAATCCGGTATTTGACGGGCGGCGTACTGGTCCGCGTGAATCGCCAGACGCAGGATCTCGAACCTGCGTTGGCACAATCCTGGAAGGTTTCAAAAGATGGGCGCCAGATCACGTTTCGCCTGCGGAGTGGCATTTCGTTCTCTGACGGCACTCCATTTTCTGCGGGAGACGTTGCCTACACGATTCAGCAATTGATGGACCCGGCTCTGCATTCGCCGACCGGGGACGCCTTCCGTTCGGGCACAGGAAACATAGAAACCAAAGTGATTTCTCCGACGCAGATCTCCATAACCTTCCCCGCTCCCGTGGCGGGATTGGATCGTCTCTTCGATCAAGTCGCGATTCTTTCTGAACGCTCGCCGCGAAAAGAAGCAGCCGTGCTTGGACCCTTTATGTTGGCGGACTACAAACCCGGCGCCACGGTACTGTTAAAGCGGAATCCGAACTACTGGAAATCGGACGAGCAAGGACGCAAGCTGCCGTATCTGGATTCGATTCGCTTGGACATCCAGTCGAATCGCGACGTCGAGATGCTGCGCTTCAAGCGTGGAGAGTTGGACCTGATCAACTCGCTCGACAGCGAGTACTTCGACAAACTGGAAGCAACTTCGCCGCAACTGGTGCACGATGCCGGCCCGTCGCTCGATAGCGAGCAACTTTGGTTCAACGAGGTTGCGAAGGCACCGATTCCAGCTTACAAAAAGAATTGGTTCCGTTCGGCCAACTTCCGGCGCGCCATTTCGGAAGCAATCAACCGAGAAGACTTGGGCCGAATAGTTTTTCACGGCCATGCTCAACCCGCGGCGGGACCGTTCTCCCCAGCGAATAGGTTCTGGTTCAACAGCAAGCTCAAACCGCAGTTCTATAGCCCCGATGGAGCACTAAAAGGGTTGCAGAGCGACGGCTTTCGATTGGAAAACGGAGTGCTGAAAGATAAGGACGGCAACGAGGTTGTATTTTCGATTATCACCAACGCCGGTAGTAAGACCCGTGAGCGCATGGCGGTGCTGATCCAGGACGACCTGCAAAAGATCGGCATTCATGTGAATGTAGTCACCCTGGACTTCCCCTCCCTGATCGAACGGATGACGCAGAGTTTCGACTACGAGGCCATCATTCTGGGCCTGACCAATGTGGATCTCGACCCCAACGGCGAGATGAACGTCTGGCTAAGCTCTGCAGAAAATCATCAGTGGAATCCGCAGCAGAAAACTCCGGAGACTTCCTGGGAGGCTGAGATCGACCGTCTGATGCGCGCGCAGGCATCGTCGACTGATTTCAAGCGGCGCAAGGAGGCGTTTGATCGCGTGCAGGAAATCGCCGTCGAAGAGCAACCATTCATTTTCCTGATCAACAAAAATGCTCTATCCGCGGTTTCGCCGGCGGTGCATGGCGCCGCTCCAGTAATTTTGTCGCCACAAACCTTCTGGAATGCAGAGCGACTCACGGTATCGGCGAAGTAGCTCAGCTTCTAGCTTCGATTACACAAAGCTAGGAACTCGAGAGCAGGAAATGCAAAATGATGTCATCTGCAAACTCGCAGGATCAGCCTCTGCTTTACGCCCGCCTCTCGGTGCGGTATGAAGGCAAGGAACCGATTCTGCGCGACCTGCAAATTGAAATCCGCCAAGGCGAAGTCCTTGGTCTGGTCGGACAAAGCGGCTCGGGTAAGAGCACTCTGGCTATGGCGATTCTCGGGCTTCTTGACAGGAAAAGCACCCAGCCCGAAGGCACCATCCGGTTTCAGGACATTGACCTCTTGCAGCTCTCGGAGCGCCAATTGCGGACGCTGCGTGGTCGCGCCATTTCGCTGGTATTGCAAAGCCCGCTCTCTTCTCTGAATCCAGCCCTGAAAATCCGAACCCAACTCAAAGAGGCCTGGCGGGCTCATGCATCGGGCACACGCGCCGATTGTGCAAAAGTAATCAGTTCAGCTCTGCAAAGCGTCTCTCTTCCTGCGGACGAAGAATTCCAGCGCAAGTATCCTTCGCAGATGAGCGTAGGACAGGCGCAGCGCGTGCTGATCGCAATGGCCATCCTGCATCGTCCCGCGCTCCTGATTGCCGACGAGGCGACCAGCGCACTCGATGTGATCACGCAATCTGAGATTCTCGCGCTCTTTCGCGAACTGAACCGCTCCACGGGAATGGCCATTCTCTACATCTCCCATGACCTCGCTTCCGTTGCCGGGATTTGCGACCGCATCGCCATCCTTCATCACGGCGCGATTGTAGAGTGCGGAACAACCGAGCAAATCTTCTCCGACCCGCAGCACGAATATACGCGGCGCTTGATGGCAGCTTTGCCGCGCCTACAGCCCGCCAATCCCGAACTGCAGAATAGGACCAAGGCCGCTGCTCGCTGAATTCACCCACTCCTTCTGAAAATTTCGAAACGAAGGTAACCAGAAAACCAGCGACCAGCATGCGACAAACTGGCTCACGCCCGCCGCAGAGGACAGAGTGGCCCAACATCGCATGGTAAGACTCCTTCCATCCTCAGCACTGCCAACTACTTACGAGAATCAAAGTGGCCCAGCCCTTGCATTAGACATGCCGAGTCGAAGCACAATTTTGTCCCACGGAAGGGTGAGACTTTATGCTGCAAACACGGAAAGCGAAAACCCCCAGCCACAACGAGCGCCGGAGCGCCGCCTGGGGAAAACGCTTGGGCACGCTGTTGCTGGTCCTGCTGGCTCAGACCACATTCGGCCAAGGCTTTGGAGGCGGCAGGGCGGTCGGGAAGTTTGCCCCAGACCTCGCACCTCAAGTTGAACGAGCGCATCAAGGCACGGCTGGAAATGAGACTGTACAGGTCATCGTGCAATACAAACAGGTTCCGCAGTCCGCCCAGGAAGGTCGAGTGCAACATCTTGGCGCCCGCTTGAACCACCGCCTGGGCATGGTCAAAGCTATAGCCCTCACGATTCCGGTGAGCGCCCTGCCAGCCTTGGAAGCGGATCCCGAGGTCCTTTCCGTCAGCGTAGACCATCCCATGAAGGGCCTGGATGACACTACGGATGTAGTTACAGGTGCAACTTCCGCCTGGGCCTCGGGCCTTAACGGAAGCGGGATTACTGTCGCCGTAATCGATAGCGGCATCAATGACAGTCATCCTGACCTACTGGATTCCACCGAGTCTCATTCGCGCGTGCTCTACCATCAGGATTTCACCGGCACCGCGAATACGAACTCGAACGGCGGCAAGTACGACCTCTACGGCCACGGCACTCACGTCGCCGGAATCATCGGCGGCAATGGTTACTTATCCAGCGGAAACTACAGCGGCATCGCCCCGAATGTCAGCTTCGTGGACCTTCGCGCTTTAGACCTCAATGGCTCCGGCAGTGACAGTACCGTAATTGCTGCAATTCAGGAAGCCATTGCTTTGAAGAGCACCTATAACATCCGGGTGATCAACCTGTCGCTCGGACGCGGAATATTCGTCAGCTACACGGAGGATCCTCTCTGCCAGGCCGTGGAATCGGCTTGGAAAGCGGGTATCGTGGTTGTAGTTGCCGCCGGAAATTATGGACGCGTTGCCGTCAACGGCAGCAACGGATTCGGAACCGTCACGGCTCCGGGCAACGATCCTTATGTTCTCACCGTCGGCGCGATGAAGAGTAACGGATCCACTTCGCAATTGTCTGAGACCCTGGCGAGTTATAGCTCGAAAGGTCCCACCACGTACGATCACGTAGTGAAGCCTGACATCGTTGCTCCTGGCAATGACATCGTGTCATTGGCAGCTCCCGGGGCTACGCTGGAGAGTGAATATCCTGCGGAGCTGGTAACTGGCAACGACGGAAACAACGATTACTTCACGCTGAGCGGCACAAGTATGGCGACGCCGGCGGTCAGCGGTGCGGTTGCGTTGCTCTTGCAGCAGAACAGCGCACTTACTCCGGACCAGGTGAAAGCAAGGTTGATGAAGACGACCTACAAGCTCTTCCCAACCTCGACTGTCGCCTGGGTTCCGCACCTCCAGCAGAACTTCACCAGCACTTACGATCTCCTCTCGGTCGGTTCTGGCCTGCTCAACTTGCAGACCGCAATCTCCAACACCGATCTTGCTCCCTCGACGGTGGGCGCGGCATTGTCTCCGTCGGTGGCATATAACACGAATACGGGCACCGTTTCGCTGGTAAACGGAAACGGTAGCGTTTCGGTTAATTCGGTGGTTTGGGGCACATCCGTGGTCTGGGGTACATCGGTAGTCTGGGGCTCAAATGTAACCGGCAGTTCGGTGGTTTGGGGTAGCTCATTGCCTTGGAACAGCAACCTGCTTAGCGCCTTTAGCGTGGTCTGGGGTTCGAGCACCGGCACAGGTACGCAAGCCACCAGCGTGGTTTGGGGTGCGGCCGTCTCGACCACCGATGGTGCGTTCTCTGACGCTGGAGACGATGAGCAGTAGCCGTGTGCAACAAAACTAGAGAAAGGAGAAGACCATGGATCGCAAGACACGGCTAACAAGAACATTCATCGGACTGATGGTCCTTGCGGCAATTACCGGCACCGTATACGCCGGAATAGGAAGCCACGCTCTCCACTCCTATTACGCGCTGGCCGTACTCGCACTCGCAGCGGCAACGTCGCGCATGAGAGTGAAACTGCCGGGAATTGAAGGCAACATGTCGGTCAACCTTCCGTTCCTGCTCATGGCAGTGTTGAGTCTGAGCGCGGTAGAAGCTGTCCTGATTGCGTCTGTCTCGACCGTCGTTCAATGCTGGCCGCAACCGGACAGCAAATTCCGGCCAGAGCAAATGCTGTTCAACGTCAGCATGATGGCCTTCGCCACCAGCATGGCGAACCTAATCTGGAATGCTGGTTGGCTGGCCAAGGCGAGTTGGGCATACTTGCCTCTTGCTCTGGCCGCAACCACCGCGGCTTTCTTCCTGGGACAAACGGTTCCGGTGGCTGGCATCATCAAACTGACTCAAGGCGTGGGTATGCGGAGCGTCTGGGTGAGCATCGCAAAACTCTCGTTCCCCTATTACGTTCTGAGTACGGGAGTGACTTCCATGCTCAACCTGGCAAGCCATCGCTTCGGCTGGCAAGCAGCCTTGGTTGTTTTCCCCGTAATGTACGGGATCCACCATTCCTACCGGCTGTACTTCGGCCGGGAAGGGGAAATAGTTCGGCCTTCACCTCTCGCGCGAGCGGCAAAAGCAGGAGCGTGAGGTCAATCGATAGTGCTGACGGGCGTTCCGGCGAGTTAGAACCGGAACGCCGTTTTTCTCGCTAAGGGGACAACCTTCGTCTTTACCCGCAAGCACTCATCAATTCTCGCGCTTGACTTACCATCAACAGCGTCACTCCCTATGACTACGCATTATTTGCGTGGGAGGGCATCAAACCCCCGTTGCCTAGCCAAGGTTTCGGGTGTATAAGGGATCGTTTTTCCGCGCTATTCGGGAACCCCACTTTCTGGGGCGGGATGTGGGTGAGACCCGAACCGGGCGGATTCTCTATTCGTATTTCCGCGTATCACCCCGACTTAACGCCCGTTGGTCGGGCTAGCTCAATCTGTCAATCTGTGGGCCCCGTTTCAGAAAATCCAAATTCAATTTCGCAGGAGGATACCATGAAGAACGTGCGGATTTTATGGGCTTCGCTGACGTTGTTCGCGGTCAGCCAGCTATGGGCCGGAACCACCTACACTATGGGATATCCACCGGCCGGCGGCGTAACCCTTGGACAAAGTGGCAACCCGATCTCCAATGGCGGCGGGACTTTCGCGTTTAGCGGCTTCAATACGATGGATTACGTGAGTCTCTACTGGGGCGTCAACACTGTCGCCAACGTGGAGCAATCCAACGTTTCGTCTCCCGGCAATATGACGTTCTACTCCTACAATCCGAGCACCGGGATCATCGCCTTTGTCTCTACCGCACCCTGGACGTTTACCAACACTCTTACTAGCGTTCCTGTCGGCGTGCAGACTCAATTAGTCGTGCAGTTACAGCCCTACGGTTCTCCTGCAGGTTTCCTGGGCTCGGGATTTCTGGTAGGTGATACCACCACCAAGGGCGCTCTCGGCATCAGCGGCGAAGCCACCGATCCTCTATATCAGATCACCAGCGGTGGCGCGTACCAAGCCACTTTCGAATTCGAGACGTGGGACGGCTCCAGTGCGGGCATTGCCAACGGAACCGACGTCCTGGACTTCTACAACAACAACAACGGAGGGAACCCGAACACCGTGTTTAACACCTCCGTCGATTTTGAATTCTGGTGGAGCACCCAGAAGACTACCGCCAAGAATGTCCAGGTCGGAGCCTGCAAGACCAATTTGCAGAACTACAATTCGATTCAGAGCGCCGTGAATGCGGTTCCGTCGGGCGCCGTAATCCAGATTTGTCCAGGCACGTATCCCGAGCAGGTCACCATCAACGCGCCAGTTACGTTGGAAGGTGTCTCGACCCAACCGGACCAGGTCGTCCTGGTCACTCTCCCGCTGTCTGGCCTCACTCAAAATGGCACCGGCCCGGTAAGCGGCTATCCGATTTACGCCCAGGTCCTGGTGCAGGACGCAGGGCCAGTAAACATCTCGGGCCTGACGGTCGATGGCAGTGGTGGTAGTTGTCCCAGCGGCGCGAGCGCCGGCATCGTGTATCTCAGCACCGCTGCCGCCTCCTCCGGTAAGGTCAGCAGTTCGGTCATCCGTAACATCGCGGGCGGGTGTAGCACACCGGCCATCGCGGTTTACGGTGAGAATGGATCAGGGTCTGCTTCAACTCTCACCGTAGACAGCAACAGTATTCACTCCTTTAGTGGGCAAGGCATCGGCTTTGGTCCTAACCAGGGTGGCACCATTACCAGCAATACCATTTCCCAAGTCAATGAAGGACTTTCCTTCCAGAGCGCCGGCCCTAGCGTGAAGGCTACCTCCAATAACATCAACTCGACGCAGACCGCGGTTAGTCTGAACGCTGCAAACGGCGTAGTTGTGCAAACCAACTCGCTGATAAACACCGCCGCCAACGCCATTTCCCTTAACGACGTTTCGGGCGGTGGGAACAACATCACCAAGAACACCATCAACGAAGCCAACTGCGCAATTTCCAAGAGCAACGCGGGCAGCGACGTATTTCTGCCCAATACCATCGTGAACGTCGCGGCTACGACGTGTCCTTGACGGAATGCGAGAGGGGCGGGTTTCGGCCCGCCCTCTCAACCTTCCCAAAACTGCGGTAGCAAATCCACAACGGGCAAGCACCGCGTCCCGTTCTGCAATCAGTGCGTCGTCATTGAGATGGGGGCCCCGGGCGGAGTCGAACCGCCGACCAACGGTTTAGGAAACCGCTGCTCTATCCAACTGAGCTACGGGGCCGCTGTGTTGATTCATTATCGCACGTCAAACTCGAGCGAACTTCGCGCTTCAGCAGCGGCTCAATAATTTGATTGACCGCCTTCTCGTTGCACACCGCAGCCCGTCCCAATCGCGTTTGCCCCATACGCTACAAATGATTTACCCTCGCCGCAGTCATCATGAATCCAACTAGTACGACACCGAACGCCGGTACCGACCGCTTCTCCCATGCCATGCGCCGGGAGATTTACCAGCAGCCCCAGGCCATCGCCAAAACCGTAGACCAGCATCTGAAAGACGACATCCTATTCCCTGGGGCCTTGCACTCTATTGAAAGCCCGCTGCTCACTTTCGAGAAGCTGATCATCGCCGCCAGTGGATCCAGTCGCCACGCCGGACTGGCCGGTGAAATCATGATCGAGGATCTTTCCGGCGTAGCCGTGGACGTGGAGTACGCTAGCGAGTACTGCTATCGCTCCACGCACGCTGCGGTCGATCCCATCGTAATGGTGATCACCCAATCCGGCGAAACGGCCGACACCATCGCCGCGCAGCGCGAGGCGCTCACCCGCGGAGTGAAAACCATCGCTGTCTCTAACGTGGCCGAAGCGACCATTCCTCGTGAAGCCAGTGCTGCCTTGATTACCGGAGCCGGCCCCGAGCTTGCTGTGCCCGCCACCAAGAGCTTCACCACACAAGTCACCGTTCTCTATCTCATGGCCTTGTTCCTGGCGCGTAAGCGTGGCCGCATGACAACCGAAGTCACGCGCTCTTACTTGCAGCGCCTGTTGCAGCTTCCCGAAGCCATTGATCGCAATCTCCGCGGCTGGGACGATCTCGCCGAGAAATTCGGCGAGCACCATTTTCAGGCGGAAAAATTCCTCTATCTCGGGCGCGGCGTTCACTACGCCATCGCCCGCGAGGGCGCGCTCAAACTCAAGGAAACTTCTTACGCTCACGCCGAAGGCTATCCCGCCGGTGAGCTCAAGCACGGTCCTAATGCGCTGGTCGATGAAAAGCTTCCCGTCGTCGTGCTGGCCACTTGTGACCATAATGATCCCGATTCCGTCTTACGTTATCGCCGCACTCTCGACGTGATGAAGGAGGTTCGATCGCGGCACGGCCGCCTGGTGACGGTGGCCACAGAGGGTGATCGCGAAATCACCAGCATCGCCGACGATGTCTTCTTCGTCCCTGCGGCTCCGGAACTATTGCTCCCCATCGTTGAAGTGATTCCCCTGCAACTCTTCGCCTATCACGTGGCGACGAAAAAGGGCTACAACGTAGACCACCCACGAAACCTGGTAAAGGCGGTGGTCACCGAATAAAGAACTTCTTCACCACAGAGACACAGGGCCAGAGAGAATACTGAAGGCAACAACCGAGGAAACCAGATCCCCAAAACTTTCTCTGAGTCTCAGTGCCTCTGTGGTGAATATTTCTTTTCCCGACGAGAATTCATGCCCAACACGCATCCCGCTCACATCGATCTGCAGGCCGTTGCAAAAGAAGTCGTGCGCCAACGCGGATTTGATCCCGACTTCCCTCCCGCCATCCAGCAGCAGCTCACGAACCTGCGCGCACATCCCCCGCAAATCGCCGCCGGAAAAAATATTCGTGATCTGCGAAACCTTCTTTGGTCGTCCATCGATAACGACACCTCCCGCGATCTTGATCAGATCGAAGCTGCAGAGCGCCAGCCGAATGGCGACGTCAAAGTATTCGTCGGTATCGCCGACGTCGACGCCTTCGTCCCCAAGCTCACGGCCATCGATCAGCACGCCGCAAGAGAAACGACCACGGTCTACGCGGGCGTCCGCAACTTCCCTATGCTTCCGGAGGAACTTTCCACAGGCAAGACATCCCTGCTGGAAAATCAGGATTGCCTTAGTGTGGTCGTTGAATTCCTGGTCGACTCCGGCGGCCACGTCACTTCCAGCAACGTCTATCGCGCGCTCGTTCGCAACCACGCACAACTCCAGTACAATTCCGTCGGAGCGTGGCTGGGGGCGACGGCGCCAGCGCCAGCCAAAGTGGCCGCATCTGCAGACTTGCAGGCACAACTTTACCTGCAAGATGAAGTCGCGCAGAGACTGAAAAACCACCGCTTTGAAAACGGAGCTCTCACACTACAAACCGACGAACTCCAGCCGCTGCTCTCCAATGGCCAGGTAGTCGACATGGTGAAGCAGCAGAAAAGTCACGCCACGGAGCTGATCGAAGACTTCATGATCGCTGCCAACGGCGTGGTCGCGCGCATGCTGGAGAAGGTTTCTTCTTTGCGTCGCATCGTTAAGCAGCCTGAGCGCTGGGACCGCATCGTTCAACTGGCCGCAACGCACGGCGAGAAGCTCCCGCCCGATCCAGATTCCAAAGCCCTCAACGATTTCCTGCTGAAGCGCAAAGCCGCCGATCCTGACCACTTTGCCGAGCTCTCGCTTGCCGTCATCAAACTGATTGGCCCCGGAGAGTACGTTCTCGAGCGCCCCGGCGATCCCTCACCCGGCCATTTCGGCCTCGCAGTGCAGGATTACACTCACTCCACCGCCCCCAACCGCCGCTTTCCAGACATCGTGACTCAGCGCCTGATAAAGGCCATGCTTGCAAGCCAACCTGACCCGTATTCCGATGACGAACTCACCGCGATCGCCGCCAACTGTACCGAGAAGGAAAATGCTGCTCGTAAAGTCGAACGCGATATGTCTAAGCGCCTGGCTGCCGTCGCCATGCAGAACCGAATCGGCGCAACCTTCGATGCTGTTGTGACCGGCGTCACGCCGCACGGAACTTTCGTTCGCGCGCTGCAGACGCATGTTGAAGGATTATTGGCGCAAGGAGCACAAGGCCTCGATGTCGGAGACCAGCTCCGCGTCAAACTGATTCGCACCGACGTCCAACACGGTTTCATCGACTTCGCCAAGGTCTAGCCCGCCAGTCGCGCGCCTCAAGGCATCACGCAAGCCAATACCCCCGGGAAATCCTGCACGCTATCCTTGGCCAAGCGGTTTGTGCGGCAGAAAAGGCGGGATTTCGTTTGCTGGAATGGCGCAACTTGGTTTGCGGCGTGATGATCGTTCTTGTGCCCAGCTCTCTCATGGCGCAGGACAATGGCCGTGCCATGCTCCATAACAACGGGGGAACCTGGTTGAATGAAAATCTAGCGCCTCCATCCACCGCGATTTTTCCCGACTCCCTCCTTCAGACGCAAAAAGGCTACAGCGCCAGAATCGATGCGGAAGGATCAACGGTTCAGGTAGCCCCCGAGACCGTGGTGCAATTCCAAGGCCTGGAACTAGCCCTTGATCACGGCCACCTGCAGCTCGATACCGCGCGCGAAATGAAAGTGTTGATCGGCTGCGTCACTGTAACTCCCATAACGTACGACCGCACCCAATTCGATGTGACCGACATCGATGGAAAAGTCAAAGTGGTGGCGTACAAGAACGACGTCAAGATCGAATTACACGGCTCAGCCCTGCGAAAAACAAAAGGAGAGTCGTCCAGCACGATCGTGCGGGAAGGCGAGCAGGCCACTCGAAGCGAACACTGCGGAGTGCCGGTCAGACCTGGCACAGGAGCGACCCCCGGACCCGTCCTGGATAGCGCTTTGGCAAGAGACGCTGGATTCATCGTCGTCGTCGGGGTTGCTGCATGCCTTCTCTTATGCTTCGGCGATGAGCCCATCAGCCCTTCAAAACCTAACTAGGTACCAAACTGGTTGCTGATTCCTCGCGAGAGCTTCCCTTCTTCCTTACTTGTCCCTTCCCGGGCTCGGCTCCGGATTAGCTGCCGCAACAACTCCAGCCCCCAGGCGTCCTGCACGCAAAAGATAAAGCATGTAAAAAACAATGACCAGATTGCCCACAAATACGGCGGAGCGGAGGAGAGTAACGCCGCGCAAGAGTTCACGAATTTCAAGGGGTATTAGCAGAGTCCCAGAGCCGAACGCAAACCATTCTGCCCACCTGCGTTGCTTCCACAGTCCGTAGGCTTCGGCAAAACGCAGGGCGGAATAAGCAAAGGCCAGTCGCGCTGCCAGCCACAACTTTGCGTCGGTGATGTCATCGGCAAAGTCGAGAAAAAGCTGCGCCGAGTGCCGGTCGGTACTGATATGCAGAAGCGCGAGTAGGCTTTCGGCGATCCACCACGCGTCCTTGTGTACCAGCAGGATCGCGCTCATTCCGATCAGTAAAACGAAAACGCCTTTGGTGAATTCGAAGGATGCAACCAACCGCAGGAGACGCCGCTGTGCGGGACGGAGGCCGGTTTTCGTTGCAGGCGAGGACATGCCGCTAACAATTCTCAGGGTACCACGGCGCGCTCGCTCTTTCTTTCCTTACCTCGGTAACTGGAGAGGATCGCTTTCTGATGACAAGATCGGAGAGGCAAAGGAAGGCCCCATGAGAAAGTTTGCAATGCTGTTGATACTCGCGGCGCTGGCTTCCCCACTTGCGCGCGCACAATCTTCCACGACCCTAGCTCCGCAGACCGCACGGCAAGCGCTGATGGAGATGTTCTCCCTCAAAACTCAGGGAACTTTCCTGAAGCACTTACCGGTCGCTACTCTCACTGCCCTGGAGAAGTCAGGCGCTCTGACCACCTTGCAGCAATACTCCATGCTGACCAGCCAATTGCACTCTACCGGGAATCAGCTCGAAACTTTTGAAACTGGACCTGTCTTGCTCACCTCGGTCGACCCGAAAACCGCCCAGAAAGTTGAGGTCATCGTCGAAAGCGACTCTCAGCAAGGCGAAGCCGACAACATCGTCCTCACATTTCGAACCTACAAGGACAACCAGGTCCAGAAGACTCCGTTTATGCCTCGCATTACCTTTGCCATGAAAATGGAGTCTGGAGTCTGGAAGCTCAACGAGATTCTCGTCAGCATCCGCCTGCCCTTGGCCGACCCTGACTTCCTCAAAAGCATTACCGATGGGATCAAATCACGAACGGCTACGCCGGCGATGCAGCCCCAAATCAAGCTAACCCAGAGCCCATCCATTCAGACTCAATCCATCCAGACTCAATCAAACCAGAGCCAGCCAATCCAGAACCAGCCTATGCAATGGCAACCAGGGGCGCAGAACCACGGCTTTGACAGCTCCATTCAGACGGCGATGCGCTCCATCCTGACCGCCGAGATCGCCTACAGCGCTACCTATCGCGCGGTTGGCTACACTTGCACGCTTTCTGACCTGGATGGCTTCGGAGGCGGTGAACCGAATGAACATCAAGCCATGCTGATCCCCAGTGGCCTGGCCGGTGGAAAAAGATTCGGCTACGTATTTACGCTCTCGGGATGCACAGGAAGACCGGCAAGTGGTTTCCAGCTTGTGGCCGCACCAGGAGGAAATAGCTTTGGACGGCGTGCCTTCTGCGCCGATCAGTCAGGAGTAATCCGCTACTCGGCCGAAGGCAATCCTGCCACCTGCCTCGCCAGCGGCACTCCCGTGCAATAGAGTTCAGCGTTTGCTCGAGCGCACCGCCGCGCGTAGTTCATTTACGATTTCGCGGGATGCTCGAATGGCCGCTGCGTGCTGATTCACGTTGAATGAGATCGCCCCCACACGCGCGTGTCCGCCGCCGCCGTAACGCTCGCAAATTTTCGCCAAATTGACCACCGGCTCTTCCGGCGCCCAAGGATTCGATCCTACCGACACCTTCACGCGAAAGCTGCTCTTGCTGAGTCCCACGCTATAGATGGACTCCGGATGCAGGTAGTAGGGAACAAATTTATTGTAGCCTTCCAGTTCCTGGTCCGTGATATCGAAAAATATCGTGCCATCGGTGCACTCGGCGCGCTGCCTCAGGATTTCGATGGAGATTTCGTGGCGTCTGAGCAACGGCGGTAAAAGCGGAGCCACAAACGGCTCTTCCAGAATGGCCGCCAGCGGCTTCGACGCGAGCAGAGGAATCAGGTGCGGAACGAATCCCTGATCCGGCGCCGATTCGATCACCATGGTCAACTTCATTGCCGGCTCTTGCATCTCTACTGCTGTTTTGGCGTCGGAATAAAGAGCGCCATCGATCACGTCCGTCCAATGCACGAGGTCTGCTACCGGGGCAGGATCGAAGCCAAAACGCTGCTGTCCGATCATCGCAATAAAACTGGTGCAGGACTTGAAGGCCGGATCGTAGAACTTCCGGTTGCTCTCATCGCGTTCAAAATGCGCGGCATCTGCCGCGGAAAGGAACGCGCTCTCGTGATGATCGAACCACCAGGTGATCTTCGGTGAACTCGAATACTTGAAATCGACGATGGCATTCTCGTCGCCATCGAAGTGAGATTCGTCGAACAGAGCTCCAGCACGATGCAGAAGGCCGGAGAATTCAAAATCCACATCGCTGCGGATCCGCTCGCGGTAAAAACGAGAAAAAAGCGCAGCCGAAGACGCCCCATCGAAGCACTTGTTATGGTAGAAAACCTTGACTTTCAATCCGATCCCCAATTGCCCCAAAATTTCCGCCGCCCGCGTCACCCACAAAATGAACGCAATTCAGCTGCGAAGTAAAAGCTAATAGGAATGACAGCTTAGAGGAGGAAAGTCAAGGCCGCAGTAGTGAAATGTCACATGCGGCGAATTGCAAATTGTCAGATACGCCTATCCGGCCTGCTTCTCCGCCAGATCCCCAATCACCGGCAACTTATACATTTGCCCGTGGTTCGCCTTGATCAGCAGAATAATCCACACAATCAAACCGCCCAGCCCCACCAGCGGCCACATCAATACGGTGAAGAAGCCAAGCAACGGAAGGTGGGCCACAATCCGAAGCCCAAACCACAGAATCCACCAAGCTATGTTGAAAAACACGCATTGCCAGGCGTGAAAGCGGACGAACCGGTTCCTGTTATACGGCTCTAGGACGAGAAAGATGATAGCTGGGATGATCGTCACGTACGCCAGCATTCCGGCCACATTATCGGCGAGTCCCGAGGTCGTTCCCGTCTGAGCAACTGCCACTGGGCCTCGTTGGCTGCAGGCTGCACACACCGTTGCGCCTTCGGCAATCTGAGCGCCACACATATTGCAAAACGCCATCGGAGACCTCCTTGAGTTCTTACCTTGTTACCCAGCGAGCACGTCCGGACGACGTGGCGGCAAAGTACCAGAAAGCAGCTTTTGAAGCAATCAATAACTTGGCGATCTCGACTTGGCGATCTTCGGCCTAGTTTGCGTCCGCTTGCAGTTCCGCAAAGTCGCCGATCACTGGCAGTTTGAAGCGCTCACCTTGCAAGGCTTTGACCAACAGCACTAGCCAGATCACGAAGAAACCTAAGCCCACCAGCATGGACACGAGCAGCATTAGCAACTGACCGACCACCGGAATGAAGAAAAGCAAGAACCCCGTGAGCCTGAGTGCCGCACCCATAACCGACAACGCCAGCCACAACCCGATGGACTGGAAGGAATGAAAGCGCACAAACCGGTTCTTGTTGTAAGGCTCGACGAGCAGGAAAACGATCGCTGGGATAAAAGTGCAGTAAGCCAACGCGCCAGCTACCACCTGCGGCAAAACGCCCACATTGCCTTGCACTCGTTCGAGCGGTCGCATCGCTATGCCACAGCCGGGACAAAAAGCTGCGTTATCGGGCATGGATGCGGCGCACTCAGGGCAGGAAATGGACATGTTTTTACGATAACCCGTAACCACACACGTTACCAGAAAGCAGTCTCCAGGCGCGGCCCGTATTTCTACGCGTGCAGACTGAAAAGTCCGATATAATTCCTCTTCCAAATTCAATGGACTTCGATCAGCTCATTACATTTTTGGAGGTTGCCCGTCAGCGCAGCTTCTCGCGTGCCGGCGAAAAGGTGTTCCGCTCGCAATCGGCGGTGAGCGCCCAGATCCGCCAACTGGAGCAGGAATACGGCGACCGTCTCCTCGACCGCTCCGGTAAGACCGTCAAGCTCACTCCGGCAGGACAAATCTTCTACGAATACGCGTTGCGCCTCAAGAGCCTGCGGGACGAGTCTCTCGTCGCGGTCGCCGACCACGGCCAGACTCCGCGCGGCACCTTGATGGTCGGCGCCAACGAAGCAACTTGCCTCTATGTTCTTCCCGAGGTCTTTGGAGAATACTGCCGTCACTATCCCGACGTGCAGATCAGCATCTACCGCAATTTCACGTACAAGATCGTAGAGAAGCTTGAAAATGGTTCTCTGGACGTGGGTGTGCTCAGCCTACCCGTCCAATCGCCCAGCCTGAAGCTCCAGCCTATCTTCCGCGACCGCTTGATGTTGATGGTAAGTCCCAGGAATCCGCTCGCGAAGTTGAAATCGGCGCACGTCAGCGAAGTGGTGAAGCACCCGCTGCTTCTACCCAAGACCGGTCACACCCGCAGGCTGCTGGATAAGCTCTTCCGCGAGTACAACTCCGAACTGAAAGTCCGGATGGAGTTGCCGAGCATCGGAATGATCAAGAGCTTCGTCGCCGCCGATCTCGGTATCTCGCTCATCAGCGCGTCGTTCGCGCGCGACGAAGTAGCCGCCGGGCGAGTCAAACTGATTGAACTGGAAGGGGCGGAACTTTGGCGCGAATTAGGCCTTGCCTACCGGCGCGACCGCACTCTTTCCGTCGCTGCCAAAGCCTTCATCACGGTGTCACGGCAATTCGCCACTCATCCCAAGTAAATGGATACCGCGGCGCATATAGCTATGATCTAGGCGGCTTTCGCGCTTCTGGACTTCACGCTCTGAACTATGGTCGCAGGAAGCTGCAGAACCCGAACTGTCGAATTCTTCTTGCTTTTCACGCGTACGGCGATGCCGTCGTCTTCCAGGAACGGGTCGGACACTACTTCGAACTCTTCACCATACAGCCGAATACGTCCGGAGTTTGCGTACCCGAGATCCTTCACGTGCTCACATATTTCACAGATAGATGGGGGATCAATAGTGCTCATGATAACCCAATTATAGTCCTCCGAAGGCGATCTGAACACTATCCATCGGCAAGGGAGAGAGCACCGTAATTTGCTGATTCTTATTGTATTTATTCCCACTTTTCCTGTCCCTCACGCACCGTAATATAGCGATCGAGGGGCAAGTCTGTGAAACGCTGTTTCAACCTGCTGGGCTGAGGCCAATCGATCTCGACCCAATCGATTTTCGTGTTCTTCCCAACTCCCAGAACCAAACGTGGATCGTGCGAAGAAAGAAAGCTGCCTCCACCCACTTTCATTCGGCCTCTCTTCAAATCGCCCGCCTGGTAGCTCACGCGGGCCCCGACCGCATCGATGTTCGCCTTCTTCCCGATCAGTTTCAGTCCCAGCCAATGGTTTTGACTGCCGATCCGGTTCCGTAACAGCACCGGAGCCTCGTCATTGCACGAAATCAAAACATCCACCGCTCCATCGTTGTTGAAGTCTCCGATAGCCAGGCCCCGCGCCGACATCGGCCGGGCAAACAGCGGGCCGCTTTCCGCGCTCACATTCTTCAGCCCTTTCCCCGAGTTCTGGAAGAGTAAGAGCGGTTCCCGATACTTAACATTTTCGTAGATTCTCTCGATCAGGTCATCGGGATGGCCGTTGGCGATCATCAAGTCAAGGTTCCCGTCGTTATCGTAGTCAAAGAATTTCAGTCCCCAGCCGCTCATCAGCCTGGTTGCGGTCGCGATGCCCGTAGCTGCTCCAACATCATCGAAGGTTTCGTCGTGATTGTTTTGGTACAGCGAGTAGGCTTCATGGTCGATGTTAGCGACAAACAGATCCATCCACCCGTCCTGGTTGAAATCCGCTGAATCCACCCCCATTCCGGAGCGCGGCCGCCCGGCATCGCTGTAGGCTATCCCAGCTTGTTGGCCGATTTCTTCAAAGCCTCCCTGTCCTCGATTCACCAACAGGAAGTTCGCTACGGTATCGTTGGAAACGAATATATCCATGCGGCCGTCGTTATTGATATCCATGGCCACCGCTCCCCAAGCCTTACCCAAATATTTCGCGATACCAGACGACTTTGAGACGTCGGCAAACGTTCCGTCGCCGTTGTTGTGAAAGAGCCAACTGGCTGTCGGTTTGTAAAGGTGAGGGATGCAGTAACCCAGCTTATTGTCCGCAGTGCAGGGCAGGTTCTTGGATTTATCGAAGTCCACGAAGCGGCAGACGAACAAATCCAGCCGCCCGTCGTTGTCGTAGTCGAACCAGACCGCGCTGGAAGACCACCCTGGCGCCGCCACACCAGCCTTCTCGGTCACATCGGTGAAAGTACCGTCTCCGTTGTTGTGATACAGAATGCTCCTGCCATACTGCGCGACGTAGATATCAGGAAACCCATCCGCATCGTAATCACCAACAGCTACGCCTTGGCCATAACCGCCCGCGCCTACGCCAGCCTTCTCAGTCACATCTACGAACGTTCCATCGCGATTGTTTCGGTAAAGAGCATTACGCAGCGGTGGACTGGGATCGTAGAAATCGCACTTGCCACTATTAACCAGATAGATGTCCATCCATCCGTCGTTATCAAAATCGAGGAAGGCACATCCAGCCCCGGTTGTCTCCGGCAGATACTTTTCCAGCGAGTGTCCAGCGGTATGTTTCCAGGTGATACCGCTCAGGTCAGGAGAGATCTCTTCAAAAGGATAAGGCGTTGGCGGCACGGCGTGCGCAAAGCGCGAGCACGCAGTCAGTGCAAAGCTAGTGCTAATTCCCCGCAAGAATTCCCGGCGACCGATGCGCCACTGTGTGCCGCTACCCAAAACAGGTTTCTTCACTTCCCCTCTGGAGGTCGACCGTCGAGCTTCCTGTTGCATTGTGCGCGATCATGGCAGATTTTGCGGCTGGCCTGACGACGGAGCCGGATCGCCCTCATTTCCGATCAGGCGCCGATGTATGGCGAACTCTTTATCGCCGTCCTGCTTGCGACCGGCGCGCGTGTAAGCCATGGCAAGACTGTAATGCGCATCTGGGTTCCTCGGCTCCAGCCGGACCGCCGTTTCCAGCGGCGCAACCGCCTCGGCGTATTGCTTTTCTGAAACCAGCGATGCTCCCAGCCCGAGGAATGCTTCTCCAAATTGCGGATCGAGCTTTGCGGCGCGTGAAAAACGTTTCACGGCTTCCTCCCACTCCTGTTGCTGACGCGCCAATTCCCCCAGCACATATTCTGCTCCGGCGTTCTTCGGATCGATCTGCAACTCTTTTTCGAACTCCTGTCTCGCCTCGCCTGCCACTTCAGGGCCGGGGTTCGGCTTTGAGAGCAATGCCCGCCCTAAACGAAAATGAATGCCCGGCAATGTCGGATCCTGCTTCAGGATGCCGCGATATTCTTTCTCCGCATCGTCCCACTTTCCTTGAGATTCAAAAGCCTCGGCCAGCAGTTCGTGCGCCTGATAAGAAGTCGGGACACTGCGCGCCAGCTCTTGCGAAGCCGCAGTGGATAGATCGGAATAGGCGTGCGTGGCTACATAGAGCGCATCCGGATCATTCGGGAATTCACGCGCCAGAAGGTGTAGAAAATCCAATGCTGCTTCAGTCTGACCGAGCTTCATGGCGCAGCGCACACCGTCCAAACCAATCTCGCGGCGCAGTCCCTTGTCCCTAATCGACCCAACGCTTTTCTTAAGGGCAGGCAGAGCTTCGGAGCACTGACCGCTTTCCGCCAAGGATGTGGCCCTGTGCGCAGCCGAAGAAGCGTCGACGGGAATTTTAGCGCTAGATTGGGCGACACTCATTTCGCCGGCAATCCCTGCCCAGATCACTACGCAAACCAAAATCCGATGCCGGAACATATCAGCGCGATCATAAACGAAAATGGCAGGCCGCCAAAACGGCGCGCCTGCCATAATTCAGCAAGGCTCACCAGTAGAACTTTAGAGCAAACTGCATCTCGCGCGCATCCTGCGATGTGGTAAGGCGCCCGAAATTCGCATCTCCCAAGCTGGTATCCGGAGCGTTATAGTTTGTGTGGTTAAAGAGGTTGAAGAAATCCGCGCGGAACTGGAATTTCATTCTCTCTGTGACGGGGATGTTCTTTTGCATGCTCAAGTCGGTATCGACGTATCCTGGCCCAATTGTCGGACCTTGAGCGGGGCAAGTCCCGAATGTTCCATTCGGCGGATTTGTGAATGAGCTGGGATCGAACCACTGGATGCCCACTCCCGCCACTGGCGTCTTCGGGTACGACACAGATCCGGTGCAGTTGGGACGGGGAGAAAAAATGTCGCCAGTCCCGGAGTTGTCGCTGCCACGCATATTCAGCGGGAACCCGCCATGCCAGCTGACAATAGGATTGATCGCCCAGTTGCCAACCACCGCATTCACCGCCCCGGGCATGTCGTGCCCGAATTGCTTACCCCGGCCAAACGGCAGATCGTAGACGGCGTAGGCGCTCAGGACATGTTTCGTGTCCCAGTAGCATTGCGCATAATCGCCATTGGGATTGAAGATATTTTGCCAATAACTGTCGGCATTCTGCGACTGGCCGCCCCAGCTTCCGTAGTAACCGGCGCTGTTAGCCATGCATTTCTGGTAGGTGTAAGCGACCTGGGCTTCCAAGCCGTTGCTGGCTCGTTTCTGGAGCACGACCTGCAGGGCGTTGTAATTCATATTGCCTACAGAAGCGCTTTCTTTGACCAAGCCAAGCCCGTTGGGGCCGTAGGTTGGCGTAGTTGTAGTTACGCCGTCGATCACGGTTCCGATGGGATTTAGGCCGCCGATGAAAGGATATGTAATCGAGCCATCGGCGTGCAGGTCGCCCTGGTCCAGATCGATGGGGACCATCAAATGGGTGGTGCGCTGGCCCACGTATCCCATCTGGAAGGTCGTGTTGCGTGCAATCTCCCGCTGGACTGTTAGATTCCACTGATCAGCTACAGCAGGCTTAACGTTCCACCACGTCAGCATCGTGGAATTAATGAAGGGATCGCCTGCCGGCGGCGCCGCGGACGCGAACGCGCTTTCGATGTTAAATGCGGCCGTGCCCGTCTGCGAATTCGTTCCTGCCGACTGCGATGGCGTAAACGGAGGATTCTGCGTCGGGCGCAGATTCGTTCCAGTGCCTTCCTGGAACGACGAGATCGCGAAGCCCCCGCGGATTACGGTTTTGCCTTCCCAAATCGCAGGACTCCATGCAAACCCGAGTCGAGGTTCGAAGTCCAGCCCACCGTTGGTGGAAGGATACAGTCCAGAAGAAAATCCGTTGGTGCCGACGACTCCCGTCGGCACGGGGTAGTTGCCGGGAAACTCCAGCGCGCCCGTAAAGATGTTCACGTTAACCTGGCGATTGTGAAGCTCGGTCCACGGCGTGCGATTTTCGTAGCGCAAACCGAGGTTGACCGTCAGATTGCTGGTCACACGCCAGTCGTCCTGTACGAAACCGGCAAAGAGCCAGTCTCGCGCGTGCCATCCACCAGTGCTCACACCGCGCCCGACGCTCTCGGGGAGGCCGAGAGCAAAATCGGCCGATGGGTCGCCTCCATTGCCGTTACCCGAATAGTTGCCGCCGGCCCCAAGCCCAAAGACTTCTGCACCTAGTTCCCCCGCGTTGCCGGGATAAAACACATTCAGGTTATAACGCTGCAACTGAAAGCCGGCCTTGATTACCTGACGGCCGCGAGTGTAGATCAGCGACTCGTCGAACTGGGTTACGGTGGAAGAAAAGTGCTGCGGATTTACGATCGAGCCTAGGATCGTAAGTGCGCCCGACTGGCCCACAGAACTGGCTGTACCGCCATCGAAGGCAAACTCCGGCAGTCCAGCGATCCCCGCCGGATTGCCGTCGAGAATGCCAATCTTGTCTGCCAGGTTGCCGACCGCGGGATCAAAGGTGATCGTCGGGGCGATCAGCTTGATGCCGTTCTTCCCAAAACGCACTTCATTCAGCAAATTACTTGAGAAGGAATGCGTCCAGTTAACGCTTCCGTTGTTCAGCCACGCCTCGCTCAGAGAATTGCCCAGCAACGGCTGGGAATTTATTCCGGGATCGAATTCGTCGGCCTTCGAATAGCGAGCATTGATGTGGTCCTTACTGGAAACGATATAGTCGATCTTGATATCGCCTTGGTCGGTATTAAATTGATTATTGGTCGTGTTGACCGCTGCCCCAAAGCCATTCGACAAAGTGCTGACCGCTTTCGGGTAAAGCGAACTGGTAACCAGGGCCGTAAAGGCTGGATCAAGGTTCCCCGGCGAAATGATGTTGCCAGCGAACATAGGCCTCGCCGCAGGAGCCAGAATATTACAGGCTGTGCCGGACGTACCACCGGTGCCAGCCGCGCACGGGTTATACAACTGCGTAGGCGTGCTGGTCGCAAGCAGACCGCCAAAATTGCCGCCGATTTCGTCCTGGGTGAGCACTGTGATCTGGCTGGATGTGGCCGGGAGGTCGCGCCGAACCCCTTGGTAATCACCGAAAAAGAACAATTTGTTCTTGAAGATGGGCCCACCAAACGTGCCCCCGAATATATTCCAGCGCAACTTCGGCGTGGGCAGGCCACCAGGTATTCCCGACACAAACGGACTGTTCTCCCATTTGTTCGCGTTGAAGAAGTCGTTGCGGAGGAACTCAAACACGTCACCGTGATAATTGTTCGTCCCTGACTTGATTGCGGCATTAATAATTCCGCCGGCATAGTTGCCGAACTCGGCGGAAGCATTCTGAGTGATGAGATTGAATTCTCCGATCGCGTCGGGGGAAGGCGTATAGCCCGTCAGATTGTCTGACGCTTGATTGTTATCGACCCCGTCCAGCAGGAAATTGTTATCCTCCTCACGGTTCCCATTGATGTAGGGCCGGCCGCCACCATTATTAGCGCCTTGCGTGGTCTGCGAGCCGTAATTAAACGTCGAGGGATCCGTGGTCACCACGCCGGGAGACAGTAAGGTCAGCTGAATGTAGTTGCGGCTCTCTAGGGCTAGATTTGTCACGCTGTTCGAATCCATCACTGAGCCGACCTGGGCGTCCTCCGTCTGCAGAACCGGAGCCGAGCCAGAGACTTCGACCGTCTCCGAGATCTTGCCTACCCTCAATTGCGCACTAACCCGCGCCGTTTGATTTAGAGCCAGCGTGAAAGGAGGCCATTCGGCGGTCTGAAATCCGGTTGCCGTTATCTTTACACCGTACGTGCCGATCGGCAGGCGGAGCAGATTGTAGGCTCCGCTCTCATTTGTTTCCGCCGACCAGACAGTTCCGCGTTCCGTGTCCGTTGCCTTCACACTGGCACCCTTGATTGGCGCACCGCTTTGATCCGTGACCGTACCCACGATTGCGCCGGTCACTTCCTGGCTCATCGCGGGCATCCATATCCCGGAGATCCCCACCAATGTCAGCAGAAGCACAAATCTACACGCTAGTTTCTTCATCGCATGGCCTCCTGAGATAGCGCTTCAAAGACGAGAGTTACAAAACCCCTAATACAGTTGGATCATGCTATATAGCACATCGCAGTTCGCGGTCAAGAAGAAAATGGGGCCGGCTGTGGAAAACTTTTTGCTCATCATTCCAGAGACGCCCTATATCACCGCTGGGAGCCCTGGTCGCGATGGTCCCGCTCAGGAAGTTACCTGATTCTCCGATCCGCCAAATCAGTTCTTCGAGTGATAGTTTGATGTTCCTCTAAGGAGCCGTGCCGGCGAGGCGTTCACATCTTTCGGTGCCGCAACGCCATGGGAAGCGGAACCTCCGTTCTGTAGCGCTCGCGATGCTGTTCAAAACCGGCTGCAGGCACCAGTTTCGAGGTTTTTTCTTTACACCGCCCTCTAAATACGCTATATAGCACAAGGCGCATGAAAAACTTGCTCTCGGGATCAGCTCCGTACCCGCCATGCCAATTGCCAGCTAGTTCCTAGCCCAATAGTCGGGAAATCGAACATGTCAGGAAATCACCGTAACGGAACCCCTGCTTACAAGCGCATTCAGAATGCGATCCGCAAGCGGATTGATGCGTCCGAACTCAAGCCGGGAGACTCCGTCGCCTCCGAACGCGAACTGGCCAAGACCCACAAGGTCAGCTTGATGACCGCCCGCCACGCGCTCGCCGGCCTTGAGCGCGAAGGCATTGTCGAAAGACGGCGTGGCGCTGGTACGTTCGTAGCCGCGCCCAAAATTCATTTCAACAAGCTGATGAGCTACACCGAGCACATGTCCAGTCGCGGACTGGCGCCGCGTTCCCGCGTGCTGGTGGCCAAGATCATCGAAGACGAGCAGGAGGTGGCAGCGCGTCTCAACCTGCCAGCGACCAGCCGCATGGTGAAGATCGCCCGCCTGCGCCTCACTGACGAAGAACCTTTTGCGCTGGAGACGTGCTATCTTCCCGCATCGGAATTTTCAGCGCTCGTGGCCGCTCCGCTGGGCAGGAGCTCCCTGTTCGGTGCCTTGGAACATGACTACGGCGTGGAATTGGCTTATGCCGACGAGGAGATCGACGCCACTGCCGCAGATGCTCAGCTCGCCGAAATGCTGGCTCTTCCTAGGGGCTCGGCCCTTCTGCGTATCCGCCAGGTCATCTACTCCACCAAGGGCAAGGCCACGATTTACGTTGTCGGCTATTACCGTTCCGAGCGCCACACTCTGTTTATCCGGCGCTTTCGCTAGTCTGCCGTAGTAGTCTCGCGAGGAATGAATTTGATCGTCGTCTACATCGCCGAAAGGATCGCGCACCGTGCCGCAGAACGAAAAAACCGGCTATAACGGTTTCCTACTGCTGGTTGCCGGCCTCGGCGGATTGCTCTACGGCGTCGATGTCGGCATCATCGCAGGCGCGCTTCCCTACCTCGAAGCCACTTCCGGCTTGAATGCGGGCCAGCTTTCCTTTGTCGTCGCAGCCGTACTCCTTGGCAGTGTCATCTCCACTCTGTTCGCCGGCACACTCGCTGATTGGATGGGCCGCAAGCTCCTCATGACCCTCAGCGGCGTGCTGTTCGTTGTCAGCATACCCGTGATCGCTCTTGCGCACGGCTACCAACCCCTGGTTCTCGGCCGTCTGCTGCAAGGCATCAGCGCCGGCCTCATCGGAGTAGTCGTCCCGCTGTATTTGGCGGAATGCCTGGCAGCAACCAATCGCGGAAAAGGCACCGGTATCTTCCAATGGCTGTTGACCCTCGGCATCGTCGCCGCAGCTGTCGTTGGAATGTTCTTCAGTATTCGCGTCGAAGAAGTTGCCAAGCTCGGCGATCCCGCCCGGCTCTTCGCCTTTAAAGACACTGCCTGGCGCAGCATTTTCTGGGTCTCGCTGCCGCCTGGTGTTTTATTCGTCATCGGCAGCCTCCTGGTCGCGGAGTCTCCGCGCTGGCTGTTTCGCCGTGGCAAGCGCGATGCCGCCTATTCCGCGCTCCTTCGTTCCCGCACCGCACAGCAGGCCGATCTCGAACTCGCCGAAATGAAGCAAGCGGCCGCGGCGGAGAGGGCGCAGACCTCAACCGGAACAAATGTCAAAGAATCTCTGCTGCGCCGAAAGTACGTGATCCCATTCGTGCTGGCCTGCCTAATCCTCGCCTGCAACCAAGCCACCGGCGTCAATTCCATCATTGGCTATAACGCCAACATTCTTCTGCAAAGCGGCCTCTCCGATGTTCAGGCGCATTGGGGTTACGTTCTTTTCACCATCGTGAACTTCCTGACGACGATCGGCGGCGTCATGCTGGTTGATCGCAAGGGACGCAAATTCCTGCTCTCCGTTGGCAGCGCCGGTATCATCGTTTCGCTGCTCTGCACCGGATTCTTGTTTCGCCGTACAGAAAAACTCCGCGTGGATTCCCGCGCCGCCGTTGAATCCCTCGTCACCGCGGACCAAAAACTTTCTCTTCTTTACGATGAGAAGACCGCCGATAATCTATTAAGAGCACCAACCGGAGCTACCGACAAATTTCTCATAACCGGGCCTACCTCGCTGATTATTATCTATTCCTGCGGAGACTTCCGCGCCGCCACCAAAGTGGTCCGCTCCGACGATCTGGCAGCCAAGCCCATCGAGATCACGCGCGAAAGTTGCCTGCCCGCCAATAAAGTGGTGGCCTTTTTCTCCAACCCGTTTAGCAGCCTTGAAGCCTCGCGCCAGGCCCCGCTTAAAATCGACAATGCGCTCATCAGTCCGGTTCCGAGCGTACACAATGGATGGATGGTGGCCATCACGATCTTCGTCTTCATGGCATTTTTCGCCATCGGCCCCGGCGTCTGCGTATGGCTTGCCCTCTCCGAGTTGATGCCGACCCGCATACGCTCCAACGGCATGAGCATCGCCTTGTTGATTAACCAGGCTGTTTCCACCAGTATCGCCGCCACTTTCCTTCCCACCGTCGGCAAGTACGGCTACTCCACCATGTTCTTTGGCTTTGCAGCCTGCACAGTCATTTACTTCGTTACTGCCGCTTTCTTTCTTCCCGAGACCAAGGGCAAAACGCTGGAAGAAATCGAGGCCCATTTCGAAGGAACAGCCCAAAAGCCAGGCTTGGCAACCGCTTGAGCTAGAACGGCGTATATCGATTCATTACACTCTAGTGGGGGTCTATGGCACGAGCGTGCCATTTACCAAATTCGTGCCCTATCCTATGCTCCTAGGTGAGCAGCACTTGGGGGAGGGCTGATCAACAGACGTCCCAGGACTCAAACTTGAGTCTGGGGCGTTTTGTTTTGCGCCAGAGATTTCACCGTCCTGATCCCCCTTGACCTACAGCTTCTTTACGCACTAGCCTCATGACAGCGGCCAATTCCTAGGACTGACTTTGCAGCAGGGGCTTAACTCCTTTAGATTTAGTATCTTGTCGGTTAAGATATGCAGCACTGACATTTTGCTAAAGTTTTGGCGCTAAGTTAATGATTCCAACAGACCGGGACGTACCTCGTACCAGCCGTGATCACCATTTCGGGACCCAGAACCAGAATCCGACCGAGACCGATTTCACTAGAACGGCTTCTTATCCGCTGTCCTTTCCGGTTCAAGCCTCACCCACACCATCTGTCAAAGATTGAGAAATTATGAAGCATCCCTGTTACACCCTCGCTGCCACTGCTCTCCTCATTGCGACGATCGCCTTCGCTCCATCCGCCGTCGCCGACGCCCTTCGCGGAACGCTCGTTCATGAAGAAACCATCCGCGTCGCGCCGAGCGCAGACGCGGCCAGAGTGGGGGACGTTACTCGCGGAGTTGAGCTCATTATTCTGGATACCAGCCGTGATTGGACCAACGTTGAGGCGATCGTGCGCGCTCCCAGCAACGAAGAAGGCGCCACCGAAGAGGAGTCAGAAGGCAAAGCCATCACCGGCTGGGTTCCCAAGCAAGCACTGGTCAGCAGCACCACACAAGATGGTGACCGCATCATCTTCGGCGAAGCCGCCGACTCGGAAGACCAGGCCAGCCGCCGTCGCGGCCGTCGCGACGCCGCCCAGGACGCCATGCGCCTTTATTATCGCGTCTACGATCTGATGCCCGCCTCGCCGCTCGCCGCCGAGTCGCTCTACCGCGCCGCTGATATTCGCTGGCAGATCGAGCGCGCCGACGTCATGTCGCGCCCCTCCGCGCACGCACGTGAATCCTACATGCGCGCTCAGATGAAAGAAGACTGGATGAAGTTAGTAATCAAAAAGTATCCCGCGACAAAATGGGCGGATCTCGCCTCGTTTCGACTAATCGACAACAAACTCTGCGGCGATTGGGAGGGCTTTGCGAAATGCCCCGACAAGGAAGCCGAGCTCTACGAGAATTACGTCAAGGATCACCCGCAATCTCCTGCCGCTGCGGAAGCTTTGTACAACGCGGCCTGGCGCCGAGCCGCGTTGATCGAGATTTACAAGAACGAACCCAACCAGAAGAAATCTGCTGAATCGAAGGATCGTGCCCTGGCGCTGGCCCAGAAACTCGTCAGCCAATACGGCCAAACCGATTGGGCCTACCGCACCGAGCGCCTGATCTTTTACATTCAGCAAGGCATTGCGACCTATGGCAATGCGAGCGACTAGAATTCACTGAAAACGCTCTCCTCTCCTCAGTAACGTCTGCTTAAGGATTTTCTGCGATACTGTTCCCTTACTTTCGGAGGATGATTGAACGACTATCTGCTCTCTTTGATATTAGGAATCGTCGAAGGATTAACTGAGTTTCTGCCCGTCAGCTCGACTGCGCACCTGCGGATTTCTGAAGCCCTGCTGCACATCAGCCTCTCCGACGGCTACTGGAAGATGTACACCATAGTGATCCAGTTAGGCGCAATCCTGTGCTTGCCCGTATATTTCCGCGAACGCATCGCCAAGTTCATGGCGACGTTTCCGCGTGGCGAACGCGGAGATCGCAACGCACTCACGCACCCTCTCGGCCTGACCATCGTCGCTTTCGTCGTCACCGCGATTCCCGCGTTCCTGCTGACCAAAGTGATCGGCAAACATCTTGAGAGTCTCACCATCATGGGCACTGCTCTTCTGGTTGGCGGCATCGTCATGTGGATCGTCGATGCCCTGAACGCAACTTCCGAAGCCGCCGGCCCCTCGGCCGGCGGAGGCCGCATCCACACCTGGAAGATGGAAGCCATGTCGCTGGGCCAGGCCGTGTGGATTGGCGCATGCCAGATTCTGTCAGCGGTCTTTCCCGGGACGTCTCGGTCCATGTCCACCATCGCGGCCGGACAGCTCGCGGGAATGTCGCGCGCTTCCGCTCTGGAATTCTCCTTCTTCCTTTCGATCCCGACCATGGTGGTCGCGACCTGTTACGACCTGCTGAAGTCGTTGCGCGGCAAGGGAGCGAATCCTATTGGCGTCTCGCAGATCGATGCTCACGGGTGGATCGTGCTGGCGATTGGTTTCATCGTTTCGTTCATCGTCGCATACGCGTCGGTGGCTTGGTTCATGGCATATGTCCGCAAACACGGTTTTGTACCCTTCGCCATCTACCGCATCATCGTGGGAACGCTGGTGCTGGTATTCGCTCCGCGCTTGGCGGGGTAATCAAAGCGATCGGCGTCAAATGCCCCATCGGGAAGCCAACTGTACACTCCCAGCGCATTCCGCCATTGCCGCCGCGCCGCCTTCTTGGCATAATGGTGAAGCTCTGGCCGATTTGCGCCACGGGACAAATTTGCGTCCGGTGTGAGAAACGGCCCACATGCATTTTCTGGCAAGCATCTTTGTCCCCACGGGCAACCGGCGGCTGAATGAGCTGGTCGGTTTTCTGTTGTGCGTCTCCGCGCTCCTCCTTTTTCTCGCGCTGGCGTCGTATTCGCCGCTCGACCCTTCGCTGAACAGCGCCTCCGTTCTCACCGGGACTCACGCGGCCCGCAACTGGATTGGCGTAGTCGGCGCCCTGATCTCAGACTTGGCGCTGCAGTTCTTTGGCATCGGAGCATTTTTGCTACCCATCTTTCCCGCCATGCTTGGGCTGCGCTGGTTTGCCTCCCGCAAGATTCAGTCGCCGATAGCGAAGACCATGGGAGGAATCTGGCTGATGATGTTTGTCCCCGCGCTGCTGGCGCTACTGCCGGGCAATGCGCGCTGGCTGCATGTGATGCCCATTGAAGGCCTTCTGGGACGAGTCGTGGGCGATGTGCTGATCCATTACCTGAACCTGGCTGGCGCCTACATCGTTTGCGCCAGCGTGCTCGCCGTCGCCCTTTACCTTTGCACGGCGTTCTCGTTTTCTTCTATCCAGCTCTGGGTTCCGACGCGCTTCGCCTTCGTAACGGCACTGTGGAACCGTTATCTCGATTGGCAGGAAGAACGGGCCAAGAAACGCCAGCAGAAAGAACTGGAAAAGCGCCGGATTTCGAAGCCGGTTGTGAAGACGCAGTTGATTCCCTCGCGCCAGACTGCCGCCCCCGAACCAGCTGTTCAGGCCCGAGTTGCACCAGAGCCTCGCCGCACCGGCATCGAGCGCACACTTGATCCGGAGCCCGCAGAAGCGGCCACTAATACGTCGACTACCACCGGCGGAATTCTGCACGAGTCTCTGGCGGAAGTTGAGGCGCCGGTCGATCCACAAGTGACGCAGCGCGCGGACAGCGATCACAAGGCTAAGACAACCATGCCTCGTATCGCGGGCGGCTACAAACTGCCATCCAGCAGCCTCCTGCAGCGTCCTGATGAACAGCAAGCCGTGGACGCCGACGAACTCAAGCTGCTGGCGCAGGTGCTCACAGAAAAATATGCCGAGTTCGAAGTGCATGGGCAGATCACGCAAATTAATCCCGGTCCGGTGGTCACCACGTTCGAGTTCAAGCCCGATGCCGGAATCAAGTACAGCCGCATCACCAATCTCACCGACGATCTTTGTCTTGCGTTGAAGGCCGAGAGCATTTTGATTGAGCGTATGGCCGGAAAATCAACCGTGGGCATTCAGGTGCCGAATCGCGAGCGCGAGATCATCTGGCTCCGCGAGAACATCGAGTCGCAGGAATTCATGGGCTCGAAGTCAAAGCTGACGATGGCGATGGGCAAAGATATCAACGGGCGCATCGTCACTGCCGACTTGAACGGCATGCCACATCTGCTGATTGCCGGGTCCACCGGCTCCGGCAAGAGCGTGGCCATCAACGCTTTCATCATGTCGATTCTCTACAAGGCGACGCCGGAACAAGTGCGCTTGATCCTCGTAGATCCAAAGCGGCTGGAACTCGGCAACTACGAAGGCGTGCCCCACTTGTATACGCCGATCATTACGGAGCCAAAGTTGGCGGCGAACGCGCTGCGCAATGCCGTCCGCGAAATGGAACGCCGCCTGAAGCTGCTGGCGGCAAAGGGCGTGCGGAACATCGACCAGTACAACCGGCTGTTTGATAACGGCGGCACGCCGAGCCTGTTCGAGGAAGATTCCGACGACAAGCCGATTCCCTACATCGTGATCATCATCGATGAATTGGCCGACCTGATGATGCTCGATTCGAGCAACGTTGAGGAGTCGATCACGCGCCTGGCGCAGATGGCGCGCGCCGTCGGCATTCATCTGGTGCTGGCCACCCAGCGTCCTTCGGTCGACGTGATCACCGGATTGATCAAGGCAAACTTCCCGGCGCGAATTTCTTTCCGTGTAGCGACCAAAGTGGATTCGCGAACCATTCTTGACGCGAACGGCGCTGAAGCACTACTGGGCAAAGGCGACATGCTTTACCTGCCTTCGGGATCGGCGCGGGTGCATCGCCTGCATGCACCGCTAGTAACGGAAAAAGAAATCGCCGCCGTGGTGGAATTCTGGAAGCAGCAAGGTTCCGCCGAATACCAGCAGCAGTTCCTGGAAGCGCCGAAAGACGAACGCGAAACTGGAGGCGGATCGGCCGGTGGCGAAGGCTCTGGAGAAGCTGGCGAAGACGATCCCTTGTATCAAGACGCGGTCAAGCTGGTGGTCGAGTTTGGAAAAGCATCCACTTCCCTCCTGCAACGCAGGTTGCGCATCGGATACGGGCGGGCCGCGCATCTCATCGATTTGATGGAACAGGATGGCATCGTGGGCGCGGCCGATGGTCCCAAGCCGCGAGAAGTGTTGAAGCGTCCTGACTGGATTTCTGAGATCGAAGAGACCACGCGCTAGTTTTATCCGCGTACAAAAAGCGGCATGCCCAAACGAAATCTCCGAGTGATTAAATGGCTTGCGACCGTTCCTGCCGTAGCCATCTGCACCAGATGCAATCGCGAATTCAAGGTTTCGCTCGCGGACTTGAAACGCATCACAGAAGCCCAGGAAAGCCTCCGGCTCCAATTTGCAGAGCACCAATGTCCAGAGGATCTACCCCAGTCAGATATTTGATATTTTATCTGGCAGTTTTGGCGTGGCATATCCCGCCAACCGTTTCTCTCGCGCTTCGAAGAGACGATTGATTTCGCTCACCAGTTCCAGGAGCTTCTTAGGATCCTGCTCTACTGCAGCCCGTTCGCAGAGAGCAATCCATGTCTCTCCGTTCTGAATTTTTTCATGCAGGGCGGTTCGCAGTTCGGAAAGGATAGGTTCTATCTGATCTCGATCAGACACGGCCATGGCTCGATTGCATAAGTCTTGGATCCGGCTTCTGGGGTTTGACATCACGCAAGATTAGATGCCCTGCGCCAGTGGGCCTTATGTGCGGTAAATCCTGTATAAACGAAGCCGCCGCCCACCAAAAAGTGAGGGGCCCACTCCTATGATCCGCAGAAGCAATTAGGCTCCTGCAAAAATCACTGTAAGCGGGGTCTACCAGTGGTGCCGCTCCTCGGGCTTAGCTGAGGCCCGCCGATGGAGGTGTGGTAGCGTCATCCCGCTTCAGACTTGCGCCAGCGGCGAACGTTGAAAACGTATAGGCCAATGCAGAAAAGATTTGCAGGAATAAAGCCAAACTGCGCCGTGCGGAAGCCGATCAAGCAAATGACAACGCTATTGATCGCCGCAAGAATCCAACCTTCCCAACAACGCCGGCCTACTAAGATAGTCGAAACAATCGTAAGTATGCAGGATAGGAAATCAAGTCTGATAAACACAGCAGCCCTCCCCGATCATCAGTATGCCGCAGCATGGGCTACTTGGCTGTAATCCTGCGCAGAAATGGGGTTACGAAAGGCATCGCCTGAACGGTCGGAAAAACCTTGGATAAAATCGCGATACGGGAGTGAATCGATGAAAGTATTCACCGAATACCTGAAGTTCCATACCAAGACGCACCGGGCTTACGTCCACATGACGCCCCAGGTGGAAGAGATCGTGCGCAAGAGCGCAGTGAAAGAAGGGATGGTGCTGGTCTCCGCCATGCACATTACGGCGGGCGTCTATGTCAACGACAACGAGAGCGGGCTGATCGAAGACATCGATGAGTGGTTGGAACACTTGGCGCCCTTTCGGAAGAATTACAGGCATCATGAAACGGGCGAGGATAATGGCGATTCGCACCTCAAGGCGTTGCTGATTCACCACGAAGTGATTGTCCCGATCACCGCCGGGAAACTTGACTTAGGGACCTGGCAGCGGATCTTCTACGCCGAATTCGATGGCCAGCGCGATAAGCGAGTGATCGTAAAGGTCATGGGTGAGTAGCAAGCGTACTGCCGGATGGCGCTCAGCTTTCCCTGCAGTTTTTCCCCTACGTTCACTGCACAGCTCGCGGGCAACCACGAGTGGGCCTGCACCACAGCTCGCGGCTGCCCATCGCTTGTCAGCGCCAGTCGGCGGATGCCAGCAAGATTACCCGATCCTCCTGGCTTTCTGCAGCTTGCTCGGAGTCCATATGGTTATGAAGTCGGCAACCGGCTTGTCTACCAGGCTCCCAAACCTCGGACAGGAAAACACGCCCGCCGCTTCGATGGAACACGATCCTCGACTTGCTTGGCTCTCGTGTGTCTATTACCTCCGTTACAACGGCTTGGTATCGCTGCCCTTCCGTACTGCGGACGGTGAGTACGTCGACGGGGTCCTTGCCCGCAACCGAGTTGAGCAGGGATTGGAATTTGTAAGTTCCAGCGGGAAACGTTTGGTTTCCGACCACGAACTCGAAAGGAACTTGTACGGTCAGAACCGGGCGGTTTGACGTTTGCGCGACGCCGGAACTCGGATACAGCGACACTCCCCACAGAACAGCTAACGAGATGAGAATTTTCATGGAACCTTCCTCCTAGATGGTGCTTGCGTTTTCGTTGTTAGTGCCCCATTGCAGGAATAGTGAAGACAGCAGTCACTCCGTTTCAGCCATCCTTCCGTTTCTGGCGGCGCTTCTGACCCTCCCTAGATAGCTTTTCGACATCTTGTAGTATCCTGACTTGCCCAACGCCGGAACTCTGCATGATGTTTCTGCGACATCATTCTGAATAGGATTGGAAAAAATATGGGAGATGAAGCTCAGGAGCTACGTGAAAGTGCCGAGAAAGCCCGGGAGGACCGATCCCTCGCGGCCGTGTCGTTAACCATGGCAGTCCTGGCTGTACTGGTGGCGGTCGTGTCACTGCTGGGACATCGCGCGCACACCGAAGAAGTCGTGCTGCAGGCAAAGTCGTCCGATCAGTGGGCGTATTACCAGGCTAAGAATATTCGCGAGCACCAGGACGAGCTATTCGCCGATTTCAGCACCGCCGTGGCCATTAAAGACGCGGGGATGATGGATAAATTCCGCGACAAGTCCTCACAAGAGGCGGAGCGTTACAAGCATGACAAAGCCGAGATCCAGGACGAGGCACGCAAGTTAGAAAGCGAGGTTGCCATGGAGAGGAACCGCGCCGACCGCTATGACCTGGCGGAAGTTTTCCTCGAGATTGGTCTGGTGATCACCTCAATCACTTTGCTCTCCGGCAGGCGAATCTTCTGGCATCTGGGGATTGTCTTGAGCGTGCTAGGAGTTGTGGTCGCGGTTACCGGCGCGATGATCCACTGATCGTTTGATCTCAGGGCAGGAATGCTTTCATGCAGAAAAGGCTACCGCCGGATTTCTCGAACTCCGACGTATCGATAACGACCGGGATCAAGCCTTCCCGGCCGAGCACGGATTCCAGATGTGGAGTGACGTAAGGGGTGAGATAGCGTCCATTGACGACGATGCCATTGCCCATGAATTTGTGAGCCTCGTCGGGAGTGAGTTCGTACACACGCCTCCAGAACCCGCGCAGGACCCGCAGTGACTGAGCGGTGTAGGCGGCTGGATAGATTAGAACCGCTTCGTCATTTAACGGACAAAAGCAGGTATCGAGGTGGTAGCAGTAGGGGTCGACTAGTTGGAGAGGAACAACCGGGATCTCCAGCTTAGCCATGGCCTCGCGGAATTTTTCGACGCCTCCCTGCGTCGAGCGAAAGCCGTATCCCGCATAGATGCGCGACCAACCCGGATGCCAAAGGAGGTCGCCATGACCTTCCAGGTGATCAGCGTCCAAATTTAAGTCGATGACCTCGAAACCGCGTTGCCGATACCACTCCAAATAATATGGAACCTCGCGCTGGCGTGAAGGGTGCACCATCCGGCTGGGCACAATAAACTTCCCTATACCTTTGTGAAAGCCAATGAAGACCTGGTTGGCGGCGAAGACCATGTCTTCGTGTCCCGGCGCAGGATCGATGGTTTCAACCTCGCAGCCGGCGTCCTCCAAAGCCGAACGAAGGGCGTCCCATTGCTGCTGAGCTTTGTCACGATTGACGGAGAACTTGCGTGACATGTAAGGATTCTTCTCGTCAATCAAGTCGAAATACGCAGGAGGACAAAGGAGAACTTGCATCGGCATTTCAAGAGATGGTAGCGAGGCGGGGTTGAGGAAGCAAGGAATAGGAGAGACGTAGCGTCGGCAGGTGCCGACGCATCGGCACGCAAAGAGGACCAATGCGAGGCGAAATGCTGCGAAGAACGGGCTAAAGGCAGCTAAGAAAGATTGGTGCTTGGGATGCACGGGTCAAGAAATCCAGCCTGCTGTTGCGCGTTCTTTTGTCGTCGAGGTTGTGCAAGCGGGAGAGAAGAGGAAAGTATGCTCAGCCACTGCGCCAACTCGCAGTGCTTAAAGCCGTTTCTGCGGCTGCGAGAGGGCCGGTTATTTCTGGTTGAAACCCAGAACATGGCAAAGGAGGGAGGCACAATGCCAAGTCCTAGGGATCGAAAGCCTCCCCATAGGGTGGAACACTTCTGGCTGTGTGACCGGTGCGCGTCAGTGTGGACCTTGATCCAAAATGGGACGCGCGGCATTGCATTGGTTCCGCTCGCGCAGTCAGCGGTGGCGGCGAGCGAACTTTCGGAAAAATCCTGCAGCAAAGTTACGTGCAGCTGAGCGAAAATCACACTTCGTCTCTAGTGCGAACCTGTGCGCCGGTGCGGAGCACGGTAGCCCATCCCCATCGAGATGTGGCGGGCGGCGTCCTTGAGCGCCTCCACAATGCGGGGCATGGTCTGCGGACTGACCTGTTGAGCTGTGCCGCTTAGGCCAAGGCCCGCTTCGATCAAGCCGCGATCATTGAATACGGGAGCTCCGACGCAGCGTGCGCCGAGGTTGTTTTCCTCGTCGTCGACGGCATAACCCTGGTTGCGAACTTTCTCCAGTTCTTTGAGCAGCCGCGGTAGCGTAGTGATGGTCTTAGGCGTCCGCTTTTCCATACCGCTCTTGCGCAGAATTTGCTCCAGCCGATCCTCCGTAATATGCGCGACAAGAGCCTTTCCCACGCTCGTGGCATGCACGCGCATCCGCCGACCGACCCAGGTATCCATCCGGATGAATCCCTCCGGCTCGACCTTCTCGATGTAGACGGCATCGGGCCCATCGAGAATTGCCAGATGGCAAGTGAGCCCAGTCTGGTGGGAAAGGTGGCGCATGATGGGCAAGGCCACACCGCGAACATCGAGACCGCTGAGCGCCCCACGGCTTAAACTTAGAATCTTCAATCCTACCCGGTATTTCCCCGACTCCCTGTCGCGAGTCAAATAGTTCCGGCTCTCGAGGGTGCGCAGAATGTAACTCGCCGAACTCTTTGGAATCTGCAGTTTGCGGCTGATTTCCGCATTGCTCAAGCCTTCGGACTCCTGGGCTACAGCCTCCAGCATGGCAAGGGCGCGTTCTACGGCTGCGGAAGGGGAATCGGACGAGGCCTGCATAGGCAAGGGCTATGGTAGCAAACTGTAGTCGGCCAAGAAAATGAATGCAAGTTCACCTTATTGAACGAGCCCCTTGACCGCAAAGTAGAGATCGCCTACGCTTCGCCAGTATAGTGAATGTGTGTTCGCTATATTGAACGTTGAAAATTGAATATGTCGTCAGGGGAATTTTAGAATGCCGATGACTGTAGCCTTGCCTGATACTGGCACTCTCTTGAACACGAGCAACAGCGCCCCGGTGGACTTCGATGGTGCGAAGGACCTCCCTGCAGGCTTCTGGAGCTTCTTCCTTCCGCTGCACCAGACTTTTACTCCGCGACAGCAAGAACTGGCACGCCGTCGGGCCCACATACTGCAAGCCGCTCTGGATGGCACCAAGCCCTCGCATCGCTTCCCCTCCGACACAGTGCGTAATGGCTGGAAGATCACACTGCCGGCGTGGTGCCAGGACCAGCGAAACCAGATGACCGGTCCGGCTGACGATGCCGAACTCTGCGTCAAGATGCTGAACTCGGGCGCTCCCGGCGTGATGTTGGATCTGGAAGATTCCTGTGTGAACGAATGGACTCACCACGAGACGGGCGTTTCCAACATTCTGGCATGCCTCCGCGGAGAACTGACTTACTACGACAACAAGCGCCAGAAAACGGTCGAAATCCAGCCCAGCAGTACCGTAATTTTCACGCGCCCGCGCGGACTTCACATGAGTCAAGCCGGACTGATTCCGAACGAAATGGTTTCCGCGTCCCTATTCGACGTGGCGCGTGTTTTTTTCGGCGTCGATCCTGCGACCCTGAAACATCCGTTGTGCTTTTATGTTCCCAAGTCGGAGTCGGCAGAAGAGGCGCTCTGGTGGCGCGATCTATTCCAGACGTTGGCTAAGTCGCGGGGAATGGCGCACGACTCGATCAAGTGCATGGCTCTGGTGGAATCCCATCCACTCGCGTTTCAGATGGAGGAGTTCGCTTACAACCTGCGCGAACATTTGATCGGACTTGATCTGGGTCGCTGGGACTACATGGCGAGTCTGATTCACTTCAATTTGGACGATCCCGATTGGGTGCTGCCCGATCGAAACACAATTCCGCATGACGTGCCGTTTTTCCAGAATCTGCGCGAGCTCATGCCCGAGATTTGCCATCATCGCGGGATTCTCGCCATCGGAGGAATGACTGCTTTGTTCCCCAGCCGCGAAGATGCCGAGTTGAACGCTCGCGCTCTTGCGGTTCTCGAGAAGGACAAGAAGAACGAAGCCGATTGCCTGATGGATGGGGCGTGGACAGGACATCCGGATCAGAACGCGATTGCGGTGGCGCAATTCCCTTACCCGAATCAAATTCATGCACGTCCGAAGAATGCCAGCCGCTATCCTGATTTGCGGCCAGTGCCAAAAGGCGTAGGTCAGCGTACGGTCGACGGAACGCGCGCTGCGGTGCGGACTGTCATCCGCTACCGCGACGGCGTGCTGCGTGGCAATGGCGCCAGCCTGCTCGATGGTTACATGGAAGATCTGGCCACCGATCGCATCTACCGCCTGATGATCGCGCAGCGCGTGCGGCATCGCGATCTTGTCCGCATCGAGGACAGCCAGGGCCAGAACGTCAAGCACACGCCGGAATTTGTCGCCCAGCTGTTTGATGAAGAACTCGATCGCTTGCTGCGTGAACTCCCAACCGGCGCCGGTGATGAAGAACGAGACAGGTTCCGCCGGGCGCGCGAGCTCAGCGAAGCGATGATCATGAGCGGAGAATTCGATCCCGTTTGAGCCAACGCACTCCAATCCCCAGATTCCGACCGACTTAACAGGAGAAAATACAAATGCCCACGAATGATAACGGAACGAAGAACGTCCAACCGCGCTCCAGCACACCACTGATGAGCGAAGAAGAAATATCCGTGCAGCGCGCGCTGGCCCAGGAGTGCATGGAATACGAGTGGGCGAATAACCCGCGATGGAAGGGTACAGAGCGCCCCTACAAGGCCGAAGACGTGCTGCGATTGCGCGGCTCGATTCATATTGAGCATACGCTGGCGCGTCTGGGTGCGGAGCGGTTGTGGGACCTGCTGCAGAGCGAGACATACGTCAACGCGCTGGGCGCGGTCACCGGCAATCAGGCGGTACAACAGGTGCAGGCTGGCCTGAAGGCGATTTATGTGAGCGGATGGCAGGTCGCGGCCGATGCTAACAATGCTGGCCAGATGTATCCCGACCAGAGCTTGTATCCGGCGGACAGTGTTCCGAACCTTTGCCGCCGCATCAACAGCGCTCTACAACGAGCCGACCAGGTTCATCATGCGGAGGGAAAGGTTGCTCCCGGGCAGACCTGGTTCGCGCCGCTCGTGGCCGATGCGGAGGCTGGTTTCGGCGGAACGCTAAACGCGTTTGAACTGATGAAGGGAATGATCGAGGCGGGTGCGGCCTGTGTCCACTTCGAGGATCAGTTATCTTCGGCGAAAAAGTGCGGGCATCTGGGTGGCAAGGTGCTGGTTCCGACTTCTGAAGCTATTCAGAAGCTGGTCGCCGCTCGGCTTGCCGCAGACGTCATGGGCGTGCCAACGCTGGTCATGGCGCGTACGGATGCCGACAGCGCGCATCTGCTGACCAGCGACATCGACGCGCGCGACCGCGCCTTCTGCACCGGCGAACGCACATCGGAGGGCTTCTTCCGCATTCAGGGCGGGATCGATTCTGCAATCGCACGCGGCCTGGCCTATGCACCCTATGCAGATCTGCTCTGGTGCGAAACTTCACATCCCGATCTTGAAGAAGCGCGGCAATTCGCTGCCGCCATCCATGCCAAGTATCCCGAGAAGATGCTGGCCTACAACTGTTCGCCCAGTTTCAATTGGCGCAAAAAGCTGGACGAGGAGACGATCGCGCGTTTCCAACCGGAACTCGCCCGGATGGGATACAAGTTCCAGTTTGTGACGCTCGCCGGCTTCCACGCCCTCAACCTCAGCATGTTCGAACTGGCGCGGGGCTACAAGCTTGCCGGGATGACTGCCTATTCACGCCTGCAGGAAAAAGAATTCAGCCGCGAAACCCAGTACGGCTACGAGGCGGTCAAGCACCAGCGCTTCGTCGGGACCGGCTACTTCGACCAGGTGCAGCAGGTGATCAGCGGCGGCCTGGCATCAACCGTGGCACTAACTGGATCGACCGAAGCCGAGCAGTTCAGCGGGGTAAAAGCACTGGTACGACCCAAGAGTGGTCCGGATGCTGCCTGCCAGCCGATCTTGGGCGATTGCCCTCACCCACCCATTCAGATTGAACCCAGCCGACCTGAGGAGATGCTCCTTCCTTCGGGAGACTAGGAACTTTTCCATCGTCATACACAGCAGCGGAGCCGATGGGGTGGCTCCGCTGCCTTTTTTCGGAACTGCTAAAGACAGAGCATGGGCCCGTGTTCCGCGCGTTGCCGCGAAATCCTCTGTTATAATCGGACACGCCCTTGCGGTGTTGTTTCACATCCGTGCGGAAGTGGTGGAACTGGCAGACACACCATCTTGAGGGGGTGGCGCCGAAAGGCGTGGGGGTTCAAATCCCCCCTTCCGCACCAGTACTCTCTTCCTAAGTGCCTTCAAAGCGTTTCATCGATCCTGCCACCTTTTACCTTCGAAATCGACACTTGTTCTTCCTTGAGATTGAAACGGTTCGGGCCTTCTCGACACTATCCCGATAAGTGGCTAACATCGCGCCCAAAGACTTGCGCCACGTTCCGGCCCTGGCTTGGCAACCACCAGCTCTGAGCCCGTTGAAAGTGCCGGAGCTATCTCCGGGGAAGCGGCTCCGGCACTTCTTGATCTTCCCCCTGCTAGCTGCGATCTGTTAACTTCAAAGGAGTTACGTTCTTTTCTTATTTTCTCGCCCCTCGGTCACCGTCTCACGCTCGGCACATGTCATCCTAGGGGAGCAACCCTGCCAGACTTTCCCTGAAAGTGCCCCCTGGTTCGCCGTCGCCAATGCTGCCCCCGATAAATCCGGTTTACTTCCTCCTGACTCCTGTGAAACGATTGGGGGCCTCGGCTCACTATCTATTAGGGGGCAATGGCGAAATGGACCACGCAGTTGCGGTCGATCGAAAAATGACGGAGAGATACCTGCTGGGCGAACTTGATCCCCAAGCCTGCCAGGAATTCGAAGAGCATTTTTTCGACTGCCCGGAATGCGCCCTAGACGTCCGCACCGCAGCGCTGTTCATCGAGCACAGCAAGAGTTCGTTGGCGAAGGAATCGGAGCCGGTTGCCGCGTTCTCGCCAGTGGTCAGGCCCGTCCCCCCCAAACCAGTTCTGTCCGAGCCAGGATGGCTGGCATGGTTGCGTCCTGCCTTTGCGATGCCCGTGATGGCCTTGTTGCTGGCGGTGATCGGGTATCAGAATCTGGTGATCTACCCGCGGCTGCAACAGGCGCGTCCGCAGGTCTTGCCGTCGGCGTTTCTGAGTATCGGCGCCATGGGATCCGGGGACCAAACGATTTCCATTGCGCCTGAGCAGAGCTTCCTGCTGCTTGTAAGAATTCCACCCGACAGCTATCCCAGCCATACTGCGGAGTTATATAATCCCGCCGGAAAGCTGCAATGGTCGCTGACGTTACCGTCCTCATCCACGCAAGATCAGTGGCCGCTCCAGGTACCGGGTGCGAAGCGGGAATCCGGTGAGTACGGTTTGGTGGTGCGCGGCCTTACCGATAACAGCGAAGGTAAAGAAGTTGGTCGGGTGACATTTGATTTACAAATTCAGAAATAGCTCAATCTGAGCGGAGCGGAGCAAAACTATGTCAGCGCTGCCGAATGAACTACACTCGATCGGGGCGGAGCATGTCTACGATGCAGAAGCCTATGTTTTTGGCGCCGAGTTGGAACAGCCGATTCGGCGAGTGATCGACAAGGAAGCGTTCGTTGAGTTACCTGAATCAGGCGGATACAGGTTCAAGCCTGCAGAACCTATGCGGGTGGAGGGGATCGTTTCGCATCGAGGTGGCTACACCCAGGTCGCCGGGCACCGCGGCTGTCACGGTCGCGGCTCGACCACGCTGGCCACCGCCGCCCTTGAGGATATCAACGTGCTCGATGTGCTCACGGCTGATCGCGTGGTGGCGCAGATCACGACCGAGCATTCAGACGACGGCAGCGTACCGTCGGTAAGTTTTCTGGGCACGCACTTTGAGAATCTCCGCATTGGCGGAGAGAAGATCGAGCTTGAGCCTCATCTTGAAATTCTTGGTCCGAAGCCGGACGAACACGAATCTTACTTCAACGACGGCGGCGTCTTCAACCGCATCGCGCACCAGTACGCCAACATCAAGCGCATGGCCGGCCTTCCCCAGTGGGCTAGCGATCAGTTCAATTGGGACCCGGTGGAGGCGCAGCGCCTGAATGAGATCAACTGCTCCCTGGTCAACGGCGTGTCTGGGTCTCCGGGAAAAACGTTTGGCCACGTGATCGAACTGCCGCACTTTGGCAAAATCTTCCTCGGCGAACTAACCGTGAAGCGCGAGCCCGCAAACGATGGCCCAAGGCTGGAGCCGTCGGAAGCCGAGGAGTACAAGTACCGGTTCCAACTGACGATGATCCGCGTGGACTTGGACTGCCCGGCATGCGGGAGAATCCGTTTCGTGACGATGGACTCCAACGGAAAGGGCAAGGGTGGCGGGGGCTAACGTCGTCCGCAGGACATATTTGTACAATTTGTCCAAAACCCGACTACTTCCGCGCTGCGCAGTGCGCCTATGCGCTAACTGATACTGAGTTCTTCCCCCTACCTTGATCCCTCATTTCGTCGGCCATACCTAACGCTCGCTCGTAAAACAGGATTTCAAGTTAGAATCCTACGACATCTGAGCGACGTGATCCCCGAGCTAAAAGACCGAGGCTACAATTCCCCAAGCGAAAGAAAGCCCTGCGGCACAGCGCGCATTTTGGCGTCTATTCCACTGGTTGCGATGCTAGTGTGGTTTTCGGGGTGCGCCCACCGCGACCCGCAGGCTGCTTATGACCGAGCGAGACGCGCCTACCAGCGGGGTGATATGCCGGCTGCGGGAGAGGCCGCCGAAAATGGTTACAAGGAGTTCCACAACCGAAGCGTAGATTGGGCTTGGAGATTCCTAATCCTCAAGGCCAGAGTGTTGTATTGGCGGGGCATGAATGACGACGTATTAAGGCTTCTGGCTTCCGAGCCGCACCCACCCTTGGCCGGCGACTTGGCCGTGCAAATGTACAGGCTCCGCGCCGTCGCTAAAGCCTCCTCACACAACTTCAAGGAAGCAGAGGCGGACCTGGAAAAAGCCGAGTCGATCTGCGTAACTTCTACCTGTCCCGCCTGCGGAGACTTAATCACTGCCCGGGGGGCCCTGGAGATGGAAGGCGATCACTACCTTCAAGCTCAAGGCTCGTTTGGGCGCGCCTTGGCTTCGGCACGTGTAGGCGGAGACCAATTTCTGGAAGCCACCGCATTGCTTAACCTGAGCTGGTCCGCAGATGAGCAGGCGCATTTTGACGAGGCGCTTGACTGGGCAAACGCCGCCCGAGATATCGCGGTGCGTCAGGGGTTTGACGGTGTGGCAGAGACCGCGCTCGGGAATATGGGTTGGGCGTACTACAAACTTGGCGATTCAGAAAAGGCATTAGAAGCATTCGTCGAGGCCAAGAAGCAAGCTGAGAAACTAGGCGACGTAAGTGACCAGGTGAGTTGGCTCACTAACGCTGGCTACATCTACATGGATGCCCGAAACTTCCAGGTAGCTGAAAAGTCGTTCCAGCAGTCACTTGAACTCGCACGACAAATCAACAGCCGGGAAGACATAATCAACTCGCTGATCGCCTTGGCATTCGTCTCCGAGCAAACCGGGAAGCTGGACGACGCAAAGCGTTACGCGAATGAAGCCCTTACCAAAGCGCGAGAGGATAAGAACGGTCGTGATCAAGTCTATCCACGGCTGGTTCAAGGGCGGGTTGCCGCACGGCTGCATGACACCGCCACCGCCGAGAATACATTCAAGGAAGTGGCGCAATCTCCGGATTGTCCGGTTTTCTTGAAGTGGGAGGCGGAGCGTTCGCTGGCGCAGCTCTATGAAGACGAACGCCAGTTCGATGCGGCCAACCGCGAGTATAAGACTGCGCTCGACACCTTCGAAACCGCGCGCTCCGAACTGAAACACGAGGATTCCCGGCTGCCATTCCTTACCAACGCTTCCCGCATCTACGACGATTACATCCATTTCCTCGTGGTTCGAGGCAAAAAACACGAGGCGTTGCAGGTCGCAGATTTTAGCCGCGGCCGTACTCTCGCCGAGGGCTTGGGACTGCTTCATAAGGAAACTTCATTCAAACCTGTTTCCCTGGATGCGCCAGGAGTTGCGCGGCGAGCGGGTGCCACCATTTTTTTTATTGGCTGGGGGAGAAAGAATCGTACCTGTGGGCGATCACGCCGCAAAAGACTGTTTTGTTCAAGCTGCCTCCCGGCGCCGAAATCGATGCGGCGGCGCAACGCTATCGCCAGGATCTCGGCGGACCGCGCGACATTCTTGAATCCGCCGATGGCGATGGCCAATATCTCTATCGCACTCTGATCGCACCGGCGCAATCGCTTTTAAAGAAGGATGCAAAGGTTCTCATCATTCCCGATGGAAGCCTGAACAACCTGAATTTTGAAACGCTTCTGGTGCCCGAGCCCAAACTGCCCGCGCCAAACCCCTCTCAGCCCAAGCTTCACTATTGGATCGAAGATGTCACCATTGCCGATGCCAGCTCGCTCCGCATCCTGGGCGCTGCATCGGCGGCGAAACAGAAGCGGGACCGCAGCCTGCTGCTCGTCGGCGACAGCGTTGCACCGAACGATAAATATCCCGAGCTGGCGCAGGCCGCCGCCCAGATAGAAAGCGTAGCCAGGCATTTCCCGGCGTCGGAAAGAAGATACTCGCGCGAAAAGATGCGACTCCGTCGGCCTATCTCGGCAGCAATCCGGAAAGTTTTCCTACATCCATTTTGTGGCGCACGGCACCGCCAGCCGCCTGAGTCCGCTCGATTCGGCGATTGTGCTCTCGAAATGCCCTGTCGAAGCGGCTCTATCGCAGACCGTTCCGCCGAAGGCAGCGCGAAGACGATTCCTTCAAGCTCTACGCGCGCGACATCATTCGCCATCCCTTGCGGGCCGAGTTGGTTACAGTCTCGGCGTGTTATAGCGCTGGCGAGCGCTCTTACACAGGCGAGGGACTGGTCGGGCTCTCCTGGGCATTCCTTAGGGCAGGCGCACACAACGTGATTGCCGCGTTGTGGGACGCGACCGACGCTTCCACCGAGCAACTCATGGACAAGTTCTACGACGAACTCAACCGGGGTGCGCCTCCGGACGCCGCTCTGCGCGCCGCCAAACTCTACCTGCTTCATCAGCAGCGGATTCCACAATCCCTATTACTGGGCGCCCTTTCAACTCTACGCACGGTTGGGCTGAAGAGCCGGTCAGTAAAATTCTCTCGCGGTCTTCGAGTGTTTGGGTCGGCTCAAGAAATCCAGTAACATAGATTTATGATTCCTTCTCGGAAGTTAACTGTCCTCCACGAAAATCCTTTTTCGATGCGGTCCCGTTCCGCATGAAGCCCACTGCTCGTTTGCACTTTAAAACCTATCTATTGATCTCTCTAATGGTGATCTTCGGCCCTCTCGGCAATGTGCTTCTCGGCAAGGGGATGAAGCGGATCGGCGCGGCGAGTACCGGGACGCTGGCGCAAGCGCTGGACCTCCTTTCCCGCGTGCTCACCTCGGGCACAATCTGGCTGGGCATCGGCTCTCTCATCACCTTTTTTGTGGCTTACATGCTGGTGCTCTCCTGGGCGGATTACAGTTACGTCCAACCAGCCTCGTCGGCAGCCTACGGTATGGTCGCCTTGCTGGCGCATTTCCTGCTGCGTGAAGTGGTCACGCCGACGCGCTGGATCGGAGTGCTGATCATTTGCCTGGGCGTCCTGGTCGTCGGGTATACGCCTCCTCGCACCACGGAGCCTAGCTAAATGCGCGAGATCATCCTCTATCTACTAATTATTGGCGCGGGCACGGGTGGCGAATTGTGCGTAGCCCGGGCAATGAAGGTAGTCGGCGAGGTCAAGGATTTCCGGCCGTCCGCTCTGCTCCGCTTAATCCCGCGTGTGTTGCGAGTTCCGTGGATATGGGTTGGTCTGACCCTGATGGGTACTGCGTTTTTTTCCTTGCTCGCAGTTTTATCCATGGAAAACGTAAGTCTCGTGGTTCCGGTCACAGCGCTGAGTTATGCCGCAGGAGCACTAGGAGGGAAATTCTTTCTCGGCGAGCAGGTGACGCCCAGAAGGTGGGCAGGCGTGCTTCTGGTCTGCGTGGGCGTGGCTTTGGTGGTCGTCGGTCGGGGATAATTTGCCGAAGAACGTTTCTGACTATCCAAATACGGGCCCAGCGCGGAAGGTTATTTCGGGGCCATAGCGAAAAATCTCAATCGAGACGGTCGATCCTGGCATCATATAGAATTCATTAAAGTTTCTGTTTTCGCGTCTTCTAGCTGGCAGATTTTCGCCGTGCCCTGGCTCCGGAAGTCACGGCTTCCGTGTGCCAATCTGCGGGAATCGCAAGCTGATTCTAGAGCAGAAATGAGGGTCAGGCGCTTGTGTGGCATAGTCGGCTTCACGCATAAAAATTGGATACCTGATTCCGGTCGCATTCAGCGCGCCGCTGCCACACTGGTTCATCGCGGGCCAGACCAGCAAGGTGTCTTCCAATCCAGTTCCTGTTCCTTAGGCGCGACGCGGCTCAAGATCATCGACCTTGGCTCCGGCGACCAGCCTATTCTGTCAGACGATGGCGATGTAGCCATCGTCTTCAACGGCGAAATCTACAACCACCAGGACCTGCGGCGCGAACTCGAGGTTCTCGGCCACCACTTCCACTCCCACTGCGACACCGAAGCTGTTCTTCGAGCGTTTCTGGAATGGGATACGGCTTGTTTTGCGCGTTTGCGAGGGATGTTCGCAGTCGCGCTCTGGACGAAATCAGCGAAACGCCTGGTATTGGCGCGCGACCGCATGGGGATCAAGCCGCTTTATTTCGCGCGACGTGGAAGCGATCTCTTCTTCGGTTCGGAACTGAAGGCGATTCTGGTTCATCCTGAGATTGAGCGGCGACTAAGTCTGGACGGACTTGATTGCTATCTTTCTTTGAACTATGTTCCCTGCCCCTGGACTCTGGTCGAGGGCATTGAAAAACTTGCTCCAGGAAAGTGGCTGGAGTGGCAGGACGGTAATGTCTCCTCCGATTCCTATTGGACCTTACCGTTCGGGGTCGTTCGTGATCGGACGCTGGAATCTGCCCGAGAAGAATTGGACGCGCTTCTACGGCAATCCGTGCGCGAGCACATGGTGTCTGACGTGCCGCTGGGTATGTGGCTGAGCGGAGGCATCGATTCCTCTACGATTTTGCACTACGCGGCCGAATCCGGCGCGCCGCTCAAGACTTTCTCGATCTCATTCCAAGGGCGGAGTTTCGACGAAACTGCGTACATTCGCGAAGTAGCGCAGCGATACCAAACCGATCATGAGGAAATAGACCTGAATCCCGAGGTTGATCTGCGGGGTGCGATCGAGCAATTCGCGTATTACTCTGACGAACCTTCGGCGGACGCGGGAGCGCTTCCGGTATGGTTCCTTTCCAGGTTGAGTAAGACAAAGACGACTGTCAGCCTGAGTGGCGAAGGGGCGGACGAGCTCTTCGGCGGCTATCTCACGCATCGCGCGAATCGCCTCGCTACTGTCGCCCGACGTTTCCCACGGAAAGCTCTGCAGTTCGCCTCCAGCGTCTTGCGTTTCTTGCCCGTTTCGGATGACAAGATCAGCTTCGAATACCAGTTGAAACGGTTCCTCGAAGGCTGCCAGATGTCTCCCCAGCGCGCGCATGTCTACTGGAATGGAACTTTCAGCAATGCGCAAAAGGCAGCCCTGCTGCGCGTGGAGACTCCACCGGCTCTCAACCGGATCCTCGGCGAACTTCGGAATCGTTCATCCGTTAAAGACGATCTGGCGCCCTATTTGTGGTTCGATCAGAAATATTTTCTTCCCGATGACATTCTGAACAAGGCAGATCGCATGAGCATGGCGCATTCGCTGGAAGTCCGGCCGCCATTCCTCGATCACAGAATAGTTGAATTCGCTGCGTCCCTGCCCGCATCTCTGAAAATTCGAGGTTCGCAGCAAAAGATTCTTCTGAAGGAATTGATGCGCGACAAGCTTTCGCCCTCGGTTCTTCACCGGAAAAAAATTGGTTTCGACATTCCGGCACACGATTGGCTTCGCGGTTGTCTGCGATCGCTGATGACGGACGTTTTACTGGACGGCTCCTCCGATCATGGGAGTCTGTTCCGGCGGGATGTGATCGAGACGTATATCAGCCAACACCTGGAGAGACAGATCAATGTGGGATATCACTTATGGGGACTGATGGTGCTGTTTCTGTGGATGAAAAAATGGGAGATTCAAGCAGCCGCTACGCCGGAGACCAGCGTTTGGATACAGGAAAAAACTGGTACGTATATCTAGGCGTTCTGCTGGCAGCGGGAGCCATTTATTTAGGCTGCATTATTTCTCCTCCTTCCTTGATGGATGACGTGGACGCCGTGCAGGCTCAGATCGCGCGCAATATGCTTGCTTCGGGCGACTGGGTAACCGCACGCCTCGATGGAGTGGTGTATCTGGAAAAAGCTCCGTTTGTATACTGGGCCATCGCGGCGAGCTACGTGATTTTCGGTGCCCACGACTGGGCGGCACGCATTCCGATTGCCTTATCAGCCATCGCCCTCAGCGGGTTGACAGCGGCGTTCGGCATTTGGGCATTCGGCAAACGGGGTGGGTTTTATGCGGGTCTATGCATGGCCACGTGCATAGGGTTGTTTTTATTTACCCGGGTTTTGATCCCCGATGTCATGCTGACCTTCACGGTCGCTCTCTCCATGTGGGCGTTTCTTCGCGTGTTGGAGGAAGAGGAGCCTCACCCCCGCTTTTGGGCTTTCGTGCTGGCCGCAAACCTAGGATTGGGACTCCTGCTAAAGAGTTTAATCGGGGTCCTGTTTCCGCTCGCAGCGGGCGCAATCTACCTTGGAATAACCCATCAGCTCTTTTCCCCCGCAACGTGGCGTAGATTGCGTCCCTTCAGCGGATTGCTAATCATTCTGCTCATCGCCGCACCCTGGCATATTCTGGCCACGTTGCGCAATCCACCTTACTTTGTCTTCACCCTTCACAGCGGGCCGGGGCAATATCACGGCTTTCTTTGGTTCTTTTTCATCAATGAGCAGCTCTTGCGTTTTCTGAACTTACGCTATCCGCGCGACTACAACACTGTCCCGCGCCTTTACTTCTGGTCGTTGCACCTGGTATGGCTGTTTCCGTGGAGCGTGTATTTTCCCGCCATCGCCAAGCTTTCTTTTAGGCCCGAGGATCGCGCCGGTCGAACGCGGTTGCTGGCCCTTTGCCTGGCTGGATTTGTGCTGGTCTTCTTCACCTTTTCGACCACGCAGGAATATTACTCAATGCCTTGCTATCCGGCGTTGGCGCTCCTATTAGGCTCAGCCATGGTGACGGGAGGGGTTTGGATACGGCGCGGTACGCGAATGCTCTCGGGGGTCGCGGCATGTGCTGGAGTAGCGACGCTAAGCCTGTTCTTTCTGACCCGTAACCTGCCCGCACCGGGAGATATTTCACACGCACTCAGTCAGCACCCGGGCGCTTATAAGCTCTCCCTGGGACACATGCAGGACCTCACTCTCGCGTCTTTCGCCTATCTTCGAACGCCTCTGCTGGTGGCGGCGTTCGCCTTTTGCCTCGGTGCGTTCGCTACCTGGAGATGGGCTGGCCAGCGCACATTTCTGGCCGCCGCGCTGATGATGATTCTGTTTTTCCACGCCGCCCGCATGGCTATGGCTGTCTTCGATCCCTATATGTCTTCGCGTCCGCTGGCCGAGGCGATCTTGAAGTCGCCGCCGGGAACGCTGATCGTCGATCATCACTACTACACATTTTCGTCGATCTTCTTCTATACGAACCGAACCGCGTTGCTGCGCAACGGACGCTTCTACAATCTGGAGTATGGAGCGTACGCACCGGGTGCACCCGATGTGTTCATCGACGATACGCAATTCAAAGATCTATGGCTTAAACCAGAGCGCTCCTACATTGTGGCCAATCAGAATGTAGTGCCTCGACTGGCATCCCTGGTGGGTTCGGAGCATCTTAATCTCGTGGCGGAAAGCGGCGGCAAGGTTGTTCTGACAAATCTGCCAAGGACTATTTCTCGAGCCGATCTCCCTAAGGCAGGTGGCACTGGATAGGAGGCACGGCAGTCGGTCCAGTGATGGCTATTTCTAGGAACATCACGCACGAAACTTAAAGCAAGGAGAGAGTATGAAGATCGCGGTGCTGGGAGGGGATGGTTATTGCGGCTGGGCCACTGCCCTATATTTGTCACAGAAGGGACATTCGGTTGCGATTGTCGACAACTTTGCGCGCCGGCAATGGGACCACGAACTGGGCGTGCAGACCCTGACGCCCATCCGTCCGCTCTCGGATCGACTGAGGGTTTGGCAGGAGATCACCGGGAACAGCATCGAGCTGTTCGTCGGCGATGTGACCGAGTACGATTTTCTCTCCGAGGTCATCAAGGATTTCGAACCGGAGGCGGTGGTTCATTTCGCCGAGCAGCGCGCGGCTCCCTATTCCATGATCGACCGCAAACACGCGGTCTTTACCCAAGTAAACAATGTCGTCGGAACACTTAATCTGTTATTCGCGCTGCGCGAGTTTCAGCCCGATTGTCACCTGATCAAGCTCGGCACTATGGGTGAGTACGGCACGCCGAATATCGACATTGAAGAAGGCTACATCACCATCGAGCACAATGGGCGGAAAGACACAGTTCCGTATCCGAAGCAGCCCGGCTCCTTCTATCACCTCTCAAAAGTGCACGACAGTCACAATATCATGTTCACCTGCAAGGCGTGGGGACTGCGCGCTACGGACCTCAACCAAGGCGTGGTCTACGGAACCATGACCGACGAAGTGGCCTTGGACGAAGCGCTGATCAATCGCTTCGACTACGATGAAGTCTTCGGCACCGTGCTCAATCGCTTCTGCGTGCAGGCCGCCATTGGGCATCCGCTCACCGTGTATGGCAAGGGGGGCCAGACTCGCGGATTTCTGGATATTCGCGACACCGTAAGGTGCGTTGAAATTGCGTGCTTGAATCCGGCGTCGCGAGGGGAGTGCCGGGTGTTCAACCAGTTCACAGAGCAGTTTTCAGTGCTCGACTTAGCACGAATGGTCCAAAACGCAGGGGAAAAGCTGGGTCTTACCGTCGAAGTCGATCATCTACCCGATCCACGTGTCGAAGCAGAAGAACACTATTACAATGCGAA
>CAVZPC010000016.1:0-108633 GCA_963777005.1 uncultured Acidobacteriaceae bacterium | reverse complement strand
GGGCATCTAGTGGGCGAGGGTTCAACAGACACCCCTCAGGGGGTAGGGCATGGTGGTGGAAGGGAAGCGAGCCCTCCAGCGAATCATGTTCCGGTTCTTTTAAAAGAAGCGATCGACTTTTTAAACGTGCGGCGTGGCGGGACATATATCGACGCCACGGTGGGTCTGGGCGGACACAGTTACGAAATCGCAAAACGCCTCGGCGTACCGGGACATTTGATTGGGGTCGATAAAGATCCGGCGGCGCTTGCCATCGCGCAAGCAAAGTTGAACGGCGAAGATTGGCCGAAGGTTACGTTGTTGCAGTGCTCATTCGCCGAAGCGGGAGAGCGGTTCGGCAAGAATTTTGCCGACGGGCTGCTGGCCGACATCGGTGTGAGCAGTTTGCAACTGGACGACGCGGCGCGCGGATTCAGTTTTCAGGCGGATGGACCGCTCGATATGCGGATGGACCCGCGGTCGGAGCGTACCGCCGAACAAGTGGTAAACCACCTCGACGAGCGCGAGCTTGCCGATGTGATTTACGAATTCGGAGAGGAAAGGAGGTCGCGGAGAATCGCCAGAGCCATTGTCCGGTCGCGGCCGATACGATCTACCGCACATCTTGCGGACGTCATATCAGCCGCGGCCCGGCCAATGAACCAGGCAGAGAGGCGAATTCATCCAGCGACCCGCACTTTTCAGGCTCTTCGAATCTTCGTAAACCGCGAACTGGACGATCTGAAGGCGCTGCTCGAAGCGGCGCCCCGGATTCTGAAGCCAGGCGGACGCGTGGTGGTGATCAGTTTCCACTCGCTGGAAGATCGCATCGTAAAGGATGCCTTTCGCGAGGGCAGTATTAAGGACAAGTACTTCCGGGTGCTGACCAAGAAACCGGTAACAGCATCCGAAGAAGAACAAGATCGCAATCCGCGGGCGCGCAGCGCGAAGTTGCGGGCGGCGGAAAGAGTTTAGATTCCGGAAAACCTGCCGGAGTCCCCGGCATAGCTGTAAGGCGTGCCGGGTCATTCAGGTTCTGTAAAAGGTGGACAAAGATCCACCCCTATAGAAAGGCTTCCGGTTCGGAAGCCAGGTTCTGGGTGGGAATTCGAGTTGGAAGGTGCGCGATGTACACGGGAACACTAATCAAAGATCTGATGGCGGCGGTGGAGCGCGCGGAACGGAACGTTCAACAGACGCGGCTCACCGAGGAGACGGAACTGCAGCGGCTATTCGAATTGCAGAGTCCACGGATGCATCGGGAACCTGTTTTCGCAGGAGCAGCATAATGGCAACGGCGGCGGCAATTCGGAGCGCGGTTCCGGCGGCACGAAGGAATACGTTTTTTGCGGGCACGCCGGAAATCTACTTCGCCAAGGCGATCGACAATTCGCGTCTAGTGAAGGTGGAAGACCCCGGCCATAATCGCGAGATGAAGCAGTTTGGCACGGCGCTCGCGGTCCTGTTCATGCTGGTATTTACCTATGCCTGGCAGCATTTCCGCGCCATTGAGTATGGCTACCAGATCGAATCGGCGAAGCGTGAACTCAGCAATCTGACGGAGATGAATCGCGCCCTGCGCCTGGAAGATGCCAGCCTGCGCGATCCGGAAAGAATCGATGTGATGGCCCGCCGCATGGGATTGGTTCCGCTGCAGCCAGGACAGGTAATCCGTATGGATAGCGCGGCCGCGGATTCAAACGCGCCGGTGATGGCGAGCGCGACAGCCGTCGATTATGCTGGCCGGGGCAGTAGGCGGCCACACGCCGAGCTGTGCTCGGCATGGACAGACGAAGCCGGCTGTCCCCACACGAATTTATTTGGCGGTCCCCCGTGAATGGTGGGCCGCCATGTTTGTCTAAGTAGCCCAAAGTTAGCGACCTTCGATGTCGACCAACTCCAGCCTCGGTAAGAATTCCCGGCTCTACCTGCTAGGGGGGATGCTTCTGTTTTGGTGCGCAGCGATCTGCGGGCGGCTGGTTTACTTGCAGATCTTCCGCTACGGCAGTTTTGTGAAACAGGCGGAACACCAGCAGCAGCGCGAGATTCCGCTGTCCGCTAAGCGCGGGGTCATCTATGACCGCGCCGGTCATGAGCTGGCCATGTCCGTGCTTGTGGATTCGGCGTTTGCCGTGCCGACCGAAGTCAAAGATCTGCCGACCGCGGTTTCCCTGATCACGCGCATCACGGGCGAGGACCACAATGTAGTGCTGGCCGACTGCCGCAACCACAAAACTTTTTGCTGGGTGGCGCGCAAGGCCGATGACGAAACCATCGAGCGCATCAAGTCGCTCAACCTGCAGGGCATCCATTTTCAAAAGGAGCCAAAACGTTTTTATCCCGCGCGCGATCTGGCGGCGCAAGTCTCGGAACCGTCGGCATGGAGGATTCCGGCCAGAGCGGCATCGAGCATGAATTCGATGACGAACTCCGCGGGTCGCGCCGGGAAAGATGTTCATCTCGGTCGATGCGCGGCGGCAGTGGTTTTCCGATGTCGAGAAGCAGCCGGAGCCGGGCGAAAATCTCGTCCTGACCATCGACAAGAACATTCAGTACATCGCCGAGAAAGAACTCGATCAGGCGATTCACGACACGCAGGCGATTGCCGGCACGGTGATTGTGGAGAATCCGCACACGGGAGAAATTCTGGCGCTGGCCAACCGGCCGACGTTCAACCCGAATCTGCGCAAGCAGATCACGCCGGCCGCGCTGACTAACCGCGCCGTGAGCTACGCGTATGAGCCGGGATCGACTTTTAAGCTGGTCACGATTTCGGCGGCACTCGAAGAAAAACTCACAAATCCGAACGAAGTGTTTGACTGCCAGATGGGATCGATCGTCTACAACGGCATGCGCATTCGCGATTCGAAGCCGCATGGCTTGTTGCCGGTGTGGGGAGTGCTGGCGGAATCAAGCGACGTAGGCTCGATCAAGATCGCGCTGCGCCTCGGCGAAGAGCGATTCTACAAATACATTCGCGCCTTCGGATTTGGGCAGCAAACGGGAATCGAGTTGCCAGGTGAGACGCGTGGGATGACCAAGCCGGTGAGCCGATGGTCAAAGGTTTCCATTGCGGCGATTTCCATGGGACAGGAAATCGGGATTTCGGCGATCCAGCTGGCGGGATTGATTTCGACATTCGCGAACGACGGCGTGTGGGTGGCGCCGCGAATCTTCGCGGGCCCTGTGGAGGCGCAAGGCTCGCCGCAAACCGTGGCATTTCATCCGGGAAGTTCGCGGCGCGTAATCTCCAGCTTCACCGCGGCCGAGATGCGGTCAATGATGCAGAAAGTAGTGCTCGAAGGCACTGGGCGCAAGGCCATTCTGGAAGGCTACACGTCGGCGGGAAAGACGGGCACGGGGCAGAAAGTAGACCCGGCGACTGGAGCCTATTCCAAGACAAAATATATTGCCTCATTCGCAGGCTTCGCTCCGCTGAACAATCCTCAAATTGTGGTCACGGTGATTCTGGATTCCGCGGTGGGACTGCACCAGGGCGGCCAAGTTTCAGCGCCGGTATTTCGCCGCGTCGCGCAACAGGTGCTCGAGTATCTGCATACGCCACATGACCTCCCGCTTGCACCGAATCGCCAATTGCTGCTGGCGCAGACGAAGACAAAGGACAATGATCTGGAAGAGGGAACGCCGGACCATCCCGGGCGAGCCGCTGGAGACCGCGGAGGTGAACGGGGACTCATCGGTGCCGACTGGCGCTAAGGCAAGCGGTGCCGTCATTGCCCGCAGCCGCTAAAGGTGACGGAAAAGTCGTACAGGCCGCGATCAGACAAAGTGAGCCGGTAGCAGCGGCCACCAGCCTCTCGAATCCAACGAACAACGCGCAGGCAGTTGATGCCGCTACAGGTCAAGCCGGACCACCCGCGACGGGGACCGTGGTCCTGGATGTCGAGCAGGGCGGAATCGAAGTGCCATCCTTCGTTGGAAAAACCGTACGGGGAGCCGTAGAAGCTGCCCAGGACACCGGCCTCGAATTGGAAGCCGTAGGCAGCGGCGTGGCGCGGCAACAGTCTCCACCAGCCGGGACGCACGTAGCTGCGGGCGCGCATGTCACGGTGCAATTCGGAAGATAAAGCTCCAGGTCGGGGCACGTCGGGATTCCGAATTCCGCGATTGCTCCGTAATCTCTGTGTCCTTCGCGGTTGAGGTCCTACCGGTTTGACCGCCCGAAAAAGCGCGTGATACGGTAATCAGTCACCAGTCTTGGCAGACCGGCCACTGCTCGCTGGTTGAGGTTTGCATTTGTCTTCTGTGGAAGCCACCTCCCGCCGTCCGCAAAACCGCGCTGAATGCCGTCCATCGCCAGATGGGGGCGAAGATGGTGGATTTCAACGGCTGGGACATGCCCGTGGAATATCCTGCTGCAATCGGCTGCGGCATCATCAACGAGCACATGGCGGTGCGCACGGGCGTGGGCATTTTCGATGTCAGCCATATGGGCGATATCCGTTTGGCCGGCCCGCAGGCGCTGGCCGCGGTGCAACACATCTCCATGAATGACGCTTCGCGGCTGGCCGTGGGCCAGGCGCAGTATTCGGCGCTGCTCTATCCGCAGGGAACCTTTGTCGATGATGTGATCGTTCACCGGCTCGGCGAGGATGAATACCTGCTGGTGATCAACGCGGGCACGCGCGAGAAGGATTTCAGCTGGGTGCGCGACAACACGCGGAACTTCGACTGCGCGGTGGAGAATCTTTCGGACGACTTCACGCAGATTGCGATCCAGGGGCCGAAGGGCGTGGACGTTTTGCAGAAGTTAACTGATGCAGATCTGAACTCCGTGAAGTTTTACTGGGTGACACGTGGGACAGTCTGCGGACTCAAGAATACTCTGATCGCTCGCACGGGCTACACAGCAGAAGACGGTTTCGAAATCTATGTTCCGGCAGATGAGGCCACGAGCGCGCGGGTGTGGAATGAGATTTTGAATGTTGGCAAAGAGTTTGGTGTCGTTCCTTGTGGCTTGGGCGCGCGCAACACTCTCCGCCTTGAAGGCAAACTTCCGCTCTATGGGCACGAGATTTCCGATACCATTAATGTTTGGGAAGCTGGGCTCGATCGTTTCTGCAAGATGGAGAAACCGGAATTCGTCGGCCGCGCCGCGCTGGAGAAAGCCAAGGCGGAGCCGATCAAACGCACACTGGTCGGTCTCGAGATGACGGAGCGTGGCATAGCGCGCGACGGATATAAAATTTTGGATGATGGCGGCCGCGAGATTGGCTATGTCACCAGCGGATCTCCCGCGCCATTCCTGAAGAAGAATATTGCCCTGGCGTATGCGCCACCACAGTTCGCAGCGTTGGGCACAGCGGTCAAAGTAGAGATTCGTGGCCAAGGTGTTGCGGCGCAAGTGGTGCCAACGCCGTTTTACAAGCGTCCGAAAAAAACAACCTGACCAAAGAGAGCACCGGGAAACGCCGAGGATTTAACCAGTAGCTAGGAGCCATCATGGCCTATCCAGCAGATCGCAAATATACGAAGGAACACGAGTGGATTCAGGCAAGCGGGACGACTGCTGCGGTCGGCATCACCGACCATGCGCAGGAGGAGTTAGGCGACATCGTTTTCGTCGACTTGCCGAAGGTTGGCGTGGAACTCGCCTCCGGCAAGACCTTTGGCTCGGTCGAGTCGGTAAAAGCGGTGTCAGATCTGTATGCGCCGGCCTCGGGAACGGTCACGGAGATCAACGGGGACCTCGCGACCGCGCCTGAGAAAGTGAATAAGGATCCGCACGGCTCCTGGATGATGAAGATCACGTTGAAAAATCCGGGCGAATTAGACGCGCTGCTCTCGGCCGCCGACTACGAGAAGTTTGTGGCGGAAGAAGGCGGACACTGACGCAATTACCGACGTCGGTGGAAATCCGCGAGATTTCATGATCAATTTAGCATGCGGTTCAAACAACCGATTGGCCGTCGCAATCGAACTGACCGCGAGTTACATCTAATCAAATTCCTATGCGCTATTTACCGAAGTCTCCTGCCGACCGCGAGGCCATGCTGAAAGCCATAGGCTTGCGTTCGGTCGACGAATTGTTCTCGCCGATTCCGGCGGAATACCGCTTGCACCGCGACCTGAAAATTCCCCGCCAAATGGCAGAATCTGAGATTGTCGACTATTTCCGGCAGCGCTCGCGAGAAAACGGGGAAGGCTACACCAGCTTCCTGGGAGCTGGGGCGTACTCCCATTATCGCCCGATCATCATTGATTCCCTGATTTCGCGTGGCGAATTTCTTACTGCCTATACGCCGTATCAGGCGGAAATTTCCCAGGGCACACTGCAATCGATTTTTGAATTTCAGACCATGATCTGCGAGTTGACCGGCATGGAAGTTGCCAATGCCTCCATGTACGACGGCTCAACCGCCGCCGCCGAAGCGGTGATGATGGCGGTTCGCCTGACCGGACGTCGCTCGGTAGTGGTGGCGCGCAGCCTGCATCCGGAGTATCGAGAAGTGCTCGCGACTTACGCCACGCATCAAGGCATGCCGCTTTCCCTGGCGGGTTTTGGCGATGACGGACGGCTGAATCTAGCAGAACTCGAGAAGTCGATTACGCCGGCGACTGCCTGTGTCCTGATCCAATCACCGAATTTTTTTGGCACGATTGAGGATGTTGCCGCGATTGCCGCGATCGCACACAAGCACGGCGCGATGCTGGTGGTATCGATTGGCGAAGCAGTTTCTTTGGGAATCGTGGAACCACCGCGCGAAGCCGACGTCATCGCCATGGAAGCGCAATCGTTCGGTGTTCCCATGGGATTCGGAGGGCCGTTCTGTGGAGTGATTGCCACCCGGGAAAAATACGTGCGGCAAATGCCGGGCCGATTGGTGGGTCAAACGGTCGACAAACAAGGCCGCCGCGGTTTCGTGCTCACCTTGGCCACGCGCGAACAGCACATCCGGCGCGAGAAGGCGACTTCCAACATTTGCACCAATCAGGCGTTGGTTGCGTTGATGGTCAACATCTTTATGACGGTGTACGGCAAGGTTGGACTGAAAGAGTTGGCCAAGCAGAACCTGGCGAAGACCGCTTACGCGGCGGGACAATTCTCCAAGCACGGCAAGGTGCTGTTTTCGGGCGCTCCTCGCTTTAACGAGTTTGTGTTGCAGACCAGTGAAGATCCTTATGCCATTAATGGCCGGCTTCTGGAACACAAGGTGATCGGCGGGTTGCCGATGAAGAAGTTTTATCCCGAGTTGGGGAATGCAGCGTTGTGGTGCTGCACGGAACTGACCACACGTGGCGCAGTCGATACGGCCGTGGGGCTGGTCGCGGAGAGCGAACGGTCGGCGCGCCCTGCCATCGCGGAAGTCGATGTCGCGGAGGTGACGCGATGAAACACGAAATACTCAAGGCTACTCGCCACGTTAATCAGAACGAAGGCTTGATCTTCGAGAAATCTTCGGCGGGGAAGGCGGCGTGGAAGTTGCCCCCGCTTGATGTGCCGGAGGTGGATCCGGCCGAACTGCTCGGCGCTTCCGAGAGAAAAGATCTCGGCAATATGCCCGAGGTGAGCGAAATTGAAATCATCCGCCACTTCACGCGCCTTTCCACGTGGAACTACGCAATCGATCTCGGAATGTATCCCCTGGGCTCGTGCACGATGAAGTACAACCCGCGTGTGAACGAAGCGGTGGCGCGCGTGGAAGGAATCGCAAACGGACATCCATACCAGCCAGAGAGGATTTCGCAGGGCGCACTGCAGATTCTGAAAACGTTGAGCGAGTGCCTGATCGAAATCACGGGCATGGACGCGATCACGATGCAGCCCGCGGCTGGTGCGCACGGGGAGATGACCGGGCTTTTAATGGTGCGAGCCTACCACCACGCCCAGGGGCGGCCGCGAAAAAAGGTTCTTATTCCCGACTCGGCGCACGGAACCAATCCGGCCACGGCGGCGATGGTGGATTACGCCGTCGAAAATCTAAAGTCGGATTCGCGTGGCATGGTGGACATTGCGGCCCTCGAAGCGCAGATGAGCGAAGACGTCGCGGCGTTGATGCTCACCAATCCCAACACGCTGGGAGTTTTCGAGCAGGAGATTTACAAGATTGCCGATGTTCTCCACGCCAAGGGCGGCCTGCTTTACATGGACGGCGCCAACATGAACGCGCTGGTGGGCAAAGTGCGCCCAGGCGATTTTGGCGTAGACCTGATGCATCTGAACCTGCACAAAACGTTTTCCACTCCGCACGGCGGCGGTGGGCCGGGATCGGGACCGGTGGCCATCAAGAAAAAACTGGAGCCATTTTTGCCGACGCCGGTCTTAATCACCAAGTCTGACGGCACACTTGGTTTCGATTACAACCGTCCACAATCGGTGGGACGGGTGCGTGCCTTCTACGGAAATTTTGGAATGTTCGTCCGCGCGCTCGCCTACATTCAGGCGAATGGCCCGGATGGCCTGCGGCAAACCACAGAAGATGCGGTGCTGAACGCCAACTACATTCGCAAAGGCCTTGAGGGCACGTACGACCTGCCATATTCCACGCCGACTATGCATGAGGTCGTCTTTAGTGACAAGTTGCAGGCGAAAAAAGGCGTGCGCACCATGGACATCGCCAAGCGGCTTATCGACTACGGCTTCCATCCTTATACGACGGCGTTTCCATTGATCGTGCCCGGCGCGCTGATGATCGAGCCGACCGAGAGCGAGTCGAAAGAAGAAATGGATCTATTCATTGAGGCGATGAAATCGATCGCCGAAGAAGTGGAAGAAGACCCGCAGACCGTTATGGATGCGCCGCACTCCACGAGAGTTTCGCGGCTGGACGAAACGGCGGCCGCGAGGAAACCGGTACTTCGCTGGAAACCGCTCGCATAACTACCGACTGTCGGCTGTAAGAAACGCCTGCAATTCTCGCAGGCACGAATCTTCCCCCGAGGCCGCCTGGAGCCGAGCTGCGGTCAGACGATCCTTCTAAGAACGAAAAGCCAGCCTTCAGTCAGCTCTTCTTTGATGTCACCGCAAAGAATGCGGCGGCTTCCTGCTCTACGTTCTTGCTCCCACAATGCGGACACTTGGGAGCTTCCTTATCGTGCTCGTTCAGGGTCAGAACTGTTTCGAAGGGCTTATGACAGTCCAGGCAAACATAATCGTAGAGGGGCATGGAAACCTCCCGTGGGGTACCGCTAGGAGGATTGTAACGCCGCGCGGAATCGTCGAGCGCGATTTTTGAGTGTTGACTGCAATCCCGCACGCGAGAGATTTCCAGTCAACACTCAGCAATCAAGAAATCAGCAATCGAGCAATCAACCACGAGGCGGTTCATCTCGCCGTGATGTCCACAGAAGCGCGCGTAGTTTCCCAATCCATGCGCAGGGCGCAGCCGCTGCCTGACTTGTCGTAGGCAATCGTAAAATTTTCAACGGGCGAAGGTAACTTTGAAACCTTCATGTCCACGCGGACCTGTTCATCGCTCTCATACTTGTAAGGGATGCCCCACTCGCCCGTCTTCTTATTGATGATCAGGGTCCACTTGTCAGCCGCCGGCACCGTGAAAATCGTATAACTTCCAGCAGGCACGGATTTCCCGCCCACTACGACATCGGCGCTGGCGACGAAGGTGGTAGCGTCATTGGCCCCGGTTCGCCAGACTTCTCCGAAGGGCACAAGACCGCCATAAATCTTGCGGCCTTTCATGCGCGGGCTGGAGTAATCGGTCTTGATGGTCTTGCCACCACCGAGGTCGCACGTGGCGGAGGCAGCAGGACTTGGCCGCCCTCCACCCATCTGCGCCAAGGACGCGGTCGTAAACAAGATGGTAAAGAGCGCGGGAAGGGCGATTCGCTTTTGCATGGTTTCTCCTCTGGAATATTTCATTTTGGCCAAGAAGTTAGACGCGTAGGGAAAGTTTCCGTCAGCAGACCCAATAATTATGCGCCATCGATGGCAGCGGTTACAATCTTCCGATGCCGGTATTTGACGAAAAGCAGGAAGAACTGGAACATTACGAGACCATGATGGGCGTGCCGCGCGGTCGGCTGGCCGTGACCATGGACGCGATTACTGACGCCATGGCTTTGGTCGGGCAGCATGGCGTCTATTGCCAGAGCCAGCGCTGGCCGGGCAAGCCCGTGATGGATATCCAGATCATCATGAAGAGCCTGACCGACGCGAAGGAGTTGATCCAGAGCGTGATGGAAGAGCTGAAAAAGAATCCCTGACTTACAAATTGTATCTATGACCGAAGGCTATCGGCCACATTCGGAGGAGGATGTTGATGAGGGCAAAGGCAAAGAATGCTCCGGGGGTTCTGGGTTTCACAGTGTTGTGCTTGACGATGGTATCCGCGTTCGCGCAGAGTGCTCCTGCAACCTTAACCGCGCAGGAGCGCGAAGCGGCCCTGAAACAGTTTGAAGCCACGCGCGACAATTTCCTGAGATCCATCTCCGGACTTTCTCAGAAACAATGGACCTTCAAACCTGCTCCTGATCGCTGGTCTGTGGCGGAAGTCGCCGAGCACATCACGGTCTCCGAGTCGGCGATCTTCAGCCTTGTGCAGAAGCAGGTCATGACCTCTCCCGCGGCGCCTGAGAAACGCGATCAGGTCAAAGGGAAAGATGAAATGATTCTGCAGCGAGTGCCGGATCGCAGTCACAAGGCGCAGGCGCCCGAGTTTCTTCGTCCCACCGGCCGGTGGGCCACGGAAGCCGATCTGGCGAAGGCGTTTGAGGACAGCCGCGCTGCAACCATGGAGTACATCCGCACCACCGACGATGATTTGCGCGATCATTTCTTCGACCATCCGGTATTTGGCACCATGGATGGTTATCAGTGGCTGCTGCTGATCTCGGCCCACAGCGCACGGCATACGGCCCAGATCGAGGAAGTGAAAGCCGACCCAAACTTCCCGAAGAATTAGAGGCAGGTGAAGTGGCGAGCCGAGGATCGCCTTAAGGCCTCACGGTCACCATTACGACTGCGTGCGACGCCACAGGCGCAGAAAACTTTCCCGTGAACTTGCCCAGGTCTTTGTGCTGCCACAAATCACGAACCGAAGCGCTCACGTGGCCAGGATAGCCGAGATCCTCCCAATTCACTGAAATCTGCTGCTCTGTCCCTCCGCGATTCAACAGGACGACGGCGCGGCTGCCGTCTCTCAGTTGCTTGGCCCAGACTTCCAGATCGCCATCTTTCCAAATGCGTTCCCCTTCGCGCCCCAGTGGATCCTGATCTACTGCGATTACTTCTTTGTTCGTGAGAATGTCGCGGATCTCGGGCCGCATATCGCGCAGGTCGTTGCCCGCGATTAGAGGCGCGGTCAGAATCGCCCACAAGCTGAAGTGAGCCCGATACTCGTTGTCGGTCATGCCGCCATTACCCACTTCCAGCATGTCAGGATCGTTCCAATGTCCCGGTCCGGCGTAGGATTGCAATCCCACCTGCTGATCGACGATGGCCAGCATACCGTTCGAGCAGCAGCTGCCATCCGGCCATTTAGTCTGTCCCGCCCACTTGTCGCTGATGTCGCCGGTAGTACGCCACAGGTTGCCGCCAACTTCCTTCCCCCACAGCCACGGCTTGGCCGTGCCCCACTCGCAAATACTCAGCACGATGGCGCGCCCGGAAGCGTCAAGCGCCGCGCGGATGTTGGCATAGGAAGCTCTGGCATCCTGCGTGGTGGTGTTGCACCAATCATATTTCAGATAATCGACGCCCCATGCCGCGTATTGGATGGCGTCCTGATATTCGTGGCCGAGACCGCCCGGCCGCCCGGCGCAAGTTTTCGATCCTGCGTCTGAATAGACACCGAACTTCAGCCCGAGCGAATGGATGTAATTGCCGACTGCCTTCATGCCGTGCGGAAAGCGCTGTGGGTCGGCAACGATGTTGCCATTCGCGTCGCGGCTTACCTGCCAGCAGTCGTCGATGTTGACGTACTGGTAGCCTGCATCTTTCATACCCGACTTGATCAGGGCGTCGGCCATGCCCCGGATCATCTCTTCGCTGACGTTGCAGGCGAACTTGTTCCAGGAATTCCAGCCCATCGGGGGTGTCAGGGCAAGATCCTTGGATATTGGAGGTTTGTCTTGACCGATCGCTGGCGCCGCCGACGCAAGCAGTCCTATCGCAGCAATGAGGGTTAGAAATCTGATTTTCATCAGGACAGTTGTATCAGAGGAAAGAGGAAAAGGAGTTAACCAGGGAGGACACAGAGAAATGGGGATATTCGTGCTCTCTGTGTCCCCCGTGGATTAGGGTTTATGCCAGCGTGTACTTTCCTCGCTCGATTACTTTTTGCGCGATCTGCTGACGAAGTTCGATGGTGTTGAACGGCTCGTACTTGGCCAGCCGACGCAGAATCGCCAACTGAGTGCGGAGCATGTCGCCATCGGCAACGCCAGCGATTACTTTCTTCGCCGCGGATTCGACCTTCTCCATCGCCTGCGTAAGATAGACGCGCGTCATCGCGATAGGAAGCGCGGCAGCGGCCTCGCCCTTCGTCTCCGCGATTTTCTGCGCGCGCAGCACCGCCGATTCCATAGCATAGCTTTCAATCGTCATGTCGGCGATGGCTCCCATGATCTCCTGCTGGTCCTGAATTGCCTGCATGTATTTCTGCGTGGCAGCTCCGGCGGCAAACAGGCCAAGCTTCTTGGCCTGTCCCACCAGTTTGCGTTCCTCGGCGAGCGAACCTTCCAGATCGTCGCTCATCGAGGGACCCGACAAGACTTCATCCATCAGCTTTTTGATCGCGGGCATCAGCGGCAACTGCCCGCTCATGGCGCGTTTCAGCAGGAAGCCTGTAATGATGAGCCGGTTGATTTCATTCGTGCCTTCGAAAATGCGATTGATGCGGGCATCCCGATATGCGCGCTCGGCCGGATACTCCTCGACGAATCCGTAGCCCGCATAAATCTGCAGGCTTTCGTCGACGATGTAATCGACCATCTCCGAGCCCCAGACCTTGATGATCGAGCACTCGACCGCGTATTCCTCAATCGCCTTGCGGGTCTCTTTGATGGCGTCAGCACTGGCTTTGTCGACTTCGCCGAGCGCCACATCCATCATCCCGACCGTGCGATAGACCAGCGACTCGCCGACATAGAGGAGCATCGCCATATTGGCAATTTTTTCGCGCACCAGCCCGAAATCTGCAATCACTTTGCCGAAAGCCTTGCGCTGCTTGGCATAACTGATCGCGCTTTCCAGAGAAACGCGGCCACCGCCCACGCACATTGCGCCCAGCTTGAAGCGGCCGATATTCAGAATATTGAAGGCAATTACGTGCCCTCGGCCGATCTCTCCCAGCAGGTTCTCCACCGGAACCTTGCAGTCATTGAGAATGATGGGACAGGTCGAGGAGCCGCGGATGCCCATCTTGTGTTCCTCGGCGCCAATCGAGAAGCCCGGGAAGCTTCGTTCAATCAGGAAGGCGGAAAACTTGTCGCCGATCTTGGCGAAGACGGTGAACAGATCGGCAAAGCCGGCGTTCGTGATCCACATTTTCTCGCCGTTCAGAATGTAATGCTTGCCGTCGGAAGAAAGCTCGGCGCGGGTACGGCAGTTCATGGCGTCGGAGCCGGAAGTGGATTCCGACAACGCGTAAGCGCCAACGAGTTCCCCGGTCGCGAGCCGCGGCAGATACTTTCTCTTTTGCTCCTCCGTGCCGAAATAAACGATGGGCAGCAAGCCGATGCCGCTATGCGCGCCCCAGGTCGTGGCAAAGCCGGCATATTTGGCGATGTGGTCGGCGATCACCGCGGAAGTGACTTTGTCCATTTCGAGGCCGCCATAAGCCTCGGGAATCTCGACGCCGCTCAAACCCAGTTCGCCGGCTTTTTTCAGCAGCTCGCGAGAAATGGAGAAATCCTTGTGCTCGATCTTCTCCGAGTTGGGAAGAATTTCATTAACGGCAAATTCTTCTGTAGTTTGGCCGATCAGCTGATGCTGCTCCGTAAAATCTTCCGGAGTGAAAACTTCGTCGGGGCGGCGAGTTTCCAGAAGGAAGCTGCCGCCGGAGATTTTGGTGTTGGGAATTGACGTCGTGGTCGCCATTTAAGTTCGTCCTTGAAAATTCACGTTCGATACGAAAAGCATGGAACAGGTTCGACAGAAGAACATGCATATTCTAATCCGCAGAGCTGCGGAATGATAGAAGGGGGAACGCTCGGGCTATGATCCCCAGGCCAATGGCTGATCGGGCATTGTTCGACAGAACGACTAGGCATTACCGCTGTTCCGGTAGGATTACCCCGTCAATAGTGTGTGTCCGAAAACGCGCCGCGGGCTGGCAGGTGGAATAGCCGACGGCGTGCGTAGAGTCCGAGTCTGGATTATCGCGAGCAACCTTGTAGCTGCGCATCGCGTAACAAAGCGTATCGGACTGGAGTAGGCCATCAGAGTCGAATGTCGACATGCGCGCCAGGCCGGACTGCTCCCACCGTGCGGCGGCGTGAATGTTCAACGTTCCGGAATTCGTAGATTGGATCTCGTCTGGACTCTTTTGCGGCGTGGACTGCGCTGCCGACATTGCGGATACGATCACCAAGGAAAGGGGTAAAAGGCGGAAGATAGACATGAGGGCTTCCTCCTGCGAGAGATTATACCCCCACTCCTAATTTCCGGAGCGACAAGAAAAGCCACCATTCTTGGGACTAATTCAGATTTTCGAAAATTCCCGCCGCGCCCATGCCGCCGCCAACACACATGGTGACCATGCCGTAGCGTGCGTTGCGGCGCTTGACTTCGCGAATGATCGTTGCCGTCAGCTTGGCTCCGGTGCAGCCCAGCGGATGTCCGAGGGCGATCGCTCCGCCATTCGGATTCACCTTCTCCGGATCGAGCCCTCCCTCTTTGATTACAGCCAGCGACTGCGCGGCGAAGGCTTCGTTCAGCTCGATTACATCGATGTCAGAAAGCTTCAGCCCGGCCATCTTCAAAGCCTTCGGAATTGCAAACACTGGGCCTAGCCCCATTTCTTCGGGTTTGTATCCGGCGGTCGAGAAAGAAACATAACGCACCAGCGGCTTGATGCCGAGGGCTTTCGCGCGTTCGGCGGACATGACCACCGCAGCTGCCGCTCCGTCGGACATCTGCGAAGAGTTTCCAGCCGTCACGGTGCCCTTCAGGTGGAATGCCGGCTTGAGCGATAGGAGAGCTTCCAGAGATGTGTCAGCGCGCGGGCCTTCGTCCATTTTGAAAACAATTTCCTGCCGTTTGGGCTTCGATCCATTCGGAGTGGTAAAGTTCACCGGCACGGCGACCACTTCTTCGTTGAACCTGCCCGCCTGAATTGCAGCGAGCGCCTTCTGATGGCTGCGCAGGGAGAATTCGTCCGCCGCTTCACGCGTGATGCCGAAGCGCTGGCCCACGCGCTCGGCTGTGAGCCCCATATTCAGATATGCATCGGGATAATGATCGACGAGCCAGGGATTGGGCGAAACTTTGTGCCCGCCCATCGGGATCATCGACATCGACTCCGTACCCCCAGCAACGATCGCCTCTGCACCGCCGCTCATGATGCGCTCCGCCGCCATCGCAATCGCTTGCAGACCGGACGAGCAGAAGCGGTTAATGGTAAGTGCCGACACTTCCACCGGCAGCCCGGCGCGCAGCGAAGCGATGCGAGCCACGTTCATTCCTTGCTCGGCCTCGGGCATGGCGCAGCCGAGAATGACGTCTTCAATCTCTTTCGCGTCGAGCTCAGGCACGCGCTCCAGCGCCCCCTTGATGGCGACCGCAGCCAGTTCATCGGGACGGGTGGCGCGGAGCGTGCCCTTGAAGGCGCGTCCCACAGGAGTGCGAACAGAAGAGGCAATGACGACTTCGCGCATAGTTTCCACTCTCATTGATTCGTTTCGTTTTATTCGATGCCTAACCGGGTGTACGAGCTTCACTTGCCCGGAGCATAGAAATAGTAGTCCGCTGTGTAACTCCTTTTCGTTTCGGCATTGACGTGCGCGGCATCGCAGCCCTCCGCCGGAGGCTTGCCGCCGTGCGTCCGCACCCGCTGAATCGTGGTCACGTTGGCGAGCCCGCCGCTCCCCGCGTGGCTCACAACATTGACCAAGAGCCACGGAATCGAATCCGGGTCCAGCGAATCAACGTGCGCCACGGCTTTCCCCGTCACTTCGCTTCCGTCGGTTAACTTCCAGGTGGGACCTGCGGAATGATGTCCGATCACCTTATCTTTCCGGTCGCGCAATTCCGCATCTGGCCCCTTCAGCGTCCAATCGAATTTGCCATCCGCCCCAGCCTGGCAGGTGTAAATCTGGGACCCGGTCGCATGCGCATACACTACGACTTCGAGTCCCGCCGGCGCCTGGATCGCATCCGGAACATCGGGAGCCGGCTCATTCAGTGTGGAGGACTGAGCGGTCCCCAGAGCAGAGCTCAATATCAGTACACCTATCGTGACTGCGACCCTTGTCATAAGTATTCGCATGAGCATCAATTGTAGCGCTCGTCGCACTCAATTTGTCGCGCAAGAAGGGCGCATTTGCGAGCACCTTCAGAAATATCCGGCGCAGTAATCCTAGTTCCTCAGCGTCTTCCCCGTTTTGAGCGTGTATTGAATTCGCTCTTGCGTCTTTTTCTCGCCGCAAAGCGACTTAAATCCTTCGCGTTCCAGGTCCAAAATGTACTGCTCGCTGACCAGCGAGCCCGGCGTGACGGCCCCGCCGCAAAGAACTTCGGCGATCTTGCCGCCGAGTTTTACTTCGTAGTCGGTGACAAAGCCTCCCTGCCGCATCATGTGGACGCCCAACTTGAGCGTGGCCAGGAGATTTTCGCCGGGCGCGGGGATGTCGGTTCGCGGAATAGGCGGTTCGTATCCCGCGCGGACGAGTTCGAGGGCGCGCGCCTTCGCGTCGGAGAGCACGCGCTCGCGATTCATCGTGATGCTGTCGCCGTCGTTGAGAAAGCCGAGGCCGCGGGCTTCGTGTGCAGACGTCGCGACTTTGGCGGTCGCGATGGTTTCAAATGCCCGCTTCATTGCCTCCAGCATTTCGATGGATCCGGCCAGCGCATCACCAGAACCTTTCCCGCCGCGCGCCGCAACCGCGCCATCAACGGCTCGCAGCAGCATCTCCTTGCAGCCTCCGCCGCCGGGAAGTAGGCCAACGCCGACCTCCACTAATCCTGTGTACAGTTCGGCATGCGGCTGGCGGGCCGCCGCGTGCAGAGAAATTTCTGTCCCACCGCCAAGGCAGAGCCCGAACGGCGCTGACACAACCGGCTTAGCCGAGAACTTGATGGCCTGCGTCATGCCCTGGAACTGGCGGATGGCGAGATCGACGTCGTCCCACTCTTCTTCCTGCACGCTCATCAGCAGCAGCATGAGGTTGGCGCCGACAGAAAAATTCGTCGCGTCGTTGGTGATGACAAAGGCGTCGAAGTTGTCGCCCGGCCCCCCCGGCTTGAGCGTTTGCAGGATCAGGCCAATGATGTCCGCACCTAACGAGTTCATCTTGCTGTGGAACTCGATGCAGCCCACGCCATCGCCCAGGTCGACCAGCGATGCTCCGGAATTTTTCTTCACCACGCCATTCGATTTCCTGGCCACGGCGACCGACCAGATGCCTGCAGGAACTTCCACTGGTTGCAACTTGTTCGTCGCCAAGTCGAAGTAGGCTCGCCCCGAGGCCGACTGAGAATCATCGCTATACCAGGACTTCTTTCCCGCCGCGAGAAGCTTCTCTACATTTGCCGCGACTGGTTTGCCTTCTTTTTTCATACGCGCGACCGTACCTTCGATGCCCGCGGCGTCCCACAGTTCGAACGGGCCCAGTTCCCAGTTGAAGCCCAGCCGCATGGCACGATCGATTTCGACGATCGAATCGGAGATTTCCGGTACACGGTTTGCCGAGTAAGTCCATAGGTCCCACAACGACGCCCACAGAAACGCTCCTGCTTTATCGCCTTTCTGCGGACCACTACCGTCCATGCCAAGCAGCATCCGTAGCCGCGCACCCGTCTCTTCAATATTCTTGGCCATGTCGAGCGCGGCGAACTTCGGCTTCTGCCGCGGACGGTATTCCAGCGTCTTCCAATCCAGCGCCATGCGCTCATCTTCCTTGCCTTCGCTACCTTTTACTTTTTTGTAGAAGCCGCCTTTCGTTTTGTCGCCCAGCCATTTTCGCTGAATCATCTGGGTGAAAAAGTCGGGCAAGCGCAGATCGTTGCGTTCGTCGCGAACGTTCGCCGTCATATTCCCGACCACATGGCCCAGGATATCTAGACCTACCAGGTCAATCGTTCGGAATGTCGCCGACTTCGGCCAGCCGACAGCCTGACCCGTCAGCGCATCGACATCTTCAATGCTGAGATCCATCTCCTGCATGAGCCGCATCACATTCAACACCGAAAAAGTGCCGATGCGGTTACCGATGAAGTTAGGCGTGTCCTTGGCCAGCACGACTCCCTTGCCAAGACGAACGTCGCAGAAGCGGGAAACGGTATCGATCAAAGCGCGATCGGCTTCAGGAGTAGGAATGAGTTCGAGCAGCCGCATGTAGCGGGGGGGATTGAAGAAGTGCGTGCCGAACCACGACCGCCGAAAATCGTCGGAGAATCCCTCCGCAATTTTGCCGACAGGCAGTCCGCTGGTGTTGGTGGTAATGATGGTTCCGGGCTTGCGAATAGCCTCGACTTTGCGCAGCAAGGAGCGCTTCAGATCGAGATTCTCGACCACTGCCTCGATGATCCAATCGACCTCGGCGAGCTTCTTCAGGTCATCTTCAAAGTTGCCGACAGTCACCAGGCGAGCCAGCGAAGGGTCCATAAACGCCGCGGGCTTGGATTTTCGAGCAGCTTCCAGACCAGCACCAGCGATCTTGTTCCGCGCCGGAGCGTCGGCGTCCGGCGGAACGATATCCAGCAGATAGCTGGGAACGCCTGCGTTGGCAAAATGTGCGGCGATACGCGCCCCCATGGTTCCGGCGCCCAGAACTGCAACTTTATTAATCCGTTTCATGATCTTGCCTCGAAAAAAATTTTAAGTTCGTCACAGCGGAACACTTGGCATCCGAAGTGATGTGCCTAGGGCAGTTTATCCACTGCCCAGTCATTGTTGCCAGTGTTCACAATCACAATGCTGGAGAAGCGGCGCCGAACGCGACCGCCGTTCGGTGCGCCGCTGACCAGAACAACCGGGAACTCATAGCGTCCGTGCTTCAGCAACTTGCCGCGTCCAATCTCATACGCCACTGGCGCGGAGTTGGAGAAAAAGTTTTCAATCATGTCTGTGGTTGCAGTGTCCTTGGCATGGCTCGTAAGCAGCGCCACTCCGTTTTCGCGATCACCGGCTTGCCACGCTTGTAAGAAATGGTCGGCTGCCGTCAGAGCGGCTACGTACGCGGGATTCAAAGCCGCTGAGTGAACTCTCGCTGCTGAGGCGGACGAAAGCAAAGACGCGCACACAAGCAGTGACAGTAGCTGCAGCCGCCGGGAAACCGGCGCTACGCGGCGCAGACCTTCACCCAATGACATAGAAGCATTATCCGGGAAACTGGCGCGAAGAAATTCAGAGCCCATGTTTAAAGTTCAGGATGTGCCAGCACATACTGGAGCGCCCGCCGCGCCATTTGTTTTTCACCTTTGTATGCCAGGAGCTTGGCGGCCTCGTCCAGGCGAACCCAACTGGCGCGCGCCACTTCAATTCGCATTTCCGGAGTGATCTGATCGATGCGGCCGGAGCGATAGCGCATCAGGTAGAAACTGACGATCTTGAACACGCGCTGCCCGTCTCCCCAGCTGCGCGAATAAATGTACTTGATGTCGCCCAGCTTGGTAACCAATTCGGCGGTCACGCCCGTTTCCTCCTGCACTTCTCTCAGCGCGGTTTCCAAGGGCTTTTCGCCAGGATCTACCAATCCTTTGGGCAGCGCCAAAAGCGGCTTCGCCTTTCCGCCACGTCGCGCTGAGCTGGCCTCAACTCGGGACTGGTCTCCGGGCGGCTCGATCGCGGCCATCCACCAATCCTCGTCCCGATTCCGGATGACCACGCCTCCCGCCGATATCTCCCGAACCATAGTCTGTAAGTTAACAGAGCGACAAGAGTTAGTCACGGTTCGCTGGCGCGTTCCTGTGCGCCTCCACGCCGTAGATACAGGCTTCAGGTCCCAAAAGTAATGTAAAAATGGCACGTTCGGGCCCTGCAGCCGTAGCCCCATTTATGGCATCTTACGAGATAGTTGATGTAACGCTTGAATGTGGGTGCCTGGGTCAACCGGGCATGTGGGGTAGCGGTGAAAAGTCTCGGCAGGATCGTCCGGTCCGTGCAGGCCTTTGGGCGGGAGCTCTCGCGCAAGGCCGGCGGACTTGAGCCGCGAGTTCCTGCGATCGGTGTGGCGCTGGGTGGTGGCTTCGCCCGCGGCATGGCCCACATCGGCGTTCTGAAAGTCCTCGAAGAAGAAGGTATCCCGGTCCGCATCGTCGCCGGCACCAGTGTGGGAGCACTCATCGGCGCAGCCTACTGCAGCGGACTCTCCATCGAAGAGCTGGAAAAAGTCGCGCATTCCGTTCGTTTCACCACCTTTGCCCGCTGGACCGTATCACGATACGGTTTTGCTTCGAACGACCGCATGGTCTCGTTCCTAGCCCGCATACTGAAAGTAAAAACTTTCGAAGAGCTGCGCATTCCTCTCGGCGTGACCGCAACCGACTTCAATACGGGCGAAGGCGTGGTTTTTCATTCCGGTTCAATCATCGATCCCGTGCGCGCCAGTTGTGCTTATCCCGGCATGTTCCTGCCGGTCAACATTCGCGGGCGCTGGCTGGTGGATGGCATGCTGTCGCATCCCGTGCCTACTGGGCCGCTGCACGAGATGGGTGTGGATCGCGTCGTCGCAGTGCATTTAAAGGGACAGTGGTCGAAAGATGGCGCGCCGCGTCATCTTTTCGATGTGATTGGACAATCTTTCGCCATCGCGCAAGACCAGATGAGCCATCTCTGGCGTGGTGCCGCTGACGTGATTGTCGAGCCTGACGTCGCCGGCTTCGCCTATGACGATTTCAAGCGCGCTGGCGAGTTGATTCGCTGCGGAGAAGTTGCCATGCGGCAGGCTTTGCCCGAAGTTCGCCGGTGGCTGGAGACGGGCGCAGAGAACTCCGTCGTTGCCAAAGCTCGTCCTGTGGTGGCGCGTCCCGCGCCCATGCCGGCAGACTGACTCCAAACGTAATGCGAAATCAGTCCTGAAGTTCCCGAACGCCGAAACTCCTCCACGTTTATTGACTTGCCCGTTCCGCCCACGTAAGATTCGCCCCACGAAATGATCGCCCCCGCCAGCGCATGGCTGGTTTCTTGCGAAGGGCGATAGGCAAGCATTCTGTAGGGCTGAGCCATTCTCGATCGCTTAGACTTTCAAAGCTCAGGAGGGGTGATGCTACTTCGTCTGGAGAGCCGTCCGGTTGGAGATGTGCTGGTCATCCAGTGTCACGGCCGAATCGTGACCGGCAATGAAGTCTTTACCTTGCACGCACAGGTTGCGGACTCCATCGACAAGTACGGCGATGTCGTCCTCCAACTGGATCAAGTTGAGTTCGTCGATAGCAGCGGATTGGGTGCCCTGATGCGCCTCGTGCAAGCCGCGCGGGCGAAGGGCGGAGATCTTAAGCTCAGCGGAGTGCCACCCAAGGTCCGCAAAGTGCTGCAACTCACCAACCTGCTGGCACAATTTGAAACTTACGACACGGTGGAAGAAGCCATTACCGCGGCCTATCTGGGCTCGCGATACTCGCGCGGTAAAACCGGGGACGCCCGTCCCCGCATGCTTTGCGTCTACCCGTCGACGGATGTGTGCATGCTGCTGCGCGAAGTGCTGTGCAGTGCGGGATACAACGCCTTGACTACAACCAACCCCGACGACGCGCAAATCCTGCTCAAGGCGACCAAAGCGAAACTGGTTGTGGTTTCTGCCCGCGTCCAATCCCTGCGCGGAAGGCCGATCGGCAAGGCACTGCAGGAAATTGATCCCACCGTGTCTCTCCTTGTTCTGGAAGAGAACTTCGCAACGCAGGATCCCGGAGAGGCCGCAGAAAGACTGTTGAGCGAAGTCAGCACCCGACTGGCGCCTGCGCAATAGCGCCGCGACATCGTTCATTCATTCTTTAAGCACATTCCAGTGTGCGTCCAGCCCTTGCGCGCAGGCGCGTTCGGCGCTACGATTCGCCTGCTGATGGAGGTTGAGCTGCATTTCCCTCCCACGGCGGAGGTGACCTATGAAACGCTACGCCGGGTCGCTGGTGCTGATCGTCGTCTTCATCATTCTTATACTTCTGGCAACGCACGCGGCCGCCCAGGCCGACCAAATCTTGATTCCCGCAGGCACCCCCGAAGACCACGAGCTGCAAGCCATCTCCAACGAGCCGGACGCCGCCAAGAAACTTACGATGTATCAGGATTTTGTCCAGAAGTATTCGTCAAATCAGGCCGCCGTGACCTACGCCGACTGGCAGATTTCGCAGGCCTACCAGAGTACTGGCGATTTTAAAAAGGCGCTCGAGTTTGGCGACAAAGCTCTGGCCGGCTCCCCACACAATCTCGACATCCTGGTTTCGACATCCTGGTTTCGCAAGCCAACATCGCGCAGCAAGCCAAAGACAATGCCCACTTGATGGCCTATGCGGCGAAGGGCGGCGCGGTTTGCAGCTCCATCGGGAAGCAAACCAAGCCGCAAGGTATGAGCGACTCCGATTTTAAGAACCAGGTAGATGAGGACAAAAGGGAAGCCAAGAACAACTGCGAATTTCTGGAGTCGGCAGGCTTCAACGTGATTGCCAGCGAGAACGACGCCAAGAGCCGGATGACCTACATCGAGGAATATTCCGTAGCCTTTCCTGATTCCAAATTTCAGGATCAGGTCTCGAACTACGCCATGTACACGCTCGGTCCCGGCCAATTGAACGATCAAGCGCGGCTTCTTTCCTACGGAGAAAAAATGCTGGTGGCAAATCCCAACTCGCTGCCCGCCTTGCTGTTGCTGGCTGGGGCTTATGTCGATGATCCCAAGCCCGGCAGCATCGCCAAGGCCACTACCTACGCGCAGAGAGCGATTACGGTTGCTAAGGCGGAAGAGCCGGATGCCGACAAGCCTCGCAAGATCTCCGCTGGGGTGGCGCACTCAATCGTGGGATATGTGGATATCAAAGAAGACAAGACAACAGCGGCGATTCCAGAGTTGAAGTCCGCCATGGCATTGCTGAAGGGACAAGATGATCAGCAATACTCCATCGCGCTCTATCGCCTCGGGTTTGTGTATGCCAAGCTCAACCAGGTGACTGAAGCGCGCGAAGTCCTGACCGAAGCCGTGAAGATCTCCGGCCCGGTTCAAGCCATGTCGCAGGATCTGCTGACCAAAGTAAACGCGGCTCGGGCGAAAGGAAAGTAATCGCGATTCAAGGTTTCAGCAATTCATCCGAGAGTAGGCGAGCCTTCATGGCCAGATTCCGTCCACGGTCCAAGTCGCCAGCGGCGATGGCTTTCTTCGACTGTTCCAGAAAGTCCTTGATCTGATTCACTACGTCTTGCTGGCTCGAACTGAGTTGACGCTCCGCAATCTTCTTCAGGTTCTCCTGGGTTGCAGCCGTGAGTTGCTCAGTGGTGGAGCGTTCTTGTGATGCCTGCTCCGCTGTCGCATCCCCCTTCAGTTGCACCGTGGGTTCTTTCGATCCTCCGTTCTTGATCACTACAATCGGAGGCTGGCATGGTTTCACCGTAGTCGATTTGGCATCAGTCGCACTCGGCTGGTTGGTATCGTTAGCAGCCCTTGTCGTTGACCTGGCGTTGGATGGATTGGCCGAATTAGTCGTGCCGGTCTGATTCGGCGTGGCTGTCGAAATTGAGCAATCCGGAACAGCCGCTTTCTTGCGACGCTGGTGTGGCTTGGGAGAAGGTTTGGCTGGATTGGGGGAACTCTGTGTTTGGCTAGGTGGCGAGGCCGCAGCAGGTGCAGGAGGCGTCTGGGCCTGCGACGCAGATGCGCTACCCTGATCTTGAGCAGGCGATGCCCGCATGCCGGCTGGAAACAAACTGGCAAGACAAACTACGAGGACTGTGGCCAGAGTCATCATTCAATCCCAAGCACCGTGGAAGTACCTTAGATTTTACGCTTCGGCGCGGCAGGGAAGAAATTAAGTTCCCGGTTTCGTCATCTCGGCTTCAAGATGGACAGGCTCTTCGTGATCAGAATCAAGATTTGAATCCGCTAGAGGAATCCGGAACCGGAAAGTTGTACCCTCGCCCTGCGCCGACTCGAACTCTACCGATCCGTGATGCCAGTTCAGAATCTGGTAAGTTTGCGCCAGCCCGACGCCCGTGCCGTCCTTTTTTGTGGTGAAGTAAAGCTCGAAGACCTTTTCATGCATATCCTGCGCAATACCAATGCCGCGATCGCAAATTTCGGCGACTACGACATTGCCGTCCGGGTGCGCTGCAATCGTCAGCGGGCCTCCCTGGGGCATGGCCTGCACTCCATTGAGCACGACATTCAGCAGCGCCTGCTTCATCAGGTCGAGATCCACCTTAACAAGCAACGGTTCCCGCCACACTTGGCGCCGGATTTCGACGCCATGCTGCGCTGCGTCCGGAGCGGCGAGCAGTGCCACGTCATCGAGCAGACGGCGAAAATCTACTTCCACTAAATGCAACTCGCGGGCGCGCATGAAATCGACCAGCGTTTGCACCACTCGATCGAGCCTCTGAATCTCGCTTCCGATAATGTCCATATGGCGGCGCGTGTCGGGATCGAGTTGCGACAGCTTGTTCTGCAAAAGTTGTAAGTGGAGCACGATGGCATTGATGGGATTCTTGACTTCGTGGGCTACGCCACCTGTCACCCGCCCACTGGCCGAGAGACGCCGCGACATCTCAATCTCATCTCCGATGCGCCTTACCGATTCGGCATCGCGCATGGTGAGCAGGGCGCCAATGTGCGTGCCTTTTTCCTGCACAAAATCCATTGAAACCTGGACCCGCCGGCCGCCGGCCGCGATGAATTCGCGCTGTGAGAGTGGACGCTTCCGATCGAACGCGTCCAGCACCATCGATCCCAGGGGTAGATCTCGGGAGAAAATTTCTCCCGCTGTTCGGCCGAGCAATTCTACGCGAGGCCGGCCGAGGAAGCGCTCGACTGGCGCACTGACAAGCACTACGCGGGAGTCGCGCGTGAACAGCATCAACCCATCCTGCAGCTTGGACATGAGCTGATCCACGTTGTCTTTGAGCGCAGAAAAAATTTCCTTCGTGTCCCGCATCTGCCGCCCGAGGTTCGCGATCTTCAGCGTGACCAGCCCGAATTCGTCGTGTTCCGACTCCTTTCCCGAAAGCTCTTCGCTTGTCCCCAGGCTGACACTGTCAAGGTTGCGGCTGATTTCTTTCAACGGGCCAAGGGCCACATTCGAGATCATCGCCGCCAGAAAGAGCGAGGCAACAATCGCCGCAATCGAGAAATAAAGAGCGCGCATCAGACGAGGCTCGAGTTCATCCTTCAGCAGGACCGTGGAGACGCCGATGCGGATGGTGCCAAAGGGTTCGCCGTTGAGTTGCAGCGGATAACTCACGTCGTAGACTGCAGTGGGTTGATACACCAGACGAAGCTGTTCGCGGAAGCGAGCCGTCGTCACACTGCGAAAGTCCGGCCTCGGCGAAATTTTCTTGCCCGCCAGCTGTGCATTCGAATGGAGTAACGCTTTTCCATTCGTGTCTACAACGGATGCGTCGTAAATATAGGGCCAGCCCGAGGTATCTGATTCAAGGTTGTTCAGCAGATTCGTATCCATCGGCAGATATTCGGCCAGCGCGCGCCGCACCGCCACTGGATCATCCGTGTCAATGCGCGTGCTGCTTAAATCTGGGAGGTCGTTTTCGGCGAAATAGGCCAGTTGCTGCGTGAGCCGGTAACTGCTGTCATAGGTGTTATTGATGCTCTGGCGAAGAAACTGCGAGACGTAAAGATACGAGGAAATAGTCACGATCACGGCGACCATGAAGGTAATGGCGAGCACGATTGTGACTTTACGTCGCATAACGAAAACAGTGCCGGGGTTAGTGACCAGCGGCCCGCCGATCAATGCAAGGGGCGCCGCAGAGCTGAAATTTTAAAACTTTCTCCCCGATGCTGATCACTGATTACTGGCCGCTACGTTCGACTTCTTCTTTCACTGGCTCCGCGTCTGCCGCCCCACTCCCGTATTCCTTAAGCTTATTATGAAGAGTTTTCAAGCTGATGCCGAGGATTTCCGCAGCCTTCGTCTTATTATTGCTGGTCGATTCCAGGGTCTTGAGAATCAACATCTTCTCCGCCTCACCCACCGTGGTCCCCACCCCCAAACGGATGGCATCAGGATCATTGGCGCTGGTGCGCAAGACGGCATGGCCGAATCCAGGCGGCAGATGTTTGGTCTCGATCATGCCGCTGTCGCAGACAATCACTGCCCGCTCAATGGTGTTGCGCAACTCGCGAACATTTCCCGGCCAGGTGTAATTGTTGAACAAATTCAGCACCGCTTCGCTGACGGCAGCAACTTTGCGGCCATGCTTCGTGCTCATTTCCGAAACCAGAAGCTGAACCAGATCCGCAATGTCTTCCTTATGCTCTCGCAGCGGAGGCATGTGAATGTTGAAGACATTCAGCCGGTAATAAAGATCGCTGCGCAATTCTCCTGAGGCCACGGCATCGTCGGGAACCTTGTTCGTCGCCGCCAGCACGCGCACATCCACCGAAGTTTCCACTTTACTGCCCAGACGCCGCAGCTTGTGGTCCTCGAGCACGCGCAGCAGCTTTGCTTGCGTGCCCACCGGCATTTCCCCGATTTCGTCGAGCAAAATCGTTCCTCCCTCGGCGAGCTCGAAGCATCCCGTGCGCCGCTCCAGAGCTCCCGTGAAAGCACCCTTTTCATGACCGAAGATTTCACTCTCGATCAGGGTCTCCGGAATGGCTGCGCAGTTGATAGCGACGAAAGGTCTTTCCCGCCGCGGACTCAGTTGGTGAATCGTGCGTGCCACCAGCTCTTTTCCCGTACCGCTTGCCCCGGTGATCAATACCGACGCGGTGCTCGGAGCCACCAATTCGATCAGCCGGAAAATTTCCTGCATCTTGCGCGACGTCCCCCGCAGCTGCCCCAGAGAACCGGTATCCCTCAATTTGCGGCGGGTACTCTCGAGTTCAGTGCGGATCCCTACCAGGGCGGACGCGTTTTGCAACATCGTGCGCAGACGCTGCGTGTCGATCGGCTTGGTGATGTAGTCGTAGGCCCCCAAGCGCATGGCCTGGACCGCACTATCGATCGTGCCTTGCGCCGTCACCAGGATCACAGCCATGTCCTGAGTCTGCTCCGCCAGTCGTTCCAGAAGTTCAAGACCACCCATGCGAGGCATCTTGAGGTCGGTAATCACGATCGACGGAGTCCATTGCCCCGCTTTTTCCAGCCCCTCAACGCCATCGCCAGCAGTTTCGGTGCGGTAGCCCCACGACGTGACTAACTCTGCCAGGCCCGTGCGCTCGTTCTCTTCATCTTCAACAATCAGTATTCTCTGGCTCATCCCTTGCTTTCGCCCGCTTCTTCGGTGGCGAATCTTCGATAATCCTGGGCACCGAGACTACAACCATACTCGGCCAGCTTCCTGTCGAGCAAGGTCCGGGAGGGCCGCTCTTCCGCTGCTTCGCTCGACTGGACTGCAGACGGCGCGGTCTACATCAATGTCAATTTGAGACGAGATGGAGCTGAAAGAATCGGCGAATTTTGACGTCCAGCACTGGTATTTTTCAAATCACTCTTTAACTTTGAGATTGCCGTAGGTTAGAATTGCGGGTTCCCAAAACAGGAGTCCGACCCTACAGTTGCTGACTCTCGGAATGTTTTCTTAGCGTGGCCGTCGGACCCTAAGTACACGTGAGCCGCGTATCGATATTATGACGGAGGGAAGAATGTTATCTCGCTCGAAGTTCAGCAGGGGCCGCGCGGTCAACGGCCTGCTAGTGGTTCTTGCAGTATCACTCATCTCGAGTGCCGCGTTCGCGCAGAGCGACTCGAATCCGAAATGGGATTTGTTTGCCGGATATCAATGGCTGCACCCAGGTGGCACGGTGCCCACGCCTTTTGGGGATTTCAATAATCCCACCGGGTTCAATGTTCCCGACATGTCTGCCGGGTTCGGTGCCGCCCTCACTTATAACTTCGATCCGCACTGGGGCATTGAATTTGATCTCGGTCATAACTGGGGAAGCAGCAACTACGAAACTACCGGATCCATTGGTCCTCGTTTCATCTGGCGCACGGACGGTGCAAATTATTTCCTGCACACCATGGTCAGCTTGAACCGCCTGTCGGTCAATGGCCTGAATGCGGGAAACGGCGTCGGAGCCATTCTCGGCGGCGGCATGGACTTGCCCATTAAGAAGTGGCTCGCGTTTCGCTTGTTTGAAGCCGACTATGTTTGGGCGCGACACAACTATTCCAGCTTCGCTTCCCAGGATTTTCCCAACCTGGAGCGTCCTTCGTTCGAAGGCGTCCGCCTGCGTACCGGTCTGGTCTTCAGTTGGGGCGGCGCGCCTGCGGTAGCGCCGGCCGCGAGCTGCTCGGTGCAGCCGACGGAAGTCATGGTGGGTGAGCCCATCACGGCCACGGTTACCGCCAGCAACTTCAACCCCAAGCACACGGTCACTTATGCCTGGAGCGGCAACGGCGGCCAGGTCACCGGCAAGGACACAACTGCACAGATCGACACCACTAACACTGCTCCCGGCAGCTATGCCGTCACGGCTCACGTGACGGATCCGAAAATGAAGAACAACAATGAGGCGAGCTGCACCGCGAGCTATACCATCAAGCCGCTGCCTCCGAAGAACCCGCCGACCATGAGTTGCTCGGCCAGTCCGTCGAGCGTTCAGGCTGGCGCCAGCGTGACCGTAACCTGTACCTGCACCAGTCCGGATAACGTCCCGGTCACCGTCTCCAACTGGACCGCCAGCAGCGGAACGGTTTCTGGAAGCGGCAACACTGCGACTCTCTCCACCAATGGCGCAGCGCCTGGAACCATCATGATCAGCGCTACCTGCACCGATTCACGTGGCCTGACAGGACAGGCGTCAACTCAAGCGACGGTTGAAAATCCGCCACCACCACCGCCGAAAGCCGCCAAGCTGAGCCAGTGCGACTTCCCCAACGAGAAGAAGCCCTGGCGCGTGGACAACACCTGCAAGGCCATCTTGGATGACGTAGCCAAGAACCTGCAGCAGAATCCCGACAGCAAGCTGGTGATCGTAGGCAACGCTGAGCCAGCCGAGAAACGGAAGAATCTGGCGGCAGAACGAGCCGTCGATTCCAAGTTCTATCTGACGGAAGGCGAAGCCAAGCAGGGCATCGATCCGAGCCGCATCGAAGTCCGCACCGGCAGCGGTGGCACCAAGACCGCCGAGTACTGGATTGTGCCCTCGGGCGCGACCTTCGACTCTACCGGCACTCGATCCGTGGATGAATCCAAAATCAAGGCAATTCCGGATCATCCCAAGCCGGTGGCCAAGAAGGCTGCCAAGAAAGCGCAGTAATCTCGGTAACGAAGGACAGGGCCGGTCGCCGAAAACGACCGGCCTTTCTTATGCGTGGCCTTCAGTAACTTGCCCGGGGACGGTTTCGCCTGTCAGTCTAGTTTTCGCATCTAACTTTCTCCGATTTGGGGCGAAGAATCTTTATGAAATCTGCTTGGCTTAAGTTGTTGGCGATGTTGATGTTAGCTTCGGTCTACGCGGCGGCGGGCAGTCACCAGTGGGCTATTCTGGGTCCCGACGGCGGCGATGTCCGCAGCCTGGCTTACGACCCGCATAATCCCAACCGCATCCTGCTGGGCACCAGCACTGGCGTGCTTTTCGTCTCCGACGATTCCGGCCATAGCTGGGCACGGTTTGCCAAGCTGGGCAGCGGCGACGATTATGTGCTTGATCACATCGCCTTCGATCCGCAGAACTCCAAGGATATTTTCGTTTCCGCCTGGAGCGTTCAGGATCAGAATGCCGGCGATATTTTCCGCACCCACAACGGCGGGAAGGACTGGGAAGTTCTGCCGGCCATGCATGGCAAGTCCGTTCGCGCCATGGCGATCTCGGTTTCCGATCATAAAGTTATAGTCGCGGGCGCGCTCGATGGCGTCTACCGCAGCAACGATGGCGGCAACTATTGGCAGCGCATTTCGCCCAATGACGGTATCGTCAAGAACATCGAATCCATCGCTGTCGATCCCAAAGATCCGAACGTCGTCTACGCCGGAACCTGGCATCTCGCGTGGAAGACTAGCGACGGTGGCGCCAACTGGCAGCACATCAACAAAGGCATGATCGATGACTCCGACGTTTTCTCGATCATCGTCAGCTCCGCCAATCCTTCTGAAGTTTTCGCCAGCGCCTGCTCCGGTATTTATAAGAGCGTCAGCGGCGGCGACCAGTTCGAGAAGATTAAGGGCATTCCCTTTACCGCGCGCCGAACCCGCGTACTGCGGCAGGATCCCAGCAATCCGGCGATCGTTTATGCCGGCACCACCGAAGGTTTGTGGAAGAGCGTCGACGAGGGTAAGAACTGGAAGCTCGCCAGTAGCCCTGAAGTCGTAGTGAATGATGTGCTCGTCGATCCCCGCAATTCGCAGCGTGTGTTACTCGCCACCGATCGCAGCGGCGTACTCGCCAGCGACGATGCCGCGGCGACCTTCACTTCGTCCAACCACGGATACGCTCACCGTTACGTGAGTGCGATTCTGGCCGATAGCAAAGAGCCCAATACCATCTACATCGGCCTGGTCAACGACCGCGAATTCGGCGGCGTGTTCTTCACCCACGATGGCGGACAGAACTGGCAGCAGCGCAGTTCGGGCCTTGACGGCCGCGATGTCTTCACTCTGAAGCAAGCCAGCAACGGAACTCTGATCGCCGGCACGAACAAAGGCGCCTTTGAACTGGCCGAAGGTACTTCGACCTGGCATCCCATCAACGATGTTGTGATTTCGAAGACGGTTTCGCACACGGTTACTCTCAAGAGCGGCAAGAAAAAGACTGTGAGCTCCACCACCAGCGCCCATTCAATTCTTGAGGGGCGCGTGAACGATGCTGATCTGGGATCGACCCGTTGGTTCGCGGCAACTTCCTCGGGACTCTTCACCAGCAAAGATCACGGCAAAGTTTGGGTGGGTGGTCCGCTTTCCGGAGAGAAAGACTTCGTTTCCGTGCAGTCCCAGGATAGTCTCGTGGTCGCTGCCACCCGTTCGGCAGTCCTGGTTTCTCAGGATTCAGGAGCGGCCTGGCAGTCGGCGCGGCTCGCTTCGTATCCGATCAACATTCGGAGCGTGACCGTAGCGCCCGATGGACAGATCTTCGTGGCTACCCGCGAAGGCGCTTTTCATAGCGCAGATTCCGGCAAGAGCTGGAATCACATGGTCACGGGTTTGCCGGATAAGGACATCACATCGGTAGCCTACGACGGCAGCCACAAACGTCTGCTCGCTACCAGCGGTCAGACCGGCGTTGTGTTCGAAAGCACAGACGGCGGCAGCACCTGGCAGCGTGGACCGGATTCCGGTTTCCCGCTCCGTCGCATCAGCGTGGTGCACGGCCGTTACGTCGGAGCTACTCCGTTTGACGGCGTGATCGCTCAGCCGGAAAACGAATCGCAGAGCGCCAACGCTGGCGGAACCAACTAGCCTCTCGGTTAACCGGTCGCAGTCAGTTCGCGGAGAGCGTTACGCTCTCCGCGTTCTTTTTGCAGCTTTTTTTTGCATGATGGAAGGCAACTTCTACATTCGCCCGCCCGAGCATGCGCGTATCTGTCTGATTCTTATCACTCCTGATCTGGTATTTCACTTGCCACTACCCAGCGCTGGAGGATCGAGCAACCATACCCTGTATGGAGAACCGCCAAGGCCGCGATCGTTGTAGGTTGGGATTCATTTTGCTCGCTCTCTGCCTTGCGACAGCGATCGGTCAGGGATGCGGCGGTGCTGATGGACCAAACCAGACGCCGATCAGCGCGGCTCCCCCCGCCCAGCAGAATCTCCCGTTTCATCAAAACCCCGATCATGCTACCGACGACAGCGCACACCCGGCGGTGCCCGCAGATCGGTCGTCGAGCGCCAGCACGCCCTTTCGAACCGGCTCGCATTCCAGTACGCACAGTCTGCCGGCCGGAACCCTCATCACTGTCCGCTTGGATAACTCTCTGCCCATCTCGCGAGTTCACGCGGGCGACACATTTTCAGCGTCGCTGGACGGGCCTGTTACCGTGGACGGGGAGACCGCCATCAACCGCGGTACGCCCGTCAGTGGCTGCGTTGAGTCCGCCCAACCAGCTGTCGATCGTCCCGGTTTGAGCCCTGATCCCGGATTTCTCCGCCTGACCTTGAAGACCGTCACCGTCGATGGCAGCACGCTCGCGCTTCAGACTTCCAGCCTGTTCGCCAAAGGCACGTCGCAGCCTACCGCTGGATCCGTTGCCGATAGATCGAGCCCAGGATCGGGAGGCTTCTGGGTGCAAAAAGGACGTCGCTTGACCTTCCGGCTCACCGCCCCAGTCTCATTCGCCGGTTCCAATTCCATCGCCAAATATAACAACGCCTCGAGCGAATGATCCCCTAGCGTCGCCATAGCAACCCGCCCTTCCCACTAAATTGTCTGACCCTTAAGCTGCACAATCAAAGTCTCTTTGCCTGTTTTCCACAGCTCTGTTCTCGCCTTGAGTGACATATGCCCTTCGCAGTATCAGATTGGGCCTCCTATAGTGGGACTCGAAACGTGGAGGCAATTCAAACAAGAACCTGCTAATCCCATTTCGGGAACACCGAGGTATCAGGGAAGCAGTCTCGGGGTTCCTTTCGGCACCCTCCCCCGGCAAAGTATCAGTTATGAACACTGCCACTCCATTTCCGTGGTCAGAGCTTTCTGCAACAGAGGACGCGCCGCCGGGTTTTCGTTCCATCTTCGAACTCGCTCCCATCGCGGCAGCCCGCTGTAACCGCGAAGGAGTGATCATCGAAATGAATCCCGCCTTCGAGCAGGCGCTGGATCCTGACTTGGCGAAGCAGGACGTACTGCGGCTTTGCGACCTGGTTTCTGCGGAAGACCGCGACACCACGGAGTCACTTCTGCGCGCCCTGCTGGACTCGACCTGCGACAGCATTCGAGTCGAGGCAAAACGAAGAAGCTGTAGTGCCGACGGTCTGGCAGTCACCAACTGGACCGCCTGGCGCTTACCTGCTTCCGGCGATGCCCTCCCTCACGCCTTACTGATCGCCGAATCCAACCACGAGATCGCGCCCGTAAACGAGAGTCTTCTGCAAACCCAGCGATGGGAAGCAGTAGGGCGCCTCGCCGGAGGCGTCGTGCATGACTTCAATAACGTCCTGACCGGCGTCATGCTCTATTGCGATCTTTTACTCTCCAGCATGGATGCGCGCGACTGCCGGCGCCGCTACGCCGTCGAAATTCGTTCCGCCATTCTGCAAGCCACTGGGCTGGTGCGCCAGTTGCTGGTCTTTGCCCGCCCGCAACCCAGCCAGGTTCGTGCCCTGTGCCTCAATCAAATTGCCCAGGACATGCAGGATCTCCTCACCCGCCTGATCGGCGGAAACATTAAGCTGGAGTTCCACCTCGATCCGGATTTGGGTTTGGTCAAGATCGATCAGGCGCAGGCCCAGCAGATCATCCTCAACCTGGTTCTCAATGCCCGCGATGCCTTGAGCGACGGCGGGCGCATCGTGTTGGAAACCGGCAACTGCAGATTTCAAACCGTGGCCGGATCTCCACCGGCTCGGCCCGGCAACTCGGCCTTCCCCTGCGTTCTGCTGGTTGTCTCTGACAATGGACGCGGTATGGACGCGAGAACTCGACGGCGCCTCTTCGAGCCTTTCTTCACCACCAAGAGTGCGGGCCAAGGCACTGGGTTGGGGCTCACCACAGTTCGCAGCATTGTCACCAATAACCGCGGACTGATCCACATCGAAAGCGAACCTGGCCAGGGGACGCGAGTCATGATTCTGCTCCCTCGGGCGTCCCAGTCGGCCGAAGCCGAGTTTCTGCAGACCGTCCATCCCCGTCCCGATTCATCACCTACGCCACTTCAAGCAGTCAAAAAGGAATCCCTCACATGACGTCAGCCGCTGTAAGTCCGTTAGTAGCTCAGCCACAAATTCTGGCCGCCAACTATCTCAACCTTCTCATCGTCGACGACGAACGATCCATCCGCGAGGCTTGCCGCGAAGTCGCTCTCTCCCTCGGGTTCAACGCCTACGTCGCCGATTCCGCCGAGCACGCCTATCGCCTGCTGCAAACTCAATCCATCGATGCCGTTCTCCTCGATCTTCGGCTGCCCGGCGCCAGCGGCCTGGAAGCTCTTCGTCAGATCAAGGCCCAGCGTCCGGAAGCTCTGGTCATCGTGGTGACCGGCTACGGTACGGTCCAGTCGGCCGTACAAGCCATGAAGCAAGGCGCATACGAATACGTCACCAAGCCTTTTAGCATTGACGAACTTAAGCTGCTGCTGGAGCGCGTCTCCAATCACCTCAAGCTGAAGACCGAAAACCGGATTCTCCGCGAGAAGCTGAAGTCCAAGCAGGGCTACGGCGGCTTGGTCGGCCGCGCTCCGGAGATGGAGAAGCTCTATCGCATCATCGCCAAAGCGGCGAACAGCTCGCATCCCGTGCTGATTCTCGGCGAAAGCGGCACCGGAAAGGAAATGGTCGCGCGCTCCATTCATTATTCCGGACCTTTTCGCGACAAGCCTTTTATCCCCGTCGATTGCGGCTCCCTAGTCCCCACGCTGATTGAAAGCGAGCTCTTCGGCTATGTCCGCGGCGCCTTTACCGGCGCCAATCAAGCCAAGGACGGTCTGCTCGCGATCGCCGAAGGTGGCACCATATTTCTCGACGAAGTTGGCGAACTTCCCGTCGATCTCCAATCCAAACTGCTGCGTGCCATTCAGGAAAAGGAGATTCGTCCTGTCGGCAGCACGCGCCGCATTCCCATCAACGTCCGCATCCTGGCCGCTACCAATCGCGATCTGGAGCAAGCTGTGACCGAAGGTGCCTTCCGCCGCGACCTATATTTCCGCTTGAACGTTCTCAGCCTGCGCATTCCGCCTCTGCGCGAACGCCGTGAGGATATCGCTCTACTGATCGCGCACTTCATGGAGCGCGCCTCCCGCGCCTCCGCGCAGGAAAAAGTTCTCAGCGACGAAGCCCTCAAAATCATGCTGGCTTATGACTGGCCGGGAAACGTCCGTGAGCTCGAAAACTGTCTGGAACGCACCTGCGCCTTTACCAGCGGTCCAGTCCTCCATGTTGCCGACCTACCTCCAGCCATTGCGTGCATCGCAGCAGTGGTCCCGGCAAATGGAAACGGAAACGGTACGAGTCCAAACAAGATCGTTCCCATGGCCGAGTTGGAGAAACAGACCATTCTTAGTGCCATTGCAGAACTCAACGGCGACAAGTTGCAAGCCGCTCGCCTCCTCGGCATCGGCAAGACCACGCTATACCGCAAACTGAAGGACTACGCCGAGCACGCTTACTAGGGAGAGGTTCAATAGTGAAATGAACCCAGGCCTTCCGCGATCCGCAACGGGAAAAACGCACTCAAGGCAGCCCATAACTCCCGAGTTTTCATCGCGAACCCTGTTGGAGGTCCGCTTGCTACAGAACCTGCATGATCTTACTCATTACACCATCAGCACGCGGTCCAGAGTGCGCTACCACGGTGCAGGACTCTACCGGCAATGAAACCCATTGGGCTCAAAATCTGCAGCAAGCCTTGGCACGGCTGCGGGAGCAGTCCTACTCGGCAGTGGTGATCGATCAATTCCTTCTCGAAAACGAGCCCGCCGAAAGCGATCAGGTATTCGAGCACCTGGGCACGGCCTTCCCGGTCTACCTGAACTTCGCAATCAGCGGCATGGAACGCTTGCTCCGTGAAGTTCGTTCTGCTTTGCACCGCCGAAAACGCGAGGAAACCCAGGCGCGCCGTTCCGTTGAACAACAATTCCGCAGCGAAATGTGTGAAAGCCTCACTGCCATGTTGCTCTCCTGCGAACTCGCTATGGCCGTTCCCAACATTCCTGCGCCCGCCGCCGAGAAAATCCTCTCCGTAGACAATCTGGCGCGCGAAATGCGGCAACGGCTAGGCATTAGCTGATCCCTGACTCCAGCCGAGCCTAGAAATCGTTCGTGGAGATGCGATCGGCTCGGATCGGCTGCGAGTCGTTCCTAAGCTGTCCCAAGAATTCTTCGACTCTTTGCCCTGATTCGCATTAGAATAGCCGAGCGCGACTCGCTGGGTTCCGCTTCCACCGCGGCATCCCGCATGCTCCCCGGAGGCGCTTTGCACGTTCTCGTCACTGCCGATACCATGTCCGGCTCGTGGACTTACGCTCGCGAACTGGTCACCGGCTTGGTCACGCGCGGCGTGCGCGTCACGCTGGTCACTTTCGGCGAGATTCCCCTGCCCGATCAGATTGCCTGGATGGACCATCTCCACGGCCTCGAGTACCGCCCCACTGCTTTTCGCCTGGAGTGGATGGACGAGGCCCCGCAGGACCTGCGCGATTCCTCGGAATTCCTCGCCACTCTCGTGCGCGAGCTTCGTCCCGACCTGCTTCAGTTGCACCAGTTCTGCCACGGCGATCTTCACATCGACGTTCCCCGCGTGATTATGGCCCACGGCGATCTCATTACCTGGAGCCAGGCCGTGCAAGGCTGCACCCCCCGCTCCACGCCCTGGCTCAAGTGGTATTACGATACGGTTGTCCGCGGCATTGCAGCCGCCGATGCGGTGATCGTGCCCTCGGTCTGGATGCTCGATGCTCTTCGCTCCACCTACACGGAGCCTCGCCGCGAGGTCGTCATTTATCCGGGACGCAATCCCATCTTCTTCAATCCTTACGTCAGCAAAGATGATTCCGTGCTTTCCGTTGGCCGCTTGGTTGACGCCGGCAAGCAGGTATTCCTACTGACCCAGCACGCTCATCCATTCCCGGTGTGCATCGTCGGTGCGGAACAAACCGTACCGGTCCCGCGCATCCCCATCCGCGCCGATGTAAAAGTCGCCACCGCCGAGGCCAGCGTTGCCATCCGCGGCCCTCAGACCGAAGCGCAACTCCGCTCGCTTTACAGCCGCGCTGCCGTTTATGCCGCTACTCCCCGGTACGAGCCTCTCGGCATGGCGCCGCTCGACGCCGCTTTCTCCCGTTGCGCCATCGTCGCCAATGACATTCCCAGCTTCCGCGAAGTTTGGGGCGATGCCGCACTCTACTTCCGCACCAACAATGCCGGCAGTCTGGCCTCAATCCTCCGCCAGCTGGATGCCGACCGTCCTTTGCGCCAGGCTTATGCCGACCGCGCCTTCGCCCGCGCCCGCGAGCGCTTCACCGCCCAGCGCATGATCGATAACTATCTCGATCTTTACCGCAGCCTCGTGAACACCAAAACCCTGGCCGCCTGACGTCAGCAAGAATGGGGAGGGCACGACTTCAGTCGTGCCACAAATGCTGCCAAGTCCATTCCGCCTTCAGGCGCTGAGGTTGAGAGGCCGGAATCAGGTGGTGGACTGTTTTGTCCCCCATCCGCCGCCCCGCGACACGCACCCTCCCTTGGTGGTATCTTCTTAGCCTTACTAGAAACCCGTAAGGTTGGAGGAATTACTGCTCATGGCCCAAGTAAAAATCACCGTCCGTCCCAATGGTCCGTTTCGTGTCGAGGCACCCGAAGGTTCGGTCGAACTCGTCGACGCCAACGGCACTCCGTATGACCTCACCGGCAAGCCCGCCTTTTCTCTCTGCCGCTGCGGAGGCTCGGTCAACAAACCTTTCTGCGACGGCACGCACAGCCGCATCGGATTCCAGGGTGCGGAATTAGCCGTCAAGAAAGCCGACAGCTAGAGATCGGGGGACCCGAATGACCGACCGAACCGACCGCGAGCTGGGCGACCGCGAACTAGGAATGAATCGCAGCATCACCCGCCGTGACTTCCTCAACGGCGTGGCCGTCACCGCGGGTGCGGCCCTGATGCCGTGGCATCTGTTTGCTGACGGCGATCCAGACAAGTCGCCCGCCTACTACCCGCCCGCGCTCACCGGAATGCGCGGCAGCCATCCCGGCTCGTTTGACGCTGCACATGCCTTGCGCGACGGAACTTTCTGGGACGCTGCCGGCACACTGCAAGACACTGGCGAGACCTACGATCTCATCATCGTAGGCGGCGGCATCAGCGGCCTCTCCGCCGCACATTTTTATCGCAAAGTTGCGGGCGCAAACGCGCGCATCCTCATCCTCGACAATCACGATGATTTCGGCGGACATGCCAAGCGCAATGAATTTCGCGTCGGAAGCGCGTTCCGCCTGGGTTTTGGCGGCACCTATTCCATCGAAAGTCCCGCGCCCTACAGCAAGGAAGCGCGGGGCCTGATCGAAGAATTGGGCATCGACGTGGCATCGTATCCCAAGTATCACGATGCCAAGCTGTATCGCTCTCTCGGCTTACGCCCGAAGGTTTTCTTCGACAAGGAAACCTTCGGCGCGGATCGCCTGGTCACGAGTCCCGCATCGTTTGGCGGTGGTGAAAAAGATTACGCCAATGCCGGTGAGGTCGAGGCCTGGAAGCAGATGCTCGCGCAAGCGCCCATCGCCCCGCAAGCCAAGATCGATTTCGATCGCCTGCTGCGCGATGAGCAGGAGTATTTTCCGGGCCTCACCTCCACGGAGAAAAAAGCTAAACTCGCGCGCATCAGTTATGCCAGCTTCCTCAGCGACGTCGTGAAAGTTCATCCTGATGTCGTAAAGGTTTTTCAGGCTGTGCCTCAGCCCTTGTTTGGCGTGGGAATCGACGCGGTTTCTGCGCAGGATGCCTGGGGATTCGATCTGCCCGGGTTCCAGGGAATGAAACTCGATCCCGCGCCGGGCAAGGGCATGAATCGCGACGCGATTCCGAATGAAGAAGCGGAGAAATATTTTTTTCATTTCCCCGATGGCAACGCGACCATCGCGCGCCTCCTGGTGCGCAAACTGATTCCAGATGCGATTGCAGGAAACTCCGCAAGCGATGTGGTACTCGCAAAAGCGAATTACTCCAAGCTGGACTCCGCCGCATCGACCGTGAAGATCCGCCTCAACAGCACCGCGGTTCGCGTGCAGCACGTCGGCGATGCAACTGCCGCGAAAGAAGTTGAAGTAGCCTACGCGCGCGGCGGCAAGGTCTACACCGCGAAAGGGAAGAACTGCATCCTGGCCTGCTGGCATGTGGTCATCCCGTACATCTGCGAAGACCTTCCGCAAAAGCAACGGGACGCGCTCGCCTCCGCGCAAAAAGTTCCGTTGCTCTATACCAATGTTGCCCTACGCAACTGGACATCATTTCAGAAGCTGAATACGAATGCGGTTTACGCCCCCGGCTGCTATCACACCCGCGTCGGTCTCGATCTGGCCGTCAGCATCGGCGGCTACGAATGCGCCCGCAAGCCCGAAGAGCCCATCGTGGTTCACATGATGAAGACACCCTGTCAGCCCGGCCGCCCGGCGCGCGAGCAGCACATGCTGGGCCGCATCGAATTGTTCCAAACGTCCTTTGAAACGATGGAGCGCGAGATCCGCTCCCAACTGGTTCGAACGCTCGGGGCAGGGGGCTTCGATCCGGCGCGCGACATCGCTGCGATTACGGTCAACCGCTGGCCCCACGGTTACGCCTACGAATATAACTCCCTCTTCGATTCCTTCTGGCTGGAAGGCGGTGAGACTCCGTGTGAAGTGGCGAGGAAGCCCTTCGGCCGGATCGCCATCGCCAACGCCGATGCCGGTGCTTACGCCTACACAGATGAAGCCATCAATCAGGCTTGGCGCGCGGTGGGTGAGTTGAAAGCCTAGCTGCGAGCAGCGTTTGGCGTGCCCCGAGGCTGCGCGATAGTGCTCGACACTTGAGAATGAGCTCTTCCCAAGCGCAAAGGAACGCCGTAGTGGTGCGCAACTTCGGCTGCGCCTCCGGCCAGGGCGACCGCCATAACAAGAAAGATGGCAACGCGGCGTGGAGATTGCTCCCGGAACGGGGCAATGAGGGCGATGATTGCGCCTACGATCAATCCTGTGATCAGACCGCCAATGTGCGCGGCGTTGTCGATGCCAGGCATTGCCGCTCCGAAGACAAGATTGTAAAAAACAAAAGCGCCCAGGCTGCGCAGCGTCCCGGAAAGTGCGGCACGCGGCACAGAAAATTCTCCCAGCTTAAAGGCCGCAAGCAGCGCGCCGGCGAGTCCGAAGATGGCCCCCGAAGCGCCCACGCTCGGTCCGTAGGGATGCCATGCAACGCTGGTCAAACTGGATCCCACGCCGCAGATGAGATAGATCGCCGCGTAGGTCCAGCGTCCGTAGAGCGATTCGGCCAGCGCGCCAAGATTCCACAGGCACCACATGTTGAACGCGATGTGAATGATTCCGCCGTGAACGAACACGCAGGTGAGCAGTCGCCACCACTCGCCCGAGAGCGTTAGCGGTCCCCAGTTGGCGCCCCAGAGAATGGTCTCCTGAGGCGAGAAATCCATGATGGTGGAACCGGCGAGGGCCATACCCAGAAACACCGCAACGCAAATCCCGAAGATGATCTGCGTGACGCCGATCGTGGATTCGCCGCCCCGCACCCAAGGCGTGCGCATTACGGGTTGCCGCGCGTCGTCGACGATTTCTCCACGCTGCGCGGCTTCGTGCTGCACGCACCACTGGCAAATCTTCTTGCCGAAGGAAAAGCCCGGTAGTTGTCGCCCACATCGAACGCAGTTTGCCATGAATATTAAAGAGTATCAGCAGTTTAGTGTGCGGCGCGAGAGGGAGAGATAAGACGTTCGATGTCTTAATGAATCGTCTTCGTCTTCCGCGACATGTAATCCATCAGCAGATATTGCCCCAGGGTGTAGGGTGTCGTGAAGTACGCTTTGCCACGGCACATCTCGGTGACTTTCTGCACGAATTGCACCAAGCCATAATCGGACGCGAGCATGAACGTATTGATCAGCACGCCGGCACGCTTGCACTTCGAGACTTCCTCGAGCGTCTGGCTGACCACCAGCGGATCGAGGCCGAAGGCGTTTTTGTAGATGCGCCCGTCCTCGAGCGTGAGCGCGGAAGGCTTGCCGTCAGTGATCATGACGATCTGCTTCATGTCTTTTCTCTGCCGCTGCAAAATCCGCTGGGCCAGCCGCAGACCCTCGCGCGTATTCGTGTAATACGGACCGACCTTCACTCGCGCCAGTTGCGAAAGCGGAACCTCTTCGGCGGAATCGTGGAAGAGCACCAGCGATAGCGAATCGCCGGGATACTGCGTGCGGATCAAATGCGACAGTGCCATGGCCACTTTTTTCGCCGGAGTAAACCGGTCCTCGCCGTACAGAATCATCGAATGCGAGCAGTCGAGCATGAGCACCGTCGCGCAGGAAGATTGATACTCGCACTGATGAACCTGCAGGTCGGAGTATTCGATGTTGAGCGGCAGGCTGAGCCCTTCGCGCTGAATCGCGCTGGAGAGCGTCGCCGTGATATCGAGGTTGAGCGTGTCGCCGAATTCATAGCGTTTGGAAGCCCCGCTGGCTTCGATGCCGGTCGCGAGGTCGCGCGTGTCGTGGCGCCCAAAGCTGGATTTGCCCAGCGAGCCGAGCAAATTACGCAGCGACTTGAAGCCAAGAAAGTCCAGGCTCTTATCGGTAATTTCGAACTTTGCCTGCTGCTGGTTTTCACCGACCTGCCCGCCGGTGCCAGAGGGCCTCGAAGGGTCCGGCGGCTGATCGATGGAAATGTAATCTTCCTGCTGCATGCGCTCGATCAGTTTTTCGATAAGTTCATCGAGTTCACCGTCCGCCGCCATTTGCTCGAGGCGTTCGCGCATCTCGTCGTCGAACGCGTCTCCATCCATCAGAGCCCGCTCGATCGCGCGCCGAAGATCATCGAGCGTCTGCTCGCCCTCCGGCATCTCGTACCACATGTCACTCTGGAAGCCGCTCTGCAACAGGTAATCGGAGAGGGCGCCGAGCAAGTCTTCCATGCTCATCTCGCCCGCCGGATCGGGAACGTATTTGGTGTAGCGAATGCGTTTCATAAGAGCGGTGGTCGGTGGTTAGTGGCCAGTCAAAACAAAACCTAGTGCTGGTTTCTGCCCACTTGCCACTGACCACTGGCTTCCTAGTTAAACTGCCTTCTCTGTCGATACGGCGGTTCTTCCTTGTCGAACCCTTTCTCGCGCACCGGCTCCGGCTTTTTCTCCCCGGCTTTAAAGACGCGCTCTTCATTGCGCCCGATGCGTTTGTGGGCGTGCAGGCCTTCAAGGATGAACTCTGCCGCCGACACCTGCTGCTCCGGACTTTCCTTCTGCGAGACTCCGAGCGGCCCCAGTTTGTCGATCAAGCCCTGAATTTCTTTAAGATTCTCCAGCGCTTCGAGGGCGGGGACAGAATCCGAAAGCTGAATCTCGCCACCCAGGTCGAACCACTGCACAATCTGCTGCACGTTGGCGCCCGTGAAGTATTCGTCGTAAGTCTTGGCGATGGCCGCGCGGATCAGTTCCCGGCCAACGAAGTCCGCGCCCTTCATCTCGCCTTCGTATTCGAGTTCGAGTTTGCCGGTGATAGCAGGCAGCGCGGCGTAGACGTCGCTGATGCGCGGCACGACAAGCTTTTCATCATTGCGCAAAGCGCGGCGCTCAGCGTTGGAAATCACATTCTCCATAGCAGAGATCGGCAGTCGCTGGCTGACGCCGCTATCGCTTGTCGATTTTCTTATCTTCGCGGGCGGCGAAGGCGATGCGCTCGATCACCTCCTGAATATAGGTAGGCAGGTGCATCGCGTGTCCATTGCGATTCGTCCAGGCTTCCTGCGCGGTAATCGCAATCCCTTCATCCACGGTTGCAGGATAGTGCGTCCGAATCTCCGACCCGATGCGGTCTTTCAGCGGCGTGATGATTTTTCCCCGAGCCGTGTAGTCCTCCGGATTCGCGCTGAACACAATCGCCAGATCGAGCGGCAGACGGATCGGATATCCCTTAATCTGCACGTCGCCTTCCTGCATGATGTTGAACAGGCCAACCTGAATTTTTCCCGCGAGGTCGGGAAGTTCGTTGATCGCGAAGATGCCGCGATTGGCGCGAGGCAACAAGCCGTAGTGAACCGTGAATTCGCTCGAGAGTTCGTGGCCGCCGCGCGCAGCTTTGATGGGATCGATATCGCCGATAAGGTCGGCGATGGTGACGTCAGGGGTGGCCAGTTTTTCCACGTAGCGATCGTCGGCAGTGAGATAAGCGATGGGAGTAGCGTCGCCCAGCCGCGCCACTTCTTCACGGCAGCGGCGGCAAATCGGCGAATAAGGATTATCGCGGATCTCACAGCCAAGAAGGTAAGGCATTTGCGGATCCAGCAGTGTCGTCAAAGCCCGCAGGATGCGGCTTTTGGCCTGACCGCGCAGGCCGAGGAGAATAAAGTTGTGCCGCGAGAGCACGGCGTTCACGATCTGCGGTACTACGGTGTCGTCGTAGCCGACGATGCCGGGAAAGATGTTGGCGTCGTCGCTCTGCCGCAAGCGGGCGATGAGATTCTCCCGGAGTTCATCTTTCACGCGGCGGCTGCGCAAACGTTCTTCGGAAAAGGGACTGCGGCGCAATTCGCCGAGCGTACGAGGAAGATTCATGGAACCCCCAGAACGAATACTTTAGTTGGATTATACGCGGGTTTGCGGCAGCCCGATTTTCGAGCTTAGTGCACGTGTCCGTTGCCCCCGGCCTTTTCCCGGGCGCGGGCCGCGCGATGCAGGTTCGGAATCAGTTTTTCCAGATAAGTAATGAGTAAGGAAAGCCGTTCCGCTTCTGAGCGCAGAGAGAGCAACTTCTGTTTGAAATCCAGATCCAGCGGCAGGGATCCGGCAAGATAAAAAGACAGCGAAGACGGGTCGGCGGCAGAAAGATCCTGCTGCGCGCCCGCGATCGCCAACAACTCTGCGTGCAACTGAACCGCGCGGTCCGTGTTTTCTTTCGACGGCGTGCCGGGTTCATCGTCGATCATTACAACTTCCGCTTGTAGAAAGGAACGCTCCTGATTCACTCCCAGAAGTTCGAAACGCCGGCGCCCTTCGGTGACAAGGTCGAGGCGCCCATCAGAGTACTCTTTCACCACGGTAACGATTTCGGCGGTGCATCCTACTTCAGCCAGACTCTGCTCCATCGCGCGGATCACGCCAAACAATCGATTCTGCGCCAGACATTCGCCAATCATCTCTTTGTAGCGCGGTTCGAAAATGTGCAACGGCAGGGGAGTACCGGGGAACAGTACGACATCCAGCGGGAACAAGGGAATAAGGGCAGCCAAGCAGTCTCCGTGGGCGCGGGGATCCGCACAAAAATGAGCAGACTAACCCTGATTGTACCGCAGCGCTTGACTTCGCCAGTTGCGGAGGAATAAAAGCGCGCTATGGAACTTGCAGGAAAAATTGTGGTGGTCACAGGCGCTTCCATGGGTATCGGGGAAGCGATTGCCAAACTTTTCGCCGACCAGGGAGCGACGTTAGTAATGCTGTCCCGCGATGCGGGTCGCGTCGAAGCGGCGCGCGCACGCGTAGGGCACAACGAACGAACGCTGGCGATGGCCTGCGATGTGCGCCATCGCGAGGAAATCGACCGTGCGGTCGGACTGACGCTGCATCACTACCAGCGTATCGATGTCTGGGTCAATAACGCCGGGCATGGGCTGCTGGATTCTGTCGCCCAGATGGAAATGGCCGCGTGCCGCGAGATGTTCGACACAAATTTCTTCGGCGCTGTGATGGGGATGCAGGCCGTTATTCCGATTATGCGTCAGCAGGGCGGCGGAACCATCATCAACATCTCCAGCGTGGCCGGCCATATTCCGCTGCCCTTTCATGCTGCCTACAGCGCGACCAAGTTTGCCATGAATGCCATCGGCAAGGCCGCAGGCGTCGAATTGAAAAAGGATGGCATTCATATACTAACTGTCTGTCCCGGCTATGTGCGGACCGCCTTCGGCGAGAACGCGGTGTTGGGCAATGAACAAAAAAAGGTGCGCCCGAATTCCGTGCGCGGTATTACCGCTGAGCGTGTAGCTCGAGCGACGCTGCAGGGATATTTGAAGTGCAAGCGTGAAGTCATCGTGCCCTGGACGATGTATGTACCCCAGAAGATTTATCAGCTATTTCCAGGAGTGGTGGAGTGGGCGATGCAGAGGATGGCGAAGTAATGCACCGATTTTCCGGCAAGTTGAACGGAAGAATTATCCCAACTCCGCCAGCATGGCTTCCATCTCCGATTGCGCATGCAAGTTGCCGCTCCGCCGAGCGGAGGCGATTCCTTCGCCGAGCATCGTCTTCGCTTCGGCGGCGCGGTCGGCGCGAACCAGCGTTTGCGCTGCCATGAAATATCCCGGGGTGTAGTCGGGATTGGCCTTCAGCAGGATGGAGAACTCCGCCAGAGCGCGATCCAAATCGCCCTGCTTCGAATATTCCATCGCCAACCCGTAGCGGGCAAACGTGTCGTTCGGATCCTGTGTGAGGATTTCATTGAGCGCGGCGATACGGTCCATAGGCAGATCTCGGTTGTGACGAGGTTAGTATAAACGCCACCCTCATGTATGGTTTCTGGACAGTGGCTTGCGTTCCATGCGATGAGTAGAATGGACGCTCCCGGGAATTTGTGGCGCTGAGGGAGGAATGCGTTGGCGTGTCCGTTTTTTATGCCGGTGGAGAAGTTGGAGAATGGAACTTGGCTGCATGCCACTCGCCTTCCATTGGGTTGCGGATGGAGCGGCCTCTGCACCGCGCCCGGACACGAGGATGAGACGCCATCCGTCGACGATCTACAGCAGTTCTGTAATCTGGGCTACGCGGAAGGCTGCGGCCGTTTGCCCAAGGATCGCAAGTGGGATTCGATCCGCTTCGGAGCAAGAACCTTGGGCGGCGACAAGCAGAACGGTACTGCCAACCGCATTCAAGTTCGCTACGTGTGCGAGCGCGATCATCGTCCAGTGGATCACGGGATGATCGAGTTTGATGCCGCCGCGAATCGCTGGGACCAGCGACATCACGACCACCGTCTACAGAGGATGGCGGAGTGCTTCTTGGAATCCTACCTTGAAAAGTGGAGGCGGCAGGGAGTTGCCGCTGCGATTGCGAGTTGAGGATCAGAAAGCTAGGAATAAACCTATGAGCGAAGAGACACTAACCCTAACTCCGCGCCCAGTGCGGGATTCGCAATCCGAAATGGCAGAGATTGTTCTGCCTAATGACGCCAACCCTCTGGGCGCACTGCTCGGTGGCCGCTTGATGCACTGGATTGATCTAGCGGGTGCAATGGCCGTGCATCGTCATTCACGCAGCTACGCGGTCACCGCATCGGTCGATCACATTGACTTTCTGGTGCCGGTGCGAGTGGGCGATCTGGTCATTCTCAAATCGTCCGTGAACCGTGTTTTTCAGACCTCGATGGAAGTAGGAGTAAAAGTTTTCGTCGAGAACTACCTCGCCGATACCGCGCAACATGTGGCCTCGGCTCACTTGACGTTCGTGGCCGTGGATGCGAAGGGAAATCGCCTGAAGGTGGCACCCGTCATCCCCGAGACCGATGAACAGCGGCGCCGCTACGACGACGCCGGACGCCGACGCGAGAATCGTCGCGCGGAAATGGAACGGCGGCGCAAGGCCAAGCGATAATCCACAGCTCGATGTGACCGCCGTCACATCAGACTTTGTGCAGACTGGATAGCCTATCCGGTTCCTCAGGATTTCCTATGGACAGTGCCCTTCTCGTTCATCGCATTCACTTCGCCTTCACCGTCACCTTTCACTATCTCTTCCCGCAGCTGACCATGGGGTTGGCCCCGCTGATCGTGGTGCTCAAGACCCTGGGCCTTCGCCGCAACGATGAGACTTACCATCAGGCGGCGCGCTTCTGGGCGAAGATTTTTGGCATCAACTTTCTTCTGGGCGTGGTCACTGGAATTCCCATGGAATTTCAGTTTGGCACGAACTGGTCTCATTTCTCGCGCTATGCTGGCGGAGTGATCGGTCAAACTCTGGCCATGGAAGGCATGTTTGCTTTCTTTCTGGAGTCGGCATTCCTTGGCCTGTTTCTCTACGGAGAGAAGCGCCTCAGCCCTCGCGCCCACTGGTGGTCGGCGGTGGCTGTTTTTCTGGGATCATGGTTGTCCGGTTATTTCATCATCGCTACCGACGCCTGGATGCAGCATCCCGTGGGCTATGTCAAGGCGGCGGATGGCTCGTTGCAACTTTCCAGCTTCTGGGCGCTGGTGTTGAATCCCTGGGCCTGGTGGCAGTATGCGCACAATATGAGCGGCGCTGTGATCACCGGTTCTATTGTAATGGCGTCCGTGGGTGCGTTCTATTTGCTTTGGGGGAAGTTCGAGGCGCACGGCCGAATTTTCGTACGCACCGGCGTTATCGCTGGACTGATCTTCAGCGTGTTGCAGTTATTTCCCACCGGCGATGGTCAGGGCCGCATGATTGCCGCCGACCAACCCGTTACCCTCGCCGCCATGGAAGCGCTCTTTGTCGGCCAGTCAGGCGCACCGCTCATCATCCTGGGACAACCGAACGTCGCCGAGCGAAAAATTGATAACCCCTTGGAGGTCCCTTCCGCGCTCAGCTTTTTGACCTACCGCGAATGGGCCGCCAATGTGAAAGGTTTGGATTCGTTCCCTCCCGACCAATGGCCGGAGAACGTCGCGCTGCTCTATTACAGCTACCACATCATGGTGGGCCTGGGAACCATCTTCATCGCCATTATGGCGGTGTCCGCGTTTCTGCTGTGGCGTGGCAAGTTGTTTTCCGCTCACTGGATGCTCTGGATTCTGTTGCTCGCCTTGCCATTCCCTTACATCGCCAACACGGCAGGTTGGATGACCGCCGAACTAGGCCGGCAGCCCTGGCTTGTCTATGGTTTGATGCGCACGGCAGATGGATATTCGAAGATGGTCTCGGCGGGCAACGGGATGTTCACGCTGCTGGGCTTCCTCGGCATGTACACCGTACTCGGCATTCTGTTTCTGTTCCTGGTACGGCGTGAAATCGAGCACGGGCCCGTTGCCGAAGCAGTTTCACAGCACTAATTTTGCAGCAGCGGTTTCGCAATACTAGGTTTTGGGTCGTCGAAGCAGTTTCGCAGTACTAGATTTTGCGTGGCGCAGCGGTTCACCGCTGCGATAACGGCCAATTAAAAATTCGGGGCTTTAGCCCCTGAGGTATCGTTGTAAGGAGCGCCATGGAAACGTTATGGTTCATGATCGTCGCCGTGATGGTTGCGGCTTACGTGGTACTCGATGGATTCGATCTGGGCGCGGGCGCGATTTACCTCGGCGCCGCCCGCACCAGCGACGAGCGACGAAAGATTCTCCGCGCCATCGGTCCAGTCTGGGATGGCAATGAAGTCTGGCTGCTAGCCGCCGGTGGAACCCTCTATTTCGCCTTCCCGCTTCTCTATGCCTCCAGCTTCAGCGGCTTTTATCTGCCGCTCATGATGGTGCTCTGGCTGCTCATGCTGCGTGGCATTGGCATCGAACTGCGCGCCCACATAGAACATCGGGTCTGGATGGGCTTCTTCGATTTAATCTTCTGCGTGTCCAGTATTTTGCTGGCGATCTTTTTTGGCGCGGCTCTGGGCAACGTGGTCCGCGGCGTTCCCCTCGCTGCCGACGGCTATTTCTTTGAGCCACTCTGGACGAATTTCAGGGTGGGCGCCAACACCGGAATTCTCGATTGGTATACCATCCTCACCGGCGTCATCGCCCTGGTCACGCTGACCGCGCACGGCTCTTTATATATCGCGGTGAAGACCGAACACGATCTGAGGCCAGCGCGCCCGCACCGTCGCGCTGTGGGCCTGGCCGCTGCAGTTGGTCTTGACCATCGTCGGCCTGGTTGCGACCACCTACATTCGCCCCACAGTTCTCGACAACTACAAACACCATGCCATCGGATATCTCATTCCCGTAGTTGTCTTCGGCAGTCTCAGCCTGATGATCTACGCCATCCGCAAAGGCCAGGACAAACTTGCCTTCGTCGGTTCGGCCCTCTACATCGTCGGAATGCTGGTGGGCGCGGCCTTCGCTCTCTATCCTGCGGTCTTGCCGTCGAGCAGCAGTCCCGCCTACAACCTGACCATTTACAACACCGCCGCCGGACGCCACGGCCTCACCGTCGGGTTCACGTGGTGGATCATCGGCATGGTTCTCGCTCTCGGCTACTTCACTTTTCTGTTCCGCATGTTTCGAGGCAAAGTGCAGCTCGAAGGGGAGGGCTACTGAGACTGCGCGCTCGCCACGTCCCTGTATAATCGATCCTTCGGGTAATTAATGTTCCATCCATCCTGACTTTATCCTTGGAGTGTGATCTCTTGAACGCACATATGCCTGCTCATCCCGGCCAGCCTGCACAGGGGCCGCAACCGTTGCCTGGAGTGGATGCCATCATCGCCGTCGGTTCCGGCAAGGGTGGCGTCGGCAAGACCACGCTCGCGGTCAATCTTGCCGTTGCCTTGGCCAAGATGGGCCATCAAGTCGGCTTGCTCGATGCCGACGTCTACGGTCCGAATGTCCCGCTCATGCTGGGTGTGAACGGTCAGCCCAAGATGGTCGCAGAAAATCGCATCGAGCCGCTGCAGGCCTACGGCCTGAAAGTCATCTCCGTGGGCTTTCTCAATCCCGGCGACAAGCCTGTCATCTGGCGCGGTCCCATGCTGCACCAGATCGTGAAGCAGTTCCTGGGCATGGTGGAGTGGGGACATCTCGATTACATGATCGTCGACTTGCCGCCCGGGACGGGCGATATCGCGCTCTCGCTGGTGCAGAATGTTCCCCTCACCGGAGCCGTCGTCGTCTCAACGCCCTCCGACGTTTCTCTGCAGGATGCGCGCAAAGCCATCGAAATGTTTCGCCAGATGAAAGTAGATCTGATCGGCGTGGTCGAAAACATGAGCTACTTCGTCTGCCCGCACTGCAGCCACGAGATCGATATCTTTTCCCGCGGCGGCGCCGAAAACATGGCCAAGCAATTCGGCGTTTCCTTCCTCGGAAACATCGCCCTCGACCCCGAGGTGCGCAAATCCGGCGATGGCGGCAAGCCGGTCGTGCTGGAGGGAGAAAACTCCCCACACGCGAAATCAATCTTCGAATTCGCGCAGCGGGTCGCAGCGCGCGTCGCAGAGATCAAGGCCGGCGAAGGCGCCAGCGTGATTCAGATTCAATAGAGAAGACCTTCGCTATGGAGGCACAGAGACCTACCCTGTGATTCCCCTGTGCCCTCTGTGTTTCAATTTGCCTTTTTCTTTGCGAATCGCGACAGCCGCCAACTCGCGTCCGCCTCGCCGCCCTTCAAAACCAGCCTGGCCGCCATCTCTCCCAGCGCCGGCCCATGCTTGAACCCGTGCCCCGACCCGCCGCCCAATATCCAAACGCTTTCCATCTTAGGATGACGATCCAATATAAAGTTGCTGTCGGGGGTTTGCTCGTACTGGCACACGCGCGTCTCGATCAGCGGTGCGTCTTTCATCGCCGGAAATCGAAGTTCCAAATATTCCCGCACGCGTTTCAGCGTAGCCTGGCTAACCACCCGCTCGCCGCACGTCGGGTCGAAAGCCGCGCCCCGCGTGTCATCCGCCATCTTGAAGCCGCGTCGGTCGCTTCCCGGAATGCCGTAGAAAAACCGCTTGCCGTGATCGCCCCACACGGGCATATGCGCGTCCGTAAACCGCGAATCCCCAGCAGGTGTACCGAAGAAAAAAATATCCTGCTTGGTGGGTTGCACCAGCCGGCCAAGAGTTTCAGGAAACAGTTTCCCTAGCCACGGTCCGCAAGCAAAAACATAGTAGTCAGCCTTCAGCCGCGAGCCATCCGACAAAATCAAACTGCGTAGAGGTCCATCTTCCAGCCCATCGCCCAACACAGCCACCTGCCGGTACGCGCCACCTCGATCGACAAACGCGTCCACCACCGCCTGGCAGCTGGCGCGCGCATCAAGATATCCGCAGTCCGGTTCGAAGATTCCCCAGTGCACCCGGGCGAAGTTGATTTGCGGCCAGCGCTTCTTCATCTCCGCCGTCGAAAATTCGCGGAACTTTACTCGCGCTTCTCGAAGCATCCCGAGTGACCCGCGCTCGTAAGCGTCGTCGCGACTGCTGACCATCCACAGAACGCCCGTGCGATGCAGAAACTGCCGCTTCCAGCGCCGTTCATATTTCTCCCAGAGCCTGAGCGCTCGCGCAGCCAGCTGGCTGTAGGGTTGATCCGGACCATAGGTCCCACGCATGATCCGCGTTTCGCCTCCCGAGGAAGCCCGCGAGTTGCCCGGCCCCCAGGCGTCAACCAGCGTCACCCGCGCTCCGCGTTCAACAAGATGAAGCGCGGTCCAGCCTCCAAAAGCCCCTGCTCCGACTACGGCCACATGCGGTTTCAGTTTCATAAGTTCGGTTTTCGCATCCCGGCAGTTGAGGATACCCGCACCGACTGCGCCGGGGAAGATGCGAGCCGAGGTTCCCGCGGGCCGCAAGTGATCACTTCCTGGAGCCGTGCGTGCCGTCCTTGACAGGACGAGCACGCGTTCCTAGAATCCAAGCAGGAAGCGCTGTCTGCGTCTTTCAGCTAAGTTTCTGCATCTAAAATACTTAAGCGGAAACATCGCTGGCTGGAACTTGCGACCCCTTTTTACACAATGCCTACTGATCCGCATATCGGCAAGCGCGAACGCGAAGTTCTAACCGCGATCGTGGAGACCTTTATTTCCACCGGCGAGCCGGTTGGTTCGCGGACGCTCTCGCGCTCGAACCGCGAAGGCCTCAGTCCGGCCAGCATTCGCAACGTGATGGCTGATCTCTCGGATGCCGGATTCCTCGAGCAGCCGCACGCCTCGGCCGGCCGCGTGCCCACCACCGAGGCCTACCGCTATTACGTCGAACAGATTTCCGGGACCGCCAAACTCGCGCCCCAGGAAGAGAGCATGATTTCCGACTCGCTCGCGGGCGTTAGCGATGTGCAGGAGTTCATGGAGCGCACCTCGCACGTGCTGTCCCTGATCTCGAAGAATGTCGGCGTCACCGTGGCCTCCAGCGGCACGCGAAATGCGCTAGAGCATGTGTACTTCTCGCGCCTCGGCGATCAGAAAGTCCTGGCCGTTCTGGTGACACGCTCCGGATTGGTGCGTGACCGCGTGTTGCGCCTCGACCTGCCGCAATCCGAGCTCGATCTCGCCGCCCGCTACATCAACGAAAATTTTCGTGGTTGGACTATGGAATCGATGCGCGCCGAATTGTCGCGGAGAATCGAGCAGGAGCGCAGCGAATACGATCGCCTGATGAATTCCATCGAGCAACTTTACAAACAAGGCGCACTTGCTGCCGAAGCGGGCACCCAGGTCGTCTTCGTGGAAGGCGCCGCCAATCTGGTAACTGGGCAGGAAGATCGCAAGCGTCTGCAGGAGATGCTGCAAACCCTCGAGGAAAAAGAAAAAGTTGCGCAACTCCTCTCCGCCTATCTCGACGTAAAGCAGGAGGCAGTACGCGTGGTTATCGGACTGGATGACGCGGTGCCCTCCATGCAGAACTTTGTGTTGATCGGGGCTCCCGCGCGCTCGGGAACGGATATGTTCGGATCGCTCGCTGTGATCGGTCCCACGCGTATGGACTATCAACACACCATGACGGCGGTTTCCTACATCGCGCGTCTGTTCGACAAGATTCTGAATGAATCGGAGTAATCAGTTTTTATGGGGAAATCAAACGGAAGATCGGAAGTCGAGAAATTAAATCTCGACCTGGAGCACGAACTGCCATCCGGCGATGGCGGGGAGAGCCCTGCGCAAGCCGTGGCGGGCGAGTCGTCGGCTTCGGATTCGGAGTTGCAGAAAATAACAGCGGAGCGTGACTCCCTCCTCGACCGGCTGGCTCGAGCCCAGGCTGAGTTCGAAAATGCGCGCCGTCGCACCCTCAAGGAACAGCAGGACTTTCGCGACTACGCTGCCGCTGACACGATCAAATCTTTATTGCCCGTCCTCGACAGTTTCGAGCGCGCCCTGCAGGTGAAATCCGACGCGGCCGAATTCCGCAACGGAATCGATCTGATTTACAAGCAACTCCAGACGGCATTGGGGAAGCTTTCCCTGCAGCCGATTGCCGCCAAGGGCCAGCCGTTTGACCCGCACTATCACGAGGCCATCGAAATGGTGGATACCACCGAGGCCCCCGATCATCAGGTGATCGAGGAGTTGCAGCGCGGTTATAAATTGAAAGACCGGCTGCTGCGTCCGGCGATGGTGAAGGTTGCCAGGAACCCCGGAAAATAATTTTCCAATCCCGTTTTATCTCTCATGAAGGAAAGGCGCCAATTCTGACCACGAACGCAAAACGCGACTATTACGAAGTGCTGGGCGTCAGCCGCACCGTAACCGAAGTTGAGCTGAAGAGCGCTTATCGCAAGCTCGCCATGCAGTGGCATCCCGATCGCAATCCAAACAATCCAGATGCGGAGGAGCGATTCAAAGAAGTCACGGAAGCATACGCGATCCTCGCCGACTCTGAAAAACGTTCTCTCTACGATCGCTACGGCCACGCCGGTGTTGGTGGTGCAGCCTCGCCGGGCGGGGGTTTTGATGCCACTGTGTTCCAAGACTTTGGCGAAATCTTTGGCGAGTTCTTCGGCTTCGGAGATGCCTTCGGCGGCGGTGGCCGCCGCCGCAGTCGCGTGCAGCGCGGCGCCGATCTGCGCGAAGACATCACCATCGAGTTCGAAGAAGCCGTCTTCGGCACCGAAACCCAGGTTATGGTGCGCCGTCACGAAGCCTGCGAGGACTGCCACGGCTCCGGCGCCGCCCCGGGCAAAGGTCCCACGACCTGCCGCTCCTGTTCCGGCCGCGGTCAGGTGCGCTACCAGCAGGGGTTTTTCAGCATCGCGAGAACCTGCCCCACCTGTCAGGGAACCGGCAACGTCATCACCGATCCCTGCCCGAAGTGCAAAGGCGAAGGCCGTATTTTGCGGCAGCGCTCCATCGACGCGAAGATTCCCGCCGGCGTCGAGGACGGCACCCGCATTCGCTTTTCCGGTGGAGGCGAAGCCGGTCCCTTCGGGGGCCCGGCCGGTGATCTCTACGTCGTCTTGCATGTGAAGGAGCACCCATTCTTCATTCGCGAAGGCAATGACCTGCACTGCGTTGTTCCGCTCTCCGTCACCCAGGCCGCGATGGGCGCGGAAATTCGCGTACCCACGCTCGAAGGCGAGCACGCTCTCAAAATTCCTGATGGCACCCAGCCTGGGACGACCTTTCGTATTCGCAACAAAGGCGTGCCCGTCCTGAATGGTCACGGCAAGGGCGATTTGTACGTCGAAGTGCGCGTGCAGATTCCCGGCAAGCTCAGCAAGCGCCAGAAAGAGCTTCTGCAGGAACTCGAGAGCACCACCAAAGTCGACAATCAGCCGATGATGCGGTCGCTGCTGGGCAAAGTCAAAGACATGTTCGGCTAGCGGACATGACACGCCGCCGCTGGATTGCCGACGAAGTCTCCGGGGATCGCGCCGCTCTCGTCGGAGAGCACGCCGATCACTTGGTCCGCGTCCTTCGAGCCCGCGTTGGAGAAGAGTTCGATATTGCCACCGGCCAAGCTGTTCGCCGCGGCCGGATCACGTCAGTGACGCAAGATCGAGTCGAGTTTGACCTCGCCGAAGAAATTTTCGCTCCTGCCTTGATCGAGATCACCCTCCTTCTCGCCGTCTTCAAGTTCGACCGTATGGAGTGGGCCATCGAGAAGTGCACCGAGCTTGGCGTCTCCCGGATTATCCCGGTCATCGCACGGCGCACCGATTCACATCTGGCCGCGGCGTCGGTGAAGCGTGTCGAGCGTTGGCAGCGCATCTCCCGCCAAGCCGCAGAACAATCTCGCCGCACCGCGCCCCCGGAGATTACCGCGCCTGTCAAACTCTCCGACGCACTAAATCCTACTCAAGCTTTGCGAGTCGTCCTGGCGGAATCAGAAGCGCATACCCTGCTTCGCGACGTGCTGAAGTCTCGCGCGTCGACCTCCGAAATCGCTCTCGCCGTGGGTCCCGAGGGCGGTTGGACCGAAGACGAATTGCAATCCTTCCAGCAAGAGGGATGGATTTCCGCTTCCCTAGGTAACACCATCCTCCGCGCCGAAACGGCAGCCATCGCCGCCACCGCAATCGTGACCGCTACCCTGTTCTCGCTTTGAATCCGCCGCCTGTCCTTTCCCACGCGTTGCTGGCTGCGGTGTTATTCTGAGCCCCAATGGCTGTCTCCAAAACAAAATCTCGTCCGTTCCTTCCCGATGATCATCAGCGAGAAGCGATCGACCACGTTCACGGCCCGATGCTGGTCATCGCAGGCGCTGGCACAGGTAAAACTTCGGTCCTCATTCATCGTATCGCCCGCCTGGTGAAAGAGGGACATGCGAAGCCTGACGAAATTATCGCCCTCACCTATACCGTCGCCGCGGCTGGCGAGATGCGGGATCGCGTCAGCGCCCTCCTCGGCCAGAAAATTCATTCCGCCACATTCCACGACTATTGCAATACCCTCCTGAAGCGCGCCGGCAAAGATTTCGGCGTCCTCGACGAGAAAGATCTCTGGATCTACCTCCGCAAAAAGGTTCACGAGCTTCGCCTCGAGCACTACGTCCGGGCAGCCAACGTCGGAAAGTTTCTCAACGACCTGCTGGATTTCCTCAGCCGCTGTCATGACGAAATGGTTACTCCTGAAAGATACGCGGACTACGTCGCACAGCTCGAACGAGGCGAACTGCCAGTTCCGCGCGTTGCGAAATCGAAAGAAGAGTTGAGTGACGCCGAAGTAATCGGTCGCTGCCTGGAAATTGCCCGTGTCTTCGCCACCACCGAGCGCTGGCTGCGTGAAGCGAACTACGGAACATTCAGCCACATGATCACCCGCGCCCACGAACTGCTCGTGAATGACGAAGGTCTGCTGGCTTCCGAACGCACCCGCGCTCGCTTCATTCTGGTCGACGAATTTCAGGACGCCAACTTCGCGCAGATCGAGGTTCTCGCGGCCCTCGCTGGAGATGCAGGAAACGTCTTCGCCGTCGGCGATCCCGACCAGGGCATTTATCGCTTCCGTGGCGCTTCCAGCGCGGCGTTCCATCTCTTCCGTCGGCATTTTCCCGAGTCAAAGTTCGTTGTCCTCGGCAAGAATCGCCGCTCGACCACTCCCATTCTGCAATGCGCTTTTGCCATCATCGACAAAAATCCTCCGGTCTTTGGCACGAACGAGCGGTCCACGCTCGCCTACCGCCGCACCCCCCTGCAATCGGCGCGTGAAGAGGACGCGAAAAAAGAAGGACAGCCTCTGCCCACTTTCCCCGTGGAAGCCATTGCCTTCAGTGGCAAAGATGCCGAAGCTCCCGACGTGGTCAGCATCATTGAGGAAGTCAAACGCCGCTCGCGCTGCAAATGGAAAGACTTTGGCATCTTGTACCGTTCCCACATTCACCGTGACGACGTGGTGCAACATCTGGCCGAGCGCGACATTCCCTTCTCCATCGAAAATATGGACGTGAGCGATACCCCGGAAGTCCGGGACCTGTTCGCTTGTGTCGCCGCCGTCGTCGACCTCACCGCCGATGCCAGTCTCTTCCGCGTCGCGGCACTACCCCAGTTCAAGGTCGATCCGGAACAACTCCGCACTGCGCTTCGGGCGATCGCTAAAGACTCGAAGGAAGGAGTGACCGTTCCCCTCGCCTCAGTTCTGGGTAGCGTCGCCGGAGGCGCCGAAGTGTTGGCCGCGGTTCGCCTGGCCCGTGATGAAGTCACCCAGAAGAAAGCGAAAGCGCGCGCCGCTCTGCAGTTAATCGGGAAAAAGTTCCAACTCCCTCTCCATTCACCCGTTCTCCAGGCGGCCCTGAAGTTCGCCGCCGACTGGGAAAACAAGTGCACTACAGAGACAGGCGAACTCGGCGAGTGGATCGAATATCTGAATTATTTCCGTGAAGCCGGCGGAGTGATTCCGATGGCGTCCAAGGGAGACGAAGACGCCGTGCGCCTCATGACTGCCCACGGCGCCAAAGGTCTTGAGTTCCCACACGTTTTTGTTCTGCGAGCAACCAAGGGCTCTTTCCCCGCCAGTTATTGGGAGACGCTGGTGGAGTTCCCCGCCGAGTTGCGCGATCCCGATTCGGCCGCTGCGGGTGACGACAAAACTCTCCACGATCAGGAAGAGCGCCGGCTTTTTTACGTGGCAATGACCCGCGCAAAAGATTCGCTTCACATTTATGGCAAGCAGGGAATCGGCCGCGACAAAACTCCCGCGGGGCTGATGCGTGAACTCATCGGCAACACAGTCTTGCATCCGTATCTCAGAGCACGACCGGCGCTGCCTTCGCAACCCGAGTTGATCGAGATCGCCGCCGCAGCCGACACCGCTCAAACCGGAAGCTCCCGTTTGCCCGCGTGGCTTGCCCTTCCGGCCATCGACGGACTGGACGCGCGCCTGAGCGCCACGGCAGTGGAAACCTACGAAACCTGTCCTCTCCAGTTCAAGTTTGAACGCGAGTGGAAATTGTCGCGGCAACTTCACGCAGCCGTCCAGTATGGCGCCGCCATGCATCGAATATTGCGCACCTACTACGATTCCGTCCGCTCAGGCAGGACCAAGACCGACGATGAGCTTCTACAACTCTTTTGTGATGACCTGGCCGCATCCGGAATCCAGGACGACTATCAGCGTGTTTTGTACCTGAAGCAAGGACTGCAGCAGCTGAACGATTTCCTAGCCGCCACGCATTCAGCCCCCGTGCCCGAGGTTCTGCACACGGAAGAATGGTTTGACATTCAGATCGCTGGAACCAAGGTTGCAGGACGAATCGATCGCATGGACTGCATGTCCGATGGAAGCATCGCGATCATCGATTACAAGACCGGCAAGGCCCGCTCACAAGAGGACGCGGATGAAAGCCTGCAGCTCTCGATCTACGCGATGGCCGCACACCAGAAGTGGGGATACCGCGTGGGCGAATTGGTGTTTCACAATCTGGAAGGGAACGTCGCTGTCGTTTCCAAGCGTGCCGAGTTCCAACTGGAAGAAGCGCGCGAGCGCGTGCAGGCTGTGGCGCGTGGCATTGCCGAAGGAAATTTTAAACCCAAGCCTGATTTCCACTGCACCTTCTGCGCCTTTCGCGGCTTATGTCCCGCCCGTGAAAAGCAGGCGCCAAATGTTTCTTCAAATTCGAAGACTGCAGCCTCTTCTTTGGATTGATCCCATCGCAGAATCTTTCACGCAAAAAACTGAGGGGACGCTTTTGGCGTCCCCCTTTGACTTCGTACTGACCTCTTAGTGCTTCTTTTTCTTCTTTGCCTTTTTCTTGGTTGCCATTGGTTCTATTCTCCCTTCCATTTTTCATGGAAAAATCTGCAACGCTGTTTTGTTGCAACTATTTGATTGTATAGAGTTAATGAAAAATGAAGTCAAGAAAAAAATGCATGCATGGTAGCGAGCGATGCTGTACCAAAGTCACAGTGCGATGCGAGTCATCAAGGAAATCTCGACGCCGCTGCAGTAAAACACATCGCGAACACGTCAACGCCGACGATGAATACCCCAGGTGATGTTCGAGCTCGACTGGATTTTCTTGCATGCGGAGGAGCGCGTGGCAACCGCAACCATAACGCAGAAGTTGATCGTTTCCTCTCACGTCTGCATCTATAATGAAGCTGCGAAATCTTCGCGGGAGCATGATCAATGGCGGCTTTCGATGAGGTTGTCATCATTTCCGGTTGTCGTACACCAGTGGGAAAATTTCAGGGAAGCCTCACTGATTTAAGTGCTACCCAATTGGGTGCCATCGTCGTGCGCGAGGCGGTCAAGCGCGCCGGATTGAATTCCGATCAGGTCGACGAATGCATCATGGGCAACGTTCTCCCCGCCGGACTGGGACAAAATCCGGCGCGGCAGGCTGCCATCTTCGCCGGATTGTCCCCGACCACAGGTGCCATGACAATCAACAAGGTTTGTGGCTCCGGATTGAAAGCAGTTGCTCTCGCAGCGCAAGCCGTGCAAACCGGAAACAGTTCCATCGTGGTTGCCGGCGGCATGGAATCGATGACCAACGCTCCTTACCTGCTTCCGCAGGCGCGCAAAGGTTACCGGCTCGGAAATGGAAAAGTGATCGATTCCATGGTGCACGATGGTCTCTGGGACATTTACAACGACTATCACATGGGCATCACCGGAGAGAATGTCGCCGAGAAATACGGCATCACGCGCGAAGAGCAGGACGAGTTTGCCGTGAACTCTCACCACAAGGCTGTCGCCGCAATGAAAGAGTGCCGCTTCAAATCACAAATTGTTCCCGTCGAACTTCCGGCGAAGAAGAAAGGCGAGGCCCCGGTGCTCTTTGAAAAGGATGAATCCCCGCGCGAGGATACAACCATCGAAGCTCTGCGTGCGCTCAAGCCCGCGTTCAAGAAAGATGGCACCGTAACCGCCGGCAACGCGCCCGGAGTAAATGACGGAGCCGCGGCCGTTGTCGTGACCAGTGCGCGTCGCGCCAAAGAACTCGGCGCTCAACCCATGGTCCGCATCGTGGCCCAGTCCACCAGCGGTGTCGAACCCAAATGGGTCATGATGGCGCCCGTCGATGCCGTGCGCAAGATTTGGGAAAAGACGGGATGGAAAAATGAAGAAGTCGACCTCTACGAACTGAACGAAGCTTTCTCCGTGCAGGCCCTGGGCGTGATGCGAGAGCTTGGCCTCGATCCCACTAAGGTCAACGTGAATGGCGGTGCCGTGGCCATCGGTCATCCCATCGGAGCCAGCGGCGCTCGCGTGCTCGTGACTTTAATTTATGAGATGACTCGCCGCAACGTGAAGCGCGGAATCGCCGCCCTCTGCCTCGGCGGTGGCAACGCCGTCGCCATGGCGGTCGAGAGAAACTGAGAAGTAGAAATAAACGAAGAAGTGGATTAAGTATCGCTCTAGCTCATTCCAGAAGCCGCAGGCAGAGTAACCGTGAACACGGCTCCACCGCCCGGTGCGTTGGCGGCTTCGATCGTGCCGTTGTGTTCCTTCATCACCGACTTGCAAATGCTAAGTCCTAGCCCGGTCCCGCGCCCCGGACGCTTTGTCGTATAGAACGGATCAAAGATGCTGGCCAGTGCCTCCGCCGGAATTCCCGGACCATCGTCCAGAAAGCTCGCCCAAACCGATTCTCCGCTTGTCCCCAGGCGTATGCGTAAAGTTCCGCGGTCGTGCGCCTCACGAATCGCCTGCTCCGCGTTCATCACCAGGTTCAGGAAAACCTGCATGAGTTGATGCGGGTCGCCCTGAACCTGCGGCAACCCGGTCTCGCGAACGAAGTCCACGGTAATATTATTTTTCCGCAGCGAGTAAGCGTGCAGATTAAGCGTCCGTTCCACCACATCGCCAAGATTGACCCGCGTCTTGCCCGGCGTTGGAGGAGTTGCAAAATAAGTCAGGTTGCGAACAATCTCCGCCGCGCGTCGCGCCTGCTGCTGCAGCATCGCGATCTGCTTCCGCGCCGAGTCAGTAGTTTGGCTGTCCTGCAAAAGTTCGCTCACCCCCAGGATGCTGGTAAGGGGATTGTTCAGTTCGTGGGCCACGCCCCCGATCATCGCGCCCATGGCAGCCAGGCGCTCGCTCTGCACAACCTGGTGCTCAAACTTCTTTTCCGTCGTGATGTCGCGTACACAAATGATGACTCCGCCCAGCTTCGAATCCGCGTCAAAGAACTGGCTGGCGGAAGCTCGCATCGTCCGTCCACTGCCATCGCGGTGCCGCGCGCCGTATTCGGCCGATCCAAAAATCCTCTTGCCGGAGGCCACGTCGCTGTACAGCGCGATCAGTTCCGGAGATTCAGCCGGTGTTCCCGATATCTTCTTCCCCAGCAAATCTTCGGACTGGCATCCCAGCAAATCGCGCACCCGCGAACTCACAAAAGTGAATCGCTCTTCCAGATCCACCACCAGGATAAGATCGGGAAAGCTTTCCAGCAGCCGTCGGCGGAATTCTTCCTGCTGCAACACTTGCCGTTCAAGTTTGCGTCTCTCGGTGACGTCGATCAGTGTTCCCTGGTACCGAATCAACTTGCCGGCCGCATCCCACACCGCACGCGAGGATTCGAGAAACACCGCCGGCGTTCCGTCCTTTTTCCGCAGCGTAATCTCCCGGGCACGCACCCCGCCGCGGTCATCCGGTGCTCGCCCTAGCACCGGCGGTTGTCCCGGATCGAGGTTCAGCCGGCTCGGATCGAGCGCCAGTAAGTCCTCTTTGGTCGCATAACCCAGAATGCTCACCAGCGCCGGATTGGCGTCCAGTAATCTGCCCTCCGGCGTGCTGAAGTAAGCGCCCTCCTGCAGCGTCTCAAAGAGCTCCGTGAAGCGCAGCTCCTTTTCGTGTTGCCCAGTAACATCGCGCCCCAGCGCGCTCAGTCCAACGACCTCGCCGCTCTTGACGATTGCGTTCAGCACGCATTCGAAAAAAAGCGGCCGAGCGTTGTTCTTGAGACGCAGGCGCACCGTGCCCGCCCAATGCCGTTTCTCCAGAAAGCGCATGAGTCCGCCTTCCACGCTGGCCTGCGTCGGTTCTTCCACGAACTCGAAGAATTTCTTTCCAACGATGTCGGTATAAGGAAGTCCCAGCAGTTCGCTGACGCGTTTGTTCACCGTGCGCAGGGTGCCGTCCAGAGAGACGGCGCAAGCCGCATCGTCGAAGGAATCAATCAGCTCCTTGAAGCTGCGCTGCGAACGCGCAATCATCTCGTTCAGTTGATCGAGTTGCTCTTCCGACGGAGCGGCGCCTACATGCTCCTGCAAATCCTGAAGCAGCAGCTTGAGCTCGACTACCTCTCGCCGTCGTCCGTAGGCATAAACCGCCAGCAGAATCGACAGCACCAGTACGCCCACCGCCAGTGGACCCAGATGGTATGGCAAACTCTCCAGGCGTTCCCAGGCCAGCGCTGCGAAGCCCGCTGCCAGTAAAACCATGAACAAAAGAATCCATCGCCAAAGCTGAGATTCTTCGCGCTCCAGATTTTGCGGAGGCCGAGAAGGACGAGGGCTGCCAGACGAGGCTTGCATTATGGGGGACCCACCTGTTTCTCCGCAGCGGGACGGAAAAAACGGTTTATCACTCGGATCATCGTAATGCCCCCAGCCTGCCCGAACAAACCATTCTTGTTGGAGAAGTAGGTACGTAGGGTCAATACGGTCCGGACCTTCTGGTTGCCGTCGAACCTCGTTACCAGTCCGACGCCGAATCCTGTCATAGGATTAGGCAGGCCGTAGGCATTATTACGCCTTGTAGCTCGCCTGAAATGCATTGACTTGATTCACTCAGCCCCCTAGGATGGTCGCACGCGGCGAGCTCCTCATTCTTGATTGGCCAAACCATCTCGCACTATCTCATTGTGGAGAAATTGGAGTCGATGTCGAACCTCTCTATTCCGTCGGCGCCTTGCTCGCTTACTGCGGCCAGAAAGATGCCGCTCTCCGCTCGCTTCGTCGCGCCGTCGAAAAAAACTACTGCGCCTACACCGCCCTCCAAACTGACCCGCTCCTCGTGAGCCTCCGCGGAACTCCCGAGTTCAGCGATCTCCTTGCCCTCGCCAAACAATGTCAGGACAAGTTCCTGACGCAGCGCAGCCAGCTAACTCAATGAGCGCAGATCTACCCTAGCAATCCTCCGTGTCCTCTGCGTTAGGGACCTTGACTCTAGTTCTTCACAGCCCCACCCCGTGACATCTGTCACCGTGTGCTCACGCTTTAAGAGCCTACCGTAGGAATCGAGGCCAATATTATTCAGGTAGAAGTTGACTGCTCCGGCATCAAAAGCGAATGGCCGCCCAAGCCAGGGCGGCCCGTTTTTTAAACTGTAGAAAATGCTAAATGTGAAGGGGCATCACGATGAAGCACACTGTATTATTACTTGCCGTTGTAATGCTAATTCCCCTTGCAGTGTCAGCCAAGAAAAAGCTAATAACCGTGAAGGTCGAAGTAGTTGAACCCACCACCACCTTCCAAGAGCTGGCCGGCAATCGTGGAAGCATCTTAGGTAGAAGGACGGGCATCGACTCCGTATCTCTCAAGGTCATTATCAACGGAGACCATGCATTGCTGCGCTGCTACGAAAACCATCAAGGTTGCAATACTCTGGGACCCGGAACCTACGACGCTGAAGTCAGCGTCCCGAAATGTACCGGCTGTTTAGCCCGTGATACCAGCGGCAAAGCTAGCGACCCCGACGTCTGGATCTACTATATACAACCACTCGATCACCAAAGATTCCGAGAACACTGGAGAGTGTCCGGCACTTGGTAGGAGCGAGAGTAAAAGGGGACCGACAGTACCTTTGCTACCTGAACGACGCTGCGGACGTTCCTCTCGCGCCGACGGCCGAGGGGTGGTCCGGTATTTTCCAGTCATCCTTCCCCGGAACGCAATGCTCTGGCAGGTGGGAACCGCCTTTGGAGAGGTAAGCAGAATTCACAGCCCCACACCGTGACATCTGTCACTGCGCACCGCTAACCCCGGCGCTTAACTTAGATACTTCTCGGATCAGGCCTTCGTGTGCCGACCGCGGCACCTAAGGTTCCCGCGCATCCCCGATGCTCTACAAGACCCTCAGCGCCGCAGTCTATGGCATCGACGCCAACATTATTCAGGTAGAGGTTGACTGCTCCGGCATCAAAACCGACCAGGACCATTTCCACACCGTGGGCCTGCCCGATGCCGCCGTCCGCGAAAGCCGCGACCGCGTCCGCGCCGCGCTCAAAAATTGCGGTTACGATATTCCCCCCACCCACATCACCATCAACCTCGCACCCGCGGACATAAAGAAGGAAGGCTCGGGCTTCGACCTGCCCATGGCCCTCGGCATCGTCGGCGCCTACGGTGGTCTTACGAAAAAAGAAATCTCAGATTGCCTCTTCGTCGGCGAACTTTCCCTCGACGGCGGCGTTCGCGGCATCCGAGGCACGCTTCCCATCGCCCTCGAAGCCCGCACCCGCAAGATTTCCCGCCTCGTGGTACCCGAAGCCAACGCCCGTGAAGCCGCCATGGTCGGCGGCGTCGATGTCTACCCCGTCCGTTCTCTGTTGGATGTAATTCACTTCGTAAACTCCGGCAACGGAATCGCTCCCTTGAAAGCCGATGGCGACGCCCTCCTGCGCCAGTCGCAGGAATTCTTCGTCGATTTCAAAGACGTTCGCGGCCAACAAACTGCCAAGCGAGCCATCGAAATCTCCTGCGCCGGAGGTCACAACATATTAATGATCGGCCCTCCCGGCTCCGGCAAAACCATGCTCGCCAAGCGCATGCCCACCATCCTTCCGCCGCTCACCTTCGAAGAAGCGCTTGAAACCACCAAGATCCATAGCGTCGCCGGAGTCCTCGATCCCGGCAGTGGCCTCGTCGGCAAACGCCCCTATCGTTCGCCGCATCACACCATCTCTGATGCCGGACTGATCGGCGGCGGCGCTATCCCGCGCCCCGGCGAGGTTTCGCTCTCTCACAACGGGCTGCTCTTTCTCGACGAGCTTCCCGAATTTCCCCGCAACGTTCTCGAAGTCCTGCGCCAGCCTCTCGAAGATGGCACCGTGACCATTTCCCGCGCCGCGATGTCGCTGATGTTTCCCGCACGCTTCATGCTGGCCGCCGCCATGAATCCCTGTCCTTGCGGTTTCCGCAACGATCGCACCCGCGAGTGCAACTGCACCACCCCCATGATCCAGCGCTACATTTCGAAAATCTCCGGCCCGCTTATGGATCGCATCGACATTCATATCGACGTCCCCGCCGTGAACTACAAAGAAATGCGTTCCACCACCGAGCCCGAGGGTTCCGCGAAGATTCGTGAGCGCGTCATCCGCACCCGCCAAAAACAATTGGAACGCTTCTCCGCTTCCCGCGAAAAAATTTATTGCAACGCCCAAATGTCCTCTCGCCACATTCGCACCTTCTGCGAACTCTCCGCCGGCTGCGAACGCCTGCTCGAGCGCGCCATGACCCAGCAAGGCCTCAGCGCCCGCGCCCACGACCGCATCCTGAAAGTCGCCCGCACCATCGCCGACATCGAAGACACTCCGCAGATCGAGCCCAAACACATCGCCGAAGCCATCCAATACCGCTCCCTCGACCGCACTTACTGGACCTAGCCAGCTCGCGCCCCGAAGCTCACCATGCGAGTGCTGTTCTCGCACTCCCAGGTTCTGTTCCTTAAGCTTGGTACATTTTTTGCCGATAACAGAAGGTGAGTCATTTCATCGCATCCGTGCGTCGACTTGTTCCTTCCCTCGCCATTGTCGCCGCCGGCACGCTTCTGAGTGCGATTGTCTTTGCCACCCTTCGAAGGCTTGAAATCAACACCGCCCAGGCCTCCTTCGACGGAATCGCTGAGGAACGTCTCGATGCTTTGGAAACTAACGTGACTCTGACGGTCAATAATCTTGTCTCCGTCGGAGCGCTTTACGATACTTCACGTGAGATCAAACGGAAAGAGTTCGACCGCTTCACGGCACCGCTGCGAGCACGGAACCGGGCCATCCAGGCTTTGGAATGGATTCCAAGGGTAGCCAAACGATCACGCCACAAATATGAAGAAGACGCTCGCCACGACGGCTTCCTGTCGTTCCAATTTACCGAGCGGCATTCCTTGCTGCCGTTGGTTAGAGCGGGTCAGCGCGGAGAGTACTTCCCCGTCTTCTTCGTTGCCCCCTTGGCAGGTAACGAAAGAGCTCTGGGCTTCGACCTAGCTTCCGACCCTGTCCGTCTCGAAGCCCTTCAGAGTTCGGCGGAGTCTGGCCGGCTGGTCGCAACCAACCGGGTAAAGCTCGTCCAGGAGACCTCCGATCAATATGGTTTCCTTGTCTTCCGTCCGGTGTACCGGGGCGGCATTCAGCCGTCCAGTACCGAGGAACGCCGCGCGGCGTTAATCGGCTTCGCACTCGCAGTTTTCCGGGTAGCCGATATCGTCGAAAAGGCTGGATCGGTCCCCAAACCCGCTTCCGGTCTCAGCTTCGCAATTTTCGACCGCGACGCCAACCCAGGGGAGAGACTCCTTTATCCCAAAGGTGCGCCTCTCGACAGCGTCGCGGATATTCCCCACGGCTTCAAAGCAACTCGAACCATTTCCGTTGCAGGCAGGAGCTGGCAACTCGCGGCCTATCCCGTCTCCAACACCTTCACGCCGGTGCACTGGAACAGCTGGGCTGCGTTCTCCGTCGGCATCCTGTTAACTTCCTTGCTCAATGCCTACCTTGCCTATCGCAAGCGCACCGAAGAAGCTTTGCGGCAAAGCGAAGAGCGCGCCCGCTTGCTGTTTGCCACCATCCCGCACCCTGCGTATGTAGCCGATTTCACGACGTCGCGGTTCTTCGAAGTCAACGACGCTGCGGTCCAGCAATACGGGTATAGCCGGGAAGAATTCCTGCGCATGAAGACAACCGAGATTCGCCCAGCGGATGAGGTAGAACGGTTGAACCAATATCTGAAGCGGTCACAAGGTGGCAAAGGCTCTGCGGGAGAGTGGAGGCATCGCTGCAAAGACGGTCGCACGGTTGACGTCGAAATCCATTTTCACAGCCTTGATTACGACGGCCACAAGGCCTATCTCGCCATCGCTCAGGATGTAACCGAGCGCAACCGCCGGGACATCGAGCTCCGCCATGCGCAAAAGCTGGAAGCTGTGGGCAGCTTGGCCGCCGGCATTGCCCACGAGATTAATACCCCCATTCAGTTCGTCGGCGATAACGTTCGATTCTTGCAGAATGCCTTTACCGACCTTACTCAGGTGCTGGAAAAGTATCGCCGCCTGCGGGACGCTGCCATCCTTGCCAGTGCCGCGCCAGCTTTCACCCAGGAAGTTGCCGACGCCGAACAGGCCGCGGACCTGGACTATCTATTGCAGGAAATTCCCAAGGCTATCGCGCAGTCTTTGGAAGGTGTCACGCGCGTCGCTGATCTGGTGCACGCTATGAAGGTCTTTGCCCATCCTAACCAGAAAGAAAAAGCTGCTGCCGATATCAACGAGGCGCTCCTCTGCACCTTGACCGTCACCCGCAATGAACTGAAATACGTCGCGGATGTGGAGACCGAATTAGGGGACCTTCCTGCGGTCACCTGCAACGTTGGTCAAGTCAACCAGGTCTTCCTCAACCTGTTGGTGAACGCCGCCCATGCCATCGCCGCTGTCGAGAAGCCCACCGAACAGAAGGGTCTCATCCGGGTCCGAACTTTGCTCGAAGGAGACACTGTTCTAATCTCTGTTGCCGACACAGGATGTGGCATCCCCGCAAACATTCGCGACAGAGTCTTCGATCCTTTCTTTACTACCAAAGAGATTGGGCGTGGCACAGGGCAGGGTTTAGCCATCGCGCGCTCCGTCGTGAACCAGCACGGCGGGACGCTCACCTTTTCCAGCGAAGTGGGGAAGGGAACCACCTTCTATGTTCGTCTGCCGCTGCATGAGAGGACCGCGGTCGCAGGCGAAAAGACTTCTTAGCTCCGAGCAATCTACCCGTGGCTCCCATCCCGCTGTTTCCCCCTCATGTCGGACCATATCGGCACTGAATTCCGTCGCTCGACGCCCTTCTCCCAGTTCGCGATTGACCCTTTCGTTGCAACATGTTATAAATGCCCGTTTTGCGCTACTCCATCCGGATCGTAGTGTTACCTTCCGGCTGGCTTTGCGCGAACTCCGACGCGGCCAAGCTCCAACACTCCGTTAAGGTCTTGCGGTGGAAGCGTGTTCGGAATTCCGGTGATCGTCCCCGATGTGGCACAGGCGTGCTCGGACGTCGAGGGCCTCGCCCGGAAGGCGGTCTCTAAACACGTTTATAAATTCCTGATCATCGACTCATTTGGAGGACTCATTATGCGTACCTGGCTCGCCACTGCTGCGTTCCAAGGACGCCGCGTAGTTACCGGTTTCCTGAATGGTTTCCTAAGCAAGACCCTCGCCCTGGCTACGCTGCTTACCGTCAGCGCGGCCTCGGCCCTGGCTCAACCTTCCGGCGAAAGTACTGGCGGCGAAGCCTCGCTGAAACTTCCTGATCTCTCTTCCGTTAGCTTCTTGAACGGTGCCATCGACGGCCACCGTTTACTAATGATCGGCATCCTCTTCTGCATCTTCGGGCTGGGCTTCGGCATGGTCATCTTCATGCGCCTCAAGAATCTGCCCGTGCATAGCGCCATGCGCGAGATTTCCGAACTCATCTACGAGACCTGCAAAACCTATCTCATCACCCAAGGTAAATTCATCCTGTTCCTCTGGGCCTTCATCGCTGTCATCATCCTGCTTTATTTCGGCATGCTCGAGCACATGGAACCCATGCGCGTCGCCATCATCCTCGGCTTCAGCCTGGTCGGCATTGGCGGCAGCTACGGTGTCGCCTGGTTCGGTATCCGCGTCAATACCTTCGCTAACTCTCGCACCGCCTTCGCATCCTTACCCGGCAAGCCATTCCCCGTCTACCAGATTCCTCTGGAAGCCGGCATGAGCATCGGCATGATGCTGATCAGCGTCGAGCTCCTCATCATGCTGATCATCCTTCTCTTCGTCCCCGGCGACTATGCCGGCCCCTGCTTCATCGGATTCGCTATCGGCGAGTCACTCGGTGCAGCCGCTCTCCGTATCGCCGGCGGAATCTTCACCAAGATCGCCGACATCGGCTCCGACTTGATGAAGATCGTCTTCAAGATCAAAGAAGACGACGCCCGCAACCCCGGCGTCATCGCCGATTGCACCGGCGACAATGCTGGCGATTCCGTTGGCCCCTCCGCCGACGGCTTCGAAACCTACGGCGTTACCGGCGTCGCGCTCATCACCTTCATCCTCCTCGGCGTCAAGAATCCCACCGTCCAGGTTCAACTCCTGGTCTGGATCTTTGTCATGCGCGTCATGATGCTTGTCGCCAGCTCACTGTCCTATTTCATCAACGCAATCGCCGCCAAAGCCCGTTTCGGCAGCGCCGATGAGATGGACTTCGAGCATCCTCTTACTTCACTGGTGTGGCTCACCTCGCTCGTCTCCATCGCTCTCACCTACTTGGTTTCTCACTTCATCATTCCCGATCTCGGTGGTGACGGCACCCAGTGGTGGAAGCTGGCGACCATCATCTCCTGCGGCACTTTAGCGGGAGCGATCATCCCCGAACTGGTCAAGGTTTTCACCTCGGTCAATTCTCGCCACGTCAAGGAAGTCGTCATCTCAGCCGAGGAAGGCGGAGCCTCGCTCGGAATTTTGTCCGGCTTTGTGGCTGGCAATTTCTCCGGCTACTACCTCGGCCTGTCCATGATGGGTTTGATGGCGGTCGCCTACTACATGAGCACGATGGGACTGGCCGGCGCCGCAACCATGTTGGCTCCTGCTGTCTTCGCCTTCGGCCTCGTCGCCTTCGGCTTCCTCGGCATGGGCCCGGTCACCATCGCCGTCGATTCCTACGGCCCGGTCACCGATAACGCTCAATCCGTCTACGAGCTTTCTCTCATCGAGCAGGTTCCCAACGTCGAAGCCGAAATCAAGAAAGACTTCAACATGGGAGTGAACTTCGATCGCGCCAAACATCTTCTCGAAGCCAATGACGGTGCGGGCAACACCTTCAAAGCTACTGCGAAACCCGTCCTCATCGGCACCGCCGTCGTCGGCGCTACCACCATGATTTTCTCCATCATCATGGCGCTCACCAACGGCCTCACCGAAAATGTCGACAAACTTTCGCTCCTCCACGCTCCCTTCTTCCTCGGCCTGATTACCGGCGGCGCCATGATTTACTGGTTCACCGGCGCATCCACCCAGGCCGTCACCACCGGCGCCTACCGCGCCGTCGAGTTCATCAAAGCCAACATCAAACTCGAAGGTGTTGTGAAAGCCTCCGTCACCGACAGCAAGAAAGTGGTGGAGATCTGCACCAAGTATGCGCAGAAAGGCATGCTGAATATCTTCATCGCCGTCTTCTTCGGCACGCTGGCCTTCGCCTTCGTCGAACCCTTCTTCTTCGTCGGCTACCTGATCTCGATCGCCGTCTTCGGTCTGTATCAAGCCATCTTCATGGCCAACGCCGGCGCGGCCTGGGACAACGCCAAGAAGATCGTCGAAGTAGTAATGAAGCAGAAAGGAACCCCGCTGCACGATGCCACCGTCATCGGTGATACCGTCGGCGATCCTTTCAAGGACACTTCCTCCGTGGCCCTCAATCCAGTCATCAAATTCACCACGCTGTTCGGCCTTCTAGCGGTCGAACTGGCGGTTACTCTCACTCACGATCAAGGCCCAACCATCACCAACGTCTTGGCCTTGGTCTTCTTCTTCGTCTCCTTTTTCTTCGTCTACCGTTCCTTCTACGGCATGCGAATTCGCAGCGACAAAGCCGAATAGTTTTTCAATTCGTTACCAACAACAAACGCCATCCGCTTCTCCGGATGGCGTTTTCATCTGCGGCGCGTCAGCTGCTAGGTTTCCAAATCACCCGATCACCAAATCCCCGATCACTCAATTCCCCTACCGCCGGTTCCAATACAAATCCCTCCGATCCCGATTCACATCCCGGTACTCTCGCCGCAACTCTCTCCGCTCATGCCGCGCCGCTCCATAATCTCCGCAGTACACATCACGCCGCAGTTCCCGCCGGTCCTGCGCGATCCTGACTTGATCATGCCGAATGTCGCGCCGATCGCGCCATCCATCGTCGGCGAACATCGTTCCTGCACCCAATCCCACCAGCAAAAGAACTCCTGCAATCGTCCGTTTCATATCTGTGTCCTCCTCCGCACCTCGCGGATTCTACAGAATGAAAACACGTCGCTACCCCCGGAGTTGCGCACTGATAAATTCGCTGGCAGCTCTAACGGGGGCAACTCTTTTCGCACATCCCACATCTGCGCTGCCTCGTGCCCGCGCAATCGCTTCCACTCAGAACTCAAACACCAACCCCATCGTCGGTACTACCGGCAATTCCTGCTGCGTCTGGATCTTGCTCTGCAGAGTGCTGGGATTCACCCCGGTGCTGTAGATATAAATCCGGTTGTCATGATTGGTTACATTCAAGACTTCGCCGTAGAGCGTGAACTTCCATCGCGTGAATGCCCAACTTTTGTCGCACCGCAAATCCAGCCGAATATAAGCCGGCAGGCGCACGGAATTACTTACTCCGATCTCCTCATACGTATTTCCCACCTGCACGAAGTCTCCGCTGGGGACGGGATATCCCGAGCCATACAGAAACTTTCCACTCAAATTAATTGTGGGCTTCAACCGGTAAGTGCCGAACGCATTCAACGAATGCCGTTGATCCTGCAAAGTCGAGAAGTAGGGCGTATTAAAAGAAAGCTGCTCCGCCGCAGTTGACGAAAGGGGAAGCAAAACAAAGTATTCTCTTTGCCGCGCGCGCGCCAGCGTGTATCCCACCCATCCCGATAAGCGGTTCGCGCTTCTCCGCTGCAAAACCAGCTGCACTCCTCGCGAGTAGTCTCGCTGATACGTGGAATTCTCGCCGCTCAAAGGTTCCAGTGCCCCACAAGGTGGATTCACCCCCGGAGGCTCTGCCGCGAAGCCACTCGGGGAGCCGACCAGATCGCTGTTCTGCCGGTCAAATGCTTGCAAGCGAACGCGCGTCGACTCGCCCAATCGCTGCTCGATCGCCGCCGTGAAGTGATCTGAGCGCTGCAGCAGGTTTCCAAACGGCAAACAGTAGGGCGTGGCCACTCCCTGAAAATCGGGAAACTGCGCGTAGCGCCCAACTCCAAATTGCAACTCCGTCGCGGTCAACACCCGGATCGCCGTCGAGATCTGCTCCGAGAAAGGATGCAAACCAATTCTCTGCAGATAATCCCAACGCACTCCGCCGATTACGTGCACCCGATTCTTCCACAGCGCCGAAGCCTGTTGCAGGTAAAGGTCGCCTCTCAGCCCGGTTCCATTCGCGTACGCCGAAAGCGCCGGCCCCGGGCTCCCGTAGAACACGCTGTATCCATCGTCGCGCAGCCGCCGCAAAGTAGCCCCGCCCTCCAGTACGTCGTTGTTTTTCCAGGCCCAGTTCAGATTGCTTCCTCCCAGCCACTCGCCGTACGCATAGCTGTCGAGAATCTGCCCAAAAGAGTTATGCGAGTCGTAAGGCTCGCTCAGATACGCCGCGTGGCTGTCCAACAACAGGTGAGGGCCAATGCTCCAGCGCCATCCTGCGCGCGCCAGCGTGAAAGCGCTGTTGCCCGCGGCAAATACATCGGGGTCGGTACTGCTCGTGAGTTGCGTGGAGGTCTGCCCTCCCAGCGCATGGATGCTCACGCTCTGCTTCGCCGTGAGATCGTAAGTCAGCTTCACATCTCCGTCGTAGAACGATGCGTTCTGCACATCGTCCTCGCGATTACGGATCAGGTATCCGATATAACTTTTTCGTGCCGATGCGATCCATGATCCTCGCGCCGATCCGTGGTCGGACGTGCCCAGTTCTCCCTCGCCCAGAATGTCGCTATCCGCAATTCCTGCCGAGACTCGAAATATTGGCGTCGATCGGCTGCCCTCGCGCGTGCGAATATCGAGCGCCGCCCCGATGCCGTCCGCATATTTCACGGGATACGCCACCGGCATCAACTTCATTTCTTCCACCGTCTCGCTCGTCAGAAAACTCAGCGACGCTCCGTTTGCAATATCAGGGATGCTGTGAAACGGTGACGCCAGCACGTCATCCAGGTAGATGGAAACATTTTGGAACGGCGTCCCCATCACCGAGAACTGCGCATAGAACTCGTTGTTCCCGGGCGCGGAAACTCCCGGCAAACCCTGAACAGCGCGGAACGGATCGTCGGCAAATACCGTCGACGCGGCCCTGATCTCCGCCGCCGTCAGGTTGCTCTCGCTGATGGCGGGCGAATCTTCCTGCTGGAAAATATCGCCCGTCACTCGCACGCTTTCTGTGTGGCGGAAGTTGTCCGGAACCATCGTGAGATCGAATTCTTTGGATTCTGCCGCCGATAACGAAAAGGGAAAAGTCGAGAGTCGATAGCCGACTGCGCTCACTCGCAGCGTGTACTTGCCTGGCGCAAGGTTTTGTATGACAAACGTGCCGTCGGCGCCGGTGTTCGTTTCGCGGCCGGCTTCGAGAACGCTTACCTGGACGCGCTCCAGTCGCTCGCCACCCGCCACATTTTTGACCGTTCCTTTAATTTCAGAGGCATGCAGGGTCAGGCAAAAGAACAAAACGAAGACGGAAAGGCGGGCGATCATCAATTCGTCACTGCAGAATGCGCTAGTATAGCTGGCGGGCACGCACTTGGCGATTTTCAATCGCGCAATCGCCGGATCACCCAATTCCTCCTTAGTTCGGCCCCTTCATCTTGTCCTTCACGCTGTGGGCCAGCTTCTCGATCTCCTCAGCCTTCTTCAGCACGTCGACCGAAAGCACGTTTTCATTCGACTTGTCCACGTACTCCTTCAGCTCCCCAGCCAACTTCACCAGCTTGTCGGTATCGGCCTTAAGCGCCGCCTGCCGCTGCAGATTGATTCTCCTGGCCAGTTCGCTGGAGATGCGATCTCGGGTCTCGTCGTCCGACGTCGGCGCTGCGTCGATCCTCTGCGCCAGTCCCTCATGGGTTCGTGCTGCCCCTGGCATCGCGAGCCACACAAACAGAAACAGACTGCAAGCCAACCATTTCGCTCGCACGGTGTCCTCGAAACGGACGCGATCGTTCTGCCCGTTCCTAAAGTATGGCCATTTTCCCCGGAGACAGCAACGGAAAATGCTCGGGATAGAAGGAAGTCCCAGGATTGATGCAGTAGGAAAAATTCGCAAGGAGTTAGGGAGCGCTCGGGAGAACCTTCAGGCAAAGAGCTCGGGAAGGGTAGGAAAGGCTACGGAAGATTGGAGAGGGGTTTGGATCGGGAAGGGCACGACTTTAGTCGTGCCGCCTCTCTGCTCAAACTGACTTCGGCTTTAGCCGCTGAGGTTAGCGGTCGCCTACAGCGAGCTCATGTTCGACAAGAACTCGCCATTCGACTTCGTCTTGCTCAGCTTGTCGATCAGCAATTCCATGGCTTCCACCGGCGAGAGCGGGTTCAGCACCTTCCGCAGCACCCAGATTCGCGACAGATCTTCCCGCGGGATCAGCAACTCTTCCTTACGCGTGCCCGACCGTTGAATGTCGATCGCCGGGAATACGCGCTTATCCACCAGCTTGCGCTCCAGAATAATTTCCGAGTTGCCCGTGCCCTTGAATTCTTCAAAGATCACGTCATCCATGCGCGATCCGGTATCGATCAGCGCCGTTGCGATAATCGTCAGCGATCCGCCTTCTTCAATGTTTCGCGCCGAGCCAAAGAACCGCTTCGGCCGCTGCAGTGCATTCGAATCCACGCCGCCCGAGAGTACTTTGCCTGAGGGCGGAACAATCGTGTTGTAAGCTCGCGCCAACCGTGTGATCGAATCCAGCAGGATCACCACATCGCGCTTATGTTCGACCAGGCGCTTGGCCTTCTCGATCACCATCTCCGCAACCTGCACGTGCCGCGCCGCAGGCTCGTCAAAGGTCGAAGAAATTACCTCGCCCTTCACCGACCGCTGCATGTCCGTCACTTCTTCCGGACGCTCATCGATCAGCAGCACCATCAGCACCACTTCCGGATGGTTCGTCGTAATCGAATTCGCTACATTCTGCAGCAACATCGTCTTGCCGGCGCGCGGCGGAGAAACGATCAACCCGCGTTGTCCCTTGCCGAGGGGCGTCAGTAAATCCATCACCCGCGCGCTGGAATTTTCCCGCGTCGTCTCCAGCTTCAGCCGCTCCTGCGGATACAGCGGCGTCAAGTTGTCGAACAGAATCTTGTTACGCGCTTCATCGGGCGACTCAAAATTCACTGCCTCGATCTTCACCAGCGCAAAATATTTCTCGCCCTCGTGCGGAGGCCGCACCTGCCCGCTGATCGTGTCACCAGTTTTCAGATCGAACTTGCGGATTTGCGATGGCGACACATAAATGTCGTCCGGCCCCGGCAAATAGTTGTAGTCCGGCGACCGCAAAAAGCCGTAGCCGTCGGGCAATATTTCCAGCACGCCTTCGGCAAAAATATGTCCTTCTTTTTCGCTCTGCGCCTGCAGGATTTTAAAGATGAGGTCCTGCTTGCGCAGTCCGCTGGCACCCGGCAGCTCCAAGGTCCTTGCGATCTTGGTCAGCTCCGTGATGTTCTTTTCTTTTAGTTCAGCAATGGTCATGATTCACCTAAACCCGATTCACTCAAACGTGCAAGTTTCAGCGTTTTCGGGAGATTTTCAAAGGAGGGTATTCAGGGAAGACAAAACACCACAAGGCAGGCGGGCGGGGCTGTTTTATGCAGCCCGCCGTTGTGCCTCAGCAAAATTCTCCGGCTCCGACAGAATTTCCTGTCGCTCCGCGCCCGCGATCCGGTCCAACACTCCATTCATTGTTTCCTGGATTCTGGTGCTGGGCCGGTGGAACTTCCGCGTGGCCTTGGAGGCGAGCTGGCAAAGCATATAACGATTCCGTAATGTTTGTAAAGCGTCAAACACACGATCGGATCGCATGTGTGTCTTTCCCCTTCCTTATAAGTATGGGCATCCGCTTTCGCCCTGGTCCTCGTAGAATCGTAGTAAATCCACACTTCGTTCTAACTTGCTGATTCTACTGAGATTTTTAGGAGTTAGCGCAATTCCTTACTCAGAATAGATGCGCGACCGCACTCCGAAGATGCTCACTTTTCCTGATTGGACTCGCGGTCGAGGTAACTCAGAACGAACCTTGAGGCTTCGGAATGTCCCTGGAACTGAATAATGTATCCGGAATCCCCCCACCGGTCAATACCTTTTACGTATCTTTACGGGTTCCCCGGGCACTCCGTCCTTATCTCTCCCGTCCTTTTGGGAGAGACAGAGCCTGCCCTGAGTGCAGCCGAAGGGGCGGGTATTTTGACCTTCGATTCCGACCCCTAACCCTCCCCACCCTCCAACCACTCCCACGCCTCCCGATACTTCTCCCACCGCGGCCGCCTGCCCTTCAAATCCGGAAAAAATCGCAAAGTCTTCTCTCCCGCAAACGCCGCAATCGGCAGCAAGTACCAAACCTCTTTCCCCAACTCGCGCAGCACGACGTGCGCCGCCAGCACATCAATCTGCTCCGCCGTATAAGTCTTCTTCCCTTCATTTCGCGTCGAGTACACCGGCTGGACATCATATCCCCCGCCATTCAGCCGCCCCGTCGCCTTCACCTGCACCCGCAACAGCCGCCCACCCCGTCCCGCCCACACAATAAAGTCACACTTCTCGCTGTCTCCCCAAGGCACCGCCAGCCCAAATCCCATACTCTGCGCCTTCAGCAAAAACGCCGCCTGCGACAGCTCCCCCATCCGCTTCGGATTCCTCTTCCTCTTCTCCCTCCACCCCTCATCCGCCTCCGCCCGAATCCACGGAATCCATCCCTGATTCTCTTCCTCACCAATCGCCTCGCCGAAATCCCTCATTCCGTTTCCCACTGCCTCATCCCGACCATCCCCTGCCATAACGACACTTCCTCCTCACGCGCCGTCATGAAACCAGCGCCCCATCGCCTCGCGACAATTTTCACCGATACTTTCCATAGTTCCTGCCCGTCAATCGAAAGTCCAGTTCATCCCGCCAATAATCTCGCTCAATTCCCAATCCGGGAACTCAGATGCGCCGGGTGCCCCGTCCTTGTCTCTCCCGCACCTTGGGAGAGACAGAGCCTGCCCTTAGCGCAGTCGAAGGGGCGGGGTTTTGATCCCCGTCTTGCGTGGCAGGCCATCCCCATCTGTCGACGTTGATCTTGATCTCGCGAACCGGGAAGGGCACGACTTCCAGTCGTGCCAATATCGCTCCCCTCCACCGAACCTTGTCATTCCGAGCCCTACGCAGCCGCGACCAGCGGCGAGACCGGCGAGGAATCCGCTTTTATCGATCGCTCAACTCATGCGAGCGGATCGCCCGCGTATTTGATTTTGGGTGGCGCAGCGCTTCCAGCGCTGCGATACCGTCCGCACCCTTGGGAACTGGGCTAGCGCCCAGACCGCCTCAGCCCGGCCATCCCCGAAGGGGCGGCAGACTACAGCTCCGAACCTAAGTCCGAGGTAAGCCCTTGATCTTGATTTCGCGAACCGGGAAGGGCACGACTTCGAGTCGTGCCAATATCGCGCCCCTCCACCGAACCTGTCATTCCGAGCCCTTCGCAGCCGCGACCAGCGGTGAGACCGGCGAGGAACCTGCTGTTGTGTGGGATCGCATCAATTGATGCGAAGCGGATCGCCCGCGCATTTGATTTTGGGTGGTGCAGCGCTTCCAGCGCTGCGATCAGGACGCGCTTCTAGAACAGAGCTTCAGCCCCTGAGGTGCCCGACACCAATCGCCTCGTCGGCCGAAGCGCGCAAACCGCACCCACCCCACTCCTGCCCCGATGGGGCGGCAGATTACAGCCCCGGACGTAAGTCCGGGGTAAGCCCGCGAAAAGAGGGATCCCCCGTATGGAGTGGATAGGCGACGCGAACTTTCAGTGTGCCGCCGAGGTATCTTGCGTGCCGGGAACATAGCAGGTTTGCTCGGCTTGCTGCACTCTTATTTTGAGAATGGTGTCTTTCATCCCCTCGGTCCGCATCTGGCTCAGGGCCTTGATACCGGAAGCGTCATCTGGGTGAGCGAGACTTGCCATGGTGTCGATGTGCTTATCCCTGAATTCATAGGCGCGTTTCTTCCCCATATCGTTGTCCAACTGTCTGAACTTCGAAAAATCCACTTTACCCGGAGTCGCGCAAAACACCTGTTGAATTGCTGAGAGTCGCTGGCTCCAATCTCCCTTCGCTAACTCCTCTTGTGCAGTTTCGAAGGTGACCTGCCACTGTTCGTCGGTTAGACCGGCAAATGACTTGGAGGACAGCGTCGCTCTCTTTACGTCTGCTACGCAGGCGGCATCGCATTCCACGGGGTGGTGCCCAGAGCAGGCAGTCAAAAGCAGGACGCCCAGTGTCGCGATTCCGGAGATGGTTCGGAGCGTTAAAGTCGACATGGTACCCCTTTATGGCGGACTTATCCCTGTTCCCCCAGATTTCAACACCTTGCTTGTGACGAACATAGATTACTGAAGACAGGGTCTGGAGGTGCGTGGCTTACCCCCCTACTCGAAACCCGTTTGCAGGGGCGAGCGAAAACTCTCATTTGTTTGGCAAGAACGTGATTGGATCACCGGGTCAGCTGGCGCGATGTTGTCCATAATTGCGCGAAGCGGAGAAGAGAGTAGCAGAACAGGAATATGCTCCACCCGACGAGCACCCAATGATAGGCATCCGGGTAGGGGTAACCCTGGTTCACAGTCCGGCGCTGAAAGAGAACAAGCGACAGCACGAGCCCCGCAACCGCTTCCGTAGTCGCCCATGTACGGCCCAACGCGCGCGACTCCTCCTTGAGGTCGAGTTTCCAGCCAATCCACCACCAAAATAAGAAAACCAGTAGCTGGTACTCCCAAAAGAGAAAGCGCGGCCAATATCCCCTCGTCCAATACAAATGGGGCAGCTGATAGCTGAAGGTCATGGCCAAGAATTGGTCGGGAATAGTGTTAAGGGTCTTGACAATGAAATACAGGTTCGGACTATAAGCAAGTAGCCCGTTGTAAAACCACGGAGACATTCCAATCGACAGGAGAACGCTCGCAACCGAAAGGATGATTCTCCACTTCCAACGGCTCATCTGGCCATCACCTTTATGAACAACATGTTCTGCTAGACCTATTGTCGCTGCAGGCCTTCGGTGCGGACAGGTAACTGTTGTAACCAGGTGATTACACTCAAAACCGAGCCGTTGCGTCTCCGAGTGGCCTTTCGCGTCCTTTGCGAAGAGATGGTAATCACTTCACTCCCAGCTGCCAAAACAAAAACGAATACACATCGGTGAACTCCTCAATCTGCTTGGTCACCGGTTTCCCCGCTCCATGCCCCGCCTTCGATTCGATCCGCAACAAAATCGGCCGCGTCTTGCTCGCGCCGTTCTTCGCCTCTTCCTGCATCTCCGCCGCCATCTTCTTCGCGTGCATCGGATCGACGCGCGTATCCGTATCCGCCGTCATGAACAGGATCGCGGGATACTCCGTCCCCGCCTTGACGTGGTGATAGGGGGAATAAGCATAGAGCCACTTGAACTGCTCGGGATTGTCGGCACTTCCGTACTCCGGAATCCACAGCTTGGCGATCTGAAAATTCTGGTAGCGCAGCATGTCGAGCAGCGGCACCTGGCACACCACCGCGCGAAACAGATCGGGACGCTGCGTGATCATCGCGCCCATCAGCAGCCCGCCGTTCGATCCACCCTGAATCGCCAGATGGTCGGTGTCCGTGTATTTTTCCGCGATCAGGTGTTCGGCGGCGGCGATCATGTCGTCGAAAACATTCTGCTTCTTGTCGAGCATCCCCGCCCGGTGCCAGTCTTCGCCAAACTCGGCGCCGCCGCGCAAATTCGCTACCGCATAAACTCCGCCATGCTCCATCCACAGATAAGCCGTGCGGCTGAACGAAGGTGTCAGGCTCACATTGAAGCCGCCATAGGCCGTGAGCAGCGTGGGATTGTGGCCATCTTTCTTCAATCCTTTTTTGTTGACGATGAACATGGGCACGCGCGTCCCATCCTTCGAGTGGAACCACTCCTGATTCACCTCATAGGCCGCGGGATCGATCGCCGGCGCATCCACCTTGGCCCAGAGCGTGGTTGCTTTGGTCTTCAGGTCATAACGGTAAACCGTGGGAGGAACCGTGAACGACATGAATCCATAAAAGATTTCATCGCGATCCCATTTCCCGTCCGATTGAAAAACGGTTCCGATCGAGGGCAGCATGAGATCGCTGAGATGGTCTCCATTGAGATCGAAAATCTTCAGCTGGGAACTTGCATTCTGCTCGTACTGGGCAAACAATTTTCCGCCCCACACCGAGGCGCCCTGCAACACGGCATCCGACTGCGGGATAATTTCTTTCCAGTCGTCGCGCTCATAGTTACCCGCTTCCGCTACGAAGACGCGATACCGCGGCGCATCTTCGTTAGTGACGATGTAAAGCCGGCCGTTGTAAATGCTCCCGCCATATAGAAAATTTTTGCCCGTAGTGATGCGCTCGGGCGGCGTGCCCTTTTTCAGATCCATCAGAAATAACTCGGTCTTGGTCCAGCCCTGCTCGACGGTGATCAGGAGCAAGCGCCCATCGTTGTCGAGACTCACGCCCGGCCAGTCTTCCGGGTCGCGTCCCTCGCCAAAAATTTTCGTATCGGTCTCGGGGTCGGTTCCCAGTTCGTGATAGAAGACGTGACGGTTGTACATCTCTTGCCCTTCAGGGACGTCACCCTTCTTCGGATAACGCGTGTAATAAAAACCGGAGTTGTCCAGCAGCCAGGCAATGCTCGCCGCCCGGGTGCGCTCGATCACATCCGGCAGCGCTTTCCCGGTTTTGGTTTCAACGATGTGCAGCGTGCTCATCTCTGATCCGCTGGGCGACGTGCCATACACCAGGTACTTCCCATTCTCCGAAGGCTGGTACCAGTCGAGCGCGATCGTTCCGTCCGATGCAAGTTGATTCACATCCACCAGCACGCGATCTTGTCCGGCGTTTTTTCCTTCAACTCCGCCTTCGCGCACATAAACGATGGGCTGGTTCTGCATGCCTTCACGGCGCGTATAGAAATAATATTTCCCGCCAATCTGCGGCGCGCTGATGCTGCCAATGCTCAGCAGTTCTGTCAGCCGTTTATGAATAGCATCTCGTCCCGGCAGAGGATCGAGCACAGAGTTCGTATATGCCATCTCCGCTGCTACCCACTTCTGCGTCTCGGGGCTGTTGGCATCTTCGAGCCAGCGGTAGTTATCGACAATCTTCACGCCGTGCAGCGTCTCCTCCAGCGGACGCTTCTCCGCCTTCGGCACCGTCGCACTCGCCGTACTTTTCACATCGTCCCCCGCAAACACCGCACCCACCAGAAGAAGAACCGAAGCCACAATCAATCCCGCTCCACTCATCCCACACCTCGCAACCCGATAGCCTACCAAACTCTCGCCCCGCAGGTTTTCACCCGCCCTCCAAAATGTTATGATTGATGCGCTCAAGAAGCGCGCGCTCCGCGCGCGCTTCCCCACACTCCTCAGTAGCTCAATGGCAGAGCATCCGGCTGTTAACCGGAGGGTTGTAGGTTCGAATCCTACCTGAGGAGCCATTCTTTCAATCAGTTACGAAATCTCAAAACAAAACTTTACCGCACTTTACCGCAATTGCTTCGCAGAGTTGTCGAAACTGCCATCCGAGATCGCTTACGTACGCTGTTCGCGATTCCGGAAGTAATCATGATTCTCACGGGCCACGTCCACCAAAGTGGTTATAATTTGCCCTTCGTATGCCTATCACCCCTGAAGACCGGGCGCGAGAGAACATCGACAAACTGTTGACCGGCGCTGGTTGGCTCGTCCAGGACAAGCGCGCCACGAATTTGTCGGCTGGACGGGGCGTAGCCGTGCGAGAGTTTCCGCTGAAGCCGGGGCACGGTGAGGCTGACTATCTTCTTTTCGTTGACGTAGCGCCGATCGGAGTTGTCGAGGCCAAGAAAGAGGGCGACACTCTCACCGGCGTCGAGTTGCAGACCACCAAGTACAGCGAAGGAGTTCCGGACAATCTCACCACTCCTCGACGACCGCTGCCCTTCCAGTATCAGAGCACTGGGGTAGAAACGCGCTTCACCAATCTGCTGGAGCCTGAAGCCCGCAGCCGCCGAGTATTCAGCTTTCACCGGCCGGAGACGCTTGATCAATGGCTCACGCAGGAGCTTCAACATCCTGGTTCGACGCTTCGTGCGAAGCTTCGAAGCCTACCGGCCCTCACAACTGAGGGGCTGCGGCCAGCTCAGATCATCGCGATCCAGAATCTGGAAGCGTCCCTTGCCAAGGACCGCCCCCGTGCTCTGATCCAGATGGCGAGCGGCGGCGGCAAGACGTTCACCGCCTGCAACTTTATTTACCGGCTGATTAAGCATGCTGGGGCAAAGCGCATCTTGTTTCTGGTGGACCGGAGCAACCTCGGGCGCCAGGCCCTGGCCGAGTTCCAGAAGTTCCGGACGCCGGAAGAGAACCGGCTCTTCACCGAGCTGTACAACGTGCAGCGCATGCAATCGAACAAGCTGGATGATGTCAGCAAGGTCTGCATCACTACCATTCAGCGCCTTTACGCGATGCTGCAAGGGGAAGAACTCGATCCCGAACTCGAAGAACAATCTGGATATGAAGCATCACTTCTGGTGAAGGAACCCGCGCCCGTTGCCTATAACTCAAACCTTCCCATCGAGACGTTCGATTTCATCGTCACCGACGAATGCCACCGATCCATTTATAACCTGTGGCGCCAGGTGCTTGAGTACTTCGATTCCTTCATCATCGGCCTGACAGCGACTCCGTCGAAGCAGACGCTCGGCTTCTTCAATCAGAACCTAGTCATGGAGTACAGCCACGAACAGGCCGTCGCTGACAGCGTGAATGTTGGGTTTGAAGTCTATCGCATCCGCACGCTAATCACTGAGCATGGATCAACCGTGAATGCCGGCTTCTATGTCGACAAGCGCGACAAGCTCACGCGCAAGGTTCGCTGGCAACAACTGGATGACGATTTCACGTATGCAGCAAATGAACTCGACCGCAGCGTGGTAGCCAAAGATCAGATTCGCACGATCATTCAGTCGTTTCGTGATCGTCTCTTCACAGAGATCTTCCCAGGCCGTACTGAAGTGCCGAAGACCCTGATCTTCGCTAAGGACGACAGCCATGCCGACGACATCGTGCAGATCGTCCGTGAAGAGTTTGGCAAAGGGAACGACTTCGCTCAGAAGATCACATATCGGACGGGCACGGCGCGTGTTGTCAACAAGAAGAAAGCGGAGGATGGCAGCGAGGTAGAGGAAGTCACGTGGGTCAATACCGGTGCAAAGCCGGAGCACCTGCTTTCTTCGTTCCGCAACAGCTACAATCCACGCATCGCCGTTACCGTCGACATGATCGCCACTGGAACGGACATCAAGCCGCTGGAGATTGTTTTTTTCATGCGCTCCGTGCGGAGCCGGAATTTCTTCGAGCAGATGAAAGGCCGCGGCACGCGGGTGATTGAGTCCGACGAGTTGCAAGCGGTCACGCCCGACGCCAGATTCAAGACTCACTTCATCATCGTCGACGCGATTGGATTATCAGAGGAAGAAATGTCCGATACGCGGCCACTGGAGCGTCAACGCACCGTATCTTTCGAGAAGCTGCTTGAGGTCGTCTCCTTCGGCAATCGCGAACAGGACGTACTCAGCTCTCTCGCATCCCGCCTGGCCCGCCTTGACCGGGAACTAAACGACGACGACCGCAAGCAGATCGCGGAAGCTGCCGGTCAGCCCTTGGCGCAAATCACCAGCCGTATCGTGGAAGCGCTCGATCCTGATGCCCAGCTTGAAGCGGCAAAGAAAGCGACCGGCGCGGAGGAACCGTCGCCAGAGCAGATCAAGCAGGTCGCGACGAAGCTGATCCAGGAAGCGGCTCAGCCTATCGCCACGAATCCCAACCTACGGAACCGACTGATCGAAATCCGACGTTCTTACGAGCAGACGATCGACACCGTCAGCAAAGATCAGCTTCTCTCCGCTGGGCACGATCCCGCGGCCAAACAGAAAGCTCAGAGCATCGTGCAATCGTTCGAGCAGTTCATTCGGGAGAACAAGAACGAGATCACCGCGCTGCAAATTCTCTACAGTCGTCCTTACCGGCAGCGGCTCACGCTGAAGCAAATTGACGAGCTGGCCAAAGCCATCGAGCGTCCGCCGCGGGCCTGGACCGCTGACCGCCTCTGGCAGGCTTATCAGGCGCTCGACCGCTCCAAGGTGCGTGGCTCGGGACAGCGTGTGCTCGCCGACCTGGTCTCACTGGTGCGTTTTGCCATGCACGAGCAGAGCGACCTGCACCCTTTCCGCGACGATGTCCACAAGAACTTCGCCGCATGGATGGCACAACAGGAATCGAATGGCCGCAAGTTCACCGCTGAGCAGCGGCAGTGGCTGGAAGCAATCCGCGACCACATTGCCGCCAGCCTGACCATTGAGTCCGAAGACTTCGAGTACGAACCGTTCGTGCAGCGCGGTGGGCTGGGCAAGGCCTACCAGGTGTTTGGGAAGGAGCTGGAGCCGATCTTGAAGGAATTGAACGAGGTGCTGGTGCAGTGACTGCCAATGAGAGCATCGGCGGGCTGCCTAATTCCTGGTGCTCGCTCGGATTCGAGGACACTTTCGAAGTAATCCCGGACGAAGGAAAGCGTATTGCACAATCAGACTATGTCTCAGTTGGCTCGCTTCCCGTAATCGACCAGGGCGAACTGTTCATCGGTGGTTACACCAATAGCACGGACGCCGAATACACTGGACCGCTGCCCCTGGTGATTTTTGGAGACCACACGAGACGTGTGAAATATGTCGAACAGCGTTTCGCTGTGGGTGCTCAGGGCGTGAAGCTACTGCTTCCAACAGCGTGCTTCACAGCGCGGTACTTAGCCTATCTTATCCCGATGCTCCCGCTCCCAGACCGGGGGTACAGTCGGCACTTTCAGTTTCTGCGTCAGCAACAGTTTCCGATGCCGCCTAGGCCAGAGCAGCAGCGCATCGTCGCCGAAATCGAAAAGCAGTTTACGCGACTGGACGCCGCTGTAGCAGCGCTCAAGCGGGTGCAGGCCAACATGAAGCGCTATCGGGCGGCGGTGCTCAAGGCGGCCTGCGAAGGACGCCTCGTCCCCACCGAAGCCGAACTTGCCCGCAAGGAGAGCCGCACCTACGAAACTTGCGAGCAACTCCTCGCCCGCGCCCGAGGACTTGCTGGGACTAACAATAAGCGGAGAGCCGGAAGGCTTTGGGGGGCCGGAGTGGTGCCAGAATTGACTGAACAAGAGCAGAATCTGCTTCCGCTGGGATGGACGTGGGCCAAGGTTCGCGACTTAGGGCCCGAACCGGATGAAGTGGTTCAAGTTGGGCCGATGTCAATGCGCTCGCAGGACTTCGCAGCGGACGGGACTCCGGTGTTGAACGTCGGGTGTGTTCAATGGGGATATTTTGAGGAGACTAAACTTAACCATTTGCCGCCCCTGAAGGCTCGGCAGTTCGAAAGATACAGGGTCCTTCCTGGCGACGTCATGTTCACGCGGTCCGGCACCGTGGGTCGCTGCGCGGTGGCACGGTCGCACCAAGCAGGGTGGTTAATGACTTTTCATCTTCTTCGTGCTCGACCACACCCCGATGTGTGTTTGCCTGAATATCTGAGAATCGTGTTTGAGGGCGCCAGCCACATTCAAAGGCAGGCGCGCGAAGCATCAATCGGTACGACCCGAGCAGGGTTTAATACGACCCTGCTGGCCAAGCTCGATATTCCGTTGCCTCCGCTGGCGGAACAACGGCGAATAGTGGCCGTGGCTGAGGGCCAAATTACGAACGTTTCGAAGGCGGAAGCAGAAACGCGGAGGATGTTGCTTCGTGCCGACCGCCTTCGGCAGTCAATTCTAAAGCGCGCCTTCGAAGGCAAGCTAGTGCCGCAAGATCCCAACGACGAGCCTGCATCGGTGCTGCTGGAGCGCATCCGAGCGGAGCGTGCTATAAACGCAGTATCGAGCAGCAACGGTTCTCGACGCAGATCCAGGAAGGCTTCTTCGGGCCCTTATGCAAAAGGCACTGCCGTCTGTTGAAATATGCCCAAGGCGCGCAAACTTAATTTGATGGTCGCGTCGACCGTTTACAACTTCGAGGATCAGCTTCGCCAAGTCTGCGCCACACTCAGCTTCCGGAATGAGCCGCTTGAGGCGAATTACGCTTTGCGATAACTACGCTAAGTACATTTTTATCAATGCATTACAAGGAATAGCGAGAATTGGCTGTTTGCCCAATCCGTTTCCGGATATTTCCGGATTCTTCCGGAAAGCAGGTATATGACCTCCAACGGCATCGTCCAAAAACTCTGGAACTACTGCAACGTCCTGCGCGACGACGGGCTCTCATATGGAGACTACGTCGAGCAGCTCACGTTCCTGCTCTTCCTCAAGATGGCCGATGAGCAGACGCGCCCGCCGTTCAACAAGCCCTCGACTATCCCCAAGGGCTACGACTGGCCCAGCCTGCTGGATGTGGAAGGCGATGCGCTCGAAATCCACCTACCGGCACATCCTGGAGACGCTGGCCAAAGAGCGTGGCATGCTGGGCGTGATCTTTCGCAAGGCGCAGAACAAGATTCAGGACCCGGCTAAGCTGCGCCGCCTGATCGCCGACCTCATTGATAAAGAGCAGTGGACCTCGCTCGATGCCGACGTGAAGGGAGACGCCTACGAGGGTCTGCTGGAGAAAAACGCCGCCGACGTTAAGGGCGGCGCGGGACAGTACTTCACACCGCGTCCCCTGATCCAGGCCATCGTCGACGTGATGCGACCGGTTCCGGGGCAGACCATCCACGACCCAGCTTGCGGCACCGGTGGGTTCTTGCTTTAGTCGTGGCGTTCCGGCGTAGCAATCCGGAACAGTTCAAACCAAAAGTGTTTAAAAGGCGGGTATAGAACGGGTTGTCAGAAGTCACTCAGACTCGTGAGCGACATTACAGCCCGAGCGTAAAGAAACCGGGATAATGTCGATTTCTTCGCAGGATCGGGCGGAGCTACACCCTCTCAACGGAGCGAGAATTTATGAACGATGCAAGTTCTGGACTAATGAAGTAAATGGAAAAGAATCCTCACAGGCACAAAAACCCTCACGGAATTCGAGAGTTCAAAGCTTGCGACCGGCGAGAGGCCGTACTTGAACATGCGAGACCCTAAGAATCTGAATGTAGTTACTGTCGACCAGGGGCGGGGCTTCATTATTGAGCATTACGCTTTGTTTGATTTTGGGAATGGTCTCAAACGTCTTCGTCGCAAACTGGTAGTCACGGCATCACACTGTTTACCTCACCCGCCGGTGATGCCGTGCTATACCTATCAGGAAACCACCTACGCAAATTTGCTTGCCCCGCTGGGGGAAGAACCCAGCGTATGGGCGGAGTGTTTGTTCTTTGATCCGGTTTCCGACTTAGCCATCCTTGGGGAACCCGATAGTCAAGAACTCGGAGAAGAGAGCGAGGCGTATGAGCGTCTGGTGAATGTGCGCAAGCCCTTCATCATTGCCGCCCCGGAGACGGGCGAAGGATATATGCTCGCACTGGACGGCGTATCGTGGCAGCCCACTACTCTGAAAGTCCATGTGACCATGTGGGGAACTGCGCTCTCGACTGGACCAACGCTTGCGGGGCAATCCGGCTCTCCCATCGTGGATGGGAGGAGGCGGGCGGTCGCATTGGTCTCCATTGGTACGAAGAGGGTTGACTTGATTGGCGGAGGCAGGACATCTTCAGAGACCGGACCGCAACCCATCTTGAAAGCCAAACTTCCCTATTGGCTGTTAAAGACGACAAAAGGGGATGGCTCACAGATAAAGGCGCGAAACTCCCTTCTTCTGGAATGAGCTAGGGCGTGTGTCGGCAACGTTTCTTGCTGTGAGCCACCATCCGTCCGAGTCTGCTCGCCCGACTGTGTCAGTCAAGCGGCGGCTCGGACCGTGCGGCAGGCGGCGGAGGACCACGTAGCTCGTTCGTCTTCTCCCCCACTGGAAATCCGCTATTCCGTATCGCCCAGCTCCAAAGATCGACTCCAGTTCAGCGGATCGGCTGGGTCGGGCATCAAGGACAGCCTAACAGGACATTCATACGTTTGGGTCGATGGCTCGTAATCTGGAGGTGCGAACTCAACTATCGAACCCGGGCCAGCAATTCTTCATACACCGAAGATATGAGTTTGTCGGTCGTGGGGGTGATTTCAGCGACCGCCAAGAAATCTTTCCAAAGGATCAAGCTGAGGCGTCGAGCGATCTCCGCAACGAGCGAAGGATCCCTGTGAGGAATCGCCTCCGCTAGCTTCGAAGGATTTTCTCGGTACGTTGCAAGAAGTTGCGAGTAAGACCGTCCCGCTCCGGAGTCTCGCACTAGCATCCAGAAGACAGGAACTGTCTTGCCAGCTTCTTCTATCAAGCAATCGATATTTCGAACGATCTGATTCCGCGAGGGGTCATTAGTAGTCCGCAGGCTTATGTCCGAGCCAAGCTTGGCTTCGAGAAAAACTGTCAAGCTAGCGTTTCTCAGAGAAACATCTATTTCCGACTCGCCTTCTACCCAACTCGCTCTTTTGCTGCGGGTGACCACTGCCGGTACGGAGGAACCTCGCATTCTCTCCCGACTAGCCCTTTCGTATTCTTTTGGCGAAGGAACGCAGCGCCACAACGATACGACGGGCGTCTCCTCCCAATTCCCTGGTAGGATCGCCATCGGATTCGCTTGTTGCGCCAGACGAACCAGGTGTTTCCACCAAGTTTGCGAAGCCAGTTTCTCTACAATCGCGAAAGCATTCCAGGTTACCCAATCTTCGCTGTTAGGCGAGTGGAGCATTCGCCTCATGTCCTCTTCTTTGCGCGCCTTGGGGAGAGCCATTAGGCGATCTGCGTCCAGTAGGCTGTACGGCTCCCGACGTTGATTGATTTCGGGCGGCAGATCCTCGGGACAACCGGTCTGGCTCTTCGTATCCATGAATGCAACATTCGTCTCAAGGGTCAACTGGTGCCAGGATCGCAGTTCGTTCGTTGGAATTGCCGGGGCATCTATTTCCTGGATCGTCCGCTCATGCAAGCCGCGGAGGTCAAACGCGAATTCACGAGCGTAGCGAAGAATAACCCGGTCCGGCTCCGAGTAGTCACGCACACTCCAGGATGAACCGGTTGTACCCCTCTCAAACAACAGGACGAAACTGGAGGGATTGATGTCGGGGCACAGAATGAACTTTCGTTTCATTTGATTAATTCTAGGCCGATTTCTTTATCTGCTCCATTGATAGCGAAATGCCGAGCAATCAGTTAGTGCCGCCTCCAGGATCCGCCTACGAAGTGCATATCCGAACTACCCAGAGTTTTGCAGCTATACACGCTTGCTCCAGACGTGTATGGTCCAACATCTGCAAACCCTTCGTACTTGGCCTTCCAGGCATCCCTCATCACGCCGTTTGGAATGTTCGGGGACCACGATATCCAATGCATGTGCAGTTGGCCATAGGAGTCGGATTCCGGAACCGCGAACCAGGCGATGTCTGGTTGCCAGCACCGGCGAAGCTTACAGAAGAACCTCCGGGCATAATTCTGGATCGCGAGACGTTCGTGCTCGATCCTGGAATCCATTGGCCACGGGAGGGTCCCCGTCCCGAAATGTGTCCAGAGGTGCGAGGCTACCCAGGTAATCCAGACTGATCTCAGGTCGTCTCCTGAAGTCCCAGCAGGCGTCCGTGGATGACCACAATGCTGGCAACAATAGGTATGGGTCAGTCGTGTCGAACGGCCACACAAGGGACACTCACAGCGTGGCAGCCTTGGCCGGCCACGCCTCGGCTTCGAGATGGTGACTTCCTCAACGGCATGCGGCTCTGCGCATGGCTGCGGGATATGGGAGAGAGGTTCCAGCGAAGCACGAAGAACTGATCGTTCGCTCGCTGACGAGCCGTCCCCCAACAGATTGCTATTTATTTCCTGATTTTGGGCACACGTTAAGAACATGAACTCATCTCCGCCGTTGACTTAGGCCGATCCTCTGGCCCTAGTTCCATGATCCGTCAGAATTCACTTGGGCCAAAACTGTGCCGAAAATCCAAGTGCCAGCCTGATCTTTGAGAATGGTCGGGTGTTGTTTGCAATCATCAATGCATCTGACCCGAGACACGTGACGTGCATCATTTTCATTTTGAATAGGTCGTGGTTTCCTACTTGCAAGATGCCACGACGTCAAATGCCAAAAAAAGTTCAGACATTGGAAGGCGATCGGTTAGACTTCGGACACAATCTGGCCCTAGTGAGAACGTACATCCGAGATTCTGGGACGGCCGATGGCCAGATGGTCAATGCGGACCGACCGACTACCGGCTTCATGCCAGCGGTGTCGGCCACGATATTGCAACCTGCAAGTTTGCAACCTGCAAGTTTGCAATCGGCAAGTTCGGAACCTGCAAGTCTTCAATCCGAAAACCAGTGCGAGATCGCGGGGAATAAAGACGTTGCCCGGCGACGTGACGTTATGGGCGCGGTTGCTGTCTCGGCATTCCTGCACGGAATCGCGTCGACTGCCTTACATAGCGCGAAGAGCTACAAGATGGGGCTTCAAGAATTTCTTGTGCTGGGTGCGGTTTTAAGGAAACAACCACAAACCCTTATGAGTTTGAAGACAGTGCTGGTCGGCGACGCCTGCGCGCCCAGCCGCGCATTCAAGAATCTTGCATCTTGTGGCTTAGCCCGAAAAGGACCAGCTCCTCGCGCGAAAGGGGGCCGTTTTGCGGTTGTTCCTACTCGAAAGGGACGAAGGGTTTTTGTACAACTAGAAAAACGGATCGAAGCCATGCTTGAAGACGCCCTGACAGAGCGTGGAAGCGGTATCCGAAACTCGCAACTTGTCCAGTCGCTCTGTGGACTCCATCAGTTGATTTGGGCTACCCCAAGTCACCAAGCAAGGGACGACTAGAGCCTCGTACTGTTTTCTTCCGAACGCCGCCGCCACATCATCCGCATCATTGGGATCATTGACGTTTCGTCAGGAAGGTAATATTTTTGTGGGCCACACTTGGTCGGTGTTGCGCTGACCGTACATGAAGAGGCAATGCAACTGACTTTCGGGCGAATATCGTTGGGTGTTGTACTCGCTTTCTCGGTGTGTACTATCGGCTGGGCCCAGCAATTCCGGCAGGCCCAACCCGACAGTGGAGCGCTTTCCAAAGCTGCCATCGAGCGGCACCTGCAGTCCAAGCATCCAGAGGTTCCGACCGATCCCAAGAAACCAACGCCCGGCAAATATCTGCTTGGTCGGGAGGCGGCCCGGTCAAGCCAGTTGCAGTCCAGGATTCGCGCAACTAGCAAGATTCATTCACAACTCCAGAAGTCGGCGGTTTCCGGTGTTTTCCCCGGAATTCAATTCCGAGCCTCTTTGCCCGCAGGAGCAATTTCCAATTCTGTAGTCACCGGCGATTTCAACAAAGACGGGCATATGGACTTCGTTGTTGCCGACGGTGGGACGAATGATCTTTGGATCTATCTCGGGAACGGAGATGGGACCTTCCAGCTCCCTCAAATCATTCCTTTGACCAAAGGTTTGACTCCGGTTTACATGGCGACGGCTGACTTGCGAGGAATTGGGGTACTGGATCTGATCGTGGCGGAGTTCGACACCTCAACAGTTGGGGTGTTGCTCGGCAACGGAGACGGGACTTTCGGTTATGAGCAGGAGTACGTGCTGCCGCAGCCTCCCGGGGCATTGGTGGTCGACGATTTCAACAAGGACGGTAAGCTCGACATTGTTTCCGTCATGGTGACGGTCAGCACCAATCAGCTAGGCCCCGGCCAATATCTCGCGACCCTACTTGGTGATGGCACGGGTTCCTTTGGAGCGCCAGTCGTCAGTCTGAATCCTGGCTTTTACAGTACTGCAGACAGCATTGTATCCGGCGACGTGAACAACGATGGTTTGCCTGACGTGCTTATCACTGGGCCCGGTAATGAGAACTCGCAGGTTTATCTGAACGCTGGCGACGGAACATTTACACCGGGGGCGGTTGTGGCCGAGACTGGTCCATTCAACATTGTGCTGGCGGGAGCGCTGGCTGACGTCAACGGCGATGGCTGTTTGGACGCGATCATCGCCGATTTCGACGGAAATGTCTGGATCGCCACCGGCGATTGCAGTGGCAATTTCAGCCCGCTGACCGCGGTACCGATGGGAGACAGTAACGCAGCGGTGAGCATGGTCGACATGAATGGTGATGGCCATCTTGACATCGTCACCACCGCAATTCCGCTCGATACGGGTTTCGGAGACGTGGCCGGGAATATGCTGTGCGTTGCCTTCGGCGATGGAAATGGCCATTTCTCTTCCGGCCGGGACTACGTTGGCACAGGAATGTCGTATTCGCTGGCCGTTGCCGACTTTAATGGCGACGGTCATCCCGACGTGGTGTCCGCCAGTCCGGATACCGATACAGCAACTGTCTACATAAACGACGGTTCCGGCGGGTTCGGATTTCCCCAGGGCGAATGGATCGGTTTGCCGGGCGTCGGCGTGCTCAATGCTCCAGTTTCACCTCCGTCGTTCGCGGATGTGAATGGGGACGGCTCGCCAGATGTCGTGCTGCTCGATGAGGGTTACAACGGAGAGTATTTCATCACCACGATGTTGAACGACGGTACGGGACGCTTCGCGGGCCCCGTGCCTTCGGACGCTGGAATTAGCATTACGTCACAATGGATGGGCGACTATCGCCTGGGCAACTTCCGCAATACCGGACATCTCGACTTCGTTGGCATCGGTTTGGGTCTGAATTACTCGACGGGCGCGCAATACATTCTGTTCGCGCCCGGCAATGGGGATGGGACCTTTGGAAAGTCAACTTTCGTTGCGACTCCGGGAGCCGATGGGGAAATGGGTGTAGGCGATTTTAATCGCGACGGTAACCTGGACTTTGTAGCCGTTGGCGCGAACCCGAACGGAGAGGGCTGGGTTCTTACAACTTTTCTGGGCAACGGCAATGGAACCTTCCGGAGCAGCGCCAGCGTCGCGTTCAGCGATTCCGCAGAGGCGGTCGCTCGCGTCTTCGTGGGGGATTTCAATCGGGACGGCAAACTGGATGTTCTTGTCTACGACACCAGTAACGGGTATTGGACAACTTCCTCTTATGTATGGGAATTCCTGGGGAACGGCGACGGAACCTTTCAGCCGGGTCGGCAGTTGTTTAGCTCGTTTCAGCCGATGACGATGGCCGACATGAACGGCGATTCATGGCTCGACATTGTGCGCTACAACTTTTTCTGGCCAGATGGAACTACCGAAACCTTTGGGCCTCCGACGTTCACGACTTATCTGGGTCAATCTTCTGGGACCTTCTCCCAGAGCAGTTCTTATGCTCCCTATGCCGGCATACCGGAACAGGCAGAACCTTTCGTGCAATTCGGCGATCCCATGACTTCCTCCATGGTCGCGGACCTGAACGGAGACGGGAAGCCCGATGAAACTGCTTATCAGCAAGTGAGTCCATCAAACAATGACACCTATGCCCAGATCCTTATGGGGAACGGCGACGGCACCTTCACCCCCACCTATGATGTATTCGATTTCCAAAAGGATTATTTCTTTCCTGGCTATGCCCACATCCTGGACGGAACGACATTTTCAGATCTACTGGAGATCGACGGTGGCACTTCGTCGATGCATGTGTTCAAGGGAACTGCAGCGCCTGCTTTGCAACTGGCGCTCGAGGAAGCTCAGATAACTGGCACTTCGGGTTGTGGGTGGGTATTCCTGAATGTTCCGAGTACATCGGACAGTAGTATCGCGCTTTCCAGCAGCATTTCAGGAGTAGTTCTTCCTGCCACCGTCACGGTCCCTGCTGAAGCCTTGAGCCAGCAGTTTTGCTACACCCTGTCTCCGACCTACAACTGGCATCAAGTGTTCAACATTCAGGCGCAACTTGGAACCAGCACCGCCACTGCCTACGCCTCGCAGAGCTACGTCGTGGGTTTCAGCGAGAGTATTTCGTCGAGCGCTAATCAGGTGATCTATCCCACTCAGAGCACTACGCCGATCACTGTGAGTCTCACATCGTCGCAAGGCTATAGTTCAACGGTCCAGCTGAGTTGCCAGGGATTGCCCTCGGGAGCGACCTGCGCATTTGGATCGGGCACTCTTGCTGTTTCGCCAGCGGCCGTGGCTAGTACTACCGTCGTGGTCAATACCACTGCGTCAGCTCAAGGCGGAGGCCCCGTCCTTATAGTTGCTTCTGACAACAACGTAACTACCCGCCAGTCGTTCAATCTCATGGTTCAGCCCTTGATCGTCAACGCGGCCGGTAACCCAGTACAAACAACCTCTCCGGGAAATGGGACGGGGCAAATCTTCATCAACGGTCTTCCTCCTTACACTCCGACTTGCTCAGGTTTGCCCGCTGGCGCAAGCTGTACTTTCTCAGGAGATCAGCTTCCATATCCCGACAACACACTGTTGAGCATGACCGTGACCGTTCCGTCGGGTATTGTGGCTCGTGCTTATCCATTCACGGTTGGAGTCGTTAGCGGGCCCGAGATAGCCTCCGCGGCATTCACTCTGAATATCATGGACTTCAGCTTGCAGCCCCCGAATGCTGCGACGGATTGGGTGCCCCCTGGGGGGACAGTGACTATCGGTCTCAGCGCCCAGCCCATTGACGGTTTCGACGCGATCGTAAATGTAACCTGCAGTTCGGATGTCGGCGGCGGTTGCACGGGCGGCTCTTTCCCGGTTGCCGGGACCGCGCCGAACCCGATCAATGTGACAGTCTCGGCGCCATCCGGCATTTCTGTGGGAACTCACACCCTCACGGTGTCAGCGACCAGCGGGTTGCTCACTCATACTGCTGCGTTCCCCTTCTATGTAGCGGACTACAGCGGCTCGCTTAGCAAGTCCACGCTAACCATGGGGCAGGGAGCCAGTGGTTCGCTCACCGCTACGGTGAACGCGACCGCGGGCTTTGCAGGAACAGTGTCGTTCGCCTGCAGCGGGTCCGCACAAGTGACGTGCAGCTTCTCACCAGCGATGTTGCAGCCGACTGCAACCAGTCCACAGAGCACGACTATAACGGTCACTTCTGCCTATTCGGCCTCGACCCTCCCTCGCAGAGAAAACACGAAGAGATTCTTGCTATTAGCTTCCATCCTTCCGTTCGGAATTCTTCTTGGTATAGCTGGCGCAGGGCGAGGGCGGGTTCGACGCGCGGCCTCCGCGCTGCTCTTGCTCGCACTGATGCTTGCCACCCTATCGTGTGGCGGTGGGAGTAGCAGCGGAGGAGGTGGTGGTAGCGGTGGCGGAGGAGGCAGTACGTCTTCGACCTATGTGATCACCGTGAATGCATCTGCCACCGGCACGAACACCACGAGGTCGCTCGGCACAGTCAGCGTTACCGTCACGTACTAGTGAAGATTATTTTTTGCAATCCAACGGTACCGAAATCCAAAGCAACGACTAACGTTCTTGGCGTTCTCGATTGTGCGGGAACGAACGACGGATAAAAACTTGTGCGAGACCTCCCCGTGAAAGCGAAAATGTGAGTAACATCACTCATCCGTGCGAACGTAGGCACATTCTGTTAGTTTTCTGTTGACAGTGCGGGCATCGGAAAATATTCTTCATCTCACTGCGGGCAGGATTCCCGGGGGCGGGTGACGGGGTTGTTTCTTTCCGTCAATTTTTCCTTCTCGCTGCTTCCCCTGAAGTATGGATGGATTGCGCTGGCGAGGTTTGCAGCGCACGAGTGCGGACAAGTTAGTCGCATGGCCTGACTCGGTATTCGTCGGAGAGAGTCAGTCTGTTCATTCGTCGGGAGGAACGCTTCGATGGCACGCTTCGCGAGTATCGCCTCTATTCGCCTTGTCCTTTTGGCAAGTTTGGCATTTTTCACGGCTACGGTCCAAGCCCAAGTCACCAACGTCAGCGACGTTGAGGCCACGCCGATCCCAGGAGCGGGACACGACTACCTCCACATGCTGAATGAGACAGTCAATCCTGCCAACGGGTCACTAAGCGTGCGCATTCAAGTGCCCGTGCCCAAGGGCCGTGGTCTGACGCTGCCTTTTGCCTTCTCGTACGACTCGAATGCAGCGATTCCCGGAGCAATACAGAGCGGCACGTTACCATATCTCTTTAAGGCAGGCTGGTCGTACTCTGCACCCATGTTAACTGCTCAATCGGTTGAGCAGAAGGGAACGTCTGCAGGCGACCCCATCTATTGTAATTTGGATACTGGCTTGGTGTTTTACGATGCCCAGGGAACTCGCCACGCGTTGACTAGCGGGAACGGGATTGTGATTTTGCTGGCAGGTGGTGACTGCCAGGACTTTGGATATTCGACTTCCTTAACGGGGGGTGATGCTTGGGTGTCTGCTCAAGTCGGCCAGGCGTTAACGGTGCAGGATGCTGACGGTACAACTTACACGTTCCCTGGAGGGACAGCAGGAGTTGCACTGGCGAGCCTGGTCACCTCAGTAGAGGATCGAAACGGCAACGTAATTAGTTACCTCGACCATGGAAGCGGTGCTTTTACAGCTACTGATACGGCGGGTCGGACGGTGATTTCTTCGAACGGTTTCGGCACAACCGGTAACACGGTGACAGTGTCTGGAATTCCAAACTCCTATGGCTTGAACTGGGGAACAACCGCCACATGGAATTACGGATCGGGTGCTGATCTTATGTATCAGACCCCGAATTCCAGTTGCAGCCCTTCTATTAATTATCAACCGAACGGTAGTTCTGCAGTTCTTAGTTCTCTGACGCTGCCGAATGGCCGGAGCTATACCTTTTCTTACGACCCGACTTACGGGCTGTTGAATAAAATTGTCTATCCTACCGGCGCTTGGGTGCAATATACCTGGGGTTTTAATTCGCAATCGGAAGCCTTTATCGGAGCAGCGGTTCTGACGGCCGGTTACGGCGCGCATTGCTTTTATCGGTTCGGCACCCCAGTGATTGTGAAGCGCCAAGTCAGCTACAACGGGACCACCGTTGCTGAAGAGCAGGATTTCACTTACAGCACGACTTGGCACGATAACGGTGAAGACGAAAGCGCCACTACCTGGACAGCCAAGAGCACGGGCGTCACTACATACGATTTGGTACGAAGTGCGAGTAGGGGATTGAGCTTTCAAACATCGTACTCCTACAGTCCGGTAAACATAGCGCCCCCTCCGGACGCTCCCAGCGCCGTCGGCACACAGGTCCCGGTGGAGAGTCAGATCGTCTATAGCAGCTGGGATGGGACCGTGCTCCAGACGGTCAACAAAACCTGGGTAAATCAGTACCTGATGGCAAGCGAGCAAACTATATTACCCTCTCCCAATCCGGCGTCCCTGGTAACGTACAACTACGGCAATCTGGGAATTGTCACCAACAAGAGCGAATATGACTATGGGCAGACAACCACGCCCACACGACAGACAATTTCGAACTATCAGTCCTTCCCGGTTAATCCGTTGGGTTCTTATATTTACGACCGTCCTTGTCAAGTCATTGTGGAAGACGGAAGCAGCAACCGCTATGCTGAAACCGACTACTTTTACGATAACGGCAGCACAAGTACGGTGTGTGGCACCGCCGGAGCACCATCGGTCACAGGCGTGAGCAACCTGACGGAGCACGACGAGACTAATTATGGGCCAAGCTCAACTGCGTCACGCGGTAACGTAACTCAAAAGACGCAATGGGGGAGCACCGGAACCTCGCCGGTTACAACCTATACCTACGACGAAACGGGCAAGGCACTCACGGTGACCGACCCGTGCGGCAACAGCACGTGCAGCGATATAAGCGGGACGACTCATACTACGACATACTCGTTCGCCGACAGTTACTCCAGCGGAACGCCACCAGGCGCGACGAACGCCTATGTGACCGCAATCACCGATGCTCTAGGCCACAAATCCACCTTCGCCTATGGCTACGCCGATGGGCAATTGACGAGTTCTACGGATCCGAACAGCCAAATCACTAACTACAAATACAACACCCCACCTTCGGGGTGCAGTTTGTCGGACGGATTGGACCGGCTGAGTGAGATCGACTATCCCGACAACGGCAAAACGACGTACTGTTACAACGACTCACCCTATAATGCATCGACCCCCTCACCGAGCGTCACAACGACCAAGCTGATCTCCTCAGGAGTCAGTGAGGCGAGTACGGCAGCCTTTGATGGCGTCGGGCATGCCGTTCAGACGATTCTGAGCACGGATCCAGATGGAGTCACGTACACCTCCACAAGCTACGACGGGTTAGGATACGCCTACACGGTCTCGAATCCCTATCGCACGACAGGCGATTCGACGTACGGAATCACTACGCACACTTACGACTCTCTGGGGCGCACAACGCAAGTCGCCGAGCCCGACGGCGCAAAAGTCGCGACCAGCTATTCGCAAAACAGCACGCGATTTCTAACTACCGTGACCGATGAGGTGGGCAACCAGCGCATAACCTACACCGATGGACTGGGACGGTTGACCGAAGTCGACGAGCCGAGCAACGTGCCTTCCACACCAGCAATTGCAACTGTCACAATCTCTGGCAGCGGCATCGAGACTCTTCCGACGCCCGGGCAGGCCGCTACGGGCAGCGTCACGGTTTCTGGTGCAGAGAGATCGGGCTGCTACTGTCCGGTTGCTGGGTGTCAACCCGCGCCCGCGGTCGCGTCGCAAAGCTGTGCCCCGGGATCCCATTTGGTCTACGATCTCGGAACTGTTAGCATCACCGTAAATGGCCACACTGATTCCACGTCGTACGGTCAGAACAGCACGAGCGCGAGCGTCGCGAGCGGACTTGTAGGAGCCATCAACGGCGACTCATCGGCGCCTGTCACGGCAACCTTGAGTAACAACACGGTGAATCTCACGAGCAAAGCGACCGGGACTTACTCGGACTATTCACTCTCCGCGAGTTCAGCGACTACTAATACTCTGTACTTCAGTGGCACCTCCTTTCCTGTCTCCACATCAGGCTCCACTCTCACAGGGGGCCAGAATGGCAGTACAATCTACGATTCTGGGACAGTCTCAGCAACGGTGAATGGGTGCACCGCGAGCGTTCCCTATAGCGAAACCGGAAACAATACTGCGGGAGCAGTGGCCAGTGCGCTTGCCGCTAGTCTGGGCGGCACGTGCTACTCGGATGTGAGCGCTTCGGCCTCAAGCGATGTGGTCACGTTGACCACTACGGCTACCGGTCCCAATGCCGACGGTTACACTCTCTCGGCCACCTCTGCGTCGAGTGATCCGAGTCAGTTCCCGACTCCATCTTTTGGAGCGAACGCCGGAAGCTTCAGTGGTGGCTCGGACGTGGGTCTCTCCAGCCCGTGGGTCACGCAGTATGCCTATGACATTCTGGGTAATCTCCTCTGCGCCGTTCAAAAAGCCACGGACACGACACAGTTCACGACGTGTGCGGCGGCAAGTTCAACTTGGCGGCCACGTTCGTTCGCTTACGACTCTTTGTCCCGTTTGACGAGCGCTTCCAATCCAGAGTCAGGAACGATCACGTATCAATACGACGCCAACAGCAATCTGTCCAGCAGGGTCGCTCCGAAGCCGGGACAGACTGGAACAGCCCAGGTAACGACAAATTATGTGTACGATGTGCTGAATCGGCTTTACCAGAAGACCTATGTAAACCTCCTCACCGGGGCGGCCCAATATGGCTACGACGGTAAAACTCCCACGGGCTGCACAGTCGCGCTCCCCTCCCTGCCATCATCAACGAACTTGGTGGGGCGCAGGTCTTCTATGTGCGGTGGGTTGAGTTCTTCGAAGTGGAGCTACGATTCGATGGGGCGCCCGATATTTGAGGCCCGTAATAACCAGGGTTCGGGGTCCGCCGTCGAATACAAGGTCGGGTACACGTACTACCTGGACGGATCACTGAATACACTGACCTACCCCAGCGGGGATATTGTCACGTATACGGTCGGCGGCGCTGGACGTCCTAGGCAGCTGACCGATTCCGCCAACAACTACGTCACCTCTGCAACCTACGCACCTCACGGTGCTCTCGCCGGCATGACCAATGGGTCGGGTATTGTCACTTCGAACAGCTACAACGACCGGCTGCAGCCAGTTTTGCTTTCAGCCGGGGTTGCTGGGCAGAACCCGGTATTCAGCCTTTGCTACGACTTCCATCTCGGTGTCGGGGTAAACAGTGGGCCGTGCAGCTTTAACGCCTATGAAACGGGTGATAACGGCAACGTCTTCCGGGTGCTTAATAATGTTGACTCGACCCGCAGCGCTACCTACGCCTACGATACATTGAACCGAATCGCGCAGGCGAACACGATCAACACAACTTCCCAGAACTGCTGGAGCGAGGTCTACACTATCGACGCCTGGGCCAACCTGTACAACCGGGCAGGCGCCCCGGGCATGGGAAGCTGCTACACCGAAGGCCTAAGCGCTGGCGCCACCGTGCAAAACCAGCTGAGCGGAATTGGCATCATGTACGATGCGGCGGGCAACGTTATTAATGACGGTCTTGGCAACACACCCACCTACGATGGGGAAAACAGAATGGTGACGGATGCGGGTGTGACCTATTCCTACGACGCTGACAGCAGACGCATCGAAAAGTCTTCGGGAACCATGTACTGGCCCGGTCCAGGCGGCGAGTATCTGACAGAAACCGACCTGACCGGCAACATCAACGAGGAGTACATTTTTTTCAATGGCGCACGCATCGCGCGTGTGGACCGGCCCAGCGGCGCGGTCCATTATTATTTCTCGGACCATCTGGGGTCGGCCAGCGTGATTAGCGACGCCAGTGGAAACGTTGACGAAAGTTACTACTATTACCCGTATGGCGGTGTGCAATCGACCGCCGGCGCCGGCGATCCCAACCACTACAAGTTCACTGGCAAAGAACGGGATAGCGAATCCGGCCTGGATATGTTCGGTGCCCGCTACTACGGTTCCAGCCTCGGACGGTTTATGACGCCCGACTGGGCGGAGAAGCCCACGGCAGTTCCGTACGCCATGTTCGGGAATCCCCAATCGCTCAATCTCTACAGCTACGTTAATAACAACCCGACTACCACTCGCGACCCAGACGGCCACTGCTTGGAGGATGCCTGTGTCATCGAGGGAGGAATCGTCGTTACGGCGATGGCTGTGGCTTACCTCTCCAGCCCGCCCGGACAGCAAATGCTGCACAATGCCGCAAGCAGCATTACTTCGCTTGGAAGTTCGATCTCTAGCTTCTTCCATCCAAACAACAGTGGGCAGGTTGCGCCGCCGCCACCGACAACGCCAACGAACGTGTCGCAAGGGACTCCCGGAACAACGGCCACGAACGTCACGACAGGAACACCGGCCTCTACATCGCAACAGGGAGCCGTTGACAACAGTCCGATAGAATCGAGAAGTTTCTCACCAGGCGTGAAAGCCGGTGCAGATGCAAATGCCGGTGGGAAGTGTGAGTACTGCGGTACTCAGACGGTGCCAAGTCAGCAATCCCAGGCCGGGGTAACAACTCCAGCCAATGCACGCCAGACAGACCACTACATACCATCCTCTCAGGGCGGCTCTAACACGGCGGACAACGCAGTCAACTCCTGCGCGACGTGCAACAACGCGAAATCGAACACTCAGCCACAGGGCACGAAGTATGAACTCCCGCGTATGAAGAAGCCAGATGGGCAGTAGATCGCGAGGCCAAGGATCGGAATCTAACCGAGTGAGGGAGCCATACATGGGGCTAGCTGAATCAGCCGCTACAAACCAATACGAAACCGTTCACTGTGACAGACATGGCGATAGGCGGAAAGCGTACGTCTGCGATCACCTGTTACATGGGACTCACCAGGGTTTCTTCATTGCCTCTGATGAAACGATAAATCCCCATCCCGATGCGTGGTGCTCCAAGTGCCAGCAGATTCGCCTCGACCACGGAGGCGAGTGGAATGAGGCAAGCGAGGCGCTGATCAAGGTCAGGCTTGTCTGTGGAGACTGCTACGAGGAGATCAAGGGAAGAAATGTGCTGGGCACCGAGGGGATCACATCGGTGCAGTAGTACCGTTCCACGGGACACACATGCCGCACAGAGTTTGGGCCGTCATCCTGCTTGGCTTAGGGGCTTTCATCTTCGCAATGGCACGACAGATTGCGACGTGGAAAACCCGTGCATGGGCTAAGTTTTACGTTCAGCATCCGGGAGCCGCTGAGAAAAACCCTCTATCCAAGCACGCGGGCTCGGACCGCAGCATTCGCCTGGGCACGTTCATGTGGCGAGTGGTGGGTGTAGCGATCGCATTAAATGGGGTCATCCGACTCTAAGCTAGGATGCTTGCCGTTTGCGTTTCTGGGCAGCTAGGGCTGGCGATCCGGGAGCGGTGAGGCTCAGGGCCAGACCGTCTGGAAAGAGGGCAAAATGGTGGAAGTCAACGACAGCGTAACCAGTCCGGACGGAGCGTTGAAGGTGACGCTCACGGCGTTCGATCCCAGGAGGGGCGAGGGCCGGGTGAAGATCGAGGAACTGCAAACAGAACGTGGCCGATTCTACGTGACCGTGGAATACGGCGAAGCCGGACAAACGAGGATCGATTACAAGACTTACGACCTGAAAAAAGCCTCCGAGTTCCCCTTCAACACCAACCGGAATGATGCCATCAAAGAGATCAAAATCGTCCGGGTTCCCGCCGACTGATCCGGCTCCGTTGTGCCCAGGAAAGTTTTTCCTTTAGCTGCCGGTTTGAACTGCCAGAGCCGCACGTTCCCGTGCGGCTCTGGGCTATGGTTAGTCCTCAGCCTGATACTCGACGTTCAGGTTGGCGATCTGAGTCACGAGCTGCTGACGCTGGTCGCCTTCTGGAAGCTGGTCGGCTTCGGCGGTCAGGCGTTCGAGGTCAGCCATGATCTGCTGCTTTTTGGAGTTGCTTGCCATCGGTTCATCCCCCCTTTCTACAGGTCTAATACTGGGTCCGGGCGGAAATCTGGGTTTCTGGGGAGATTTTTTTGCGGTGCCACGGAGCCGGGGTTTCGGGTGTCCTGCCTGCCCAAGGTGCCCTGCCGGGGGCAAGTTCAAAAGCGCGCCGCCTACGGCGTCGGGTGGAGGGGGTGACACTCCACCCCTGAAAGGGTGCTGTGGGGTAACCTTCGGCTACCGTGGGCGAACCTGTTGAAAGCAGAGCGGCTAAGGAAAAAATCCCGCCGACGGGTGCTGTAGAGCAACCTGAAGTTAGCGCAGGCGAACTTGTTGATTCTTAAGCGTGGCTGCTAGTCTCGGCTGAGATGGGGAGAGAGGAAGCCGGGACATGGTGAAGCCGCCGCTGCGCACGAAATCCATCGGGTTCAAAGTGAGCGAGGAAGAGTACGCGCAACTGGAAACGGCGGCGCAGGCCGACGGTCGGACGCTGGGCGAGTGGTGCCGCGAGGCGATCCTGCGGGGAGGGTCAGCCAGCGATGATCCGGCGCTGGCCGAGATCGTAGGCGTCCGCTTGCTGCTGGTCAACGTGTTGCGGCCCCTGGCGGCAGGCGAGAAGCTGGCCCCGGAAGTGTTCGACAAAATGCTGGACCAAATCAGCGAAGTGAAGCACGAACTCGCCGCCAAGTTGCAGCAGGCGGCCAGGAAGAAACCGCAACCCGAAAAAAGCAGTGGCGACGGGAAGCGTGATCTCCCCTTTTTCGCTGGAGAGTGTACGGAGCGCGGGAGCCGGGTCAAGGGTCTGCGCTTCGCTCCGATGAACGCGCCAAAGACGCGCGCCCTTGACCCGGCTCCCTCTCCGCTCCTGTTTGCTTCCAGCCATCGAAAAAATGTGAGAAAGAAATGGGAGCCGGGGAAGTGATCTGAGCTAAGACACCATCCCTTGCGCCTTCGGCGCAACGAAAGGCGCACTGCCGGAAAGCACGCGGCGTCCGGTGAGCATCCGGGCTTTGTCCGGTGTCTGTCCGGTCTCGCGTCCGGTGTCGGTTCGATGGTTGTTCGGGGAGGCTGGAGAGTTCAAGAGGCGCGGGCTTCAGAGCCCGTGCGGTGCTGAGTGAGTTATTGAGACGCATCACGGCCCGCTGATCCTTCTCCGGCAACGCTGCCATCTGTTGAAACTTCTTCCACAGGCGCCGCGCACGGGGCGCGTTGACCTTCTCGAAGGTAGAGGCCTGCGCGGCTGTGGCTTTAGCCAGCAACTCATCGGAGCTGACCTCGAGGGCGGGTGCGAGCCGCGCGACCAGAGGCGCAGGCGGGAATCCCAGCCCAGTCTCGTAATCAGAAATCGAGAGCTGAGTGATCCGTGCGGCCTTGGCGAGTTCCACCTGGGTCATGCTGTGTTCTTTGCGAAGCGCCAGCAGTCGCAGACCGAATCTGACCCGCGTGGATTTTTGCGCGGCATGGCCGCCATTGTAAGTTGCATTCCCGAAACCTCAGTGGAAGACATCTGTTGACTGATAAAAAGTGTATAACCTTGGAACGAGTTTAAGCAGTTCGACCGATACCAAGAAATTTTATTTTCCTCTTGACAGGTTTTTTCGAAGAAGCCTGAAAAACGAGCGGAAGGAGCAGAACCGATGGCCCGACTCCCGGAGAGATGAAGGAGCGGATCAAGCGGGAAATCTCGGTCCAGCGGCTAGCGGAGGCGCGCGGCATCCAGCTGCGGCGGGTAGGCAAGAACCTGATCGGCCTGTGCCCCTTCCACAAGGACACCAACCCGCGCTCACAATCACGATCCGGTCGAAAAAGTGGCACTGCAAGGGCCTGCGGCGAAGGCGGCACGTGATCGAGTGGGTGATGCGCACCGAAGGCATCAGCTTCAGCCACGCGCTGGAGTTGCTGAAGCGGCTATCTGCCTTCCGCTGCCCAACGCAGGCCCGCCGCCGAAAATCTCGACGGTGCCGAAGCTGCCGCCGCTGATCGAGCAAACCAATGACGACAAGAAGCTGCTGGAAATCGTGGTGAGCTACTACCACGAGACGCTGAAGCAGTCGCCGGAGGCGCAGCAGTATCTCGTGAAGCGCGGCCTGCAATCGGCGGAGATGGTGGAGCAGTTCCGGCTGGGCTTTGCCAATCGCACGCTGGGCTACCGCCTGCCGACAAGCAACCGCGTCGCCGGCGCAGACCAGCGCGGACGGTTGCAAGAACTCGGCATCTGCGCGAGAGCGGGCACGAGCACTTAGCGGTTCGCTGGTGATTCCGATCTCTCAATCTCGAACGGCGAAGTGGTGCAGATGTACGGGCGCAAGATCACGCCGAGCACAATCTGCGCGCTGGAACAGCCGATCACCTGTACCTGCCAGGACCGCATGCGCGGCGTGTGGAACGAAGCAGGCGCTGATCGTGTCGAAAGAAATCATCCTGTGCGAAGCGCTGATCGATGCGCTGACCTTCTGGTGCGCGGGCTATCGCAACGTGACCACGATCTACGGGGTGAACGGATTTACCGACGAGATCAAAGCAGCGTTTCAGAAGCACGGCACGAAGAGAATTTACATCGCTTACGACCGCGACGAACGCAGGAGAACGCGCCGCGGAGAAACACGGCGAAGAACTCATGGAGATGGGCATCGAGTGTTTCCGGGTGCAGTTTCCGAACGGCCAGGACGCCAACGAGTTCGCGCTGAAGCAGCAGCCCGCCGCAAAGTCGCTGGGCATGTATCTGAAGAGCGCGGCATGGCTGGGCAAAGGCAAGCGGCCCACGGTGACGGTTCGAAGCTTGCTGTGATCGCAGCGCCGCAGATCGAGGAAGCAAAACCCACAGTGAACGACGAAGCCAGCCAGGAAGAGCGCAGCGAACCAGTGAAACCACCAAACCCGGAAAACCAAACCACAGCGGCTAAAGAAAAAATCTCCGAGCCGATACGGAGAAGAAAGTTCTTCCTTTAGCTGCCGATCCCGAACCTGTGCGCCAGGAAGAACCGCCGCAGCGACCGATGCCGCTGGCCGCGCCTGCCGCGCCGGAGGTCGAAATCGAAGGTGAGGAGATCGTGGTCACCATCAGCCCGCGCACGTATCGCGTGCTGAATCTCGCGAAAAGCACGACGCGCGGCGATGCAGGTCAATGTGAAGGTTTCGGGCCAGAACGTGCGCGGCGAATCCTGCTATCACGGCGACACGCTGGACATGGAGAGCTTTCAGCGGCGCGCGGCGTTCATCAAGCAGGCCGCGCACGAGCTGGCGACGAAGGAAGAGACCATCCACCGCGAGGTGGGCCAGTTGTGGACCGTGCTTACAGACTTGCAGCGCGAGATGCTGAGCAAGACGCTCGCGCCAGCGGAAGAGAAATCGGCGATGACGGCCGAGGAGAAAACGGCCGCGATGGAACTGCTGCGCGATCCGCGCCTGCTGGAGCGAGTGCTGGAGGACTTCGACAAATGCGGCGTGGTGGGCGAGGAGACAAACAAGCGATGCTACCTGGCCGCGGTGTCCCGGCTGTTGGAAAAACCGCTGGCCATCGTGGTGCAGTCGGCATCTTCGGCGGGCAAATGTTCGCTGATGGAAGCGGTGCTGGACTTCGTGCCGGAAGAACAGCGCGAGAACTACACGGCGATGACCGGGCAGGCGCTGTTCTACATGGGGCAGAAAAATCTCAAGCACAAAATCCTCGCCATCAGGAAGAGGGCGGAGCCGAGCCGCCTATCCGCTGAAGCTGTTGCAGTCGGAAGGCGTGCTGAAGATCGCCTCGACCGGCAAAGACCCGGTGAGCGGCAAACTGGTGACGCACGACTACCTGGTCGAAGGCCCGGTGATGTTGTTCCTCACCACCACGGCGCAGGACGTGGACGAGGAGTTGCTGAATCGCTCCATTGTGCTGACCGTGAACGAGGAGCGGGAGCAGACGCGGGCGATTCATCGGAGGCAGCGCGAGGCGCGCACCATCGAAGGACATCTGTTGCGGCGGAAGCGGGCAAGCTGGTCAAGCTGCATCGCAACGCGCAGCGCCTCTTGCGGCCGATCACTGTCGTGAACAACCACGACGTGGGCGAGTTTCCCGATTACATGACGCGGACGCGGCGCGATCACAAGAAACTGCTGACGCTGATCGAAGCCATCGCGCTGCTGCACCAGCACCAGCGGGAGATCAAGACGATTACACGCGAAGGCGACACGCTGGAATACATCGAGGCCACGGAGCAGGATGTGAAGCTTGCGGAGTAGCTCGCCGCGGTGACTGATTCCTTCGCTCGACGAGCTGCCACCGCAGACCCGCAGCTGCTCGCGCTGATCGAGGAGATGGTGAAGCAGGAGTGCGAACGCCAGCAGATCGAGATCGACGAATACCGTTTCACGCGGCGCACGGTGCGGCAATACACCCGGTGGGGCGACACCCAGTTGCGGGCGCATCTGCGGCGGCTGGAAGAGATGGAATATCTGATGGTGCGGCGCGGCGGGAACCAGGGCCAACTGGTGGTCTATCAACTCGCCAAAGCGGAGGAGGAAAAGAATCGTAACGATAACTTCGCGGGGTCTGAGTCCAACTTCGCGGGGTCAAATGGTGACTTCGCGGGTGGGGTGCGGGCACTTCGCGGCCCCGGAAAAAATGACGCATCACCAACACTCGAAACGGTTTCGGCTTCAACTCCGCGGCTTCGCGGAAACGCATATAGGGAGTGCGTGCCTCCCTCCGGTTCCGAAAATCCCGTCATAGCTGCAATCGCCAAGCCGAACGGCGCGCACAAAGCGAACGGTCACGGCCTCGTAAAACACGCGCAACGGTGAAGTGATGGCCCGCGTCACCAGAAAACGCAAACCGGAGGCCGCGCCGCAGACGCCGCTCGAATCGCTTATGCGAGAGCACCTAGAATCTCTGTGCGTGCGCAGCTACTCCGAGCACACGGTGAAGAACCGCTTGGTTCACATCGGTTTTTTTATCCACTGGGCTTCGAGCATGGCCTGAGAGAACCGCTCGAGATCACGCGCCCGGTGCTCGAACGCTATCAGCGCTACTTGTTCTACTACCGCAAAAAGAACGGCGAGCCGCTGACGTTTCGCAGCCAGCACGCGCGGCTGATTCCATTGCGCGTGTGGTTTCGCTGGATGACGCGGCAGAATCACATCCTGCACAACCCGGCATCGGAGATCGATCTGCCGCGCCTGGGGCGCACGTTGCCGAAAAACATCCTTTCCGTGCCGAAGATCGAGCAGGTGATGTTGCAGCCGAATCTCGCCGACCCGCTGGGATTGCGCGATCGCGCAATCTTGGAAGTGTTCTACGCCACCGGACTGCGCCGCATCGAAATGGTGAATCTGAAACTGTTCGATCTTCAGCTTGACCGTGGGCTGATCGTAGTGCGCCAGGGCAAAGGCAAGAAAGACCGCTACGTGCCCATCGGCGAACGCGCCAGCGCGTGGCTCACCAAATACATCCGCGAGGCGCGGCCCCAGGTCGCGCTAGAGCCGGATGACCTCACGGTGTTCCTCACTGCCGAAGGCGAACCGTTCAGCCGCGACCATCTGACCTGGACGGTGCGCGTTCACATCGTGGCGGCGAAGATCGGCAAGGTGGGAGCGTGCCACTTACTGCGGCACTGCATGGCGACGCACATGCACGAGAACGGAGCAGACATCCGCTACATCCAGCAGATCCTCGGCCACGAGGACATCAAGACCACGCAGATTTACACGCACGTAGCGATCCGCGCCCTGCAACAGGTGTATGCCGCGACTCATCCCACGGCGTTCATCGAGAAAGACAACGCGCCGCAGCCGCAGCGCACGACCGACCCGGCCATCACGACTTACTCACGGCGCCTAATCGCGATGCTGACGAAGACCGCGAGGAATAAGGCTTTTTAGCGCGTCCCGCCCACTCGCCGACCTACGTTCGTCAGTGCTTGCGCCCTTCACAACAGCGGCTAAGGAGAAATGCTCTCTCTGTTCGCGCTGTGGTCTGCGGACGAGTGCATCAGCGCGTTCGAGTCTCGGTTTTAAACCGCATCAGGGCATCGCGCCTCAAAATCCTGCACTGCATCAGGGCCTCGCGTGGTCTAACTCCACAACCGTGTTAGGGTTGCGGAGTCTCGCGGTTGAAACTCGCGTCAGGTCACGTTGT
>CAVZPC010000015.1:0-125875 GCA_963777005.1 uncultured Acidobacteriaceae bacterium | reverse complement strand
GGTCGCCATCCTTGCGTTTCGGCACCGCGTACAGGTCTGGGAACTGTACTTGATGAACACCCTCGTCGCCGCAGGTTTCTGGATGTTCTGGCCGACCATCACTGCACTCATCCAGGAACTCACGCCCGAAGGCGAGTTCGTCCAGTCGAATACTTTCCTTTTAGCCGGAGTGCAGGGAGGATGGCTCATCGCCGGAGCGCTGGTCGGCTTCATGTACAACCACATCGGCCTCGGCGGCGTGCTTCTGATCGACGTCTCCACTTATGTAGTTTCGTTCTTGTGTTATTTCGCCGTGCGCAAGGGACGCCATGTCGTTCTGCGCCCTGAAGAATTGCGCGCCGATATCCTAGCCGCGGAAAGCCAGTTCGAGCGCTTCTGGCGCGAGATGCGCGAAGGCCTGCACTTTCTCCGCGCACGTCGCGCCGTCATCTTGCTCGGCATCAGTTGGGCATTATTTCTCGGCGCTATGATCACCGGAGTCGTCGTTACGCCATCGCTAAGCGAACGCGTTTTTCACGCGGGTGCAGTCGGTTACGGATGGCTCAACGCCGGATGGGGCACCGGAGCATTCCTCAGCGCCCTCTATGCTCCTGCGATCATCGCCAACCTGGGCGGCCGCCGCTCAGTCGCGTTCTCCATGGCGATCATCGCCGCCTGCGTGGTTTGCGCGCCGGTCTCGCATTGGCTGGTCGCAGCGATACTGCTGTACGCAGTGATGGGTTCGGCGCGTGGCGTTGGCGGTATTGCCATGAACACGAGCCTAATGGAGATGGTTCCGCAACACTTGATGGGACGCGTGCAGAACACGTTCTATTTTTTCGGGACATTTCTCCAACTCGTGCTCGCGATCGCCGTTGGCGCAGTCGCCCACAAAGTCAGCCTGGTCGCAGCCTTCGCCATCCTGGCCTGTGTGTACGGGTTGTCGTTCGTAGCCGCGAGTTGGCCCGTCGGAACGATCACGGCCGAAGAGGTCAGCGCAGTAAAATGAAGTTGGTCCACCAGGGAGACACAGGGAAAAAGAATATTAGCTACTGTGTTTTGGACTCGGTTTTCTCCGTGTCTCTGTGACTCTGTGGTAAACCCACGCTCTTCGCTGTTATTCTTTCCCATTCCAAGGAGCACTCATGTCCTCTGACCTGCAAGGCCGTAACGGCGTCGTCTTCGGAGTGGCTAACAAGCGCTCGATCGCGTGGTCGATCGCTCAGGGATTGCACGCCGCCGGCATGAAGCTCGCCATCACCTACCAGAACGAGCGCCTGGAGCAGGAAGCCAAAGACCTCATCCTCTCTCTACCCGGCGCGGAAGCCTACATGTGCGACGTTAGTAAAGACGAGGAAATCGAGCGCCTCTTCGCCACGCTGAAAGAGCGCCAGGGCAAGCTGCACGCGCTGGTGCATTCTGTCGCTTACGCTCCCGCCGACGAACTGAAAGGAGACTTTCTCAACACTACGCGCGAAGGTTTCCGCATCGCGCTCGATGTGAGCGTCTACTCTTTGATCGCCGTTTCCCGCGCCGCCTCGCCGCTCATGGAAGATGGTGGGTCGATCCTCACAATGACTTACTATGCGTCGGAGAAGGTCGTGCCCCGCTACAACGTGATGGCGGTCGCCAAAGCTGGCCTGGAATGCTCGGTGCGTTATCTCGCATATGAATTAGGCAAGAAAAAGATTCGCGTGAATGCCATCTCTGCGGGTCCGATCAAGACGCTAGCTGCCCGCGGCATCGCTGGCTTCGGCGATATGCTCAAGGGCCACGAAGAGCGCGCGCCGCTGGGCCGCCGCGTGGAGGTGGAAGAAGTCGGCTCGACCGGAGTCTTCCTCGCCTCTGACGCCAGCAGCGGCATCACTGGCGAAGTGATTTATGTGGACTGTGGCTACAACATCATGGGATTCTAGTCTCGACTGGGACCTTTCCTATTTATTCAACCTATCGCAGGATTAAGTTAGAAACGACGAATCGGACAAATCTTCCTTTGCTCAGCGTGACTAAGCACCACCGTAGAAGCGAGGTTATGAAAACCTATGCGCGGTCTGATTGCATTGCTAAACGTAAGTGCCTGCGTCACTATCACAATCGTTGTACTTACGATTTCATCCCATGCGCAAGCGACCGAGGAGATCCCGGGTGCCAGGCAGATAGACCGCAGCGCCATGCAAGAGGTTTGTGAGAGCAACGCCACAATAAAAGTTGATCCCAAGGGAAATTTTCAATGTACCGTGTGTCCTTCGTATACAGATTTCCAAGGCAACAATCGCGAATCATTCGATCTTCAGGCGGTATATCAAGGACACTTTTCCGCCAAGAATGCTGAGCAACTCTTGCTCGTGATGGCGGGATGCGAGTCTCATGCCTCCGGTTTGGGAGGCTCCATCCTATTGACCCGCGATAGGACGATCTGGAAAAAGTCAGCCTATTTTAAGGGTGACAAACCGTTGGAATGCTTATCCTTCAAGGGCCGTGATGGTCTCGACCGCCTAGCCTGCTACGCGGGTGACGCTCACTTCGGAACTGCTGGTTATTGGATCAACGCGGTGTCATACAAAGACAATTCCTTGCACGCGGATCCGCTGCTTCAGGACATCGGAGCAAACATGGCGGGTGGCTTTCCGGCAGGAGGTTATTGTTATGAGCAGGAAATCAACAAGTTTGAAAAACTGCCATCAGACAGCGGCTTCACGGTCCGGGTGATACAGACCAGGGGCTTAGCGCCGCCGTCCAGTGAGGGATCATGCGGGGAAACCGAAATCCCGATGGAACCGGCGCAGACCGTGAATCTAGTTTTTCAGTTTGACGGCGACCATTTTGCCTTAACTCCAGGAAGCAAAGACGGTCTGCAAGCAATCAAGAATTTTGTACCGCATCAATGAAATGAAAAGATCGCGGGATGGGCCGTTCACAGTAAGGAAGATTCCATTTAGGCGCTTCCACGTACCGTGATTCGCCTACCGTTCTCCCCGTCGCGCTCCAAAGAAATCTCCATATCCCGCTCCCGCAGCAGCCGCGGAAACTTTTCTCCCCATTCAATCAACAAAATACTGTTTCCGTCTCGCAAATCGTCCAGTGCCAGCGTCTCCAATTCCCGCTGCGTATCGATGCGGTAGAGATCGATGTGGTAGAGATTAGCTCGCGGCCCGCGATATTCGTGCACCAGCGTGAAGGTAGGACTGGTGACATCCTCTTCCGAAGCCGCCTCAAACGCCGCCGCAATTCCCTTGACCAGCGTGGTTTTCCCGGCGCCCAGATCTCCGCGCAGCAGCACCAGCTTGGGCGGAGCCAGCAATTCCGTCAACGTGCGCCCGAAGGCGATCGTCTCCTCCGGCGAGTGTGTAGTGATCTCCCGCGTCATATCCCTAGTCTGGCCGCAGAGAAATCCCGCGCGCAGACCAGGACTAGTATAGCGAGAGCGTTGCACCCATCGCCGGGACAGCCATCGTCACAAAGCTTGTCAGGACTAAATCGTCTTTGGCACCACGAAAACAGACGACTTCAGTCCCAGCAAGTTCCGATCGGTCACATGATCGACCGAAGTGCGCAAACGACGATGGTCATCATCCTCAAACGCAACGAAGCGGAACGGTTGCAGCACACCCGCAGCCGTCTTCCGCATCGGGGTCAGGATCTCAGCCATGCCGTGAACTGGCCCCGATTGCGTCTGAAACGCGAGTTCCACAAAGGAGCCGGTTCCAAGAGGATGCTGCAATTGCAGCAGTCCGCCAGTCACGGAAATGCTTTGGAGTTTGGCTTTTGTACGCCGGCCATCTTCTAATCGAATCGCAGCCAGGACGGAATCTCCTAGCTGGACCCGGGCCGCGCGCTTCGAAGGGTGCGGTTGGGGGAAGTGGGTCATAGGTAGATTCACTATGGCACGCCGGCAGTACAGGTAACAGGTTACGGAAGCAAATGGCCGGATTCCCGCGCTGCTAGCCTCATTCCAGCCGGACCAAGTCTCTTGCATGCAAGCACTTGGCACTCTGTTTACTATTGATACAATGTCCTAGCCGACCGATCATTCCGACTTGCGGCCGCGAGAACTATCTCCGTCTTCCACGCCAGGAGTCCTTCAATGCCTTGCTTCTCATCTGTCTGCTTTTACGTACTTCTTCTAATTTCTCTAACCACTCATTTCCAAGGCCAGGCCACGCGGTCGGCAAACGAGCCGCCGCTTCGTGTCGGCATCGTTGGCCTGGTCCACGGCCACGTCCAGGGATTTCTCGATCATTCGCTGCACAATCCAGAGATTGAAATCGTTGGCATCGCGGAACCTGACCAGTCCCTCGCCTCTTCATACGCCAGCCGCTATCACTTAGACTCGAGCCTTCTGTTTCCAGACCTCGAAAGCATGCTCGCGCGAAAACATCCGCAGGCCGTGCTCGTTTACACGAATACCTTTGATCATCGCCGCGTCGTTGAAATCTGCGCCCAGCGCGGCGTCCACGTCATGATGGAAAAGCCGTTGGCCATCAGCCTGGCCGATGCACTAGCCATCAAGCATGCGGCGGACGCCGGCAAGATTCAGGTCCTGGTCAATTATGAGACGACTTGGTACCGCAGTAACCGAGCCGCATACGATCTGGTCCACGAGCATGCGCTCGGCGATATACGGAAAGTCGTCGTCCACGATGGCCACAGTGGCCCGAAAGAAATTGGCGTCGGTCCCGAGTTCCTGAGTTGGCTCACCGATCCTAAGCTCAATGGTGGAGGCGCGCTCTTCGACTTCGGTTGCTACGGCGCCGACTTGATGACATGGTTGATGGATGGACAACGCCCGCAAACCGTCACCGCCGTCACTCAGCAGATCAAGCCTGAAATCTATCCGCGAGTCGATGATGAGGCGACCATTATCCTGACTTATCCCAAAGCGCAAGCCATCGTGCAAGCCTCCTGGAATTGGCCCTTCGACCGCAAAGACATGGAAGTCTACGGGGAGACGGGATATGTCATCACCGTGAAGCGGGATGATATTCGCGTGCGCCGTGCCGGCGGCCAGGAAGAACAAGCCGCCGCTACAGCTCTGCCAGCGCCTTACGACAACTCAATTTCTCTCTTGAAGGCGGTAGTGTTGAACGGGATCAAGCCCGACGGGTTGTCATCCCTTGAAACCAATATCACGGTCACGGAGATTCTGGATGCTGCACGTCGATCCGCAGCCTCAGGAAAAACAATTCATTTGCCCTTTCCAGGTGAGCTTGGAACTGCAAGCTCTATCCATCCCAGCCCACCAAGTTTTCCCTGGCGGCATTCTGCGTGCGTCGGAAAGCCTCAGGTAGTCCGCGCAGCAAATCCGTTGCGACCAACGAGTGCTCGCCCACCCTCTCACGCATCGCATCGCCGGCAAGTCCGTGCAGATGAACTGCTGCCAACACTGCAGTGAAAGGGTTCTTAACATTCTGTGCAATCATCCCTGCGGTCATGCCGGTCAGAATATCTCCCGTGCCGCCAGTAGCCATGCCCGGATTGCCCGTCATGTTCACCCAGGCTTCACCGTCTGGCCGCACTACCAGCGTGCGATGCCCTTTCAGCACGACAATCAAATCGTGTTCGCGCGCGAACTTCCGCGCCACTCCGAGCCGATCTTTCTGCACATCGGCGATCGTGGATGCGGCCAGCCGCGCCATCTCGCCAGGATGAGGAGTAATCACCAGCGTGCGGCCCTTGCCGTTCAGTTCCTCCGCGCGCCCTTCAAACGCATTCAGACCATCGGCATCCAGCACCATCGGGGTTTGAACTTTTGCGACCAGGGCTCGCACCAATTCAGAAGTCTGGGGATTCCTCGAAATTCCCGGCCCAATCGCGAGTACGCTCTTTCCATTCGCCAACTCCTGAATACGATCCTGCGCCTTCGCCGAGATCGTACCCGCATCCGTCTCCGCCAAAGGCTCGGTCATCAACTCTGCATGAAATCCCGCGACGGTCGCCAGCACCGAGCCCGGAATCGCAACCGTCGAAAGCCCGGCTCCCGCGCGCAGAGCGGCCGCCCCAGCCATCGCCGCCGCTCCCGCCTTCCCGAGTGATCCTCCAACCACCAGAACGTGGCCGTAGCTACCCTTATTCGATTCTGCGGGACGCGCCGCGATCAGCGCGGCAAGGTCGTGCGCGGTGATGACGTTCAATTGCAAACCCGTAACAATCGCTTCTCGCGGGGAACCGATCTCGGCTACCACCGTAGGCCCCGCCGTCATCAAGCTAAACACGTGCGCCGGGCGGGGCGCGGTAAAAGTGACGATTGCATCCGCTCTGGCGATGGCACCGGCTTGTGGCCCCATCGCGTCCGCATCGGCGCCCGAAGGAATGTCCACGGCGATCACTGGTACGGCACTGGCATTCATGATCGCAATAGCGTCAGCATAAAGCCCGGTGACCGGCGGTTTGAAGCCGGTCCCAAGAATCGCATCCAGGTAAAGATCGGACTGCAGCGAATGCCGCATCCGGTCACTCTTCAACTCTTCGGTAAAGTGGACAGCGATCGCCGCGTTCGGCAACTTGCCAAACATGATCGCCGCATCGCCCCGCAGATCGGAAGGATCGGCCAGCAGGATCACCTGGACCTTCTTGCCTTGCTGGTGCAAGCGTCGAGCCGCGACGAAACCGTCGCCGCCGTTATTCCCTTTGCCGCAGAAAACCACGATGCGTTGCACCGAGGCATAGTGCGACAACACATAATCCGCCACCGCCGTGCCCGCATTCTCCATGAGCGTCAGAGAAGGCACGCCGAAGCGCTCGCTGGTGGCGCGATCAATCGCTCGCATTTCCGCAGCGCTTACGATTTTCATGACTGAGAGGCTGCGGTCAATTCCAGTTGCCGCAGCTGTGAGGGTTCGCCCATGGCGATCAGGCAGTCTTCAGGCTCAATGCGTTCGTCGGGCGCAGGATTGAATCTCATGCCAGCGTGCCGCTTGATAGCGAGAATAATTACGCCGCGATCCTGGCGAATCCGCGAGCTCTCGATCGTCGTCCCCGCAAACCTGGACTTGTCGGCGATGTGAATCTCGCCAATCTCAAGATCCATGCCAAGATGGGTTGTCGCCGTATCCAGAAAGCTGACCACATGCGGCCGCAAGAGCGACTGTGCTATGCGCCGCCCAGCGAACGAATACGGCGAGACCACCGAGTCCGCACCTGCCGCCAGCAAGTGTTTTTCTGCGTTGTCTTCACTGGCTCGCGCAATGATCTTCAGGTGCGGATTTAGTCCTCGCGCCGTCAGCACAATATACAGGTTGGTCGCATCTGTGGTGGTCGCGGCAATCAGCCCGCGAGCCCGCTCGATCTGCGCACTGCGTAAGATCTGCTCCTGCGTCGCGTCTCCCGTAACCACTAGCCAATTCTCAGCGTGATAGCGCTGCAGCTTCGCTTCGGAGCTCTCAATCATTACGAACGGCGCCGGTTTCCCCGCCAACTCCCGCGCCACACTGCGCCCGACTCGTCCCATGCCACAGATAATGTAGTGACCGTCGAGCCGTCCGATGTCGCGCTCCATGCGCCGCCTTCCAAAGAAGCTCTGCAACTCGAATTCTAGCAAAGCCTGGCTTAGCGCTCCCACGCCCAACAAAACCAGCGACACGCCGGTCAGAATCACAATGACGTTGAAAACGCGGCCGGCGTGGGAAAGTGGATGTACTTCCTGATATCCAATGGTGGTCAGGGTAGTGACCACCATGTAAAAGCCATCGAACCACGACCATCCTTCGATAAAGTGATATCCCGCGGTCCCTACTGCCATGACAATCAGCAGCAGCACCCCGATCACTCGTAGGTTGTAAACAGCTTTCATGGAGATGCGGTGGTCAGCGACCAGTGATCAGTGGACAGTGGCCAGCAATAAATAGTTGTCGCCCGAATCCCGCCGCGGACTTTGCTGACCACTAAACACTGAGCACTGGCCACTGACTATAAAACAAAAAGGCCCTCCGCGCTGTGCGGAGAGCCCGTCGTACTCACCTGGCCGTTGTTACTTATGCAATACCTTCGCCTCAGCTCCCGCCTGCAGCGCTTGCACCCGGCTGTGCTTCACGCTGTAAGTGAAATACACCACCAGTCCGATGAACAGCCAGACCACCAATCGAATCCAGTTCCATATTCCGAGCTTGTACATCATGTATCCGTTCGAAATTACACCGAGGATCGGGATCAGCGGCACCCATGGTGTCCGGAAAGGCCGCGGCTGGCTTGGATTGGTATAGCGCAACACCATCACGGAAAGCGACACGATCACAAATGCCAGCAGCGTTCCGATGTTCACCATTCGGCCGATATCGTCGATCGGAGTGAGGCTGCCGACAACTGCAGCCAGCAAGCCGACAAGAATCGTGTTCTTCCAGGGAGTGCGGAATTTTGGATGGATGTCCCCGAAGAATTTCTTAGGCAAAAGGCCGTCGCTAGCCATGGCGTAAAGCACTCTCGTTTGCCCGAGCAGCATTACCAGCATCACGCTCGTAAGTCCCGCCAGCGCACCCAGGGTAATGATGTGCGACGCAGTGCCCAGGCCGCGATCCAGAAAGGCACGCGCGACGGGCGCTTCGATGTTGATCTGTTGCCAGTGCACCATTCCTGTAAGCACCCCGGCGACCGCGATGTATAGAACCGTACAGATCGCCAGCGATGCAATCATGCCGATCGGCAAATCGCGCTGTGGATTCTTGGCCTCCTGCGCCGTGGTCGAGACGGCGTCGAAACCAATATAGGCGAAGAATATGTATGCAGCTCCAGCTCCAATCCCGGCGATGCCGTTGGGCGCGTACGAATGCCAGTCGGTACCCCAGTTGCTGACGTTGATGTAGCGAGCACCCAGGGCAATCACAAAGAGCACAACCGAAACCTTAATTACCACGATCGCGGTGTTAAATTCCGCACTCTCTTTGATCCCGACAACCAGAACCGCGGTAATGATGAGGGCGATGATGAAAGCCGGAAGGTTCAGGCCAATTTCCATCCCGAACAAATGTGGAGCGCCCAAGAGAGTGTGTGCCTTCTGCAATAACTCGGGAGATTGCGTGCTGATGATCGCGCTGACTTTGTCGAGGAAGGCTTGTGTGCCGGGTATCAGGGAAGAGTCCCCAGCCTGGGCCATCTGCCGCGCCACAATATTTTCGGCGGTCTTCAGCGCGGTCCAGTGATCATAGGCCAGCCACAGTGGCATCTGGATGTGAAAAATTTTCAGCAGTTCGATGAAATGGTTTGACCAGCCGGAAGATACCGCGCTGGCACCCATGGCATACTCAAGCGTAAGGTCCCAGCCGATGATCCATGCCAGCAACTCGCCCAAGGTGGCGTAGGCGTACGTGTAGGCACTGCCCGCCAACGGGATCATCGCCGCGAACTCGGCGTAGCAAAGGCCCGCGAAGGCGCACCCTATTCCTGAGAGGACGAATGATAAGGTGAGCCCCGGACCCGCATACTGCGCACCTAGCCCCACCATCACAAAAATGCCAGCGCCGATCACTGCGCCCACCCCGAGCGCGGTGAGTTGAAAAACTCCCAGCGTACGCTTCAGGCTGTGTTCGCCTGTCTCGCGGGCTTCCTCCATCAACAGGTTCAGCGGCTTGGTTGCCAGCAGATTCGCCATTCGTCTCGTTTCTCCTTAGAGGGCTACGCCGATACGCGCTTTGCTCCCGCGCCCTTTGACCATGCGTAATATACCGGGATACCCAACAGCACCACAATCAATCCCGGCCACGTGAATTGCGGTTTGTAGCGCAATAGTACGACATCAATAAATAAAGCCATCGCAATATAAATCGCCGGCAGCACAGGATAGCCCACCGCACGATAAGGCCGCTCGGCATCAGGATGCGTGCGCCGCAGCACAAACAATCCTACAATCGTCAACATGTAGAAGAAGAGCGCCGCGAAGATGATGTAGTCCAGAAGTTGTCCGTAGCTGCCCGAAACGCAGAGTAAGCAGGCCCACACCATCTGCACCATCAGAGAAACCGCTGGCGTCTTATAGGCGGGATGCAGCTTGGCGACACTTTTGAAAAACAAGCTATCCTTCGCCATGGCATAGTAGACCCGCGCGCCGGAGAGAATCAGCCCATTGGCGCAGCCAAAGGTGGAAATCAGGATAGCGCCCGCCATCAGCAGTCCGCCCGCGGCCCCGAACATCTGGGTCATCACCGCTGTTCCTACACGATCCTCAGCGGCGTACTGAATACCCCGCCCTAGAATCGTTGCCGCGCCTGGCGTTCCGCCGAGCGGCAGCGCCATCAGGTAAATAAAGTTGCATGCTATATAGAGCGCGATCACTACGCCCGTGCCCAACGCCAGCGACAGCGGTAAGTTGCGGCTGGGATTCTTCACTTCCCCGGCGGTAAAGGTCACGTTGTTCCACGCATCCGCGGAAAAAAGTGAACCCACCTGCGCCACCGCCAAAATCGTCAGCGTCCCCACCATCACCACCGGCCCGCCCACACCAACTTGAACGGCGTGCTGCGCGCCCAATCCCGCGTTTTGCCAGAAGTGTCCTCTGAAGTTCGCCGCCAGCGCCGCCGCGTTTCGTCCCAGCGCCAATCCGAACAAGGCCAATCCCAAAAGCGCCGAGACCTTGGCCGCCGTAAAAACATTCTGGATGAACGCCCCGGTTTTCACTCCGAAGATATTTACCACCGAGAGGAATACAACGAGGAACATTGCGACCAGGTTCTGCGTATTAATTCCGACGTCCATGTTGCCCAAAACCATGGGCCCGATCGGGATCGGAGGCACCTTCCAGAGATGCAGAATCCAATGAGAAGAGGAAATCGCGGGAAAGAAAACTCCCAGGAACTTACCGAAAGCCACGCCCACGGCCGCAATCGTCCCCGTCTGAATTACCAGGAATAATGTCCAGCCATAGAGAAAGCCCCACAGCGGCCCCAGCGCTTCGCGGAGGTAAACATACTGTCCGCCGGCCCGCGGCATCATGGCCGCTAGTTCGCCATAGCTGAGCGCGGCAACGATGGTCATGAACCCCGCCACGGCCCACGCGCCGATCAGCAGTGCCGGTGAATCCACTTCGCGGGCAATCTCCGCCGAAACAATAAAAATACCCGAGCCGATCATCGACCCCATGACCAGCATGGTGGCGCTGGTCAGGCCCAGCCCCTTGACCAACTCCTTATCTTGATGGCTATGAATCTCCCAATCGCTGCCGGCCGCCGGCGCTGTCGGTGTGCTCAGGATCCCCTCCTTGAAGCATGCTCGCGGACTTACGCACTCACGGGCACTATCAGGGTGGAATGACTTTACCTCAAGATGCGGAAAAATTCCTCTGCTGATTTGCGTGGCTCCCGTAACAAATCGGATATCACCGCCACGGAGTCGGCCCCGGCTTCAATCACGGAGACGGCGTTGGCTCGCGTGATTCCGCCGATGGCCACAAGGGGTTTTCGTGTCAATTGCCGCGCCCGGCGCACGCCTTCGAGGCCAACCACTGGATCAGGGTTCTCTTTGCTCGAGGTTGAAAAAACCGGGCCAATCGCAAGATAGTCTGCGGAAGTTCGATCCGCTTCCTGCAGTTGTTCGGGATTATGTGTCGAAACCCCCAGCCAGCGGTCAGGCCCAATTATCCTTCGCACGGCTTCCGGCGAGAGATCATCCTGCCCCACGTGTACGCCATCGAACTCCGCAGCCAGGCACAGGTCAGCACGATCGTTCATGATGAGCCGCACAGGGCCTTGGGTGCCCCATCCTACCGTCGCGTTCTTTGCGACGGTAGGGTGGGAGCCGAGAAGCTTCTTCAGTTCCCGCGCCTGCTCGAGCATCACGCGCGTGTTTCCGGTCTTATTGCGGTATTGCAACAGCGTACATCCGCCAGCAACCAGCGCCTCTGCAAAATTTGCCAGGTCTTCTGTAGAAGAAAAGCACGCCGCGTCCACAATAGAGTAGAGACGCGCAATCGCGCTCACGCCGCCGATTCCTTCTTGTTGGCCGACAGGAATCTCTCGATGAATCCCGTATCAAATTTTCCGGCACGGAAGTCCGGATCGGCCATAATCTTCCGGTGCAGCGGAATTGTCGTGAATACTCCTTCGACGATAAACATTTCCAGCGCCCGCGTCATTCGCGAGATCGCTTCATCGCGGTCTTTTCCACGCACAATCAACTTGGCAATCAGCGAGTCATAATACGGGGGAATCACGCCCTCCGCGTAAGCCGCCGTATCCACGCGCACCCCAGTGCCGCCGGGCGGATGAAACGCCGTAATTCTTCCCGCCGACGGCGTGAATTTCTCGGGATGCTCCGCATTGATCCTGCACTCGATGGCGTGGCCACGATGCACGATCGGCCCGTGTAGTACCTCACTCATGTTCGCTCCGGCGGCGATCATGATCTGGCTCTTCACCAGGTCCACGTCGGTGACCATCTCCGTTACCGGATGTTCCACCTGAATCCGTGTATTCATCTCGATAAAGTGCAGCCTGTGGTCCTGGTCCATCAGAAATTCGATTGTGCCAGCGTTGGTATAGCCGATCTCCGCCAGCGACTTGCACAATATCGCACCTATCTGGTCGCGCAACTCCGGCGTGACTTGCGTCGACGGCGATTCTTCCAGCAACTTCTGATGCCGGCGCTGGATCGAACATTCCCGTTCCCCCAGGCTCACCACGTTGCCGTGCTCATCCGCCAGCACCTGGAATTCGATGTGGCGCGGATGCTCGACATATTTTTCCATGTACAAGTCACCGTTACCGAATGCGCCCGCCGCCTCCGACTGCGCCGCCCGGAAAAAAGTTGGCAACTCCTCTTCGTTGCGCACAATGCGCATGCCGCGTCCGCCGCCGCCCGCCGAGGCCTTCACAATCACCGGAAAGCCCACCTGCCGCGCCCACTCCAGCGCCTCGCCCTCGGATGCAATGATTCCATCCGAACCCGGCAGAATCGGCACGCCCGCTCGCTTCATGGCGGAGCGCGCCTTTTCCTTTTCCCCCATCAGCCGCGTCACTTCCGGCCTCGGCCCGATAAACTTGATTCCGCTGGTCTCACAGACTTCAGCAAAGTTGGCATTCTCCGCCAGCAATCCATAGCCAGGATGCACCGCATCCACGTTAGCAATCTCCGCCGCGCTGATCACTGCCGGGATGTTCAGGTAGCTCAGCGCCAGTTGTGGCGGCCCAATACAAATCGCCTCGTCGGCGAAGCGCACCGGCAGCGAGTGCCGATCGGCCTCGCTATAAATCGCAACCGTGCGTATGCCCAGCTCCTTGCACGCACAAATCACGCGCAGCGCAATCTCCCCGCGATTGGCAATCAATATCTTGTTAAACATTGCAGATGAATGGAGACCCCTCGCCCGATTGGTAGGACCCAACCCGGCTTTCTCCTCGCGCCTCCTCGGACGCAAAAAGGCGCGCCAGATGCGCGCCTCGGTTTTGGTTCTATTTCACTCTTTCGCCCGGATGGCGAACAACTCCTGCCCATACTCAATCGGCTGGCCGTTGCTTCCCATCTTTTTCACAATCTCTCCGGCCACGTCCGACTCAATCTCGTTCAGCAGCTTCATCGCCTCTACGATGCATAGCACTTGCCCCACTTCCACCATATCCCCGACCTTTACGAAAGGCGGCGCGCCCGGCGAAGGAGCCTCATAGAAGGTTCCTACAATCGGAGACTTCACCATGTGCAGGTTTTCTTCCGGAACCGGCGCGGCTGGTGCCACCGGCGCGATCGAAGGTGGAACCGCAGAGAGCGGCCTTTGCTCCCCAGCCACCCCGGCCGGATAGACCGGATAAGACATCTCGCCATGCGTGTGGACGACAGTGGCCTGTCCTCCGCGCTTGATTTTCACTTTGACGTCGCCGCGTTCCAACTCGAACTCGGCAATGTCTTTTTCTATTAAGAACTCGATGAGTTCCTTTAGCTCTTTTTGATTCATTCGTATGAAGGTAGGGCCGCTTGCCGCTCCGCGCCAAAAATGATCCCAGCGAAACCGCCGGGCGTTCCGCAGGAGCGACTCGATTTAACCTGCTTGAATCTAACCTGCCTGATTTTGAGAAGACCTAAACTGTCAGCAAATCCTTGCTCGTCGGAGTCAACACCTCACAACCACTTTCGCTGACGGCCACCATGTCCTCGATCCTCACGCCCCATTTGCCGGGGAAGTATACTCCCGGCTCGATGGTTATCACCATACCCGGCCGCAGTACTTCTTTTTGCCTCGCTGCGACCCGCGGAGACTCATGGATTTCCAGTCCCACACCATGCCCGGTCGAATGCGTGAAATATCTCCCTAACCCGCTCGTACGCAGCACCTTACGCGCTGCTTCGTCCACTTCTCCGGTCGTAATTCCGGGGCGAACCGCTGCGATTGCCGACTGCTGGGCTTCCCTCACCGATTCATACGCATGCCGCGCATCTTGCGACGGCGCGCCCACCCATACTGTGCGCGTCTGGTCTGAACAATAACCTGCGAGTATAACACCGAAGTCGCACACTACGAACCCACCCGCAGCGATAGGTTGAGCCGTAGCTCTCCCGTGCGGCAATGCTGACCGTTTCCCTGAGGCAATGATGGTCGGGAATGACATCGCCTCCGCGCCCGCCAGCCGCGCCGTATACTCCATCTCCGCAGCAACTTCCGTTTCCTTTATCCCCGGCCGCAACATTTCCAGCGCCCGGTCGAACAACCTGACTCCCAACCGCACCGCCGTGCGGATCAGCACCAATTCATCCGAATCCTTCACCATGCGCGCCCGCTCCACCACCGGGGGCGCACTCCGTAGCCGGCAGCCGGAGGGCAGCAGATCCGTGAGCCTAGTCTTTTCTGCCACGGTCATGTGCTCGCCTTCCACTCCAATCGTCCACCCTGCCGATCTCTTGCGACGGGCTTTCAGCCAGTCTCCGATTGCCTGCGGCACAGACTTCTTCGCGATAACAACTTTTGCGCCCTCCACCTCTTCCCGTCCCTGGGTGTCATAGCGAACGTCGGAGAAGAAGACGCTTCCCGCTTCCTCCACCAGCAGAAAGCCGGCGCTGCCGGTGAAGCCGCAAAGGTATCGAATGTTCGGAAGATGACTGATCAACAATGCATCGAACCGGGTGGTGGCAAGATGTTCTCGCAACCTTTTCTGGCGCAGAAGGAAATCCATACTTCCGTCGAGTTTAACAGGCGGGAGATGCGGGAAGTACCCAGTACCGCGAGTCCAGAATCAATCGAGAGAGTTAGTCTGCTCGGAGCCAGGTATTCGGTACTCGATACTCTTTCCTTAAAAATAAAGCCGCCGGCCTGACAGGTTTTTCAGGCCGGCGGCGGTAAATCTTCAACTGTCCGCTGCTATGTTTGAATGATTCGCGGCGTGATGAAGAAGATCAATTCCTGGTTCGAGGTGTTCACCTGAGTATGTTTGAATAGGTTGCCCAGGATCGGAAGGTTGCCCAGCAACGGAACCTGCGTGATGTTGATCGAGTTTTGCGTCTGGATAACGCCGCCGATCACCACCGTGCCGCCATCCGTCACCAGTACCTGTGTCGTCGCTTGCTGCGTGATCAATTCAGGGTTGCCTTGCACTTCCTGACCGAAGTTCGGCGTGGTGTTTTCCACGTCGACGTTCAGGAAAATCGTGTTTTCCGACGTGATCTGCGGCGTAACGGTCAAGCGCAGGAAAGCGTCCACGTAGGTCACGGTCGGAGGACCGCCCAACTGCGCCTGGGTCACGATCGGCACACGCACGCCCTGCTTCACCAGGGCCTGAATATTGTTCTGCGTGACTACTCGTGGCCGCGAGAGTACTTTCAGCAATCCTCGCGACTCAGCCATGGAAAGCACCGCGTCGATGCGGATGTTGTTGCTGGCGTTCAGGAAGGTCAAGCCGCTGGTGGGTGAGGTCGAGCCCAAATTCGAGAACAACGGAATCGTCGATCCTGAAGTCGAACCGGTGGATGGGACTGTAATATAACCAGGCGTCAAACCGTTGACCGTGGTCGGAGAAGTGCCGGCTGAGGCATTTCCGCCGATCGCGCTGTGTCCATTGCCCCAACCGAAGCCCAACTGCGTACCGATGTCGCGGGCAAACTGCCGCGTCGCCGCTACTACGCGAGCCTCGATTTCCACTTCCTGCGTCTTCCGATCAAGCTGCGTCAGCAGGCGATCGATGATCGGAATCACCTTCGGAATATCGTTGACGATCACGGCGTTGGTTCGCTCATCCGCAACCACTTCGCCGCGCTGCGAGAGGAACTTCTTTACCGTGAGCATCACATCCTTCGCGTGGGCGTAGCTCAGGAAGCGGGTGACGGAAACTTTTTCCACGGCCATGGCTTCGGCTTCCACCTGAGCTCGCCGGCCGTCTGCTTCTTTCTTCAAAGTATCGACCGTCGCGATGCGCAGGACGTTGCCTTCCAGTTCCCGCGCCAGGTCGTTATTCTTGAGCACGATGTCCAGTGCCTGATCCCACGGCACATCATCCAGCACAACCGTCAGGGTGCCATGAACATTCGGATCCAGAACTACGTTCAACCCGCTGATTTCGTGAATCAGGCGGAAGAAGTCCTTCAGGTCCACGTCCTTCAAATTCACTGAAATCGGTTCGCCCGTGTATCGGGGACCGGCGGCAGCGGGTTGCTGTCCAGCTTGGGCTTTCTGTTCGGCGGCCAGATTGACCGCTGGCTGGATGCCGGTGCTGGAAGAAACGCTCTGTGTGGCCTGCGCTGCATGCTCGCTCGGTGGCAGGAGTTCCGCAGCCGTCTTGTCGGCAAACTTTGCCGCCGCTTCCTGAGCGCGGTCGGCAGGTTCGTCGGTTGCGTTCGAAGCAGTCGCCTTCGCCGTGTACGTGGGCTCGACGACCACAAAATCAGAAGAAGCCGGGGCCGCATTGGCCGTCACAACCTTCGCGGGAGCGTCGCTCACAGCTGTTGGAGCTGTCTCTGCTGGCTTGGCTGCCGCGACGTCCATGACTCGCGGTGCAAACGGAGAGGTGGGCTTATTCACCGCTGCTGCCGGAGCTTCCGGCGTCGTCTTGGGGACGCTCATGTTCGCGGCCGTCGTTGGCTGCGTATGAAGCGTCAAGACCAGCTTTCCGCCCGTCGAGGGAGTCAGCTCGTAACGGCAGGAATGCTCCAGATCCACCACGATCCGGGTGGTCGGAGGCGTCTGTCCATTCATGCCGATGCGCACTCCCTTCACGCCCTCGCCGCCAACGGCGATGTGGCTCCGCCCCGTCCCCATCAGGGTCCCAGGCAAATCCACGATGAGCCGCGCCGGCGAATCCGCCGTGCTCAGCTTGGGCGTCACTGCGCCACGAGCGCTGATCTCGACCCGGACTTCGTCCGCGCCGCGAACCACGTTCACTCGCTGCAGTTCGTTTCGTTGCCCCGCCGCTTGTGGCGCCGGCGTCTCTGCGGCTGAAGCCATCAGCCCCAGGAGCAGCAACGGTAGGATTACACTCAGCAGTTGCTTTCGCATTTCGCCTCTCCCCAACTCGCGGGTCTAACCCCGCGTGTCCTTGCTAGAACTCGATTTTGTTGGCGCTCCGGTTTCTCCGGCGCGCTCACTTCGCACGCTAAACCGCCGGCGTGAAAATTCTCTTGACCACTTCCCGCGTAAGCGGTTTGCCCAACTTATCCTGCACCGTTTCCTGGAACACCACCGTATCGCCGGTAATTCTCATCACGTACCCGTTGAATACTGGATCGTTTTCCCGCAGGAAATAAGCCTTGTTCAGGCTGTTGGTCACCACTGCGATAAAGCCGTTCTCCGACTTCACCACGCCGCGCAAATTAATCTGTCCGATCTCCAGGCACTTCTTCCCGGTCGAGCATCCCGAACCAGTCGGCTGTTGTACTACGGGACTGAAGAATGGGTCGCGCTTGCCGCTCATCGCCCACTTCTTTTCTTCCGGCTTCGGAGCCTTGGGCGCCTCGGCGCTCTTGCTGGCGTCCGCGGCCTTGGCATCCGCTGAAATCTTTGTGGCTGGTGGAGCCACAGCCTTGGCTGCTGGCTTAGGCGCAGTGGCTTTTGCAGCGACTGCTGGCTTCTTCTTCGCAGTTGGCTTGGTCGCAGCTTTCGCGGCCACCTTGGCAACTGGAGCCGCCGGAGCCGCAGCCCCCTTCGCCGGCGTAGCCACTGGCATGACCGCCACTGGTTTCGCCGTGGCGCCCGGAGCCGGTTTGGCCGCAGGCGTCGCGGAAGGCGTCGTCTTCGTTGGCTGCACCGCTTGGCTGGTGTTCTGCACGTTATTGATGACGTTCGGGTTCTGTGCCCAGAGTCCGCCCGTCATTAGTCCCACTGCCAGAATGCCTGTCGTTAGCTTCATAGCGATTCCTATTTGCCCGCGCCCGCCCCAGCTACAGCGGGTTTCGCTCCCGGTGCTGCGGCGGCCGGTTCCAGGTCGTGACTGAAGAACGTGGTCGCCGTAAAGGTGGCCACTACGCTCTCATTCGGCGCGTACTGATACGTATGCTTTGCCTTCGCCTTGCTTGGATCTTTCGTATTGGAGACCAGTAGGCCGCTGATGTTGACGATGCGCTCCAGCTTGCCCACCCGGTCAAAGAAGTTCAGCATCGCGTAATACGGACCGTCCAACTCCATGTCGAAGGGAAGTTCTGAGTAGTACTCTTTTGACGTGACCGCCTTCGCCGTATAGCGCCGCAGTTCCACGCCCGCCTTCACCGCTTCGCTATCCAGGGTCTCGATGAAATTGTCTACCTGCTTGTCGTCGGGAACGATGCGCGCTTCAATCTCCAATTGCTGCTTCAGATTCGCCAGCTGTCGTTCCATATCTTTCAATTTCGGCCGGTAAGACTCGAGCTCGTTGTTTTCCCGAACCTTGTCTTGCAGGGTGTGTTGTGCCGCTGCATTCTTATCGCTCTGGCTTTTGAACACCGTGAAGTACAGCGCCGCCGTCACGATAAGGCCGCCGGCAATCACTGCTCCCCACTGCTTCAGGCCTGACAGTTCATTGAAATTCATTGCCATAGGTCCGCCTCTACGACTTTCCCTTCTCGCAGGTCAGCGTGAACTGGAACGCCTGCATGTCCTTGATCGTCTCGTCTTGGTAAGTCTCTTTGATCTCTACGGTCTTGAAGAAACCAGTCTTCTGAAGATTGGTGATCAGCGTGGCTACCGCGTCAGTGCTCAGCGCGGTGCCTTCCAGACTTATGTTCGAGCCCGTATCATCCATGCTGCGCAGCCAGACGGCTTCGGTTCCGTTCACCGTCTCGCCCAGCATGGCCAGCAAGTTGACCGGGCCAGCTTGTCCGGCGCGCAACGAATCGATCACATCGACCCGCCGCTTGTAGTTGTCGGCTTGCTTCTGCCGCTCCAGATACTTTGCCTTCACATCGCTGAGTTCGCGGTTCTTTTGCTCGGCGGCCTGCATTTGGATCGCAATTGATTTGCCCTGACGGTCCAGCCGGTACCAGTAGCCGAAATTCAACGTCCCGGCCACTAACAGCACCACCAGCACCTTCAGCTTGGGCGATCCCATGTCGCCCATTTCCATCGTGGGCATGACTGGGCTGCTGCTGCCGCCGCGCTTATTTTTTCCCTTGGAGGATTCCAGTAGATTGATTTTGATCATAGGGATTCAAAGCTCCTCAAGGCCAAGCCCACCGCGACCGCCAGCTGGCCCGGATTCTGCTCCACCAATTCCACTCCCGGGCCGTCTGTCGGTGGCACCACGCGCTGGAATGGATTCAACAACTCGACCGGCATGGAAAATTCCTGCCGCAATGCTTCCATCAGTCCGGGCACTTTCGCCGAACCGCCCGCCAGGTAAATCTTCTCGATGTGCTCACCCGCCGCGCTGGCGCGGAAGAAGTCAAACGTCTTCTGAATTTCGAGCACGATGATTTCAGTCACCTGCTGCAGGATCGGCGCCTTCGCGTCTTCGCTCACGGTGCCAACTTTTTCGCCCAGCTTCAGCTTCTCGGCATCGTCGAAGTTCAGATCCAGTTCCTTCTGCAGCGAATCCGTGTACTGATGGCCGCCCACGCTGACGTCGCGCGGAAACAGGGGCGTCGTGCCTTTCACAATGTTGATGTTCATCACGCTGGCGCCGAGGTTCAAGAGTGCCACCACCTGGCCCGGCGCCGGCTGGTAGTTGTACTCGTAGCAGTTCTGCAATGCCAGGGCATCGATGTCCACGATAGCGGGGGTACGACCCGCCATCGAGAGTACGTTGGTGTAGTTCAAAATCTTGTCCTTCTTGACGGCTACCAGAAGCACATCCATCTGCGGGCTGCCCGCTTCTTCCGAGAGAATCTGGTAGTCGAGGCTCACATCCGCCAGATCGAAGGGAATGTGTTGCGCCGCTTCTTTCTCGATGGTTTCCGCCAATTCCTGATCGCTCATCGAGGGCAGCGAGATCTTCTTAACGATTACCGAGTGGCCGCTCACCGCCGTCGCCACTGCCTTGGTCTTGATCAGGCAATCAGCGAACAACTTCGAAATCGCGCTCGAGACGGTTCCCGAATCCACAATCATCGAGTCCACTACGATGTCGGAGGCCAAGGCTTCCAGTCCCAGGTGCGCCACTTCGATCTGCCCACCCTTTTTCTTCAACTCCACTGCCTTGATGCTGGAAGAGCCCACATCCAGACCTACAATCGTCTTCGATCCCATTCCAAACATGTGCCCGCCTTTTCTTACTGTGACCCGGCGGCTTTCATCGCCGCCTTCGGTTTACGTTTCGCTCCCGACTCCATCTGGCTCGACTTCTCTTCCATCCACTGATCCAGCCTCGACTTCTTGAAGCGCCAGCGGTTGCCCAGCTTGAAAGCCGGAATACTTTGTTCCCCGACGTACTTGTAAAGCGTGTCCGGACTCACTCCCAGATATTGCGACGCCTGGCGAATATTCATCACTTCCCGCGAGTCGGCCATATTTCCTTTGCCCTGTCTCCGAACATCCTGCGCCAATGTCTCCGACTCCAGATTCATCTCGGGAGACGCCCTTGCCCTCTATGCCTCTCAAAGGGCTTTCGGTGTCCCGAGCATATATCAGCCCGGAAAAACCCCGCGCTCACGCGAGTTTCCTGTTTTTACTGGGTTTTTTGCGGGTTTTCTGGGATCGACGAAATCGATGCGCTGGATCGATTTCTATATGTGGTAGCCAAACTAAACTCGATACCTATTAGCAGTGGTGGTCACGCATATGGTGATAGGTCACCCGCGTACTGATAACCGAAGTACTAGAGACGGTACGGAAGTACTAAGCCATCGGCTCATCCTGTTGCTTTTATTGGATAAACTCGAGAGCCGCAATGGAGAGGAGGTGGTGACTGCTATGCTCCTCTCCTTGCAGAATTCAGATGAGATCGCGCCCTCGTTTTACTGCACGTCTTACTGTACGTCCGAAACTTTCCCGTTCAGGAAAGTCACTTTCAGATCTTTGTACACATAAATCTGTTTGGACCCAAGATTCACTTTCTTATCGGGTTGGCCCATCGCCGCTTCGACCTGGTCTGGAGTCATTCCCTTCTCGATGCTCGCCGGTTCGGCAGGCGCCGGTTGCGCAGCCGGTTGCTGCGCTTGATCCTGACCAGCTTGCTGGCCGCCTTGTTGCTGACCACCCTGATCTCCACCCTGCTGTTGCCCGCCGCCCTGATCCTGTTGCGTGTCCTCGCTGCTGATGGAGAGCACCTGCCCGATGGTATCTTCCACTCCCCCCGCCGCTGCGCTGGCCAAGGATCCTTTGGGGAACTGAAAAACAACATTTGCCTTGTTATAAGTTGGCGGATCGGTCTTGTTGCATGTGTCGCAGGCCACAATCTCCAGCGTCACCGTATCCTTAGCCGCGTTCACATCGATCTTCATGGGATAGACTTTGTCGCCCACCGCGAACAGATGCGTCGTCTGTTCCTTGCCAAATTTTCCCATGATGGATTTGCGCCCCATCAACGAAAGGCTGTTCGGTCCTTTGATCGATCCGTTCTCGTACTTGCTGGAGAGAACGTTCTGGTCTCCATAAGGTACAGCCAGGATTCCGCCCTTCTGGATCGCCAGCAGCGTACCCTTTTCCACCACGGAATATCCGCTCGTGTCCGATCCCATTTTCACCAGTTTGTATTGGGCCGCTAGTTGCTCCTGCAGAGAAACAGCCTGAGAGTTCGCCCATGAGAATGGATAGATTGTGGCGGCCAGAACAATAATCCCTGGAATGAAATTGCGGACTTTCCGTGACATGTTACGCCCCTCCGATTTAGCTTTTTCTGGACTTAATCCCGACGAACCACGCCCCCAATTCAGCAGAGATTCTCGGACCGTTCATTGCAGAAAGGGAGCGTCGTGGTCCGACGCCCCCATGGTTGAAAATATAGTTGACAATCTGTAGAACCGCTGCTTACAACCGTGGGTTCTAGTTTCCTCCGCCAGACGCAGTTTCCTGCTTGACCTGCGACTCGGTCTGATCAGCTTGCTGCTGCTGATCTTGCAGAGTTTTTGCCACGCTCGTGTCCGGCTGTGGATCCGGCACATCGGACGGCGTCGTGCCTGTGTCTGGCGCCGCCGGCATACCGTTCGTACCCTGCTTCTTGGCCATTTCGCTCATGCCGTTGGTGAGCGTCTCCTGGAAATGGTTGTACATTTCTTGGAGGTCATCCACCTTGATGGCTACGGTTTGTCCCGAAGGGCAATCCCCCTTCTTGGTCGCCGAGACGCTGGCGTTGACCGTCTGGTCGGCATCCGGAGTATCGGTCAAGCGTGTGACCACGTCTCCCGACGTCAACGCACACTCCTGACCGTTCGCCACCACCGTGACATCCGAGTCCACTACGAAAGTGCGTTGGGCCGGGTCCAATGCAGGAGGAGGAGCTTGGTCGCCGCTGGCGCTGGCGCTCGCGCTCGTCGGCGCTGGCGCCGGAGCCGCCCCGCCGCCACTCTGCTGCTGGGCTTGCGCCTGTTGCGCCGCCAATTGCGCTTTGATTTCCTCGGCGATTGCCTCCTTTACCTCAGGAGTAAGTGTCACCTGGCCTGAGGCTGCCGGAGCCGGAGCCGCGTCTCCACCACCTCCGCCATCCCCCGCGCTAGCCTGAGCATCTGCTGCCATCGCATCCGCATTGGCCTCTTGCCGTGCCGCATACGCCGCCTGCAGTTGCTCCGCTATCAGATAATCCGTCAGCCAGTAGTACGGCGCGGCGTAATAGGGATAAGGATTCCACCACCCTCCATAGAATCCCCACCACGGCGATCCTCCCCAGCCCCAGAGTCCAACGCCCCAGTAAAGCGGCGCTCCCCAAGGATGCCAGCCCCAACCATAGAAGCCCGGGTGGAACCAGAATCCTGGGTGCCAACCATAATAGGCGTGTCCGCCCCAGAAGTAGCCGCGATAGACTCCGACGTGATAGCGCCCGCCAGCGAAGTAGGTGCGCGAGTAGTAGGCATGCCCGCCGCGGGTCACGTAGGCACGCTGCACGTAGCCCCCGTGTCCCGTCGTCACAATGCGGGCTCCGTTGTGCTCACTTACAACCGTGCGCCCACCGTGGATCCCGTGATTAATCTGCATCCCGTTGCGATTGATGGAGCGAATCGATCCGTTGGGACGGACGCTCGCCGTTCCGCCGCCCCTCAAAGAAACCGTCCTGCCGGGAGGAGTGTGGCTGCCAACATTGCCTCTGCTGGCTGTCGCCGGACGACCTCCGGTTGCACCCGGACGCCCACCCGCCGCCGGACGACCCGCCGCTGCACCGGGACGACTACCCGTCGTGGTGTGGCCCGCTGCTGTTCCCGCATGACTCCCTGCCGTCGTCCCCGGACGGCTGCCCGTCGTCGTGTGGCCCGCCGCCGCTGCACCCGGACGGCTCCCCGTCGTGGTGTGACCCGCCGTACTCGGGCGGCTCGTCGTCGTGTGACCCGCCGTGCTTGGGCGGCTTGTCGTTCCGTGGGAAGCTGTCGAACCGTGCGATTGGGTTGCGCCATGCGATGGCGCCGCATGCGACGGTGCCGACTTCGCTGGCGCGCTGGGATGGGAACCGCCTCCACCCCCGCTCGGCTTGTGCTGGCTCCAGGCAAACACCGGAACCACTAAGGAAAGCAGAAGCACCAAGCCCTTCTGCAAAATCTCTTCTCTCGTCGAAGTGCGATTCATTACTGCCTCCTGAGCATCAAAACTCGTGCCGCCAGTTTATGTTCCGAAAACACGCCCTCGAGTGCGTCCTGAGTAGCTGGCTCCGGAACCTGTCTCCATAAACACAAAACTCGCCAATTCCGCGCGCGTTAATTGAAATTAATTTCAAGGGCCCCGAGGAAGGCCGCAGGATGCAGGATCCGTCGCCACCGGATGTCATCGGCAACCTGTATCGTGGGGCGAAAAAACGTTACCAGAACTTCGCCATGCGCGCAATCATTCTGTGGGTACCCTTTAGGTCATGGCTGTGCCATATGGAGCCTCCGTGCCTCTCCACATCGCCGCTTCAGCGTCGCAGCCGTCTCCGGCGCGTGCGCAGGACTTCCCTCCGCCCCTCCGCTGCTGTAATCTATGCTGTCTTTATCCGGAGGAATTTCCTTGCGCTACCTCGATCGCCTGCAACCTCTTGCTCTCTTCGTCATGCGACTCACCCTGGGCGCCGTAATGGTTGGCCACGGATACCATAAGGTTTTCGGTGGACTTCAACAGCATGCGCACTTCGTGGCCAGCCTTGGACTGCCTGCCTGGACCGCGTATCTATCTTCCTTCGCCGAGTTTTTCGGCGGACTGCTCATCCTGCTCGGCCTGTTTACTCGCGCCGCTGCCTTCGCCATCTGCATCGATCTGTCGGTAGCCATTGCGAAAGTACACTTCCATAACGGATTGATGGGCGAGCACGGCTACGAGTTCCCCTTAGCGCTGGCCACCCTAGCCTTCGCGCTCATTTTCTTCGGCGGCGGCCCCATGGCTTTCGATCACATTCGCGCCCCCGGGGGCGGCGGAAAATCCAAATAGCCGCAACTTTTTGTCGGCTTCCGGGTTTGAGCGGCTTTGCAGGCAGAGTGCCTGAAATCATGGCTAAGCCCACTCTCTTGACGTTTCTTTACAGGAACTTGGCTTGAGTTGAATCTGTCCCCGACGTGAAATTATGATGAGTCGTGAACAACTTCGTTACATCCGAAGGATTTTGTAAGCGCATCTTACCGCTTACCACGAACTGATTGGAGGCTTCTCTTGAGAAAGTTAGCTCTTCTCGCACCGATCTTGGCTCTGTTGTTTACTTGCCACTTCGCCGCCGCCCAACAAGGCGACATTATGTTCTTCGGCGGAACCTTGTTATCCTCCTCGCCCAGTTCCAGCGAATTGGCCCTGGGAAACATCTCGGAAAAGGGTGGAGCTTACCTTGGCGTCGGGGGCGACATTGTCGGCTTCAGGAAACGCCTTGGTTTTGGCGTTGAAACCTCATGGCGAGCCAGCCAGGCGAGCTACTTCGGTTATGAAAGCTACCGTCCCATCCTCACCGACTTCAACGCGGTGTTCCAGCCGAAGCTCGGAAAGAAAGTGGGTCTCGATCTTTTTGGCGGCATCGGTATCGCCAGCACCCGTTTCTATGTGCCCTATGCCACATCGTGCAGCTACTTCTCCGGTTGCATCAACTACACCACTCAGGATCACTTTATGCAGGATCTCGGCGGCGGCATCCGCTATTACGTCTGGCACCACTTCTTCGTTCGTCCCGAGGTTCACTACTACCACATCGACGGCAACAATAATGTGAACAGTGGTGGCTTCAGCACCAACAACGTATTCCGCGTGGGCGCTTCCATCGGATACACCATCGGCAACGACTAGGCTCTTGACCCCGCCGTGCGCACGGCGGGTTTGATATCATCGGGACGAACTACTTCCGATTGCCGGGATCATTGTGTTTACGCAGCCGTTCGCGGCTGCCGTGCCGGTGCGCCACCAATCGAGTGGGTGCATTCCAGAAACCCGCACGAACTGACAAGGGGATGTATTGAGAAAATTCGCGCTGCTCGCACTCGCGTGTGCGGTTCTTTTGCTCACTCACTTCGCCGCTGCCCAGCAGGGGGATATCATGCTCGGCGGCGGTATCCTCATGGCTCCCTCCATCAATAACGACTCGGTGAATTTCCAGCCGCCGTCAGAAAAGGGTGGAACCTATTTCAGCGTCAGCGGCGACCTCGTCAAATTCAAGCACCATCTTGGCTTTAACGCGGAAACCGCCTGGCGATATAAGCGCGGCGACTATCCCGACAACGGCGAAAGCGTGCGTCCCTTCCTGACCGACTTTAACGCTCTCTTCCAGCCCAAGTTGACCAAGAAGTTTGGCCTCGATATCTTTGCCGGCATCGGAGTTGCCAGTTACCGCTTCTCTCTTCCCGAAGCCACTTCCTGCAGCATCCCAACCGGGGGATGCACGTTCTTCAATAGCAGCAACCACTTCATGGAGGACCTCGGCGGCGGCGTGCGTTATTACGTTTGGCACCGCTTACCGCACATCTACGTCCGCCCTGAAGTTCACTACTATCACATCCAAAACAACGTCGAGTTCAACTCCCCCAACCTATTTCGCGTCGGCGCCTCCCTTGGCTATACCTTCGGCTCCGAGTAAATCGCCTTCTCCATAAGAATAAAAAAGGCAGCGTCTTCTGACGCTGCCTATCCTTACCCTGCCGCTAAGTTCTACGGTTCCCGCTCACAGATCTCAGCTTCGTGGATCGCTGCATCTATGTGCTCAATCGCCTTGTCGCGATGGCCGTGGAACTCGCCCTCGGCGTGCGCCATATGTTCCCGCGCGTTTCGCAAGGCCTCGATCGCCTCATGCACGCGTGGGTGTGGAGGCATCGGCGCGGGAGCCGCTACCGCGGGACTGGCCGGAGGCGCCGCCTTCGGTCCAGCTGCCGCCGCCGTCAAGGCCAACGTCAACAGGAGCATTGCCGTAATCAAGAGTGTCAAGAACCCGATTTTCTTCATTCGCTTCCTCCTCGTCCGAATTCCGGCGCGGACGCCGCCAGTAAGATCAATGCCCACGGCTCGCCTGCCCGTGACACCCGCACAGTATAAGCTGCGGCTCCTTGGAATCCTCCTGAGTATGGTTGACTGTTAAGGTGCGCTTCCAAGTTGCGGCCTGCGGCTTCTCCACCACCACAACAACGCTCCCATCACAACCACAATACTCACCGCCAGATCGAAGCGCCGAAGATCATAGGCCAGTCGGCCCCAATGGCGGCCAAAGGAATATCCCGCTCCGCAAATCAGCGTCACCCAGACCGCTGCTCCCAGGAAGTTGAACAGGGTGAACTTCCGCCAAGACATATGGAGCGCGCCCGCCAGCAGCGACGCCAGCACTCGCATCCCGAAAAGAAATCGCGCCAGGAACACGGTAGGCGCTCCATACCGCTCGAAAAGCCGTTCTCCCCGCGCCAGGCTCTCCGCGCGAATGGAGAAGACATGCTGGTAACGTTCGATTAGCGGCCGGCCTCCGTGGCGCCCAAAAGCAAAACCGAGTTCTCCACCCAGCGTTGTGGCCACAATGCCAACCACAATGACCCAGGGAAATCGCAACTCGTGTTCGGAATAAGCCAGAAAGCTGGCCAGCAGCAATATCGTCTCGCCCGGCAGCGGCAGCCCCGCGCTTTCCAACAGCAACATCGCCGCGACCGCCCAGTACCCGTAGTGCACCAGCGCGTCGCGCAGCAGATTCACAATGTGGTGGGGCATGATTAGAAGCTCATGTGGGGACAGCCGCCCTCGGCTGTCCATGCCGAGCGAAGCTCGGCCGCCATTCTCAGTTTCCGCGAACTTACGGTGCTCTCAGCCAGCTGCGCGCGAACCCCTTCCCCCGCAGTCATCGCGTCCGGCTCGCTTCCTTATTCAGGCTGGAAGCTTCTCACGCGTGAGGAATTCAATCAACTCCCGATTGAACTCCTCTGGACACTCTTCATAGGGCAAATGTCCGATGCCAGGAAAAACGATCAGCCTGGAATTGGGGAAATACTTTGCCAGCGGCTCCGCCGACGAAGCGTACACCGCCGGATCTTTGCTCCCCCACATCAAAAGCGTGGGAATAGTTGCCAACTTCGGAAGAGTCGCTTCCAATTCGCGCAGATCCTGCGTCCACGTCTTCACAATGCTCAACGCGTGCTCGAACAGTCCAGGCTTCGCCAGCGGAGCCGTATATCCCTCGAGCGTTCCCGGCGGAATTCTATCCCGGGTGCTATAGAGGCGGGCGTGAAAATAAGGATACAGAAAAGTCATGCGCTCCATTCCGAAGCGGAATAACGGCGTGCCCAAATTGCTGCCGGCAAACGGCGCCAGCCATTGTCCGTGCGCCGAATACGGATTCACCGGCGCAACCAGTATCAAGCGCTTCAGATGCAGGCCCGCGTTCCCGCTCAAACATTCCGCAGCCGCCATCATCGCCACCGCGCCGCCGCGCGAAGTCCCCAGCAAATCAAAAGAAGTGATTCCCAGCCTTGCGATAAACTGCAGAACGCGCCGCGCCGTCCCCCGCACCGAATGATCGATTCCCACCGGGCGATCCGAAAATCCCGCCCCCATCAGGTCCGGCGCGTAGACCGTGGCATATGGCGCCAGAGCCGGCATCGTGAATCGCCACGAAAACGAATATCCCAGCAGCCCGTGCAGCAGGATCAGCGCCGGTCCGGAACCCGCCCGCAGATACCGCATGCGCGCCCCATCCATCTCCATCCAGCATTCTTCTACCCCCGGACTGAATCCTGGAAAGGGCGCGGCTGGAGTTCCCCGGTCTGCCGTCATCACCACCAAATCTTCTGCTCCGAATCTTCTTGCCGAAGACAACTCTTTGGCCGCCGCCGGATTCTATTTAAGTGAACATCGCCTCTGTTCGCTTCACTTGGGGAGCTTCGGCTCCCCGTTTTTTTCGGCAGTGATCAGTGGCCAGTGTCTAGTGGTCAGCAAGACGGAATCACGGCTACTGGACACTGACTACTGGCCACTTTTATTTCCGCTTCTTCCTCAACAGTTTCTTCAGCACGCGAATCCCCTTATCCACATGCTTCTCTTCCAGCAAAAACGGAGGCAAGAACCGTACCACTGTATCGTGCGTGCTGTTAAATAAAACGCCCTCAGCCAAAGCCTCATCCACGATCGGCCGCGCCGGAATCTCCAGGTTGATCCCCTGTATAAATCCGCGCCCGCGCACTTCCTTCGCGGCCGGACTTTTTTCCGCAACCGCCTTCAGCTCCTGCTGCAAATACGCTCCAACTTTGTTCACATTGTCCAGCAGCTTCTCTTCTTCCACAATCGCCAGAAACTCCAGCGCCACGCGGCACGCCAGTGGACCACCCCCGAACGTCGTCCCATGCTGCCCCGGCGCAATCGCGTTGGCAAATTCTTCCTTCGCGATAAACGCTCCCAGCGGCAATCCCGCCGCAATCGGCTTGGCAATCGCCACAATGTCCGGAGTCACGCCAAAGCTCTGAAACGCAAACATCGTTCCCGTGCGCCCCAGCCCGCACTGAATCTCGTCAAAGATCAACGCTGCTCGATGCCGGTCCGCCGCCGCCCGGCACTCCTGCAAAAATTCCACCGAGCACTCATAAATTCCGCCTTCGCCAAAAATCGGCTCCAGCACAATCGCGCACGTATTGTCATTCACCGCCGAGCGCAACCCTTCCACATCATTCTGCGCAACAAACGTCACATCTTCCAGCATCGGCTCAAATCCTTTGCGATGCTTCTCCTGCCCGGTCAGCGACAGCGCTCCGAACGTTCGCCCGTGATACGACCCCTCGAGCGCCACCAGCCGCGATTTCCCCTCGCCGCCCGCGCGATGTCCCGCCAGCCGCGCCAGCTTAATCGAGCCTTCAATCGCCTCGGTCCCCGAGTTCTGAAAAAACGCCCGGTCGAGACCAGAGAGCGTGCACAGCTTCTCCGCCAGAGCGCCCTGATACTCGTGGTAATAAAGATTCGAGACGTGAATCAACTTCGCCGCCTGCTCGCGAATCGTCTTCACAATCCGCGGATGCGCGTGCCCCAGCGCATTCACCCCCAGCCCCGAAACAAAGTCGAGATAGCGCTTGTCTTCCAGGTCGTAAAGAAATACGCCCTTCCCCCGCGTCAACACGATGGGATAGCGATTGTAAGTCCCCAGTAAATATTTCTTTTCCAGTTCCGCGATTTGTTCGAATGTTTTCATAGGAAGATTTGATTCTACCGGAATAGGTGGACATGAATACGAAGTGCAGTTGTGGATTTCGCGGGTGGCTCGACCGAAGCAAAAATCCTGAGGTGCCCAGTTCAAGGTCAGCTTTGGCGGGGCTCTGAAGCCCGTCAGTACAGCCCCTTTCCCCCCGGCGGTCGCGTCTTCCATCTCCGATGCACCCACAGCCACTGCTCCGGATATTTCCTCACGTACTCTTCAATGATCGATGTATATTTCTGCGTGTTGGCCTGGATATCCGCCTCCAGATCGCTGGTACGCACAAGTTCCACCGCCGGATCAAAGCGCAACCGGTATTTCCCCAGCTCCGCGTCCCAGATGGTGAACGTCGGCACCACGGCGGCATCGGTACGCAGCGCAATTCGCGCCAGCCCGCTCGCCGTGCATGCCGGGATCCCGAAGAAATTCACGAAGATCCCCTGGGGCGGAGTCATGTTCGTATCCATCAACATGCCTACCACTTCTCCCGCGCGCATCGCCGAGAGCAGCCCGCGCACAAAATCGTCTTTGTCTACGGTCTTGTTGCCGTGCATGGTGCGGTACTCGCGGATCAACCGGTCGAGATACTCATTGTCCAGAGGACGCATAACCACGTGCATCCAGTGCCCGTGCATGGAATGCGCAAACGCCGAAAGCTCCCAGCCGCCAAAATGCGCGGTTAGAAACAGAACTCCCTTGCCACGCGCGTACGCCTCCGTGTAATTCTCCAGCCCGTCATACACAATGACCTGCTCAACGTTTTCCAGCGTGTATTTAGGAAAGTGGCAAACTTCGGCCAGTTGACGGCCGAGCGAGGCGAACTCCCCGCGCAGAATCCGCGCCTGCTCCGCTTCAGTTTTTTCCGGAAACGCCATGCTGAGATTGCGCATGCCCACCTGCCGCAATCGCACGTGCAGAAGATAAACCGCCCAAGCCAAGCCAATGCCGGCCGCGCGAGCCAAGGGCCGCGGCAAACTACCGAGGATTTTTATGAACGGCCAGGCTGCCGCGTACTCAAGTCGCTGCCGCATCGGGGGAAGCGTGACGGTACCACCGCCAAACTTTATTTGCAAACATAAGGAAACGCGAAAGACCCAAGTTCCACACTGTGGACCTCTGTGTTCCCCGCGGTGAAAGATTTTGGCCGCAGTCCAAAGTCTTTACTTCGCTGCCGCTTGCGCCCACTGCGCCAGCGACGACAGAAACGCATTCGCACCCGCCGGCGGATCAATCTCCCCAACCAGAGCCGTCCGGAACGGCACCATGCGTCCGTAGAACTCCCGCGTGCTGTCTTTATCTTGTTTGATCACGGCTCCGTTCAGACTGATGCCGGCAAACAGCCCGCGCGCGCGCGAATAGGTCAGCACCTCGGCCCGCATCTTCCAGTCGGTATTCCCTTCCGCGTGACGTCCCACCGGACCCGCTGCCACCGAGGCATCCGCCCCCAGCGCGAACTCGCTCGATAGCAGGTGCTTCATGCCATCCTTATTCATGATCAGCATGACCAGGTCCACCGCCTGGCCGCCGATCTGAAAACCAAAGCTTCCACCCGTCACCACAAAAAATGCCGGAGCACTCCAGCCCTTCTCGGTGCGGCAACTCGCCAAACCGCGCCCGTACTTCGCGCCCACAATAAATCCACCCTTGAGCATCGACGGCACCACGGCCACGCACTCCGCCGACCCCAACACTTCCTGAGGGATACCTTTATCCGGCGCTCCCTGAATCTCATTCAGCACGTCCGCCGCGGCCTGCGACCGCTCCGTAGCCTTCGTTTCTTCATCGGCGGCAAAAGAGAAGGAACAAAAAGACACCATTAAGAGCAACAGCAAGAACTTTTTCATGGTTCCTCACCACACAAAGATTTTTTCTGGGATCTGGTACTTGGATTGTAAACGAAGCGCCCGCTGTTGTATGAGGAACGCGCTTAACTGAAAAGGTCCGCTAGGAAATCCGGAACGAGAAAGGAGATTTGAGGACAAAAAAATCGGGGCTGAAAGCAGTGACCCTAATCGCCACTCTCAACCCCGTCTCCCAGGTTCTGTGGTAGGTGAGGCGAGTATGCGCGGTAGGGGTTTTCTCGACAAGATTACCGAGGTCATCGTCCCAAGGTAACGAAGGAGGTCTTGGGTCTTGGGTCTTGGGTCTTGGGTCTTGGGTCTTGGGTCTTGGGTCTTGGGCATCCGGTTATAGGCCAAAGCCCTAAGACCTAACGCCTGAGACCTGCTCCCTTACTTCGCCGCCACCAGCGAATGCGTAATCGCATGCACGGACAGCGCAATCCGGTTCTGCACGCCCACCTTGCGCATCAGCTTTGCTACGTGAGCCTTCACCGTCCGCTCTTCGATCCCTAGTTGTGAGCCAATCTCTTTGTTCGACCGCCCGGCCACCAACATTTCCAGAACTTCTTTTTCGCGATCGGTAAACGTCACACGGCCCGCCGGGAAAATCCTGCCCGGCGCCGACGATACCCGCTCGATGAACATGGAAAGCACTCGGCGTGGCGCCCACACCGATCCCTGACTCACGATGCGAATGGCTTGCGCAAATTCTGCAGGCGAGGCCGCTTCGTCCACATACCCTTTGGCCCCCGAGGCAATCGCCTTCAGAATGGTCTCTTCATCCACTCCCGAGCCGGTCACGATGATGCGTAGATCCGGCCGCGTCGCCTTCAGGCTCGCCATCACATCGAATAAGTTTTGGCCGGAGCGATTGCCCAGAAGAATCAGGTCCACATCTTGCAACGTGGAAATCTCGGGCAATCCAGCGGAGATCAGTTCGAACTCGGGCTCGGTATCGAACAGGGCGCGAAATCCCACAAACCTCAGTGGATCGCTCTCCACCACGGCAATTTTGATAATCGGTTTTCTCGCTACGGCTGCTTTCATAGGTATCCCTGTAGGGCGTAGTTTCTTAGCTAGAGCATAGCGGCATTTCCCGGCCCTGCAAAGAGAAGGTGACCGAAGTCGAATTACGGGAGTAACATGAAAAAAAGGGTCACGAAACCCTGGTAAAACGGAAATGGCGCGCTAATTCTCTGCGTGCCACCCGCGGAGAACATTCAGCATGAAGATTAGCTCGCGTCGTTTTGTAGCCGTCATTGCCAGCATCGCATTCACGATTGGTACCCTATTTACGATAGCTCCAGCAGTTGCCGCGCAAGATACGGGCTCTACCTATCAGCCCAAATTTCCCGGCGACCCCGCTCGCTCGGATTCCGAAGCCGCCGCTCTCGCCTACATGCGCGTCGTCCTCCGCGCCCAGCATCGCTTCGAAAAACAGTACGGGCACTTTGCCACCTCGCTGACCGAACTCGTTCACTCCGGCTCCTTCACCAAACGCATGGTCGACCCCAATCGCGGAGACTACACTGCCGGCTTCAAAGGCAAGAAGGACAGCTTCATCCTTGTCATGACGCCCCAGCACCTCGACGCGCAACACCGATCCTTCTACGCCGAAGACGACGGCAAAATTCACGCCGACGAAGAAAAACCCGCCGACGCGGATTCTCCCATCGTGAAGTGATCGTCTGAGCAATCTTTGCGAACTGCCATCCCGAGCGAAGCATGAACTTCGCGGATGCGAAGTTCATACGAAGTCGAAGGATCCCTCGCACTTGAAAAGCTGTATCGGCCCGACTGGGAGTTTCCACTGCGCTCGTGAAAACGCCCACGCACGGAATTAATGAACTCATTTATGATGGATCAGAATTCATCGTAGGATTGAACAACCTTTTACGGAGGAATCATGTCAGCCACCATCGGCGCACCCGCGCCCGAATTCACACTGAAAGATCAGGATCAGAAAGAAGTAAAGCTCAGCGACTACCGCGGCAAGAAGCGCGTCGTGCTCGTTTTTTATCCGCTCGACTGGAGCCCGGTCTGCACTAAAGAGCACGCCTGCATGGTCAACGACAAGAAGCAATTCGAGCAACTCGACGCCCAGGTCCTCGGCCTCAGCGTTGACAGCGTCTGGTCCCACAAGGCGTACGCCGATAAAATGGGCATCCACTACCCCCTGCTCGCCGACTTCCACCCGCGCGGCGCCGTCGCCGCCAAGTACGGCGTTTATCTCGAGGACAAAGGCATCACCGGACGCGCCATCTCCATCATCGACCGCGACGGCAAACTCGCCTGGCACAAAAACTACGACATCCCCGTCGTCCCCGATATCGACGAAGTCGCTAAAGCGCTCGCTGCAGTGAAATAAATCCCGAGGGTGCCCCACCCTTCTCGCGCTTTTGCGAGAGAGCCTGCCCTGAGCGAAGTCGAAGGGGTGGGGGTTTTGACTTCCTAAGCCCCCGCCTTAATCTCCGTCGCTTTCCCGCCGCTGTAATTCACCACCAGCGGCTTTCCCCCATTTGGATACCGCACCGTCTTCTCATCCGACGATGCCCCCGCATCCGGCACTCCCATTCCCACCGCAAAATCCGCCTGCAGCTCATCCATCCCCGGCTTCACTTCGTGCTGCGCAATCGCCTGCCACACCTCCGCCGGCCAGTGCTTGTACAAATCATGCGGATCTTCCACATAAAACATCTCATCCGAATAAATCTTGTACTGGCCGTCACTCTCGAATCCGATCGGCACGGCAAAGTCATGTCGATCCTTCTCGAAAATTGCCACTACCTGCTTCCGGCCGCCCGGCGCCGGGACCACCATCACGTCGGTTATCTCCAGCCGCTCGATCGGCCCCAAGAGTCCCGCATCATGCGAAAAATCGACACTCTTCGCCACCGGCACGTACCGGTAATACGTATAGCGATATCCTTCCTTCACCCAAACCGGCTGCAGCGTCAACTGCTTCGCCGACTTCAAATCGTAGGGATACAGCTTCTTCGGCGTCACGTAATAGTCGGGATTCGAGTATCCGGCATTTCTCGCCGCCTGCTGCTTCTGCGCCGCAACATAATCCTCATGCCGCTCGTAAAGGATATATCCCGCGCGCGCTCCCGCCACCGCAATGGCAAGCGCCAGTGCAACCTGAATCCACTTCTTCGCGTCTTCAGTCATCATGCGGAAAAACTCTACCAGATTGTCTAACTCGGATCGAGTTCGTCGCGATACCTCGAAATCTGTAGAATGATTCCGTTTAGGAGGTAGTTTTCGCGCAAATGCCTGGTCGTGTAAGGTGCCAAGCGTGTAATGGAGACGGTAAGTGTGCAGAGTGCTTCGGTAGCGGAACCAATGTCCATCTAAACCAAGAGGACCCAAAATGTCGAAACTGCAGTGGAAGCGGCGTCTGCCCGGTCTGCAGCGGCTCCGGAGGAAGAATCAGGGATGCGGCTGAATTGACAGATCTAGGCTTGTAAATCGATCTCCGCCCACAACCCTGAAGATTGAGTTGGGTTAAACTGGAAACCTATGCCCCCAGTCACCGAACAAGATGTCCTCAGCGCCTTGAAGAGTTGCTACGACCCCGAGATCCCTGTCAACATCGTCGACCTCGGCCTCATCTATACCGTGAACTTCGCGCCCGTCTCCGCCGACACGCCGGAGCAGGCCAAACAGGACGTGACCGTCGACATGACCCTCACTTCGCCCGGTTGCCCCGAGCACGTCAATATCAGCGCCCAGGTAAAGTCTCGCCTCGAGCAGTTGCCTGGCATCCGCAACGCCGCCGTCAATGTTGTCTGGACTCCGCCCTGGACTCCTGAGCGCCTCAGCCCCGACGCCAAGAAACAGCTCGGCATCGATTAGGCCTCGTTCACAACTCCTCCCAGGCATCCATCGCGCTCTGCCCGGCCGCTTCCGTGATTCGCTTCCCGGCGCGCGCCGCCATCTCCATCACATGCATCCCACGGTCAAAATAATCCGGCAACTGCCTCCGCACGTTCTCGAACTTTTCCGGATACTCCGCTGCCAGCATCGCCAGTGCCACTCCACCCGCCAGCACTCCCGCCGGATATCTTTTCTTCACGAATAAAACCGTCGCCGCGCCCACCGAAGCCGCCACCACCGCCTTCTTCCAGCTTTCCATGTTTCCCTCACGAAATTTTTTCTTCACGCGATTGTACCTCCGCTCACTTACATTTACTCACCTCTCTCCGATGCTGATTCACGGTTCCGCGTTGTGACTCTCAAGCTGGTAGACTGCACCTAGCCGCGCCGTTATTCGCTCACTGCCCATCCTTTATATATACTTTCCCGTTCTCGTCGGAGGCTCCATGTCGCGCCGCTCAATCGCACACGCCACCCCCAACTCCACCGAAAATTCCCCAAGGACGAAACATCTTGTTCTCCTCGCGATCCTCGCCCTAGCCGCCGCCGCCTCTGCCCAATCCAGACCCCGCGCCCGCGACCTCGGCGTCCCCTTCGACGGCACCCCCGGTCCCAACAATGCCATTACAGACGTTACAGGTGTCGAGGTTGGGCATACCACGCTCATCTCCGGTAGCGGCAAGCTCGTAGTCGGCAAAGGCCCGGTCCGCACCGGAGTGACCGCTATTCATCCGCGCGGCAAAGCCAGCAATGACGCCGTCTTCGCCGCCTGGTTCACCCTCAACGGCAATGGCGAAATGACCGGTACCACCTGGGTTGACGATTCCGGCTTCTTGAACGGCCCTGTCATGATCACCAACACGCACAGCGTCGGCGTGGTCCGCGACGCCGTGATCGCCTGGAAAGTAAAGCACGGCACGCCCGATATGGAGGGCTACTGGTGGTCGCTCCCTGTCGTCGCCGAAACCTGGGACGGCTGGCTCAACGACATCAACGGATTCCACGTTCATCCCGAAGACGCCTGGCACGCCCTCGAAGTGGCTCACTCCGGCCCGGTCGAAGAAGGCAACGTCGGCGGCGGAACGGGCATGATCTGCAACGAATTCAAAGGCGGCATCGGTACCTCTTCGCGCGTGCTCGGCGCCAAAGCCGGTGGCTACACCGTCGGCGTTCTCGTACAGTGCAACTACGGACGCCGCGACCAACTTCGCATCGCCGGCGTTCCCGTCGGCAAAGAAATTCCCGAGCATCCCGCCTACGGCAATGATGACGACACCGGCTCCATCATCGTCATCGTCGCCACTGACGCCCCGCTCATCCCCACGCAACTCAAGCGCATTGCCAAGAAAGTTTCGCTCGGCCTCGGCCGCGATGGCAGCTACTCCGGCGATGGCTCCGGCGACATTTTCCTTGCCTTCTCCACCGCGAACCCCGGCGCTGTCAGTCCCAAGGGTCTCCACCAGCTCACCATGCTCCCCAACGATTCCCTCGACCCGATCTTCCTCGCGACCGTCCAGGCCACCGAAGAAGCCGTCATCAACGCCATGGTCGCCGCTGAAACCATGAAAGGTATCGACGACCACGAGGTCATGGCCCTCCCTCACGACCGCCTCCGCGAAGTATTAAAAAAGTACAACCGCCTCGAAAAATAGTCGATCGTCGATCAAAGATGAACCGGGTGCCCCACCCTTCACGCTTTTGCGAGGGTGGGGATTTTGAATTTGAAGTTCCGTGACTCTAACCCCATTCCCATTTTGAAACTCCCCACTTACCTAGCCTCTCATTACTTTCGCTGCCCCACCACCGTGCCTTCCACTCTTCCGCGAAAAGACTACACTCAAATTTGTGAAACGCCTCTACACCATCGGACGCGTCAAGGGCGGCATGAAGTTTACCTGCACCCACTGCGCCCACAACGTCAGCACGCTCGACTTCGACCCGCGCGACGGCAACCTCCGCACCCAGGCCGCCACCGCCATCAATCAGCACGCCACCAGCGTCCACCACGAGCCCGTCATGTTCTCTTCGCTCGATGCCCAGCAGCACATCTGGCGCAGCTGACCAGGTGTTTCTCAAGACATTTCCGCAAAAACCTACGATGGCAGAAAATGACACCCTTTTGTCATTGCTGCCATCATCCGCGGGTATTTAGCATCGGGTCATGAGGAAGCCGAGAAAGCCGCTGCCTGGTGCGAGCCGCTCCAAAACGATCGTATTTCTAGCCGCGCCCAGCACCCAGATCCTCGACGTGGCTGGCCCGTTTCAGGTCTTTGTTCGGGCCGCGGAGATCTTCGTGCGGGAGCATCCGAAGAGCAAGCCGCCCTACGACGTGCTGCTGGCAAGTTCTACTCGCCGTCGATCCATTATTACAAACTGCGGATTAGCACTAACCGGAACCGAGACCTTCCGCACCCTCCGCGGACCCATCGACACGCTCCTGGTGGCTGGCGGAACCGGTGTGGAAGAAGCCGCGCAGGATGAAGAATTAGTTCTTTGGCTGCAAAAGACCGCTCAAAGGGTGCGCCGCATTGGTTCGATCTGTACCGGAGCCTTTCTCCTTGCCGAGGCCGGACTGCTGGACGGCAAACGCGCCGCGACCCACTGGAATTGGGCGGCCAAGTTGGCCAATAAGTTCAAGCAAATCACCGTAGACCCCGATCCAATTTATATACGCGACGGAAACACATATACCACCGCCGGCGTTACCGCTGGGATGGACTTGGCGTTGGCTCTGGTCGAAGAAGATCTTGGATCGCCCATGGCTTTGAAGGTTGCCCGCGAACTGGTTTTGTACTTGCGCCGCACCGGGGGTCAATCTCAGTTCAGTGCGGCTCTGTCCCTTCAGGCCTCCGATCGGAAGCAGATTGAAGAGACTCGTTCCTGGATCCTCGACAATCTTGAACAGGACTTACCGGTTGAGAAGCTTGCTGCCAAGGCAGGCATGAGCCCGCGCCACTTTGCGCGCATCTTCCTCAAGGATACAGGTACAACTCCAGCCCATTTCGTGGAGCGCCTGCGCGTCGAAACTGCGCGGCGGCGCCTGGAGGAGTCGCGGGACAAACTGGAAAAAGTTGCCAACGATTGTGGTTTTGGTTCAATTCAAACTTTGCGCCGCTCGTTTCTTCGCGTGCTGCGCGTTCCTCCGAACGAGTACCGGCACCGGTTCACGGACTCCACGACAAACTGATTCCAACCAAGGAGTAAGAGATATGAACAGAAGAGAATGGCTCCAGAGATCGGCGGTATTTAGCTTCGGCGCCGCAATACCATTCGCAGCAATCAATCTTTATAAAGGCGCAACCGCGGCCAGAGCGGAGAGCAACGCAGACAGTAACCCGACGGCCGATAGACCCAATCCGCTGCAACCTCCTGCCCAGGGCGCCATCCCCGTGGCCTTTGTCGTCTCTGACGGCGCGGTGGTCATCGACTTCACGGGACCGTGGGAAGTCTTCCAGGATGTCCATTCCGCCGAAGGCGTGGGATTCTTCCGTCTTTATACTGTCGCCGAGACAACGAAACCGGTCACTGCCAGCGCGGGTTTGAAGATCGTTCCTGACTACACTTTCCAAACCGCTCCTGCGCCCAAGGTGATCGTCATCCCGGCACAGAATGGTGAGAGCCCGGCGATGCTGGACTGGATTCGCAAGTCGGCAAAAACCGCGGATGTCACGATGTCAGTTTGCACCGGCGCCTCCGTGTTGGCGAAGACCGGCCTGTTGTCAGGCAAAGCCGCGACCACGCATCACAATGCCTACAAAGAATTCGCCATAGAATTTCCGGATATTCAACTAAAGCGTGGAGCAAGGTTCGTGGAAGCTGGAAACCTCGCCTCCGCGGGCGGACTCTCCTCCGGCATCGATCTCGCCCTGCGCGTTGTCGAGCGTTATTATGGCCGCGCGCGAGCCCAGCAGACAGCCGACATGATGGAATACCAGGGACAAGGTTGGCTGGATCCCAATTCGAACTCGGCCTACGCGAAAGCACCCGTCTCCACCGACGAACATCCGCTCTGCCCAGTATGCGACATGGATGGCGATCCTTCGCTGAAGTCCGTTTACAAAGGTAAGACCTATTATTTCTGTTCGCAGGAGCACAAGCAGATGTTCGACAAGGCTCCCGACAAATTTGTTAGCGCAGCTTCAAGCCCACGAACTCTGCTTCAAGTATGAATCGCCGTTGCTGGCGATGAACTTATACCAACGTCGATACAAGGAGACCGGAGAACTTGCGCCGCGCCGAAAACTGAATCCAGCCCATAGGCAAATTCGATTGGACTTGCCGTTGCCCCGCACTTAAAGTCCTTGCGTGCAGCCTAGTCGTACCAGAACCCGTGGTCTACTCCGGCGAATTAACTTGCCGGAGTCTGCCCAGGTTCTCTTTCGTCCGCCCTTCCGCAATTACCAGTTCGATAGCGCCTACGACGAAATGTTCGAGGCACCCGGCACCCCACGCCCGCACTATCGCGCCCTGTTTCAGACCCTGCTCGATTTGCCGTCCGAGGAATTGCGCAAGAGCCAGCAAGCCGCAGAGCTTTCATTTCTCCACCAAGGCATCACCTTCACCGTTTACGGCAACTCGGAAGGCACCGAACGCGTCTTCCCCAACGATCTTCTTCCCCGCATCATTCCTCACGCCGAATGGCGGAAGATCGAGACTGGACTCACGCAACGCATTGCCGCTCTGAATCTGTTTCTCGAAGACATCTACCACAATGGCAGAATCCTGTCCGACGGAATCGTTCCGAAAGAACTCGTCTACACCTGCCGCCACTTCCGCCGCGAGATGCGTGGCCTGAATGTCCCTCGCGGAATCTACGTCAGCATCTGCGGTACTGACCTGGTCCGCCTTCCCGATGGCAGCTTCGCCGTGCTCGAGGATAATCTTCGCGTCCCCAGCGGCGTCTCCTACATGCTGGCCAACCGGAAAGTTTTGAAAAGAGTTTTCCCCACGCTCTTCCGCGATTACGGTGTCTGCCCCGTCGACCACTACGCGCAAGCTTTGCTCGCGACCCTGCGCGCTCTCATCCCGCCGAATTTCTCAAGCCGCCACGAGCCCACGGTCGTCCTGCTCACTCCCGGCGTTTTCAACTCGGCTTATTTCGAGCACACATTTCTTGCGCAGCAGATGGGCATCGAACTGGTTGAAGGCCGCGACCTCCTCGTCCACGATAATGTCGTCTACATGCGCACCACCGCCGGACTTCGCCGCGTCGACGTCATCTATCGCCGTGTTGATGACGACTTCCTCGATCCGCTCTGCTTCCAGCGTGATTCCAGTCTCGGCGTTCCCGGACTCTTCAACGCCTACCGCGCCGGCAATGTAAGCCTCGCCAACGCCATCGGCACCGGCGTCGCCGACGATAAAGCCGTCTACGCCTACGTTCCCGCCATCATCCGTTACTACCTGGGCGAAGATCCCATCCTCGCCAACATTCCCACCTACATGCTCACCGATCGCACGCAACAAAACTTCGTGCTCGACCATCTGGACGAACTCGTCGTAAAAGCCGTAGGCGAATCCGGCGGCTACGGAATGTTGATCGGTCCGCAAAGCACTGCCGAGCAGCGTGAAGACTTCCGCTGTCGCATCGTGGCCGAGCCTCGCAACTATATCGCCCAACCCACGCTGAGCCTTTCCCGCGTTCCCTGCTTCCTCGATGGCGAAGCCCAAGCCCGTCACGTCGATCTCCGCCCTTACATTCTTTACGGCGAGAATGTAACTCTCGTCCCCGGCGGCCTTACCCGCGTCGCTCTCCGCCGCGGATCACTGGTCGTCAACTCCTCGCAAGGCGGCGGCAGCAAAGATACCTGGGTGCTCCGCGCATGAGAGTCGCCGCTATGAGGATCGCCGCATGAACGACCACCGCGAAACCACCATGCTCTCCCGCGTCGCCGACAACCTGTATTGGATGTCCCGCTACCTCGAGCGCGCCGAGCACACGGCTCGCCTCATCGATGTCGATCTTCAACTCCGCCTCGACCAATCCCCCACCGCCGGCTCCGATCGCTGGCTGGGCCTGCTCGAAGCCCTGCAAGTGCCGGCTCCGGAAAATGTTCCACTCGACGCCGAAATCCTCACTCACCTTCTCACTCTAGATCGCGTGAATCCGTCGTCAATTATTTCCTGTGTCGCCGCCGCCCGAGAAAATCTTCGCCAGGTCCGCGAGCAGTGCAGCTCCGAAATGTGGGAGCAACTGAATCGTCTCTTTCTACAAGTCAAGAGCACCGCCTCCAGCGACGCCGGCCTCGCCGATTCTCACGGCTTCTTCCGCGCCGTGCAGGATGGCGCACACCTGTTTCAAGGCATCACCGACTCCACCATGTCGCATGGCGAGGGCTGGCATTACATCCAGCTCGGACGCTTCGTCGAACGCACCGAAGCCGTCGCCCGCCTGATCGGCGCTCACTTCAGCCGCTTTCCTCATCCTCTCGACCAGCCCGTCGAAAGCGAGGAGTATCTCGAATGGGTCGGATTGCTCAAGTCCTGCGCCGCCTTCCAGGCCTACTGCAAAGCTCACACCGCCGAGCTTCGCCCTCTGCGCGTCGCAGAATTTCTCCTGCTCAATCCCGGCTTTCCGCACTCGGTCGCTTTTTCGGTCGACCGCTTCCACGCCGCGCTCACTGCTATCGCCGAACTGACCGAGCGCAAGGCCGAGCAGCCAGTCCGCATCGCCGGACGCCTCCGCGCCACTCTCAGCTTCAGTCAGATCGACGAGATCCTGGCCTCCGGCGCCACCGCCTATGTCGATAGCATCCGCTGGCAGTGCGCCCAGGCCCACGCCGCCATCCAACAAGTTTATTTTGATTATTCCGTCGAGTCGGCACTGGTGGCGTGATCCGCGCAGACTCAAGATTCGCGATACCACGGAACAACGCAGCACCGTGGTAGAGCGGCGCTTCAGCGCCGCGTAAAGTGCAAAAAAGATTCGGGCTTTAGCCCCTGAGGAAGTCCTCCATGATCTATTCCGTCGTCCACATCACCACCTTCACCTACCAGCCCGCCATCCGCGAGAGCGTCATGGAAGTCCGCCTGCAGCCCCGCAGCGACGGACCCCAGCACTGCCTCACCTTCGAACTCGAAGTCTCGCCCGCCGCCAACATCATGCAGTACCGCGATTTCGCGGGCAACACCGTCCACCATTTCGATATCGCCGGAAAACATTCTCAAATCCGAATCACCGCCCGCTCCTCCGTCGAAGTCCAGCCCGCCGCTCCGCCCAACTCCGCCGACGCCGGCTCCTGGGACGACCTCGACCGCGCCATCGCCGCCCCCGCTCCGAATGAAGATTACTGGGAGATGCTTCTCCCCAGCCACTTCGCCAAGCCCAGCCCGCGCCTCGAAACTCTCGCCCGCGATCTCCGCTGCCACCGCCGCGACACTCCCCTCCAGCTTCTCACCGAACTCAACCAGTCCATCTACGAGTCCTTCGCCTACGTCCCCAACAGCACCAGCGTCGACTCGCCCATCGACGATGCCCTCATGTCTCGCCAGGGCGTCTGTCAGGATTTCGCCCACATCATGATCGCGCTCGTCCGTCCTCTGCGCATTCCCTGCCGCTACGTCAGCGGATACATGTTCCACCGCAACAACGAAGACGCCGACGAGAAAAAAGATCGCTCGCTCGAAGGCGCGTCCCACGCCTGGATGGAAGCCTTCATCCCCAATCTCGGATGGATCGCCTTCGATCCCACCAACAACCTGATCGGCGCCGACCGTCACATCCGCGTCGCCCTCGGCCGCGACTACGCCGACGTTCCTCCCACCCGCGGCGTCCACAAAGGCGAAGCCCAAAGCGCCCTCAGCGTCTCCGTCACCGTCAGCCCCTCCGACGCTCCCCCGCCCATCCAACTCCCTCCCACCCTAGTCATCCAATCCCGCCCCGTGAACGTACGCACCGCCCGCATCGACCACGAACAACAATAGCAGCAGTAATTGGATTTATGTAGGGACAGCCGCCCTCGGCTGTCCGCGCCCGCGAAGCGACGCCCGCTTCTATCCCGAGGCAGCGGATTCGCCGATGAACGGCAGCCCCAGCCTCTGCAACAATATCTTCGCCAGACTGTCGGGCTCATTATCCAGATTCCTCAACTCCGGCCTTTTGCGCTTCACCGCGCGCAACTTGCCCAGCGGACCCATCTTCTCCACACAAGCCGGCGACCGGCTAACTTCTTCCCCAATCACCCGCTCCTGTGCCAGCGGCGCCTGAAGAGGCTCCGCCATAGCCTCCTCACCCTTCTCCTCCAATTGATCCAGCTCGTCTTCTTCCAGCGGCTCCGGCTCGTCCTGTTCCGCGAAGTCCTTCGCAAACCACTGCGGACCGTTGATACAAGTCTGATCCACCGTGCTCCGGTCGATCACCACATCGGTCGGCTTCTCCGCCTCGAACTTCGTATTCTTCAAATTGGCGCTCGCCGTCTGCAGGCCGTAGAGCATCAGTCCCGCCATCTTCATCTCCATCTGCCCGCTCCCGAGCAGTTGCAGCACCTGCATCAGCGCCACCTGCACCGCGTTCGCATCCTCCAGCAGACCGATCGAAAACAGCGGACGCGGCTTCGCCTCCCTCGACGCCGCAAACCTTCTCTTGCCGTCCAGCATGCGATTGTGAAAATAGCAATGCCTCCTGCGCCGCAGCGCCGGGGACCCACACTGCGTCCCATTCACCTTCACATGCTGACATCGTGGAACATCTTCCAGACCCATATTGTTCTCTCTCCCTTGGCTCGGCTTCTGTGCGCCGGAGTTTGAGGGTGTCCCCCTCTCCCCCCTGATCTTTGGGGTCATGGGGTTAGCAGGAAATTCCTGGCAAAATCCGGTTGGCAAAGAACTTAGGTATCACAATCCTTGCTATCAAGGACTTGGCTCGCAGGCTATTTTGTTTTTGGACTGTGGGCCTCGGTTATTGTTTGAGGTTGAGGCTGTGGAAGACAAGGGCAGATGTCACAAGAGTGGTGATTTGTGCTCGTGGGCGGAGACGGGTCGGGTGCCCTCGCCATAGACTGCCTAGTTTGACAGCGAACAACAGCGCAGCAGGTATCCGATGTTTTCGGCACGATCAAACCGACATAAAAGGTCGCTGTGCGCGTTCTCCGCGCTAATCGATGGCCAAAAAGACACCGTGGAGTAGAAACCAACGCATAGCTGTGTGGGCTATAGTCGTGCCCGTCGTGCTTGCCATCCTCTCGTTATTCAGTCCTGAGGTGCGCAAGTACGTCGGACTTGAGAAGCCAATGAGCTCCGTCGCAACTGCGCCCGCATCCCTAGTTTCATCGGCCTCGCCCTCGTCCGCCCCTCCTGCATCCGTGACCCCGTCAATCTCTGAGACTCCGAGAGCTAAGCAACATATCGCTCAGCGCGCGAAGATCGCTGGGAATGGCAATGTTAATCAGACAAGTACTGGAGCGAGCAGTCCAAATGTGAGTACCCCAAACGGCATTGCCATTGTCGGCAACCAAGGGACGGTCACAAATCCGACTGTCAACAATTTCGCTGCCCCGAATCGTAGGTTGTCTGACGAACAGCGGAGCGCGCTGTTGGCCTGCCTGAGAACAAATCCAGGGGCTTTCACCGTCAATGCTTTGGCGAATAACAGTGAGGCGTATCGATATGCTCAGGACTTCTCGGAGGTCTTGACTGCCGCTGCATGGAAGAATGAATGGCCGACTCCAGTCGCGGTGGTGATGATTGGAGGCGCGATGTGGTCAGGAATGAGGATCAACGTGCCAGGAACCTGGGACGACGTGAGCCAACACGCGTCAATCGTGGGGGGTTCGCCGGAAGAAACGGCGATTCGGTGCCTGAGCGCCGCACGTGTCAGTGCGCTGTACACGCCCTATAAGGATATGACAACTGGTCGTATTGTACTTATAATCAGCGACCATCCGTGAAGTCTTCGCCCCTAGCGATCCTCTAGGAATGCTCGGCTTGGAGCTGGTAGCCCTGGACAGAGCCGAGGGAGGGTAGGGATGCTCCGACTCCGCAGTGACTTTCGCTTCGCTTCGTCACTGCTACGCTCAGCATGACAAACTTATTCAGACGTATTTCTGCGCTAAGCATGACAAACTTATTTAGACGCACTGCTGCGCTCCAGCATGACAGGGCTTCGATCACACAGGTTCGGTCAGATGACGGATCTGTCATGCGGAGCGGAGACGGGAAGACAGGCCAGGTCTTCCCGTCGTAGTCGAAGCATCCCTACCGTCATCCCGAATGCGGAAGGGATTTCACTGCAATGGGTCAATTATCACCGCCGGTCGGACCAACCTTCATCGATGATTCCCTCATGCGCGATCCGCGGTACTACTGCGTCTACATCATGGGAAGCCTGACCGGGACGTTGTATATCGGAGTAAGCGGCAATCTTCACAAGCGGGTGTTCCAGCATAAATTCCATCACTATGAAGGGTTCACTGACCAGTACGACGTTGTCCGACTGCTCTACTGGGAATCCTATGACGACGTGCACAATGCGCTGGCTCGGGAGAAGCAACTGAAGGGATGGGTGCGTGCCAAGAAAATCGCTCTGCTGGAACGGCGCAATCCCGAGTGGAAGGACTTGGCTTCGGAGTGGTACCCATGGATGCAGACCCGTGAAGGTAGGGATGCTTCGACTCCGGAGTGACTTCCGCTTCGCTTCGTCACTGCTCCGCTCAGCATGACAAACTTATTCAGACGCACTGCTGCGCTCAGCAGGACAGTGTCACTAGGTTACAGCCTTATCCGTGATCTCGAGCCCGCGATCGATGATGGCAAAAGCTTCGCGCATCTGCTGCTCGTTGATGCACAGCGGAGGATTGGTAAAGAAAGTGTTCCAGCGCACAAAAGTGTAGAGCCCTTGCTCGCGGAAGAAGCGCCCGAGCGCGGCCATTTCCTCCGACGTGCCATTGAACGGCGCCATCGGCTGGCGCGTTTTGCGGTTGCGAATCAGTTCGACGATGCCAAATAATCCAATCGAGCGCACTGCGCCCACCGACAAATGTTTGGCCTGCATCTCCGCTCCCAGCTCTTTGAGGACCGCACCCATTTTTTTCGCGTTGTCGATCAGACCATCTTCTTCATACACGCGAATGGTCGCCAGCGCCGCCGCGCAGCCCATGGGATGGCTGTTGTAGGTCAGCCCTCCATAAAAAACTTTGTCCTGAAAATGCTGCGCGATGTGATGACGCATGCCAACCGCGCCCAGCGGCAAATAACTGGAAGTCAGTCCCTTCGCCATGCAAAGCAGATCGGGAACCACGTTCCAGTGATCGACCGCGAACCACGCTCCGGTTCGTCCGAAGCCAGCCATCACTTCATCGGCGATCATGAGGATTCCGTACTTGTCACACAGCTTGCGCACGCCTTCGAGATATCCATCGGGCGGAAGGAGAATGCCGTTGGTCCCAGTCACCGGCTCGAGGATGAATGCGGCAATGGTGTTCGGCCCTTCGAGCTGAATCGTCTCTTCAATCATGGCGAGCGAGGACTCCGCCGATTCCCATCCGCGCTCGATGCCATGATAAGGATCGAGCACGTGCACTACGCCCGGAATGCCAGGCTCCGCAGCCCATCGGCGGGGATCGCCGGTAAGGGTCATCGCTCCGGCGGTGGCGCCGTGATAGGAGCGATAGCGCGCGATGATCTTGTGGCGTCCGGTGAAGAAGCGGGCGAGCTTGATGGCGTTCTCGTTGGCTTCAGCTCCGCCGTTGGTGAAGAAGAAGGTGTCGATATCGCCGGGACAGATTTCGGCGAGCTTCGCGCCGAGGCGCGCGCGGACTTCCGTGGCCATGAAAGGATTCGCATAGGCGAGCGTTGCGGCCTGGTCGCTGATGGCCTGCACGACGCGCGGGTCGCCGTGTCCGATGTTGACGGACATGAGCTGGCTGTTGAAGTCGATGAAGCGCTTCCCTTCCGGCGTGTAGAAGTAGATGCCTTTGGCGCTGGCAACGGGAATGGGATCGACCTTCGACTGCGCGGACCATTCGTAGAGCGTGTGCTTGCGGGAGAGATCGACGATTTCTTTGCCGGACATCGCGGGAGTTGCAACAGTAGTAGTCATAATTTCCTTTTCAAATCATTCGCCACAGAGACACAGAGACACAGAGAAAATCTTTCGTGAAACTCTTCGGATGATTCCACTCGTCAGTAATGACGCGGCTGCCTCAACGATTAAAGCTGCTCGAGGATCTTGCTCGTTTTCGGTTTCTCCCTGTCTCTGTGACTCTGTGGTGAATCGCACTTAGAACTTTCGGCTGTGCTCTTTGGCCCAACGCTCGACGACTACTTTCTTGTCGGTGTAGAACTCGATCGCATCACGACCCTGGCCGTGGAGATCGCCGAAGAAGCTGTTCTTCCATCCGCTGAAGGGGAAGTAGGCCATGGGCGCGGCTACTCCGATGTTGATGCCAATGTTGCCCGCGGGGGCTTCATAGCGGAAACGGCGCGCGGCCGATCCGCTTGAGGTGAAGAGCGAGGCTTGATTGCCGTAGGCGCTGCGCTCCAAAAACGCGAGCGCGTCGTCCATATCGTTCGCATGCACGAGGCTAAGGACCGGGCCGAAGATTTCGGTATCGGCGAGATCGCAGGTTGCGGGAACGTTGTCGAGAATGGTGGGCTTCACGAAGTTTCCGGACTCGTATTTCGGGATCTTCGAGTTGCGGCCGTCGAGAAGAACCTTCGCGCCCTGCTTTTCACCGAGGGCGATCAGCGATTCAACGCGCTCTTTACTCTGTTGCGTGATCACGGGTCCCATCTGCACATCTTTGTCGAGGCCGTTACCAACTTTCAGCTTGGAAGCAGCGTCGGCGATCGAATCACGGAAGGTCTTCTGCGCTTCGCCAATCGTCACCGCAACAGAGACGGCGAGGCAACGCTGGCCGGCGCATCCAAAGGCGCTGTCGCTGATGATTTGAGTCGCCATCGGCATGTCGGCGTCGGGAAGAACGATGACGTGATTCTTGGCGCCTCCCTGACACTGGCAACGCTTCCCTTTTTCGCCAGAGCGCGCGTAGATATAGCGCGCGACCGGCGTCGACCCAACGAAGCTGATGGCGCGAACTTTGGGATGATCGATGAGCGCGTCAACAACCGCTTTGCCGCCGTTGACCAGGCCAACTACACCTTTGGGCAGTCCAGTTTTTTCGAGGAGTTCGTAGACGTAGCGCATGGTTAGCGGGACGCGCTCGGAGGGTTTGAGGATAAAGGTATTGCCGGTGGCGATGGCGTAAGGCAGGTACCAGAACGCGATCATGCCAGGAAAGTTGAAAGGCACAATAGCGGCGGTGACGCCGAGGGGCTGGCGGATCATCATCTCGTCGATGCCGCGGGCGACGTCTTCGAGATTGTAGCCTTGCATCATCATGGGAATGCCGCAGGCGACCTCAACGTTTTCAATCGCCCGGCGCATTTCGGCCTTGGCTTCGGTGAAGGTTTTGCCGTTTTCCTGCGTGATGATGCGGGCGATGTCGTCGATGTGATCTTCGAGCAGCATCTTTAACTTGAAAAGCGGCTGGATGCGGTCTTCGGGCGGAGTGCGTCGCCATTCAGGAAAGGCCGCAGATGCCGCTTCCACGGCCTGGTTGACCTCAGCCGCTTCGGCGAGTGGAACCTGGGCAAGAATTTCTCCGGTCGCGGGATTGATAACGTCGCGCCATTCGGAGGCGTGCGAGTCGGTCCAGCGACCGTTGATGTAGTTGGTGAGTCGGAGAGTGGGGGGTGCGGCCACGGATGTCATGGTATTCCCTCTGCTATCGTGTAGAATTTCGATCACTAAGGCTATTCTACAAATCTTGCAATCTGCACAGCGTACGTGCTCTGCTTTCCCTTGTTGACTTCTCTAAGCCTAGAAGCCTCTTGCTCAGCAAGTTCGTTCGATGAAAACACCTTGACCACAGTGGCACCGTTCTCGCCGCTCAGATAAGGATCGAATCTCACGATCACGTATAAGTGCAGATACTTGGAATTCGGCTTATCCATTGATCGATCTGTCTCGCGTTAATCACCAACTCAAAGGCTCCAATGCATCGGAGAACGCCCTGACACAGCAATTAATGATACAGCTTTGTGGGGGTCCTTCGACTGCGGTTGCCCCTTTGCGCTTCGCGCGAAGGGCAATCCTCGCTCAGGATGACAAAACTAAACTAACTGCGCCACCGCGCCTTTCTTCTCGCACACGGTGGCGAGCGCGGATTCAAGCACGTCCAGGCCTTCGTCCATCTGCTCGTTGGTCGCCACTAGCGGAACCAGGACGCGAATCACGTTGGAGTACGAACCTGCGGTGATGGTGATAAGGCCGTGCTCGTAACAATACTGCGTGATCTGTTTGGTTTCGTCGGAGGCGGGAGCTTTCGTTTCCTGCGACTTGACCAGTTCGATGGCCTGCATGCCGCCGAGGCCGCGCACGTCACCGACGATGGGCCAACGGCGTTGCCACTCGCGGGCGCGACGCTCGAAGCGATCACCGAGTTCGTTGGCGCGAGCTAACAAGTTTGTGCTTTCGAATAAACCGAGCACGGCGAGTGCGGCGGCGCAGGAGAGCGGATTACCGGCGAAGGTTCCGCCGAGGCCACCGGGAGCGGGAGCGTCCATAATTTCTGCGCGCCCAGTGACGGCAGCAAGCGGCAAACCACCGCCCAGCGATTTCGCGGTGACGAGAAGATCAGGCTCAATGCCATAGCGTTCGCTGGCGAAAAGCGCGCCGGTACGTCCGAAGCCGGATTGAACTTCGTCGGCAATGAAGAGAATGCCGTGCTTATGGCAAAGATCGATCAGCGTTTTGAAGTAGTCGGGCGGCGGAGCGACGAATCCGCCTTCACCCAGCACCGGTTCGGCGATGACTGCGGCAACTTCTTCGTTGGCGATGACGCGCTTGAAGGTATCCTCGAGACGGCGCGCGCAGTAGAGATCGCAGGATGGATATTTCAGATTGTACGAACAGCGATAGCAGTAGGCGAACGGGACGCGGTACACCTCGCCGGGGAAGGGCGCGAAGCCAGCTTTATAGGGATGGGTTTTGCTGGTGAGAGCGAGCGTCATCATGGTGCGGCCGTGGAAGGCGTCTTCGAAGGCGATGATGGCGTGGCGCTTGGTGTAGGCGCGGGCGATTTTCACCGCATTCTCGACGGCTTCCGCGCCGCTGTTGACGAACAAAGTTTTCTTGGGAAACTTTCCCGGCGTGACTTGGTTCATACGCTCAGCGAGGCGAATGTAGCCTTCGTAGGGCGTAACCTGAACGCAGGTGTGGAGAAATTTGTCGAGCTGAGCGCGGATGGCTTCGACCACAGGTTCCTGGCGATGACCCGCGTTGGCGCAGCCAATGCCGCCGGCGAAATCGATGTAGCGGTTACCGTCGACGTCTTCGAGCCAAGCATCTTCGGCTTTGGCTACGTAGATGGGCGTGCCGTGAGAGAGGCCGCGGGGCACGGCTTGAGAGCGGCGCTCGGAGAGCGCTTTGGACTTCGGGCCGGGGATTTGGGTGCGTAATTGAATGGTAGACATCGTGATTTCCAAGTGGCCAGTGGTCAGTGATCAGTGGCCAGTAAATTCAAGATCTGCCTTGCTGGCCACTGGTCACTGACCACTGACCACTTGTTCTTAGTACCAGCCGATCGGAGCTTCGTTCAGATTGATGTAGACCTGCTTGGTTTCGAGATATTCTTCGATACCCCAAGGGCCGAGTTCGCGGCCGAAGCCGGATTGTTTGTAGCCGCCCCACGGAGCCTCGACATAGGTGGGCTGCATGTGGTTCACCCAGACGATTCCGGCGCGCAGAGCTTTCACGGAGCGCATGGCTTTGAAAATATCGCGAGTCCAGACCGCGGCGGCCAAGCCATAAGGCGAATCGTTGGCGATTTTGAGCGCGTCCTTTTCATCGTCAAACGGAATCACGGCCGCAACCGGACCGAAAATTTCTTCGCGGGCAATGCGGGCGGAGTTTGAGACGTCGGAAAAAATCGTGGGCTGAATGTAATAGCCCCTGCCGATTTTTTCTGGCCGTCCGCCGCCTGCCGCGAGTTTGGCTTCTTTCTTGCCGATCTCGATGTAGGAGTTGACGCGGTCGTATTGTTCTTTGCTGACCAGCGGACCCATTTTCGTTTCGCGGTCGAGCGGAGGACCGAGCTTGATTTTCTTAGCCTTCTCCGTCATTGCCTCGACAAAGTTTTTGTAGATCGACTTCTGCACCAGGATGCGGCTTCCCGCGGAGCAGACTTCACCCTGGTTAATGAAGACACCGAAGAGCGCGCCATCGATGGCGGCTTCGAAATCGGCGTCGGCAAAGAAAATGTTTGGCGACTTGCCGCCGAGTTCGAGAGTGACGCGCTTTACCGTATCGGCAGCCTGCTTCACGATGATCTTGCCCACGGCGGCGCTGCCGGTGAAAGCGATCTTGTTCACGTCGGGATGTTGGACGAGTGGAGCGCCGCAGGTTTCTCCGAAGCCGGTAACGATGTTGACCACGCCCGGAGGCAGACCGCAGTCGGCGAAGTAATTTGCGAATTCAAGTGCGGTCAGCGGAGTTTGCTCAGCGGGTTTGAGGACGCAGGTGCAGCCGGCGGCGATCGCCGGAGCGAGTTTCCACGCGGCCATCAGCAGCGGATAATTCCACGGAATAATTTGTCCGGCGATGCCAACCGGCTCTTTTAGCGAAAGGGACATGGCGTTGTCGGGAACGGGATTCACGTAGCCGACGACTTTGGTGGCGAGGCCGCCGTAGTACTCGAAGCAGGTGGCGGCATCATTGATGTCGAATTCGGCTTCGACGATGGGCTTGCCGGTGTTGCGGCATTCGAGTTCGGCGAGCGCGGGAAGGTTGGCACGGATTTTTTCTGCCAGTCGGAAGAGGACGCGGCCGCGTTCCTGGGCGGTTGAAGTGGACCATGGCCCGGTTTCGAATGCGGCTTTCGCGGCGGCTACGGCGCGGTTGACGTCGTCGGCGCCGGCATCTGGAACTTGGGCGATGACCTCTTCGGTGGAGGGATCGTAAACGGGAAAGGTCTTGGCAGACTTGCTGGTGACCCACTCGCCGTTGATGTACATCTGATATGTCTTCACGTCGGTTTTGACTCCGCCGGGCATTTGGTTCGACCTCCTGTTTACGTCAGCGGCTAAAGCCGCTCTCATCCTTCTTGTGACATCGATTCGCAGCGCTTAAGCGCTGCGCCACCAAAAATCAGAGTTTGTCAGCCGTCATCGGCACGACTGAAGTCGTGGCCTCCTCAATCCTTGATTGCGGCGCCTTGTGCCGGCCGTAGACAAAAAAGAAAAACGCGGCCAGTCCGATAAAAAACAGCGTGCCGCCGAACATCCAGAGTTCATACGACCACAGCGATGTGATCTGCTGGGCTGGGAAAAATACAAGTGCGATGCCGAGCACGGTTGTAAGTAAGCCGCTGGTGCCCGCAAGGAACAACGTGGCACGGCTGTACTGCCCTTGCGGCGTGGTTTCCCTCACGGCGAATCGGATGAGCGCTCCGAACATATAAAGAAACGGGACGAGCTGCAACACGACTGCGAGGGAAAGCAATTTTTGAAACGTTTCCTGAACACCTGCGCCGGCAAAATTAAGAATAACCAGAACAGCGGACACGATTCCCTGAACAATCAGCGCGGCGTAAGGCGTGGCATAGCGTGGGTGAACTTTACCCAGCCACGAGGGCATGTAGGAATCGAGTCCGGCAACGAAGGGGATGCGAGCGGAGCCACCCATCCATGCGGAACCGATGCCGGCGATGGAAAGGCTAAGCATGAGCGCGAAGGGCACGACGATCCACGCCAGGCCCACGCGGCCTGCCATCTGACTCACGGCCTGAACGATCCCCTGCAGGACGTTCACGTTTTTCCCGACGGCGATGAGAAGAGTGAGGGTCGCGCCGACATACAGAGCGCCGGAAAGTACTCCGCCCCACGCTACTGCGCCGGGTAGCGTGCGAGCTGGATCTTTAATTTCGTCGCCCATGACAGAGGCGAGTTCGAGGCCCACCAGACCGAAGCAGATCACGCCGAATGAATTCAAAACGAAGCGCGGATTGGCAGGGATCTTGAAATCCGCGACCGTGATGGTGGTGCCGAAGTGCGACCACATTAATATGCCTAGGCCGATCAGGACGGCAGCGGCGATGAAGGTGCCGATGGCGCCGAGGTTGTTAATCCATTTGCCGACACCAAGGCCGACGATGTTCAGAACGGTGAGCAGCGCGAGCAAGAAGAGCGACGTGGTGGAGGCGAAGATTTTGTTATCCGCGAGGCCGAGATGGCTCGGGCCGAGCACGTAGACGGAGACGCCGACAAAATAGAGCATGACGGTCGGCACGTAGAGCATGTTGTTGGTCCAGTAACACCAGCCGGAGAGGAACCCGTGAAAGTCACCAAAAACTTCTTTGGCCCAGAGATAGACTCCGCCTTCACCGGGATAGCGGTGGGCGAGCTCGATGACGGCGATGCCCTGCGGCCAGAAAAATAATACGAGGGAGACGATCCAGAGCCAGATGGTAACCCCGCCGTTCGCGGCGATGGAGGGGACGACGTTCAAGTTGAAAACAGCGACGACGAAGAGGAGGACGAGATCGCGGCGTCCGAGGGCGCGGATCAGGTGAGTCTGCGTGGCGGGTTGGGTGGTGGTGGACACGGTCGCGTTGCTGACTGCTAAAACAGCAGGTTCCTCATCGGGCTTTCAGCTCGGTTCGGAATGACAAAAATATCAATTCAATGTCGGCAGGGACAGCCAAGGGCAGCTGTCCCCGCATGAGCGTTCTGACATACAGGTTTAGTGCGCGGCCAACACTGGCTGACCTGCGCGCTCTTGTTGCGCTTTCGCGAGCGAGGCGGCGATGTCATCGAAGGCAGATAGATGCTTATCGATGTCTGCCTCGGTGTGCTGCACCGAGATCGTCCACTGCTCATCCCACCAGTAGGGCTGCGCCATCACGCCGCGATTGACCATAGCGAACCAGTAGTGGCGCCAGAGATCGATATCGATCGTGGTCCAATCGCGGTAGTTACGAATTTCTTTCGGATAAAACATAAGCGCGCCATTGGCTCCAGCTTGCGCGATGTAGGCTTGCAGGCCGACTTTCGCGATGGTCTTGCGATATCCGTCGGCAAGTTTCTTGCCGAGTTTGTCCACGTGCGCGTAGTTCTCGCGGGTAAGCACTTCGCGGAAGGTGGCGAGGCCTGCAGCCATCGAGACCGGGTTGGTGTTGTAAGTACCGCCGTGAAAGACCTTGTGTTGCGAGATGAGGTCCATCACGGACTTGCTCGCGCCGAATGCGGCTAAGGGTAGGCCTCCGCCGATCGACTTGGCGAGGCAGATCATGTCAGGATGAACGTTGAAGTACTCGCTGGCCCCGCCCCATCCTAGTTTAGCGCCGGTTTTTACTTCGTCGAAGATCAGGAGCGCGCCGTATTTGGTGGCGAGGTCGCGGAGACCCTTCAGGAAGCCGGGTTGCGGCATGCAAAGACCTACATTCATCAGTATGGGCTCGAGAATGATCGCGGCGATTTCGTCGGGATTTTCCTTAAAGCGGCGCTCGACCGTGGCGAGATCGTTGAAGGTCGCGATTTTTACATTGGCTACTGCAGATTTAGGTACGCCTAAGCCGCCGGGCACAGGCGTGGGATTGTCGATGTCACCGAATTCGGGAGCGTGAGGCTTGACGCTGACCAGAGCGGAATCGTGCAGACCGTGGTAGGCGCCTTCGAACTTGATGATCTTGTCGCGGCCGGTGGCGGCGCGGGCAAGGCGAATCGCATGCATTGTAGCTTCGGTGCCGCTATTGCCGAAGCGGACCATCTCAATCGGAAAGCGCTTGCAGATTTCTTCTGCGAGTTCCCACTCCATATCGTGCGGCATGCCGAACATGGTGCCAGTGGAGAGACGTTTTTCGACCGCCTTCATGACTGCGGGATGGCAGTGCCCAGCCATGAGAGCGCCGAAAGTCAGGTTGTGATCGATGTACTCGTTGCCATCGAGGTCGCGGAACTTGCTGCCGCTGGCTTCCTTCACAAAGATGGGCCAGGGATCGTAGTGGCGATAGTTGCTGGCCACGCCGAGCGGGATGCGTTTGAGATTTTTTTTGTGGGCTTCGGCGGATTTAGGTGTGCGGCGCTCGAACGTGTCGAGTTCCTTCTGCAGATCGGGATACATCGAATTGCTCCGGGATAGCTCAGGCCGCGGTCACCTTGGTGAACGGGCCATTAGAATGCCGGGCGGCGAACCGCCCGGGGACATCTGTTAAGTTTAGTCCTTCAAGCTAAAAGAAGTACTTCAAAGCAAACTGCAACAAGCGCGGGTCGCCGGCCGATGTGATTTTGCCGAATCCCGTTGGCCCATCCGAGTAACCGCCATCGGGGTTCGAGAAATTGGTTCGATTGAAAACGTTGAAAATTTCAGCGCGGAACTGGAAATATCTGTTTTCACTAAAGGCAATCTTCTTGTGAACCGAGAAATCCCAATCGGCAAGTCCGGGGCCGCAGCAGATCGTACGTTGCGTACCGTTGTTGAACTGGCCGAGCGGCGGATCGGAGAACTGGTTGTAGTTGAGGTAAAAGCCTCCATTTTTCTTAGGATTCAAAATCTGCAATGGACCGTTCAAGCTGGGAGCTTCCGTTCCCAGGAAAAAATCGCTATTGATCAGTTCGTTGTCGTCCTCGGTGTTCAGGCGGATTGGAAAACCGCTCTGGAATTGTGTAATTCCGGAAACTTCCCAATCATTAAGCACGCGACCGGCAAAACCGTGGTACCTGGTGGTCGGCAGTTCCCAGTCGTAGCTAACCACGAAGCGCTGTTTGGAATTGAAGATGGAGAGCGCGCGGCTGGCGCCAAAGTTGAATGGATTTAGGGTCTCTTCAAATGTAGACCCATCGTCGAGCGACTTGCTAAAGGTGTAAGCAGCCTGGAATTGCAACCCGTGAGAGAAGCGCTTCTGCAGCATCATCTCCAGAGCGTTGTAAGAAGAATTGGCGATTGTGTCCTCGGCGAAGACACTAGAGAAGACTGGCACGCCATCGACCGGGCAACCGGTTCCAATGTTCGGCCCGTTCGTCACGCAATTAGGAGATGAATAGGGTCGCAGCCCAACCACCTGCACTGGAGTGCCGCCCGAGGCACCGGTGACGGTAGTACCGTTTGGCAGATGAAACACGTATCCTTGCGGGACAGTCACGCTCCATTGGGAGTCTTCGACTGTCGGACCGCACGTGGCCTGAGCTCCGTAAGACGTCACGGCCGCCGCATTCGCTGCCGCAATGTTGATGATATCCAGACAGGTCTGCGGTGTGGAGGGATTAATGTCGTGCGAAGCGAGCAGACGATGGCCCTCGGATCCGACGTACCCGATCTGGAACATCGTGCTATTGGTTAACTCGCGCTGGATGGTGAGATTGTATTGGCTGGTGTACTGCGAGCGCAGATGAGGTTGGAATTCGCCATAGAGGAGGATAGGGCGAAAGAGCGACAGATCAGTGGCGGCACCTTTTGTCGGAGTGATGACGCCGTTGAAAGGATTAGGACTCGTGAAATCGCCTTGATTTACGAACGGAGTGTTGAAAAAGGTATCGGAAAAGTAGGAGCTACCGCCGAACGGTGGCTCAGCTCCGAACTGAGCGAGCACCAATTCTTCGATTGGGTTATAGAAAAGACCCCAGCCTGTGCGAATACTGGTCTTGCCATTGCTGCCGAATAGTTTGCCTAACGCTCCGCTGCTAAAATTTGGGCTGTAGGCGAGGCCGACGCGCGGTGCAAAGGCCTTGTAGTAAGTTGACGTCATTCCGGCAGGGACACCGGGATCGCCTGGAACGACCAAGCCGGTCGGTTCCGTTCCGGTGTTGGCGCAAGTTGGATTCGCCACGCCCAAGCCTTGCCAATAGGAAGCGCTGGTCGTAATTCCGCATGGGTAGACAGTCGAATTCTGGCCGGGCCGGAAGGTTTCGACGTGACCGCTGATGTCTGTCGGGGGAGGGGTAAATTCCCAGCGCAGGCCGTAATTAAGGGTCAGGTTGGGCCTGATCTTCCAACTGTCCTGAGCGAATGGATAAACGGCAGTGCTACGAACATCCTCGCGCTGGCCAGAACCTTGAGAATAGCTATCTGCCAGCCCCAGCAGAAATTCGGCGTATTGGTCGCCGTCGCCTGGAATGATCGCATTCGGGCCGCTGTTGTTGAATGTGTATTCGCCATTCACGTTGTAGTAGTAGAACTGATCGAAGCGGGCCCGGCGGACGTCCACGCCGAACTTGAAGGTATGGTTGCCTTTCACCCAACTGAGTTCGTCGGTCCACTGAAAACTGTTCCCCACCTGAGGCAGGAAACCCTCGAAATTATTGCCAAACGACGCGCCGCCCGAGATGTTTACGAAGGGAACTCCGGTGAGATTTGCCGGTAGTCCCGGTGTTATACCCAGATTGGCAGCGGTGCCGAATGAACTCTGGATGAACGAAGAATCGGAAACACCAGTAAAGCAGTACCTGGCGGCCGAACCCGTGCAGGATGCTGTGACCGCATTGGACGTTTGATTCTTCAAATATCCCAGCTCGCCCTCACGCATATAGGTGAAGTGGGCCTCGTTGACCAAAGCGTTGCTGACGGTCCAGGTATGGGTGAAGTTCCATTGCTGATCGCGGGCGTTGTTGTAGCTTCCGAAGCCAGGGAGAGTGGCGCCAGCCGCTTCGAAGGTGTTGTACGGATCGAGTTCACGGCCGTCGTTGAAATAGTAGTAGCCAGTGAAGCTTTGGTGATCATTGATCCGGTGGTCGAGGCGAACGGTAAATTGATCGGCGTTGATGGTGCCGACAGGGACGACTTGATACAGGCCAGGGCCGCTATTGCCTCCGGGAACAAAACGCTGAAGCAGGTTGGCGGCTACCGGATCCTGGCAAGCGGTGGGAATTTTGTTGTTGGGAAAGACCGAAGGAAAGCCAGGTGTCGCGCCCGGCGTTTGAGAATTCCAATCTGTAAGGCCTGTGAGCGGGTCAGCTGGAAGGCCTGCAACCGTGTAGCCCAACGCGGCGTCACAGCCAGGGCGACCGTCCAGCACATTCGCTATAAAGCCTCCGGCCGCAATGCCTCCTGCGAAGGGCCCCTGCGCGGAGAAATCTCCACCAAACTGAGCAGTGGTCGGTACATTCAGCAACTGGCCGGGAACGCCGTCGCGAATCCTGCGGCCTTCGTAGGAAAGGAAAAAGAAGGTGCGATCCTTCTTGATAGGACCGCCGAATGTGCCACCGAACTGGTTCTGATTCAGCTGCGGCTTAGTCGTATCAGGATAGCCGCGCGCATCCAGATCCGTGTTGCGGAAGTATTCGTAAACGTTGCCGTGGAAGGCATTGCCACCAGACTTTGTGATGACGTTCACGACGGAGCCGGAGTTGCGGCCGTATTCGGCGTCGAAGGTATTGGTGATGACGCGAAATTCTTCGACCGAATCGGGAGTGGGCTGAATCGTGGGCGTATTTACGAACTGGTCATTAGCATCGCCGCCATTGACGCTGAAGTTGTTGGCACGCGTGCGGCCGCCGTTCACCGAAACGGAACCGGCGTCACTGGTCCCGGCAAACAAGGCGCCGCTCGATCCAAGCTGGGCCTGAACGCCGGGCTGAAGCTGCAGGAACTGATAGGTATCGCGCGTGTTAAGCGGAAGTTCATTCACGGAGCGGTCATTAATGACGGCGCCCAGCTGCGTGCTGCTGGTATCCACCTGAGGAGCTTCCGAAGTTACGTCGACCGTCTCTTGTGAGCCCCCAATTTGCAGAGTGGAGTTGAGGGTTACCACCTGGTTGACATCGACAATCACACCCTTCTGAACGTTCTTTTTGAATCCCGTCAGCTCAAACTGGATGGTGTACGTTCCGGGAACGACGTTGACCAGGTTGTAGTCGCCGCTCTCATTGGTAAGCGCGTCGCGGCTGATGCCGGTCGCCTCATTGATCAGAGTAATCTTGGCGCCCGCCAAAACGGCGCCGGTAGGATCGGCGACGCGGCCTAAAATGCGGCCGTTCGCACCTTGCGCGCTAAGCAGCGTGGGGATCAGGAGTGAGAACACAAGGCAAATCGTTCCCAGACACATCATGGTCCAGCGGGCTCGCGGTGACGGCATGGAACCTCCAGGCATCTTCTCCAGCATCTTGGGGAGTTTGTTTTTTCTTGAAAACGACAGCTTGTGTCCAGCCACAACCTTGCTATAATCCCGCAAGGTTAGAGAAGAGGTACGCGTACTGTCAAGGATAAAAACGCGTTCTTTCGCATAGAAAACTTGAATGCCCTTTCCAGCGAACCATGAACTCATCCAGCGCCAAAGCGTACTTAAAGATCGGAGACGTGGCTCGGCGCGTGGGAGTTTCTCCGTCCGTGATCCGGTCATGGGAGAGCCTGGGCCTGACGCGGCCCCGGCGCACGGAAAGCAAGTACCGGCTGTATACGGCCGACGACGTAAAGCTGCTGAAGCGGGCGCGTTTTCTGCGGAAAGTGCGCGGGTTGAATGCAGCGGCGATTGTGGAGTTGCTGCGCCGGGAGGGACGAGCGCACCCAGCACCGGACGGAGGCGCTGGAGCGATCGGCTCGCACTTGCGTCAATTGCGGTCGAAAAAGAAGCTGTCTCTCGCGCAGGTGGCGCGAGCGGTTGGCATCTCGGTGGGATTCCTGAGCGCGCTGGAACGCTCGCAGATGAGCGGCTCGGTCGGGACGCTTCGCAAGTTGGCGCGATTTTATAAAACCAACATCCTGGATTTTTTCGACGCGACGGGGGCGAGCAGCCGGCGGGTGCAGCCGGGACAAAGAAAAGTGCTGGAAGCTGGTCCGGGCGTTCGCATGGAATTGCTGGCCTGGGGAAATACGGTGATGGAGCCGCATCTGTTTCGCGTGGCGCCGGAAGCGGGCAGCGGCGATTCCTACACCCACGAGGGAGAAGAGTTCCTGTACGTTTTGCGGGGCGAGTTGATGATCACGCTCGAAAAGGAACAGTACCAGCTCAAGGCGGGAGACAGTTTTTATTTTGAGAGTGCGACACCGCATCACTGGAAAAATCCTGGGCGGGCAGAGACTTGGGTGCTGTGGGTGAATACGCCGCCGACGTTCTGAACGGGCAATCGTTTGCGGCGCAGCTGTTGGCCGGCTCGAGGAGAGAAGGAGGAACAAGGAAGATGCGACGCTGGATGGTTTTGCCGTTCCTGCTGACGTTCATGGTGTTCACCGGATCGTGCACCAAGAAAACTCCTTCGCTGAATTTGCTGGTATGGGAAGGCTATGCCGATCCTTCCTTCGTCAAGGCTTTCGAGGAACAGCACCATTGCAAAGTGTCGGCGTCGTACATGGGATCGAGCGACGAACTGACGACCAAATTGAACGGCGGGGCTGCGTCAAATTACGACGTCATCTCTCCCTCCAGCGACGTGGCCACTGCGATTGCGATGAAGGGATTTGCCGCTCCGCTCGATCTTTCCAAGATTCCCTCATACGCGCAGCTTTCTCCGCAGCTGGTTTCCCTGCCGCTGGTGCGCCTGAATGGCCAGGTGTACGGGGTTCCGTTCATGTGGGGACCGGATCCTCTGCTCTATGACACCACGGTATTTGCACAGGCTCCCGAGAGCTGGAATGTGCTTTGGGATCCGAAATACCGCGGGAAAATTTCGGTGTGGGACGATCTGTCCACGGTTTACATGGCAGCGCAGGTACTGGGCTACGACAAACCCGATCCGTCGCAGCTTTACAACTTGAGCGATGAGCAACTGGAGGCAGTAAAGAAGAAATTGCTGGAATTGAAACCAAACATCCGCAAGATGTGGTCGACCGGCGGGGAGTTGACGAACCTCTTTCAGAATCACGAGGTGGTGGCCGCGATGGGATGGCCGCTGATGACCAATCAACTGCGCAAAATCAACTTCCCGGTGGGAGAGACGATTCCGAAGGAAAACACCACGGGCTGGATCGATCACCTGATGATTACTGCGGGCAGCGAGAACAAGGAACTGGCCGAGGAATTTCTGGAGTACATGATTGAAGCGCAGACGCAGAAGAAGGTGACAGATGTTACGGGATACACCCCGGCGAATCCGCAGGCCGCACAGTTTATGACGCCCGCAGAGGTGAAGAGTTTGCATCTTGATGATGTGGACAACTACCAGAAGCGGCTTTATTTCTGGCAGAATGTGCCGCGGCGCGCCAAGTACAACGAGATCTGGAACGAAGTGAAGGCAGCGCAGTAGAACGATTTTGGAGGGCTTTGCTCTGAGCGAAGTCTAAGGGGCCATCAGATTTCGGTTTTATCAAGAATCGGTGAGAAACGTTGGGATTGATGACCACTTCTGAAACTGCTACGAGATCTGCGGATACTCCGGCACAAGCGCCGCTGCTCCGGATTCAGAATGTTGCCAAGAGCTTCGGCAAGAATGTGGTGCTGCGCGACATTTCTCTGGATGTGGCGGAGGGAGAATTTCTCACCATCCTCGGTGAAAGCGGATCGGGAAAGACCACGCTGCTGCGCATCATCGCGGGCTTCGAGAGCGCAAGTGCCGGCGAAGTGTGGATGGGCGAGGAGCGATTGGACCGCCAACCGCCCTACCGGCGTCGCGTGAACACCGTGTTCCAGCATTATGCGTTGTTTCCACACCTCACCGTGGAACAAAACGTCGCCTATGGATTGCGCGTGGCAAAAAAGCCTGAGGCGGAGATTGCATCGCGAGTTGCGGAGGCGCTGGAGAAAGTGAAGATGTCGGCGCACGCGAAGTCGAAGCCATCCAAAATCAGCGGAGGGCAGCAGCAGCGGATCGCTCTGGCGCGGGCGCTGGTGAATCGTCCGCGACTGCTGTTGCTCGATGAGCCGCTTTCGGCGCTGGACGCGAATCTGCGGCGGCAGATGCAGGTGGAATTGAAATCACTGCAACGCGAAGTCGGCATCTCGTTCATCTTTGTGACTCACGATCAGGAAGAGGCGATGGTGATGTCGGACCGGATCGCGCTGCTGCGGTCAGGAGAGCTGGAGCAGGTGGCGACTCCTCGCGAAATTTATAAACGGCCGGCTACCGCCTATACAGCGCAGTTTATTGGGCACACGAATCTGCTGAAGGGCGAAGTGCAAGGAGGTGTGGTACGTTGCGCTTCCTTGACATGGACGGCGGCACTCCCGAATGGTCCGGCTCTGTTCTCATTGCGGCCGGAGAGTGTTCGATTGGCTTCGGGAAATGCGCTAGCGGCAGAAAGCGTACGCGTTCGTGGCAAGGTCCGGCATCAGGCATTTCATGGAGCGACCGAGTTGATTCGCGTGGAATGCGGCGACGGGCTGGTGCTAACGGTACGAACTCCGGGCAGCAGCGGACGTCTTGACGATGTTGAGTTGGAGTTCTCCCCGGTTGATGCTGTGCTCGTACGCGAGTCTCCGGAAAGAATCTGATGTTCTCTCGAGCTTACAAAGCGGCAGTCACTCTGCCTCCACTGGTGTGGGTGACGGTCTTTCTGCTGATGCCGTATCTGTTGATGTTTTGTTACAGCTTCTGGTCGGTGTCAGCGTCGCAGACGATCGTGCACTCGTGGACGCTCGATAACTACCGGCAACTGCTGCGAGTGGACGTTTACTGGCAGACGCTGCTGCGCTCCATGTGGATCGCGGCGCGCGTAACCATCTTCTCTCTGCTTCTCGGATATCCGCTGGCATACTTTCTTTCGTTTTATGCGGGAAAGAAAAAAGATCTGCTTTATCAACTGGTGATTATTCCTCTGTGGGTGAGCTATCTGGTGCGCGCTTACGCGTGGAAGACGATCCTGGGATCGGATGGCGTGCTGAATACTCTGTTGCAGTATGTGCATTTGACGAAGCATCCGATGGAATTTCTGCTGTACAGCCCGTTTGCGGTGGTACTGACGCTGACGCATATCTACACTCCGTTTACATTCCTGCCGATTTATGCGGCGCTGGAACACATTCCGCGCAATCTGGTAGAGGCGTCGCATGACCTCGGAGCCACTCCGGCGCAGACATTCTGGAAGGTGATTTTCCCGCTCTCGATTCCTGGCGTGCTGGCGGGAGCGACATTTGCTTTTGTTCTGAGCCTCGGCGATTTTCTTGCGCCGCTTCTGCTGGGCGGGCCGAGCGGCATCATGATTTCCAACATCGTAGTCAGCTTGTTTGGCGCGGCGTTCAATTGGCCGCTGGGCGCAGCAATTTCGCTCTGCATGCTGGCTCTGGTAGTGAGCCTGCTGTTTTTCTCCGAACGCTTGGAAAAGAAGTGGAGCTTCTCATGAGCGAGCCACCATTTGCCTCGGGCTCACGCTGGTTGCTCTTCCATGCGATCGCCGTATTCGGATTTCTATACTTGCCCATCGCCATCCTTATTCTTTATTCGTTCAACGGCGAGGGGGTTGGCGGATTTCCGCCGCATCATCTGACGCTCGACTGGTATCGAACACTATTCGTCGACGGGGCGATCTGGGATTCGGTGCTCAACAGCGTGCAGGTGGCTCTGGCGGCGATGGTGATCTCGCTGGCGTTCGGCGTACCGGCGGCATTGGCGCTGGAGCGCGCGCAGTTTCCGGGCAAGGCCGTGTTCCGGCGATTAGTTTTGCTGCCGTTGATCCTGCCGGGAATCATTACAGGGCTTTCGTTGCTGATGCTGTTCAACGTGATGGGAACGAAGCTCAGCTTGATGACGATCATCCTGGGACATGGAACCGCGTTGATCTCTGTGGCGACGACGGAAGTATTCGCAGGCCTGCAAAAGCTAGATCGGGCGCAGGAAGAGGCTTCACTCGATCTGGGCGCGAATTACTGGGAAACATTCTGGCGGATCACGGTACCGAACCTGAAGCTGCCGATTATCGGCGCGGCATTGCTGATCTTCACGCTGTCGATGGACGAGATTGCCGTCAGCTTCTTTTTGATCGGGCGCGACAACACGCTGCCTCTGGAGATATGGGGACGGCTGCGGCGCGGCATCACGCCGGAGATCAACGCGGTATCGACGATTATTTTTGTGTTTTCGCTGGTGGCGATTGTCCTGTGGTATCGCCTGAGGATGCGTGGCGAAGGCGCGTCGATTGCAGGAACCGAGATTGTGGAAGCTGCGGAGGGGCAGGGATGAGCGCGAATCGCAGAGACTTTATCAAGTTTGTGGTTGCCGGTGCGGTAACGGCGGGATGCCCGATCGATCTTTCATTGGTGGCGGCTCAGACAGCCGGCGCAGGAAAAAGTTATGCCGCTGATGTGGACAGCGAAGACAATCGAATCTGCCACCAGGTGCGCGATGGCAAGGTTTTTACGCGGCCTCCGGCCTCCGCGCGGCATGACGTAGTGATTGTCGGCGGAGGAGTGAGTGGGTTAGCGGCAGCGTATCGGCTACAGCATCGCGATTTTTTGTTGTTAGAGAAAGAACCGCACTGGGGTGGCAACGCATATGCCATGGAATATGAAGGCAGCGTTTATGGAACGGGATCGGCGTTCTTGACGAAAGATGAATACGCCTACCACTTCGCCAAGGAGATTGGGTTGGAGCCATTGCCCGTCAATAGCCCGGACGGAACCATCATTCATGGTGAGTTGGTGCTCGATACGTGGGGTGAAGGCGTCGATAAGCTGCCTTATGCGGCTCCGGTGCGCGAGAGCTTCAAGAAGTTCAAGAAGGAAATGCTTGCGATTGACGTGGAGAAGCGCGGCAAGGAGCTTTTCAATCAACCACTTTCAGATTTCTTAAAAGGATATCCCGAAGAACTCAGGCAATGGTGGGACAACTTCGGGCCCTCCAACTGGGGCGCAACGACCGGAGACACGGCGGCGGGCATCGCCATTGAAGCGCTACAGGAAATGGTGGAGGAGAGTCGAACAGACGATCGCTACACCTGGCCCGGAGGCTTGGGCGCGCTCACCAAGAAGCTGGCGGACATTTTGCAGCCGAAATACAAGGACCGCATGCAGACGGGCGCGACGACGGTGGCGGTGGTCTCGGAAAAAGACGAAGTGCACGTCACATACATGCTGGGCGGTGAATTGAAGACCGTGGCGGCGAAAGCCGTAATCATGGCGACGCCCAAGTTCATCACGCGGCGCATCGTCGCGGGGTTGCCCGACAAGCAGAGCGATGCCATGCAGCAGATTCGCTACATTCCGTATCCGGTGGTGAATCTGATTTTCGACAAGCCGGTCTTCAATCACGGCTACGACACGTGGTGTCCCGGTAATAGCTTTACTGACGTGCTGGTCGCCGATTGGGTGATTCAGAAGCGGCCGGGCTACCAGCAGAAATTCAACATACTCAGCTGCTACACACCGATAAAGGAGGAGCAGCGCAGCCAATTGCTGACTGAAGCGGGGGCACGGCAAATCGCCGCCAACGTGTTGAGCGACTTTCAGAAGATGATGCCGGGACTCAATGTCGATCCGGTTGAAGTGCACATTTACCGGCGCGGGCATCCTTTATATATGACAACACCTGGGCTGTACACACAGGTTCAGCCGCTGGCGCGACATCCCATGGATCGCGTGTTCTTTGCCAACACGGATTCAGAAGGCCCGGAATCCACCACCAATGGAGGAATCCTGGCGGCACAGCGCGCCGTGAAACAAGCGGAAGCACGGCTGGCCGGAAGGCCCGCGCCGAAACAGACAGCGGTTGCAGGCTAATGTGTTTCTTAACTTTCGCTTGTCGATATCCCGCGGATCCGCAGCCCGCCAAAGTAAAGTCCTACGTAACCTCCTGATAAGCGGCAACCCATAGTAAAGTTATAGGTAGGGCTTTTGGCGGCGGATGCCGTCAGCTCCCGCCGACCGGTCTAACAACAAAGGACAACCATATTTTGAGTTTGAGCATTCGCAACATCGCCATCATCGCGCACGTCGACCACGGCAAGACCACGCTAGTGGACGCTATGCTGCAACAGAGCGGCATTTTTCGCTCCAACGAGCACCACGTCGAACGCGTGATGGATTCGAACGAATTGGAGCGCGAGCGCGGTATCACGATTCTTGCCAAGAACACGGCCATCTTCTATCACGACGTAAAGATCAACATCGTGGACACTCCCGGCCACAGCGACTTTGGCGGCGAGGTAGAACGGGCCCTGAAGATGGTGGATGGAGTGATGCTGCTGGTGGATGCCAGCGAAGGGCCGCTGCCGCAAACGCGTTATGTGCTGAGCAAGGCGCTCGAGGCCAAGTTGCCGCCCATCGTGGTGATCAACAAGATCGACCGTCCTGATGCGCGGCCGCAGGAAGTACTCAACGAAATCTACGACCTGTTTATCGATCTGGATGCAAAGGAAGATCAGCTCGACTTTCCGGTGTTGTACACGAATGCGAAGGAAGGGACGGCGTCAACAGACGTCAAAATCGCAGGCGAGAATCTGCGGCCGCTGTTTGACGCGATTCTAACAACGATTCCCTTGCCTCAGGGCGATCCGGCAGGTCCGTTGCAGATCCTGGTGGCGAACCTCGACTACAGCGATTTTCTCGGACGGCTCGCAATCGCGCGTGTGTTCAACGGAACCATGTACACGGGCGAAGATGTGGTCATCGCGAAGCGCGACGGGTCGATGCACAAGACCAAGATCACGAAACTGTTTTCCTTCTCTGGACTGAAGCGGACGGACATTACGGAAACAGTGCTGGGCGATATTGTTGCCGTGGCAGGAGTGGAAGGAATCACGATCGGCGAGACAATTACAGATCCAGTGAATCCCGCGCCGCTGCCGCCCATCGTGATCGATGAGCCGACCATCGCGATGACCTTTACAGTGAACACTTCTCCGTTCGCGGGACGCGAAGGGACTTACGTGACATCGCGCAATCTTCGCGAGCGACTGGCTAAGGAGTTGCTCACCAACGTTTCTTTGCGCGTGGAGGAGATGGGCACGACCGATTCGTTCAAGGTGCTGGGGCGCGGCGAGCTTCAGCTTTCGATCACCATTGAGATGATGCGGCGCGAGGGCTACGAACTGATGGTGGGCAAACCGGAGATCGTCACCAAGCGAATCGACGGAAAGCTGATGGAACCGGTGGAACATCTCACAGTGGATGTTCCCGAAGGATTTGTGGGCGTGGTGATGGAGCAGTTGGGATCGCGCAAGGGTGAGGTCATCAACATGCATAACCACGGTTACGGGCGCGTGCGCATTGAGTTTCGCGTGCCCAGCCGCGGACTGATTGGGCTGCGCAGCCAGTTGCTCACCGACACGCGTGGGACGATCGTGATGAATTCGTTGTTTGACGGATATACGGAATGGCAGGGAGAAATTCCCCATCGACTTACGGGCGCGCTGATTGCGGACCGTACCGGCACTTCGACCGCATACGCGCTGTGGGGTCTGCAGGAGCGCGGAGAACTCTTCGTCGCGCCTGGGGTTGAGTTGTATGAAGGAATGATTATCGGAGAGAACGCGAAAGACGATGATCTGGAAGTCAACGCGGTGCGGGAAAAGAAACTGACCAACATGCGGGCTTCGACCGCGGATGAGGCCATTCGATTGGTTCCCTTCCGGCAATTGAATCTGGAACAGGCAATTGAATTCATTGCGGATGACGAATTTGTCGAGATCACTCCGAAATCATTAAGGTTGCGGAAGAAAATTTTGCAATCGAACGGACGAAAGAAGCGGGCAAAAGAGGCCCTGGAAGAAGTGTGAAGTTTCGCGAGCAGATCGAAAAGTCAAAGACCGAGGCTCCGCTTCGAATGTTTCTGGTGCCCTGTAGTTGCGGCACGACGTTTGCGGTCACCGAAGACTATGACCATCGCGGGACAGCCTGGAGTCGATACATGATCTGTCCGGGTTGCGGCAAGCGGCACGATCCCAAGAACCGGCTACTGCAAGTGGGCTATCATCGCGAAGGGTACTGGCAAGTGGATAAATGCTAGCCGAGCTTCGCCAGGCCATCCACCCGATTTAACATGCTCGGCTTGACAAACCTGCTATACTTCTCGCCGCATTCGACTGCCGCCAGCTCCGGCCTCGATTTTCAGGAAGGCTTCCCCGACCTGCCAGTCCTGCCGAATTGAGCTTGCACTTCGACAGCTCAATGCAGAGGCCGATGCGTGAAGAATATTTTCGTGGGGAATCTGAGCTTTAACACATCAGAAGACGAACTGCGTCAGATGTTTGAACCGTTTGGGCAGGTGGATCGAGTCAGCATCATGACGGACCGCGATACTGGACGCTCGCGCGGGTTCGGCTTCGTGGAAATGGCCAGCAACGAAGATGGGGAGAAGGCCATCACTGCCTTGAACGGCACGCAAGTGGGAGGCCGCACGCTCAATGTCAACGAGGCGCGACCCAAGACTGAGCATGGTGGAGGCGGTGGACGAGACCGCGGAGGCCGAGGCGGGGATCGCGGCGGGGATCGTGGGGGCCGCGGCGGTGGTGGCGGTGGCCGAGGCCGCTGGTAGGAATCTCCAACCCAAACGAACCCGAGTGATGTTTTTCGCAACTGCGAGAGGTACCCTACCTTCCGCGGCTATAGTTGTGCCCGGAGCTGCGCCGTTACTTCAACTTTGGGCTCTCGGAGCCTTGCGCGTTCCAAGCAGAATGCTCAATTGAAGGTACTCGCCTCGCCCATGTAAACTGAATATCATCGTGCGCCCGTAGCTCAGATGGATAGAGCGATTGCCTCCGGAGCAATAGGTCGGGAGTTCGAATCTCTCCGGGCGCACCAGATTCCTTCCTATACTTTCGCCCAACCCCGGCTCAGGATTTCGGGTACGGGCGCCCGCCATGCTTACGCCAGCAAAGCGTCCTCAAGTCACCGAGATAGAGTCCGCCCGCAAGAATGAGGTTTTCGAACTCTGGGTGCGAAATAGTGTCCGCAATAAATGTTTTTTGGGAAAGGGGATCGTACTACGCAACACGGAGGCCTGCTTGCAGCATCTGTATTTGAAGCAAGCTTCTTTTCGTTGGCCGGTGAGGCTGATGGAATTGTGGCAACCACGGTGGTCCTGCCCGCTCTTCGAGGCATCGATAACCAGGAGTGGAACCGGATCAGTTTCGAAACCGAGAAGTGAGGAACGATCAACTTGTTCGACACTCTGCAAATGCTCCGGGGAGCCGCGCCACCACAGCCTCGTAAGATTGCGATCAAGGCAAAGGGCAGAATCCTCTTTATAGACCCCGGCGAAGTCGTTTCTGTCCATGCGGAGGGCAACTATGTCCTCCTTAAGAAAGAGTCAGGCTCCTATCTCCTGAGGGATTCTGTTTCCGATGTGGCCAGCAAGCTAGAGTCGTACGGGTTTATTCGGATCCATCGATCGGTATTAGTAAATGCTTCGTTTGTGGAAGAGATCCGGCCTGTTCCGACGGGGGATTACGAGCTGCGCATCAGGAACGGCGAGGAATACACTGTTACTCGCACCTACAAGAAAAATCTCAGGGCACTGGCTGAATTCTGGCTCGGAATCGATACTTTCCTCGCAGACTAAGCGCATTCGGAGAACTCTTCGCTTACCCAAACTTCCTTCCGGAATCTCCAGAAATGCGGAGTTTCTGAAAATCGACCTTCCGTTTGGTGCATTTCAACAATCCTGAGGGACAGCCTTACAAACGAAGAATTTGATACCAAAGGATTGTGCTGCGAGTACCTGCTCAACCTATCTCTCATTTCAAAAAGACATAGCAACAAGCTCACGTAAACACCTGAAAAATTGTGGGGTATGGGTGGTTTGCAAATTGCTTAGATCGCTTGCGTGGGCATTCCTGTGTACGACGCAGCGCGATGAGTTCCGGTTCGCGTGATTATTTTCGCGCAACTAAATAAGGAAGACTGGGGCTGTTCAACAAGTTCGACTCGGAGGATTTTTTCCATGACGACGAAACTTCGCAACATTGAGCAAGTGTTGCTTGTTATTGTTATGTTGCTCCTGGCTAGTGGCGCGGTTTTTGGCCAAGGCATCGTGACTGGATCTATCTCAGGAACCGCCCTTGATCCGCAGGGTGCGGTCGTCGAAGGAGCCAGCGTGCGGGCTACGCAGTTGGAGACCAACCGCGTGTTCGCCACTACGAGCTCCAGGGCGGGAGTGATTGAACTTCCTTCCCTGCCTGCCGGCACCTATAGCGTGCGCGTGGAGGCCAAGGGATTCTCCGAATACCGAGCAGAAAACGTCATCGTAGCAGTGGGCAAGGATACGGCGCTTGGCCCGATCAATCTCAAAGTCGGGAACACGGCAGAAACAGTGACGGTGGAAGGCAGCGCACCGCTGGTCGAGAGCACGACGGACCAGCTCTCGCAAACTTTTGAGGCCAAGGAAGTCGCGAACGTGCCCTTGGGAAATACTTACGATTCCTTCGTCCTGTTCTCTCCAGGCGTGGCTACGGCCGGCAGCGGAGGGTTCGAGAACAATAACGGCGCGGAGCTGTCTATCAACGGCCAACGCGGGCGTTCAAATAACTATGAGTTGGACGGACAAAATAACAATGACAACACCATTGGCGGTCCATCCATCTTTTTTGGCAACCAGGACAGCATAGCGGAGTTACAGGTAGTGACTAACTACGACGCCGAGTATGGCCGCAACCTGGGCGGCGTGGTCAATTACGTTACGAAGGGAGGAACCAACACCTTCCATGGCACGGGGTTCGAATTTTGGCAGGGCGACCACTTTGACTCCCTGCAGAACCAGGAAAAAAATCCTCTCGATGGCTTTTGCCCTCCCGGTGTCGGCCCCTCGGCCGGATGTACAACACCAGTCGTGCCCCAATTTGTGCAAAACCAGTTTGGCGGAACGATCGGCGGACCGATCAAACGCGATAAGGTTTGGTTCTTCGGCTCTACAAATTTCGAACGCGCGCGCGCCGGCGGTGTTCCCCTTTCCACGGCTCCAGCGCTGACCCCTACAGCGACGGGAATTCAACAGCTGCAAGCGGCTTTTCCGAACAACCCGGCGGTTACGGCGCTGTCGGAGTTCGGTCCGGCGACCGTTCCGCTGGGAAATCCAACGTTCAACAACATTCAGACCGAGTTGATGACGAACCAGATCGACCCGTCGACGGGGGCGGCATATGTCTGCACGGTGGCAGGTGTGAATGGCTGCACGGCCATCCAGGTCGGCTCGCTTTCGCGATTCCTCTCGCAGCCTTTCAACGACGAAGAAGCCACCGGACGCGTCGATTTCCAGCTAACCAGCAAAGATCGACTTTTTGCGCGGTACATCTTCCAGCAGACCATCACGACCAATGAAGATTTCTTCGGACCAGCGGCTGGCGCTGCCGGGCAAATCGTGAATGTTCCCGGCCGCAGCCAGCAAATTGGGCTGGACCTGACGCACACGTTTAACCCTTCATTTTTGAATCAGGTACGTTTCAGTTACTCGCGTTCACGTTCTGAGTTCGATGGTGGTGGATTCCCCACCTGCGTTCTGGCGAGCGCCGGTTTGTGCCCACCCTCGATCAGTTTTCAGGACACCAACGACGTTTCGCTCGGCCAAAGTTTTGTCTTCCCGCAGGGCCGCATCATCAACGTCTACCAAGTTCAAGACAATGCCTCGATGATTCATGGCAGGCATGTAATGAAGTGGGGTGGCGAATACGATAAGCAGCGCTCGCCCAACTACGGGCTCTTCCCGCAGAATGGTCAATTTTTATTCCCGGATTACAGCAACTTCCTGGCAAACCTGGAAGTGCCGTCGAGCACCTCGGTCGCTTACGGCCAGTCGGTGCTGCGCTTCAAAGAGAATGACGTGGGTTTGTACTTCCAGGATGATTGGAGGATCAAGGATAACCTCACCTTCAATCTTGGGCTGCGATGGGATTTTTACCAGCAAGCCGCCAACCTCCTACACAACGAAAGCATAGCCACCCAGACCGGGCCCAATCCCATATGGAGTACGAGTCTTCCACTCAGTTTGACCACCGTGCCTAATCTGCCAAACCAGTACCACAATTTTGGTCCAGTGCTGGGTTTCGCCTGGACGCCGCACATCCTCGAGAATCTGTTAGGGCATGACGCTACCGTCATCCGAGGCGGCTTCCGCATTGCCTACGATTTCATCTACTACAATCTTGCGACCAATGTACAGGGAAGCTCGCCCTTCACGAACTTTGCAACCATACAAGCCGGGTTGCCGAACGTCACTCCCATCGACGGAACGAATGTCACGACCGCGTTGTTCCCGCTGGCGCCGAAAGGAAACCCGGGCGTGGCCACAGAGACGCAATTCGGCAATAACTTCCGCAATCCCTATTCTCAGCAGTGGAACCTCGGTATCGAACGCCAATTTAACGGCAAGATGGCGGCGGAGGTTCGCTATGTAGGAAATCACACGCTGGCTAATTTCCAGGAAACCAACGGGAACCCGGATCTCGCGCCGTTGATCAGCAATGGGTTTAGCAGTGTGATTCCCGCCGGCCTAACCCCGTGCACGGCTCCTGGCACGCCGGGCGTTGGATTCACGGGCGTGGGCAACCCGCCAGCCCTGGATGAGTTCGGAAATCCCGTGGCGTATGCCAACTGCAATTACAGCAAGGTGATCAAGTACAGCAACACGGGCTATTCCATCTACAACGGGTTGCAAACGCAATTCCGGCTGCAGAATTGGCACGGCTTCACGGGGGAAGCTTCCTACACTTACAGCAAGACAATTGACAACGCCTCCGAAGCTTTCTCGGCAAATTCAGGCCTGGGAACTATTTTTGACCTCGCCCAGAATCCCTTTGACATCAGCAAGGCGGAGCGTGCCAACAGCAGCTACGATTATCCGAACGTGTTTGGGTTGCTCTGGGTGTACGACCTGCCCTTGCGGCACGATCAATCGGGATTTTTGGGACACTTGATGGGTGGCTGGCAGATCAACGGAACGTATCGCTATACCAGCGGCCAGCCTTGGACGGTGTTGCAGACGGTTGGTCAGGGATTGTGCGATCCGACTGACTTTACTGGTAGCCCGAGCTTTGATACATGCAGGCCTTTTCCGGGGAACCTCCGCGCGCCATTGGATTCGGTTGGGGAGTGCACGAATCCAGCAGCGTCCGACTGCGGCCTCGAAAGCCTCAACAACAACAATGCGCCAATTGCATTGAGCCAGGCCCATTTCATCATTAACAACCTGGCGGCTGAGAAATTCTTCGGCACGCCTTTCTCACCGCTGGGTCGGAATACCGAGCGCGGCCAACCCATAAACACGATCAACATGGCCGTGTTTAAGAACACCCGAGTGACCGAGCGTCTCACGATCCAATTTCAGGCGGAGGCGTTCAACCTCTTTAACCACCAATGGCTGGGAATACCGAACGTAAACGCCAACGCCGCAGCAGCCAGTGTGGACGGCGTCACGCAGTTTGGCAGTCTTGCGTTCAATCCGAATGGCGGCGATACCTTTGCCGGAAACATCATCACCGACGGGATTGGAAGACGCCGCTTGCAATTCGGGGCGAAAATTATTTTCTAGAGCAACAGTAGTCAAGAACAAAGGAACACAATCCGAGCGCTTCGATACTGCGACCAAACTGAATCGAAGCGCTCGATCATTTTGCAATCTGCCACGATTTCGATCCTCACTGATTTCTTTTCGGTCAGAACCATTTTTCGGTCAGAAATGGCCAAGACGGGAAGCACGCGGAATGCTGCATGGCTGGCTCTCTTTCTGGTTCGCGGACACAACACAACGCGGCTACACAAACTCGAAGAACACATCGGATGAACATTTTCCTGCATCGAATTGCTTTCGTATTCCTGCTTGCTGCGTCTATCGCGAATGAAGCCTCGTGGGGAAAAGGGGGTTAGGCCACAGCGTCCAGGGACGAGGTCCGAAAAAGTCCAGTCGTCCGGCATCTATTTCCTCGCGGGGTATACGCACCAAGTCTTCGAATGTTGAGATCAATATGTCGCAGCCTCCGATCATTGAAAGAACCGAGAACTCAGAACTGGGCAATCAATCGTGGGTCCCTCTACGTTCCGTTGCCCCAAGCGAACGCCTCCGTCCTGCCATGACGAATGACAGGCAACTTCTCAACTTCCACCCGGGAAGGCGCGCAGGGGACGCTTTGAAGGCCAATCCGCGTGGCAGGTCGTCACCGCCGGTCATAGCCTCGACTGACGCATTGGGGCAGTTAACAACGTTTGCTCGCAGGCAGTCGGCGCGGATCGCAATCAAGGCCAAGGGCAAGTTCTTGTTTGTCGTTTTGGCGGATATCGTGGCCATCGAAGCCAAAGGCAATTATGTTTTGCTGCATCACACGTCAAGCTCTCACTTCCTGCGAGAGTCGATTTCAATGATGGAACACCGTTTCAGTACTTACGGATTCGTGCGAATCCACAGGTCGGTGCTGGTAAATGCAGCCTTGGTTGAGGAAATTCAGCCTTGGTCGACAGGAGAATACGTGCTTCGAGTTCGAGGTGGGAGGGAGTATACGGTTACCCGAACCTACAAACACAATCTTCACCGCCTGGCTGCGTGCTGGCTCGGTGGTGAAGGTTTCTACCCGGGCAGGAGTTCCCTGGCTCCGGACATTTCTGCTGGTGTGAAACCTGCAAAACTGAAGAGCAACCTCGCGGCAGGAGACTTGCCCGGTGAACCAAGCACAGGATCTGAGGCTGCCCCTTCCTCATAGGCTGATATCACAGCCGTAAATACAGCACACTGCAACTATCCCGGTCAAAGAACATCCAACAGAAGGCTGGGGTGTCCTTAGCCGGTCAGCGTCAAGGCGTCCAGAGAGGCGTCAAGATGCCGCCTTCGGCGGCGGTGGACGCGTGGGCTGTTCGTTTTCCGTGGGACCTGGGAAGAACTGAGGCATCACTCTTCTCAACCGCTCGCGCGATATCAGCGATTGGATCGGACAAGAACGAAAATTCGGTTTCATAATCAGCAACAACGGAGAAAACATGTCCAAGAAACTCGAAGGGAAGATTGCACTCATCACGGGTGGCTCACGCGGTATTGGCGCTGCGATTGCCAAGCGTCTGGCCGCAGACGGAGCGAATGTGGCCATCACCTACACGAAAGGTACCGACGCGGCCGCGTCAGTCGTCAAGGAGATTGAACGCGCGGGCCGAAAAGCGATCGCAATTCAGGCGGATTCCACCGATGCCGGCGCGGTCAAAGCTGCGGTGGAAAAGGCCGCCGAAACATTAGGCAAGCTGGACATCCTGGTGAACAATGCGGGTACGGCCATCCCCAAGAAATTCGAGGACGCTACGCTTGAGGAACTAGACCACATGCTCGATCTTAATGTCCGTGGTGTCTTCGTCGCGACGCAGGCGGCGTCGAAGCAAATGAACAGCGGCGGCCGCATCATCATGATCGGCTCGTGCGTGGGCGAACGTATGATGACGCCCGGCCTCGTGCCGTACTCGGCTACAAAGGGAGCTATCAAGATGTTCACTCAGGGCTTGTCCAGAGAGGTCGGAAACCGCGGCATCACGGTCAACAATGTCCAGCCGGGGCCATCGACACGGATTTGAATCCCGCCGCCGGCGATTGGGCCGCGCCCCAGAAGGCGAACACCGCGCTCGACCGCTACGGATCTGTCGACGAAGTCGCGGCGCTGGTCGCTTTTGTGGCGGGGCCAGAAGCGGCGTACATCACCGGTGCGAACTTGACCGTGGACGGCGGCACCAACGCCTAACCAGCGCGCGCACAGGAGCGACTGAACTGGACGATTACCGGAACAGGAGGCGACGACTATCCCCGTTTGATGGCGTGTCGAAACTCTGAGGTGTGATGGAACTTACTTGATCTACCGGGGCGTCCACTGCGGGTGGCTGGAGAACAGTCCGTTCGCGAAGCCGATCTGATACGCCAGCAAAAGCCCAAAAGCTAAACTCACCAAGCCCGAGGCAAGCCCGAGCCAGTGGGAAAAATTCTGATGCTTCCTCCCAAAGAAGTTGAAGGCGGAGGCGATGCTCATGGTGATCAGCATCATGCCGCCCACGGTTCCGGCTCCAAAGACGAGCAGGTAAACCATCGCCCAGCGCGGGTTTCGGATGGTGGTGAGAATCAGTAGCGCCACTGCAGCGGAACCCGCTAGTCCGTGAACGATCCCAATGATCAAAGGACGCAGTTGCTGATAGAGGCCGATCCTGCCGAAGATTCGGTCGAGCCAGGTGAGCGGAGTTTGATGACTATGCGCATGCGCCTCGGGCGCGTGTCCGTGAGCATGGCTATGAATGTAGTCGCCGTGGATGTGGGCGTGCGAATGAACAACTTCGGATGCTTCCGTAGAAGGAACGACGGCACGCGTTGTTCGCATAAAGGCTGCAATATTCATCGCGCCCAATACGATCAGCATGAGCCCCACGGAGAATTCCATGGATAGCCCGATGCGGGCGGGAATCACCACATCAAAGAGAATAATCGCGGAGCCCACGAGGAAGATTGTGAGCGTATGCCCAATACCCCAAACAATTCCGGTAAGGGCAGCCTTCAGCAGCTTGCGCTGTCGGCTTACGATCGTGGTCACGGCGATCACGTGGTCGGGATCGGTGGCGTGACGCATTCCGAGAAAGAATCCGACCGCGATAATAGAAAGAAAACTGATCATGATTTGCGATCTTCGTTAAATAGTCGCGGCCACGCGGGATTCATCCAAATGCTTCTTCAGGAAACTCAGGTACTCATCCATTCCCTGCCCCTTCTTTGCGGAGAGTTTAAACACTTGCATGCCAGGACGTACAGCCTGGATGTTGCCGTATGCAGCTTGCCAGTCGAACTCGACGGCTGAGGCCAAGTCCATTTTGGTGACGACGGCCACGTCGGCACTGTTGAAAATTGTCGGGTACTTGAGCGGTTTGTCTTCGCCTTCGGTCACCGAGATCAACACCAGACGAAGATTTTCGCCGAGATCGTAGGACGAAGGACACACCAGGTTCCCTACATTTTCGATGAAGAGAAAATCGAGTTGGTTGAGATCCCAGTCCTTAAGAGCGTTTTGAACCATGGCGGCTTCCAGATGACAAAGCGTGCCGGTGGTGATTTGCTTCACCGGAGCCTGACTGCGCGCCAACCTCACCGCATCATTCTCCGTAGCGAGATCGCCGACAAGCGCGGCTACTCGATACCGCTGATGAAGCAGCGTGAGGGTCTTTTCCAGGAACATGGTTTTGCCCGAGCCGGGACTTGACACCAGGCTCACCACAAACACTCCCGCCGCACGGAACTGCTCACGCAATGCACGCGCGGTCAGATCGTTCTGCTTGAGAACATTTTTTCTGACTTCAATTAAGCGGGGCTGTGATCCCATTCCTCAATCTCCAATGCAACGACCTCGAGTTCCTTCCCTTGCACAACCTCGGCGGACGGAGTTCCGCACTCGGCACAACAAAATAATTGCACGGAACTGACCGGGCGATTCGCCTGGCAGCTTCGACAAAAAATGAGGACAGGGACGTCTTCGACGACCAACCGCGCTCCTTTCAGCGGAGTGTCTTCGCAGGCCATCTCAAACGAACCCAATAGCGCCTCTTTGACCACACCAGAAAGCGGACCAAGTTTGAGATGCACGGCACTCACTTGAGCGCCGCCGCGCTTATCCGATTCTTCCTGCACCAGTTCTATGATGCTCATCGCAATGGAAAGTTCATGCATATGTCCGGTCTCAGCGCGGAGCGCTAATGTAAGTTTCAATCGAATCGGTCGAAGGCCACGATAGCCGCCTGTCCCAGGCTGATTCCGCCGTCGTTGGGCGGCACGGCGTGATTCGTCCATACCTCCAGGCCCGCCGCGTGAAACAACGACTTCAGGTCCTTCAAGAGTAACTCATTCTGGAACACACCACCTGACAAAACCACAACATGGAGATTTCGGGCTTCACAGACGCTTACCACGGCGTCGCGCAGACCTTGAGCCAGACCGCGCTGGAATGCGCGCGCGATCTCAGCGATTGGAGTTCCGCGCAGTCGATCGCGCACCATGCATTGCAGCGATGGTCGAAAATCTAATTCCTGCTCCGACCACGGAAAAGGGTACGGTTCCGTCGAATCTACGCCTTGGGCGAGTTGCTCCAGCCACATTGCGGCCTGGCCTTCAAAGGTGACCTCGCGGGTAAAGCCCAGCAGCGCCGCCGCCGTATCGAAGAGCCGCCCGATTGAAGTGGTGGGAAAAGTTCGGACATGCTTCTGAACCAGATCTACAGATTGGTGGTAGCGCTTTGGAAAGTAGAACGGCGGAGCGGCAAGATCGGGCATGCCCTCGACCTGCGCCAAGAAACCAGCCGCAGCCTGCACAGGATACTGCGCCGCGGCGTCGCCACCCGGCAGTGAAGCGCCGCGCAGATGACCGACGCGATCAAAGCCGTCTTTGATGCTACCCACAAAAATCTCGCCACCCCAGATGCTTCCATCGTCGCCGTAACCGGTGCCATCGAAGCTGACTCCAACTATGCACTTCTCGAACTCACCTCGCTCCGCCAACACAGAAGCAATGTGGGCGCGGTGATGTTGGACAGCCAATCTTTGCGGAATCCCCAGAGCCAGCGCATGAGAACTGCTGGCATACTGCGGATGGGAATCGTATGCGACCAGCAGTTCTTCGGGACGAACCTCATACATAGCGATCAGATCCTGAATTGTTTCTTTGAAAGCGCGTAGAGATTCGTAATGGCTCAAGTCTCCGATGTGCTGACTCATAAACGCCTGACCGTCGACCACGAGCGTGATTGTGTTCTTTAGATCGGCCCCGACGGCCAAGATTGGACGCGTGGTCGGCAACTTCGCCACGGCGCCCGGAGCGTAACCTCGCGCGCGACGAACAATAACTGGCCCGAACACGCCGTCCCGGGCCACTGAGTCATCCACGCGTCGGGCGATGGGGCGTTCTCCAATCAGAAAAGCATCTGCAATTCCGGAAAGGCGATCAAGCGCTTCGTCATCTTCATAGGCAATCGGTTCACTAGAGCGATTCGCGCTGGTCATGACCAACACTTCCGGCGCCCCCGCGACGAAAAGCAAAGAATGCAGAGGCGTGTAGGGCAGCATCACGCCGAGCTCGTTATTTTCTGGCGCAACTCCGGGATCCACTCGCGCGAGTCCAGGCTTCGCCGAGGCAAGCACGATGGGACGGGCGCCAGATGTGAGCAGTTGTTCGGCTTCCGGTGAGAGTTCGACCAACTGGCGAGCCGCATCCAAGTTTTTGGCCATGATGGCAAACGGCTTTTCCTTGCGGAATTTACGTTCGCGCAAAGCCGCGACGGCAGCGGGATTCGACGCGTCGCAGACTAGATGATAGCCACCCAGTCCTTTCACAGCGAGGATGCCGCCTGCGATGAGAAGCAGCGCCGCTTTGCGGATGCTCGGATCGCTTCTATGCTCAACATCTTCGCCTTGTTTTAGAAAATAGCCCGGTCCACAGGCCGGGCACGCAACCGGCTGCGCGTGAAAGCGGCGATTGGCCGGGTCGTGATATTCCGTCGCGCAGTAATCGTCCAGGGGCCAATGCTGCATGGTCGTGTTGGCGCGGTCATAGGGCAGACTTAAGACAACTGTGTAGCGAGGACCGCAATTCGTGCAGTTGATGTAGGGATAGTGATAACGACGGTCCGCCGGATCGAGGAGTTCTTTCAGACAAGCATCGCAAACTGGAAGATCTGGGGAGATACGAACCGTGGGGCGTTCGCTGCGCTGGCTTTCGCGAATCGTAAATTCGTTCAAGCCAAGCGGGGCCACGCGACGGACTTCGACTTCCGTAATGCTGGAAGCGGGAGGAGACTGCGTTTTCAGATCCTGGATAAAGGCCAGTAATCCTTTCTCAGCGCCCTCGAGAAAAATCTCGACCCCTTCCTCACCGTTCAATACCCATCCGGCAAGGGTGTTGGCGCGGGCCAGGCGATACACAAAGGGACGAAAGCCGACACCCTGCACCACCCCGCGAACTCGAATGGAACAAGCACTGGACATTCTCACTCCACATCCACGAAGCAGCTGCGGCCTTGCCAGCCGATCTGGATGACATTGTCGTCTTCCACCAGGACCGGCACGCTGCGTTGTCCAGCTGCCAACTCGCGCATACGTTGGCGAGCGGCTGGATCGAGCTCGACATCATACTCGACAAATTTGGAGCCCTTCCACTCCAGCCATTCTCGCATCTCCTGCGTGTGAGGGCACCGTGCCGTCCCGAAGAGTTCAAGCTTGGCCATGTGCCACCACCTCCAGCGTCTCGCGGATGATGTGGTAAATCGAGGCTTGGACTTCCTGAATGCGCGGGATGTAATCGCACTGCACGACCAGCGGAAAATCGGCCAACTGCCGCCGGCGAATCTCACCACCGTCGCAACCGAGTAGGGCAACCGTCAACAGGTTCCGCTTGCGAGCTTCTTCCAGCGCGACGATGATGTTACGAGAGCCACCGCTAGTGGAGATTCCAATGGCCATGAGGGCTGCGATCGAGGCGGATACTACGAACAAACCGGTCGGATTGCCCTCCATGGCATGAATGCCGCCGTAGGTCGCACAAGTTCCCGCGGCAACGACCGCCCAGGCCTTCGGAGCAAGACGATCGATCCAGTCACAAGTGGTGATGGGCTGGCCGGTTTTCCGGTCGGTGCCCATCGACGCCCAGTAGCCTTCCTTTTTGTTGCTCTCGTCCGGGATCGAGCCTTCAATCACCAGAATGAAAGGGGCCAACTTGCCTTCGGCGGCGGCATGGAAGTGCTTGAGAAAATCGTCGCCGTTCTCGATGGCGAGGAAGGGATTATGCAAATGCACTTTTGGAGTCCAGGGCATGGACCCGAGGACGATATCTTCGATACTGGGCTGGGTGGCTGCGGTCATGGCAATCGTATCGCCGTCACAGCCGAGGCCGGCGGTGATCCAAAGAATGTCGATTTCGGAAATCGAGGGCAAAGCAGGCGAGTTGCCTTCTCGAATCTTTGTGGTCTCAGCCACTCGATTTCTCCAAAGGAACAAGCAACGAGAACAGAGGATCGGCGAACCCCCACGCCGATGCGTGGCCCAGCGCGTATTCTACATAAGTTCTGGGCTTACGGGCGATTTACGAACTTCGGAGTCGCGATCTCAAAGTGTGGCGAGACGCCGCTGCAGCAGCAGAAAATAGAGAGCAACCAGAATCAGCAGAAAGCCATTTACCCCCAGCACGACCGGCGCGGTAAAAACCGGGACGAGCCATCCCGATAGCAGATTGCCCATCGGCATGCCGCCCCGGAAAGCGACGTTGTAGACGCTCATTACGCGGCCACGCATTTCGTTGGTGGTGATCAGCTGCACCAGCGAATTTACCGTGGCGAAGACGGCCATCATCGATGCCCCTGCCAGCACGAGGATCATTCCACTGAGGTGCACCGACTTCGAAAGGGCAAAGGCGGAAATGCTCGCGCCCAGCAAAATCAACGCTCCGAGCGCCACAAGGCCCTTCCTCTTGAAGTTGCCCGCGCTCGCGATGGTCAGCGAACCAAAAATCGATCCCAGCCCCATCAGCGCCAGCAGATTGCCATAAGTTTCCGGACCGCGATGGAAGATGTCCTTTACGAATACCGGGATATAGGTGCGCATCGGCATGCCTAAAGCAGTCATGCAGAAAGCCAGGAGGATGAGCGCCTCCATCGAATTCTGCTTGCGCGCGTACTGGATTCCCTGCTTCAGGCTGGCGAACATCGACTCGGTCGTCTTCAGTGGCAGGAAGCGTGCGCTAATGATGGAGAGCGAAACAATGGGAGCCAGGAAGGAAAGTGCGTTGAGGCCGAAGCACCACTTTTCCCCGAGCTTCGCTAAGGCCTGCCCCGCCAATGCTGGCCCGACCATAACTGCCACGTTGAACTGAATGGAATTCAGTGCGATGGCGTTGGGCATGTCTTCCCTGTCGACCAGGGTCGGGATGAGAGCCTGGTAGGCTGGCGCTCCAAACGCCTGGGCACAGCCAGACAGAAGTGAAAGGCAGAGAATGTGCCACACATGCACCACTCCGGTGGCTACCAGCACGGTGAGCACGCTGGCGCTGAGCATCTGCACATATTGCGAAGCCAGCAGAATTTTCCGACGCTCCACCCGATCGGCAACCACGCCGGTGAACAGAGAAAAAAGAAAAATCGGCAGCCCACCCAGGACCTGATCCAGTGCCAAGAGCCGCGCGGAGTGGCTCAGGCGGTAGATCAACCACCCCTGCGCCACGATTTGCATCCAGGTGCCGATGCTGGAGGTGCAGGCGCCGATCCACATCAGGCGGAAGTCGCGATATTGGAATGCTTTAAAGACCCGGGCGAGCAAACTAGGCGTCTCCAGAGGTTCTGGCAGAAGCGTACCACGCGGCTTTGTCAGCTCGACTGCGTTCATTTGGCAACGGGCAGCAGTTCATGAGACGTTGTAGATGGGGGAATGTCAACGGCGGATTCAAGGATGTGGGAATACTCATCTGCCGGATCTCTGTGGAACAAACCAATTCCGATATGACTTACGACGCAATTTTAGTGGTTTCCTTCGGGGGGCCGGAGTCGAAGGAAGACGTGATGCCCTTCCTGGAAAATGTGCTACGCGGACGAAATGTTCCCCGCGAGCGAATGCTGACTGTGGCCGAACACTATTATCACTTCGAGGGCAAGAGCCCGATCAACCAGCAAACCCGGGAACTGATTGCCGCCGTGCAAGCTGAGATGGATCGAAATGGGCTTAAGCTCCCGGTCTATTGGGGAAACCGAAACTGGCATCCTCTGCTGCCAGAAACTTTGGAGAAAATGAAACAGGATGGCATCCACCGGGCCGTAGCTTTCGTGACTTCAGCGTACAGTTCTTACTCCGGATGCAGGCAGTATCGGGAGGATATTGCGCGGGCGCAACGCGAGGTAGGGCCAGGCGCGCCGGAAGTGGACAAACTGCGGGCATTCTTTAACCATCCCGGTTTCATCGAGGCTACGGTTGAGCGAGTTGGTGATGCGCTCGAAGCCGTTCCAACCAATGCCCGCGAGAATGTGCAGATCGTTTACACCGCGCACAGCATTCCGGAATCGATGGCGAACACTTCTGATTATGTGAAGCAATTAGAGGAAGTTCGGCGTCTGGTCTCGGGGGCGATCGGACATAAGAACGATGTTCTGGTTTACCAAAGCCGCAGCGGCGGCCCGGGGCAGCCGTGGTTGGGACCGGACATTCTCGAATACGTGCGCCAGGTGAAGGCGGAAAATAAGGTATCGGCTGTCGTGATTGCGCCGATCAGCTTCATTTCCGATCACATGGAGGTGCTGTACGACCTGGATATCGAGGCGCAACAGCTTTGCGATGCTCTCGGCTTGCCCATGACGCGGGCGAAGACGGTGGGCGTCCATCCGAAGTTCATTGCCATGATTCGGGAGTTGATTCTGGAGCGCATGAATCCGGCGGGGGAGCGTCGAGCGCTGGGAGTGCTGGGGGCGCGGCCAGATATTTGTGCGGAAGATTGCTGTCCGGGGCCACAACAACGGCCCGTCCGACCGCACGCAAGCTAGATCGAGATCGGAACCTTGTGATGTTCGTAGTCCGTCGCTCTAGGCCGGCCCTCGACCAGTTGCATGGTATGAAGAATCGCCTGGATGACGGATTCATTTCCGATGGCCGTGTTGATCATCACGTGGTAGAGGGAGCGCGTGGGCCAGTCGGCGTCGAAGTAATGTTTGACGAAGGCGATGCGCTGGCGGTCGACCGAATCGACATTCTCTTCCGCCTCCGATTCCGTGGATCCGTCGTTCAGGAGGCGCCGAATTTTTTCGGCACGCGGGGCATAAAGAAAGACGTGAAATGCGTCGGCTTGCTCCCGCAGGAAGTAAGGCGCGCCCCGGCCCACAACGACAGCATTCCCTTCCTGAGCAATTTTCGCCGTGATCTGTTCCATCATGAACATCATGCAATCGGTGTCGAAGGCACGATTGGCGAGTTGGGAACTAGGCTCGTAGCTGCCTCGCCAGAAAGTTTTGGCCAAGCGGTAGAAGCGGCTGTCCATGCGCTCGTCACAGCGCTTGACTGCGGAAGGGTCAACATTGGCCATGCGGGCGATCTCTTCGGTGAGGCGTTGATCCCAGAGATTCCAACCGAGGTGCTGAGCTAGTAGAGCGGCAATGGCACCGCCGCCGCAGCCGTACTCTCGCTCTATGGTAACGAGCCGGAACATGGCTACCTCCATTTTAACGCGGACTAGTGTACCGCGATTCCGCCGCCGGGCTTGCTTTTTTTCATCAAGAAGACCAGTGGGACCATTGCCAGGATGGCCCACGCGAGAAAGCGGAAGTCGTCGAGATAGGCCAGCATAGTGGCTTGCCGTTGGACCGTACCTTCAATCATGGCGTAGGCCTGCTGGGTGGCAAACGCCGCGCTGGCGCCGTGCGTCCGCATGGCCTGACTGGTGCCTCGCAACATGGATTGGAACGCCGGATTGCTGGCGCTGAGGTGGCGGGATAAATCGTTCAAGTGGACCTGAGTTCGGCGATCGAGCATGGTGGTGACCAGGGAAATCCCCACGCTGCCGCCGATGTTGCGGGCTAAATTCATTAAGCCGGAAGCGGCGTTGTTCTTATCACGGGGCAGAAAGGCATAGGCAGCGGTATTAATGGGGACGAATAGGAATGCCATGCCCGCCGCCTGCAGAACGCGAGCCATCGCCGCGGTGTGGAAGTCGATTTGCAGATCGAACCTGGTCATGTTGAACAGAGAGGCGGAAAGCATGACCAGACCATAAACCAGCAGCCAGCGCGGGCTGTAGCGCGAAAGCAAGAATCCCACCAAAGGCAGCAGAAGCATGATGGTAAATCCGCCGGGCATCAGGGCAAAGCCCGAGCGCTCCGCGGTGTATCCCAATAAGGTTTGCATGAATAGCGGCAGCAATAGCGTGCTGCCCAGCAAAGCAAATCCCAACATGAACATCAGAAGGTTGGAGATGCCAAACGTGCGATCACGAAACAAGTGCAGATCGATGATGGGGTCCTTGTGCTTCCACTCCCAGAAAATCACGAAGATCAAGGAGACGGCGGCGATCAAGGAGAGGATCACAATGAAATGCGACTCGAACCAATCATCGCGCTGCCCCTTGTCGAGGACAACCTGCAAGGTACCCAGGCCAAGGGCCACGAAACCGAGGCCGATGTAATCGATTTTGGTTTCGCTGAGCTTACGGCGCCGGAAATAGGGTGGATCCTGAATGAGCCGCGAAGTCAGCAGGATGGAAATGATTCCGACGGGAATGTTGATGAAAAAAATCCAGCGCCACGTGAAGTTATCGGTGATCCATCCCCCGAGCGTAGGCCCGATGGCCGGAGCCGTGACTACGGCAATACCGTAGACGGCAAATGCCATGCCGCGCTTGGCGGGCGGAAAGGTATCGGCGAGGATAGCCTGTTCGCTGGGCTGCAAGCCACCTCCGCCAGCTCCTTGCAGCACGCGGCAAATGATAAGCGTCGCCAGGTTCGGAGCCAGCCCACACATGAATGAGCTGATGGTGAACAGCGCCACACAGCTCATGTAGAAGTTCTTGCGGCCCATGATGGAGGAGAGCCAGCCGCTCAAAGGAAGAACTATTGCGTTAGAGACAAGATAGGAAGTGAGGACCCACGTGCTCTCGTCCTGCCCGGCCGAGAGACTGCCGGCGATATGCGGCAGGGCTACGTTGGCGATGGAAGTGTCGAGCACCTCCATGAAAGTCGCCAATGTAACCGTTATGGCGATGATCCAGGGATTAATCGCCGGACGCCAAACGTCAGCGTTCTCCAGCGGCGGCGCAGCAGAACTCATTGTCGAATCCAAACTTTGGGTTCGACGGACATGCCGGGACGCAGCGACTGATCTTTGTTCTCACCTGGATCAAGAACAATCTTCACCGGAATACGCTGCACAACTTTCACATAATTGCCTGTGGCGTTCTCGGGAGGAAGCAGGCTGAACCGGGCGCCACTGGCACCGGCGATGCTATTCACCTTGCCGTTATATTTCCGTCCGTTCGCGTCGACTTCGATGGTGACGGGCTGTCCCACTTTCATATATCGAAGCTGGGTTTCTTTGAAGTTGGCGGTAATCCAGATGTCGTTGAGAGGAATTATCTTCATCAATTCCTGGCCCGGAGCAACGTTTTGTCCGACTTCGACGGTACGGTCGCTGACCACGCCTGCGACCGGAGCGATAATTTTGGTGTACTGCAGGTTCAGTTGCGCTTGATCGAGTGCGGCCTTCTTTTGCAAGACCTGAGCCTCTGCCGATTCAGCCCGCGAGCGACTGATCTGCATTTGCCGGGGCGCCGTCTGGGCGTAGCGGTAGTTGGCTTCTGCCTGCACCAATTTTCCCTGGGCTTGCGTGACCTGCGACTGCGCCGCATCGGCCATGGCATGCGCGGCGACGACGGCAGCGGCGCTGGCTTTGGCAGCGGCTACTGCCTGATCGTATTGCTGCTGCGAAATCTCCTCTTTATCCACCAGCTGTTTATACCGAACCAGATCGTTCTGCACCTTGACGTCGTTGGCTTCGGCTTCTACACGCTGGGCTTGAGCGGCGTCGAACTGCTGCTTGGCTGCGGCAATTCCGGCACGGGCACTGACCACATCCGCTTCGGTGGCTGAAACCTGACTGGTGGTATTCACGTCGGTAATCGGTACATTGACGCCAGCAGCGGAAGCGGCCGCGCGGGCATCTTCGTAATCGGCTTTGGCGCGGTCGAAGGCTACCTGATAGTCGGTGGGATCGATTTCCACCAGAACCGTACCCGCTTCCACATACTGGTTGTCGACGATATCCAACCTTGCAACGTGCCCCGTAATCCGTGCGCTGATGGAATTGATGTGACCGTCGATTTCGGCATCGTCGGTATCTTCGTAGCTGGAGACGTAGCGATAGACGAAAAATCCCACAACCAGGAGCACAACGGCACCGATGATGAGGGCGATGCGGAAGCCGGGGCTCGCCGTGCGCGAAGGGCGAGTACGGAAATCTCGTTCCGTCGCGGGCAACGGCTTGTTGCGAGTTTCGGCCTGATCCGGCGGAGCGGCGGGCGGGCTTTGCGTCGTCGGTTCCATAGATTTTGCTTAGTGTTCGCCTTTCAAATATCGTTTGACTCCCTGCTCAGCATCTCCGATGGCGCGGGCCAGTTCCACCTTTGCCAGATTGTGCGCGTACAAACTTTGGATGTAACTTTCATGCGCACTGGCAACGGCCTCCTGTGCTTGGACCACCTCAAGATTGTCGGTCACGCCGGCAGAAAAACGATCACGCGATTGAGCGAGCGCCTGTTCTGCCAAGTCGACGGAACTGCGGGCGACCTCGACCTGATCGGCGGCGGAGTTTAAGTCCAGCAAAGAGCCGCGGACCTCATAGTCAATGCGGCCGCGGACATCGCCCAGTTGAGAACGCGCCTGCTTCAATTGGGCCTCGGCTTCGAGCACGTCACTATGAACTTTTCCGCCCGCGAAGATCGGGATGTTGATGCCTCCGTTGACCTGCCAGGTCCCGTTGGACGAAGCCGGATTGACGCCAATGTCGCCGTAGTTCGCGCTAAAGTCCAGGGAGGGATAATGACCGGCGGTAGCGGCCCGGCGCGAAAGTTCGGCGGCTCGGACTTGCGCCTCGGCGGCCTGGTAGTCAGAGCGGGAAGTATAGGCGCGCTGCAAGTAAACTTCGAGGGGCAATGGAGTGAGCGCCTGATACGGAGCTTTTTCAGTCAACACAAATTCCTGACCGGGAGGCAAGCCAATGATTCGAGCGAGGGCCAGCTTCTGCTTGGCAAAATCGTTACGGGCAGCAATTAATTGTTGTTGCCGAGTTTGCAATTCCACATGAGAGCGCAAGGTGTCGATGGCGGGACTCAGTCCAGCTTTTTGCTGGTCGACCGCTTTGTCGTACAGAGCCTGAGCATTTGTCACCTGGGCTATCGCAGTCTCGATCCGGGCGGCATCTGCGATGGCCAGCAGGTAAGAGTTCCCCACCGCCAGCACGACCAGCTCCCGCGCATCTTTATAGTTGTACTGCGCGGACTTAAGACGCTCGGTGGCGGCGCGTTCCTGCTCCCAGTTCCTGAAGTTGAAGACGGACTGGCTCACCGAGGCGCGCGCGTCGAAATAATTAAACGGACCGATCACGCGCGGAATCGGAAACGGAAATACATTGCTCTTCAGGCCCAAGGCCGTAAGGCTCAGAGTTTGCGCGTCCTCCTGTATCTGCGCTTGCAGATTCGGCAACAAATTGCTGAGTTCCTTCCATCGTTCGCCTCGCGCCGCGATGGCCTGATCGCCAGAAATCAGAAGACCGAGATTGTTACGCAATCCACGATCGATGGCTTCCTGGAAGTTCAGCTGCAGCACTTCCGGGCTGGCTTTGCCTTCCGGTTCGCTCCCGACGAAAGGACTCTGCGATCCGGGCAAAGTGATGGATGGCGCGGGCGTGGAGTTTTGAGCCATGAGGCCTGTGACGGCGAAGAGCGATACAAGAGTCCAGGCAAGAAATCTGCGGGTTGGAAAGGCTAGAAGACAGTGCATTCTTTTCTGACAGCATCCCATTATAAGTGTTCAGGATGGTCTTTTTCATCGCAATGAAACTATAACGCCCGAATTTTGATTCACTTATCGTGTCTAGAGATGCAAAAAAGCGGCTGGATCAAACTTTCGGGCGCGGCGAATGCGGCGCTAAAGACCAATTTCGCTGAATGGAAACCCTTACCTTCGACACTTTCCGAGACGTGCTAATGCGGGTAAAGTGGAGAAAGCATTGTTCTCAGAATTCTTGCTCGGATACTCTCGCTATTAGCGAAGTTATGTTTTGTACACGACGGCAACCTCAATTTCACCCCAGAATTGACCGGGTATTGCTCGACTCAACTACCGCTCCGGTTCACGAAGGGAAGCTTCAACCCCCGACCGAAAAACACAACCCAGATTCGCAAACTGCATTTGAGGCGCGCTGACCCCTCGGTCGGCGCAAAGAGTATCCGGACACATGCCATCTTCAGATCCGAAGCAAGCGATGAAGCCGTTCGACCGCCGGCGCCGACGGTATGCCCGATATCGCAGCGATTTCCGAGTCTCGGTTCGACACTTGGGGGACGAATATCAGAAGGTGGAGGGGCACTGCCGGGATCTGTCAGCTGCTGGAATCGGCATACTTCTGGCTGCAGACCTGAACGGCGGCGAGGTAGTGAGTTTAAACTTCCTGCTTCCGGGAGCGGCGGCTGCGTGGGATGTGCGGGCTGTGGTTCGGTATCGTCGAGGATATCAATACGGCTTTGAATTTCTCTCCCTCAGCCAAGAGCAGCGGGATACGCTGGAGAATTGTCTGAAGGGCCTAGAACCTGCCGACTAAATTTCAAACCGGATCGCAGCGACCGATGTGATGACTTAGGTCATCTTGTGAATAGGTAACCGCTGGTTCAAGCTTAAGTGGCACAGCTTTGCAGTAACGGAATCAGAACGCGTACCTCATGACGAACTCAAAGGCGAAGCCATCGGCCGGAACGGACTGGACGGGACTGCTGGCAGATCCCGATCTGGCACGAAACCTGGGAAAGCTGCTGCAGATTTATCGCGATGCGCCTCCCGACCGCAGAGAACAGGCTTTGCTGGCGGCCATGCGAGAGATCAAGCAAGCTGCCGGCGGCGAAGCAACGTCAGCCAAAGTCACCCCGCCATCGGTGCAACCTCTGCCCACAGCAACCTCCGCCACCCCTCCGTTTGAGCCTGATCTTTTCAGTTCTACGTGGGCACAGGATCGGCGGCGGCATCCCAGAATCAAGTGCTTTGTAGCAGTGGAGTTGCGCGTCAATGACGGGGACGTTCCGATCTGGGGCAATCTTTCGAACACCAGCATGGGCGGATGCCAAGTGGAAACAGCGGCTCAGATTAGCGGCGGCGCCAAGGTCGAAATCGGCCTTTGGGTCGCCAGTGGCAAGATTTGGGTAAAAGGTATGGCTCTGAATGGAGTGGTCACTCGCAGCGCTCCCGCGAGTGGCGTGCGCATTCGCTTCGCTGGAATGGACCCACTCGGCAAAGAGAACCTCCGTCAGTTTCTGAAATATGTCCAGGAAACCACCCGCGCATCCAGCGGCGAGAGCAGTTACCTGCAACTGTTAAAGTAGCGTTTCAATTCCGCTTCAGCCCGCGCTTTTCTCCCAAACCCCTCCAATTTTCACAGCTCAGCCGACATTATTCCGCAAGAAATTGATACACTCGTGGCTTAACTGTAACCCTTTGCTGTCCTCGGAACTCTAATATGGCTAGCGAGTAGGACAACACCACAGAGTTTTTCCTGAGAGGAGTACCCGCCCCATGGTAGCCAGTGAACAAGCGTTGGTAACCGGCAAGCAACTGGACACGCTGTCAATCAACACGATTCGTACTTTGGCGATTGATGCCGTGCAGCAAGCCAACAGCGGGCATCCTGGCGCACCCATGGGTCTGGCGCCAGTCGCTTACTGTTTGTGGCAGGAATTCCTGCGTTACGACCCGGAAGATCCGACGTGGTTGAATCGCGACCGCTTCGTTCTGTCGAATGGCCACGCCTCCATGCTGCTTTACGCGATGCTTCATCTTGCGGGCGTCCGCCAAGTCGACGAGAACCATCAAGTGCTGAAAGAGCTGGCCGTGCCCATGGAGGAGATCAAGCGCTTCCGGCAGCTCGGGAGCCGGACTCCCGGGCATCCTGAATCGGACATCACTACCGGCGTCGAGACCACGACGGGACCGCTCGGACAGGGCGTTGGAAACAGCCTGGGGATGGCGATCGCAAGCCGTTGGCTGGCTGCGAACTTTAACCAGCCGGATTACGAAATTTTCGATTACAACGTCTACGCCATCTGTTCGGATGGCGATTTGATGGAAGGAATCGGTGGCGAAGCCGCATCGCTGGCTGGCCATTTAAAGCTTTCGAATCTCTGCTGGATTTATGACAACAACCACGTCACGCTGGATGGACCGGCAAGTTGGTCCTTCAGCGAAGATGTGGCTACACGATTTATCGGCTACGAATGGAACGTAACCCGGGTCACGGATGCCAACGATCTAGACATGCTGGCACGGGCGTTTGAAGTTTTCAAGAAAACAACAGATCGTCCAACCCTGATTATCGTAGACACCCACATTGGCTATGGATCGCCGCACAAGCAGGATACGAATGCCGCTCACGGGGAGCCACTGGGTGAGGAGGAAGTTCGGCTGGTAAAGAAGTTTTACGGCTGGCCGGAGGATGCCAAGTTTCTGGTGCCGGAAGGCGTTCGTGAGCATTTCAAGGATGGAGTCGGAAAGCGTGGACACGAAGCCCGCGCGCAATGGTCGAGGATGTTTGCGGATTACTCGCAGAAGTATCCGGAGTTAGCCGACCGCTTGCATCGCATGCAAAGACGAGAATTGCCCGACGAGTGGGACAAGAATCTGCCTACATTTCCTTCAGATCCAAAAGGCATGGCAACGCGGGAGAGCTCGGGCAAGGTTCTGAATGTGCTGGCACAAAATATTCCCTGGCTGATGGGTGGGTCAGCGGACTTGGCTACCTCGAACAAGACCACATTGAAGTTTGAAGGAGCCGGAGACTTTAGCGCGACCGACTACCATGGACGCAATTTACATTTCGGCATTCGCGAGCATGTGATGGGTGCGAGTGTGAACGGACTAACGGTTTCTGGAATTCGAGCCTTCGGCGCGACTTTCTTTAACTTCAGCGATTACATGCGAGCCAGCATACGACTATCGGCGCTGATGGAAATTCCATCGATCTTCATCTTCACTCACGATTCGATCGGCGTCGGCGAAGACGGACCTACGCATCAACCCATCGAGCAACTAGCGTCGCTGCGTGCCATGCCGAACCTGATTGTGCTGCGTCCGGGCGACGCGAACGAAGTGGTGGAAGCGTGGAAGATCATTGCAAACCTGCAGCATCAACCGGTAGCGCTGGCATTGACCCGGCAAAACCTTCCAACCTTTGATCGCTCGAAGTTTGCCTCGGCTTCCGGAACAGCAAAAGGCGCCTACGTTCTAGCCGACGCGCCCGGCGGCAAGCCTGACGTGATTCTGATGGGAACCGGCAGCGAGGTTTCGCTGTGCGTCGAGGCTTACGAAAAGCTCAAGGCAGAAGGTATTCATGCGCGCGTGGTGAGCATGCCGTCGTGGGAAATCTTTGAACAGCAGGACGCTGGTTATAAGGAGAGCGTTCTTCCCTCTTCCGTCACGGCGCGGGTTTCCGTGGAAATGGCCGCGACATTTGGCTGGGAGCGGTATGTGGGATTGAAAGGACGAAAAGTTGGGATGCACCGCTTCGGCGCTTCGGCCCCGTTGAAAGACTTGCTGAAGTTTTTCGGCTTCACTGCGGATGCAGTAGTGGAAGAAGCCCGTAAAGCAATTGCGCAGAAATAAGCGGCGATTCAACGCTTCATCGCGTCGCTCAACATAGCACCGTAAACGACGTCCGCCGTCAGTTCATGAGGAGAAACCACTATGCAACCTACTGGAATTTTGGAAACGGCAAAAGCTACGAACCCTCTCAAGGCCTTACTGAGCTACGGGCAATCCATGTGGCTCGATTACATCCGGCGGGACTTGCTTACGAGCGGAAAGCTCAAGGCAATGATTGAGGAAGATGGGCTGCGGGGGATGACTTCGAATCCATCCATCTTCGAGAAGGCGATCGCCGACAGTCACTTGTACGACGACATGCTGCACTCGCTGGCCTCGCGGCGCGACCTTACCGTGACTGCCCGTTATGAGCAGATCGCGATTCGAGATATTCAGGACGCAGCCGGTATTTTGCGCCCGGTGTATCAGAGTTCGAATTTTCGAGACGGATATGTCAGCCTGGAAGTATCTCCGCTGCTCGCGCTGAAGACACAGGAGACGATCGAGGAAGCCCGCCGCCTGTGGAAGGCCGTGAATAGGCCGAATGTAATGATCAAGATTCCCGGAACGCCCGAAGGACTTCCTGCGATTCGCCAAGCGATTAGCGAAGGCATCAACGTCAACGTGACGTTGTTGTTCGCGCAGGAGGTATACGAACAAGTAGCTGACGCTTATATTGCCGGACTGGAAGACCTGGCAAAACGCGGTGGCGATCTCAAGAAGATGGCCGGGGTGGCCAGCTTCTTCATCAGTCGGATCGACACGCTGGTGGATTCGATGATCGACGACAAGTTGAAAGCCACCAAGGATGCGGGACAGCAGACACTACTAGCCAGCCTGAAGGGGAAGGTTGCAATTGCCAATGGAAAACTTACCTACCAGCGCTACGAGCAGATCTTCAGCGGACCGCGATGGGAGGCGCTAGCTTCCAAGGGCGCGCAGACCCAACGCGTGCTCTGGGCGAGCACCAGCACGAAGAATCCGGCTTATCGAGACGTCATGTACGTGGAGGAACTGATCGGGCCTGACACAGTAAACACCATGCCTCCGGCGACCATCGATGCCTTTCGCGATCATGGGAAGCTTCGCAAGAGTCTCACCGAGGACGTAGCAGGCGCGCAAAAGGTGATGGATGATCTCGCAAAGGGCGGCATCTCGATCAAGGAAGTGACGACCAAGCTGACGGCCGATGGGGTGAAGTTATTTGCGGATGCGTTCCACAAATTGCTGGCTGCAGTAGAAAAGAGCATTGAACAAAAAGGAAAGACCGCTTGAGCTTTTTGAAATCGGTCGTGCCAGAGCTCTTTCCGACCAGTAAAGACACAGCCATCAGCATTTGGTGTGTGAGGCGCGCTGTTCGGCGGCGACTGTGCTGGCTGGCCGCGAACGGCGTGCCAGCTGTGTGTCTGGGGAGCAATGCTGACAGGGTCTTGCCACATTGGCAACCGCGGTCCAAGAGACACTTGCCTAGCTTTGGTTATATATTTCGAAGTGCGGGCGGCTACTAGTCCTACATCGTAAGGAGCAAGCCAAATGCAGTTGGGAATGGTCGGTCTGGGCCGCATGGGCTCGAATATGACGCGACGATTGATGCGCGGTGGACATCAACTCGTTGTCTCAGACTTGAGTTCGGACGCGGTGAAACAACTCGCCGGAGAAGGCGCAGGCGGCGCATCGTCGTTGGAAGACTTAGTGGGAAAGCTGAAGACGCCGCGCGCGGTGTGGGTGATGGTGCCGTCGGGCAGTCCAACCGAGCAGACCGTGCAGAAGCTGGCGCAGCACATGCAGGCCGGCGACACGATCATTGATGGCGGCAATTCTTATTTCAAGGACGATGTGCGCCGCGCCGGTGAACTCAAAAGCAAAGGCATTCACTACGTGGATGTGGGAACCAGCGGCGGAGTTTGGGGACTTGAGCGTGGTTACTGCATGATGATCGGCGGACCCGATGAAGCCGTGCAGCGGCTCGATCCCATTTTCAAGACGCTGGCACCGGGAAAAGGTGACATTCCGCGCACGCCCGGCCGCGAAAAGCTAGGCGGGACTGCTGAAGAGGGCTACATCCATTGCGGCCCTTCCGGCTCCGGACACTTTGTAAAGATGGTGCATAACGGGATTGAATACGGCATTATGCAGGCTTACGCCGAGGGCTTTGACATCTTCAAGAACGCTACCAGCAAAGAGTTGCCGGAAAATATTCGCTACGATTTGAACCTGCCGGATATCGCTGAGGTTTGGCGGCGAGGCAGCGTTGTCAGTTCGTGGTTACTGGATCTGACGGCGATGGCATTGACCGAAAATCCGACGCTCTCTGAATATGAGGGCTACGTGCAGGATTCGGGCGAAGGGCGATGGACGATGCAGGCGGCGATTGAAGAAGCGGTCCCCGCGGAGGTGTTGACCGCCGCGCTGTATGTACGCTTCCGGTCGCGGCAACAACATACGTTCGCCGAGAAAATGCTTTCTGCCATGCGGCAGAAATTTGGCGGGCACGTGGAAGCCGCCGAAGGGACTGCCGGAGCTGCGACGAAGACTAAGAAAACCGCATAACGACCCAGCGCAACTTGAAGGACTTTATGATGGCACAATTGGCGGAAAAACCCTCGGCGGCTCTACCGCGCGTCGGCAAGCAAGGAGATCCTTGTGTGATGGTGATCTTCGGCGCGGCTGGCGACCTGACGGCGCGCATGTTGATTCCCGCGCTCTACAACCTGGCTCGGGCGAATCTTCTCTCGAAGGAGTTTGCGGTGCTGGGCGTGGCTCGCACGCAGATGTCAGACGAAGATTTTCGCAAGAGAATCCTGGATGATGTTAAGGAATATTGCGGCGACTGCATCGACGAGTCTTTGTGGGATGGCTTCTCGCGCCGCTTTTATTATTTCGCAGGCGATTTCAAAGACGACAAGCTTTATCCGCAGGTTAAAGAGCACCTGGACCGGATCGACCGCGATCACTCCACCCAGCAAAACTTCTTTTACTACCTGGCGACCGCTCCGAGTTTCTTTGGCCCCATCGTCGAAAAGCTTGCGGCGAATGGACTGATGGAGCAAAGTAACGATCACTGGCGGCGCGTGATCATCGAGAAGCCTTTTGGCCACGACCTGGAGTCGGCGAAAGCGCTCAACCAGCAAATTCTGAAAGTCGCCGATGAAAAGCAGATATACCGCATCGATCACTATCTGGGGAAAGAAACCGTCCAGAACATCATGGCATTCCGTTTTGCCAACGGAATCTTTGAACCCATCTGGAACCGTCGCTATATCGACCACGTTCAGATTTCAGTGGCTGAAACCGTGGGCGTGGAAGGCCGCGGCAGTTATTTCGATCATGCGGGCTCGCTGCGCGATATGGTGCCTAACCACATCATGCAGCTCATCAGCCTAACAGCAATGGAACCGCCCATTTCCTTCGACGCCAATGCCGTGCGCGATGAGCAAGCCAAGATATTGCATGCCATCCAACCCATCAGCGACGAGGAGGTTCTCAGCCGCTCGGTACGCGGGCAATACGGCGAAGGAACATTGGGCGGGCAGCATGTTCCGGCATACCGCTCGGAAAGCGACGTTGCGCCAGACTCGCGTACGGAGACCTTCGTTGCGATGAAGCTGCTCATCGACAACTGGCGTTGGGCCGATGTTCCTTTTTATCTTCGTACCGGAAAACGGATGCCGGCGCGCAACACTCATATCGTGATCCAGTTCCGACGTGCGCCGTTCGTTTTGTTTCGCGATACGTCGGTGGAACATCTCATGCCAAACCAATTGGTGCTTCACATCCAGCCGGAAGAAGGCATATCGTTACAATTCGCGGCCAAGGTCCCCGGGCCGGTAATGCGGCTGGGAACAGTGGACATGAACTTCGAATATCAGGAATACTTTGGAAAGCAGCCCAGCACCGGCTACGAGCGACTGCTGCACGATTGCATGATTGGCGATCAAACATTGTTTCAGCGGGCGGACATGGTCGAAGCGGGGTGGACTGTGGTCAATCCAATGCTGGATCTTTGGAAGGCGCTTCCCCCAAGGAATTTTCCGAATTACGCTTCAGGTACGTGGGGACCGAAAGAGGCCGATGAACTCCTGGAGCGCGACGGCCGGCGCTGGAGGAACTTCGAGAAATGATTCTGGCCGGCGATATTGGTGGAACCAACGCTCGACTGGCCTATTTTCAAACCCAGAACGGCGACCTTCGTCTGGTTTCCGAGCGCGTATTTCCCAGCCGCGACTACAACGAATTCAGCGACATCGTCTCTGAGTTTCTGAAAGACTCCCCTACGCGACCCGAGGTCGCTTGTTTCGGTATTGCGGGGCCGGTTCGTAACGGACGCGTTGAAACCTCCAATTTGCCGTGGATCATTGAGCAGTCCCGCTTGGCCAAAAAAATTCAGGTTCCCGCGATCCTGCTGATTAACGATCTCGAAGCCAGCGCATGGGGGATTGGTGGTCTCCGCTCACAAGATCTCACGCCACTTAATTCAGTTGCTTTGTCCGACGGCAATCAGGCGGTCATCGCACCAGGAACGGGGTTGGGAGAGGCAGGATTGTTCTGGAACGGAAGCCAGCATGAGGTTTTCGCTTGCGAAGGCGGGCACGTGGACTTCGCTCCTCAAGGCGAGTTACAAATCGAACTTTTGCAATTTCTGGCGAGCCGATACGGACATGTGAGCTATGAACGCATCCTATCCGGACCTGGGCTGGTCAATGTGTACGACTTTCTGAAGAAAAAGGGTTCTTGCGAGGAGCCCGCTGGCTTTGCTGCGCAGCTTAACAAGGGAGACGCGGCCGCGACAATTTCTCATGCCGCTCTGACCGGCGCGAACCACCTGGCCGAAGAAGCACTTGACTTGTGGATTTCGGTTTACGGCGCCGAGGCAGGCAATCTCGCGCTGAAGGCGATGGCCACCGGAGGAATATTTCTCGGCGGGGGAATTTCGCCGAAGATTCTTCCCCGGCTCGCAGGGCCGACCTTTATGCAGTCATTTCTTGAAAAAGGCAGACTCCGGCCGCTTCTGGAGAGCATCTCGGTACAAGTTGTCACCAACGAGAAGGCCGGACTGCTGGGGGCGGCCCGCTGCGCTGCTGCAAAAAGAGCCACCGTCCTGGCAGGGGCCTGATCAGCGCGAGGGTCAAGGTGCGCAGACTGATGTGTTTTGTCGGCAGCCCAGTAATAAGGCCTTTCAAGAGTGGAAGCTATCCGCGCCAACCAGCAATTTCTTTCAAGCCTTTGCCGCGCGCGTGTTCGAAGAGCCGTACGCGATGGCGCGCGTGTTCGAACTCATGAATGTCTGCCCATACCTCAGCCTGCCAAGCCTTCTCGTGAGTGGCGGATGCTCCGCACGTGGCACATCGAGTATGCAGGCTAACGGTCGAGGATTCCATCGCAGGTGCACCAGCCAATTCCAGGAACACGCAACGAACCTCCTGAATCTCTTCGTTCTCATCGAGCAGATGTTCGTAGCGGAGGACGTAGCCGAATCCAAGCTTGCGGGCCTCAGTTTCCGCTTCAGCTCGAGTATGAAACGGCCCGAACTCCGCCCGTAATTGCTCGGTGGAATCGCACGCCATCCAGAAGGTCTCTTTGTAGGCCATTCCCGCCCCGCCCTGGGATTGCGAAGCCGGCTTCTAACCACTGGCGAGCTCGCGCATCAAACCGATTTAAGCTGCGCAATTCATAGACCGAACGAGAGCTCCTAAAGTTCGTTTTTTATCAACGAGTTACTCTGGGGCTCGAACGCAACCGGATCGTTCCAACGTAAATGTTTTGCAGCAGTTATCCCGGGGGGACTTTTAGCCATGATAGAAAAGCCCGATAGAGCGCTTGAAGTCGTTTGACCGGTGCTTGCATTTCTAGCCCGTTGCCGCCCGGCCGAGCGGGAAACCCGCGCCTTCGGAGACCTCTTGCCAGCTCTTGCCACCATGGCTGGCAATATACATAGCCAATTCAAGACGGGACCAGACCCCCAATTTGTCAAAGGTGCTCCGCAGGTGATTCTTGATGACCTGCTCCGTTGTGCCCATCAGTTTGCCGATTTCACGGTTTGTAAGACCCTGCCAAACCAGACTTGCCACTTGAATTTCTTTCTCAGTAAGGCGCTCGCGTGGCATCATAAAGTCGCCTCCTCCTTATCATCGAACGCTGCAATCGCGAGCTTCACCCGCTTGCGGCCATCCCTGATTCCGGCGCGCAAAAAAAGCGTTCGCAAGTGCTGCTTGACGGTGCGCGGGCTAATGCTCAACTGGCCCGCGATCTCTTTGTTACTGCAACCTTGAACCAGCAAGTCGAGTACCTGCTGATCTCTCGGCGTAACTTTCATTTCGTTGAGGTCCACCATCGCCGTTCTCCTTGGTTTATTGCTCTTCGATAGCCTTCGGCCCTTATCGATTGCACATCTTTCGCCAAACTTTCGCTGAACGATTCCAGCGATCTAACGTCATCATGCGCGGGCACTTATGGACAAGAACCGCGGGTTTCAGATGAAGGTCAGAAACTTCGTGCTAGGCTGGTTTATCCCAAATTGGGGCCAAGGACAGTTACGTAGAACGCGTTTCCCACAACTTCGAAGGTACATCGCCGGGTTTCTTCTGGCTGCAGGTCTGCGAAAGCGGGAGGCCTCGAGATTACTCGGCCAGGGACCTAAAGCGTCTGGTTCATGAGGCTTCCAACAGGTTCATAACGGTGTTGATGAACGCTCGAGGTAAGGTGTGAGAACGGCACTAATTCATACTCTCAAGCGGAAGGCATTGCTTTCCCGAAATGGATGCGGAGCAGCGGCAGCTTGTTTCATTGTGGGGTGTGCCGAAATTCGAGCTACGCTTTCCACACCTCCACTTCCGACAAAAACGGAAGACCCTCGTCAAGCCGCGTTGCGGAGCCTGGTCCTCGTCGTCCTATTTATTCTTTTCCCGCTCTGTTCAGCGTTTGGCCAGGGAGGGCCGCCTTATTACACCAATGATCCAGGAACTCCCGGCCATCTCAACTGGGAAATTAATGTTGGCTACATACCTTTTTTCTACAGCGATCAGTCCGTCTCCCACACTCCGGATCTCGACATCAATTTCGGCATCGGCGATCGCATCCAACTCACCTACGAGAATGCGTGGCTCAGGGTGCAGAATCCCTCATCCAGGACTAAGTTTGGATTGGGTCAATCCAATCCCGGCGTGAAGTGGCGCTTTTACGACGCCGGGGAGTCTGGGCTCGCGGTCTCGGTATTCCCGCAACTCTTCGTCAATAATCCCAACGACGCCGTCCGGCGTGGAATCACTCCCGCGAGTGACACATTCCTTTTGCCATTTGAGTTTTCGAAGAAAGTTGGCCCTGTGGATGTGGATTACGAAATCGGGTACGACTTCGTCCACAAAGGGCCGAACGGCTGGCTAACCGGCCTCGTCGTCGGTCACGATTTCACTCCAAAACTCGAAGGCGACATCGAGTTCTACAATCAGGGCACGTTCCATCCTTCCGAGAACCAGCCCACGCTCGACATTGGCGGTCGATATAAACTCCATAGTCCGGTCATCCTCCTTTTCATGGCTGGACGCAGTCTCGAACCCGCGCGCAGCAACCAGGCTTATTTCCTCGGTTATTTTGGCATTCAATTTCTGCTACCGCCAAAATCCTACCCGGCTGATCGACCGGAAAACGACGCGCCGACCTCATCCTCGCCATAGTCGGCATTCCGAATAGCGGCCCTTACGGAAGTAATGTCTAGTTGCTTTTTGCACACCGCACCGCCAGAATCCAAGCTCTTCCAACTTGGCCCCACGTAAACCGTTGAGCTAAGACTAGTTGAGTCGAAAGACTCTTGGCTTCGACCCGGGAAGAGCGCAGCGGTGGCTCTATGGAGTAGCGGCACACGCCTGAGGAATCGGCTTCCTTGATGAAGGAATTGCACTAGAATAGCCTTGGCATTTGTGTGCGCGCTGGCGGACCGTAAGGCCGCAAGAGAAATTGTGACCGACCAGAAAAACAAATTGAGCCTCGACGAGCAGACTTTCGAGAAGCTGCTGGAAGCTGCTTATGTGCTGCAAGAGCACAACCGCGAGATGCGGCAGATGGAAGAAAGCCTGGAGTTGCAGAGTGAGCGGCTTCGGCAACAAGAGGCCGAAAACCACGCTGCGCTGCAAAAGAGCACGCCCGGCGCGGAAGACAGCTCGCCTGCCAACAGTGATTACACGCTGACTCTGGCCGAGATTGTCGAAGCACAGCACCAGATTCAAATTCGCCATCTGGAAACAGACCAGGCGATGGCGGTAGTCGCGGAGAGAATCGCGCGAATTACAAACGCCAGCGGTGCGGCGATTGGCATCCTCGATGGAAAAACAATCCGCTACCGCGCCGGAGCAGGAGCGCCGGCCCTGCCCTTGGGAAGCGAAGTTCCGCTGGCGACTGCCATTTGCGCTACTTGCGTGCGCACCGGCCAGGTGCTGCGTACCCCCGATGTAAACACGGAATTCTTATTTGATCCGGAGTTGTGCCGCCAGCGGAACATTGAATCGCTGTGCGCAGTGCCGGTTTATCACGACGGCAACATTGTGGGCGCGCTGGAACTCTATTTCGACCGGCTGCAAGGCTTCGCGGAACAAGACATACATACCTGCCAATTAATGGCGGGATTGGTGACGGAGGCGATTGGTCGAGGTACCGAGTCGGCCTTAAAGAAATCGATGGCTGCGGAGCGCTCCTCCATGCTGGCCGCGATCGAAAGACTCAAGCCGAATCTTGCTGCCTTAGCGGGGGATCAGACCTCCGGGAACTCCGCCACAAATCATGCGCGGGAAGTGGGCGCGTCGGAAAGCTACGTCTGTTGGACGTGCGGCAACAAACTCATCGCAGAAGAACAGTTTTGCGGAAAATGCGGTGCTCCGCGTCTTGAGGAGAGCGAACAATCCAACCTGCAAAGCAAGATTGCATCGGCATTGCGTACCCAAGAGCACGGCGATCAAGCCGCAGCCGATTCTTCCAACGGGAGCAGGTTGTCTCGAGACACCAGCCTCCCATACACCTCGGAAGAAGAAATTCAACTGGCTCGATTGTTCGCCTCGGCGGGACTGCATGAAAATACGTTGTCGCGGACGGAAACAACGGTCGCGGGTGCGGATGAGGATGCGATCAAGATTCTTTCCTCTTCGTCCCTTGCGTCGGAGCGCGGAGAAGGAGCGCGCGCTCTGCAAGCCTCTTCCACCAAACTGATAGAGTCGCCGCAAAAAGACGTTAATTGGAGTTCGGCGGCGAAAGCCCGAGAATTCCTCGAAACACTGGCGGCTACCCGCACCCCGAGCGCCCTTGCCCGTTTCTGGCATGCCCGGCGAGGAGATGTTTATCTAGCGGTCGCCGTCATTTTGGTTCTTGCAGTCATTCGGTGGGGGATACTTTCTGGCGACTCGGTGGGCGCCACGGGCCGTGGGGCTACGATTTCCGGCACGGCGATTCGCCATAAAACGCCAACTCCGGATGCGGATCTTTCGATGTTCGATAAGCTCATGATCAGTCTCGGACTGGCCGAGGCGCCAGAAACTCCGGAGTACAAAGGAAATCCCGACACCCAGGTTTGGGTTGACACGCACACCGCCCTTTACTATTGTCCGGGCTCGGACCTGTACGGCAAAACCCCGAAAGGCAAGTTCGCCAGCCAACGCGATGCGCAGTTGGATCAATTCGAGCCCGCTTCGCGCAGGGCATGTGATTAAGTCGGGGGTTTCCTAAGGTATTTTTCACAGCGCGGAATTGACAACCTTGTTTGCCGGGAGTGCAATCATATTGATTCGTCTCTCTCTCTCTTGGAGAACTATATTGGCGCAACCGACCGACGAGCCGAAAGTCAGCATATTACCCGAGCCGGAGCTAAATCCGCTCCTGAATCCTCTTTTGGCGGCGCACATGGGACGCTGGGCGGAGGTCTATTTCACCAACCCTCCCGAGAAGCGCGCGCAAGCGGTTTCCGAACTAGTCCGAGAGTTGACGAACAATCCCGCGACTCAGCAAGTCTCCACGCAACGCAGCGACGAACCCGTCCACGCAACTGTACAAGAACAATCGAAACAGGTTAAGAGTCGAATGTCATTTGTGGAGGCGCCGACCGTCGTATGCGGAGCTTGCGGGCACAGAAATTCAGAAGCTCATCGATTTTGTGGAATGTGCGGCGTGCCTCTTGCAGCGTTTCCGAGTTCGGAACCGGAGCAAGACGCAGCGGAGGTAGCGCCGTTTCCCGAAGCACGTTGGGACCAACCGGAAGCAACATCAAGTGACGCAGTGATTCCCATCCAGTCTGAAGCGCCTGCTGACTTCGTATTTCGCGTGCAGGACGACAAAGCGAACGAAGGACCGCCGCTTTCGTGGAGGGACGAGAGACCGGCGGAACTCCATATGCTGTCGCAGTATCAGCCTGAGCCCGCGCCCCGTAACTACCGGGTCTATCTGGGAGCAGCGGTGGCGATACTGCTTGCTTTACTGGTGTACGTGACGTGGCGAAGCAATACAACTTTCTGGAGCAGCGGCAAAGCCCCTGCCGCTCTGCCACAAGCGATTCCGAGCTCGTCAGACCAGTCCCAAGCGGCTGCGCCTGCCAAACCGGAGCAGGATGCATCGGTTCCGCAGAATTCAGGAAATAGTTCTCCTCCGAACAATCCCGCGTCAAACAATGCTGCGCCAGCGAGCGGCGCAACTGCGCCGCCATCACAAAATCCAAGCGAGGCTGATGAGACGGCAGATAATAATGGAAAAGTTAACTCCGAAAGACCGAAGACCGGTCCCACGTCTCCGGCGATGCCGGTGACTGCTAGTTCCCCCGCGAGTGCCGCAGGACAAGGCGGTTCCGAGGAACTGAGCACGGCGGAAAGATACTTGAACGCTGGCCCAGGCACGGCTCGTGACAGCCAGCAGGCCGCCGCATGGTTGTGGAAAGCCGTGGCAAAAAAGAATCTGACCGCAACTATGCTCCTATCCGATTTGTATCTTCGGGGAGACGGAGTGACCAAGAGTTGCGATCAAGCTCGATTGCTCCTAGATGCTGCAGCCCGAAAAGGCGTGCCAGGAGCCGCAGAACGACTTCGGAACTTGCCCGCTTTCGGTTGTCAGTAGAGCTGAGCGCCGGAGTGTTTGACGGCGCCTTTGAGATTCAGGGATTCAGGAAGGCAATCCCGCGCCCTCTCGTCGCGACTCATACCAGAGTGCCAGTTCTACTCTGTTCCAGAGTCCCAGTTTGTCGTAGATCACGCGGAGATAATTCTTAACGACGTGCTCTGTGGTGCCGATCGCCTGGGCCACGTCGCGGTTCTTCAAACCTTGAGCCACTAACTCGATGACACGGTGTTCTCGCTCGCTGGGGATGCGATTTCCGTACCGTTCATAGGGGAACATGATTGCCTCCGATATAAAAGTGTTGCGAGTTTGACTCGCTTGATTCCGTCGGTGATTCCAAAACGAAGAAACAGCCTATTAAAGTGAGCCTTCACCGTTCGTCGAGCCATTTTGAGTTGTTTGGCAATTTCAGCGTTATCGCAGCCTTGCAAAAGTAATTCCACAATTTCTTTTTCGCGCGGTCCTAGTCGAACGGACTGCTCGTTCATCACAATTCCCTGCCCCCTGGTCAAAATAGCTTTCGCTCCACTGCCAATGGAGTGTTTCCATATTTGGATTGTTTCCATATTTGGTAGCATCTACCATGCCACTTTGAGACCGAAATTGCTGTGATGAGAGAACACGCATTTCCACAGGCGATTCCAAGTTTGAAATGGACAAAACGTGGCGGCGAGACTCGGCCTGCCGGCTCTTCGAGAAGTATCCTCTAGAACCCCGAAACCCGCGTGGCTAGCGGGCTGTGTGAGAGTCACTTTTCATTCGTCGGGTCGGGTATGCGCATCCTACGGGGACTATTACGGGTATTGCCCGCGGGTTTTTGACTGGCGAAAGCTTGGGTGCCAAAGGGACGGCTTTGGTGGTGCTACGATCTCAGGTAAATCCCCTAGGTGAAAACTACTGTGACCTTAGGGCGGACCTAGAAGAATTTACATCTTTTGACGCATCTTGATGCGTTTTAACACGCCATGCCGCGCGGATGCCTGGCACTCTGAGGGCCAAACATCAGCTCGATGATCCGAAAATGCGGATCCATGCCCTGGCAAAATTTAACATTCGGTTAACTTTCCAGCGCCCGCAAATCAATTGTACGGACTTGCTAGGCCGGACGGGCAGTCTCGGTGCGACGTGCGTAATATGTAGGCTGGCCGGGCTCGAGCCGGCGGCCTTTGTCGCTGAAACGAGCGAGGTGAACGAGCCCGATCCTTTGCAGCCCATACTGCAAAGCAGTGGCGAGGACGCCGAATCCATATTCCACGCTGCGGCGAAAATTGATGGATGATGCTTCCGCGAAGTACTTCGTAGGGCACGAAACTTCCCCAATGCGAAAGCCGAAGTAGACGCACTGGGCCAGCATCTGGTTATCGAAAACAAAATCGTCGGAATTCTCCAGCAGCGGCAATTGGGTAAGGACCTCGCGGTTGAAGGCGCGGTATCCGGTGTGATATTCGGAAAGCTTGATGCCGAGAAAAATATTTTCGAAGGCCGTGAGCAGGCGGTTGGCAATGTATTTGTAGATCGGCATGCCGCCGCGCAGAGCTGTTCCGCCAATAATGCGCGAGCCCAGCACAACGTCATAAATTCCGTAAGCCACCATGCTAGCCATGGCTGTAACCAAAAGCGGTGTGTATTGATAATCAGGGTGGAGCATGATAACCACGTCAGCACCCGCAGCTAAGGCTTCGCGGTAGCAGGTCTGTTGGTTGCGTCCGTAGCCGTAATTACGGTCGTGCTGAAAGACCCGCAGACCCAGACGGTTGGCCAGTGCGACGGTGGCATCGGAGCTGCTGTCATCCACCAGAATGCGGATGTCCACGAGGTCCGGCAATTCGCCCACGGTGGCCTCTAAAGTCTTCTCCGCGTTGTACGCGGGCATTACGATCGCGATGCGTTTGCCGTTGATCATTCTCGATAATCTTCGATCAGATTACGCAGAGTTCGGAGTTAATGATACCTGAGTTCAAATCCGCGCTGATGAGCTTTTATCCTCAAACCGCTTTCAAGGTCCAGGGCGGCGCTTGAGGACTGAATCCGAGAGTGTACTCTACAATATGGCCTGATGAAATTTTCTTGGTCACGAATTGAGGGTTCAGCGCTGGAGTGCTTCGGGTCAAGATTTGCTCATCCCAAGGCGAATTGGCGAAGGAGCCATGCAATGATCCGGCTTCTGAGCGTCGTCGGGGCACGCCCGAACTTCATGAAAATCGCGCCTGTCATTGAGGCGTTGAAGAATGAGGCGCTGAAGAATTCTTCCGACATCGAACACTGTCTTGTGCATTCCGGGCAGCACTATGACGAACTCCTTTCCGGCAATTTTTTCTCGGATCTAGGCCTCCCTAAGCCCGACGTGAATCTTGAAGTTGGTTCCGGCAGCCATGCGGCGCAGACTGCCGAAATCATGAAACGCATCGAGCCCGTGTTAGTCGACTACGGTCCAGACATGATCCTGGTTGTGGGCGACGTGAATTCTACGATCGCCGCAGCTCTGACCGCGGTCAAACTGGGCGTCGAAGTAGCGCACATCGAAGCGGGGTTGCGCAGTTTCGACATGACGATGCCCGAGGAAGTTAACCGCAAGCTCACGGACGCGATTTCCACATTGCTCTTCGTGAGCGAGAAGAGCGGGGTCGAGAATCTAGGACGCGAGGGCATACCAAAGGAACGTATCTTTCTTGTTGGCAATGTCATGATTGATTGCCTTTTGCGGCACCGCGAATTGGCGAGGAATTCAGCGATTCTGGACAGACTCGGCATGCGCAAGAATGGCGCCGGCTGTCGTCCCTACGGGGTGCTCACCTTGCACCGGCCCTCGAACGTGGATGATCCGAAGACGCTGCAAGACATTCTCGCGGCGGTGAACTCTGTGGCGGCGGAGCTTCCAATATTCTTTCCCATTCACCCTCGGACTCGGAAAAATGTCGAGAGCTTCGGACTACTGCGATATCTCGCCAGCGAAGACCACAGAGAGCGCACTGGCATTGTGCCTCTGGAGCCGCTGGGCTATCTCGATTTTCTTTGCCTCAACGACGGCGCGCGTATCGTGCTGACGGACTCGGGTGGAGTGCAAGAGGAAACCACGGTTCTGGGCGTGCCGTGTCTTACGTTGCGCGAGAACACAGAACGGCCTGCAACTGTCGAAGAGGGTACGAACCGAGTTGTCGGAGTAGACCCAGCTCGCATCCTCGCAGCCGCCAAAGTCATCCTTCACAGCGATGCGCGGCCATCGCGACGTCCTCCGCTGTGGGATGGCAAAGCCGCTTCGCGGATTGTCGCCATCATTCGCGAGCATCTCGACTGTGATCCCCAGCGATAAGAAAAAGGCAAGATTTGGATTTGGAACACACTTTTCTACTACACTAGCGTTCACACAATGAAGCTCTCTGTTGTCATGCCGGTATACAACGAACAGGCCACGCTGCGGCAGGTGGTGGAGAGGGTTCTAGCGGTTCCGTTGCAGATCGAACTGATTTGTGTGGATGATGGCTCACGCGACGCATCACGGGAGATCCTGGCGCGGTTGCAGACTGAGCACCCTCAGATTCGGGTTCTTCTTCAGCCTAGAAACATGGGTAAGGGCGCGGCCCTGCACCGCGGCATTCAGGAAGCTACCGGCGATTTCGTCGTCATCCAGGATGCCGATCTCGAATACGATCCGGCAGAGTACACCGTGCTGCTGGAGCCCTTGATTGAGGAGCGCGCCGATGTGGTTTACGGCTCGCGTTTTCTTTCCGCCCGCCCGCACCGCGTGCTCTACTTCTGGCATTCAGTCGGCAATTGGATTCTTACGCTGCTTTCGAACGCACTGACCAACGTCAACCTTAGTGATATGGAAACCTGCTATAAAGCTTTTCGCCGCGAGATTATCCAGTCGATTCCGCTACAGGAAAAACGTTTCGGCTTCGAGCCTGAGATTACGGTAAAGATCGCCAAGCGGAAGCTGCGCATCTACGAAGTGGGTATCAGCTACTGGGGCCGCACCTATGAAGAAGGCAAGAAAATCCAATGGAGAGACGGTGTGCGCGCACTGTGGTGCTTGCTAAAGTATTCCATCACCGAACCAGCGGTGGCGCGCCACAATGCAACGCTGCCAGCTGACTCGGCGCCCCTGGCAACGCCGGGCAAGGTGCCACCTGCTAACTAGTTAAGCAACCAAGGCCAAGGCTATTTGTTTTGCGAGATGCGCGGCTTCTGATAGGACGCATTAATTCCCGAACCGCTCCGCGAAGGCGTACCTATGGGCTTGATCGAAGCGGACTTCGCAGTTCCTGCATTGCCGCCCTTCGACCCTTCCGCCTTGAGACTTTGTTGCTCCAGTCCAGCGAGTTCTATATTTGTTTTTCGACTATTGGCGGCATTCGGCAGTGGAAGCGATGCCCGGCGTTTCGGGGTCGCGGATTTCGGAGTCAACGGCCGCGTCGTGCGCGGGGATTTCGGAGTCAGGGGCTTGGTTGCCGGAGAAGAAGATGGTCTGCTCTTGAGGCTATACGGGTTTTGGGCTGTCGCGATACCAACGAAAGCGACTATGGCTACAAAAATGACGCCACCCCTGCAGTAGTTCATAATTTTGAATCTCCGATGCGGCTGCTCCGTTCCCCACGCATCCCTTTATTAGATCATGGTTTCGTTCAAGAAGCGCTCAAGAATGATCTGCAATAAATTGCAAGGGTTGCCGCCAGGAAGGGCGGGCGATCCTCAAAAAAGCGTGCCAGGAAGAACGTATCCTTTGTTCGTCGTGCCTTTAGTATGTTTGTAAGAGGATGCCCAGGCAATCGAAGGGCCTCTGTAACCCACTACCAATTCAGACGACATGGGCAAGCCAAGGAACATTGAGAATTCGGCGTTCAAGATCGAGACTCCTCTCGTGCTGCCCGAAGACGAAGTGCAACTTTGGCGAGTCGATCTGGAATCTATCCGTTCAGACGAAGCCCGTTGGAAAGAAGTGCTCTCCCCTGATGAAGCGAGGCGCGCCTCCCGATTTCATTTTGCGATCGATCGGCAACGGTTTGTCGCAGCGCGAACTCTCTTGCGCATGATTCTAGCGGGCTACCTCGCCACCGATCCGAAGGACGTGACCTTCGTCTATTCAAAAAGGGACAAGCCTTCTCTAGGCCCCGCCTATGCTGATCGGGGCATCACATTCAACCTCTCCCATTCAGGTGGAATCGCGTTGTATGCTTTCACGCGCCGCCGCGAACTCGGGATCGACGTGGAACAAATTCGTCGCGATTTCGATGTCGAGGCCATCGCCCGGCGATTCTTTTCTGCGCACGAGCAGGAACAACTTGCTGCTTTACCGTCGCCGGAAAAGATTGAAGCGTTTTTTCGCTGCTGGACCCGGAAGGAAGCGTATATCAAGGCTACCGGGGATGGTCTATCCCTTCCGCTAACGCACTTTGATGTCGCGCTCGCCGAGGGAAACACAGACGCGCTGGTGGCAACCCGGCCCGACAGTGCGGAAGCTAAGCGTTGGCTTCTACGCGAGGTAGCCGCGGGGACTGGCTACATTGCCGCTCTCTGCGTCCGCGGTCAAGATTGGAAACTGAATGACTGGTCAGCAGTTGCGCGCTCGGGTCCGGAAGCTGGACCGAGTGGCGGGGAGCGCCCCTCGGACCGATTCTAGCGGCGCGCGGAAGTTGCTCGTCCATTGTCGCAATTCTTTTCACTTTCGATAATGACGACGCCCTTCCCGCGAAAAGACACCCCCGAAGCCATTCCGCGCCAGCGACTTACGTGGAGGATCCCCGGCGTATAAGGCCTGCCAATTGCTGCTTTCTCGGGTTATTCAAAAGCGTGAACTCGACCTTTCTTCCAACGGCAAGAAAGTGATACTCTGTTTAGTAAGTTTTTTCGGGACTTTCCTCTCCCTTAGCATCTGCAATCAATTTCGCTCCGGCCGCCGGAGACTGGGAAGTATCCAGTCAAAGACGATAAAGGTAATAGACAAGACCAGCAACAAACCCCAGGAGGCTATCGCACTTGACCGCTTCGACCAGCCATCTCATTCCGCCCCACGGCGGTGAACTAATTAATCTCATCGCTCAACCAGAAAAAGTTGCCGAACTAAAAGCTCATTCCAAGGAATGGCCTTCGTGGGATTTAACCGGACGGCAGCTTTGCGATTTGGAGCTGCTCATCTCAGGCGGATTTTCTCCGCTTCGCGGCTTCATGATTCGTGCCGACTATGAAGGCGTTTGCCACAACATGCGTCTGGCGAGTGGCGTTCTCTGGCCGATGCCCATCACTCTGGACGTCACCGAGGAATTCGCCAAGAAACTTACCCCGGGCGCCAGCAAGGTGGCATTGCGCGATCCCGAAGGCGTGATGGTTGCCGTTCTTCACGTAGAGGATGTGTGGCAGCCCGATCGCAAAGCCGAAGCACAAGCGGTTTTCGCCAGCACCAGTGCAGCGCATCCTGGCGCCGACTACGTTATCAACAAGGCGAATCCCTGGTACGTGGGCGGAACGATCGAAGGGACGCAGAATCCTTCGCACTATGATTTTCGCAACTTGCGCCTGACGCCGGCCGAAGTTCGCGCCGAGTTTGCGCGCGAAGGCTGGCGCCGCGTGGTTGCCTTCCAGACTCGTAATCCCATGCATCGCGCTCACGTCGAACTGGCATTCCGCGCCGCCAAGCAGGTTGAGGCCAATCTGCTGATTCATCCGGTCGTGGGCATGACCAAACCCGGGGACGTGGATTATTACACGCGAGTGCGCTGCTACCAGCTGTTGCTCTCGAAGTTCCCGCAGTCGACGGCAAAGCTTTCCTTGTTGCCACTAGCCATGCGTATGGGCGGGCCGCGTGAGGCCATCTGGCACGCCATCATCCGCAAGAATCACGGCTGCTCGCATTTCATCGTTGGCCGCGATCACGCCGGTCCCGGCAAAGACACCGACGGCAAGCCTTTCTACGGCCCGTATGAAGCGCAGGAAGTTTTCAAGAAGCACGAGGCCGATATCGGCGTCACCATGGTGCCGTTCAATATGATGGTCTACCTCGAGGACCAGGATAAGTACGTTCCTGACGACGAAGTGAAGAATGGGGACCGAGTACTGAACATCTCCGGCACCGAGCTGCGTCAGCGTCTGAACGAAGGCCGCGAAATTCCTGCGTGGTTTACCTATCCGGAAGTTGTGGCGGAATTGCGCAAGAGTTTCCCGCCGCGTCACAAGCAAGGCGTGACCATCTTCTTCACCGGCCTTTCGGGTTCGGGTAAGTCGACGATTGCGAACGTGCTGCTAACAAAGTTTCTTGAAACCGGTGGGCGTCCGGTAACGCTTCTCGATGGCGATCTGGTACGCAAGCACCTGTCTTCCGAACTCGGCTTCTCGAAGGAGCATCGCGACATTAATATTCGTCGCATCGGATACGTCGCGTCGGAAATCACGAAGAATGGCGGTATCGCCATTTGCGCGCCCATCGCTCCTTATGACGCTACCCGCAAGCACGTCCGGCAGATGATTGAGCCCTACGGAGGGTTCATCCTTGTGCACATCGCTACCTCCGTGGAGGTTTGCGAACAACGCGACCGCAAAGGCTTGTATGCCAAAGCGCGCGCGGGGATTCTCAAAGAGTTCACGGGCATCTCGGATCCTTACGAAGCTCCCGCCGACGCCGAGGTCACCATCAACACTGGTGAACTATCACCCGAGGAAGCGGCGCAAGAAATTATTCTGCACCTCGAACGGGAAGGCTTCATTGGAACAACGGCGCAGTCAGCCTAAGCACTCTGGCGAAGGCCTTGCGGGTTAGAGGCTGCAGCCGGTATTGTCATGGATCTGCTGATCAAGAGCCTGGTGGGTTTCGGAGTCGGAACTCTCATCGGAATGACAGGAGTCGGGGGCGGTGTTTTACTGCTCCCGATTCTCATCTTCGGATTGGGCGTGCCTCCGCTGCGCGCGGTGGGCTCGGACGCTCTGTTCAACTTCCTCACCAAGATCGGCGCCAGCATTGTTCATCTGCGCAAAGGAACGGTTCGACGCAAAGTTGTTTTGGCGCTCGCCACCGGCAGCGCTCCGGGATCTTATCTGGGCGTCAGTTTTCTGATTCACTTGCGAAACGTTTATGGAAACGGCGTCAATCACTTCATTACGATTGCTGTCGGAGTCCTGCTGATTTGCATTCCGACTTTCTTATTCTTTCAGAAGAAAATTGAGGATCGAGCAGCGGCGAAGCCGCCGACCATGAAATCGTTTGCATGGATGTCCTTGATCGGCCTGGTAGCAGGCTTTCTGGTGGGCATTACTTCCGTCGGCTCGGGCAGCATCGTCATGATGATGCTGTTGTTGTTCTATAGCTTTCAGCCGAAAGTCATGGTCGGCACTGACATCGTTCATGCCTTGATTCTCACCGGAGTCACCAGTCTTCTTCATTTTCGGATGCATAATGTGGACACTCACCTCGTCGGGGCGCTGTTGCTCGGTTCAGTTCCTGGTGGGCTGCTCGGTTCATACTTGAGTACGCGGGTTCCGGTACCGTGGCTCAGACGCATTCTTTGCGCAGTGTTACTGGCAACGGGCGCGCGCATGCTTATGGCTTGAAAACAAGTCTCAGTTCCCAGTTCTCAGTAAGTGCCCGTGACAGAGACCGAGAACTGAGAACCGAGAACTGGAGTTACGAGACACTATGCACTCAAATTCTTACGCTGACATTCTGGAACGCATTCAATCCGCTCTGGAAGCGTCTCGCGGGGTTTTTGCCCGCTTCACTCCGGGAGCAATTGAAACCGAATACAAAGTCGGACATGATCCCGTGACGGAAGCAGATCGCGCGCTGGATGCGGTTTTGCGCGGGGAGCTACTTCGTAAAGCAGAGGGTTGGCTTTCGGAAGAGAGCGTGGATGATCCCATCCGCCTCCAGTGCTCGCGTGTCTGGGTGGTCGATCCTCTGGACGGCACACGCGAATTCGTCAAAGGAATCCCGGAGTTCTGCGTTTCGATCGGGTTCGTCGAAGACGGACGCCCTGTCGCCGGTGGAATCTATAACCCCGCAACCGACGAGACTTTTCTGGGATCGATCGATTCTGGTGTTACCTATAATGGCAAGCCTTCCCAGCCCAGCCAGCGTACCAGCCTGGAAGGCGCGCTGATTCTTGCCAGTCGCAGCGAAGTGAAACGCGGCGAGTGGAAGTCTTTTGAGAATGCCGGCTTCACAATTCGCCCCATGGGTTCGGTGGCCTACAAGCTGGCACTGGTGTCGGCGGGGCTCGCAGACATTACGTTTACTCTCACTCCAAAAAACGAATGGGACGTAGTCGCCGGAGCAGCTCTGGTGAAGAGTGCGGGAGGCTTCGTCAGCACACTGGAGAAAACCGAACTGATCGCGAATCGCCGCGATCCACTTCTATCCGGCCTTCTGGCGAGCGGACCTTTCTTACGAGAAAAACTGCTGGCTTTGGTGGAACCGCACATCAGGCTGGCCGAACGGGCTTGCTAGCTGTCCCATCAGACACTAGATTGTCCGTTCAAAGTCTGGGGCCAGTCGCTTGTTATCTAAAGTAGATAAAAATAGATTGGTTGAACTGTGCATATGCGTGGATCCAGGCAAGGGCGGCAATCTACAACAAAAGTTGTTGGATGCTGACTGAATTCTTAATCATCGGAAACACGCCCATAATTAAATAGCCGAGTGCATCCGTAATGTGATCCAGTCCCGAGCTGCTGTCCGGGATCTTCGTACTTTTTTTGAAGGTCAGGCCGTCCAAAGCCTTTATCAATTGTTTGCACCGAGGTGAGATCAAAAGTCTGCGCTGACCGTGCGCATTGAGCAACATTGCATTCACCGAATTAATACGGTCGATCACCTTGTAAGGCGAGTTTCGATAAACAGGCCATCCTGCCCTCTCGATGATGGTCAGATCTGTTTCGCCGACTGGGGCGCTCGTTTTTCTTGACGCGGCGCTCGGGTCGGGATGCACGATCCCTTCGCGTCCACCGTACCGACGGTTAATCTCCTGCATCATTTCCTGCGTGTTCGAGTTAGGCAGGACAATCTCGTCGATGATGTGGCATTGATCCCCGGCCCGTTGGCCCACCACCGCGGTCATCGGGTTGACGTTGAAGTCCATCCCGACAAGTAGCGGTGCGTGGGGCGACAGCGTGAGCTCGATTATGTTCTTCTCAAGGTCAAAACCGTAGTACACGCGAGCTTGGTACCCTTCGAAAGAAGCACCGAACTCCTGTGCATACAATTCTGGATCCATCTCGAATGCTAAGGCGGCTAGCTCCTCGCGTGGAACATAGCCACCGCACTCTGTCGGAAAATGAAAAGTTTTCCAGTTCTCCCGAAATTTCGCTTCACAGTAAAGATCATAGAAGTGGTTGCGACCTTTGGGAGTGCCGATGAATAAGGCGCGCCCCCTGTGGTTGGAAAGCGCGGGACGAGTCACTGCATTCCAAGTCTCGGGTTTCATGTCTGCATACTCGTCCAAGACAACGTAATCCAAGCCGACGCCCCGCAATCTATCTGGGCGATCAGCACCGTGTAATTGGATGATTGAACCATTCGGTAGCTCAATCATTAGCTCTTGCTCGCTGGTTCGCCGACGTCCCCCAGCAGGAACCAATCTTTTCAGATCGCTCCACGCGATTCTCTTCGCTTGGCCGTAGGTCGGAGCAATGTAATAACAAATTCGGTCGTTGTTACTGAAACCGTTTACGACCAGCCACCATATAGCCAGCATCGTCTTACCCCACCGACGTCCCGCCACGAGAACAACAAAGCGCTTCTCGCACGAAAACACGTCAGCATGGGGCCGCTTAAGCGCCAGCGTTGTATTGATCTCCTCCATCTGGGTACCCTGGATCGAGCTTAGTATTCACATTTATGACGGCGGGGTGCTCGGACGACATATCGACTGGTTTCCGCTTCGGATAAACATACGCTGCAATTTCACTAAAACACCGCACCCTGATTTCAATGGGGTTCTTTTCGTTCATCGCGATTTTTGCGAGCTCGAGCAGAGGATCGCAACTCATAGCGTCAAGTTTTTCGTTGAGCATGAGCGTCGCGCGATTGGGGGTCCCTTTTTTTCGACCGCCTGTCTTGGGCGACCCAATGGGTTTTCCGCGGTTCCCTGTTATGGCCATTTCTGCCGCCCTCCTTGCTCCCACGTAGCGATGATGCTGCTTAAGCGCCAATCGGGGCACGAAGAACTGACGAAGCGGTCGTACGGGAAAGCCGGCGTACTGTTTCCTGAACGGGTAAAATTTTGGCGGAACGTTGCAGAGGGACGAGGATTGACAATCGCGATCTGGACCGTTGCGGCGCCGGATGTCCGGGCGGTTTCGTTTCGATGCCCAATAGACAATGCGAGACAACTGAGCATTAGGCCTCCGTGCACTAAACAGTGCCAATCGTGGCCCTCGGCTCAGGCATCCCGCCTGAACTTCGGGAAAAGAACCGGGTCCTTAGCCGCCATCAGTATCCCGCTGAGGGCAGAACGCGCCAACCCCTGTTCTTACCCAAAACCCGCCAAAGCATCCCGCCTTGCGGTTCTGGAGAAACGTCCCGTTCCTCAGTAGAAACTATCTTGACGCTCCCTTCTTCGCCAGTTACGAAAGTTTGCGTCTTCGAAGCTGCCGAATAGTCGTGAGCTGGTTTTCTCCGTTTGCGCGCTCGGTACCGGACGAAGCAAGAGTCTGCTTGGTCGCGACCCCGCTAAAGCCCTGGCCAGCACCGAATTTGCCGGCACGAGACGGCCAGAGCATTGCGTCGTGAGCTCTAAGTGGCGCGTCAAGGCCTCAAAACCCCGGCCGAAAAATGGATCATCCGCGATACCAACGTCATCATTCGCGAGGAAGAAGGTATCAATCTGGGGGGTTAGGTCGCATCGCTGCCAAACGATCGGTTTGAAATCGCCGCCATCATAATGGCGGAACTCTGGTGCGGGGTGAAGCGTGCCCTCTCTCGTGATACTAGTGATCGCTACACCCATCGTTTCCTTCAGATCGTCAAGCCGCGATGAGGGGGAGTCAGAAAGACGAGGTGATTTCACGGATTCTTGACTTTGGTCTTCTGCTTTGCAACTAAACGCTGAATGAACTTCGAGCCGCGACGCTTATATGCCTCCACAGCGTCAGACAAGAACAGTTCGCAAACCTGCGAAATACTCCTCGCTTCACTGTTGGCAATTCCTCGAATCTCAGCCTTAAGATCAGGTGATACCCGGAACGCCAAAAAACCCTTCTTCGTTGTCACGACAATGACTATAGCTGCGGCCGAAACGAAGAGGCAACCCCCAGGGTATTGCATTTTGGTGATTCATGTGTTATCGTTTGTTATCACCTTGATTTATGCCACTAGGAGGAGTTATGAAAAACTACCCAGAAAAGTCGGATGGCAAAGCCATAACTCGCAGTCCGCTACGAGAAAACTTGCGTCTCGCCCGACAGCAATTTGCGGGAACCGTGCCAACCCTAGTTGCTAAGTCCCTCAAGACCCTATCTAAAGACTTTAGCTTTTCGTTGGGCAGTGGTGAGCTGCAGTTCATTAATGGTCATTGGTATGTGACCCATGTTGGTTTGGTGGCATTGGCTCGTCGCAAAAAATGCACTGGCATCCACGTCGAGGCGGTCGATTCGCTCTGCGATTCCGCTGCAAATCGATTTGTCCTTAAGGCAACGGTATACCCGTCCAAAAGCTCCTGTGGCTTCGTCGGTTATGGCGATGCGGATCCTTCCAATGTTTCCGCGCTGGTTCATGGTGCCGAAATGCGAGTCGCGGAGACACGTGCTGTCAATCGCGCTTTGCGCAAGGCCTACGGCATCGGCATCTGTTCGGTCGAGGAAATCGGTTCTTCATCCGAACAGGCTCCGTCCTCATGGGAGTCGAACAAGATTCCGCTCCAAGCAGTCAATGCGAACAACGGAAACGGCGGACCCAAGGTCCGTGACCGCCTCTGCCAGCTCATTCGCCAGCACCAACTCGATGCCGCCCTCGTCAAGTCTTACGCCGTCGATTTCTGCGGTACCAAAACCCTCCGCGAAGCCTCTCGCGAACAGGTCGAGGGCTTCGTCACGCACTTGGCCGATTGGGCTGAGAAAGACCGGAACGCACTGCTCTGCCAGCTCAACAGCTATCTCGGCAAGGAAGGTGCAGCATGAAGCACTACTTCGAGTCTCTCCGCCCGGGCGATGTGTCAGCGCTTCACTCTGTTCCAGACGGTCTTTTCTTGGTTCGGGTAGATCGAGCCCAATATCGCTGGCATAAGGAGAAGCCGTATTACGAGATCCGCCTCGCTGTCCTCAAACCTAGACATCTGACGGGGTGCTTCATGACCGGCCGCCTCTACTGCACACCTAGGGCGATGTGGAAACTGAGTTGGTTTCTGCGAGACTTTGACTATGACCCTGAGCTGCTCGGAAAAAGTGAAATTGATGATGAGGCTCTAGTCGATTTGTGGGGTGTCGTAAAAGTCAGCGAAGTCATGGTACGCGGCGTTTGTGTGCTGAACTTTGACAGCTTCGCGCCAACTGCCCGTTGGGAAGAACTCTCAATCTTTGCCGGCAATGATCAAGGTGGGCCCAGGGTGTCTCCGTGATCTCCACAGCCAAACAACCCATCCTGTCCTCTCCGCCTGGCCGCAAGCATCAATACGTCGGCAGCGGCATCCAGATGTGCCTCAGGCCGTCCGCGGACAGGCTAAAAAACGTAGCCACGCACTTGGCTGATTGGGCTGAGAAGCACCGGAATGCCCTGCTCTGCCAGCTCAACAGTTATCCCAGCCAGAAAGAAGGTGCAGCATGAAACGCCAGATCTCCGGTCTGCACGCCGCCGATCATTGTGCCGCCGACCAGATCCCCGACGGAGTCTTCCTCGTTCGCGTGCTCCGGGTGAAGTTTCAGCGACATGCGCAGAAGCCTTACTACACGCTCGCACTGACCATTCTCGAGCCAGTCAGGTTTGCCGGGAACGTCGTTTCGAGCCGGCTCTATTGCAGCCCGAAGGCTCTGTGGAAGCTGAACTGGTTTCTCCGCGACTTCGGCTATGACACCGAGCTACTCGGTCGCGATGAGGTAGACGAATCGCGGCTCGTAGGTTTGGAAGGGGTGGTCAAGATCAGCCACATCGTTGTGAACGGCACCTCCCTGATCCGACTTGATGGTTTTGCTCCAGCCGCTCGTTGGGAAGAGCTTTCCCCCGCAAATCTGGACAATCCGCAGGTGGCCTGAGATGACCTACAGCTACACCCAGATCAGCCAGTACCTCACCTGTCCCCGGCGTTATCGCCATCGCTATCTGGATGGCTGGCGGGAGAAGGACACGCGGGCGGCGATGCTCTTTGGCCGCGCCTTCGAACAAGCTCTGGGCGCCGTCTTTCGACGTGAAGATCCAGGAGCCGTCCTCTTCGCCGAATGGTCTGCTTGCCAGAATCAAGGCTTGCAGTACTCCAACAGTGACTCTTGGGATCGCATGCTGCGGCAGGGAATCATGCTGCTTGACCGCTTCTGCCAGGATGATCGCATCCAGATTCCTCAACCCAGACGGAATCTGCAGATCAAGTTCACCCGACCGGTTACTGGGAAGAACGATTTCGTTGCCTACATCGACGCCATTGGAAAGCTTGACGGCAGCCGCTGCTTGCTGGAGTGGAAGACCTCTTCGAGCCGATACCCCGAAGAGCCCGAAGGGCTGCTCTCTCTTGATCCTCAGCTAGTCTGTTATTCGTGGATAACCGGTATTGCCGAGGTCGCCCAGGTAGTGTTCGTCCGCAAGCGGCTGGTGGAGGTTCAGTATTTGCGAACGACAATCACGGACAGGCAGTGCGAGGAGTTCGGACGTTTAGTAAGAAGCACGATCGAAAGAATCGAGTCGGCAGAATTCCTGCCACACAGTGGTATCCGCTTTCCCCAAAACCCCTGCAGCAGTTGTCCCTACGTGGGACTGTGTCTGGGACAACGAGAGATGGCTGACGCTCGCCTAGTGCGGCGTCCAGGAGCAGACAGTCTTGATTGGCTTGACGAGCTTAGTTACTAGCAATCCGCCCATGCCGCCGAAGTTCAGTCATCGCCGCGCCCTGTTCGTACTGGGAAAGATTGATGAGATCTTGGCTTGGGAACAGCAAAAGGAGACCGAACGCGACAGCAAGTTCGTGGACCTGGGACGCTACCTATGCGAGGTACGGGCGGGGCAGTATTGGAGACTTGAAGAATTGAAGTCCTTCGACGAGTTTCTCGAAAACCGGTTTCCGGGCTCGCGGAGGAAAGCCTATTACCTGATGTCGATTCACGAACACCTACCGCCGCAGGCGAGAAAGCAGCTGAAGGAAGTAGGCTGGGCGAAGGGGCTAGAACTGGCCAAACTGGCAAGGAGGGACGGGCAGCACTTCGATTGTGCAACCTGGTTGCACAGAGCCCGTCACATGCCGAAAGAGGACTTCAAGCGCGAGGTCGAAAAGGAGTTGACCGGGAAGGAAACCGAACCATGGGAGATTATCTACTTCAAACTGTACCAGAGCCAGATGCCGGTCATTGAACGGGCGATCGAGACTGCGTCCTTGATGCTGGGAAGCGATCGTTCCCGAGGCTACTGTCTCGAGATGATCTGTGCGGACTTTCTGGCGGGCGCCAACCTTGACCACGGAGATCCAGAGATGCTGTTGTTCTCCATGACGAGGTTCTTCAAGTTTCTGCCCGAAGAGCAGCGGCAAGCTTTTCTTGGTGGCTTGAGCGAAGCGACATTGTGACGGTGATTGGCCCAAAAGCGGCACGCTTGCGGCTGGATCCAGCGTCGTACGAAATCTTGCGGCAGCAGGTTTTACGTCGCGACGGCTGGAGCTGCCAATTGTGCGGCTCGATGTCGAATCTGGAAGTCCACCACCAACAGTCTCGCAGTCATTCTGGCGCCGATACCGAGGAAAATCTCATCACTCTCTGTGCCCAGTGCCATTCCGCAATTCACCCGTGAGAGGAAAGATGGCGCTGTTGCGGCTTGCCTTCCGCCCGTTGCAACTTCGGTGCCATCGCGCCGAAGTGGTGGATGGCGCAAAGATGAGGAACTGCTGAAATGGTCTCAACTCGCTGTGACCGTTGTGTGTCGCTCCGGGCGGCCACCACCAGATCCCACGCGCCGTTTGCCGTCCTCGGCCAAGGAATGGTCAAGGACACAAAAGGCCGCAAGCATAACACGTCGGCAGCAGCAACATCACCTTGGCGGTGAGACGTGCTGGCTCTCTTCGCTTCCTGACATTCGCCTACGATCGATACTGCTGAAAGTTTCACTTGGTGAAGTCAATGAACCTAGTGCTTCTGTTTTGATTTGATCTGCGCCACCCGTTTTCTTGCCGCAGGTAGGCCGGTCAGCGACCCTTGCTGCTCCAGCGGTCCGAGGGAGACCGTTGTTTCGGAGCTGTCATAGTCAAGCCAGAACAATTGGCCGCCGCTGGCCTGATAGATGACCATATCGAATTTTGGTCCGGTTGCGCCGTCGATCACAGTCGCTAGCGAATCTTTTCCCGACAGCATCGTGTAGCGCCCTGGATTTTTTGTATCCGCAAGCGGAGTTCCCGCAAACGTGTCTGCGGAACTCGTCGCGTCGGGCGTTCCCAGAGAGAAGAAGGGATCGCTGACGAGTCCGGTGAGGCTCAAGGATCCATTCGCGGTCATGGTCCCCTCCGCCATCATGTCGAACTCGCAACCGCAGCCCTCATTATCGAAGTTCTGCCATCCCACAGCGTAGTTACCGGCGAAATCAGCGGTTGCGGTAGCAGCATCGGTTTGTGGAATGATCAGGCCGGTGCCGCCGGGAAGCGGGACGCCGGCAACTAATCCGGCGTCCAGATCAACCACCAACGCGCCGCCTCCGCCAGTCGGGTTATTGGGGTCGTTCAAATTCAGAGTGGGATCTGTCATGTAAACTCCGAGAGTGGTAACGTCGCCGAGCCCGGGGTAGTTGCCGCTGATGGTGTTGAAGGCAAGGTTTCCATATCCGTTGCTGCCGATGGCGTAGGTTCCGCTAATCTTGGAAGACTGCGAAGAAATAACCCCATTGACCGGTTCACTATCATCCCCAACTCCCGAGAAGTCAGCTGGCGACGACGACGTATTGCCAGTAATGAACTGGCCCAAGGCGCCAAACTGGTCAAGTACGTTGCCTGCGACGGCAAGCACGGAAGGCCCAATGGACGAATTGCTGAAAGTTCCCGAGCCCTGGCCGAAGGCGGAGCCCAGCGCAGAATCGGTTTTAACGTCCACATCAATGAGGCGTATTACTTCGGGCCCAACAATGTAGTAGTTCAGCGTAACCGCGGTACCGGCAACTTTAAGCCCTTTGATCGTACCCCGCCCATACGAATCCGCAGCTGAGACCGTGCCAGTGAAAGCCGTTCCCGTTGTCAGTCCAGTATTGAACGAATCATTGATATCGACCAATCCGTTCGAGAGCGTGCCGCCACTGATCGAAAAAACTCCGCCGTAGGCAACCGGCGCATCGGAGGATTCAAATCCGGAAACGGCGAAAGCATACGACCCACTCAAAGTGCTTGGCAAAGTCTGCATATCCATGCTGCCGCTGGAAGTGGCGAAGCCGTCGAATTGCATGAGAAGCGCGTGACTGGGGTTAACAAACTGAACCCCGAACACTTCGATGCCGTTCGCGTTCAGACCCAAGGTGCTGTTATTTGTGTTCAAGGTGAGCGTCCCCTGCCCAGGCGGGGCACCAGAGGGAAACGTCAGCGTTCCTCCGGTGATCTGATCGCCCTTCGGCTCAGGCGAGGCAAAGCCACCGCCACCATCGTTATAATCCTGTTCGCCGCCGAGGACATTACCACCAGCATCTATGACCACCGACCCCGCGAGGGCGTAATAGTTCGAGCTGGTGTCTTGCCCGCTCATGTAGAAAGAGTAAGAAGTCACGGGGATGTTGGTGAGACTGAAACTGACAGGGGATGGCGCACCAGGGACGGTGGCAGTCACCGCGTAGGTGCCGCCTACCGTATTCGCCGTAAATGCGGAAGACACGGCCACGCCGAGGTTATTGGTGATGTCAGTTTCCGTGGCGGTTCCGTTGGCGAAAGTGCCGCTCGCGCCCGAAGCTGGAGCCGTGAATGTCACCTTTTCTCCACTGACTTTAGCTCCACCTAGGGTTACGGTCACCATGAAGGGGCCGTTAAATGTTTTGCCGCTCGCTCCACTTTGTGACGAACCGCTGGTTGCCTTAATCCCCACGACCTGAGAGTAAGGTGTGTCCGGAGACGCCGAACTGGAACTGCCACTGCTGCCGCAACCCATTAGGAAAGCCAGAGGCAGGCAAACAAATGAAAAGACGACTGCGTAAGGTTTGTGATCCATAGCAAGCTTTCCTTTCGGCGTCGAGCAGACAGGATGGATTTGGGCCAGTCAATTATCCCGTCAGGGCGGAGTGCAATCCTAGCAGCCATTTGTTAAGAAAGGATTAATTCGGCGGGATGGTAGTGTCTGAAAAGTCCAGACACTACCGACGGGGTTAGCGAAATGGCTACGAAAATAAATGGAGTGCTGCCGTCACGGGAGGAACAACAATCTGCCTCTTTCCGGATACGGATGCTCAGCATTTTGCGCCAGTTTCGTTCCGCGGTAGTTCTAAACGAGGGGAATCGTCCCGCGACTTGTGAGACACAATTCACGAAATATTAACGCCCCGATAACTTCCGCGTAATACGGGAAGGGCTACCCTCTAAGTTTCTCTGTGTACTCATTGCGAAGCATGGTTCACGTCCACCGACGAGTCTTTGGGCTTCTTCAAATCGGACGATATGTAAGCGCTCTACTAGCTTAAGACCGCAATGAAAGAGGGAATTTTATGCAACGGAAAATCGCAATCTTATGGTTCGCATTGTCGCTGTTGATGAGTGCATGCGGCACTAGCAATACTGCGTCCACGGGGTCGACTGGCTCAATCTCGGGCAACTGGCTCATCGGCTTGACGGACACCGGCGACACCAAGGCTTCGATAACGCAATCCGGCTCCCTTCTGCAGAACAACGACGTTGTTACCGGCAGCCTGATCTTCATAGACAGCCCTTGTTCAGGGGTTGGCAGTGTTCAGGGATCGGTCACTGGAAACGCAGTCTCGCTAACGGTCAATCCCACCGGAACTGAGATCAATCTCACCGGCACGATGGGCTCCGACTCGAGTTGCTCCAGCAAGCAAGCCTGCATGGGTGGGGCCTACACAACTTTGTCGATGGGTTGCACCGCCGCGAAAACTATTCCCTCCACGGGCACTTGGACCGCAACCCTAATATCGCCCTTGAACGGGAACATCACGGGCTCCTTTGTCTCGAATAAGGGCTCAACTTACACCGTTACGGGCCAGGTTAGCCAAGGAGCGAATAGCGGCAGCAGCACCACACCCCTCACCGGAAGCCTCACCTTCTCAGCCGGCTTCTGCTACCCAACGGCGAACATCGTGGGTTCGATCAGCGGAACTTCCGTGGTGATGAACCTAGTGGACTCGGATGGCACTCAAATCGGACAAGCGATCGCAACAAGTTCGCTCGATGGCACGTCCCTCACCGGAACTTACCAGTACTTGGGGCAGGGTAAGGGGGGCACCAAGGGGTGCACCTCGGATGGCACTGGTACCGTAACATTGGCCATAGCTGCCGGGCAATAATATTCAACACTTCTTTGGACCAACGATCTGTATTGTCTGAATGGCGGTGCAATCTGACAGCACTCAGGTCGGAGCGTTCACTGGAATGAACACGCTCGATGGGTTCCTCGCGAGGAGGACTCCATCGTCAACATTATGGTGCCTGAGCCATTCGTGATGAATCCTGGCAGCACCTTTTACCCAAGCCGATACCGCCATAACTTCCAGTTCTCCAGTCTCAGTTCTCCAGTCATCGATACGAGCCCTGTTCCCGCTAAAAACAGGATATAAACATCATACGTGCGCTTTTAGCCTTATCAGGCATGCATTCCCGAAGCGATTACCGGTTTACTGCCCAGTGCCAGAGAGACAGATGATCTGGCCGGTCGCATTGGAATTAGAAGAGGAGCAACCTGGGCCGAGGACGGTTCCACCATCGTCAGTAATGCTAACCGAGGCGGACGCAGGTCCGGCGGCGGTGGGAGCGAAGGTGAGATTGATGGTGCATTTGGCCTGAGGAAAAAGCAGACTGTTAGCGCAGCCATCCGATTCCGTGAAATCAGCGGCGTTGCTTCCCTTCAGGGCAATGCTGGAGATCGAAACCGGATTGGCTCCGATGTTGGTCAAAGTGACGGTGTTCAGTGCGCTTGCGGTTCCAACTGCCTGGGTGCCGAAGTTGATGTTGGTCTGCGACAAGGCGAGCATGCTGGCAGGAGTGGGTAAGTAGATCACGGAGTTATAGGGCGCCGCGGTCCCTAGAAAGGACGAAACATCCAAACCAGAAGGCAACGGCCCGGGAGTAGTGAAACCAGTAATAATTTGCGGATTAACCTTAGCGATCCAGTTTTCGCTTGCGTCCAAGAGCACTCCATAATTCTTTTTGTCAACCACGCTGTTAAAGTTGGTGATCGCGTTGGGATCGCTGTAATTCAGAAACGCACTCCCATCAGGCGTATCGGGCATAGGCGCGTATCCATATTCAGATTGCGTAAGATCCAGGAAGAAAGACGTACTAACCGCCTCAAAACCGAAACAACTTCCTCCCGGCTGTGCCATATAAAGTACTGTGGCGCCCTGGGTCGCATTGGCAATTGCTGAGATACCGAGCGCGAGCATACTCATGTTGGCGGTCTGGCCGGAATTGGTGCAGCCACCGAGGCCCGGAACCGGCGTGAACAAGGGATTTTGAAGATCGGCGAGATACACCAAACTCTGGTCATCTCCGCCAGCATCCCCGATCGCCACGTCGTTATTGGTGATGTCGATTGCCGATGTGCTGGGATTCGTGGGACCCAAGGTGGTGTTGGAAATAACCGCATTGGTGGCGAGGTTTATAAACTGCACTTCGGTGCCAGTGGGACTGACAATGTACGACTCCTGAGCGTTTGGATTCAGCGCGAAACTAGCGGCCGGTAGGGGCGAGGGAGTGAGTGGCAGCGCCGTAAAACTCCCAGTCGTCAGATTCAAGTAGAAATAGCCTTGGGCAGTACTGAGCAGAAGTTGGTTATTCGCCGGATCCACGACGGCCGCGCAAATCATGCAGGTGATGGCCGGCACTGCAGTGCCAGGCCCGTAGAAAGTGGCCTTCTTTGTGACCGGGGCGGTGAAGGTATTGATGATCAGGTTATTGTTAACATCGCCGACGACATTGCTGGCATCGATGATCTGAATATCCGGCGAGCTGTAGCTGATTACTGCGACCAGTGAACTGCTGGGACTGGCAGCGGTAGCGTTCGGTTTGAAGCCGGGAGGCATTGGTATGGAGGCTAGGAGAGCAGCCTGCACGGGCACCTGGGTCGAGAACTGGTCCGCATCCAAATTCACTTCCTGGACAGCATACGCTCCCTGAATCAGGCTTTGCGCTTCCGGCAGATAAGCGGCGTCGATTACTGTGGACTTGTAGGGGACGGGCAGAATTCCGATGGTGGTTGAGGAAAATCCGCTGGTGCCCACGGTCAACTGAAGCACGCCTGTCACGGAACCGAGAGTTGCGGTAACATTCGCGGTTCCCAAGGAGACGCCTTTGGCCATTCCGGACGGACTGACGCTAACGTAATCGACGGTACTGTGAGGGGAAGAAGACTGCCATTGGACCTGAGAAGTAAGATCGCTTATGCCGCCATCGCTGTAGCTGCCGATGGCTGTGAGTTGGCGGGTTTCGGCAAGCGAGATTATCGACGTCGATGGGGCGATGCTAATGGATTGCAGGTTGACCCCTTGTGCGGGATTAACCGAGGTTGGCCCTGCGAAAGAAGAAGAATTGGAGTTGCCTCCGCAAGCCTGAAGTAAAGCGATCGCCGCGAGCACTCCTGCCAGCATCAAAGTCTTGCGTTGTCTCTTTAGCGAGAGCTTGCCAAGAACT
>CAVZPC010000014.1:0-54471 GCA_963777005.1 uncultured Acidobacteriaceae bacterium | reverse complement strand
ATCGGCGCAGAGCAGGACGTAGACGATGGCGTCGGCTTTCTGGGCGGCCTCGATGGCATCACGGATTTGAGCTTGCTGCCTTCAGCTCCGTCGGTGAGAGGATTGTCGGCGCCATTCTTTGGCGAGCATGTCGTGGGGCGGAAAGATAAACGGCATCATTAGAGCGGTGCCGGGAGTGTTGCTGCACCGGAACCGGGCCCTGGCTGAGGCCGGGGATTCCGCTGCCGCCGCTGGAGACGCCGCTGTCGTATTCACTTTGTTGAGAGCGGCTTGCAGGCGGTGAACGTCACTGGTGTAGCTCTGGATCACGTTGAAGTTGATCACGTAGGCCTCGTCCTTAGGGGTCAGAACGGACGTAGGAAACACCGCCGACTTCCTTTTCCATGTCGAGGACGCGAGTCTGGCTGCCGGATGTATCGATGATCACTGGCCGAGGGTGAGCGGGAGATCGGATTTGCCGGTAAGTATTTGATGGTTTTGCGGCTTGCCTGTTTCAAAAACCTCGAAGTTGTCTTTGGTTTGATTGGGGATGCAGGTGCTGTGCTTGTCTTTCACGTTGAAGAGCATGCTCACTACGTTGACGTCTACTTTCAGGGTCTGTTTTCACTTCTCGGTGTCGAACTGCCCAGCTTTGGCTCGGGTGCTTTCAGAATCCTGAGCCGAGGCATCAGAAGGGAAGGCTGAACAGGGCAGCGATGAAGGACAGGATCGAGACAGCGGCAAATTTGTTTTAAAATCTCGGTTTCACGGATAAGTTGGGCACGAATGATTCCCTCTCGAGGTTTTTGTCTAGTCTAGTCCTTGGGAGCTCAGATGCACCAAATGGGTTGGTCCAGCATCCCAGGGTGATAGAGTGGTTTTATTTTTCGCAGCTGGATCCGGAGAGTCTGAAGGTGACTGTGAAGGAGTGACCGAGGCTCAAAAGAGAGCACGGGAGGAGCGTAGGCGGATGGATGGCCACCGTTCTAGTTGCCGGATGTCGCGCGGGTTCTGGCGAGGGCGCTGGCGGAGGGTGCGGCGCAGTCTTTCCGGGGCAAACACCGGCTCAGCCTGCGCAGAGCCAGCCTACGCAGAACCTCACCGCGCAGACTCAACCTACGCAAGGCCAGCCGGCACGTGCCGAAGAAATTCCGGATGCGCCGAGCCGGCGCAGCCTTCGGCCACGCCGCCGGAGCCCTCGCCGATTCCCAAGCCGGAGGAGAAGAAAAACCGGCTACCGCGGACAAGAATCCGTGGACGAACCAGCCAAATAAACAAGCCGGCCGAGGCGAACCCATTTCCGGAGGACGATAGCACTCCGGCGCCGGCCATGCCTCCGGTGAAGACGCTGCCCCCGGGTACTCACGGCGAAACAGCCTCCGCGCTCGCAGGAGCAGCTTTACACCTTTGTGGCTATATCCAACTTCGTGCAGCTTCCGGTGATGGTGCAAGACCCGGACGGACGGCGCGTGGATGGCCTGCTTTCGACAGATTTCACCGTGCTCGAAAATGGCAAGAAACAGACGCTGACTTTCTTCACCAGCGATCCTTTCGCGCTGTCCGTGGCAATCGTGCTGGATCTGGCATGCCCGATGTGGCTGTTGCAGAAGATCAACCAGACTTTTACGCCTCTGGTCGGCGCGTTTGCGCCGTATGACGAAGTGGCGCTTTACACCTATAGCAGCACGGTGAGCCAGGTCAGCGACTTTACGGGGCCAAGCAGAAACTGACGCCGTCATTGAATCAGATGAAGCTGGTGCGCGGGCGCAACAATGGCCCGCCGGTATTGGGTGGACCGCTTGGGCCGGGAGGGCCCACTGTCAACGGAGCGCCGGTCGGCGGGCCAATCATGCGCCGGTTAACACTCCTCCCCGCGAGGCGCATGTCCTGAACGATGCGATTCTGGAGGCGGCGCTCGACTTGAGCAAGCGTGACCGCGCGCGCCGGAAAATGATCTTTGTCATCAGTGACGGGCGCGAATATGGAAGCAGGGCGAGCTACCGGGACGTTTTAAAACTGCTGGTATGTTACGCAATATTCAAGTCAAGGCTGTGGTGGTCGATACCGGGGCCTTGCCAGGTTTCAAAGAGCGGGTACATTTGCCATACCAAGGCTACAACGACATCCTTCCGAAATATAGCTCGGCCACTGGCGGCGGAAAAGTCTTTACTGAACTTTCCCGCAACGCGATTGAAGATGCTACGCGGAAATCACCTCGGAGGCCCGCAATCAATACACCCTGGGCTATACGCACCGCCCGCCGGAAGTCTCCGACGGCCTCGCCGTACCGGAGATTGAAGTGCTGGTTGACCGGCCGAGGCTGAAGATCTACGCCAAGGATGGATATTATCCGGTCATGGCGGCCCGGTAGAGAAGGATCTCTGAAAAATCTTGGAAGATTAGCCTGCTTTGGAACCGCCTTTGGCCGGGGGTCACCTGAGTAACCTGCCGGGCACCGCCCGTTGTGATATAAAAGCCGCGAGCCCCCAAAAAGATATTTTTGTGCGTGGAAGCCGCCTGCAAGGTGTGCATCGGCGCATTTCGAGGAAAGCCTTGAGTTTCATCAACTTCGCAGCCCGCGAGATCAATTGCAAAATCGTGTACTATGGCGCCGGGCTCGGCGGCAAGACCACGAACCTGCAGGTGATCTACCAGAAAACGGCGGACCAGCAGAAGGGGAAGATGATCTCTCTGGCCACGGAAACCGAGCGTACTTGTTCTTCGACTTTCTGCCACTTGATCTCGGCTCAGTCCGGGGGTTCAAAACGCGAATCCATCTTTATACCGTGCCGGGCCAGGTTTTCTATGACGCCAGCCGTAAGCTGATTCTGCGCGGGGTGGACGGCATTGTCTTTGTCGCGGATTCCCAGGAACAGCGCATGGACGCAAACGTGGAGGCGCTCGACAATCTGATGTCGAACCTGCAAGAGCACGGCTACGACTTCAACAAGATTCCGTATGTGCTCCAGCTCAACAAGCGGGACCTGCCGAATATTCTCTGCCTGTCGATCTCCACAAGAGCTGCGCAAAAAGAACGAACCCATTGTCGAGGCTGTGGCCTTCCAGGCGTGGGCGTGTTTGAGACGCTGAAAGAAATCGCCAAGCAGGTGCTGACGGAGTTGAAGGCAGGCGGGTAAGGGCAGTTGCCGGCGCAGATTGCTCCACGTCGCGAAGTGAGTTGCGTGGAGGAAAGCATGCTGAAAATCTTTGCACGAGAAGTCGCGGGACTGGCTTTAGCTGCCGCGCTCGCGGTAGTTCCGGCCTTGAGAGCGCAACAATCCAACTATGCAGCAGCGCCAGAGACCTGCGCAGATACTGACGGCCAGAACGATTTTCATTTCTAACGCTTCGGAAGAGTGCCCTTCTTTCTACTGTAGTGCGCCTGACTAGCCTTACAACAACTTCTATGCCAGCATGAAGAGTTGGGGACGATATGAACTGATGGCGTCCCCGGAGGAAGCGGATCTGATTTTCGAATACGTTTCGTTCCCAGTAGACCCGGGGAATTTCCGCAAGTAAGGTCGGTGATCCTCGATCGCAAGACTCGGGTGGTGCTGTGGCGGCTGGATGAAACGGTGGCCACGGCGGTGCCGCAGGCGACTGGACGCAAGAACTTTGATAAGGCGATGTCTGCGCTGCCGCAGGACGTAGAGAAACTGGTCATCCCGTCTTCGGCCGCGCCTGGCGCTCCCACTAAATAGCGACGCCGATCCGATTAAATCCTGCTCAGGTCCGAATTCCGGCTGCGATTCGTCTAGAATGGCAGCCGCGGCGCGGAGAGCCGGGAAGGACAAGCACGCTTCGCAGTTCACGGGTTGACGATGAATAAAAATTTTTGGAGAGCGGTGATCGAAGTCGGATTCATTATCTTCCTGTTTTATTCCGATCTCTGATGGGCGAATTTGAGCGCTCAGGGATGGGGCGGAGAAGGGGATTCGCGTGGGCGATCGGAGATGTGTCTACCTCGGCTAATTTTGTGATTGCCATGACCGCGGCGCTGCTCGGCTATGTCCTGTTTGAGTTTCTGAGAAAAAGATTCTAGGTATGCGATGCGGGGGGCGATGGAGCGCTCACCGACGAATCAGCGCTCCGTCGGTGAGCGCTCCATCGCCCCCCGCATCGCATACCTAGAATCTTTTTCTCAGAAACTCAAACAGGACATAGCCGAGCAGCGCCGCGGTCATGGCAATCACAAAATTAGCCGAGGTAAACACATCTCCGATCGCCCACGCGAATCCCCTTCTCCGCCCCATCCCTGAGCGCTCAAATTCGCCCATCAAGAGATTGGAATAAAACAGGAAGATAATGAATCCGACTTCGATCACCGCTCTCCAAAAATTTTTCTTCATCGTCAACCCGTGAACTGCGAGCGTGCTTGTCCTTCCCGGCTCTCCGCGCCGCGGCTGCCATTCTAGACGAATCGCAGCCGGAATTCGGACCTGAGCAGGATTTAATCGGATCGGCGTCGCTATTTAGTGGGAGCGCCAGGCGCGGCCGAAGACGGGATGACCAGTTTCTCTACGTCCTGCAGCAGCGCAGACATCGCCTTATCAAAGTTCTTGCGTCCAGTCGCCTGCCGCGCCGCCGTGGCCACCGTTTCATCCAGCCGCCACAGCACCACCCGAGTCTTGCGATCTAGGATCACCGACCTTACTTGCGGAAATTCCCCGGGTCTACTGGGAACGAAACGTATTTCGAAAATCAGATCCGCTTCCTCCGGGGACGCCATCAGTTCATATCGTCCCCAACTCTTCATGCTGGCATAGAAGTTGTTGTAAGGCTGGTCAGGCGCACTACAGTAGAAAGAAGGGCACTCTTCCGAAGCGTTAGAAATGAAAATCGTTCTGGCCGTCAGTATCTGCGCAGGTCTCGGCGCTGCTGCATCGTTGGATTGTTGCGCTCTCAAGGCCGGAACTACCGCGAGCGCGGCAGCTAAAGCCAGTCCCGCGACTTCTCGTGCAAAGATTTTCAGCATGCTTTCCTCCACGCAACTCACTTCGCGACGTGGAGCAATCTGCGCCGGCAACTGCCCTTACCCGCCTGCCTTCAACTCCGTCAGCACCTGCTTGGCGATTTCTTTCAGCGTCTCAAACACTCCTACGCCTTGAAACGCCACCGCCTCCACCACCGCTTCGTTCTTCTTGCGCAGCTCTTTGTTGAGAGCCTCAGGCGAGAGAATATTCGGCAGGTCCCGCTTGTTCAGCTGCAGCACGTAAGGAATCTTGTTGAAATCGTAGCCGTGCTCTTGCAGGTTCGACATCAGATTGTCCAGCGCTTCCACGTTCGCGTCCATGCGCTGTTCCTGCGAATCCGCCACAAAAACAATGCCATCCACCCCGCGGAGAATCAGCTTACGGCTGGCATCATAGAAAACCTGCCCCGGCACCGTATAAAGATGGATTCGCGTTTTGAACCCCCGCACCGATCCCAGATCGAGCGGCAGGAAATCGAAGAACAACGTCCGCTCCGTTTCCGTGGCCAGGGAGATCATCTTCCCCTTCTGCTGTTCCGCAGTTTTCTGGTAGATCACCTGCAGGTTCGTGGTCTTGCCACCCAGCCCGGCGCCGTAATACACGATTTTGCAATTTATCTCGCGGGCTGCGAAGTTGATGAAACTCAAGGCTTTCCTCAATATGCGCCGATCGCACACCTTGCTAGGCAGCTTCCGCGCGCAAAAATATCCCTTTGGGGGCTCGCGGCTTTTATATCACACACGCACGGTACCCGGCAGGTTACTCAGGTGACCCCCGGCCAAAAGGCGGTTCCAAAGCAGGCTAATCTTCGAAGATTTTTCAGAGATCCGTGCCCTACCGCGCCGCCACTGCCGGGTAATATCCATCCTTGGCGTAGATCTTCAGCCCCGGCCGGTCCACCAGCACCTCGATGCTCCGGTACGGCGAGGCCGTTGGAGTCTTCGGGCGGGCGGGCGTATAGCCCAGTGTGTACTGGTTGCGCGCATCTCCCATGGCCTGAGCGTAGCTGTCTTCAATTGCGCTTTGCGTGAGCTCCTTATAGGGCGTTCCGCCGCCGGTGGCCGCCGTGTATTTCGGCAGGATGTCGCTATAGCCCTCGTGTGGCAAATGCAGCCGCTCTATCTTGCTATACCCCGGCAGCGCCCCGGTATCAAGAGCCACCGCCTTTACCTGAATCTCATTCGTAAGCAATACCCGCAGCACATCCCGGTAGCTGGCCTCGCTGCCATATTCCCGTCCGTCGCTGATCACAAAAATGATCTTCCGCCGTGTCCGATCCCGCTTGCTCAGGTCGAGCGCCGCTCTCAGAATGGCGTCGTTCAACACGTGCGCCTCCTTCGGCGGCGTGTAGACCGGCTCCGTCGGACTCCCCACCGGGACTCCGTTCACAATCGGTCCATTCGGCGCCAGCGGACCGCTCAACACGGGAACGCCGTTGTTGTGCCCGCGTTCCGTCTTCATCTGATTCAATAACTGCGTCAGTTTCCGGTTGGCCCCGGCAAAATCGCTGACCTCGCTCACCGTGCTGCTGTAGGTGTAAAGCGCCACTTCGTCATACGGCGCAAACGCACCCACCAGCGCCGGAAAAGTCTGGTTCACCTTCTGAACATCCGCATCTGGCATGCCCAGATCCAGCACGACTGCCACCGACAGCGCGAAAGGATCGCTGCTGAAGAAGGTTAACTTCTGCAACGTCCCATTTTCTTTGACGCTGAAGTCCGTAGGCAGAAGCCCATCCACCATCCGCCCCTCGCGGTCTTTCACCGTGACCGGTACCTGCACAAAGTTGGTATGCACCACAAAGGTGTAAAGCTGCTCCTGCGAGCGCGGAGGCTGTTTCGCCGTAGTACCCGGGGGCACCGTCTTCACCGGAGGCATCGCCGGCGCCGGAGTGCTATCGTCCTCCGGAAATGGGTTCGCCTCGGCCGGCTTGCTATTTGGCTGGTTCGTCCACGGATTCTTGTCCGCGGTAGCCGGTTTCTTCTCCTCCGGCTTGGGAATCGGCGAGGGCTCCGGCGGCGTGGCCGAAGGCTGCACCGTCGGCGCATCCGGAATTTCTTCGGCCCGTGCCGGCTGGCCTTGCGTAGGTTGAGTCTGCGCAGGCTGGTTCTGCGTAGGCTGGCTCTGCGCAGGCTGAGCCGGTGTTTGCCCCCCGGAAGCTTGCGCCGCACCCTCGCCAGCGCCGATACCCAGGAATCCGCCGAGACATCCGGCAACTAGAACGGTGGCCATCCATCCGCCTACGCTCTTCCGTGCTCTCTTTTGAGCCTCGGTCTGCTTCCTCACAGTCACCTTCCGTTCCTTCTCCGGATCCAGCTGCAAAAAATAAAACCACTCTATCACCCTGGGATGCTGGACCAACCCATTTGGTGCATCTAACTCCCAAGGACTAGACTAACAAAAACCTCGAGAGGGAATCATTCGTGCCCAAACTATCCGTGAAACCGAGATTTTTGCCCAAACTTTCCGCTGTCTCGATCCTGTCCTTCATCGCTGCCCTGTCAGCCTTCCCTCCTGCCGCCTCGGCTCAGGATTCTAAAACCTCCCAAGCCAATGCCGCACAATCCGACACCGAGAAGTCGGACCAGACCCTGAAAGTCAACGTCAACGTAGTGGGCGTCTTCTTCAACGTGAAAGACAAGCACGGCGCCCTCATCCCCAATCAAACCAAAGACGACTTCGAGGTCTTTGAAGACGGCAAGCCGCAAACCATCAAATACTTTACCGCCGAATCCAATCTCCCGCTCACCCTCGGCATGATGATCGATACATCCGGCAGCCAGACTCGCGTCCTCGACATGGAAAAGGAAGTCGGCGGTGCCTTCCTACGTCAGGTTCTAACCCCTAAGGACGAGGCCTACGTGATCAACTTCGACGTGGACTCTGAGCTGATCCAGGACTACACCAGTGACGTTCACCGCCTGCAAGCCGCTCTCAACAAAGTGAAGATCAACAGCGGCGTCTCCAGCGGCGGCAGCGGAATCCCCGGCCTCGGCCAGGGCCCGGTTCCGGTGCACAACGCTCCCGGCACCGTTCTTTATGATGCCGTTTATCTTTCCGCCCACGACATGCTCGCCAAAGAAGTCGGCCGCAAGGCCATGATCCTTCTCACCGACGGTGAAGACGAAGGCAGCAAGCTCAAAATCCGTGATGCCATCGAGGCCGCCCAGAAAGCCGACGCCATCGTCTACGTCCTGCTCTGCGCCGATCGCGGCGGTTACTACAGCATGGGCATGAGCTACAGCGGCGAAGGAGAAATGCGCAAGCTCACCGAGGCCACCGGCGGCCGCGTCATCAACGTGGGAAACAAGTTCGACAAACTCAAAGAAGCCTTCGACCAGATCTCCGCCGAGCTCCGCAGCCAGTACAACATCGGCTATACCTCCACCAATACCGTTCTCGACGGCGGCTATCGCAAATTGGAAATCAAATCCAAACAGGGCTACAAAATCCAAACCCGCGCCGGATACTACGCCATGGCCCATGACCAGCAACCACAATAATTAATGTGGAGCGGACACTCCCTTCCGCTGCCTTTTCTTTTGTTCTCCTTTTTTGTCTTCTCTGAGAGACTCCCTCACCACGCAGCGTGCCCCAGATCACTGCACCTCTGGCCCCTACCCGCGCATGATTCCTATGATCGCAACCCGTACGCCCTCAGCCTAGCCGGGAACTCTCCGCAGGAGATGCGCTTCTCATGACCCTCCCCGGGTTCGTCCGCAAGAACGCTTTTCGCAACCTGCGCCGCAGCATTCTGACCGTGCTCAGCATCGCCTTCTCTATGCTGCTCCTCACCCTGATGATGACCATCTGGCAGCGGTTCTACATCGACCAGGGCACGCCCCAGTCCGCCCAGCGCCTGCTCCTGCGCCACCGCGTTTCGCTCGCCAATCTATTGCCCAGCTCGCACCGGCAGCAGATCCGCTCCGTCCCCGGCGTCGTCGCGGTCGCTCCCATGACCTGGTTTGGCGGACTGTACATGAATGACAAGTCCGACAATGCCTTTGCGCAATTCGCTACCGATCCCGAGGCGATCATGCAGGCCTATCCCGAAAATCGGCTTCCCGACGACCAGCTCAAAGCCTGGACGCACGATCGCGCCGGATGCATGGTCGACTCCAAGCTCGCGGCAAAACACGGCTGGAAGCTGGGCGACCGCGTAGTGATTACAGGCAACATTTTCCCCGTCACCCTCGAACTTACGATTCGAGGCATCTACACCGCCGCCATCCCCTCCGACACTCTCTTCTTCGACGAGCAATACCTCGAAGAATCGGTTCCCTGGTTCCGCGGGTACGCCGGGTTCTACGCCATCATGGTCGACTCACCGCAAAACGCTACCCAGGTCGCCCAAGCCATCGACGAAAAGTTTCACAACTCTCCCTACCCCACCAAAACCGAAACAGAAAAAGCCTTTGCCCTCGACTTCATCGCCACGCTCGGCAACGTCAAGGCATTCATCCTCGGCGTCTGCGCGGCCGTCGCCTTCGCCATCCTGCTGGTCACTGCCACCACCATGGCGATGTCAGTACGCGAGCGCACCCGCGAAGTGGCCGTGCTCAAGGCGCTCGGCTTCACAAGACAACTTCTGTTGACCCTTTTTGTTGGCGAAAGCATGGCCCTGGCCCTACTGGGAGGCTTGCTCGGAGCGATGGCTGGCGCCGGTCTGGTTCGCTTCATGGCCGACGCTCCACAGATGACCGGCTTGTTCAATGGCCTGCGCGCTACCTGGGGCACGCTGGCCGTCTCCGTGACGACGGCCACGCTGGTCGGTTTCCTGAGCGGCATCATCCCTTCATATTCCGCCGCCAGCACCGAGATCGTGAAAGGTCTCCGCTACATCGGCTGAGTGTCCAGCCTTACCTTAGTCGAAGAAGACTTGGTCGCAGAAAACTTGGTTCGCAGAAGAGAAGACAGTCAGCAATTTTCAGAACTCGATCACCGCGCTCGCAGCTTCCCCAACCTCTCTGCCGCCGCGTCCAGCGTCTCCAGCTTCTTGCAGAACGCGAACCGCACCTGCCGCGACCCGTCCCGCGCATCCCGATAAAAACTTGACCCCGGCACCGCCGCCACTCGAATCTCTTTCACCAGGTATTTCGTAAACTCCACATCATCCTCAAATCCAAACGCCGAAATATCCGTCATCACGTAATACGCGCCCCGCGGACGAAAACACTTGAACCCCGCCTTCTCCAGCGCCGGCATCAAGTGATCCCGCCGCACACGATATCCCTCCGCCAATTTCGCATAATATTCCGCCGGCAAACTCAACGCCGCCGCACCCGCCTCCTGCAACGGCGCCGGCGCGCCCACCGTCAGAAAATCATGCACCTTGCGAATCGCGTTCGTGATCTTCTCCGGCGCAACCGCCCATCCCACGCGCCATCCCGTCACGGCGTAGGTCTTCGACATCCCATTGATCGTCACCGTCCGCTCCCGCATCCCCTCCAGTGACGCCATCGAAATGTGTTCGGTCCCCTCATACAAAATGTGTTCGTAAATCTCGTCGGTAATCGCCAGCACGTCGAACTCGATGCACAGATCGCGAATCAACTCCAGCTCTGCTCGCGTAAAAACTTTTCCCGTAGGGTTGTTGGGTGTATTTAAGATGATCGCCTTCGTGTGCTTATCAAACGCCGCCCGCAATTCTTTTTCATCAAACGTCCACTCGCCATTTTCACTTGTCGGCGGACGCAGCTTCACAAACCGCGGCCGCGCCCCGCTCAGCACCGAATCCGGCCCGTAGTTCTCATAAAACGGCTCGAAGATTACGACCTCATCGCCCGCATTGCACACCGCCAGCAACGTCGAAATCATCGCCTCCGTCGATCCGCAACATACCGTAATCTCTTTTTCCGGATCAACCGCAATCCCTTGCCACACGCCCATCTGCCGCGCAATCGCGTTCCGCAGATTCTTCGCGCCCCACGTGATGGCATACTGGTTCACGTCGCTATCGATCGCCGCCCCCGCCGCCGCCTTGATCTCCGCGGGTGCCGAAAAATCCGGAAACCCCTGCGCCAGATTCACCGCCCCATAAAGCATCGCCTGCCGGGTCATCTCCCGGATCACCGACTCGGTAAACTGCGACACCTTGTCGCTCAGAAAATGTTTTTTGTGAATGGATAGAGAAGAAATCACGTCCGCCATAGCAGGCAGATTAGCACAAGAAATCAAATATAACGTGTCATCCTGAGCAGAGTATTTGCTATCGCGAAGCGAGAGCAAATGCGCAGTCGAAGGACCCCTACGTGTCACCCCAAACCACCGCGTGACCGCTTTTCGGCTGCGCAACCAATCTCGGCGGGCGTGACCGATGTTAAGGTAGCGTAACCGATTTCGCGCAGACCGATTCGGCGTGACCGATTTTGGGTGGCGTAACCGCTTTTGGGTGGCGCAGCGCTTCCGGCGCTGCGGTTAACTGTCTCTTATATGGAACCGGGGCTTTAGCCCCCGCGGTAAGCCCTACGCTCTCTGCACTCCCCCCAACCCCTGCAGCGCCCCGACAATCTTCCCAGCCCAAGCCGCAATCTGCTCATCCCGCAGCGTCTCTTCCTCCGACTGCAGCTTCGCCCGCAGCAGAATCGAATACTTTCCCGCGCCAATCGACCCGCCACGAAAAATCTCTACCGGCTTGAATTCACGCAGCTCGCGAATCCCCAGCCCCATCACCGCGCGCCGCATCGCCGCAAACTCCACTTCATCGCCAAACACAAACGAGAAATCCCGCTCCACCGCCGGATACTTGCCCAGCGGCGCAAACTTCACCGTCCGCAATCCGCGTCCGTGCAACGCTTCCAGATCAATCTCCGCCAGAAAAACATCTTGCCGCAACTTCCTCTGCGCCTTCACCTCTTCCGCAATCTGCCCAAACTGCCCGACCACCGCGCCATCCATCAACACCCGCGCCGATCTTCCCGGATGAAAATATCCCGCCGTCTCCCGATCGAAACTCAGCTCACTGTATGCAAACGGCGCCAGCAAATTCTCCACATCACCCTTGAACGATCGAAACGCCTCCGCCGCACGAGGAAACGAGGGTGCCCCATCCAAGCCATCTTTTGGCTTGGGTGGGGAAGTCGAACTCTTACTCACGTCGAGCATGGCCCCCACAGGAATCGACCCTTCCGCCGCCGCCATGGTCGCTCCCAGGCACGCGCGCGCCGGTTCCACCCGCTCTCCGCCCCGCATTTCGTACACTCGCCCCATCTCAAACAGCCGGACGTTTTCCGAATCCCGATTCAAATTCCACGCCAGCATGTCGAGCATTCCCGGCGCCATCGATGTCCGCATCACCGCTGCTTCCTCGCTCAGCGGATTTTCCAACTCCAACACTTGTCGCGAAATGGTTTTTGGGTGGCCCAGCAGGCTTGAGTGGCCCAGCAGGCTGGAGTGGCCCCGCGCTTTTGGGTGGCGCAGCGCTTCCAGCGCTGCGATTTTATCTTCCGATTGACTCCCGGCTTTAGCCGCTGGGGTACTCACCTCTTCTCCGGAAAACCCAAACATCTCCGCATCCGCGTGCGAAATAAATGTCAGCGACACCGCCTCGTCATATCCCAAAGCCAGAGCCCGCTCGCGAAACCTCCCGTCCACAGCCGCATTCGGCGCTTCCACCACCGCGCCGCTATACGCCGGCAAAGTATTTTCGAATTTGTCATAACCGTGCAGCCGCGCGATTTCTTCAATCACATCAATCTCGCGCTCCACATCCAGCCGCCAACTCGGAATGTGTACGAAAAACTCGCCGCCATACAATCCCGCGGGAACGGCATTGAATCCCAGCTTCTTCAGGATGCGGAGAATGTGTCCTTCTTCCAGATCGCCGCCCAATATCCGCCGCACTTCTGAAATCCGCAGCACCACCGGCGCCTGGTCCAATTTTCTCGACACCACATCGACTGCGCCGCCCACCAGTTCTCCGCCGCCCGATTCCAGAATTAAAGCCGCCACCAGATCGCAGGACAGAATCGTCGACTCGAAATCCGCCCCGCGCTCAAACCGGTGTGAAGCATCCGTGTGAATTCCATGTCGCCGTGAACTCTTCCGCACCGTCACCGGATCCCACCACGCCGACTCGATCAAAATATTCCGCGTCTTTTCGGTGATCATGGTGTCGAAGCCGCCCATCACTCCCGCCAGCCCGACCGGCCGTTTCGCGTCAGCCACTACCAGATCTTCCGACGTCAGCGTGCGCTCCACTCCATCCAGCGTCTTCAGCTTCTCGCCGTTCTTCGCTTTTCGAATGACCAGCCGCCCGCCCTCCAGCAAATCCATATCAAACACGTGCGTCGGCTTCCCCATCTCCCACAGCACATAGTTCGTCGCATCCACCGCGTTGCTGATCGGCCGCTGCTCGAGCAATTGCAACCGGTGCGCGATTTTTTCAGGCGACGCTTTGACTTTCGTTCCGCGAATCACCCGCGCAGAAAACCGCGGACAAAGCACAGGTTCCTCCACCGTGATCGGGAAGGGAGAGTTCGGGAAGGGCACGACTTCAGTCGTGCCGTAAGAGGCCGAAGAAGACGCGGCTTTAGCCGCTGAGGTCTGCCCTTGACTGAGAACCGAGAACTGAGAACTGACAGCTGACAGCTGCTTCAGCGGCAAGTCATAAATCGCCGCCGCCTCCCGCGCCACCCCATAATGATTCATCGCATCCGGACGGTTCGTCCCAATCTCCATCTCGAACACCGTATCTGCGCCCGACCCGCTCATCCCCTCCACCGCGATCCCGACCCCAGTCAAATCCTCCGCCAGCCGCCGGTCATCGACGCCGAGATCAACAAAGTCGCGAATCCATTGTGAAGAAAGTTTCATGATCTCTAAACTGCTCTGTCATCCTGAGGCGCGCTCTTTGCGCCGAAGGACCAATGCAACTTGCTGCCGTCAAGATCAGCTAGAAGCCATAAGCTAGCAGCTGCCCCTATCCCCACTGCTCCAGGAACCGCACATCCCCCTGAAAGAACAACTGCAAATCATCCACGCCATACTTCAGTAGCGCAATCCGATCCGCGCCCATGCCAAAGGCAAATCCCGAAACTTTTTTCGGGTCATACCCGTTGTCCTTCACAAACTCAAACACATTCGGATCGACCATGCCGCAGCCGAGAATCTCAATCCATCCCGTCTGCTTGCATGGACGGCACGGGTCCGCTCCGCGCCTTCCGCTCCCGCCGCAGATGAAGCACGAAACATACATCTCCGCGCTCGGCTCCGTGAACGGAAAAAACGACGGACGAAAACTCGTCTTCACGCTCGATCCAAAAAACTCCTTCATCGCGTGATCGAGCGTCCCCTTCAAATCGCCGAACGTAATATTGTTATCGACCGCCAGCCCCTCGATCTGATGGAACATCGGCGAGTGGCTCGCATCCGGCGGATCGTTGCGATGCACCGTCCCGGGAATCACAATCCGAATCGGCGGCCGCATCTTCTCCATCGTGCGAATCTGCACCGGAGAAGTATGCGTTCGCAGCAATAGCCGCTCCCGCTGCGCCTTCCCCTGCTGCCCCGCGATGAACAACGTATCCTGCGTGTCCCGCGCCGGATGATTCGGCGGAAAATTCAAAGCCTCAAAGTTGTAATAATCGGTCTCGACCACCGGCCCGTCCGCCACCGAGTAGCCGAGCTTCTGAAAGACGCGAACCATCTCGTTCGTGGTCTTGATAACCGGATGCTCCGCCCCAATCGCACGCCGAATGCCCGGAAGCGTAATGTCGACTCGCTCCCCTCCCGCGGCGCTGTCGTCCCGGCCAATGTGCGCTTCCTCTACCAGTTCCTGAATCCGAGCCTTCAGTTCATTGACGCGAATCCCCGCCTCCCGCTTCGCATCCTTCGGAGCGCCCTTCAACCACAAGTCATTAATCTGCGTGAGTATTCCGTTCTTGCGCCCGATCCAACGGTCACGGAACGTTTTCAATTCCGCCTCGCTGCGAACTGCCGCCGCTTCCTCTGCACACGCACGAGCGCACTCGGCAGCAGCCTTCTCGAGCGCCGCCGCCGAATAATCCGTCAATTTCGTAACGTTGTAGGCCACGCCTGTTTGCAATGAACCAGAATGCGGGTGCCCCGTCCTTGTCTCTCCGTTCTTGGAGAGACAGGGCGGGGATTTTGATTCTCACAAATGAAATCAGAAAAGATCGGCCTCGGTGCACAAAAAAGGGCCGACAGCCCGGAAGCCCTATGCCAGCGCGCCCTTTGCCTGTTCTACCAGGTTCTTAAACGCGGCCGCATCCTTCACCGCCAGGTCCGCCAGAATCTTGCGGTCCAGTTCCACTCCCGCTTTCTTCAAGCCGTGGATGAACTGGTTGTAGCTCAGCCCGTTCAGCTTCGCCGCCGCTCCAATCCGCACGATCCACAGCGAGCGATACTGCCGCTTCCGCTGCTTGCGTCCGGAAAATGCAAACTTCAGTCCGCGGTCAACCGCTTCTTTCGCCGAGCGGTACAGTTTTGATTTGGTGAGAAAGTATCCGCTCGCGCGGTCTAATATCTTTTTGCGTTTGGCGCGGCGTTTGGTTCCGCGTTTTACACGTGGCATGGCTGTTCTCCTTTTTGCTTTCTATGTACTGGCGGCTGGAGGCAAGGACGATTCGCCATTGCGGCGATCTCATGGCCTCTTCACACGCCTGAAGCAGTGCTTCGTTGGACAGTGGATAGTGCTCAGAAACTCGAGAGTCTCCAACCACTGATCACTGACCACTAGCCCCTGCTCTACTGGTACGGAATCATCCGCTTCACTTTGCGGAGATCGCCATCGCTGACCAGCGTGGCCGTACCCAACTTGCGTTTCCGTTTCTTGGCCTTCGAGCTCAGCATGTGACGCAGGCCGGAATGCCCCCGCTTCACCTTGCCGCTGGCCGTCTTCTTGAAGCGCTTCGATGCGCCCTTGTGCGATTTCAATTTCGGCATAGTTCCTCGGAATCAGCTGCCAGCCCCAGGCCGTCAGCTCTGAGTTTCAATTCTACAATTCAATTGCTTTGGAATCGTGGACGCGATTAGCGTCCCTCCTCGGCGAACTTCCTAAACCTGCGCGCTAAGCTTGCGACCCAGGAGTCGGAGCCTCCGACGCTGCGGCCGCCGCTTGTGCCGCCGGCTCATCTTTTTTCTCCGGCGCCAACTTGCCCTGCGCAATCTTTTCCTGCAACATCTTTTCCTGTCGCTCCGCCTTCGCTTTCGCCTTGGCGGCTTTCTCTTTTTCCTTTTCCCGCTCCGCCGCCGATTTCTTCGGAGCCAGAATCGCGTGCAGCGTGTTGCCTTCCTGCCGCGGCCGGAACTCCACAATGCTCTGCGGTTCCACGTCCTTGATCAGCCGCTCCAGAATCGTTCGCCCCAGCCCGGTTCGCGTCATCTCGCGCCCGCGGAAGAAGATGGTCGCCTTAACCTTGTCTCCTCCATCCAGAAACCGGAGCACGTGATTTTTCTTCGTCTCGTAATCGTGGTCGTCCACATTGATGCGGAACTTGACCTCTTTTACGGTGATCGTTTTCTGGTGCTTCTTGGCCTCGCGCTCTTTCTTTTCCTGCTGGTACAAATATTTCCCGTAGTCCATGATGCGGCACACGGGAGGCTGAGCGGTGGGTGAAATCTCGACCAGATCCAGGTTCTTGCTGCGGGCCAATTTGAGCGCTTCGAACGGGGGCATCACGCCAATCTGCTCCCCTTCATCGCCGATCACGCGAATTTCGCGCGCTCGTATACGGTCATTGGTTCGGATAAAACGTTTATCGATACTGTCCTCCGCGCTCTAAGCGTCTGAGAATAAAAGATTATAACACGCGATTGCGAGGTCCTGACTGCGTTGGACTCAAGGACCGGTGTAGATAGAATGTTGGCTCGATTCAGAGGGACAGTAAAAATCTGAACGTCACCGCCTTGTACCCTCCGCCGGTCCACTGACACTGTTCGTCTTCGTAGAGTCCAAACCAGGACCGAGCCGTGCATGGTCCAGGATTCAGACCTTAGATGCGCTTTCCCGCAATGCGCGTCTATCTGAAAATCGAATCTCTCCCGCTCGTTGACGCCATCACGACCAAGGGTGCCCCATCCTTCTCGCGTTTTTTTGCGAGAGGGTGGGGATTGGGGATTCCACCGCCCGAGTTATAGCGACGCTGCGGGACCATCACGACCGAGGGTGCCCCACCCTTCTCGCGTTTTTTGCGAGAGGGTGGGGATTCTACCGCCCGAGTTATCGCGACACTGCGGGACCATCACGACCGAGGGTGCCGCACGCTTCTCGCGTCTTTTGCGAGAGGGTGGGGATTCGACGGGCCTAAGGATTTAAGACCTCCGAACCCCTCGCCCAACTCCTGCATCTGAACTCCATGCACCTCGACCCAAATTTCATCGCACCGGAACTCCCGCCCTTGCGTCTCCGCACTCCCGCCGAACCCATGCCGCCGCCCATCGAGGAACCGCCCTCTCCTCCAGAAAATCCCGACGCTCCCGTCCGCGAACCCGATCCCGACGAACCAGAAGAAATCTGACCCCCATGTCATCCTGAGCGCAGTCGAAGGATCCCTGCAATCGGCAGTACCCTACCCCGCCCCAATTTCTTGTCAATAGGCAGAACTTACACGATCGCTCCTAATCTCCTAGCAACCAAAGCCAAAATATTTATAGCAAACATGTCCCAATCACCCTTTGCCAATTGATATACTATATATAGAGAGTAAAATTAAAAAGAGCGCGAGGCGCGGCCCACAGGGTCGCGCCTTTTGTGTTTTGGGAAGGCATCACCACCAATGAGTCTATGGACCAAGCAGTTCAGGAACACCGCCGAACGCGGAGAGTGGGCCGAAATCCGTTTTCTGGCGCGCGCCATCGAACAACGTTTTCGTGTCTCCAAGCCCTGGGGAAACACCGCCCCTTACGATCTGATGGTCGAGCGCGACGGCTTGGTCTATCGCGTTCAGGTAAAGTCCACCATCCATCGCGTTGGACCCTGCTCCTACGCCTGCGGATTGCCCAGCGAAAAAAGAGTGCTTCGTCTGCTCAAGGAGGTCGATTTCATCGCCGCCTACGTCATCCCAGCCGACATCTGGTACATCATTCCCGTCGGAATCGTCCGCAAGCAGAAGGGATCCATCTGGCTCTCTCCCTGGAAACGCGGCGCACGCTACGACCGCTACCTGGAGTCCTGGTATTTGTTGCGGCAATGGAGAGCAGGGAAAAAAAACGATCGTGCATTTGACGCAGCAACCGGACAAACTGGACGGTAGGCCGTGACAGCGTTTCCGGGATGGGGTTCGCAGCAGTATGCCGTGAAGGTGGCGGGGGGACGGGAGTCGAACTCGTAAGACCCGCTTACAGGCCAGCGGGATTTTAAGTCCGCGGTCTTGACCGATGACGAACCTCCCCGCTTAGCACACGTAAGAGCGCCCAACCAGAAGGACTGGCAGTTAGGTCCAATCCAAAGTTTAATTCCAGCGCGGAAATTCCAGCCGAGCCGGAGTTGTGAAGTGCCAGGAAAAGCCTCAAGGTAGATCGCAAGAAGTTCGAAGGGATCGTCCAGAATTTGCTTCAGGCAAAGCCCCTGAAACGCGAGAAGGTCAAGGTTGCGAAGAAGAAGCCGGAGAAGCTATTTCCGCCCGAGAAGTGACCTATAATTTCTCCTAGGCATCGCCCGAAGGCACTTCAGGTGCGTTGTAGTTCAGCTTGTATCCACGCCGTTCCAGTTCCATTATGTGACGTTTCACATCTTCGCGCGGCAGCTTGAGTTCATCTGCGATTCGCGCTATCGATCCCTTACCCTTGGAGGCGTCCCACCTCAGCAGAATGGCGAACTTATCCATTTGATTTAGCGACATTTTCCCTTCCTCTTGACCCTCTCATCGATCCCGCCGCAGAAGTGAAGCCGCGCCCGACTCGTTTTCAAGTCACCCACCGTTCGTAAACGTCGTGGAGGTCGAAGCAAAGACTGATTTTCCGAAGTCAACGCATTGCGGCCGTCGGGCAAGGTGGAAAACACAATTAACGAACGTAACATTGTCCAAGATCACAGGGCCGCCGCTATACTCGATGGACATGTTTACGAATACGATATTCTTCAAGTGGTGCTGATCTAAGATTATGAATTGTTCCAGTTTGCCTTGGACCACAACCGTTTTCGGTGCGAGAGTAGATGGAAATTGTTGCGGGGGCCCGATGATGTGCTCTCCTCGCGCTGCCTCTGCCACCGGTACCATTCCACCCGTATAGGTAACAGTGACATTGAAAGTTTTCCCTTCGGTGCCACCGAAGTCATATCCGCTATAACCGAATGGCAGCGGTTGCAATGGTCCAAATGAATATGTTGTCAGAAAAGACGAATAATTCAACAGCCCCGTGAGTGCTTCCCAAGCATCGTCACTCTGCGAATGTTGTGGGGTGAACAAGGCCGGGATAGTGGTCAATTCGTGGCCCACCTCGGCTATTTCTTTCGGGTTCGCGGCTATTCCTTGCTCCTTTGCCTGAGTTGCTAGAGCAGCGACGGTATTCAGTCCGATCTTCCGATCTGATTTATTGTTAATGGCATCTTTCATTACCTGGGGAAGTGTGTTGCCAGCGTGCGGCTTCAGAAGTTCCAAAGAAGCAGAGATTTGCGGCAATATTTTTTCTATAGCGTCTAATCTGTCCCCAGTTTTAGTGCGAAATTCGATGTAGCCCGTCCACTGCGTAAAGAATAATACTAAGATCGTTATCGCAGCTCCCGCTCCGCTCCAATCTTTCAGGAATCCAGTTAGCTTGCCCCATCCCTTACGTTTTAGAGCGTTCTGTATCTCTAAGGTGATCCAAGCCTTGTCGGTGGCATTAAGTGGCATATCGTCGTTGAGTGAAATGAGGGGGTCTAAAATCACCGATTGCATCGAGCACACTCCTCTGCTACGCTATTTTCCAGCGTCGCCCGACGCGACAATTCGAAGAGCAAAACGCCCGCCTACCAGCGGGCCGTTCTGTCTGCGAAATACTACACCTAGGGCTACGGTCTCACAAATGGCGTGAACGCACTTTCCTCTACTAGCTTGGCATAAGGCAAATTCCCCGCCAGCGCCATGCGCCGCACCGTCATGCCGAACAGGTTCGCATCCTTCCGATTGTTGAAGCGATAGGAGAACTCGTTGAGGCAGCACTGCAAATGTTTTAAGCTCACCCTGCGGAAGCCTCCCGTTAGGCCGCGCTTGAAAAGAGAGAACGCCGACTCCACGGTGTTCGTGTGAACGTCGCCGCGCACGCAGATTTTCTCTTTGTGCTTGATGCGCTCGCGGCGCACCTTGTGAAACTGAGTAGTCTTGAAATTGTAGATCGGGCTTCCGTCGGTCATGATGACTACCGCGTCTTGCCTAAACTGGCGGCGAGGCCGCGCGTAAGCCTGTGCAACAAATCAGACGTAAAACCAGAAAGCCAATCGCAACTCAAACCGACTCACAAAATCGGCCTCACGCCTCGGTGAAGTGCGGCTCTCCCACGGCGCACAAAACCGGCATCGGCATCGCCATCTCCGTCGATGTTCCCAACAGCACGCCGTCTCTCACTTCTTCGACCTGCACCGGAATCCAGCGGTTGGCCTCGTGCCGTCCCTTCAGAAAAAGCTTCTGAAAATTGTCAGTGAGCGCTTCCGTGAACTCTCCGTCGGGGCCGTTGTGCATCGCGCTCAATGTGATCGCATCGAGTAACTCGCCGACAAACGACTGCATGAACGCTTCCTTCTTCGCGGCTGCAAGGTCGCGCAAAATTTTATTCCGCTCCCGCGCCACCTGAACCGGAACTTGTTTGCTCATCGCCGCCGCTGGCGTACCCGGCCGCGCCGAGTAAGTAAAGACATGCAAGTACGTGAACGGCAAATCCTCGATCAGCCTTCGCGTGCATTCAAACTCGGCATCCGTCTCGCCCGGAAATCCCACCATCACATCGGCGCCGATCGCAGCCGTGGGCATCGCTGCGCGAATCTTTTCAATCTTCTCGCGATAATGCCACGGCCGGTATTTCCGATGCATGCGCCGCAACACCGCATCACTCCCCGATTGCAGCGGAACATGCGCATGCTTGGCAATGCGCGGCGACGACGCGACCAGAGCGATCAGTTCGTCTGACCAGTCCATCGGCTCGACCGAAGAGATGCGCAGTTTTTCCAGCCGCGTCTCGGCGAGGATGGCACGGATAAGAGACACCAACCGTTGCTCGTTCGGCGTTCGCCGCCGTCCATGCGATTCGGCATTTTCGCTGAGAGCTGACAGTTGAGAGCTGATAGCTAGATCCCGTCCCCATCTTCCGAGATTGATCCCGCTGATCACGACTTCTCGATATCCCGCGGCCACCAGCGCATTCGTCTCGCGAATCACTTGCGACGCCGCAAGTGACCGGCTCTGCCCGCGCACGCTCGGAATCACGCAGAACGAGCACCGATTGTCGCATCCATCCTGCACTTTGAGATTCGGACGCGTGCGCTCATTTTCGTGACCTCCGCCATTCGCCGATTCGAAAACAGGTGCAGCCAGCAATTCCGTGTGCGCGAAAATATCGGAGACAAAAATCGAGTTCTCACTTCTCAGCTCTCGATTCTCAGTCAGCGCGGAAAGAGGCAGGAACGTCTTACCTTCGCGAAAGTTTTCATCGAGCACCAGTTCCGCAAGCTGATGCTTATGCGAGTTGCCGATGACAGTCGTGACGCCCGGCAGCGCCGCAACTTCTTCCGGCGCCCGCTGCGCATAGCATCCCGTAACAATAATTTTCGCCAGCGGATTCTGCCGCTGCACCCGCCGGATCGCAGCCCGCGCATCCTGATCCGCGGAATTTGTCACCGTACAGGAATTCAGAATCACAAAATCGGCGTGATCGGCGGACGCGCGCCCCAGCCCGCGCGCTTCGAACTGGCGTTCGAGCGCCGCGCCATCGGCTTGCGTGGCGCGGCATCCAAAATTTTCCACGTGAAAGGTGGCCACAGATTTATCGTAGCGCAACCGCCGGATTTGTGCGCCTCGCCTTTGAAAGAGTGAAGCCGTTCAGGCCGTGGCCACACTTTTCTTCTGCGTGAAGCATTCCCGGCAAAAAATCGGCCTCCCCTGCGTTGGCCGGAATGGGACGGTGGTTTCTTTGCCGCATTGCGAGCAGGTAGCGCGGGTTTCGACGCGCGAGAAATGGTGCGCGTTGCCCTGGGTTTGCGGGGCGGTGAGGACGGCCACGCGCTTAGACTTGCAGGTCTTGCAGCGCTTGGGTTCGTTGCGGAATTGCTTGTCGTGAAAAAACAGTTGTTCCCCGGCGGTGAAGACAAAGTCGGCACCGCAGTCGATGCAAGTCAGTACTTTATCCTGAAATTCCATTGAGGATGGCTCCCTTGTGCCCGTGAGCTCCGGCCAACCGCGGGGAAGGCGGTGGTGAAGAGCAAACACAGGTTGTGTACATCCCCCCTCGAACTGCCCCTGGACTCGGCCCGCCACGCACCTGGAACGGCGCGTGGGTACAGCTATTCCTACTTAAATGCCGAAGAATGATGAGTGTTGAAATAATCCCAATGCAACTCCGCTGGTGGGGACCAAAGGAGCAGGGCCACCCCGGGAAGGGAGCGACCCTTTCATGCCCTCAATCCTTACTCCTTCGATACTTCTTCAATCTTGCTCTTTACGAACTTTCTTGCGAGCGCGCTTGCGAGCAAGCGCGGCTTTCACGCGCTTTTTCTCACCGGGTTTCAGGTAAAAGGAGTGGCGCTTGACTTCCTTAATGATGTCTTCCTGCTGCACTTTGCGCTTGAAACGGCGAAGCGCATTCTCGAGGGATTCACCCTCCTGCAGTCGAATTTCCGCCAAACAAATACACCCCCAAACCCGTCCGGTAGGACCGAATAGTTATTACAAGGAATTGACTGGAAGTCAAGCAGAGAAAGTGAAAAAAGTTGCAACATTTGGCGTAAGCCGGAAGGTTAGAACGGGTCTTCGGGAGCGTCGGAGGCTTCAGGGAAATGAGAATCCCATGTCTCGCAAAAGAAGCGAGACATGGGGCACCCTTTTCCGTAGCGCTGCTTGAAGGAAATCGTTAGGTTCCGAGGTACATGACGTGGACGTAGGTTCCAAGCCTGACGTTATAGGCGAGGTACCAGCCGTCATGGTCGGGATCTTCGTAGATGACAATGTCATCACTATCCCAGAGCCAATCGTCGCAAAAGCCGACGTCGTAGGGGGCAACGCTGAAGTAGAAGCCGCCGAACCAGAAGCGGCTGGGGCCGCCTCCGCCGAGATGCCAAACGTGGCCGCGGCCGAAACCGCCGGTGAAATGACCGTGCTCCCACGGATGATCAAGGTGGTAGTGAGGATCGTCGCGACCGGTGTCGTGGCCGATCCACTTGCCATTGGAGTGGACGTGAGGAGCGTCGGGATGGCCGGTTTTGTCGGCGAAGTGAGGAGCTGTCTGCGCGGGCGCAGGATGGGAAGCGCGGGCCGGAGCTGGACCATGAGAGGGAATGTTCTTTGGGCCACCGCCGACTTCGGCACGATGCTGGGCCGAGGCTACGCAGGAAAACAGAAAGCAGACTGCGAGAAGTCCGATAAGGTTTTTCATGTTTGTCCTTTCTTTGAGTGCCCCGGGGAGATTGTAGTTGGGGCGAGCACTGGGTGCAATTGGAAGGATGGAACAACACCTGCGAAGCTTCGCTCCGCGGACAGCCGAGGGCGGCTGTCCCTACACAAGTTCGTGCGACTGCGTTCAATCCTTTACAGGGATGGGACCGTGGAATCCCACGTTTCGCAAAATGCGCGAAACATGGGGCACCCTTTTTCGTCTTGCTGCCAGCGGGCGAAGCAGGTTCCTCCCCGGGCTCGCGCCCGGTTCGGAATAACAACAGCATGAGAAGAACTAGAAGATCATTTTCAGACCGAGTTGGATTTGGCGAGGGGCGAAGGCCGCGTTGGGCTTCATGAAATTCTGCGGCTGCTGGTAGTAGGCAGGGTAGGTCACGTTGCCAACCGTGGTGCTGTACTGCGTGAAGGTAGTGGCTTCGGCGGTGAGGCCATCGGAAGTGATGGTCACGCGCTGGTTATCGCGGTTGAAGAGGTTAAAGGAATCAGCCGTGAATTCAAGGCGACAGCCTTGGCCGAGATGGATTTTGCGGACGAGGCGGAGGTCGGTCGAAGAGTAGTCGGGACCGGTGAAGGCGTTGCGACTGTAGCCGGGGAGACGATCGTTGTCGTAATTGCCGTCCTGATTGGGGTCGCCGCTGACGGTAGCGTTGACGGGGCGTCCGCTGCCGGCGGTGACGATGCTGGAAAGTTTCCAGTCGTTGAAAATGTGGCCGAGGAGTTCGTGTCCGCGATGGAAGGGACGAGGCTCGGCGGAGAAAGCGGCGACGAAGCGGCTGCGCTGGTCGGTGACGCTCGGTCCGCGCTCGGCGTTGGGTGCATAGGAATTCTGCACGGTGGCGGGCTCGCCGGCGACGAGGGCGTCCTGGCCGTCATCGATGGCGCGGGCATAGGTGTAGGCGAGGCGGAGATAAGTGCCACGAGACACGCGACGGTTGATGGAAAGAGTTGCGCCGTTGTAGACGCTGGAAGCGGCGCTTTGGAATTCGTCGATGGCGCCGAGTTGCGCGATGGGGCGGCCGAGAGGATTAATGCAGGGCGGAAATGGGCAGGTTAGCGATTGCGTGTACTGCCAGGTGGCGAAGGAATCGACGGTGTAGTAACCGTTCTGAAAGATGGAGCCGGTGGAATCGAAGATGGGATAGGTGAGGGCGACGGGTTGCGGGAGGTTGACGTCGAGGGCGCGGATGAGATGTTCGCCATGAACGTAGAGATAGGAGACGGCGACGGTGGTGTGGCTGGCGACCTCGCGTTCGAGAGTGAGGCTGGTCTGCTGCACACGCGGAGTGACGAAGTTCGGAGCGAAGGCCGAAACATTGTTGGTGACGCCTTCGGTGAATCCTGCTGGGAGATTGCAGGAGGCTGAGGTGAGCGAGCAAGTGACGAGCGGATTGGGGTAGGTGGGGAAGACCTGATGGTCGTAGTAGTTGGAGTTGTTGAGAAAAACTTGGGCATCGGTGATTCCATTTTCGGTGGCGATGGCGGAGTTGTAGATCTGAGGAATGCGGACGTAGAACATTCCGTAACCGGCGCGAATGACGAGCGGATGGTTCTTGCCGAGGGAGTAAGCGAGCCCGGCGCGTGGGCCGAAATTGTAGGGATTGAAGGGAACTTTTCCGGCGGGCGGGAAGAGCGGGTTGGATTGGAGCCCGATGGTGGTGAAGGTTTGCAGATCCCAGCGAACGCCGAGGTTGATGGCGAGATGATCGGTGACGCGAATGGTGTCCTGGGCAAAGGCGGCGTAGTCGTTGCTGTTGGGATTGGAGGCGGCTGGGCCGAAATTTTGCAGATAGTACTTCGGGTCGGCGTGGGCGTAGGCGCGGAGGGGCGTGAGTGGAAGCCCGGCTTCCATGGGCTCGAAGGTGAAGGGATTGACCTTGATGATGTCGAATAGATATTCGCCGCTCTGCTGGCTGGGGAAGAAATCGTAAATCCAGGTGATGAGGGAGTCGCCGCCGAATTTGAAGGAGTGGCGGCTGGTATCGAGGCTAAGAGTTTCGGCAAGCTGGGCGCGGTGTTCGCGCGTGGCGCGAGGGAGTTGGTCGGAGCGGCCGATGCCATCGATGATGTCGGGAATCTTGATAAGCGTGTCGTTGGTGTTGGTGTAGGACTGGCGAAGGTCGCGAGAGAACTGGGCGCGGAGATGGCTGATGAGGCGCGGGGTCAGGCCGGAAGTGAGAGAGGCGGAGCCGGTTTCGGTGGAGACAGTTTCTTCGCCGTTATCGGAGATGGAATCGTAAGTGACGGGGCTGGCGGGATCGAGGAAGACGTTGTTCGATCCCCAGTAGCGGGAGGAGTTGAAGCGCAGGGCGAGTTGGTTGCGCGGAGTGAGATTGATATCGAGTTTGGCGTAGGAAGCGTTGCCGATTTGCGCGGCGGGAAAGGATCCAGCGAGCGAGCTGAGTTGAGCGGCGGCGGCGAAGACGAGGGCCTGATCGCTGGCTTCGTAGTCGCCGGGAGAATAAGGTCCGGTACCGGCCTGGGGATGGACCAGTCATGGTGCCGTCGAGGAATTCGACGACATCGGGGACGTGGAAGTAGTGCTGGTCGAACCCGCCGAAGAAGAAGATTTTGTTTTTCCTGATGGGACCGCCGAGCGTGGCTCCGCCTTGCTGCTGGCGGCTATGAGGCTTGAAAGTCATCATGGGATCGGCCGCGCCGAATCCGCTGTCGCGGATGTAGTAGAGGCCGGAGCCGTGCCAGTGATTGGAGCCAGATTTGGTGACGACGTTGATGACTGCACCGCCGGCGCGTCCTTGCTCCGCACCGTAGGAATTCGTGGAGACGCGGAACTCCTGGACGACTTCGTTGGAGAACTGGTAGGGCGCGCGATACAGGCCGCGAGCCTGGGCGAAGAAGGCGTTGTTGAAATCGCCGCCATCGACCAGGAAGCTGTTTTGAAATCCGCGCAGGCCACCGAAAGAAAGATCGCCGTTGGTAGCGGAGGTGAGCGAGCGAGGGTCCTGCGTGACGCCGGGCGAGAGCAGTATGAGATCGGAGAAGCGGCGGCCGTTAAGGGGGAGATCGGCGATGGCGCGTTCGTCGAGGAGGGTGGAGACGGCGCTCGTCTTGGTATCGACGAGTTTGGGGGCGCCGGAAACGGTGAGGGTTTCTTCGAGTCCGGCGATGGTGAGGTGAAAATCCAGTTCGGCCGCAGCGCCAACGTCCACATGGAGGAGCGGAGTTTCCTGCGGAGACATTTTGTCGGCGACGGCGCGGGCAATGTAATCGCCGGGAGGCAGAAGTTCGAGCGTGAAGCGGCCCTCGGCATTGGAAGTGGTGGAGTAACGGGCGCCGGTGGCCGAGTTGACGGCGACCACGGAAGCTTGGGCAATGAGGCCGCCGGCAGGATCGAGAACGGAGCCTTGAATGGCGCCGGTGGCTGCGTCTTGGGCGAGGGCGAGGGGAGCTAGGAATGAAGCGAGGAATAAAGAAGAAATCAGAACGCGAGTGGTAAGGAACGGGGCGCGCGGCATGGAGTCCCACCTTTGATCGAGATGAGGCTCGGAGGCTTTTGTTCCCGCGCGGACCGGAGGCGAGCGGGGTGGGAAACCCGATTCTTTTGTAGCACGAAGGGCAGAGGCGTTGCGGTGACGGGGAGGAGTTCTTTTTGGGGACGTGTGCCAGAGTGGGAATGCGGAAAAGTTAAGACTGGGCAAGGACGTAGAAAGTACGTCCTTGCCCAGTGTGGTTTTAGTTAATCGTGACGGTTACGGCGCTGGTATGGCTGAGCGAGCCAGCTGTGCCGGTCACCATCAAGGTGGCCTGAGATGCGGCAGGGGTCGTGGTGGTGGAGCTGTTTGATTTGCTGCCGCCGCAGCCCAAGGCAAAAAGTGAGATGAAGAGCAGCAAGCCCAAGATGCTCATCCACCCGATGCTCTTGCGGGTGAACCATTTCTTTCTGCGAGCGGTGAGAACGGTCCCGAATAGTCCCAGACCGGGCAGCAGGGCGGCCACAGTGGGCGCAGTGTAGCCGGTAGGGGGAGGAGTGGAATTGGCGGAGATGGTCAAAGTGGCGGCAGGAGCGCCGGGGGCAATCGTTGCAGGATTAAAGGAACAGGTTAAGCCAGATGGCGCAGTGCAGGTCAGCGAAATCTGGCCGGTGAATCCTCCGACCGCCGCCGCAGTGATCATCAGGCTAGCCGTACCGCCTGGGTTGACCGTGGCGCTTTGGGCAGAGAGATTCAGAGAGAAATTTGCGCTGCCGGCCGCGGTCGCCGGGACCAAGCTGGCGAAAACGGCGGTCGTGCTTCCACCGGAGGGGAAATTCGGTTGATTACTGCCTCCAGCCGTCAGATACAAAGTGCCAGCCGTGCCGACGTTCGAGCTTCCGCCGAAAACCAACTCCCAGAGGCCGGGATTGACCAGGACGTTGCTGGAAGAGTCGGTGAGCTGGCCCATGAAATTACCCTGCGCGTCGAAGGCGCTGATAGTGCCGTCGCCGAAATTTCCGACGAGGATATCGTTGGCGAAGGTTCCGAAGCTAGCCGGAGCCTGCACCACGGCCCAGGGCGCGTTGAGATGGTTTGGGGTTTGCGCGCTGTAGGCGACGAAGGTGCTCACGAAGTTGCCGGTGGAATCGAAGATATCCACCTGTCCCAGGCCTGCGCCGGGCTGGGCGTCGTGCTTGGGAGTGTCCTGCATGGCATAGGCAACGTAGACCTGGTTACCGATGACGTGGATGCCGTGGGGAGCGAAGCCCGCGGGAAGGTTGGGATCGGTGAAAGAACCGGCCAACGGGGCGGGTTGAAAGCTTTGATTGTAGACATCCACTTTGCCGCTGTTGAAGTTTGCCGCCAAAAGTGAAGTGTTGTTGAGCAGGGCGAGACCTTTGTAGACGGCGCCGCTGGCGGAGTTATCGAAGGCGACGGCCGCTTGCGCGTTGTCGCTGGACTGCCAGCTCACGATCAGGCCATCTTCCGTGTCAAAGATGAAGGATCCGCCGGTGAAGTAGGTGCCGGTGGCGTTAGCGACAGTTCCGGTAGGGCAACCGGGAGTGCAATTGCCGTTGGGATTGTTTCCTGCGCCGGGTATGGTCACGACCAATGAATTGGGGTTGCCATTGCCGTCGTAGAGAGTGGAAGTGCCGTTGTTATTGTTGGCGATCCAGAAATCCTGGCCGGGGAGGGCCGAGATTCCCCATGGGTTCACGAGATGTGAGTCGGTAGTGGTGGCTACACCGGCAGTGTTCGAGACCAGGTTGGTCTGAGAATAACCGGTCTGGGCTAGCAGCGCTGATGGAATTGCAAGTGTCACGAGCAGCCCGAATAACAAAATTATCTTTTTCATGTTGTGCTCCTTTATTTAGCTTGTTGCGAATTACTCGGGACCGGCTCCGAACCGCTTGCTGTCGAGGTTAAGGTTTCAGCCCGCTTCCGTATTGCAACCCGCTTACAGTCTGGAGATTAGCGACGGCGGCGCATGCGGGTGTCACGACATTGTCGGAGGCTTGTAAAAGGTTATGTCGCGGTCAGAAGGGCTTTAAAAGCGGTAGAGTAAGGAAGGGAAAGCGATCTTACTTCCAGAGTCATTTCCGCCGCCTACCGCAAGAACCGAGATAGGTATCCGGGTCAATAAGCTATCCATTGGGATAGTCTTTGTTACTAAATCCGAACAAGTTCAACAAGGCCTAGCCGCGCCTGCCTCTGCGTGGCATTATGTCGCCAACCCCAAAGGAGGGCCTAGCCCATGCGGCACTTAGCAGGTCTGCTTTGCTTCTGTGCTCTAGTGGCGAGCGCCACTGATATGAGTCAGGAGGAAACAATAGTTCGTACCGCCTACGCGAAACTGTCTTACGCCGTAGACCTGGAAACTGCAATACGAGCAGTGAAACACAACCCTAAGATAACTTATGCTCAACTGGCGCAGGAAGTAGCTAAGGAAGCTCTGACGTTCAGCTTGAGCGATTTTTCCTGCAACGACATCTCCAGCGTTCTTGACCAGAAGTACGCACAAGTCTTCTCTGATATCAGAGATGGCGGAGATGTGGTCGACATAGGGTCCGTGACCGAATCTTACACCGAAGAAACGAACGGCGCGAAAACCGAAACCAGTATGAACGTCGCGGCGGCCCGTTGGTCGCACGGGCCGAACGGTCCAGTCCCAGAGGGCACCGTAGCCGAGATGCTTCCGGCCATGGAACGAGAGTCGGGGATTTCGGCGCTCATGCGCTTCTGCACCTATACCGCCGCTGTTACCTTCGAGGGGCGCAGTCGTACTTATCGAGCAAACTTCTTCTTCGGCCCGGATGGGCAGGGGCAAGTGACTCCCGGCGATATGGTTGTCGCTCTCGGCGGCGGGACGTTGCAAGAGCTTCTGAGCAAACCGGTCTATCCGCAGGTTCTCTTGAAGACAGCGCGGTACCGTAACAACGCGGCAATGCGCGCATTCCTCAATGGGAATCAGCACAGCAATGCAAGCTGCAAACGCGGGGACGCTTGCTGTGATCTCTCTGCTTTACACTGCGGGGTTTACGGCGCCGACCTAGAAGGGAGCCTCCAATGAGAACGATATGGTTCCTGTTTGCGCTTTTGTCGGCGGGTTCGCTCCCAGCGCAGGATCAGCAGAGTTGTGCTGTCTACAATCCACCTACGCAGCCGGGAAAAAACCATGCGCCGCCGGGAGCAACTCAGTGGCGCCCAGGTCGATCTGTTCAGACTAGAAATCTAAGGACAGCAATGACGCTTTTGCGACAAACCGCAACATCGGCGTCGGCTATAATGTGTTGTAACGCTGGTTGGGTTTTCCCGCCTCGCTCCCTGCAGTTCCAGAGGACGGATTCAGCCTCGTTATAGAAGACTGCTGAAGGGAGTCCGCATGGCAATCGAGAAATCGGAATATATCTGGCACAACGGCAAACTCATTCCCTGGGATGAGGCGACGATTCACGTGATGTCGCACGTGGTGCACTACGGGTCGTCGGTGTTTGAGGGGATCCGCTGCTACGCGCCGCCTTCCGGACCGGCGATCTTTCGCGCCAATGAGCACATTCAGCGCCTGCTCGATTCCGCAAAAGTCTACCGCATTGATGTGGACTACACGCGCGACCAACTGGTGAAAGCCATGCTGGAAACCGTGGGCAAGAACGGGGCGTGGCCATGTTACGTGCGGCCGATCGTGCTGCGCGGGTACGGCGAGGCGGGGGTGAATCCGTTCAACTCGCCAACCGAGGTGTACATCATTAATTATCCGTGGGGAAAATATCTGGGCGGCGAGACCGACGGTTGCGACGCGTGCGTTTCGTCGTGGACGCGGCTGGCGCCGAACACGCTGCCTGCGATGGCCAAGGCGGGTGCGAATTATATGAATTCGCAGCTCATCAAGATGGAAGCCATCGTCAACGGATATGCCGAAGGCATCGCGCTGGACGTGAATGGCTATGTGAGCGAAGGGTCAGGCGAGAATGTATTCCTAGTGCATCACGAGAAGCTGATCACGGCGCCGCTGGGCAACTCGGTACTGCCGGGGATTACGCGGGATTCCGTGCTGCAGATTGCGCGCGATTTGAATCTCCCGATTGTCGAGCAGATGATTCCGCGCGAGATGCTTTACATTGCCGACGAAGCGTTCTTTACCGGCACGGCGGCGGAAGTCACGCCGATTCGCTCGGTCGACAAAATTAAAGTGGGCAAGGGCGGAATGGGTCCGATCACAAAGGCGATCCAGAAAGAGTTTTATGCGATCGTGCGCGGGGAGAAAGCGGATCGGCATGGGTGGTTGACGGCGGTGCCGGTGAGGAGCAAGCAGCCGGTAAGTGTGTAGGACTGATTTCTGCTGGGAAGGCCCACTTCTCGCAAAAGCGGCGAGAAGTGAGGCACCCGGCTAAGCCTCTCCGCCTTGGAGGTCCTCATGTATTTCCGCAAGGCTAAGGCTGCTGTCGCGCTGCTCTGCTTTGGTCTGCCTGCCTCCACAGTCGTCCATGTCGGGTGCGCGATCGACGTCGTCGTGGTGAAAGGGCGAGTCGAACACGCGCCTCGCGGAGCCACGGTTCACGTAGAGCTTCTTTATCCCCACAACGCGGGAAGCGACTCAGGCGAGACAACGCTGGAGGGCGCGGAATTCACGCTTCCGGTTGACTTCCTCACCCAAAGCCGCAGACCCGTGTTGATTGGGGAATGGCGTCAGAAGTGCGACCGCAAGCCCGAAACGGTGGTCGTCACGTTGATGGGCGGCGATCCGATTCAGGAGTACGACCGCGTTTCCCTGCAGCTGAGTTCGGATTTCAAGCGAACGGATCCAAGTAGCTATGCGTTGAAATCTGAGATTGTGTTGAAGGGGGCGGATTAGACGAGAGAAGAATGTGACGGCACAGACTCCTATCGGACAGTCGACCCGGCAAGGCGACTCTTCATTTGCATTTGCACCACGGTGTTCGCCTAGTTGCTAGGTCGAGAACCTAGACCAAAAAAAATGACCTCAGCGGCTGAAGCCGTAACCATTTTGCGTGCGGGGCGGCACGAGTGAACCTCGTGCCCTTCCCGGTTGTCTCTCATCCCATTCTGGCCTTAGCAGTCCTCTCAGGATGGCGATTCTTGTATGCTTCCTTGGAATGCCGGAAGCATTTCCTATTCTTATTTCCGTGACATCCGGCGATGCCGGGAAGCGGCTGGATCAGTTTCTGGCGGCGCGGTTGGAGTCTGTCAGCCGGGCGCGGGTGCAGGAGCTTATCGCCGGCGGCAAGGTGCTGGTGAATGATGCGGCGGCGAAGGCTTCGCTGAAGCTGCGCGGCGGGGAACGCATATCCGTGCTGGGCGAGGCGCAGCGTGCGCCGCTCAAGGCCATCGCCGAGGAGATTCCGCTCGACATTGTTTATGAGGATGACGATCTGGCGGTGATCAACAAGCCGGCTGGCATGATGGTGCATGCGGGCGCGGGCGCAACCGACGATGCGCGCAATCGCGGGACACTGGTGAATGCGCTGCTGCATCATCTGGCGGGTTTGTCGGGGGTGGGCGGGGAGTTGCGGCCGGGGATTGTGCATCGTCTGGATAAGGAGACGAGCGGGTTGATTGTGGTGGCGAAAAACGATGAGGCGCACCGCAAGCTGAGCGCGCAGTTTGCGGCGCGCGAGGTGAAGAAGAAATATGTGGCGCTGGTGCATGGGTGGGTGAAAAAAGATTCAGGGACGCTGACGCAGAGCATCAGCCGGGATCGAGTGCGGCGCACGCGGATGACGACGCGGCTGGAGGGGGGGCGAGCGGCGGTGACGCATTATCGCGTGGCGCGAAGGCTGGATACGAAGTTTGGGAAATTTAGTTTGCTCGATGTGAAGATTGATACCGGGCGGACGCACCAGATTCGGGTGCATGTGGCGGCGATGGGGCATCCGGTGGTGGGGGATACGATGTATGGGGCAGCGGGGGAAATGCGGCTTATATCCAATGCGAAGTCAACATCCCCACCCTCTCGCAAAAAGCGCGAGAAGGATGGGGCACCCGGGATTGGGTTGGGGCGGAATTTTCTGCATTCGGCGGAGTTGGAATTTCGGCATCCTAGTACGGGAGACATCATTGCTTTGAAGAGCGAGCTACCGGAGGAATTGCAGGAGTTCTTGAGGAAGCTGGAGGAATAGGTATTTTGGGGGACGGCTCAAGGCTTCGCACCTCAGGGGCTAAAGCCCTGAGGCATAGAGGTCTTTTATCGCAGCGCTGAAAACGCTGCGCCATCCAAGTTCGGAGTGTATCTATCGCATTGAGGCGCTAGCCAGCGGAAATTGAAGTATGTTGAAACGAAGCCGGAGCGGTTGCGAGGACAGATATAATAGATATCAAATGAGGGGCATGGCTACGCGAAATATCTTCCTGAGAACGTCGATTCTGGCGTGGGTAGCGGTTTTGCTACTGGTGGCGGCAGCGCAGCGAGTTAGCATGGCGCAGGCTGGCGGGGCACAGGTTGGAACGGCGCCGGCTTCATCGTCTCAGCCGACCTCGTCTTCGCAGCCTGCCGCGGGGTCTCCTTCTCAATCGCCAAAGGCGGCGGACGCGACGCCGCAAGGCCCAGCCACGGGGGATAACGGCGCCGGTTCGGGGGCTGACACAGGAGATGTTCCGAAAATACGGGTGGGCATCAACGAAGTGAACGTGGTATTCACGGTGACGGACAAACATGGGAAGCGCGTGACGGATTTGAAGCAGAACGATTTTCGATTCGTCGATGACAACAAGCCGGCGACGGAGATTCGAAGCTTTCACGCGGAAACGAACTTGCCGCTGCAGGTAGGATTGCTGATCGATGCCAGCAGTTCGGTGCGCGACCGTTTCAAGTTCGAGCAGGAATCGGCGATCGAGTTTTTGAATCAGACGGTGCGCAAGCGTTACGACCAGGCGTTTGTGGTGGGATTCGACGCGACGCCGGAGGTGACGCAGGATTTCACCGATGATACGGAAAAGCTGGCGCACGGCGTCCGCGAGCTTCGGCCGGGCGGCGGGACGGCGCTGTACGATGCCTTGTACTATGCCTGTCGCGACAAACTGCTGAAAGCGCCGCAGATTGGGCCGACGCGGCGAGCCATTATCCTGCTGAGCGATGGTGAGGATAATCAGAGCCACGTGACGCGCGAGGAGTCGATCGAAATGGCGCAGCGGGCGGAAGCTATCATTTACACCATCAGCACAAATGTGAGCGGGAGCAAGGGAGCGGGCGACAAGGTGCTGGAGCGCATGGCCGACGCGACTGGAGGGCGAGCATTCTTTCCCTTCCAGATTCGCGAAGTATCGAACGCATTCGCCGAAATTCAGGATGAATTGCGCAGCCAGTATGCCGTCTCTTACAAGCCAGCGGACTTGAAGCCGGATGGGCACTTCCGCACGATTGAGATTGTGGCGATTGACCGGAAAAATTTCCGGGTGAGGGCGCGACGAGGATGGTACGCGCCGGTGCAGTAAGGCGGTCTTGGTTTCCGGTTTCCAGTTTCCAGTTTCCTGTTTCCAGTTTGAGTCTGTTTCTCCAACAGCACACCAATGCCGGGATATTCGGGGACACCACTTCCGAAAAAATTGGGGATCAAGGCGGGGGCTCGGGTGCAGCTTGTGCACGCTCCGGCGGAGGTGCTGTCAGAATTGTCCGACGCGCTGGCGGAGTGCAAAGTTCTCAAGCAGGGCGACGGCCTGGATTTTGTCATGCTGTTCAGCAAGTCGCGGGCGGAGCTGGCGAAGGAATTCTCGCAGCTGGCGAAGACCTTAGCTCCGGCGGGAATGCTTTGGGTGAGCTGGCCGAAAAAGAGTTCTGGCGTAGCGACGGACGTCGACGAAAACGTCGTGCGGGGGATTGGACTCGACGCGGGACTCGTGGATGTGAAAGTGTGCGCGGTGACGGAGGTATGGTCGGGACTGAAGTTTGTGCGGCGCGTGAAGGATCGAAAGCCGAGCTAGGGAAAAGACGAGCTAATGGTCGGCAGAAGAAAGAACGGCCAGACCTTGCACGCTCAGGGAGCCGGTTAGCTCCGACGTGCAAGGCTGGCCTGCAAAAATCTATGCCGGTCTTGACCCCATCACGAGGTGCGCCACAAATGAAATGACGGCGAAGAGCAGCAGCAGATGAATTAGTCCGCTGGCTACATGGAACATCAGAAAGCCGCCAGCCCAGAGAATCAGCAGCAGCAGAGAAATCACGAGAAACGGTCCGAATCGCATCCACGCCTCCTAAGACGTTAGCATTCCCAAGTTCGACCCAGCACGGTTCGACCCAGCAAAGCGCGGCCCAGCAGAGTTCAACCAAGCGGCAGCAGAACCTATTTCGTTTATACGGCGGAGCAGGGCTAAGCAATATCAGCAAAAGACTGTAAATCGCTGCCGTTCCTGTGGTAGAGGATGCAGCGAAAATCAAGGAGTTCGTCATGGTGCGAGTGGGGTTGATTGGATTCGGAATGGCGGGACAGGCATTTCACGCGCCGGTGATTCGCGGTGTGCCGGGGATGGAGCTAGCTTGCATCCTGGAGCGTCGGGGAACGCGGGCGCGGGAAAAGTATCCCGAGGTGCGAGTCGCGCGGACGCTCGATGAATTGCTGGCGGACAAAGAAATCCAACTGTGTGTGGTCGCGACTCCAAATGATTCGCACTTTGAATTCGCGCGGGCATGTTTGTTGGCCGGACGGGACGTGGTGGTGGATAAGCCGTTCGCGCCGACACTGGCGGAATCGGAAGAGTTGGTGCGGTTGGCAGCAGAGCACGGGCGGTTGATCACCGTGTATCAGGACCGGCGGTGGGATGGGGATTTTGCGACGGTGAAAAAGATTGTGCAGTCGGGACGGCTGGGGACGATCGTGGAATACGAATGCCGCTATGACCGGTTTCGTCTGGAGCCGAAGGCGAATGCCTGGAGGGAAAAAGCGGACCAGCCGGGAGCGGGCGTGTTGTTTGATTTGGGGCCGCACGTGATCGATCAGGCGCTAGTGTTGTTTGGCGAGCCGCGGGCGATTACGGCGTCGGCATTCTGTGAACGGGAGACATCGCAGGTGGACGATTCGTTCGATGTTTGCATGGAATATCCCAGGCTGCGGGCGATGGGACGGGCGCGGATCGTCGCGTATGCGCCGGGGCCACACTTTCTGATTCATGGAACGAAAGGATCGTTTGTGAAGTATGGCATGGATCCGCAGGAGGCGCAGCTGCGGGGGGAAAATTGTCCGGATGGATTGGACTGGGGCGCGGATTGGGGAGTGGAAGCGGAGGAGTTGTGGGGGACGTTGAGCCTGGTGGGCGAGCCGAGCGTGAAAGTGAAGACGGAACGCGGCGACTATCGCGGGTTTTATGCGAATGTGCGGGATGCGATCGAGAAGAAGGCGCCGCTGGACGTAACGCCCGAGCAGGCGCTGCGCACGATGCGCGCGGTGATTCTGGCACACAAGAGCAGCCGGGAAAAGCGCACTGTGGAGTGGGGAGAGCCGGCGGAATGAGTAGAAGTTAGGCGACGGAATACTGAAGGCGAGAAGGCACGGGTCCATCTGAAGCAGTGCAAAGCGGCTACCGTGGAACTCCTAGAGTCCCTCAAATATTCTTTGTGACCTACTTTGATTCTTACTTGGTGACTACGCCACAGGCGATGCGGTCACCGGAGTTTCCCGAGGGATCGGTCTTCATGTCGTCGGCTTTGGCGTGGATGATGATGGCGGTGCCGCCGTTGCTGAAGAGCGAATGAGAGCCGGGGCCGAGGGTTACGTCTTTGTCTTCCACGGTCGCATCGGCTTTTCCTTTCACGTCGATCTCGAAGTTCAGCATGTCGCCGGCGTGATGGCCTTCGGGATTCTCGAATCCATGCTTCTTGTTTTCGGGATTGAAGTGCGGGCCGGCGGATTTGAAATCGGGCGGATCGCATTTGGGGTTCTGATGAAAGTGGATAGCGTGCTCGCCGGGCGGCAGATCGTGAAGATGAAGCTTGAGGCTGACGCCTGATCCCTGCGGCGTCACGATGATGGTGCCGACAGCTTTGCCTTGCGAGTCCGTCATTGCAACTTTGGTCTTGGCTGCGCTGGGAAGAGCGAAAGCTATCACGGCAACGGCGGCGGCGAACGCGGGGAGGGTTATGGTTTTCATGCGGGAGATTATAGCCAAAGCCACATTATGTTGGCACCAAGGAGCCATGCTCGATCCACAGGGGGGTGGAGTATACTTCGAGAAAGTTTGAAATCTTTCCTGGGAAGAGTGGACTCATGGCATTGAATGCGGTGGAGCAGGTGACGGAACAGGTTCCGGCGGACGATTTTCAGGCGCTGGAAGAGAAGATTTATCGCACTATCGAGATGTACAAGGCGGCGCGGCAGGCGCAGGCTACGGCGGAACGCGACGCAGAGCGCGCGCGGCAGCAACTGGAAGAGCGCGAGGAACAGCTGGTCACGCTGAGGCGTGAGGGGGTGCAGTTGCGGAAAGAACGGGAAGAGATTCGCGCACGCGTGGAGAAGATGCTGGAGCAGATCGAGACGATTGCGGAAGCAAGCTAGAGCGGCGTGCTCGCGAGGTGGATTGTGAGATCCGGGACGCTGCAAGCAAGAAGCAGGTTCCTCGCTTCGCTCGGAATGACAAAATATTGATGGAATGAGAAGCATCTACGGAATGACAAGCATTTACGGCGTTACCCAATAGCGAAGGCTGATAGTTATGGCAACGGCGGCTAAGGATTCTACATTGAAGGATGCGCAAAACGGCAGCGTGCGGGTGGAGATTTTTGATCAGGCCTATAACCTGCGCGGGTCGGATCCGGAATACATTCTGAAGCTGGCGGAATATGTGGACTCGAAGATGCGAGCCGTGGCCGAGGCGACCAACACGATTGATACGGTGCGACTGGCGGTGCTGGCGGCGCTGAACATCGCCGACGAGTATCACCTGCTGAAGCGGAAGCAGGAAAATGGTTCTCTGGATTATCAGAAGCGCGCGCATGATCTGGCAAGCGCGCTGGACGAAGTGTTGAGAGAGACCCGCAAGGCAGGCTGAGTGGCTTAAAACCTTCGAAGTGTTCTTCCTCGTCGAAAGAACAACTTCATCCGGTGTGCTGCGGCGCCGAATTTCCAAAAACAATACGGTTTCTCTTTTGCACAAAGCGGCGAAGCCGATTGCAAGGGGGGATTGTGAAAGCGGGATTACTTTGGTTGCAAGTGATCTGCCAACTATTTGCGCCTCCCCTATTGCTAATCCACGGGGAGTTCTCCTAGCATCACAGGTGAAAGTCGGCCTGCGGGGTTGGTGATGACGGTAACCGATTTTTGAACCAATGCTGAATGAACGGGGACTCGACTCGAACTAGGATCCGGTGTGCAACGCTCCGCCATGCGGAGATGCCTAAAGGGTCTCGGCGGGTTCCCAACGTCTACCTGACGGTTCATTCTCGGCCCGTCACACGGCACAGTGGGTCGACTTGATTTTGGAAAGCCCCAGGGGCGAAAGCCCAGATCTTCTTTTACCTTTACGGCACGACTGAAGTCGTGCCCTTCCCGTTCCCTGCTACACTGGTTGACGTAGCAAATCTCGGTTTCCCGCATCTAATCAAACTGTGTATCCACAATTAGTGCATTTCGGGCGGTTCTTTCTTCCAACGTACGGCTTCCTGGTTTCGATGGGGGTGCTGATTGGTCTATGGATCAGCGTGCGCAATTCCGAGCGCCTGGGAATTGACGGCGAAAAGGCATGGAACCTGGGGATTCTGGTGGTGTTGTGCGGAATCATAGGCGCGAAGGTGCTCTACGTCATCAATGAGTGGAGCTATTACGCGGCGCATCCCGGGGAAATTTTCAGCGTCACCACACTCCAGGCGGGAGGAGTTTTTTCCGGCGGATTGATTGCGGCATTTGCGGCCGCGGCGTGGTATGTGCACAAGCATCATATGCCTCCGCTGGGAACCTGCGACGCGTTTGCGCCGGGACTGGCTATGGGCCACGCCATTGGCCGGCTGGGATGTTTTGCGGCGGGATGCTGCTACGGAAAAGAGACGCATCATTTCTGGGGCGTGGTATTTCGCAATCCGCTGGCGAATCAGATTACGGGTACGCCGTTGAACGTACCGCTGGAACCAACGCAGTTGTTCGAAGCGGCGGTGGAGTTTGCGAATTTTTTCTTCCTGATGTGGCTGCTGAAGCGCAGGAAATTTGACGGACAGATTTTCGGCGCGTTCCTGTTTATCTATGGAGTGGCGCGATTCTTCCTGGAATTCTTGCGGGACGACCCGGGCCGCGGGTCAGTGTTTGGCGGAGCGATGTCCGACACACAACTGATCGCGATCGGGTTGGTGATCGGCGGCGGGTTGATCTGGTGGCTGCGCCCGGGGTCGAAGGCGATTCCGGCGCAGACGGTCGGAGCAACGCGCTAACCGACCGTCCGATCCGGAGAAAGCAGGCGGTGTTACTCGGCGCTACCGGGGACGGCCGCGGCCGCCGCGTCGAATCCGATCTTGCTGTGGGTTCCGTCGCAGAAGGGCTTGTTAGTTGAAGCGCCACAACGGCAGAGGGCAATTTTTTCTCCCGCCTCAATCTTCTTGCCGCTCGCATCGAGCAGGGTAATCTTGCCTTCCACCAAATATGGTCCTTTGGGCAAAACCTTAACGGTTGGATCTGACATTGTTTTCTCCTTTAGTATTTTGTGGGATGGCACTGAGATGGCTTTCCTTGCAAATCCCGCGATTACTTCCGGCGCGCATCCAGGCTCCAAGGCCCGGAACCCAGCTGCGTGATGAGAAGCGCGCCGCCCAGCATGGAAGCATTCTTCATGAACATGACGAGCTGCATTTGATACATCATGGGATCGGTGACCGCCCAGAACTTGTGAATCATCGGAGTCACTCCCAAAAGAAAAAGGACAATCAGCCAGGCGCCAAGTTTGGCGCGGTAGCCAAGAAGGATGGACAGGCCTCCAACAAAGGCGAGCACGCCCGAAAATGGCACGGCGATGGAGGCGATGGGGACACCTTGCGACGCGGCGTAAGCAATGGTCTGACTCATGAAATGGCGCGGCCCTGACATGATGAAGATCACGGCGAAGAGCAAGCGGCCCAAGAGAACAATCGCGCCTGTTCCCGCGGACGGAACCGACGGGGCTAGAGAGCGTTGGGGAAGGGTGGAACTGGCAGATGACATTTTTGCTTCTCCTTATTGCCAACGAATCAATGTATGCACGAAGCGTGGCGGACTTCAGCACGGTTAGATAGAAGACTCGGTGCTAGAGTTACAATAAATAACTGTTAGTATTTTACATAGTAGGCACTTTATAGTAACTTAGTAACAACATGGCTCCTAGTCGATCCAAACAAATCCAATCCCCGTGCGCCATTGGCGGATTGCTGGAGCTTCTGACGCGGCCCTGGACGCTGCACATTCTGTGGGCTCTCAGCAACAAGGGCCCCATGAGGTTCGGCGTGCTGCGCCGGCAGATCGAGGGGATCTCGTCCCGCGTGCTGACGGAACGGCTGCGCACGCTGGAAGACGCACATTTCATCTTCCGGCATTACGAACCGACCATCCCTCCCGCCGTCACCTACGGCATCACCGACCGGATGCAGGATATTCAGAAGGTGCTGCATCAGCTCGAAGAGTTGTCGAGGAAATGGCAACGTGAAGGCAAGACGGTGACGGCTGGCCAACGGATTGCCGCGAGGGCGGGGGGTGCGGAGGCGTAGAACGGACGTATACGCCGCGGAAAAATTCGTTGCCTACCCAGCGGCAAACCTCTGCGGCCAAAGCCAGGTTCTGAAAAACAGGTCTCTTATCGCATCGCTGAAGCGCTGCGCCACCCAAAACCAAGGATTGCGTTCGAGTTTTCCGCGCGCTTGGCAGTCTTCCCCTTCCCAAGCCTTGGTCTCTGTCGAACGTAAGGGGCTGGCCATCTGCCGGGGGCTGGCCATTACCTAGGTCATCTTGGGGAAGGTGACGATTCGGTCCATCATAGGGAAAGCTTGTGAGGCTGAAGCCTCCCAGGGAAATCCTTCAATGAATATTGATGATCTGCTGCGGATCGCGACGGAGCGCAAATCTTCCGACTTGCATTTGAAGGTGGGAAACTATCCTCACCTGCGCATTGATGGCGAACTGGTGCCTTTGACCGACCAGCCGCGGGTGAGCGCCGAAGATATGTTGAACATGGCGTTCAGCATGATGTCAGCACGGCAGAAACAAAAATTCAAAGAGACCACGGAAATCGACATGGCCTACGGCGTAGCCGGGCTAGGACGCTTCCGTGTGAACATCTTCCAGCAGCGCGGCAACGTGGGACTGGTGCTGCGCGTCATTCCCACCAAAATTCGCGCGCTTGATGAACTGTTCCTGCCCAAGGTGGTGGAACAGATTTGCGAGATGCCGCGCGGATTGGTGCTGGTAACGGGCGTGACTGGCTCGGGTAAGTCGACGACGCTGGCGGCGATGGTGGATCGGGTTAATTCCAGCCGCGCCGAACATATTATTACCATCGAAGATCCCATCGAATTTCTGCATCGCGATAAAAAAGGTTATGTAAACCAGCGCGAGATCGGCGTGGATACGCCGTCATTCAGCGCGGCGTTGCGCGCGTCTTTACGTCAAGATCCGGACGTGATTCTGGTCGGCGAAATGCGAGACTTGGAAACGATTTCGACGGCGCTGCACGCGGCGGAAACCGGCCACATGGTGTTCTCGACCTTGCACACGTTGGATGCCGTGGAAACTGTGAACCGCATCATTTCGATTTTTCCGCCGCCGGAGCAGAAGCAGATTCGGTTGCAGCTGGCCGCGGTGCTGCGCGCCATCGTCAGCCAACGGCTGGTACGGCGGTGCGATTCCGAAGGACGCGTGCCGGCGGTCGAGGTGATGATTAACACTGCGTTCATCCGGGAATGCGTGCTCGTGCCGGAGAAGACGCGCTCGATTCGCGACGCCATTGCGGCAGGCACATCGCAATACGGCATGCAGACCTTCGACCAGTCTTTGTGGGATCTGTTTCAGGCGGGCTTGGTCGCATACGAAACGGCGCTTGAGAACGCTTCCAACGCCGACGACTTCAAGCTGCGCATGCAGGGTATCGCGTCGACGGCCGACATTTCGAGACAGTCCATGCAGTCGGCCGGATTCGGCGGACGGTAAGGTTCGGCTTCCGGATCCCGGCGTTCAGCTTCAGGAAGCCGGGTTGCGGAGGCCGGACGCCATAGGTCCATTTCTCTTTCCCTTCCCATCCTCAATTCGTTTATCGTTAGGGTATGGCGTTCTCGCGACCGAAGAAGCGGTCGTACTCCGAAGATGAGTTGTACGAATATGCGGTGGGCGCGCTGGCGCGGCGCATGCGCACTGTTGCGGAGCTGAAGCGGTTGTTGCGCGCGCGGGTGGAAGATGCGGAATCGGAGTACGGGCAGACGCTGATCGAACTGGTGATCCGGCGACTCAAGGATCGCGGATATCTGAATGATTCGCAGTATGCCGTCTACTTCTCTTCCCTGCGGCGGGACAATCAAAAATTTGGGCGCATGCGCGTAGTCACCGACCTGAAAATAAAAGGTGTGCACGGTGAAGTAATTGAAAAGGCCGTGGATGCGACGTTCGAAGGCGTAAGCGAGGAGCAGCAGGCTCGCGAATATCTGCGGCGGAAGCGCATGGTGAAGCCGAAGGATCAGAAGGCGACGGCGCGGATTTTCCGTCAACTGGCGCGCGCGGGATTTGGCACGAAGACGATTTTTACCATCCTGAAAAACTGGGATGTGGATGAAGAAACCTTGACCGCTCTAGAGAGCGAGACGGCCTGACCGTAAAGTTGACTTGGCAAGGGCTGCCTCGATGATGCATACTCCTATGCCGACCCCAATTAACCGTTTACTCAGGAGGATTTATGAGAGTTAGTTTGAAAGCTATTCTCGCAGTAGTGTTGTTTAGCGCAGTGCCGTTGGCACTGGCTCAGGGTGCAGCTACCGACACCAAGAAGGCGGCCGACAAGACTGGCCACGAGACGAAGGTCGTGGCCAAGGACACGGCGAAGGACACGGACAAAGCCGCAAAGGCCACTGGACACGAAACCAAGAAGGTCGCCACGACGGCTGGCAAAGATACCGAAAAGGCAGCGGACAAAACTGGCCACGAGACGAAAGTGGTAGCCAAGGACACCGCCAAAGACACCGACAAGGCCGCCAAGAAGACAGGCAGCGCGGTGAAGAAGGGCGTCGGTGCCACCGGACATGGGATCAAGAAGGCTGGCGAAAAGACCGAAGACGCGGTGAAGTAGATCGCGCGCAAAATTCGCATTCAGGGCCACGCGGCAAGTGCTGCGTGGCTTTTTTTCGGTGGGCGCGCGATGGCTGCGCTCTCGGCGCGGCTGTGTCTGGTTTCGTTTTCATTTAGAATTGGCTGTCGTTCAACCCAATGATGACTGGCTCGGAAATTCGCCGCAAGTTTCTCGACTTCTTTGTGCAGAAGGGGCACAAAGAGGTGCATTCGTCGTCGCTGGTGCCGGCGAATGATCCTACTTTGCTGTTCACGAATGCGGGGATGAACCAGTTCAAAGATGTTTTTCTGGGACTGGAGAAACGTGACTACTCCCGCGCCACCACTTCGCAGAAATGCGTGCGGGCCGGCGGAAAGCATAACGATCTGGAAAATGTTGGGTTTACCAACCGGCATCACACGTTTTTCGAGATGCTGGGAAATTTTTCCTTCGGCGATTACTTCAAGAAAGACGCCATCGCCTACGCCTGGGAGCTGATCACCTCGAAGGAATGGTTCGGGATCGACAAGGAAAAGCTGTATGTGACGATTTTTGAAGGCTCGGGCGAGCCCATGCCGGTCTCGCGCGATACAGAGGCCCACGATCTGTGGGTCGCGCAGGGAGTGGCGAAAGAACGGATTTTCGACGGTGGCTTCAAAGATAATTTCTGGCAGATGGGCGACACCGGCCCCTGCGGGCCGTGCAGCGAGATTCATTACGACATGGGCGCGATTGCTTCGGAGCAGGGGCATGTGGACTGCCGATTCCCCTGCGATTGTGGGCGCTATGTCGAGATTTGGAATCTGGTGTTCATGCAGTTCGACCGCGATACGAGCGGAAACTGAATCCGCTGCCGAAGCCGTCGATTGATACGGGCATGGGGCTGGAGCGGCTGGCGGCGGTGCTGCAGGAAGTGATTTCGAATTACGATACGGATTTGTTTACGCCGCTGATCAAGCGGGCAGCGGAACTGACAGGAACGTCGCTAACGAGAGAACTACAAAAAGAAGCGAAAGCAAAATCGGCTGCGTCCTTGCGGGTAATTGCGGACCACTCGCGGTCGGCGACATTTCTGATCTCCGACGGAGTGGTCCCGTCGAATGAAGGGCGCGGGTATGTGCTACGGAAAATTATTCGTCGAGCGATCACTCACGGCCGATTGCTTGGGCAGACCAAACCGTTTCTGCATGAGATGGTGTTCGCGGTGCGCGATCTGATGCAGGACGCTTATCCGGAGCTGAAGGAGACATCCGAACGCGTGTCCCAGAATGTGCTGACAGAGGAAACCAGGTTTGCACACACGCTGGATATCGGCCTCGAAAGGTTGGAAGAGCTTCTGAAGAGATCCAAGAGCGAACTCGCCGGGGCCGAAGCGTTCAAACTTTACGATACGTTTGGCATGCCTCTCGACTTCATGCAGGATGCTGCACGCGATCAAGGAGTCGCATTCGATCAGGCAGGCTTCGATCACGCGATGGATGAGCAGAAGTCTCGCGCCCGAGCATCCTGGAAAGGCGGGGCGAAGCAAACTGCGAATCCCGCCTATCAACAGCTACCAAAATCGATCTTCGAAGGCTATCGGCAGACGCGATCCGACGGATGCGAAGTTCTGGCCATCATTCATAACGGGCAGGGCGCGCGGGAACTCAAGGCTGGAGAGTCTGGAGAAGTCATTCTTGATCACACGCCGTTCTACGCGGATTCCGGCGGGCAGGTAGGCGATAAGGGATGGTTTTACTCCGACGATCACAATACTGTCGTCGCTGAGGTGACCGGTTGTTATTCGCCGATTCAGGGCGTGCGGGCGCATCAGGTCGTCGTGAAATCCACCCGTCCGCCACCCTCAAGTTGGCGACAAAGTCGATGCGGTGGTGAATGCTGACATTCGGCAATCGACTATGCGGAATCACACGGCGACGCATTTGCTGCATGCCGGGCTGCGCGAGGTTTTGGGGAAGCACGTGAAGCAGGCGGGGTCGCTGGTGGCGCCGGATCATTTGCGCTTTGATTTCTCGCACTTCACGGCGGTGGAAGACGAAGAGTTGCAGGATATTGAAGACATCATCAACAAGGAAGTGCTGCGCAACCAGATTGTTGAGACCATCACGGACGTGCCGATCGAAGAGGCGATCAACCAGTATCACGCGATGGCACTGTTCGGCGAAAAATATGGCGAGAAGGTGCGCGTGGTGCGGATTGGCGATTTTTCGACCGAACTTTGCGGAGGCACGCACACGGGCGCGACCGGCGAGATTGGGCTGATCAAGATTCTGAAGGAAGGCAGCGTGTCGTCGGGCGTGCGGAGAGTGGAGGCGGTAACTGGCGAGGGATCGCTGCGCCATTTCCGCAAGGATCACGAACTTGAAAAGGTGGTATCGACATTTGCCAATCCCACTCTTGCGCCAAAAGCGCGCAAAGATGGGGCATCCTCGTCCGATGAGATTTCGGTATCGCCTGCCGAGGCTCTCAAGGCCGAACTGGAAAAGAAGGATGCTGAGATCAAACGGCTGGCGCGGGAACTGGATCAGGTCAGGATGAAATCGGCGTCCGCTTCGATCGGCACAGCGAACATTGGCGACAAAGTGAAAGATGTGAAAGGCGTGAAGGTTCTGGCGCATCGCGTGGATAATCTGGAGCGGGCGCAGATGCGGACGCTGGTCGATCAACTGCGCGACAAGATTGGCTCGGGTGTGGTGGTGCTAGGCTCGGCGTCGAATGGAAACGTGTCGCTGATCGTGGGTGTGACGAAGGATCTTACGAGCCGGGTGCAGGCTGGCAAAGTGATCGGGCCGGTGGCGCAGAAAGTTGGGGGCAAGGGCGGAGGGCGTCCCGATCTGGCGGAGGCAGGTGGAAAGGACGCCGCCGCACTGGACTCGGCGCTCGATGAGGCGTATACCATCGTGGACTCGCTTTTGGGGGCTTAGCATTCGCCCGAGCAGGCACTCATGGAAGACCGTATCGGTTTCATTGAACACCAAAGAAAACAGATCCTTCTGGTGGACATGTCCCACTGCACTCCGGCAGAGGTGGCGAAGATTGCCGTTTTAGTTCCCTCGTATGTGACCAGCGAGCCCCGGGGCTCGGTGCTGTTGCTCGCCGACTTCAGCGGAGCGGAGTTTGACCGGGTCGCGATCGACCGGCTGAAAGAGAGCACCGTCTTCGACCGGCCGCACCTGAAGCGTTCGGCATGGGTGGGCATCGACAAATTGCCCCATGTGTTTTACGAACATATCAAGACTTTCTCGCAGCGCGATCTGCCCGCCTTTGAGACTCGCGAGAAGGCGATGGACTGGCTGGTGAGCGACGAAGAGCTGCGGGTAGCGGATCACGTCCTGGGGGACCTACCTAGGAGGCGTCGCCTCGGGAATGTCAGTTAGCCGCCAAGGCGAAGCGGAAACGGGCGCGCATCGATCAGGGGGCCGCGGCGATGAAAAGCGAGGAGGCGTCCCATGGGCCAACCACTCGATCCGAAAAAAGCACTTTTCTACGGCCAGTTTGTGCAGGCCGCGTACACCATGTTCAGAAACCCGCAGGGTGGAGACCCGCTGAGGCCCGAGCCTGCAGGCATTCCCGAGGGGTGGGAGCTTGGGGCGTGGATCCACATGTCGGACTTCGTCCTCAACCTGAAGGAGCCGGAGTTTTACGGGATCGTCGTTCACGACATGCAGAATCCGGATTCGCGGATCATTGCCATTCGGGGTACCGAGGGAGCGATGGAGTGGATCGATGACGCCGCGGCAATCCCGATTCCCTTCCGGCAAGTTCCGGCCGCGGGGCGCGTGGCCACGGGTTTCGACACGATCTACAGTTCGTTGAAGTTAATAAAGCGGAAGCTGCCTGAAGAACGGGAATTCGCTGCGAGAACTGCCAGCGCAGTCCCGGCGCCTGAGACCTTCAGCGGATCCTTCGCCGACCAACTGGAGCAACTGGCAAACAGCCGGGAAGCGGCGCGCGGAGTCGCACGATCAGCCCCGGAAGGACGCAGGCAACGGCCTACGGTAGTTACCGGCCACAGTCTAGGCGGCGCATTGACCACGCTGTTTGTGATGGAGAATGCGACCAAACACAAGTTCGATATCACAACCCTGTGCACGTTTGCCTCGCCGCGCGTCGGTAACAAGGAATTTACCCGGCAATTCAGTCAACTGCCCATCGATTCGTGGCGGATCGTGAATACGCTCGATGTGGTGCCGAAGCTTCCGCCGTATATTCCTTTGTTGCTGGATTACAACCACGTCGATTCCGCTTACCCGTTTTGTTCTTCTTCCTTCGCAAAGAATAGCCTCGTGATCTGGCATGCGATGGAAACGTATCTGCACTGGCTGGAAACGAGTTGCACAACTGAAGCGGGAAGGTGACGCGGAAGGGCTTGATTCAGGCCGGGGGCGCGGGCTTGAGACGTATCTGTACATAGCTATGTAAAATAGCTATAATGCTATTGTGAAAGTCAGCGTAGCCGACGCCAAGAACAAGTTGCCGGAGCTGATCAAGGCGGCAGAAGATGGCAAGCCTGTGACGATTTGCCGCCGAGGCGTGCCGGTTGTCGATATTGTGCGCACCACGAAGCCTACGGGCAAGAAGCGCACGCTGGGGACGCTACGAGGAAAGATCCAGGTACTCGACCAGAATTGGTGGAAACCGATGATGGACGAGGAAGTCGAAGCTTTCGTCACGGGGCGGGATTGAAGTGCGCCTGCTTCTCGACACTGCGGCTCTGATTTTCGCGGTGGAGTCTCCAGAGAATCTCAGCACTCGCGCAAAGGCCGTGTTGCAGAATCCACAAAACACTCTTGAATTGAGCGCAATTTCTTTGGTTGAGATCGCCATCAAGAGCGCGCTGGGCAAGTTGAGACTCTCCGAGGAGGATGCTCGCAGAGCGGTCGATGAGATCGGCGTTCGCATCCTGCCCTACACGTCCGAACACGCATTCCATCTGTTCGAGCTACCCCTTCATCATCGCGATCCGTTCGATCGTCAAATCATCGCGCAGGCGCTGGTCGAGAAGATCCCGATTGCCACTCCGGATGAGAAATTCAGTCTGTACAAGGGGCTGAAGATCATCTGGTAAAGATCCGTAGCCGACAAACGCACGGGTCGGATGCGGGCTTCTCTTGGCTTTGCCAGGGTACACGCCCAGAAAGCTCCTCAGCTTCTCCATTTCAACGTAACCGACCCGGACATGGGATGCTTCATCGCACTACCCGTGCGTTTGGCCTCGAGGTGCGCGGCCTTGAGTTGGAAGTACCATTTGGCGGGGCGGTCGGCGTCATCAATCAGCATGAGATGAGGATTGTACTTCAGGCCTTCGGCCTGGAGTTCCATAGTGCGGCGGTCCTGCTCGACGAATTTAGCGAAAACGAATTTCAACAGCTCGGGGCCGAAGGGCAACCAGCGAAAAAGATTCCAGGCGGCGACGACATCGATGCGGCACTGGTTGCGCGTGATGGGCGTGACGGTGGTGAGCGAGGAAAACCAGTACTTCCCTGCCCGGATAGTTTCGCTGCGCAGGTTGGGTAGGGTGAAGTCGATGGTGGTGGTAATGGAATCGGCGGCCGCATAGAGGCGCAACAGCTTGTAGGGCGCGGAGTTTGAGCTGGGCGTGTGCGCGCTCATGCGGAAGCCGTTGGGAATCGGCTCAAAGTTTTTCTTCTTCTCATGAATGCTGTGGCGGCTGCGCCACCACCAGGCTTGATGAACAAACGGGCCGTGGGCCGGATCCATGAGTCCGATGATGCCGTGATCGATGCTGACGGGCATATCGGCGGTGAGGTAGGCGAGCTTGTATTTGTCTTTTCCCGGTACGCCGAATTTTTCGATAATCGGCGCGGGCTCGGGAGCTTCCTTGGGTTCGGTGAAGCCTGCGCCCGGCGGCCCCTGATCCGGGATGTAGACCCAGATAAAACCATCCTGTTCTTCGCAGGGATAGCTGCCGGCGTAAATGCGATCGACTTTCAGATTCTGGTCAGCGGTGAGCGAGGGGATGAGTTGGCACTGGCCGTTGTGGGCGTCGAACTTCCAGCCATGGTAGGGGCACTCGATATTTTCTCCGTCGAAATGGCCGCCGTTGAGGGGCATCCCGCGGTGAGGACAGGCATCGCGTAGGGCGAAGGGATGGCCGACGCGATCGCGTCCGATGACCAGCGGAATCTCGAGCAGCGTCGCTTTGTGCAGTTGATTGCGGTGGACGCGGTCGGCGGGCAGAGCTCGATACCAGAAGCCGGTCAGCATGAGCGAATCGGGCGCCTGGCGTTGCGGAGAGTCGAGGTCGGGCATGGCGGAATTGTTCTGTAGTGTCAATTTTGGATTTTCATTTCCCCCAAGCCACGGCAATACCAATCGCCAGCACGAGTATTCCCGCCAACACATTCATTGCTCGGACCAAAGGGTTCTCACAACAATCGACACTCGCACGGCATGATTCATTTTAAATGCGCCAAGAGACCGACCACTTATTCATTCCTAATGGTTGATCGAACCCAATATGCTAGCATTCGCAGAACCTTCCGGCGTATAGCGGATGGCACGGAGGAATCCGGATGGAGTTTCTCGGCCACTTTCGCCGGCTGACCCCGGTGCAAAGGAACACGTTCACGGCCTGTTTTCTGGGCTGGTCGCTGGATGCTTTTGATTTCTTCATTCTCACCTTCTGCGTGAGTGCGATCGCCACGCAATTCCAAGCTAAGATTTCTGCGGTGGCAGAAGCGATTTTTATCACGCTGGCCTTTCGTCCTATTGGCGCATTTCTTTTCGGACTGATGGCCGACAAGTACGGTCGGCGAGTAACGCTGATGGTCGATATCATCGCCTACTCGGTGTTCGAGCTGGCGTCGGCGTTCGCTCCTTCGTTGAAAATTTTCCTGATCACGCGGGCGTTATTTGGAATCGCGATGGGCGGCGAATGGGGGGTGGGCGCGGCGTTGGCATTCGAGACGCTGCCGCCCGAGGGACGTGGATTTTTCTCAGGCCTGCTGCAGGAAGGTTACGCCGTCGGCTACTTGATGGCGGCCTTAGTTTACGGGACGGCATTCCATTTCGTGGGCTGGCGGGGAATGTTTGTGATCGGCGCACTGCCGGCTTTTCTGGTGATTTACATTCGCAGCAAGGTGGATGAGTCTCCCGCGTGGTTGCAGGGGCAAGTATCGAAAAAGGCTGAGAGTGGGCTGGGGAAGGACATCCTGACCTACTTCGGAACCTTCCTCCTGTTGGTGCTGCTGATGTTCGCCTTCAATTCTTTCAGCCATGGGACCCAAGATCTGTATCCGACATTTCTGACCAAGGGACATCAATTCTCACCGCAGACGGTGATGTTCATCACGGTGATGGGCATGGTCGGCGCTCTGCTGGGCGGCATTTTGTTTGGTACCTGGTCAGAGAAGATTGGACGGCGGCGTGCCATAGTAACCGCCGCGCTGCTGGCTATTCCTGTGATTCCTTTATGGGCATACTCGCATACCGTCCCCATGCTGGCTCTGGGTGGATTTCTGATGCAGTTCATGGTGCAGGGCGCATGGGGAGTGATTCCCGCCCATTTGAATGAACTCTCCCCCTCGGCAGTGCGCGGCACGTTTCCCGGGTTTGCGTATCAACTGGGCAATCTGCTTTCGTCACGCAATGTGGTGATTCAAGCGAAGCTGGCGGAAAACCGCTATGGCGGCATGTATCCGCCAGTTCTGGCCTGGACCGTGGTAGTAGTGGCAACGCTGGTGGCGCTGGTGACCTGGAGCGGCAGGGAGCGAAAAGGCACCGACATGACAAATACGAGCTGAAACCAGCAAAGGGTGTGTGCAAGATTTAGCCTACTGGTGCCCGTAAAGGGCACGATACTGGCACGACAGTAGGATTGTTTTGGGAAGACTCCTGTGGTACGGTAAGTTTAAATTTCACGCCTTCGTAAATACTCTCAAGGGCTCTTTGACGTTATCGTTTGCGCGAGAGGGTGTGCAGGAGTAGCGCCGCTATGAAAGAGACGATGGATCCGACCCCAGTCAAACCGTCGGACGAACAAGATAATTTTGCCAACCGCAAGCTGATCCGTCCCGCGCTGCCGCGCGTGGACCATAATCACGGCAATCACAACTCCAACCATAATTCCGGTCACATGCAGGTGACAGAGCGCCGGGAACGGCACGAGCGCCCGGAGCGTGGAATGGAGCGCGGGCCGGAGCGCAGTTATGATCGCGGTGACCGTGGCGATCGTTCCATGGGCGGAGGTGGGGGCGGCGGACGAAAGACGGCTCCGCCGGAGCAGACCAACGCGGAGAATTTTTATTACCAGAAGCAGATGCAGTCGAGAACGCCGATGGTGATTGTGCTGCGTGACGGCGAAGAAGTGCACGGCATCATCGAGTGGTACGACAAGAGTTGCATCAAGGTGGTCCGAGAAGATGGTGGTCCAAACCTGATGATTTACAAGCCCGCCATCAAGTACATGTTCAAGGAAGATGAGAACGGGCGGTAGATGAGAGAGTAATTTGGCGGTTTATGTGATTCAGACGGGCTATACCGCAGATTCTTCTGTCCGTCAAAGCATTTCCTGATTCCTCCCCGTTAGTCCACGCTACAACTTCGGCAGCACAATTCCCTGTTGCGACTGGTACTTGCCTTTGCGGTCGGCGTAGCTGGTTTCGCAGACTTCGTCGGACTGGAAGAAAAGAATCTGGCAGAGGCCTTCGTTGGCGTAGATGCGGGCCGGCAGCGGCGTAGTGTTCGAGATTTCGAGGGTGACGAAGCCTTCCCACTCGGGCTCGAATGGGGTGACATTGACGATGATGCCGCAACGGGCGTAGGTGCTCTTGCCGACGCAGATTGTCAGAATGTCGCGGGGAATTTTGAAATATTCCACGGAGCGGGCGAGCGCGAACGAGTTGGGCGGAACGATGCAGATATCGGTGCGCACCGTGACAAAAGACTTTTCGTCAAAATTCTTGGGATCGACGATGGTGCTGTTGACGTTGGTAAAAATCTTGAATTCGTCGGCCACTCGCAGGTCGTATCCGTAAGATGACAGGCCGTAAGAAATCACGCCTTCGCGCACCTGCTTCTCGGAAAAAGGGTTGATCATGTCATGTTCGCGGGCCACTTTGCGAATCCACCGGTCACTCTTCAGCATGGAGCTCCTTGGGAAAATTGAGTAATTGGGTAATTTTGTAATCGGGCGATTCAAAACCTGCATACTTCACCCGCTTGTTCTGAAATCACACAATTACCCGGTTGCACAATTGCTCAGTTGGTGTTTGGAGACCAGCCAGTTTACGGTACAGATGCTCCCGTTGACAATCTCTCTTATCTCCCATAGCATCAATCACTTGAAGCATAATCTTCACACCGCACCCGGGAGCCGTTCGTGATCAAGCTCGATATCATCAACGAAGTGGTGGCCAAAACCGGCATCACCAAGACCAAGGCCGAGTTGGCGGTAGAAACCGTCTTCGAGAGCATGAAGAAGTCGCTGGCCCGCGGCCATCGCATTGAACTGCGGGGATTTGGCGTGTTTAACGTGCGCCCGCGAAAGACCGGCATTGGACGAAATCCGCGCACTGGCGCCGAAGTGTCGATTCCGCCGGGAAAAGCCGTGCGCTTCAAGCCGGGCAAAGAACTGCAATCGATTGATTGATTGATTGATTGAGAGCGGCGTCTTCCGGCTAGTGGCCTCTAGTTTCAGGGAAATCTGCGGAAGTTCCTTACAAAGTTAAGAAGCGGATCGATCTGTTCCACGCCAGTCGACCCAGACTTAGTCGACCCCAGCGTAGTAGCATCTAACGAAGGGCCTCGATGAAATCGCGAGGCCAGGAATCGCATGTCGGAGCCCACTCCCCCAACCGCTTCTTCCACCCTTGAATACGTTCGGCCGGCGCCGGAGCGGGTACCGTCTCCTCCAAAACCACGATATTGGCTGCATCTCCTGCTGCTGTTGGCCACATGTTTTACCACGCTGGTAATGGGCGCACGCATGGAATACAACTTCCATCACGGCCAGCCGGCACTCTCGGTAAACGACGATTCTCTACCGTTTTTTCCCGCAAACTGGGCGTTTTCTCATCCCGCGCGGCTGCTGGGCGGCTTGCCCTTCATGGCAACGCTGATGCTTTTTTTCCTGGCTCATGAGATGGGCCACTACTTGTACTGTCGCCACTACGGCGTTTACGCGACGCTGCCTTTCTTCATTCCCGTGCCGACTCCGATTGGAACCATGGGAGCTGTGATTCTGATCCGGTCGCGGATTCGCTCCCGCACTGCGCTGTTCGATATTGGCATCGCCGGGCCGATCGCGGGCTTCGTGGTTGCGTTGGCCGTACTCGTCGTTTCGCTGGCATGGTCGAGGCCGATACGTTTTGCCCTAGGCCCGGAAGATTATCAACTGGGCTATCCGCTGATTTTCCACGTTGTGCATCGATTCCTGGTGGCAACGGGATTGGTTCACGGAGCAGCTGCGCTTCCCCTCGATCGCGTGTTGCTTCATCCCACCGCAATCGCTGCATGGGTAGGGATGCTGGCGACTTCCCTGAATTTGCTCCCCGGCGGTCAACTCGACGGAGGACACATTGTTTTCTCGATCGCACCCGAGGTGCACAAGTTTGTATCGCGCCTGACCATTCTGATTCTTCTGCCGATGGCGTATTTCCTGTGGACGGGATGGCTGGTGTGGGCGGCGCTGCTGTGGCTGAGCAGCCTGCGGCACCCACAAGTGGCAGATTGGCCGCGAGTTTCCGGCGTGCGAATGTGGTTGGCGCTGTTCGCATTCCTGATGCTGATGTTCACCATCATTCCGGCGCCGACGGCGCACTCCTCCTTGCGGGAGATTCTTCCGCCGGAAATGGTGCGTCACATCCTGCACCAGGCCCTCAGCAGGATTTTCCATTTGTTCGCTCGCTGACCTGGCAGAGGATTCGATCTGGAAAATTATTGCGCACGCAACCGTTTCTCTCCCGTATACTCCTTTATTCAATCGTTTTAATATAGCGATGGGAGGTGGTTCTCTTGAAAAATCTGCCCGCCGTTTTTGTCTGTCTCGCCCTTGCGCTTCCTTCTTTCAGTCAAACCATCACCGTGGATCTCTCACACCCCACCAACCACTTCGTGCCGAACCAGACGCTCGGTGCAGGCGTGGATCGTATCGCAGTGGAAGCGATTGATAAAGACTTCCTGCAACCCACGCTGGAGAAAACGATGGCTTCGGGCTGGGAACCGGTCACTTATCGTCAGAACACCGAGCTTGCCGTCGAAGCGTGGCATTGGAATCCACAAGGAACCTGGAGCGACGTTCACGACGCCAGCGGCAGAGGATATTTCACCGGCTCGGCGACTCCAACAGAAACCATCCGCTATTCCTATGGCTACTCGCTG